>CAZARN010000006.1:0-154444 GCA_964487565.1 uncultured Clostridium sp.
AACGTTAAGGTAACTGATACGATTGTATCAATTACCTTAACTGTTATGGTGCGGGAAACAGGACTTGAACCTGCATGAAGTCACCCTCACACGGACCTGAACCGTGCGCGTCTGCCAATTCCGCCATTCCCGCAGAAAAAATTTGGTGGATGGGGATGGATTCGAACCATCGTAGTCTGTGACAACGGATTTACAGTCCGCTCCCTTTGGCCGCTCGGGAACCCATCCACGGCTAAACTTTGTCTATCAATGGAGCTGGTGATGGGACTCGAACCCGCAACCTACTGATTACAAATCAGTTGCTCTACCGATTGAGCTACACCAGCAAACACTGTGGCGTTTTGGTGCCTCAGAGTGGAGTCGAACCACCGACACAGGGATTTTCAGTCCCTTGCTCTACCAGCTGAGCTACCGAGGCAAAAAATGGCGACCCGGAGGGGGCTCGAACCCCTGACCTCCAGCGTGACAGGCTGGCATTCTAACCAACTGAACTACCGGGCCACATTTTCAAAAATGGTGGGCCTTCAGGGACTCGAACCCCGGACCAATCGGTTATGAGCCGACCGCTCTGACCAACTGAGCTAAAGGCCCACTTCGTGCCGCATGACGAGGGGAAGTGGTGACCCCTAGGAGATTCGAACTCCTGTAGCCGCCGTGAAAGGGCGGTGTCTTAACCGCTTGACCAAGGGGCCATTATGTTTGGTCGGGGTGAAGGGATTCGAACCCCCGGCCCCATGCTCCCAAAGCACGTGCGCTACCGGACTGCGCTACACCCCGATTTCGCATTCCGCTTTTCGCGACGTCTAAAAATATACCGCATTTCGATGTTGTTGTCAACAACTTTCTTATCAAAACGAAACAATCTCTTTCTATATAGTGTAACAGCGGTTTTTAGCCTGGTCAACATGTGGTATAATCCTTATGAAGTTTATATTATCGGAAGGATATAATTGTGAAAAATATAACAATATATACGGATGGAGCATGTTCGGGCAATCCGGGTCCGGGCGGCTGGGCTGCAATACTCAAATATAACGATACCGTGCGTGAGATAAGCGGCGCAGAAGCCGAAACGACCAACAATCGCATGGAGCTCATGGCTGCCATAAAAGCTTTATCGATGCTGAAGGTTCCTTGCAGCGTTGAGCTTCACACGGACAGCGCGTACCTGCATAACGCATTTGACAAAAACTGGATCGAGAACTGGATCGAGAACGGCTGGCAGACGTCTTCGAAGAAGCCCGTTGAAAACCGCGATCTCTGGGAGCAGTTGATCACGCTTACACAAACGCACAAAGTATCGTTCAACAAAGTTAAAGGTCACAGCGACGACGTGAACAACAATCGCTGTGATAAGCTTGCGAGGGACGCAATAAAGCTGCTCATGCCGCAAATAACTGAAAATCCCGATATAAGGGCTTGACTTTGTTCCAACTATTCGCTAAACTTGTCTTTAACGAATAGTTATATGTCGTACCCGACCGCTGCCCCGCATGGTATTGAAAGGCTGAAAAAATGGCATCTGATTACGCCGGTGCACAATTCAAAGAATACACGCAAATGCTCAGGGAGCGTCTCAGGGAGCTTCCGCCGTATTGCGCGGAGTTTTTTCGCGGTATAGAGAACGAAACGCTTGTGCGCACGCGGTTTGCTTACGCGGGCGATCTTTTGTTGTTTTTCAAATATCTTACATGTGAGGTCACCCGTTTTCGCGGTCGCGAGCCTCGTTCACTTACTCTTGACGATCTTGACGGCGTCAGCGTGACGGAGATCGAAATGTATCTTGAGTATGTTTCGCTTTATACGGATGAAAATGACAGAGAGAAGACAAACAACGAGCGTGCAAAAGCAAGAAAGCTTGCTTCCGTGCGCTCATTCTACAAATATTTTATAAAGAAAGAAAAGCTTGAACACAACTCCCCCGCTCTTGTCGACCTTCCGACAATACGCGACAAGGTGATAATACGTCTTGAGCCTGACGAGGTAGCCAATCTTCTTGACGCGGTGCAAAGCGGCGAAGGTTTGAGCGAAAAACAAAAAACATATCACCAGATAACGCAGAAGCGCGATCTTGCAATACTCACGCTGTTTCTTGGCACCGGCATTCGCATAAGCGAGCTTGTGGGCATCGATATGGACGACATCAACTTCACATCCAACGAGTTTTCAATTATCCGTAAGGGCGGCAATCAGGATATTCTTGTTTTCGGCGACGAAGCGCGCGCCGCGCTTCTTGATTATATGCTTGAACGTGAAACCGTCGTCGCTGAATCCGGGCATGAAAATGCAATGTTCCTGTCGCTGCAAAAAAAGCGGCTTACTGTGCGTGCGGTCGAGAATCTTGTCAAAAAATACGCCCAGATCGCAGTTCCGCTCAAGAAAATATCGCCCCATAAGCTCCGCAGCACATATGGGACGACGCTTTACCGTGAAACCGGCGATATTTATCTTGTTGCAGACGTACTTGGTCATAAGGACGTCAACACCACGCGCAAGCACTATGCTGCGGTCTCTGAAGATCGCCGCCGTCTTGCCGCAAAGGTCGTCAAGCTCAGGGATGATTGATTTCAGCCTCTCTTTTTTCTGACTCCGTGGATATGCGCGGCGTCATGTTTTGTGTATATCGCTGAATCCTCTTCATCATCGGCTTGGTTTTTACCGGCGTCTGCAAGCTCAGCTTCGCGCAGCTTTTTCTCCCATTCCTCGACTAGATCTGGGTCAATATCCATCGGCGGAAGATCGGCAAGCATCGCATCCTCTTCTTCGGCATAATAAACACGCATTGTGCTTTCATCAAACTCGGCCTTTACGCCGCGGTAATCAGCATCTTTTTTCTCTATGCACTTGCAGCAGTTATCGCAGATCTTTTTTGGATCAAGATCACAGTAATCGTTATCGATAAGGCCTTCGTCGGCCGGCTTCTTTTTGTCAGGCATTATATCCTCCCAATTACAGAACATGCGTTTGCATTTATTGCGCAGTCATGCTATACTTGATTCAATTATACCACACAATCATTATCCGGAGGCGTTTATGGCAAAATTCGGCGTAACAAAGGCCGCGATATATGAATTCATAAAGGAATATTATGAAGCCAACGGCATTCCGCCGACCGTGCGTGAGATCGGCGCGGCGCTTGGCTTAAAATCCACCTCAACTGTCCATGCCCACCTTCGCGCCCTGGCGGACGAAGGGCTTATAAACATGAAGCCGACCAAGCAACGTTCCATCACTGTTGCTGAAATCTTCGCACCCGTGCATGAGACCGCGCAGCTCCGTTCGGGCAAAACCGAAAACGGTATGCTCCGTATCCCTCTTGTCGGGCGCGTCGCCGCAGGACTTCCTATACTTGCTGTTGAAAACATAACGGAATACTACACGGTCTCCCCCGCGCTTCTTCGCGGAGCTTCAAACGATGATGTTTTCATGCTCACGGTTTCAGGCGAAAGTATGATCGACGTCGGTATAAACGACGGGGATACAATAATCATCGACAGAGGCAAATCCGTATCAAACGGCGATATTGTTGTCGCCCGCGTGAATGCAGACACAGCGACCGTCAAGCGTCTTTTCATAAACAAGGACGGCACAGTGCGCCTCCAGCCGGAGAATCGCACCATGCCGCCGATAATCGTCAAGCAAAGCGAATGTGAGATAATAGGCCGTCTCATCGGCCTTTACCGCAGCTATTAAAGCGCGATCTCTCCCTTTTTTATAAGATCGTCAAGCACCTTCATAGCGGCGAGCCTTCCGTGCGAATAAGTCAGCGCGCCCTGCACATATGCGGTGTAAGGTTCTCGTATCGGCGCGTCGGCGCTCAATTCTATGCTTGCGCCCTGAACAAACGCGCCCGCCGCCATAATCACTTTTGAGGTATAGCCCGGCATATCCCAAGGTTCAGGGACAGCCTGACTGTCAACAGGTGAAACGGCCTGTATGCTCCTGCAAAACGATATCAACGCATCAGCGCTGTTGAAGCGGATCGCTTCAACAATATCAGAGCGCACGGCATCCGGCGCAGGCATCGTCATGAAGCCAAGCGACGAGAAAAGCTGTGCAAAAAGCGCAGCGGTCTTAAGAGCCTGCGCAGTTGTGTGCGGGGCCATGAACAGGCCTTGATAAAACGGACGGTAGCTTCCCGCGTATGAACCCACCTCGCGGCCCATTCCGGGCACTGTGAGCCGCTGGGCGATCATTTCAATATATTTTGCCTTGCCGGCAACATATCCGCCTGTCGGCGCCAGACCGCCGCCGGCATTTTTTATCAGCGAGCCGATTATTACATCCGCACCGTAAACCGTCGCCTCATCAGGCCTTGTGAATTCGCCGTAGCAGTTGTCCACAACCTTTATTGCCTCCGGAGCAGCCTCTCCGATACGACCGAAAAGCTCCGCCATGTCCGTCTCCGGCAGGAACGAATCCCTCCAGGCGTATCCGCGTGAACGCTGCACATATATTATCTTCGGTTTTATCCGTGCAGCCTGTACGAGCACTTTTTCAATATCGATTTTTGATTTCAAAAGCTCCACCGGTACAAAGCTCACGCCCTGACGCTTCAAGGAGTTTGAGCAGTCTCCCGAAAGCCCTGTAGCGCCTTCAAGCGTGTCATACGGCAAGCCGGTTGCGGCAAGTATCGTGTCGCCCGGCTCCGTTAGGCCTGAAAGGGCAAGATAGATTGCATGCGTCCCGGACGTGATCTGAGGCCGCACCAGCGCGTCTTCAGCCTCAAGCGCGTACGCGAACACCCGGTCAAGAGTATCGCGACCGGTATCGTCATAACCATAGCCCGTGGTCGGCGCAAAATGCCTCAATGCAACGCCCTCTTTTGCAAACGCATCAAGCACGCGCGCCGTGCAGGAATATTCAACCGCGTCTATTGAATTGAATGTTTCATATAATGCCTTCTCCGCGTTTTCAACGGCGTTTGCGGCCTTTTCCGAAACGCCGAATAGCTGTGCTGCTGTTTTAATCATTCTTTATCGCTTTCCTTTTTTTCTGTTTGTTCTTTTACCGTCATGTCGTATTCGGGCGTCACGGTGGATATGGCGTGTTTATATATAAGTATCTCCTTCGCGCCGTTTTTTGCCGTGACGACAAAGCTGTCATATCCGGTTATTGTCAAATGGTTGAGCTGATAGCCGTTTATTACATGGATCGTTACAGGCGTTTTTTCCTTGCGAAGCCTGTTGAGGAACATATCCTGAAGATTGGGTTTGTTCTCAGCCATTTATTGCCTCCTTGAAATATTCCGTAACGGCCGCTGCGAGCGACGGCGTTCCGTCATAGTCTGTGACGTTGAACCAGCGTATTCGCTCCTCGCGCCTGAACCAGGTAAGCTGCCTTTTTGCATAATGGCGCGTTTCAATTTTTATTGCGGCAACCGCTTCATCAAAACTGTATCCGCCGCTGAAATATGCCGCAAGCTGTTTATAGCCAAGGCCCTGCATCGCGGGCACGTCCGCTCCGTATTTTTCAAGAATGCTGCGTGCCTCTTCAACAAGTCCTTTTTTCATCATCTCGTCCACGCGATTTTCGATACGCTCGTATAAAAGCGCGCGCGGCATATCAAGTCCCGCAAGTACAGGTATATATTCAAGGCATTCATCGTTTCTTGCTGTAAAGCCAGGCGATTGCACCGGTCGACCTGTTGCCGTGAATATCTCTATCGCGCGGATGACGCGCTTTACGTCGTTTGGATGGAGCTGCGCCGCACGCGCGGGATCAAGGCGTTTCAATTGCCTGTAAGCGCTTCCGGGTTCCAACGCTTCCATCCCGTTCCAATAAGTGCGCAACGCTTCATCCTTTGGCGCGCCGGGAAAATCCAGCGGATAAATAAGGGAGTTTACATAGAGACCCGTACCACCGCAGACTATCGGCGTTTTTCCGTTCTCATACGTTTTCTTTACGGCTTCAAGCGCATCCGATCTATAACGCGCAACGCTGTAATCGCGCTCATACGGCTGTGCAACATCGAGCAGGTGATGCGCAATACCTTGCCGCTCTTCAATATCGGGTTTTGCAGAGCCGATATCCATGCCGCAGTAAATCTGGATCGAGTCTGCTGAAATTATCTCTCCCGAAAGAGCCTTTGCCGCAGCGATCGAAACAGCGGTTTTTCCCGAAGCCGTGGGTCCGACGATGAAGAACAGCGGTTTCTTTTTCATCTTACAGTACCCTTTTGAACAGTTTCTCAAATTCAAGCTTCGACATGGCGATCATGACAGGCCGCCCGTGCGGGCATGTCATCGGTATGCCTTCCTTTTCGTAGCAGGAAAGAAGCTCGGCCATCTCCGAAACATCAGGCTTCTCCCCCGCCTTTATCGCTCTCTTACAGGCGGTCCTGATCAGGGTTGAGCGTTTTAGTTCGACCGTATTGAGCCTGTACTTTTTGTCGAGCTGCTCTATCGCTTCAAGCAGGAACGAAGCTGTCTGCGGCGCGCCGAGGATTGACGGCACCGCGCGCACGCTCACGGTGAGCGGGCCGAATTCCGATATATCAAAACCAAGCTCGTTAAAAGCGTCTATATTGCTCATGAGCGTTTCAAATTCATACGGCGTGAGTTTTATAATCTCCGGCATCAAAAGCAGCTGAGAATCCGTGTTTACGCCGCGCTCGATTATTCTTTCATATATTCTGCGTTCGTGCGCCGCATGCTGGTCGATAAAAAACACTTTCTCGCCTTGCTGAGCTATCCAATAGCAATCGAAGATCTGGCCTATGATCCTGTAATCCGCCGCTGTAACGCCTTCGTCAAACAGCTTCCTTTGGCGTTCGAATACCGGCGCTTCCGTTTCTTTTTCAGGGATTGCACAAATGACGTTTTCAGTATCCGGTATAGGCCGCTGATATGCAACGTCATTAAGACGCAGCGCATCGACCGGCCGTTTAGAGAATGCGTCAGACGGCATAGCTTCAAGCTTTATATAACCGTCCGATCGGCCGAATTCCCGAACGGGTTTTGAAGGATATGTTGAAACATCGCATGTTTCACGCGGCTTTTCACCGGGCTTCGATGCGTTCATTATCTCCTGCACGTCGTCCCTTGACAATGCACGCCGCGCGGCATTTACAACCGCCCTCGCTATGCGTTCTTCGTCCTTGAACCGAACATCGAGCTTGTTTGGATGAACATTTACGTCCACCTCTGCAAAATCAACTCCGATATTTATCACGGCAAACGGGAACTTGCCTGTCATCAGCCGAGTGTCATACGCACGCTGAAGCGCAAATGAAAGCTTCTGTGATTTTATATAACGGCCGTTAATATAAAACGACTGCGCAGTGCGGTTTGCACGGCCGATAAGCTCTGAACCGATAAAACCGTCAAGCGTAACATATGAGTCGTCAAATTCCATTTGCAGAAGATGCGGCATAACATCCGCGCCGTATACGCAATATATCGCGTTTGAAAGGCTGCAGTCTCCCTGACTGTGATATACGGTCTTCTGGTTTTGTTCAAGCTTAAAGGAAACATCGGGCCTTGCCATTATCATCCGCGAAACATAATCGCTGATGTATGCCGACTCCGCCCTTGCGCTTTTTATGAATTTGAGACGTGCCGGCACATTGTAAAACAGGTCGCTCACGCAAAAGCAAGTGCCGTCCACCGCCGCCGTTTCGGAAATCTCTTTTATGTCGCCTGCGTCGAGGCGTACCAGCGTTCCTGCCGCCTCGTCAGCTGTCTTCGTGCGCAGCTCGACCCTCGACACGGCTGCGATCGACGAAAGCGCCTCGCCCCTGAACCCGAGCGTTGCAATATGCGCAAGATCATCAGAATCGGTTATTTTGCTTGTTGCGTGGCGTAAAAATGCCGTTCCGGCTTCATCATGCGGTATGCCGCAGCCGTCATCGGTCACGCGCATATAATCCAGCCCACCGGCTGAAACTTCAATGACGATGCTGTGCGCGCCTGCGTCAAGCGCGTTTTCAACAAGCTCTTTTATAACGGACGCCGGTCTTTCGACCACCTCGCCCGCCGCTATTCTGTCAGATGTGTACTTGTCAAGGACGCGAATGGGCATTGTTACTCCTTCCTCAAGCCTGCGCGCATATGCAGATCATACAGGGTGTTCAGCGCATCCATCGGTGTAAGCTCATTCACATCAAGCTGTTTGAGCGTTTCGATTATATCATCCGCTTTGGGCGAACCGAAAAGCGTAAGCTGCTGTTCATCGTCCTCCGCATTTGTGCATGTGTTAATTATATCCCTGTTTATATCCGCCGCTTCAAGCTGTGCAAGAAGCTCCTTTGCGCGCGCGATCACATCATCCGGAAGACCTGCAAGGCGCGCGACCTGAACGCCGAAGCTTTTATCAGCGCCACCGCGCACGATCTTTCTCAGGAAAATTATATCGTCTCCGACTTCTTTCACCGAAATACGATAATTTTTGATGCCCTGAAGCCTTCCCTCAAGCTCCGTCAGTTCGTGATAATGCGTTGCAAACAATGCTTTTGCGCCGCAGCGCGACGGATCGTTGATATATTCAAGCACAGCCCACGCGATGCTCAACCCGTCAAATGTGCTCGTTCCGCGGCCGATCTCATCAAGGATTAGCAGGCTCCTAGAAGTCGCGTTATTAAGTATACCGGCAACCTCGCTCATTTCCACCATAAAAGTGCTTTGCCCGGACGCAAGATTGTCAGACGCGCCGATTCTGGTGAAAATGCGGTCGACAACGCTGATGGAAGCCTTCTTCGCGGGAACGAACGACCCAATATGCGCCATGAGCACAATGAGCGCCACCTGACGAAGATAAGTGCTCTTGCCGGCCATGTTTGGACCTGTCAGTATCAGCAGGCGGTTATCCTTCTGATCAAGCTGTGTGTTGTTCGGTATGAACCCTTCCTTTACGGAGCGTTCAACCACCGGATGCCTTCCGTCGGTGATGTTTATCGCGCCGTTTGCAAGCATCTTCGGTCTGCAATAATTGTTTGCGAAAGCGACCTCAGCAAGCGAGCAATAAACATCAAGCTCGGCAATGAGCGCGCTGTCGCTTTGCAGACGTTCTATGCAGGCAAGAAGCGTATCACGAATATTTGAAAACAGCTCATATTCAAGCACGATCAGCTTTTCTTCCGCACCGGCGATTGTTTCCTCAAGTTCCTTAAGCTCAGGCGTGACATAGCGCTCGGAATTTGCGAGCGTTTGCTTGCGCTGATAGTTATATGGGACAAGGTGCTGATACGCCTTCGTGACGTCTATATAATACCCGAATACATGGTTGTAGCCTATCTTCAGATTCTTGATTCCTGTGTTTGCTCTCTCGTCGGCCTCCATTTTGGCGATCCAGTTTTTGCCGTTGGATGAAGCTTCACGAAACGAGTCAACCTCATCGTTGTAGCCGTTTTTTATGATGCCGCCTTCTTTCACGCCGACGGGCGGATCATCGATAATCGCAGCATTCAAAAGCGCGGTCACGTCTTCCATCATATCAAGACGCGAAGCTATCCTGAGATACGCGCCTGCGGAAAGTTTGGATGTAAGCTCATACACGGAAGGTAGCTTCGCAAGGGAATTCCTCAGTGCCACGCAATCTCTCGCGTTCACCGTTGAATATGCTATACGGCTGCAAAGACGCTCAATATCGTAAATGCTGTCAAGCGCGTCCCTGAGCGCCTTTCTGCTCTTGGCAGACGAATTGAGTTCTGCCACCGCGTCCTGTCTCATCTCGATCTCGTCAATGTTTTGCAGCGGCTGCTCAATATAGTTTTTTATCAGTCTTGCCCCCATCGCGGTGCAGGTTTTATCCAGAAGATACAACAGGGTGCTTTTTTTGCTGCCCTCATAATTCAGAGGTTTGGTAAGCTCAAGATTCCGCCTAGTCGACGCATCAAGCGCCATATAAAGATCCCTGTGCAATACCGTGATCTTTCTGATATGCGCAAGCGAGTTTTTCTGCGTCTCCTCAAGGTACGAGATCAGCGCGCCTGCAGCCGGTATCGCAAGCTTCATCTTCTCGCATCCGAATGACGCCAGCGTGGTCACCGAAAAATGCCTCAAAAGCCGCAGTTCTGCTTTCTGAGGGTCAAATGTGCGCGCGTCTGTGCATTCAACGTGATAAAGGGCCTGGATTTGCTTTATCAAAGGCTGTTGCAGGAACATACCGTCGTTGACAATGATCTCCGTCGGCGATATGCGTACGAGCTCATCGACCGCCGCCTTGTCTATCCCCTCGCCCGTAAACTCGCACACAGAAAAGCTTCCCGTTGAAACGTCGCAGCAGGCAAGGCCGATCCCGTCATCAAAATAATCCATAGCGACGATATAGTTGTTCGCTCTTTCGTCAAGCATGGATTCTTCAATAACCGTTCCGGCGGTGTATATTCGGATAACATCGCGCTCAACAAGCCCTTTTGCAAGGGCGGGATCTTCCATCTGTTCGCAAAGCGCGACTTTATAACCTTTTGCAATAAGCCTTGATATATATGAATCTACCGCATGATACGGAACTCCGCACATCGGCGCGCGCTCTTCAAGCCCGCAGTCACGGCCGGTAAGCATTATCTCAAGCTCACGCGATGCCGTAACGGCGTCCTCAAAAAACATTTCATAAAAGTCTCCCAACCTGAAGAAAAGCAAACAATCGCTGTACTTTTCTTTCAGCCTGAGGTATTGGCTCATCATCGGCGTTACGTTTGCGGGCATTTTACACCTTCAGTTCTTGTTGTTTATACTCTCCCGATCAATGGCAGCCGCTGCAACCCGAGCAATCGCCGCCGCAGCTATGCGTTTCATCATCGTCCTCAGTCATTTCCGCGCCTATGCAAACTCCTATGGCGCGGTTGACGCGCTTCATCAGCGCTTCAAATGCAGCCTGCGCTTCAAGCATCTTAACAAACTTTTCTTCTGCAAGAAGCTGGCCTCTTATGGCCTCCATCTGTGTTGAAAGCGCGCTCATCTCATCGGGATCGCTTTCTTCCCCGCTCATGACTTCCATTATGCGCGACTGCTTGCTGTTGAACTCGTCAAGCTTCGCCATTATTTCGCTGTCAAGCTCCATCTCGCGCTGGGCTTCGTTCATGTTTTTGAATTCTTCCGTCTCGCTCAGCGCTATGCCAAGCTCTCTCGCCTTATCAATTATCATTTTCTTTCCTTTCTTATATAAGCTCTCCCATGAGAGAATTTGATGATGTACCTTTTATCCTGACGTCGACCGTCGATCCGATGAGCGACTCATCTCCCGGAAAATAGACCATCTTGAAGCTTGGCAGCTTGCCGAACGCCATCGTCTGCGCCCTGTGATCGCATCCTTCGACGAGCACTTTACCGCACATACCCAAGTATTTCCCGTTCCCTGCCCTCAGTCCTTCTGCGATTGCGTCATTCAGGCGTGAAAGCCTTTCCTTCTTAACGCTTTCAGGTATCTGACATTCCATATCGGCGGCTTTTGTTCCGTTTCTTCTTGAATACTTGAAGGTATATGCCGCAGAGAAACCCGCTTCGCGCGCAAGACTTATTGTTTGATCAAAATCTTCTTCTGTTTCACCGGGGAATCCGACAATAAAGTCCGTTGTTATTTCAATATCACGGATCCTTTCACGAAGCGAGCTTACAAGCGAAAGATATTTCTCCCGCGTATATCGTCTGTTCATGAGTTCCAGTATCCTGTCGCTTCCTGACTGTACCGGAAGGTGAATATGCGGGCAGACGCGCGCGGTTTCAGCCATTGTGTCGATCAGCGCATCCGACAGATCCTTCGGATGTGACGTCATGAATCTTATCCGCTCTATCCCGTCAACATTGCCAGCCATTTTCAAAAGTTGCGGGAAGTCCGTTCCGTCGCTGCTCAAATACGAATTCACATTTTGCCCGAGAAGTGTTATTTCCTTTGCGCCGTTTGAAGCAAGCGACCTCATCTCGCTGATAATATCCTCCGGCGTCCTCGAACGTTCACGCCCGCGCACATAAGGAACGATGCAGTATGAGCAATAATTATTGCATCCGTACATTATTGTGACGAATTGTGAAACGCTGTTGTTCCTTTCAACAGGCAGACCCTCGGCGATCTCACCGTCAAGCTCGCGCACACGCTCCACCCGTTCTCCGTCAATTACGCTCTTGAGCATTTGCGGGAACATATGCAGTTCATGCGTGCCAAACACCATATTCACAAACGGGAACCGCTTATACAGCTTGTCCGCGACGTCTTTTTGCTGCGCCATACAGCCGCATATACCGATTATCAGTTGAGGTTTCGTATCCTTGAGCTTTTTTAGCGCTCCGACATTGCCCATAAGCCGTTTCTCCGCATGTTCGCGCACACAGCATGTATTGAAAAGAATTATGTCGGCTTCATTCTTTTCATCTGCCCTTTGCGCGCCGCACTCCGTGAGCATGCCCGCAAGCTTTTCGGAATCATGCTCATTCATCTGACAACCGTAAGTTTCGATATAGTATTTGAAGCTTCGGCCGCAAAGAAGCTCCTTTATCCTTGCCGCCGCCGCTTTGCTTTCTTCAAGTTCGCTTTCCGGTACGGGTACGTTTTTTTGCATATCTGTCTCCGTTTCATGCTATCAACTCATAATATTATAACCGCACGCTCATTAAAGAGCAACGAAAAAGCATACCGTATATAGTGAGTGATTTGGCGTTGACACCATAATTCTTGAATGCTATAATAACACAGTCGTTCGTTGCGAAGGGGCATGATGTAATGGTAACATAGCGGTCTCCAAAACCGTTCTTGAGGGTTCGAGCCCTTCTGCCCCTGCCAAACAAAACCGCCCGTGTTTTTCACGGGCGGTTTTTTTATTTTAGTTTAGCATTTTGATGCCAACTGCCGTGTTATATCCGTTTGCTCCCACGGCATATTTCCCGCATTGCTTCCAAAGTGGCCATAACATGAAACAGACGCATATATCGGCCTCAAAAGCGAGAATCGTTCGATTATCGCGGCGGGTCTCAAATCAACTGTGTTCAACACGGCTTTCTTGAGTATTTCTTCATCGTATTTCCCCGTACCGAATGAATCGATCCTCACAGACACCGGCTCTGCCAGACCGATTGAATATGAAAGCTGCACCTCGCACTTTTGTGCAAGTCCGGCCGCAACGATGTTCTTTGCAATGTATCGCGCAATGTATGCTCCGCTGCGGTCGACTTTTGTGGCGTCTTTCCCGGAAAAAGCCCCGCCCCCGTGCCGTGCATAACCGCCGTAAGTATCAGCGATAAGCTTTCGGCCGGTCAGACCCGAATCGCACGCCGGCCCGCCTATAACGAAGCGACCCGTCGGATTGATAAAAAGCTGAAGATCATCGTCAACAAGGCTTTGCGGAAGCGCTGGATATACTATATGCTCCGTGATGTCCTCGCGCAGCATTTCTATATCAACTTGTTCTCTGTGCTGGGCAGAAACAATGACGGTGGCTATCCTCTTCGGCATGTCGTTTTCATATTCGACAGTCACCTGCGTTTTTCCGTCAGGCAGCAGATACGGCAGCTCTTCGGTGCGTCTGACCTTTTCAAGCCGTTTGGATAGCGTATGCGCAAGCTCGATCGGAAGGGGCATCAGGTTATCTGTTTCAGTGCAGGCAAATCCGAACATCATTCCCTGATCTCCGGCGCCGCTGTCGAGCGACGAGGAGTCGAACTTGCGTGTGATACCCATTGCAATATCAGGCGATTGTGCGTGAAGATCGACCCGCACGCTGCAGTTGTCTGCGTCAAAGCCGCGGTCAGGCGCAGTATATCCGATCCTTGCAATGGTTTTCCTCGCGACGGCTTCATAATCTACCGCGGCTTTTGTCGTCACTTCGCCGAAAATATGCACCTGTTCCGTTGCGCATGTAACTTCGCAGGCTACACGCGAATAAGGATCGGTTTTCAGTATCTCATCAAGAATACAATCCGCGATCTGATCCGAAACCTTGTCCGGATGCCCGCATGTTACGGATTCAGAGGTAAAGCAGCTTTTCATGTGAGCGTTCCCCCGTTTATGATTTTTTTGCCATCTTGCCGGTTTTAACAACGCCGCGTTTGTTTGGCAGTTCCTCCCATATTGCGTCCGCAACAGGCGCCCAGTTATTGGCTGCGTCAACGCATTTATTGCAATAGTCACAGGCTTTTTCAGGCTTCATGAGGTCGGTCGAATGCGCGCCGGAAGCATCTACGATTTCCGTCAGCTTGCCCGGGTTATCCAACACGGGGCAAGGCCTCAGCATATTCTCGTTGAAAGGCTGACCTTTTCTGTATGCCATGAAAAGAGGCGAACGGTATGCTTCAAGCAATGTTTTTTCACGGATATTCGAATCCGAGTAATGTATGAACGCGCACGGTTCCACATCCCCGTTGGCGTTGATATGCAGATATCCCCGTCCCCCGGCTATGCAGCCGCCGACAGCGTCGCCGTCGTTCCAGAAATCCATCGTGAAAATCGGCTTTGTCGCACGATATTCATGTATCTTTTCATACATGAATTTACGCTGATCCGCCCTTGCGATAAGCTCCGGTACCGCATCTGCGCCGATAGGCATATATGTGAAGAACCATGCAAATTTCGCGCCCATATCGATCATGGAATCAAAGTATTCTTCGCTGCCAATGACGTCGACGTTTTTGCTGGTATAACAGCATGATATACCGAAAAGAAGCTTGCGCGCACGGAGGCGCTCCATCGCTTCAATGACTTTTTTGTAGGTCCCGTCGCCGCGTCTTGAATCCGTTGCTTCCTCAAATCCCTCAATGCTTATCGCCGGCACGAAGTTCTTGACGCGCAGTATTTCATTTGCAAAAGCGTCATCAATTAGAGTGCCGTTGGTGAAGGCGAGAAAAGCGCAATCTGAATGCTTTTCACAAAGTCTGATAAGATCGTCTTTTCGCACGGTAGGTTCCCCGCCGGAATAGATATATACATAGGTGCCCAAGGCTTTACCCTGAGTTATTATGCTGTCCAGTTCATCAAAGCTCAGGTTCAGCTTGTTGCCATATTCGGCCGCCCAGCAACCGGTGCAATGCAGGTTGCACGCGCTTGTCGGATCCATGAGAATCGCCCAGGGCACGTTGCACTGATACTTGTCCTGCATTTTCTCCGCAGCAGGCGTGCCGATAATCGAGCCGTTTACAACGACTGTATCAACAAGCTTTCTTCTTTGATCGTCGTCGATATCCGTCCAAAGACTTTTTACAAGTTTCGCCCAATTGCCTTCCGGATCAGTGATAGCCTTTCTTATTGCATTAACCTGATTTGTTACGCCGCCGCCCTTATCGTGCTTTTGCAGCCAGTCAAGCGCTTTGGGAATGTTTTTATCCGGATCTTTGTCAAGATAGGAATACAGTTCCTTTACCGCCAGTCCTTTGAATTTTTCAGCAATACTCATATGAAGCTCCCGTCCAGCGTAATCACGCTGTTTTTTATATTTCAAGTATAATGAAGCAGCGCTGCATTTTCCGCTCATAAAAGAAGCGGTTTCCCCAAAATTAGGAGGAACCGCTAAAATCGGTCTTTTTTTGCGCATAAACGTCGATTTATGCAAAAATATCCCTGTTTTGTACGTCTCCCGAAGCAAGCTTTCCGATCACATATTCAATAACACCGTCAAACATACGGCTCAGCCTGTCAACAGATGAGTCTATATCAGTGCTCATCCGACCCCATATGAATTTCATGGAAAATCCAAGCATTGAATAACAGCAAAAAGCAGCTATATCCCTCACGTTTTCATCGGGTATCGCAATGCTGCCGAGCGCTTTTTTCGTGAATTCATATATCGAATTTTCTATACAATCAAAGATATACCTCTCAAAACGTTCTCTGGAAATCGAGTCGAATACATGATACACGATCTCGGGATTATCATGCATCGCGTGAAGTATGGTTTTGATCTTTTCCGGCCATTCGCCGATGTGATCTGCGTCGCCGATGAGTTTCATGCGTACTTCAGTCAGCCATGCGTCAAGCAAGTCGAATATATCCCTGAAATGATAATAAAACGTGTTTGAGCTTATTTCACACCTTGTGACAATAGCCGACACGGTTATCTTATCAAACGGCATTTCAACGAGCATTTCTTCAAAAGTACGCATGATTGCTTTTGCTGTATAATTCGCCATAACTTCATCTCCTCCATTATCAATTCAGCGTGCTCCGTCACATATCATGAACCGCTCATCGCTGCATGGCATTCCCGTTCCGCTTTGGCTGATCTTTCTCTCAAAGGCAATGATTCATCAGGATATATCGGCTGCATAAACTCAAGTGTCACAAAAGGCTTCCTGCGTAACAGTTTCCAAATTCCGTTCGGCGCGCGAAACGACAGCCTTGCGGGGAGCAGCGGCGCACTCGCATCCGCCGCCATTTTGAACGCTCCGCGCTTGAAGGTCCGTATGTTCTCGCAATATGGCAGCAACACCCCCTCCGGATAGATCGCAACCGCTTTGCCTTTGCTCAATGTTCGCTCCATCTCGTCAAACATCCGTTTTATCTGAGCC
Organism: uncultured Clostridium sp.; assembly: GCA_964487565.1. Taxonomy (GTDB): domain Bacteria; phylum Bacillota; class Clostridia; order Christensenellales; family CAG-138; genus Phil1. The sequence continues at coordinate 16,428 of CAZARN010000006.1, forward strand.
GGTGAATCCGTGATCGGTATCGCGCCAAGCCATCTTATCAAGTGACGGATGACAGGTATGCAGAAGTTGCTCGCGGTTGTGACAAAATAAATGCGGCGTATGCCAAGCGCGCAGGCTATCATCGGCGCATCCATAATATGCACATGGTTCGGTATCACCACAACGCCCTTTCCCCGTAGCTTTTTTGCGTTCTCTCTGCCGCGGATCAACAAGCCGTTTGCTATTATGAGATACGGATATAGTATCAAAAGCACAAGCGAATGTAGGATATAGTACAATACCGTTTGTATAATATTTGCGCAGCGATAATCATAGTCAGCCCTCACTTCAAATGTAAAGGGCGTATACATATGAATGACATTCTCTCCGTTACGATCGCTGTAATGCTTCTTCTTCGATTCCATATTCTTCTCCGCAGGCAGTCATAAACATGTTTTCAAGCCTTTCGGCCGAACGCTCAACTGAATACTTTTTTGCAAAACAACTGTATTCGATCCCCATGCGCGCTCTTTCGTCGTTGTGAGATATCCAGTAGTCTATCCTGGCCTTGAGGCTTTCCGGATCCCCCGCGTTAAAAATGCTTCTGTCGTCAAGTGCAAATACTTTTGTTGAAGATTTCCCGCTGTTGGATATTACGGGAACGAGACCGCACGAGATTGCCTCAAGCGCAGACATACCTTCAACCTCGCTGTCGGCAGTATGCACATACAAGTCGCAGAAATTCATTGTACGGATCAATTCCTGCTGGCTCATGAATTTGAATATCGCGCTGTTTTTGAGTCCTTTTGCTTGTCTCATATACTGATTTTTGCGCGGTCCCTGGCCGGCAAATATAAGCTGTATCTGCGATGAATACTTTGAGCGTTTTACTGCCTCGATGAGGATATCCTGCCTTTTTTCAACCGAATAGCGTCCGACAGACAGTATTACAAATTTCCCGCTTAGCGCATCGGGCTTTGCCGCCCGGCGTGCGGCAAATTCAGGTGTAACTCCGTTTGATATCACATGCAGTCTTGAACGGTATCCATAATTCAATAGCCGCTGTTCAACATATTTTGTTGGGCAGTGTATGTCGCTGCAATATCTGTATACATACAACTTGAAACCTATCATAAGAGCGGCATTCAGCGGCCAATTCCAGGCCAGATGCAAAGATGACGTAATGTTTTCCGGATACATATGGAATCCGCCTGTACACGGTTTGCCCTGCTTTTTCGCCTCTCTTGCCGCATGGGCATCCAGCACGAACGGTTCTTCAAGGTATACGACGTCAGCCCACCGTACAGCTTTTTCAACGATTTCATCGTCTGTTTTTGCGAACGTCATGCCCTGCTTTTTGATAAGCCCGTCAAAGACCGGAACAACATATTCTTTCAACGCATAATCAGGCGTTCCATATGCGCTGCCGGCAATTATTCTCACTTCATTTCCGCGTTCCCTGAGCGCTTTTGAGAAACGCTGCGCCGAAAGGCTAAGCCCGTTGTTCTGCGCAAAATATTCGTCCATTACAAACAAGATCTTCATTTGATCCCCCTTTTCATGGCGCCGAACCAAAAGTTTATTCCGCAAAAATAAATAATCCGTGCTCCTGATACGCACGGATTATTTCAACCGGCATGAGTAAACGCGGCTATTCCTATACCAAGTGACAATAATCGTGCGCATCAGCAAACATGATGATTCGCGTGCATCCCATCATAATAACGGCTCCACCATATTTGTTTTAGAATAACTTTTTTGCATACGCATTTGATATATGCAAAATTGATCCTCTGTCAAATTATCTTACAAAAAACTATTTTTGTATAAAACGGAATGGAACGAATCAGAAAGTTGATGTATTTTATATTTTTTGCTAGAATGAGAAAAAGATTTTACGAGAACCACCGGATGACATCGCTTTTTGCCGAAAGGGTTTTACTATGATACTGACAAAGGACTTCATAGCCGATACGTCCATACGGCTCATTAAAAAGAAGGGATTGGACAAGGTCACCGTAAAGGATATCGTTGACGCCTGCAGTATGACGAGACAGACGTTTTATTACCATTTTCACGATATACCAGACCTGCTGAAATATATCGTTGAACGCAAGACCGCAAGTCTTCTTGAACAAGCCCGTGTGAACCGTGATGTTGACACAGCGCTTGGCGGCTTTGTCGCCCTTGTTGACGAAAATGACGACTTCATACGCAAATTGCTCAATTCACGTTATCACGACCTTGTCGATAATATCCTGTTTGTGTTTCTTCGTGATTTTCTTGCTGAATTGATGGAGAATAACGGCGTAAACCCCATGCCGAAAAAAGAATGGGATTTTCTTATAAGCTATAATGCGTTTGCTGTAAAGGATATTCTTATATACTGGAGAAAGGACAACGGCATCGAAACAGACACGGCCATATCTATGGTGCAGCGATTCATTGAAGGCAAACTGAGTGCCAACCGCCCACAGTCGCATATACAGGGCGACCTGCGTCAAAAGACCGGCGAATGATCGTAAGCGATCACTTCACAAACCTGCCGAAGTAGCGTGCAAGGTTGTTATATGCTATGTCGCCGATATCATCTTGCGAGAAACCCGCGTCCTTCATCGCTTCAATCAAATTCGGCACTTCAGCCCATGACGATAATCCAACCGGGTATGATTGTGGACCCATTCCGTCAAAATCCGAGCCCAGCACTACGCACTTTGTTCCGCCGATCTCGGCGACATGTGCAATATGTCGAACAACATCGTTTATCGATGCTCTTCCTGTACGAACCAACTGCGGTGAATAGTAATTCACACCAATCACCCCACCTCTCGCGGCAATTTCTTTTATATGCCTGTCGGTGAGCGAACGCCTGTGATCAAACACGGCGCGTGCATTTGTATGCGAAGAAAATATCGGTTTATCCGTCTCATTCAGCACGCCGTCTATACCGAGGTCTCCAAGATGCGCAACGTCAACAGCCATGCCGACACGTTCCATTTCATGTACTATTTCACGTCCGGCTGCGGTCAGGCCTCTGTCCTTCTTTGTCATCGCCGGACTTGCAAGATCATTTGTCGCATTCCATGTGAGAGTCATTGCCCTCACGCCGAGCTCATGCAGCAATCGCACGTTCTCAGGATGGCCCTGTACCGCCTCCCCGCCTTCAACGGTTAGTATCGCAGCAATTTTGCCTTGTGTCGGAGAAAAACCAGTGCCGAACGGTGTAAGCGCATCACATGAAGCCAAAAGGCGTTTATAAGCATCGATCAACGTGAGGCATTGCTGGATCGGTTCGATGCGGCTGTCCGGATCGATCCATGCTGCAAAAAGCTGAAGCGCAGCGCCGCCGGCTCTCATGCCCGACAGGCTCACAGCCTGTGTGCTCAAAGGAGGTTCACTGAAAGAATAGCCGCGATTGACCATATAATACAGAAAATCGCAATGCGCGTCTCCTACAGGGATAATCTCCATGTTTTCCTCCGTTAGAAACGTATGGGCGGATCAAATCCGCCCATACGCAGTAATTATCACAAATGTGTTTATTTGGCAAATTCAACAGCGCGCGTTTCGCGGATCACGTTGACCTTTATCTGTCCGGGGTACTCAAGCTCAGTCTCGATGCGCTTCACGATATCCCTGGCCATTATGATGGTATCCGCATCCGATACGCTTTCGGGTTTTACGATGATGCGTACCTCGCGACCGGCCTGGATCGCAAAAGACTTATCGACGCCTTCGAAGGAGTTTGCAATTTCTTCAAGCTTCTCAAGGCGCTTGATATAGTTTTCAAGCGTTTCACGGCGTGCGCCCGGACGCGCCGCGGATATAGCGTCGGCCGCCTGAACAAGAACCGCCTCGACAGTCGCCGGCTCCACGTCGCCGTGATGCGCCATGATCGCATTGATGACCTGATTGTTTTCACGGTATTTCTTTGCAACATCCGCGCCTATCTGAACGTGAGGTCCCTCAACCTCATGGTCGATAGACTTGCCGATGTCGTGCAAAAGTCCCGCGCGCTTTGCAAGGGCGACGTTCGCGCCAAGTTCAGACGCCATCATGCCCGCAAGATGCGAAACCTCGATCGAATGCTTCAACACGTTCTGCCCGTAGCTTGTGCGATAACGCAATCTGCCGAGCAGCTTAATGATCTCATGATGCAATCCATGGATACCGCACTCAAAGGTTGCCTGTTCACCGGCCTCGCGTATCTGAACGTCAACCTCCTTGCGTGCCTTTTCAACCATTTCCTCTATCCTTGCAGGATGGATGCGCCCGTCAAGGATGAGCTTCTCAAGTGCGATGCGCGCAATTTCACGACGCACCGGATCAAAGCCTGAAAGTATAACGGCTTCAGGCGTATCGTCGATGATAAGATCAACGCCGGTCGCAGTTTCAAGCGTGCGGATGTTGCGGCCTTCACGACCGATGATCCTGCCCTTCATCTCATCATTTGGCAGCGGCACCACGGAAACCGTCGTTTCAGCAACATGATCTGCCGCGCAGCGCTGTATGGCAAGAGAAATTATGTTTCTTGCCCGCTTGTCCGCTTCTTCTTTTGTTTTCGCTTCTATCTCGCGCAGCATTATGGCTGCTTCGTGACGTGCATCCCTTTCAACGTTGCCCAAAAGGATTTCCTTTGCCTCGTCCATAGACAATCCGGATATCTTCTCGAGTTCGTTGAGCTGACGATCATGAATTTCCTTGGCTTCAGCTTCCAGATCATCTATCTGCTTCTGCTTCTTTACAAGGCCTTCTTCGCGCTGCTCAACTGCATTGACCTTTTTGTCAAGCATTTCTTCTTTTTGGAGAAGCCTACGCTCGGAACGCTGGATCTCATTACGGCGTTCCTTGTTCTCGCGCTCGTTTTCACTTTTTATGCGATATGCTTCCTCTTTTGCTTCAAGAACGGTCTCTTTCTTGATGCTTTCTGCGCGTTTCTGCGCATCGTCGATCATCTGTTTAACTGCATCCTCGGCTTTTGCGACCTTTGCCTCGGCGATGTTCCTGCGATAAAAATAACCTACCAGCGTAAATACAATTGCACAAACAACCCCTACAATTATGGGGATCAATATTTCACCCACGAACGATCAGCACCTCCAACATATATATAAAGGTATACGAGTATGAAATGTACTCAGTATGCATGGACAAATTTTCACAAGATCTATATTAAATCTTTTGAAAATACACACCGGCATATTTACTCCAGATAATTGTAACGCGCGTCAAATTAAAAGTCAAGGACACATAAACGCATCCTTGACTTTGCATGTTTGCAAATTAACATCGTTTAACTTTGTTTTCGAATGATTATTCTTCTTCCTGCGGCGCCGCTGTTTCCTTATCGTCATCGGAAGCGGATACGGGTTTGATCATCACGGCGCGCACCTTCTGTTCGATTTCAGCGCAAAGTTCAGGATTGTCCTTAAGGAACAGTCTTGCATTGTCACGTCCCTGGGCCATGCGCAGATCGCCGTAATTATAATACGCGCCTGATTTTGTGATGATCTTGTTGTTCACCGCCATATCCAGCACGCTGCTCTCACGTGAGATGCCTTCGCCGTATATCATATCGCACTCAGCAATTTTGAACGGCGGAGCGACCTTGTTTTTCACAACTTTTATGCGCGTGCGATTGCCGACGATGTCGCTTCCGTTCTTGATTGAGTCGATACGGCGCACGTCAAGGCGTATCGACGCATAATACTTGAGCGCTTTTCCGCCCGGCGTAGTTTCGGGATTGCCGAACATCACACCGACTTTTTCACGAAGCTGGTTGATGAAAATAACTATCGTGTTCGATTTTGATATAACGCCCGCAAGTTTGCGCAGCGCCTGGCTCATCAGTCTTGCCTGAAGTCCGACATGCGCGTCGCCCATATCGCCCTCTATTTCCGCCTTGGGAACGAGCGCCGCAACGGAGTCTATAACCACAACGTCTATTGCGCTGCTGCGCACGAGCGCCTCGCATATCTGGAGCGCTTCCTCGCCTGTGTCAGGCTGAGAAACGTACAGATTGTCTATATTCACGCCAAGATTGCCGGCATATATTGGATCGAGCGCATGTTCCGCATCGATGAAAGCGGCCGTTCCGCCGAGCTTCTGTGCTTCCGCTATCGCATGAAGCGCAAGCGTCGTTTTGCCTGAGGACTCAGGTCCGTATATTTCCACTATTCTGCCGCGCGGTATACCGCCTACGCCAAGCGCAATATCAAGTTCAAGACATCCGGAAGGTATGGTCGATACGGATATCTTTCCCGCGGCGTCGCCGAGTTTCATGATCGCGCCCTTGCCGAACTGCTTTTCGATCTGTCCAAGCGCCATTTCAAGCGCTTTTTCTTTCTCCATCATGTTATTTGTCCCATCCCTTCGTTCGATATCAAAATTATAACATATGTTCGCTTTTTATGCACTAAAAACTTCTGCGAAGGATATCGAGTATGTTGAGACAGGCCAGATTGCGTATCCTTTCGCGGTTGCCCGTCAGGTGCAGTTCCTTTACATGCGTTCCGGTTTCGTCTGATATACCGATATAAACAAGTCCGACGGGTACTTCGCTGCCGGAAGGATCCGGGCCGGCATAGCCTGTTGTCGAAAGACCGATATCCGCGCCCGACGTGCCGCGTATGCCCTCCGCCATTTCATAAGCGGTTTCGCGGCTCACAGCGCCGTGCATTTCGATTGTTTCGGGTTTCACGCCGAGCCTGTTGACTTTCGCTTCATTCGAATATGTCACACAGCCTTCCTTGAACCAAATGCTGCTGCCGGGTACGCTCACAAGCTTCGAGGCAAGCATGCCGCCCGTGCAGCTCTCCGCTGTGGCTATGGTCTTTCCGTTGACTTTGAGAAGCCTTGCGCACTCCTCGTGCAATTCCAGGCCTTCCGTTGAATACACGACGTCCCCCAGCCGGCGCACGATCTCTCCGATCACCGGCTTCATCAATGCTTCGGCTTCGTCCGCATCCGTACCGCGCGCCGTCACGCGAAGCTTGCATTCGCTCATCAACGCATACGGCGCAACCGTCGGATTATCCCGTTCCATAAGATCCTTTAATTCAAATTCAACGCTCGATTCGCCCTTGCCGAATATGCGGATCATCTTTGAAAAGAGTCTGTAACCGCTGCGCTTTTCAAGATACGGCATAACGGATGCGTCGAACATCGGCGCCATTTCATTGGGCGGTCCCGGCAGCATTGCCGCCGCCTTGCCGTTCGCTTCTATTATGCAGCCCGGAGCTGTGCCGTTTGGGTTTGGCAGTATCATGCAGCCCTCGGGGAACATGGCCTGCTTGATGTTGTTCGGCGTCATATTGTGGCCCATTTTTCTGAACCGCGCTTTGATGTATTCAAGCGAAGCGTCATCAAGCACAAGCTTTTTTCCGAAGGCTTCCGAAACCGATTCCTTTGTAAGATCATCGCCGGTCGGTCCAAGTCCGCCTGTCAGGATCACCATATCCGAGCGTCGAAGCGCATCGTCAAGCGCTTCCTTAAGTCTTGTGTTGTTGTCGCCTACCGTCGTCTGGTAATAGCAATTAATACCAAGATCGGCAAGCTTCTGAGAAATATACTGCGCGTTTGTGTTGAGTATATTGCCCATCAGCAGCTCGGTACCTACCGAGATCAGTTCGCATATCATTTTACATATTCTCCTTAAGCTTGAGCGCTTTCAAATTCTTTACCAGATAATCGGCGCAAGACCAGATCGCAAGCGCGACCGAAACCCATATGAGTATCTGATCGAGCGGTATATTCCACCGGCAGAACAAAGGGTTTCCCAGCAGCACCAGCGTTATGCCTATGCACTGTGTGAGAGTTTTCATTTTCCCTATCTTTCCTGCCGCAATGACGATGTTCTTTGTTGCGGATATCTGCCTCAGCGCGCTTATAATGAACTCGCGTGCAATGGTTATGAGCGTTGCAATCGGCGATATCAGATCGATCCCGGTCAGCATTATCATCGCTGCCGCAGTAAGCAGTTTATCCGCCATCGGGTCCATTAGCTTTCCGAAATCCGTCACCATGTTATTTCTGCGTGCAATTTGCCCGTCGAGAAGATCCGTTATATATGCAAGCACGAACACCGCCGCCGCAATATACATCTTTGAGGCGAACGGCAAATAGAAGCATACCACAAATACCGGTACGAGTATCATCCTCAGCACTGTCAGCTTATTCGGCAGATTCATCAATATATTCTCCCTTCAGATCGTATGCGCCTGCGGCTGTTATCTTGACCTTCACATAGCATCCCGGCTTCACATATTTAGGCACACCTTTGACGGATATGTTTCCGTCAACATCAGGCGCCTCTGCGTAGCTGCGCCCGTAAGCACGCTTATCTGTCGCCTTCTCTATCAGCACGTCATAAGTGCGGCCGACACGTCGCATGTTGAGTTTTTCGGACACCTTGTTCTGTGTCGTCATCAGCTCATCGAGCCTGCGTTTTGCAACATCCTCATTTATCTGATCTGCAAATTCAGCGGCCGGTGTTCCGTCCTCCTGTGAATAGCTGAAAGCGCCGACGCGGTCGAAAGGATGCTCAACAAGAAATTCAGCCAGACGGCCGAACTGTTCTTCCGTCTCGCCCGGGAAGCCGGCCATTACCGTTGTTCTCAGAATAAAATCAGGTGAAGCGCGCCTGATATAATCCGTTATATAGCGTATATGCTCCGCCGTACCATGTCGGTTCATGCGTTCAAGCATGGTCGGATCGATATGCTGTATCGGCATATCGATGTATTTCACGATGTTATCGTGACTTAACATAGTATCAATAAGCGCTTCGTCGATCGTGTTAGGATAGGCGTAAAGCACCCTGATCCACTTCAGAGCGTTAATGCCTGCAATCCTGTCAAGCAGTGAGCCAAGAGAAGGCTTGCCGTATATATCCGTGCCGTAAGCGGACGTATCCTGCGCAATAAGCGTAAGCTCCGTCACGCCGTTATCCGCAAGTTGTTTCGCTTCGTCAACGAGGCTTTCGATCGGTTCGCTTCGTTTCCCGCCGCGGATGAGCGGAATAGCGCAATAAGTGCAACGGTTGTCGCAGCCGTCGGCAATGCGAAGGTACGCGCTGTAAGGAGGTGTCGTAAGGATCCTGCCTCCGCAATAAGGGCGTGCTTTAACGATGCCGAGCCTCGCGCATATTTCATCGACGAATCCTTCGTGATTTCCGACTCCGTGCAAAATATCTATTTCCGGCATTTCTCTTTTGAGGTCGTCGGGATAGCGTTGGCTGAGGCATCCGGCAACCGCGATCAACGCGCCCGACTTTTTCCTTGCCGCCGCGTCAAGTATCGTATTGATGGATTCCTCCTTGGCAGGATTGATGAAACCGCATGTGTTTATGACGATCACATCCGCTTCATCCTCACGGTTTGTTATTGTGAACCCCGCGTCCGACAGACACGAAAGTATTCTTTCCGAATCCACCGTATTTTTCGAACAGCCAAGCGATATAACGCCAGCGCTGTATTCAGTCCTCATAATGCGTTACGTCCTCCGGTTCATCAGTGTTGCCGAAAAGCCTCGCATAATCCGCATGGGTTATAAGCACCCTGCGCGGCTTGCTGCCTTCCGAACCGCTCACAATATTCTTTGTTTCCATTATGTCAATAAGCCGCGCGGCTCTCGCATACCCCACGCGGAGCTTGCGCTGTATCATCGATATCGACGCCTGACCGTCGTTGAGCACGATCTTCACGGCTTCAGGCAAAAGGTCGTCTTCCTGCTTGCCGTTGCCCTGGGCAGGGCTGGTTCCTCCGGTTGCTGCCGTCAGTTTGTCAAGCTCATCATCCCGAAGAGGTTCGCACGCAACATGTTCTGCGAAGAAATCCATTATGCGTTCCACCTCGTCGTCTGTCACAAGCGCCGCCTGTGCGCGCACCGGTTTGTTCGCGCCGTTTGCATGGAAGAGCATGTCACCCTTGCCAAGCAGCTTTTCAGCCCCTCCCTCGTCCATTATTACGCGGGAATCGACAGCCGAGGAAACCGCAAAAGCAATTCGGGAAGGTATATTGGCCTTTATAAGGCCCGTGATGACATCGGTTGAAGGTCTTTGCGTGGCAACTATAAGATGTATACCGGCTGCACGGCCAAGCTGTGCGATACGGCATATTGAATCTTCAACATCCTTTGCGGCAACCATCATAAGGTCGGCAAGCTCATCGATCACAACAACAAGCTTCGGCAGTTTTTCCTCGCCTTCTTCGGCAAGCGTATTGTATCGGGTAAGATCGCGCGCGTTTTTTTCCGCCATCATCTTATATCGGCGTTCCATCTCCATAACAGCCCATTTGAGCGCCCCTGCCGCGCGCTTTGCGTCCGTGACAACAGGCAGTTTGAGGTGGGGCAGCGACGCATACATGCGCATTTCAACGACCTTAGGATCGATAAGTATCATGCGCACTTCATCCGGCGTCGACTTATATGCCATGCTTATGATGATATCGTTTATGCACACGCTTTTGCCGGAGCCGGTTGATCCGGCAATAAGAAGATGCGGCATCTTGTCAAGATCAGCCGTTATGATCTTGCCGGCAACATCCTTGCCGAGCGCAAAAGCGATCGATGATTTTTCCGCTTGGTACTCGCGCGATTCCACGACCTCGCGAAGAAGGACCTTCGCGGTATTCTTGTTCGGTATCTCGATGCCTACGGCCTGTTTGCCCGGTATAGGCGCCTCTATCCTCACGCGCGGAGCGGCAAGCGCAAGCGCAATATCCTGCGAAAGCGCCGTTATCCTGTTCACGCGCACGCCTTTTGCCGGTTGAAGCTCAAAGCGCGTTATCACAGGGCCGACGGTGTAGTTTATCACTTTCGCGCTTATGTTGAATTCAGAAAGCGTCTCTTCGAGAAGCTTTGCTTTTTCTATCGGGGACTCCGTCTGCACAAAGTTCTTGTCCGGAGGATTCAAAAGATCATACGGAGGACGCTGATATACAGGCGGCGCCGCCGGCTGCACGGGAACCTCCGTCTTCGCTTCGCAGGTATCCATATTCGCTGTTCTTGACCGATCGCATTCCTTCGGCGCGTTGCGCGTTATGCGTGTGGTTTCATTCAGTTCGCCCCGCGTCATATGGCCGTTTGACTGCCCATCGCTTTCGAACGGCACCTCAAGCGGCATCGAATCGAACTGATCGGCGAATTTTTCCTCGGCTTTCGCGCTTTTTCGCTCGATCATTCCGCTCGTCGGCATGAATTCAAGCGAGTCGGGCATATCCTTCACGCGATTTGCCGAAAGCGAAGCAAATTCATCGTCATCTTCAAGCGACATATGGAAAGGGTCCTGCTTGACCGGTTTTGCCGCGTGATATGTAAGCTCTTCTTCAGCATGCTTTTTCTTGGTCTGGGGCAAGGGCTTGTCCTGCACGCTTTCGCGCGACGCGAGTTCTTCCGTATAAAGCGTCTGGCGGCGTTCCGTCATCTTCTCGTTTACGACGGCAACCCCCTGCTTAATTCCCGATCCTATCTTTTCTCCGGCGCGTTTTATCGAAAGCTTTGTGATAAGCAAAAATGCGATAAGCATCAGCGCAATAAAAACGATGTATGATCCAACCGTTCCCATAAGAAGCAGCGACGGATATGCAAGCAATGAGCCAAGCACGCCTCCGCCTGCGCGGTATGTCATGCCATAACTATAAGCATCCTTATAATAATCAAGGACCTTGACGCCCGTTATTGCGCTTCGCGCAGAAATATGTATCGTTGTTATGAGCGCAATAAAAAACACAGCAATCAGGAATGCAGTGAGCGGTTTCACCGGTCGTTCGGAGAATATGATTATCAACACTCCGCACAGAATTATGGCCGCAGGTATCGCGTAGCCCATAAAACCGCATATTCCGAAAAAGAACCCGCTGATCGCGTGTCCAAGCACGCCCACTGCATCCGAATACAGGCTTGCGCCGAGAAAAAGTCCAAGCGCCACAAGACACACGCCGCCGACCTCACGCCTGGTTTGATCAGGTGTGCGATCCGTATCAGTCTTCTTCGTTTTTTTCTTCTTTCCTGCCATCCTTCACCTCACGCGGCGACGCATCGAATGCATCATACATATTGAAATATTATACTATATCCTGAGCCGCTTTCAAAGTGAAACTATTTTGCCCTTCCCTTTGGACACATAATATCAAGGAATGTAACATCGATCCCGCCGGTATCGGCAGCTCGTCCGTAAACCTCTCCCTCGCCCATCGTAACCATTTCACGCATATCGTCGTCGAGCACTACAAACCTAACGTATCCGGCGCCCGAAGCAAGCTTCAGCGCTTCCCTCACCGTCATATGCGCGCTGACCGCTATCTCACGCACCTCCATGCTGCCGCGTCTTCTTACGGCGGAGCGTTTGTTTTGCATTGCCTGCGCTTTATTTGCCGTGCGCAGTGTGTTGACGGCCTCAAGTGCAAAAAGCAGCGCCGCGCATGCGAACGCATATGGTATTTCTCCCGTGTCTGCGCGTTTAACCGAGATATAAAGAAATGCGCCCGATACAGCCGCGCCCAGAATAAAAAGCGTTGTCGCGGCTTTTCTTACGCTCGCTTTTCTTGAAAGTATCGATCTGAGTATCTCCGCGCCGTCAAGCGGCGGCGCGGGCAAAAGATTCATGATCGCTATTGCAGAATTGACCGATGCAAACTGCTCCACAAGCGTGGATGTGAACATCCCTGCATCTGCCGCCGCGTGCGCGAGCATACCGGCCGAAAGGCTGAATAAAGGTCCCGCGGCGGCTGTCATTATCTCATCCGCGGCATTTTTTCCTCTTTCCGCAAGCTCTGCGCGCATTCCGAGCGGATGTATCACAATTGCTGCAATATGCGCAGAACATGCGTAAGCAACCGCAGTGTGCGCTGTTTCATGCAGAACAAGCGAGATGAAGGCCATTATAAACAGGTCTCCGTTTCCCGTTACAAAAGCGAGAAACACGGGCAGCAATACCGTTGGGTCCACGCATACGCGGATATCGCCAATATAGAATAACGTCAGCTTCACTCTGCTTTTGCGAAAAACACAAATTGAGTAGGGTCGGTTTCACGTCCTCCTTCTCTTGCTGTGATTCGCACGATGCGATCCTTTGCAGCCGTTCCGATCTCATCGCCTTCATCAAGCGGTTGTCCCTCTTCCGCCGTAACATCGTCAAAGCCATAGATCGTCAATGCGATATCGCCTGAAAAATTCAATATTACGAACGCGCCGTAATCGCTGTCCGTGCCGACCGTCGTCAGCTTACACGGTTCATTCACGCTTATTTTGCCGTTTTCGGAACTTTTGACGCGAAGCATCATTGCTTCGCTTATGTACTCGCTTTCAGAAGCATCAAGCTCAACATATGAGTTTTTTCTGTTTGAAAATACCTCGATTATCCCCGGCAGTTCAACGAACTTGAGTCTGCCGAGCCTCTCGTCCTGCTCATCGCCGTCGTTTGCTTCAACTGCGGCGGTACCGTACGGTTCTGATGATATCAGTTTGATAACAAGCACAAATGCCGCCGCAGCGCAGCACACAGCGACCTTGATGAGTATTCCGCTCCCGTCCATTTTGCGTGAAGCCCTTTGTATATGGTTCCCGCTTCTGTTATTCTCGCAATATGTAAATGCGGAAACCTCTGTTTTGCTTTTTCCAGTCATAAATCGCTCCCTCCTGCAAAATAAGAATATGCCGGAGGGGGCGTATAAATCATGCTCTATGCGCTATTTTTTGCTGCGGCCGTCTTATCCATACTCCTTCAACAATGCCGACGGCTATCATATTTGTAAGCAGATTCGATCCCCCATAGCTTATGAACGGGAGCGGAATGCCCGTGACCGGCATGAGTCCTATCGTCATACCTATGTTTTCAAAAACATGTGCAAGCAGCATCGCGGCACAGCCTGAAACAAGACACATTCCGAAATAATCTTTTGCATGGAACGCGATCCAGAACCAGCGGATGATAAGCACGAAAAACGCCAGAATAAGTATCGTTCCGCCGATGAAGCCCAACCCTTCGGCTATGCCGGCGAATATGAAATCCGTATGCCGTTCAGGAACATAACGCAGCTGTGCGAGCGTGCCTGAGCTGAAATAACCCTTCCCCATGAGTTGGCCTGAGCCTATCGCAAGCTTTGACTGATGTACGTTATAACCATAGTTCTGAAGATCCAGTTCGGGGTTCAAAAATACCTTGATTCTGAATTTCTGCTCGGGGCTTAAAACAAAAAAATACGCGAGCGGCATGGCTACGCCTGCCGCGCCAACTGCAGCGCAAATATATCCCCAGCCGATCTTCGCGCTGAAAAAAATCACCGCCATTATGCAGATATAGACGAATGCCGTACCGAAGTCAGGCTGCATCATCACGAGAACTGTCGGAACGGCGCAAAGTGCAACGGCGCCGAAAACAGATTTAAACGTGCGGAACGTTCCGTTGTTTTTCTCCATTGAATTTGACGCGACCACTGATAATGCTATTATGATGCAGATCTTGCACAACTCAGCCGGCTGTATTGCACGGTCGATGGTCTCAAGCACAAACCAGCCTGATATTCCTCGCGTTGTTTTGTCGATTATCAGCAACAGCGCAAGCAATCCGAGTATGCCTATATATGCGTACTTTATAAGCGGCTTATACACCTGATAATCAAAAATAATTACAATAAGGAAAGCTGCTGCTCCGATAAGAAAATTGACGATCTGCTTTTTGACGTAGTTCAAATTCAGTTTCTGGATATAATCATTAACACCGCTTTCGGTACCGTCGAAAGGGTCGGCCATTATACTCGCTATGCTGACTATGCCAAACGCCACCAGCATCAAAACGAGTAATAGCGTCAGCCAGTCTATTCTTTTGAGCATCTTAAGATCGATCATTGTCCGTTATCCGTCGTAAGGCCGAACATGATCTTCATCTCATCATATATAGCCTTGTATTTTTCCGCTGTGTCCGCATAGACGAGCGGTCTGTTGACCCTTGAAACAGAAGCCGTGTTCTCGCCTCTGATAAGCTTGTCGAGCGTCATCGTTGCCTGTGCTGCCGCTTCATAATATGGCTCTATAAGCAGCGCAAATATATCGTTATCCTCAAAAAGCTTGTAATTGTCGTCACTCAGGCCATTACAGAATATCGTAACGGATATCTGCGTCAGTATGCCTGGGTTCGGCGTCGCTTCGGGCGTCGCCGCAGTATCCTGAGAAGGCGTCGGCGTCGGCGTTGGCGCGCCGTTGTTCCTGAACAGCTTCTGCGCCTCAGATCTTGCCTTCACCGCGATGGAAGAGGCGTCTGCGTCAATTACATAAAGGCCTTTCACGTCTCTGTTATAAAGAAGATAGTTCGCAAGTTCCGCGATCGCGCCCTCATCGTCAGCTGCCGTGCGCGTGCATTGTGAAACCGTGAATTGAGGATAGCTCTCGCTTATCGAGGCGGCAAACATCGAAAGACATGTCTGCGTATCGCGTCCGTAAACGAGAATGCGGCCCGATTTAAGGCTGCGCTCCGTCATACGTTCCGCAATACCGCGGGCCAGCTCGTCATAATAATCCGTGTCATCGGCAACAACATTGCAGTCAAGTCCCTGAACGGAGCACGGATAATACGGCATAACGACAAACATTTCCGTCGCTGCGGCTTCACTTGCAGCTGTGTCGTTCTCTCCGTTCGGAGAATAAATCATCAAGCCGTCAACTCCGTCTGATTGCGCCGTTTTCACCGCGTTCTCCGCCTCGGCAGGCGAAACCGCCCTGTACACTTTTGCGGCATAACCAAGTGTTTCAGCCGTGTGCAGGAAGCCGTACATCGTCATGTATGCGTCATCAGTACCGTCGTCGTTTATTATGAGGCCAAGAAGCGGGAAACCGTCTTCTCCGTCCGCATTTTCTCCGGCAGCCGTCTGTTCATCCGTTTGTGTCTGCGCTTCGCCTGTTTCATCGATGTTTTCAGTCTGTGCGGCACACCCGGCAAACGCAACGGCTGCAAGCATAATCGCAAGCAAAAGCGAAATAGCCTTCTTCATGATATAACCCTCACATATCCGCGGTCTCTTTTGAGATTGTACAATAACCGTTCGTGTGTGTTAAGCGATTACAGCGCGAATTAACAAACCGTCCACAAAAGCGTCACGCGATATAGTCTTTTTTCTTCCCCTGGCGGCTGTCAAGTTCCCTGCGTTTATCATCGTAGCCGTTTTTGCCGAGGAGTGCATATGTCGCTTTCTTGCCATCCTCCACGCCGGGCTGATCGAACGCATCTATGCCAAGCAGCTCGCCGGCAAACGCAGTTTGCAGTTCAAAAAGACAAATCAGCTCACCCACCGTGAATGCATTCACCTCAGGAAGGGTTATCGTCTTATTGAGATGTCCGGACCGCGTCACGGCATACTCGGTGGCCGTTTGTTCGGAACGGATAAGCTCGTTGAACGTATGTCCGCTCAAAAAGGCAACATCAGGGATATCGTCGAAGGAATGAGGTATCAAAACCGTGCTGCGGTACTTTTCAACGCCGATGAAAGTGATCACCTTGTCAAACGGGCCTTCGGTATAAAGCTGGACCTGCGAATGCTGATCCGTTACGCCGAGCGCTTTAACAGGCGTCTGTCCTGCGTGGACGATGTTGCCCGAAAGATCGCAGCGTTTGCCAAGCGATTCAGCCCAAAGCTGAGCATACCAATCCGCGACGTATTTCAAGGAATCCGCATACGGCATGAGCACGCTGATGTTGCAGCCCTTCTTCATCGCCGCGACCTCAAGCGCGGCGCTTATACAGGCCGGGTTTTTCATCGCCGGAGCCTTGGCGCAAATATCGTCCATATAAGCCGCTCCTGCGAGCAGCTCACGGATATCTATGCCGCATACGGCGGCGGCAAGCAGCCCGACAGGACACAGCTCCGAAAAACGTCCTCCGACTCCGTCCGGCACGAAGAAGGTCTCAAGCTTTTCCGCTTTTGCGATCTTTATCAGATTCCCCTTTGTCTCGTCTGTCGTTGCAATAACATGCTCCCTCCATTTGTCGCCGACGGCATCCTTGAGAAGGGATGTGAACAGCAGCAATTGAGACATCGTTTCCGAAGTGCTTCCTGATTTTGTTATGACGTTGAAAGCGGTTTTTTTTATGTCGATCACGTCGATCAGCGCGCTTATGCGCTCCGGGTCGACGTTGTCTAGCACATAAAGCTTCGGCCCTCCGCGCTTTTCCTTTGGAAGCTCGTTATAATTCATGTGAGAAAGCGCCTGTTGCACCGCGATCGGGCCAAGCGCGCTCCCTCCGATGCCAAGCACCACAAAATTATCAAACCGAGCGCGTATCCCGTCGGCGCACTCGATCAGTTTGTTGATCGTATCGCCCTGATCAAACGGCAGCTTACGCCACTTCATGCGATCGCGGCCGTTTTCCATGGATAAAGCAGCCTTTTCGCACACAGGCTCCATCGCCGCAAGCTCTTCGTCGCTTATGCCGTACCGGCCGACGAACTCCTTCATCATATTGTTGAAATCAACGCTGACGCGCATTGAGCCGCGCCACGTTTCATCAGTATATCTTTGCATATTCACAACCTCCGGCTTTATCATTGCATGATTATATCACATATGTTCCGCTTTGCCCTCATATTTTTGGATCGGAGGCGTTTAACTTGAATCGTAAAATACTGATTATATCGATTATATGCGCAGCCGCATTGTCGTTGTGCGCGCTTGCAGCGTCTTATCTCGCTGCTCACAGTCCGCGCGGTCACCTGAAGCTTTGTGTTTCCGACGCATATTCTTTGGCGCCCGTATCATCAGCCGTAATAGTATTTCCAAAAAGCTCGCAGGTATTCGAAACAGATGCGTCCGGCCGTGTCACGGCATATTCAGTACCATGCGATACCGATTGCGGCTTCCTTGGCGCCGCGCAGCCTGATTACGGCGAGTGTGAGTTCATAGTATACGCGAAAGGTTATCTTCCGTGCGTTTGGATGAACGTGCACGTATATCCGTCAAAGGTGCGTGAAGGTCCGGCTGTGTTCCTTTTTCCCGAAAACTCGGAAAGCGTAAGCGTAACTGTGTTTTCGGAAGCGCCGACCGACGAGGTCATGGAACGCTTTGTCAAAAAATACGATCCGTCACGATAAATTAACATTGGACTGTTCAAATTACCTCGCCGGAGGTGTTATAATCGTCGCATGGATAAGAAGAAGACAAACGCCCATGCCGGCGAATGGAAGCCCGTGCTCTGCAAGCTGCTGTGGCTTCTTATAATACCCGCAGGATACGGGCTTTCAAAGCTCGCATCAGCATATCCCGCGCTCACTGAAAAGTATTTCAGCTCGGGGATATACGGATACATAAGCTCCGCCATTGGTTTTATCATGTCGTTTGCCAAGGGGATATCCGTTGCCGAGATGCTCGTTTACGCCGCCGTCGTTGCAATAGCGACGCTCATCATCATCAATATCGTGAAGCTTGTTTCAGGCAAACTGCGCTTTGCCAAGCTCATAAGCTTCATTCTGTCTCTTGCTGTGTTCGCAGGCGTTCTTTTCAATCTCTTTTATATCGTTTGGGGCTTCAATTATTCAAGGCCGACGCTGTCCACGCTCATGGGGCTCAATGTCGAGCCACGCTCCGCGTCAGAGCTTCAGAAGCTCAGCATTACTCTTGCGCGAAGAGCCGCCGATATTCGTGAAAACGTGGATGAGGACGAAGACGGCGTTTTCACGTTGAAAGAAGGCTATGAGGTTTATTTCGATCAAATTCCCGCGGCTTACCACGATCTTGGGAAAAGCGAGCCGCTTTTTTCGCGTAAAACTTATCCCGTAAAGCCCGTGCTTGCCTCCGTTGGCATGAGCTATGCCGGCATAGCCGGCGTATTCTTCCCGTTCACGGCGGAAGCGAACGTCAATGTCGACCAGCCGTCGCTGCTGCTGCCTGTTTCTGCCGCTCATGAAACTGCGCATTACCTTGGCGTAGCGCGCGAGGATGAAGCGAATTTTGTGGCATATCTGGCCTGTACGCACTCCGATATCCCGGCCATTGAGTATTCCGGAGTTATGCTTGCGCTTATAAATTGCATGAACAAACTTTACGCAGCCGACAAGGATCTGTATTATGAGGTCCGCGAAATATATACAAACGCAATGGTACGCGATCTCACGGCATACAACGCGTACTGGGCTTTGTTCGAAGGGCCTGTCGAGGAGAAAGTCAACAGCATTAACGATAATTATCTCAAATTCAATCAGCAGGAGAACGGCGTCAGAAGCTACGGCATGATGGTTGATCTGCTTCTTGCGTATTATTCCAAAGCTTCATAAGCCGCACCGTTTCGGAAAGTATCTTTGACGCTGCCGGTGCGGCGGCAGTACCTCCTCCGCCGCCGTTCTCGATCACGATACACACGGCATAAGGATCAGATTCATCCTCAATGAATCCTGTGAACCAGGCATGAGGTTTTATATCTTTATTCGACGACACCTCGGCGGTGCCCGTTTTCCCGCACACCGTTAATCCCGACACGGCGGCCGCGGCGCCTGTCCCCTCCTTGACCGTAAGGCGCATACATTCCTTCAAAAACTCCGCCTCGTCGGGCAGCAGCCAGGTTTTATATGTTTCGCTTTTAAGGGATTTCAGAACGCTGCCGTTTGTATCGATCACCTCCCGCATAAGCTTTGGTTCCATGATTACTCCGCCGTTTGCGATCGCACAGGAAAGCATGCACATGTGCATGGGCGTCATTATATCCGTGTGCTGTCCTATTCCGCTCCACGCAAGCTCAAAATCAGTATTGCTTTCAGGATAGTTTCCGCTGTAAACGACCAGCTCGTCAAACATGAATTCACCGTTCAGGCCGAGGCTTTCAGCGGTTTTTTTCAGCTTGTCCTCCCCGATCTCAAGCGCTATTTTTGCAAAAACATTGTTGCATGAACACGCGAAGGCCTGCTCGAGCGTAAGGTCTCCGTGTACCTCCGCGTCAAAATCGCGCAGCACGGAATACCCGTCAAGCAGCTCGCCGTCAGCACCGTAAGCCGTGGCTTCATCTTCGATAAGCCTGCCTGAATCCGTTTCAAATATGATTTCTCCGTCACATGAGAATGTTCTTGTGCGCGCGTTTGGCAAATACCTCAGCGCGGCAATTGCGGTGACGATCTTGAACGTTGAGCCGGGCGTGTATCTTCCCATCGTGGCCCTGTTCACGAGGCTCCCGTCTTCCGGCGTATATTCGCCGGAAGCGTATTGCGCCATGTTTTCAAGAGAAAATGACGGCGAGCTTACGGCGCACAGCACTTCTCCGGTTTTATAATTCATCACTATGACCGCGCCGTCCATACCGTCGAGGGTTTCATATGCGTAACGTGAAAGCGCTGCGTCGATCGTGAGTTCAACGTTGTTCCCGCGGCGCTTCTCACCCGTGAGAAGCGAGTCTAGCTTTGCGCCTATGCCGCTTTCAAATCCCAGAAGATATTTTGCGAAAAGCGATTGTGCGCCGATCGTATATCCGCAGTTGTCGCCTACTATATGTGCGATCGAGTATGCCGTGTCCTCATCATTGATGTATTCCCGCGTTCCGTCATCATCGGTTGAAACAAGTACCTCGCCGGATCTGTCAAGTATATCGCCCGCTGTTACGCGCGATTTCTGCGCTGATACACGGGTATTGTAAGGACTTGCGAACCAATAGTCTCCGTATGCGCCGATAATGTAAACAAGATAACCCGCAAGTAAAGCAAAAAGGAGCAAAAACGCCAGGAGCATCAGCCGTATATTGCGCGATGTGTTCATTCGTCCTCCTCCGTTTCCGCTTCCTCAAGCGCTGCCTCAAGTCTTTTTCCGTTGTTGTTTGAAATGCCCTCGATGATGCCAAGCAAAAGCATTGACGCTATCATTGAGCTTCCACCGTAACTCACGAAAGGAAGCGTTATGCCCGTGAGCGGGATAAGCTTGATCACGCCGCCGATTATTATGAAAGTCTGTACAGCGATCAAGGCTGATGCACCGAATGCGCACAGCATCTCAAATCTGCCTTCAGCCGAAAGCGCGGTCATTATTCCGCGTATCACGATAAGCGCGTATACCGCGATAACTCCGATGCCGAATACTATGCCGAATTCTTCGCATATCACGGCAAACACATAATCCGTCCTGTATGCCGGTATCATTGACGGCGAACCCATGCCGAGTCCTTCGCCCCACAGGCCTCCGGAAGCTATCGCCATCAAACCCTGCGCGATCTGATAACCGCTTGTTGAATATGTAGCCCATGGATCGAGCCAGACGGCAACGCGCTGACGCACATGATCAAATACATAATACGAAGCATAAGCGCCAAGACCGCCCGCGCATGTGAAGGCAAGCGTCATCCCGGCATTGCCTGTCGAAGAAAAGTACATCAGCAGAAACACCGCTGCAACAAGCAGCGCTGCGCCAAGATCCTTTTGCAGCACGAGCAATATGATGACCGCGCCCGTGAACAGCATTGCCGGAACAAGCTCCTTCATGCGCAGCTTCTCTGAAAGCGCGTCAGCAAGCACGATTATCAGCGCGACCTTTACAAATTCCGAAGGCTGGAACAGATTGCCGCCGATGCTTATCCAATTCTTTGCGCCTCCGGATTCACGCCCGACGAACAGCAGCGCCACAAGCACCGCGATACTCAGCACCGCAAACGGTATGCTGAGCCTGCGAAGCGCGTTCGGCCGTTTAACGACGCCCGCCACCGCGAGCATCGCAACCGCTCCCGCCAAAATCATAAAAAGCTGATGCAGCGCGGATTGAGCCGACATTCTGTATTGCACGGCGATGCCAAGCACCACCAGGAAAGCAGTCAAAATGAAAAGATTTCTGTCCGCATGAGGAGCGATCCACATCAGCATGAAGTACTCAAGCAGGATCAGCAGGCATATCACAAGCCCGAAAACGAGCGCTGTCAGATCAAACGCTTCCCCGGCGAACGAAAGCATCACAAAACATACGCCCGTGAACGCCATCAGCGCGATCAGCAGCGGCATGACGCTTATATGCTTAATGCGCCTCATTTTCATGCCCTCCGCCGCCTTTTCTTTTATGGCACACAAATGAAACGTCCCTGATCCACACCGTATCGCCATCCGCAAGCGCGGTATGCCTTGCCGGTTTAATCCCGTTTATCTCAGAAAACCGGCGTTTGCGCGTGCTGAACACAATTCCGCTGCGCGCGATGCGTATATTTGCGTGTTCTTTTGACAGATCGCTTTTGGGAAGCGAAACGTCGCATTCTTCACCGGAGCCGATCGTGCAGCCCTCATCCACGCAATACCATCTTCCGGAATAGATCTCCGGCGCGAGGATCTCAATATAACGCACGTCAAGTCCGGCAGTTTTCTTCAATCGTCTTATACGCGAGCTTTCAACGACACAGCGCACGGCCGTATTTATCAGGATAAACGCAAGAAGCGCAACAAAGAAAAACCGCATTACCGATGCGGCAACGGAATAAGCCGTCTCTGCCATGTCCCGCGTCACTCCCTTGCTGCTTTTTTGCTATTTTAGCACAGGACAGACGCTCTTTCCATAAATAAAAAAGCCGCACGCAGGCGGCATATAGGATCTCTCAAAGCAACGGCGATTCAAGAAGCTCCTGTTTGGTTTTCTCAAGATGCGTCCTGAGTATTGCGGTTGCAAGCACGCTGTCCCTGCTGCGGCAGGCTTCAATGAGCGCGCGGTGCTCGCCGATCGACTTTATGCGATTCATATCCTTATCCTCATAAAACGGATGCAGATATCTGTCAACATTGGCATGGAACTGATCGATAAGGGCAAGTGCGATTTGATTGTCTGACGGAGAATAAAGCGCAGTATGAAGCTTGAGATTCAATTCATCGAAGTTCTTTTTTTCTTTTTCTTCTTCAAAAGCCTTAAGATACTCAAGTGCGGTTTCGATATCCTGATCCGTTATGAAGCTGATCGCGCATGTCAGCACCCCAACCTCAAGCATTATTCGCGTATCCATAACGTTTTCCATTTCATGACGCGAAAGTTTTGTCACCACGGCGCCGCGGTTAGGATAAATACGGACGAGTCCCTGCGCTTCAAGTTGGCGGAAGGCCTCCCTTACCGGTATGTGGCTCACGCTTAACGCTGCGGAAATCTCATCCTGCCTCAGCGGCATATCCCCGGGCAAAACGCCTCTTATTATTGCAGTTCTCAAAACCTGGAATACCCAGTCACGGGCAGCCATGGATCTGGGCTGCATCTCGCGTGCTATGCTCGATAGTTCCATTATTCTACCTGCTTTCTGATCGGCATTCGTTATTACCTCAATTGTAACTATCGTCGCTGTTTCAGTCAAGTGAATAATAATTTAGCACATATACTTTGTTGTCTCAGTCCTGTATTTCCGTATCCTCGATCTCCATTTCATCAGGCATCTGCGGCGCATATTCGCTTGCGCCTGAAACATTCAGGCTTATGCGGGCGCTCGAGACGCCGGCAACGCTTCTCCCTGCAATGGTAAGCTTTGCATGCACCGGCACAACATGATATGTATATGTTCCCGGCGCAAGGCCTTCGTCCTCATAGCGAACCGCGCCGGAGCCGCCGTTCCATTTTTTCACCGCTTCTTCCTGCCCGCCGTCTTTTGAGCGATAAAGAATATATACCGCGTTCGATTCCGAAGCGTTGAATTTCACCACGGGTATCCCTTCAGGCGAAAGCGACACCCCAAAGCCGTGCACGGCGGATGGAACCGACCAATACGATGTGCTCACATCAGGTTCTGTGCCCAAGGCGAAATACTCCTTTATGGTGCTGTCGGATGGTGTGAAGGCGTTTGCAAGCACGCTCATGTGTTGTTCTTTTAACGTATATGAATCAAGCTTCACCTCAATTATGCCCTCAGGCACATTGAACGCCGGAGCATCCTGCACGCTCGGATAAATATATGAATAAAGCCGAGAAAGCATAAGCGCAGGATAACTGCCGCCCGTGGCTTCTCCGGGAAGGGCGCCGTCGTTTGACGAATCGTACCCCATCCATACGCACGCGGAATACTGCGGGCTGTACGCTGCCATCCATGCGTCCCTGTTGCCCTCTCCCTCGCCCACGGTACCTGTTTTTCCCGCAAGGCCAAGTCCGAGTTCACCAAGTCTTCTGCCTGTGCCTTCGCTTATCGCACTTTGCAGCATGCTTGTGAGAATGAAAGCATTCTCTTCGCTCATAACCCTCAGGCGATCGTCTTCTTTCGTATAAACAGCGTTTCCGTCCGAATCGGTTATACAGCGTACAAAATACGGCGTCGCGTATTCTCCGCCGGCGGCAAACGACGCATATGCGCCTGCCATTTCAAGCGGAGAAACGCCGTATGAGAATCCGCCGAGTGCAAGCGTGAGGCTCGTATCCGCTTCATCGAATTCAACGCCCACAGATGCCGCAAAATCCTTGCATTTGTTCACGCCTATGTCTTCCATCAACTTCACGGCAGGCACGTTGAGCGAACGCTTTACGGCTTCACGCATTGTGACCCAGCCATAGTATTTATCCGCAAAATTGCGCGGCGAATAACCGTTGAAATCCGTGCGCTCATCAAGTATAAGCGACGCGGCCGTATATCCTGCGTATTGCAGCGCCGGCGCATATACGATCACGGGCTTTATCACGGATCCCGGCTGCCTTCTTATATCAGTTGCACGGTTGAACGAATATGTCGCAACGTTTTCCCTTCCTCCTATAAGCGCTGTTACGGAAGCGTCGTCCGTCTTTACGACAGCGATAGCCCCTTCGCAGTCATCGGCAGGAAAAAGCTCATCATCGTCGAACAACTCATCGCAAAGCGACTGCATCCCCGTATCCTGCGCGGTATATATCCTGTATCCCGAACTTAAAAGCGCTGTCCTGTCCATGCCCGTTATGCTCATCGCCTCGTCGAGCGCCGCTTCTATATAGTAACTGTCGTTCGTTTGCGCGGCGGGGATTATGGTAAGCGGTTTAGCTTGTGCGGCCGTCTTCTCTTCCTCGCTTATATATCCGTACTGTTGCATGAGCGAGAGAATATTGTCCCGTCTGTTTTTAGAGGCTTCCGGCGCGATATGGGGCGCATACTTCGATGGCGACTTAAGTATTCCTGCAAGCGTAGCGCCCTGTTCCAATGTCAATTCCCCGCAATGTATGCCGAAGTAACCCAGAGAGGCTGCTTCCACGCCATAGTATCCGCGGCCGAAGTATACATAGTTGAGATACATTTCAAGTATCTCGTCTTTTGTGAACTGCTTTTCCATCTGATACGCAAGCACAGCCTCCTCAAGCTTGCGCGATATCGTTTTTTCGGCGCTGAGGTGGCTCAGTTTAATCAATTGCTGTGTTATAGTCGACGCGCCCTGCACATAGCTTCCGGCCTTTATATCCTGCCATGCCGCGCCAAATATGCGTATCACATCAATGCCCGGATGCTCATAGTATCTTGCGTCTTCAGCCGAAATGAACGCTTTCTGAACATAAAGCGGTATCTCATCAATTGCGACCCAAACGCGGTCTTCCCCGGAATCGAGCCGGGTCAGCTCCTCGCTTTGCGAATCATAAACGATGAGCGTCTGCGCGGCGGAGGTGATCCTTTCAGGATCAAAATCCTTCCATGCGTCAAGGCTGAGTATCTTCACCGCGAAAAAAAGGACGAATGCCGTCACCGCTGAAGCGATGATAAGCAAAACCGTCCTCAACATCCTGCCAAACAGACTTTTCTTCTTTTTCATGCTCGCGCCTCCAGGCATATTCTTGCCACGGGCGCGCAATTATAAACGGATTTTATCTTCTCGGCACAAGGTATGGCCTTATTCGCTCGTTATAGAATTTCTGGCATATGAAGTGCAGGACGTCAAAAGCGGCAAAAGACGCTTCGAGTATGACGATCAAAGCCCAGACAGGCAGGTCAAAACCGGCGATCGTCGCTGCAAAATCATATGACAACCAGCCGATAGCGACCAATATCGCAGCGCCGGCAAATACGTTGCAGTAAAGCATCCTCAGACAGAACTCCAGTATTCTGTCACCCGTTCTTCCTGTTATGAACGCACGAAATATGCCGTAATGACCAATAAGCGCAACATATATTGCAGCATACATCTTATCCGGTATTATCATGAAGCTTATTGCGGCGGATGCGGCAAACGTAAGTATGGCGGCCACGAACGCGGATTCGGAAGCAAGCACATATATGAATACGGATGACAAAAACATGCATGCGATTTTCATTGTCGGAAGCACGCTTGCGGCATAAAGCGAGAGCACCGTCAGCGCCGCGCACATTGCGCCGTATGTGATAAGCTTCGACGGACTGAGCTTTCTCACTGTTTTATCCTCCTCAGCAGCAACGGATCAGATCTCCGCCCATACATTCGCAGCAACAATCCGCGCAAAGAAGGCTGCTGCACATATCGCAGCCCGAACAACCGCCGCCGCTGCTTCTGCGCGAAGCATTCTGCGTATACGGATTATCGGTATTGCGAAGGGTTTTATATGCCTGAGCATATTCCGCGTTGCCCGGTTCCTGATGATATGCGCGGCCGATATAATCGCGCGCTTTGTCATACCAGCCCTCGCGCAGATAAATGATCCCGTACAGATAGTACCACTCGGCATTGCGCGTTTGTATGCTTTCAAGGATGCTTCGCGCCCCTTCCAGATCGTTTGCGTTTATGCGCTCGCGCGCCCGTGCAAACTCCGCAGCCGAAGGGCCCGAATATGCGCCTCCCTGCCCGCTGTATCCATATGAGGAATAGCCGGAAGCTCCGCTTGAGGCCGTGGTTTGCGACGTCTTTTTTGTCAGCTGGTCATAAGCCTCGTTTACATCTTTAAGCTTCTCGTTGGCTAGCTCCTTCAGATCCGGATCCTGATATTTGTCCGGATGGTATTTTTTAACAAGCGCAAGATACGCAGCGCGTACTTCCTCCTGCGAGGCGTCAGGTTTTATTCCGAGTACCCTGTACGGATCGTTCATCCTTTCCTCCAAGCACGGTCTCTGTTTTCATGAAACAGCCCATTCGCAAAATATTATCCAGTATATCCTGTTCGCTCTTCATGTCAAGAAGCTCAAACGCCGAAACCGCCTGCGAAAGCGAATAATTCATCAGGAACGCAGCCCGCTGCTCATCAGCTCCCGTTATATTGAATATGTTGTAGCTGCCGTGCTTAACATCCGCTTCCCTGTCAAACCATGCGTCGGCGACATATATCCATTTCCCGAGATTATATCCGAGCGCGTTCATCGGTTTTTGCGTTTTGATCTCGTCTGGCGCAAGCATCTCAAAACATTTGCCAAGCATCTTTCCGAATGCGTCCGGCGCTGCATCAAGCTCGCCTGAACGGCTTTGCTCTATCCTATGGAGCGATTCCGTTCCCCGTATTATCACCTCGTCAAGCGGTCCGCAACGTTCCCTGGCCTTTTTATATGCCCCTTTGAGCAATACCCGCCCAACAGCCGCACGCTGCGAGTTATTATCGCATATATCGTCCTCAAGCTTTGCATATGCAAGAAGAATGTTGAGGTCGGCGGCAGCTTGTATCGACGGACTCGGTTCCATCGTCGGTTTTGCGCCCGCAAACGGCTTATATGCGCAGCGCTCTTTACCGCAAACGTTCATTTCACCGTTTATACCTGCAAGCAGCATGGCGGCAAATGTCGTGTCATAATTGAGAAAAACACGCGCGGCTTCGCCATAGCTTTTACCGATAGCCCTGCATACCCCGCAGTAATATGCGTTGTATCGCACGGCCTCGCGCACGCGCAGTTCCTCTTTATTCGGGATCACATATCCAAACATCTCATACCGTCTTTGCACACATTTTTTAGATTGTAACATAAATTACGCCAATATCCAAGTTATGCTCCCGTTTTGTGCTCTCCGGCGCCAAGACGCAAAATTTACTCTTTGGTACTTTATAAATCGATCCGCATTTGTTATTATGTATACGCCTCTTACGGCACATTGCGGCGTAATTGCCGACATGATAAGGAGCAATATCGATGGCCAAGCTTTATTACCGTTACGGGGCGATGAGCTCCAGCAAAACCGCAAACGCCATAATGGTCAAATATAATTACGGCGAGCGCGGGCAAAACGCGCTTCTTGTCAAACCGCGCATCGACGTGCGCGACGGCGTGCATACGATAAAATCCCGCTCGGGGCTTTGCGAGGAATGCGTGATTTTTGACGAGATTGATATTGAAGCCGTGAAAGCGCATGCGTATGACTGCATCATCGTGGACGAAGCGCAGTTCCTTTCAAAAGGAGACGTTCTGCTGCTCACCGATATAGTTGATTTATATAACGTCCCCGTGATATGCTATGGCCTGCGCGCAGATTTTTCCGGCAACTTTTTTCCCGGCAGCATGTGGCTCATGGCATGGGCCGATACCATTGAGGAGGTCAAAACCATTTGCTGGTGCGGAAGAAAGGCCACATGCAACGCCAGGCTCGACGGCAATGGCGGAATAACCAAGATCGGGGAACAGGTCGTTCTCGGCGCTGACGATAAATATATCGGCCTCTGCCGCAAGCATTGGCGCGAAGGCGATCCCGGCCCCGGACTCAGAAAAAAGGAGACCAACGATTGAAATGAGGTTCTATATTGCAAGCGGACTTGAGAATATCGACAGAGTGAAAACTGTAATAGGTATTCTCACCGAAAAGGGACACGAAATCACTCACGACTGGACGCTGCACGGCGACGTGCGCGGCGAAGGTGAAGAAGCCATGAACTCCGTTGCGAACGCAGAGGCTTTTGCGGTGATATCATCCGATTGTGTTATCCTTATGCTCCCCGGCGGTCGCGGAACGCACACGGAGCTTGGTCTTGCGCTCGCCAGCCGTTCAAACAAGCGCATCATACTTTGGTCGGAAACCGGCGACGAATTCGGCGGCGGAGAAAAGACCTGCGGCTTCTATCATCACAGCGCTGTCGAACGGCTTTGCTGCAGTTTTGACGAACTGCTCGATTATGTGAAAGAGCTTTGATTCCTGCATGAAAGAGCCGCCCGACGGGCGGCTCTCTTTTCATATATTGTTTTTCAGGCATTGCAATGCTGCAAGTTCTCTTTTTTGTATAAAACGACGCTGTTCCCTCGTGTGTATTACATTTCCCGTCAGTCGTATCGCTTCGTCGAGACTCACCCATAAAAGCTTTGTGCCGTGTTCGGTTTCATCCGGCATCAGGCGCTGCGCCTCTTGTTCCCCAAACATTGACGCAATAAAATAATATGAATACTGGGTGAAGTCATAATTGCCCCTGTTCTCATATATATAGCCGAGACTGCGTATGATCCGCACATGGCATCCTGTTTCCTCGAGGCTTTCACGAACCGCCGCCGCAATGGCGTCCTCGCCGTTCTCAAGTCCCCCGCCCGGCAGCATATACAGCTGCCAATCCTCAATATACATCAACGCCAGCCTGTTTTGTTCATCAAAGAAAGCCGCGCGCGATGCAAGCCTCGGCGGTTTTGTTGATCTCACTTTGCCTCCGGTTATATCCTCATCCGTGATCGACGCTATGCGCTCAAGGCCGAATGTGATATCCCCCGGCATATTCATTGTATTCTTGACCTTTTACCGCTCCAGTATTGTATGTCGAGCTTCAGCATCGTGACCTTGTGGAGATTGCGTTCAAGCACGCCCGCGGTCAGAGCGTCGTCATCAGGGCCGTATTTTCTTGCGATAAGCTCAAGCGCGTCTTTTTTCTCCGGCGAATCATCGGGGATCATATGTATTTGACCAAATGCGATAGCGCTTTCAAAAACTGCGTTGTATTCCTCCGATATTATCTTCTCTTTGCCCACAACGCAAAATGAACAGTTCGGATTCTCTGCAATGGCTTCAAGCTTGTGGCCTGCTTTTGCGCTGTGAAAATACACTGCGCCGTTTTCATAGCAATAATTCACCGGAACAGCATACGGCATACCGTCGATGTCGCACAAAGCGAGCACGCCGTGCGTGTTCTCTCTCAATATCCGCTCAATCGACGCATCGTCAAGTTTGAGCGCGGCTTTCCTCAATTCGTATTTCATTGCAAAGCATCCTTTCTTTCAAGCGCTTTCATCGCTTTTTTGAACTGCACCGCAAATAGTATTGCTGTAAATGTGACCGCGATCAGATCCGCGACAGGCTCCGCCGTATAGACAGCCATTGTTTTGTTGCCCGGGAAAATCGCCGGCATCAGGTAGATGAGCGGCAGCAGAAGGACAAATTTTCTCACGACCGCAACAGCGATCGAAGCCTTCGCGTTCCCAAGAGCGACAAAAAGCATCTGGCAGGCGATCTGTATGCCGAACATGAACATAACGGCGAAATATCTTCGCATTGCTGCCGATGTAAACTGCACAAGCTCGGCGTTCGGCGTGAATATTCCGGCAAAAACCTGCGGGAACAACATCACCAGCGCCCAAAGCGTACATGAATAGATCAGGCTTGATGTAAGCAGCAGCTTAAATGTCTTCTTCACGCGATCGGCGTCGCCTGCGCCGTAGTTATAGCTTGCGATCGGCTGCGCTCCCTGTCCCAGGCCCTGTAAAGGCATCATGGCAAATTGCATTACGCTCGTAAGTATCGTCATTGCGCCAACGGCAATATCGTCGCCGTATTCCAGAAGCGACGAATTGAAGCATACGGATATTACGCTTTCGCTGGCGCTCATAACAAAAGGCGCAAGCCCCAGTGCGATGCAGGGCAGTACAATTGCCGATTCAGGTTTGAAATACTCGCCTTTGAGCTTCAGCCCTGTTTTCTTTCCGGCAAGGAACAGCACGACCCATGCGCAGGAGACCGCCTGCGAGATTATCGTTGCAAGCGCCGCGCCTTCCACGCCCATATCAAATGCAAAAATAAAAAGCGGATCAAGCACGATGTTCAGCACTGCGCCCAAAAGCACGGTGAGCATGCTGATCTTTGTGAAGCCCTGTGCCGTTATGAACGCATTCATGCCAAGTGTAAGCTGAACAAAGATCGTGCCGATCGCGTATATATTCATGTATGATACGGCATATCCTATCGTGTTTTCGCTCGCGCCGAAAACCATCAGCAGATCGCGGTCCCAGATAAGAAGCGCCGCTGTGAGCGCAACCGATATTATTATCTGAAGCGTGAAGCATCCGCCCATTATCCGTTCGGCTGAAGCACTGTCACCGCGGCCCATTGCTATCGAAGCGCGCGGCGCGCCGCCCGAACTGACAAGCGCCGCAAATGCCGCGACGATCATTATCATCGGCAGGCAAACGCCGACGCCCGTCAGCGCAAGAGCACCTTCTCCCTCAATATGCCCGATATAGATCCTGTCCACGATATTATAGAGCATATTGATGATCTGTGCCGCCACTGTCGGCACCGCAAGCTTTGCCAAAAGTTTACCGACAGGTTCCGTGCCCAAAAAACTGCTTTTGTTTGCTTTACTTTCCATTCTCCATCAATAAAGGCCGGATAGCCTCCGGCCTTTATCCTTCGTCTGTAAATCTTATTTTATTGCTTCGCGCGCCTTGTCCGGATAATTTGTTATTACCGCGTCAACATCAGCCTCCGCAAGCTCCGCGATAACTTTCTCATCGTTGCATGTCCACGGGTGAACGTCTATTCCCGCTTTTTTACAGCCTTCGAGCACTCCGGGCGCCATCGCCGCCAAATAATGCGGATGTATGGCGTCAGCATGGAGATAGCTTGCATATACCCACGGATCTACCATGCCTTCAGAATAAAGCAGACCGATCTTCGCCTTGGGATCAAGCTCGCGTATTTTCATCAGCACAAAGTGATTGAATGATGAGTATATTATCCTTCCCTGCATGCCCATCTCACGTTCAAGCTTAATAAGCTCGTCCCATATGCCGTAATATATCACCACGTCGCATTTGACTTCGACGTTTATCACAAGCGACGTCGGTTTCAAAAGGCCGTACACCTCCCTGAGCGTCGGTATACGGATGTTCGAGAACCCGGCCATTCCGTATGAGAAATCCAGCTTTTTAAGTTCCTGACACGTCATGTCCACAACACGGCCATGTCCGTTTGACGTTCTGTCAACTTTTTCATCATGGATGACCATCAGCTTGCCGTCAGAGCTCATATGCACGTCAAGCTCTACGCCGTCCGCACCCATCTCCGCAGCCATTTTGAATGAAGGGATCGTGTTCTCCGGGGCATAGCCCGAAGCGCCCCTGTGCGCCCATATCTTCGTTGCCATATAAATACCTCCCATATGGATTTGACGGTTTTACTTACCGATCAATGCTTCAAATTCATCTATTGCACGATCAACGTCGGCGCGCGACACACCGTAGTGAGTGACGAACCTGAATTCTCCAAGCTCTTCACCGCCGATGATTATCCCCTTCTCCATCATCAGGTCAGGCAGTGCGGCGCGAAGCTTCTCATCGCGATCAAGCTTGAAGAACACCATATCGATCTCCACGCTGTCAATATCGACCTTGACGCCGTGGAGCCGAGCAAGTCGTTTAGCCATATATCTCGCGTTTTCATGATCCTCGCAAAGGCGCTTTGGCATCTCTTTGATCGCTATGAGACCCGCTGCCGCAAGAAAACCTGCCTGCCTCATACCGCCGCCCAGCATCTTGCGATATTTGCGCGCGCGCGCGACTTTATCCTTTGTTGAAGCAAATATGCTGCCAACCGGCGCGCAAAGCCCCTTTGAAAGGCAGCAGGACACGCTGTCAGCGTATTTTGTGATCTCTTTCACGTCATAGCCGAGCGCCGCAGCCGCATTGAACACGCGAGCGCCGTCAAGATGTACGGGTATGCCGTGCGCGTCGGCTATCCTGCGTACATCAGCCATAATTTCAAGCGGCACAATGCGGCCGTTTGCAAGGGCGTTCTCAAGACAAATTAGAGCTGTCGGCGGCTCATGGATATCATCGGGGCGAATGAATGCTTCGATTTTTTGCGGTTGAGGAATACTGTTGGGATATGTGAGCTGGCGTATGTTCACGCCGGAAAGCACAGCTGCCGCGCCGACTTCGTGCATCACAATATGGCAATCCGCGCCTGCGATGATCTCGTCGCCGCGTTTTGTTTGCGTAAGAAGACCAAGCTGATTACCCATGGTGCCCGACGTCACGAAAAGCGCCGCTTCTTTGCCGAGTATTGCGGCGGCGGTTTCCTCAAGTTCGTTTACCGTCGGGTCGTCCTGATAAACATCGTCGCCAACGGCCGCTTTGAATATGGCCTCGCGCATTTCCGGCGTTTGCTGTGTCACTGTGTCGCTTCGAAGATCGATATAGTGCATAGGTATCCTCCTTGATTATTCAAGCTCGAGCATGACAGGACAGTGATCGCTTCCCGTCACCTCGGGCAATATTGCGCTTTCTCTTATGCGTTGTCTGAGCTTATCGCTCACGATGAAATAGTCTATACGCCATCCGATATTCCTTGCACGGGCATTGTTCATATAGCTCCACCAGGAATAAGCATCCCTTCTGTCAGGATATAGGAAACGGAAGCTATCCGTCAAGCCTGTTTCAAGAAGCTCGGTCATCTTCGCGCGCTCCTGATCGGTGAAACCAGCGTTGTTGCGGTTTGAGGAAGGATTTTTCAGGTCTATCTCCTCATGGGCAACGTTTAGATCCCCGCAAAGGATCACCGGTTTCTTACTGTCAAGCTCAGTCAGGTATTTTCTGAACGAATCCTCCCAGTCCATACGAAATTCCAGCCTTGTAAGCTCCCGTTGGGAATTCGGAGTATAGCAGTCAACGAAAAAAAACTCGTCTAACTCCGCCGTTATAACCCTCCCCTCCATGGGAAAGCCAAGCTTATCCATTTCAGGCAGATCATATGACACGGCGATCGGCGCTTCCTTCGTAAACACAGCCGTGCCCGAATAGCCTTTCTTATCGGCGCAATGCCAAAAAGCATGGTAGCCTTCCGGCGTAAAACCTATCTGTTCATGCTGAAGCTTTGTCTCCTGCACGGCGAAAACATCTGCATCTATCGCACGAAAAAACTCCTCGAATCCCTTCCCCATGCACGCGCGAATGCCGTTCACATTCCATGATACGAATCTCTTCATCATCAATCCTCCCGATAGAATGTGCATCCGCCGATAAATTCACGCAGAACGCTCGTTGGCGGTATCTCATCCTCAACATCCGCGTCAAGGAAGTAATTCAGGAATTTCACTATGTCGCGTGCTGCCGCATAGCAACGGCTTTCCGCGGGCACGGCCTTGAGCAAAGGATAAACGTATTTTTTGAGCACCGCGATCTCATAAACAAGGGTCGTGTTGAATATTGCGTCCGCGTGTTCCTGATAAGGGAATATCCATGTTTCCTCGCCGCGCCTCACGCTCGGCCACATGGAAAGCGTCTTTTCCATTGAAGCTCCCCGCGTCTCATAATCGCGCACGAGCCTTCTCAAAAGTCTGACGTCGGTCGTACGGATACGGTTGTGGTCGTCGAGATTCAACGTTGTGAGCGCGCTCACATAAACCCTGAAAAGCTTGGATTCATCGATGTCTGAACTTATAAGCAGCGGATTGAGTCCGTGTATTCCTTCAATGATGAGCGGCCTGTCCGAACGCGGGTGTATCATAACTCCATTCGCGGCCCTTTTGCCGGTCATGAAATCAAACACCGGGATCTCAACCTCACAGCCCTTGAGGATCGCGTCAAGATCGGTGTTGAAGCGCTCTATATCAAGCGTGTTGATGTTCTCAAGATCCTTTTCCCCGTGTTCATCAACCGGGATAGCATCCCTGTCGAGATAATAATTGTCGAGCGATATCATTATCGGATCGCGGCCAAGCACGCGAAGCTGTGTGCAGATCCTGTGTGCGCTTGTCGTTTTGCCCGAAGAGCTTGGTCCTGCAACAAGCACGGCCATGGCGCCTCGATTTACGATCTGGTCCGCGATCGCAGCATAGCTCTTTTCATGAAGCGCTTCGTTGACACGGACAAGCTCACGGACGGACTTGTTTTCGACCATCGTGTTAAGCTCGTTCACGGTCGTGCATTTCATGAGCTTGCTCCACTCATCGCTTTGACGGAAAACGCCGGCAAGCTTGGGCAGTTCTTCATAGTCGGAAGGTACATCCGGCTCATCCGTGCGCGGCATGAGCATCATTATTGAACCGCTGCTGTATTTAAGGCGGAAAACATCGCAATATTCCGTTGAGGGCGCCATTTCGCCATAGAAATAGTCCATATAGCCTTCAACCGAATACACGTCGAAATAGTTGAAATTACGCCAGCGAAGGAGCTTCGCTTTATCAAGCTGGCCATCCTTCTCATAAAAACTGATCGCTTCGTTTATATCGAGCCTTTTGCGCTCGAGTGGAAGCGCCGCGCGAACGATGTTGCGCATCTCGCTTTCAAGGTGCAATACGTCCTGTTCGGTTAAGGCGGGCTCCTTATCTATCGAGATATATAATCCGGGCCCCAGCGAATAGCGCACGAAAACGCGCGCATCCTGAAAAAGCTTCCTCACCGCGGCAATAAGAATGAATTGCAGCGTGCGTTCATACACGCGACGCCCGGCATCCTCGCCGTAGCGCAAAAGATGGATATCCACATCTCGAAAAGGCGTATAACGAAGGCTGAATACCTCGCCGCCTATCTGCGCCGCAAGCGGGCGCCGTCTGAGTGAATATATGTCCAATTGAAGCTTCTTGACAGCATCAAGAAGACTCTCTCCGTGTTTAAGTTCGCATACCGTGCCGTCAACGGTTATTTTCATTGAAATCCCTCCGAAATCTGATTTTTATATTATACATCAAATAGATGACCAATAAAGCCAATCCTTAACAAATTTTGAAATGTTGCCGAATTATTCATACTTCCTTTCATATTATGATATAATGCTTGAGATAATTTGAACTAAGAGGGTTTTATGGAGAAGAAACAGAGATCGTTTGTGCAGGGCGCAGCAATACTCGGCGTTGCAGGTCTGCTGGTCAAAATAATCGGCGCCATATTCAGAATACCGTTTGCAAACGCCGTCGGCCCTGAGGGCGCTTGCTATTATGACGCCGCGCAACCATATTACGCATTTTTGCTTGTTATATCATCCTCGGGCCTGCCGACGGCGGTCTCAAAACAGGTCAGCGAGTATGTTGCACTTAATGATTATCGCGGCGCAAAAGAGGTGCTCAACGTTTCCCTCGTGCTGCTGACATGTATCGGCTTCGTAACAGGACTTATGATGTATTTCGGTGCAGGAACATTTGCCGCGATCACATCATATGAGGAAACGATCCATTCTTTCCGCGCCCTTGCGCCTGCGCTGTTGTTCGTTAGCGTCATGTGCGCATACCGCGGTTATCTGCAAGGACTTCAGCGCATGACCGGCACCGCGCTTTCGCAAATCGCGGAACAGGTCGGCAAGCTTGTGATCGGTCTTACGCTTGCGATCAAGCTTCTTCCCAAAGGGCCGGAATATGCCGCCATGGGCGCGCTCATAGGCGTCTCGGTATCCGAACTGCTCGGTTTGATAATCGTTTTTCTTTTCTATAATACACGCAAGAAGGCGCTTGACGCAAAGGTCGCCCGCTGCAACACCGAAAAGATCGGCTTTGGCCGTGTCGCCAAGTCTCTTCTCATCGTCGCGATCCCGATAACCATAGGCGCGTCGATAAGTCCCCTCACGGGTATGGTCGACAGCGCCCTTATCGGCAGAATGCTCCAGAACATCGGCTATACCGAGGAAATGAGCAAAACAGCCTACTCGCTTCTTCGCACTTATGTCACAACGCTTACCAACATGCCAGGCGTGCTTACGATGGCCCTCGCCATGAGCCTTGTGCCTGCGATATCATCCCGCGTCGCACAGAAGAATATCGAAGGCGTGCGCAGCGCTTCCAGAATGGGACTCAAGCTTGCGCTCATAATCGGTATCCCGTGTGCGGTCGGGCTTTTCGTGCTTGCCAGACCTATCATTCACATGCTGTATCCGAAACTTTCCGACGCGGAACTTACGCTTGCCGCCGATCTTATGCGCACGGCAAGCATAGGAGTGATTTTCCTCTCCATGGTTCAGTCCATGACGGGCGTTATTCAAGGCCTCGGCAAGCAAATGGTGCCCGTGTTCAATCTTTTCATCGGGTTTGTTCTCAAAGTTGTCTCGCTCCTTATACTGATGCGCATTCCTTCTGTTAACATACAGGGCGCAGCGGTTTCGACAGTCATATGTTATGCGTATGCCGGGGTTGCGGATACGATTTACATGATACGGCGCACAAAATTGCCGGTCAATATGTTCGACATTTTCCTCAAGCCCATTCTCGCTTCGCTTGCAATGGGCGTCGTCGTATATCTCATTTACGATTCTGTTCTTGCCGCCGGTCACGCCACGCTGGCAACGCTTTTATCCGTTGCCGTGGGCGTTGCAGTTTACGCGGTGCTTGTCGTTGTTCTTCGCATGTTCTCCTCAGATGAACTCAGCTTCATTCCCGGCGGCGGCAGGCTGAAGGCAATTATATACAAGAACGGGAGAAAATAAAAATGACGCTGACTGTTGTTCCCCTTTCAACCCCAAACAGCATTACCGCGCTTTCGCAGGCGACGCTTCTCAACACGGACAGGCTTGTCTTGCAAACCGCGCAGCATCCAAGCGCCGCATGGATAGTTTCCTCTGGCATTCCCTATATGAGCATGGACGCGCTGTATGAATCTTCCTGCGATTTTGACGAGCTTAACGCTGCAATTGCGGACAAGCTCACAGCCCTTGCATTAAATTTTGATGTCGTTTACGCCGTTCCGGGTCGCGGTCCGGGTTCCGCCCTCAAGCGTACGTTGATACACAGCGCCCGTGAACGTGGCGTCGCGCTTCGTTTTCTCCCCGGCTCAGGTTATGCCGAAGCGGCCATTGCAGCTTCCGGTGACGTCGTATCGTCAGGCGATATTCGCATCGTTGAAGCTTCCGCCCTACCCTGCCGCATTGATCCGTATGTGCCGCTGTGCGTTGAAGAAATCGATACCGTTATCCGCGCATCTGAAGTTAAACTTGCCCTGTCCGAGTATTATCCCGATGATTATGGCGTTTTTTATGCAAAAATGGATCAACAGGGCGCATACTCCGTGTCAGCGATAGCCCTTTTTGAACTTGACCGGCAAAAATCATATTTTGCATCCGATGTACTTATCGTGCCTGCCGCTAAATTTGAGCAGCTTACACGTCACGGTCTTGAAGGGCTTACCGGCGTGCTCGAGCGCCTTCGCGCGCCCGGAGGCTGTCCGTGGGACGCCGAACAGACGCATGAAAGCCTGCGCAAGGACCTTATAGAAGAAACATATGAGGTGCTCGACGCAATCGACCGCGCCGACAACGAGGCGCTTTGTGAAGAACTTGGAGATCTTCTGCTTCAAGTGGTCTTCCACGCCTGCATTGAAGCCGAGCTTCGCAACTTCACCATGCGCGACGTCACAACAGGCATAGTCAACAAACTCGTTTACCGTCATCCGCATGTCTTCGGTGACGTGAACGTAAAAAGCTCCGAGGAAGTTTTGGTGAACTGGGACAAGTTGAAAAAGAAAGAAAAGCATCAGGACACCGTAACGGACGCAATGCAAAGTATCCCGCGCGGATTTCCAGCGCTTATGCGAGCACAGAAGCTGCAAAAGAAAGCTGCCTCCGTCGGGTTCGACTGGCCCGATTTGACAGGTGCGCTCAGCAAGCTCTCAGAGGAGGCCGGCGAGCTAAATGAAGCCGTGATAAACAAAGAGGGTGAAGCGCGAATTTCAGAAGAAGCCGGCGATCTGCTTTTTTCAGCCGTAAACGCCGTTCGTCTTGCAGGCTGTAACAGCGAGCTTGCGCTTGGTGCAGCAAACGATAAATTTCTTGATCGTTTTTCAAAAGTTGAACGATCTGTGATAGACGACGGTCTTGATATATCATCCGTTGGAGCCGATTCTCTCAACGAGCGCTGGGACAAGGCAAAAAAAGGCTTGTAACCTGAATTTTTTAGTACAAAGTATATAAATTAGGCTTGTACAATGGGATAAAAGCTGATACAATAATGCGCGGATATAATCCACGTAAATTTTAGGAGGTTATAGAAATGAACAAAACCGAACTCATCGCCGCCGTAGCCGAGAAGAGCGGACTTACCAGGAAGGATGCCGAAAAGGCAGTCACCGCTGCCCTTACCACCATCACCGATAGCCTCAAGCAGGGCGATAAGGTCCAGCTTGTTGGTTTCGGCGTGTTCGAGACCCGCGTCCGTCCCGCTCATAAGGGCCACAACCCCATGACCGGCGCAGAGATCGAAATCGCTGAGAGCAAGGCCGCCGCGTTCAAAGCCGGCAAGGCCCTCAAGGAAGCGCTCAACTGAGTATTATCCCCCAAAAAACAAAGGCGGTCTGCAAAATCAGGCCGCCTTTAATTTCGTTAATAATTATCGTTCTGGAATCATCATCACACAATCCCTGTCACGCCCTGTTTCCTGCGTTATCTTTTCGTTCGTGAGAAATGAAAACCTGGGCCCTTGCATAATGCACAAGCGCGATAGCGGCAAGTGCTATCGATATCGCGAAAACGATCAGGTTCCCGACGCCTATCCAGGGCAGGAACTCTTTTGCAAGCGTAAGCGCGACGCCCAAATTGAAGCCTCCCGCGGCAAGCTTGCCAAACCAATCCGCATAAACGACGATATCTTTTTTGAACAGTATAAATCCGCCGATGATCATCATGAGCTCCTTTGCTACAACGGCAATGAGCATCCATAGCGGCAGCCATCCTTTTAAATAGAAGCATGTGAGCGCTGTTAAAACCATCAGCTTATCCGCAAGCGGATCAAGCACCTTTCCGACGTCTGTGATCCAATTGTTTTTTCTTGCAAGATATCCGTCGAGAAGATCGGTTATGAACGCGGCCGTAAAAACAATAAGGCAATGCAGGTATTCGGTTTTCGCAAAAAGAAAAGCAAAAACACCCACCAGTAAAAGTCGTATTGATGATAAAATATTGGGTATATGCCTCATCATTGCCTCCATCAACATAATTATAGTTATTATATCTCAACGCAGTGAATACTACCAGCAATATTTGTCGATTTATTCAAGCGGCAATATACACAATATACATTCCCCCCGCTTTTTGATTGACATGTACAAGTCAAGGATATAAAATAGAAAAGCGAGTTTATTTATTGGGCAGCTATGCCCTTGATAAAGGAGAACAAAGGAAATGTTTAAGAAACACACGCTTCGTGCGCTTGCGCTCATACTTGTGACGGTGATGGCCGTTGCGGCAATCGCCGGATGCAGCGCCTCCAACCCGAACCCGACAGTGCTCAAAATTGGCGATATAAACATCGGTATGTCCCGGTATTACAGCATTTTCAGTTCTTATAAGAACATGTATGAGTCATACGGTTTTTATGATGTCTCCACAACGGAAAAGCTCCGTGAGTTTCAGGACATGATCTATGGCGTTCTGATTGATGGTTATCTTCCGCTTTACTGGGCCAACAAAGCCGGGGTCACTTTGACCGATGATGAAGAAGCGCAGGCGGAAGCTTCAATGTCGGATGAGCTCGAAAGCAATTTGAAAAGCTATGCCGATGATGTTAGTTCATCCATAACAGACGAGAACGCGATCCGCGAGGAAGAAGTAAAGCTTTTCAAGAAAGCCCTGAAAAAATCGGGATGGACCTACAACGGCTATCTCGATATGATGCTGCAGAACTATCGCGAACAGCTTATAATGAAAAAGTTCATGCAGAGCATCTATGACGAAGAAGTGAGCGTGAGCGAGGATGACGTGCTCAAGCATTACAATGAACTCATCACCGAACAGACCGCCGAGTATTCCGAAACCCCGTCTTCCTATTATGACGATTATATGAAATACGTCAACGGAACGACCACCGTCCAGCCTATAGTCGCACCGGCAGGATATCGTTTCTGCAAGCACATCCTCATCAAATTTGCTGCCGAGGGCGAAACCAAGGATGTTGACGCTATCGTTGCCGAAGTCCAGGCCAAGCTTGACGCCGGCGAAGATTTTGACGCTCTTGTTGCCGAATACGGCGAGGACACGGGTATGCAGAGCGAACCGTATATCACCACCGGTTATCTTGTGAGCAACGATATACTCGATAAGTATTACGATGGATTCGGCGCTGCTGCAATGGCGCTTGAAAAGATCGGCGATGTCAGCGCGCCGGTTAAGACCACCGCAGGTTATCACTTCATCCAGTATACAAGCGACGTGAGCACTGATCCCATTGCCTACGATACTATTTCCGACGCTTTGATGCAACAGATGATCAATGACGCTCAGACTGCATCATATAACGCCCACATGGAAACATGGAAGGCCGATACCGATATAGTCAAGTATTACAACAGGGTCAGCAACATTCGCTGATCCGGTCAAAAAACAGTAATGGGGCACACGGTTTTACAGCCGTGTGCCCCTTCTTTGCAACCGTTAAGAACGCAAATATCGATACTTACTCGCGATGCTTTCCGCCTCTGCCAAAAAGCAGCGCAATTCCCCATATACCGGCGAGACCGACGAGCGTATAAATGATCCTGGAAACGACGGCTCCGGCGCCGAAAATGGCTGCTACCAGATCCCATTGAAAAATGCCTATCAGACCCCAGTTGAGCGCTCCGATCACCATGAGGATCAATGCAATCGTGTCCATACCTGACTCCTTTTAATTTTATACAGACAGATTGCCCATATTGGGGTTCAATTATGCCTTTCGGATTCTTTTTTCTTTTCCGGAAATAGCTCGATCGTAAATTTATGAAACCGTACAGGTTCCATGAAGTCAGCCGGCGAAAACGATGTATGGCGGAATGAATTAAGGTCGTTTTGATGTTTTTTCAATATAACCGGACGCGAAAGGTCCATCGCATGACACAACTCACCTATTATTTCTCCCCATTCCTCCGCCGAATGAGGGTTTGCCGATGGAAAGTCCATCACCCGGTCTTCGATTATTCTGTTTTCATCCCTGATTGCTGCCCAAACTTTCATCATTAACCTCCACAGTTGACAAACGGGCGGCCGGATGGCCGCCCGTAATCTGTCGGTATTGCTTATTCTTCTTCTTCTTCTTCCTTCTTGGCAGACTCGATGATCTTCTTTGCTTCGAGTGCCGGCACATCCTCATAGCGGACGAACTCGCTTGTGAACGAACCGCGCGCCTGGGTCATTGAGCGCAGATCCGTCGCATATTTGAACATCTCGGAAAGCGGCGCTTCCGCAACAACAATCGTGCCG
Organism: uncultured Clostridium sp.; assembly: GCA_964487565.1. Classification (GTDB taxonomy): domain Bacteria; phylum Bacillota; class Clostridia; order Christensenellales; family CAG-138; genus Phil1. The sequence continues at coordinate 58,541 of CAZARN010000006.1, forward strand.
TCCTCAACGGGATTCATGCCGAGCATCCTGCCACGGCGACGGTTAAGATCGCCAATGACGTCACCGACGTAATCGCTGGGCACATGGATCTCATACTTATAAATCGGCTCGATAAGGGCCGGCTGTGCGTGGGCGCAGGCTTCCTTATATGCAAGCCTGGCAGCGCTCTTGAACGCGACTTCCTTTGAATCGACCGGATGGTACTTGCCAAAGAAGAGCGTCGCCTTCACGCCTGTCATCGGATAGCCCGCAAGCACGCCGTGACGCATGGCTTCGCGCGTGCCTTTTTCGACTGCGGGAATGTATTCCTTGGGAACAACGCCGCCGACGATCGCGTTAACGAACTCAAAATCTTCACCGCTGTCAAGGGGCTCAAAGCGCATGTTGACAACGCCGAACTGACCGCTGCCGCCCGTCTGCTTCTTATGCTTGCCTTCGGCTTCTGCCGTGCCGCGGATCGTCTCACGATACGGTATGCGGGGATCTGCAAGCTGTGCTTCAACGCCCGACTTGTTCTTGAGCTTGCTGCAAACGACGTCAAGGTGAACTTCGCCAAGACCCGCAAGCAGAACGTCGCCCGTTTCTGCGTTCTTCTCAATTGTGACGGTGGGGTCTTCATCAAGCAGCTTGTTGAGTCCTGCGAAAACCTTGTCTTCCTCGCCCTGCTTCTTTGCGGAAACCGCAAGCGCTATGCTGGCCTTGGGGAAGTTTATCGGGGCAAACTTTATGGGATTTGCGGGATCGCAAAGCGTATCGCCAGTACCCGTGTACTGGAGCTTGGAAAGCGCTCCGATATCGCCGGCGATGAGCTTATCAACGTTTATGTTCTTCTTTCCGCGAAGCGTATACACAGTACCGGGCTTCTCGCTCTTCTCAGAATTGGAATTATAAATGGGCGTCGTGGCATCGATCGAGCCGGAATATACCTTTATTATGGAGTATTTGCCAAACTGATCGATCGTGGTCTTCATGACCTGCGCGGCAAACTTGCCGTTCTGTTCAACGGTAACATTCTCGCCCGTCTTCACGCTCACGGCCTTGGGAGCCTTGCATTCGCTCGCCGCGGGCATATAGTGAACAATGTTGTCAAGCAGGGTGGCCACACCGATATTCGGCATTGCAGCGCAGCAGCAGACGGGCGTTACTATGCCTTCCTTTACGCCCTTGCCGAGGCCCTTGAGCATTTCTTCACGGGAAAGTTCGCCTTCCTCAAAGAATTTCTCCATCAGCTCTTCATCCGACTCAGCCGCAGCCTCTGTGAGCGCTTCATAGTATTTCTTGGCTTCCGCTTCAAGATTGCCGGGAATGGGTATCTCTTTCTCGCCCTTGCCGTCAAATTTTCTGGCGGTCATGCTGGTAAGATCAACATAGCCGACGAACGCGCCGCCTTCCATTATCGGAAACTGTATCGGCACGACCGACGGGCCGAATTTCGCGTTAACGTTCTCCATCACCTTGACGAAGTTAGCGTTTTCACGATCCATCTGGTTGATGACCATCATACGGGCTTTGCCCGCTTTCTTGCACATATCCATGGCTTTTTCCGTGCCGACGGCAACGCCTGAAACTGCGCCGACAACGATAAGCGCCGAATCCGCAAGCATCATCGCGGACTCGACCTCGCCATAAAAATCGAAGAAACCGGGAGCGTCAATAACATTGATTTTTATATCTTTCCACTCGAGGGGCGCAAGAGCGGCGTTGATCGAGATGGAACGCTTTATTTCCTCAGGATCAAAGTCTGTGGTCGTCGTGCCGTTGTCAACGCGGCCGAGACGCTCGAGAAGCCCGGCGTTAAAAAGCATTGCTTCGGTGAGCGTGGTCTTGCCTTCGCTGCCATGACCGAAAACGCCGATATTGCGTATGTTTGCTGCGGTGTAATCTTTCATCGTGTTGTCCTTCCCCTTTTATGGTGTTATATTATTATGGTTTTTAATATAGCGCAACCGAACCAAAGCGCCTATGCGCTAACTATAATATTGTAGCAGTCGTGCTGCTTCTTGTAAACTGTTTTTATCGTGTTCAGCCCAATTTCAGCCGCATTTGCTGTATCCGCACGCCCGGCATATAACGCATCCGCCCTCGTGCTCCATCGGCGAACCGCATTCCGGACACGGAGCTCCAGCTTCTTTCTCGTTATCGGTGCAGCAGACCTGATCCTGGATCTCCTCTTTATCTATCGGCTTCACATAACCGCTCGAAGTGCGCGCCGCATCCTCCTCGGCCTTCATTTTTGCCACTTTTTCAAGTACCTTTCCGATTGCATCCGGACATGAAAGCACCTTTATATTCGGATTGAGCGCCCTCTGACGCAGCGTTGAATGGCAGCGGATGCCCTTGAGCTGCTCTATTATCTCATTGACTTCAAGGCCGGAACGCAGCGCCGTTGATATGAGCCTGCTTGTGGCCTCGCTCTGGCTCGGGCAACCGCCCGCACGGCCCAAATTGGCAAAGACCTCGCATATTCCCTTATCGTCGTAATTGACCGTTACATACAGGTTTCCGCAACCGATCACAACTTTTTCGGTGATGCCCCGCGTAACCTCGGGTCTCGGACGCGGTGAGATATGCGTTTCAACGACGGGCGCCTCATTATCAACAGGCTTGTCCGTCTTCTTGTCGCCCACATAAAGCACCTGATCCTCGCGGCTGCCGTCACGATAGATCGTCACGCCCTTGCATCCAAGCCGGTATGCGAGCGTGAACACCTCCGCGACCTCGTCTCTGGTTGCATCGCTTCTGAAGTTAACAGTTTTTGAAACGGCATTATCAGTAAAACGCTGAAACGCGCTCTGCATCCTTATGTGATATTTTGGCGAAATATCGTGCGCCGTGACAAAAACGCGCTTTATTTCCTCCGGCACTTCGTCTATGTGGGCAAGCGTACCTTCGCGTGCAATGCGACGCATCAGCGCATCCGTATAAAAGCCTTCCCTCTTTGCGACTTCCGCAAAATACGGATCCACCTGCGGCAGCTCGTCGTTATCCATCACATTGCGCACGAACGAGAGCGCGAACAGCGGTTCCACGCCGCTTGACGCGCCGCAGATTATCGATATCGTTCCCGTCGGCGCAATAGTTGTGCAGGTAGCATTCCTATAAGCAAGGTTCTTGTCTTTCAAACTGCTTTTCTCATACAGCGGGAACGTTCCTCTTGATTCTGCAAGCGCCTGCGACGCCTCATGCGCCCGGTCGTTGATAAAGCGCATCAGGCCTGCTGCCGTCTCAATGCCTTCCTCTGAATTATACGGTATGCCGAGGCGATAGAGCATGTCGGCAAATCCCATCACACCAAGTCCGATTTTTCGCGTTGCAAGCGTCTTTTCAGCAATTATATCGAGCGGGTACCTGTTCACCTCGATCACGTTGTCAAGAAAGTGTACCGCCGTATCAACAACATCGCCCAAACGCTCATAATCTATCGCATAAGCCCCATGCTCGTCGATTCTCAGCATTTTTGCCAGGTTTATCGAACCGAGATTGCAGCTTTCATAAGGAAGCAGCGGCTGTTCGCCGCACGGATTCGTCGACTCGATCTCCCCTGCGGCTTCGCGCACCACATTGTCCCTGTTCATCCTGTCGAGGAAGATTATGCCCGGTTCGCCGTTTTTCCACGCCATGTCAACAATGAGGTCAAATACCTCTTTGGCGTTTTCGCGGCATACGACCTCTTTCGTGCGCGGATCGACAAGATCGTATTCCTCGTTTTTGTCTACGGCTTCCATGAACTTTTCCGTAAGACCGACGCTGATATTGAAGTTTGTTATTTCGTGAGAATCGCTTTTGCACGTTATGAACTTTTTTATGTCCGGATGGTCAACGCGAAGTATACCCATGTTGGCGCCGCGTCTTGTGCCGCCCTGCTTGACCGCTTCAGTTGCGGAATTGAACACCTTCATAAAGCTTATCGGCCCGCTTGCGACGCCTCCCGTTGAACGCACCGTCGCTCCGCCCGCCCGCAGACGCGAGAAGGAAAACCCCGTCCCGCCGCCGCTTTTGTGGATGAGAGCGGCGTCCTTCACCGCCTCGAATATCTCTTCCATGGAGTCTCCGACAGGCAGAACGAAGCACGCGCTGAGCTGACCGAGCGGTTTGCCCGCATTCATCAGCGTCGGGGAATTCGGCATGAAATACAAATTGTCCATAAGCGAATAAAAGCTGTCCGATACAGCCTTCACGTCCGCATTTGCATCAAAGTCCAGATCGCCTTCTGCGATGGCGTCGGCAACGCGGCGGAACATACCGTCAGGAGTTTCAACTAATTTTGAATTCTCATCCTTTGTGAGATACCGTCTTTCAAGCACGGTCAAGGCATTTTTTGAAAGTTCCGCCACTGTGAAGCCCTCCACTATATATAATAAAAAAATGATATCGATACACAAAATGTTGTATATCGATATCATTTTAGCACCACTTATGTTTTATGTAAATAACGCATTGGCCAATATTCGATTATCCAATACCGCACATCGAAGCATTTTGTTTTATTATGAGCTCCATGATTTGAACGGCGTTGGTTGCTGCGCCTTTGCGAAGCTGATCGCCGCTGCACCAAAGCGTAAGCCCGTTGGCATTGACCGGGTCGCGACGTATCCTGCCGACATACACAAGATCGTGGTCGGAGGCCGAAAGCGGCATCGGATATATGAAATTCTGCGGGTCGTCGGCAAGCGCACATCCCGGCGCATCCTTTATCGCTGCGCGGGCTTCAAACGGGCTAACAGGTTTTTCTGTTATAACCGTAACTGATATGGAATGGCTGCGCACCACCGGCACCCTGACGCAGGTGCAGTTCACAAGCAACTCGTTCTCATGCAGTATCTTTCTTCCTTCGCGCTGCATTTTCCATTCTTCCGTCGTATAATCCTCATCCGCGAAGCCCCCGATCTGAGGAATGAGGTTTTCAGCTATCTGGTATTTGAAAACGCCCGGCTGTATGCTCTCGCCGTTAACAATTGCGCGATTCTCATCTTCAAGTTCAACTATTCCGTTCGCGCCCGCGCCCGAAACGGCCTGATATGTGCTTGCATACATGGCTTTTATCCTTGAGAGTCTGTTTATAGCGCTTACCGCGACAAGCGCTATTATCGTTGAACAGTTCGGATTTGATATGATACCGTGATTGAGAAATGCGTCGCCCGGGTTGATCTCAGGCACAACGAGGGGAACATCCGCTTCATGTCTGAACGCGCTTGAATTATCGATGAACACGGCGCCCGCGCGCTTTATTGCAGGCGCGAAGCGTTTCGCGAGCGGGGCCTGCACTGCGCCGAGCACGAAATCAAGTCCGCAAAACGCATCATCGTCGGCTTGCCTGACCGTGATATCTCGCCCGTTGAAGCACAGCTTCTTTCCGACGCTTTTTTCGCTTGCCAAAAGGCGAAGCTCATCAACCGGTATATTTCTCTCCTCAAGACAATGCAGCATCTGCCGTCCGACAGCTCCTGTTGCGCCCAAAATCGCGATCGAATACTTTTTCATATGACACACCTCCGGCATAAAATAAAGGCGGCAAGCCTTGCGCTTGCCGCCCTGTTAACTGAATTTGATATCAGGCGAACCGCTGCAATGACCTGGCCGGGTACGACGAAAAGCCGCAAGTAGTAGTCTTGCAGCCGGTAGTCGCGGTAGTCAGGCCAAATCCAAACAATCTCATCGGTTTACCCTTTCGGAATATTTTCGGTTATATTACCTCACGCCGTCTGTTTTGTCAAGCTCATTTTTTCCCTTGTATTTCAAATATGTCGCCATACCGCCCCTTATATGGCGTTCTTCCCTGTTTTTCTTCAAAATATCCGCCACCTGTTTTGACAAAAGCGGGTCAAGATTGCCGAGTCTCGTCTGCATATCATGGTGCACGGTTGATTTGCTTATGCCAAATGCCTTTGCGGCGCTGCGCACCGTGGAATTATGTTCCACTATATACTCAGCGACGTCAAGTACCCTCTCCTCAATGTATGTATACATGAAAATACCCCCGAACAAGCTTTGTTAATGCTTATGAGGGCATATGACAGATAATTCATGTCAATATCCAGTTTTCACAATCCTCTTGAGCAGGCGCTTGCCCCATATACCTTATCAGCGCCCGCAAGCCTCAGCATCTTCGCACATTCACGCAGCGTTGCTCCGGTTGTCACAACATCGTCAATGAGTATCACGCGCCGGCCTTCGGCACGCGGCGAGGCCTGAAACGCTCCGCGCATATTAAGTATCCTCTCACGCGCGCCAAGAGCGGTCTGCGTACCCGTATCGCGCACGCGAAACAACATTTCTGTATCTACAGGTATTCCGGTTTGTTCACTTAATGCGTCCGCAATAAGCTCGCTTTGGTTATAACCGCGGCTGTGCTGTTTCTTCTTTGAAAGCGGAACCGGAACAAGCGCATCCGCCTTCCATTCCTCAGGTATTTTCATAAGCCTCGAAAGGCATTTTCCCATATAGCGGGCGTCATCGTATTTCAGCGCATGGATAGGCCCGGCCATGAGTTCGTCATAAAAAACCGCCGCATAAAACCCATCCAGATGTGAAATGTTCCTGAGATCCTCCGCCGGATAAAGCTTTTGGGCGCAGCTTTCGCATATACCTCGGCTATCGGTATGCGCCTCGCGTGCGCATATAAAGCAGACGCAGTTTTCAGGATAAAGCCAATCCAAAAAGCCGCTCATGTTTCTGCTGCCGAAACCGCCGCGAATTGCTCAAGGAACGTTCGCAGCGCGCTGTAACGCCGTTTTATATCCGCATTATCGACCATGTCATATACGCTCTGTTGGCGCCCGACAATGTAAACCTGTTCCCTTGCCCTTGTAACAGCCGTATAGAGCAGATTCCTCGTCAAAAGCTGCGGCGGCCCTCCCGCAAGCGGCATTAGCACAACCGGATATTCGCTGCCCTGACTCTTGTGTATTGTCACTGCATACGCAAGCGTCAGTTCCTCCAGGGATGTGAATTCATAGACCGCGTGCCGCTCATCGTCGAATGCGACCGTTAGCTCCTGATCCTCGCTGTCGATCTTTTCTATCGTGCCGAGATCGCCGTTGAACACGCCCATTCCTTCTTCTCCGCCGCGTTTCCATATGAGCTGATAATCGTTCTTGATCTGCATCACCTTGTCGCCCTCGCGAAATATCTGCTCGCCGATCTTGTGCTCGCTTTTTTTATATGTCGGCGGATTCAGCGACTGCTGAAGCCTCACGTTCAGGTTCTGCACGCCAAGCGCTCCCTTTTTCATCGGGCATAAAACCTGAACGTCACGCCGCGGGTCGTTTGTGGCAAGCTTGTTTGTTGAGCCTGAACAAAGGGCGACAACGCGCCTGATTATCTCTTCGGCGGAATACAGCTCCTCGAACCTGAAATCGATGCAATCCGAAAACAGCTCCGGCAGTCTGCCTCTGTTTATCCTGTGTGCATTTTCAACAATCATTCCGCGTTCGGCCTGTCTGTATATATCGGTGAGCCTGATGACCGGCACGGTGGAACTGTCAATTATATCGCGCAGCACGTTGCCCGGCCCGACCGACGGAAGTTGATCCGCGTCTCCCACCATTATAAGACGGGTACCCTTTGGTATCGCGCGAAGCAGCGCACGCATCAGGATGATATCTACCATGCTCATCTCGTCAACGATAATCGCGTCAGTCTCGATCGGATTATCCTCATTTTTTACGAAGGAGTCCTCTTCGAAACCAAAGCCGAGCATACGGTGGATCGTTCTCGCTTCTGCTCCGGTCGCCTCCGACATTCGCTTTGCTGCGCGCCCTGTTGGCGCGCACAGTTCAAAATCAAGTCCCTGTTCTTCAACAAGCTTTATCACAAAACGAAGAATGGTCGTTTTGCCGGTGCCCGGTCCGCCTGTTATCACCATCGCGCCCGAAGTCATCGCGCATATGACAGCTTCTCTTTGCTGGGCCCCAAGCTCCACGCCAAGCTCTTTTTCAAGCTTATTTATGCGCATGTCGAGTCCCATGAGCTGCTGTGTCTGCGCGCACGCAAACAGTTCGCCCAACCGCCTTGCGCATTCGCTTTCCGTGCGGAACATGCCCGGCAGAAAAGTGCAATCCTCATTTTCTATGTTCTTGTTGATTATCTCACCCGATATGATAAGCTCACGAAGGCTGTTTTCCACAGGCAGTATATCCGTGCCGAGAAGCTTTGCCGATACCTCGATGAGTTTTTCCACAGGCAGCATAGTGTGCCCTTCCTGGCGCGCCCATCGCAGCGTGTATTTCAAACCCGCTTTTATACGAAACGGCGAATCATGCTCGATACCTGAGTTTATTGCCATCTTGTCGGCGGTTATAAAACCTATTCCTTCAATATCGTCAATGAGCCTGTAAGGATTCTCCTTGAGTTTCGCAAGGCACAGATTGCCGTATTGCTTATACAGCTTCATGCCTTGATTCACCGTTATTCCGTATTCCTGAAGCGCCAGCATGATGTCGCGCATATCCTTTTGCATGGCAAAGGACGCCGCTATGCGCGCAGCCCTTTTTTCGCCAATGCCCGGGACCTCCCTCAGGCGCTGCGGCTCGTTCTCAAGCACGGAGATCGTGTCCATCCCGAACATGGCGACGATCTGTTTTGCCGTCACTTCACCAACGCCGTTGATAAGGCCGCTGCCAAGATAGTTTATAAGCGCTGTCACGTTTGACGGGGCAAGCGTATGATACTCGCGCGCACGGAACTGTTTGCCATACGACGGATGCTCCGCCCATGCGCCCGAAATCTCCATGCGCTCGCCAACGCTTGCAAGCGCAAGCTCACCCACTGCGGTAAACGTGTGCTGCGCATCATCAGTCAGCTCAAGCACGGTATAGCCGTTTTCTGCATTGCGATAGATTATGCTGTTGACCGTCGCACGGATCGTTTCCACAGTTTCATCCTTTCAAAGTCAATATATTGTACCATTACCGCCATGGTTTGGCAAAGAATGATTATAAGCCGCATATATTTAGGCACAAAGAAGCATATGGAGGGGATGCGCGTGCCTATTTTAATCATCACCAAGAAGACCATCTTCATTGCCCTCGGTGTCATAGCCGCGATAATTGCGGCAGTTGTCATCGCCATTGCCGTTGCAGACGGTCAGGCTCCCGTTTCATCCTCAGGCATCATTGAGGAATACGAGCTTGAGGTGCTTGCCGGGAAAAAACGCGAGCTGCCTGTTTACAACGTTGAACGCACAGACAAGAAGATCGCTCTCACAATAGATGCGGCATGGGAGGATGACAAGACGGAGTTCATACTGGATACGCTGGACAAATACAACATCAAAGCAACGTTTTTCCTTTGCGGCTACTGGGTGGAAAAATATCCCGACATGGTCAGGGAGATCGCATCACGCGGGCATGAGATCGGCAACCATTCATATTCTCATCCTCACATGACGAAGCTTTCCGCAAAGGATATGCAAAAGGATGTGGAGAAAAACGAAAAAATGATCGAAAAGCTGACAGGCAAACGCTGCGCCGTGTTTCGCGCGCCTTACGGAGAATATGATGATTCGGTCATTTTAGCCATGCGCGGGGCGGGATACCAGATCATTCAATGGAACATTGATACGATTGACTGGCGTGAAGAAAGAAGCGCGCAGACTATACTTGACACCGTGCTTCCAAAGCTCAGTCCCGGCAGCATAATCCTTTGCCACAACAACGGTTATAAGATCAAAGAATACTTAACCACGCTTATCGAAACCGCGCAGCAGCAGGGCTATGAATTTGTGACGGTGAGCGAGTTATTGCTTGACGGGAATACCGTGATCGACGTCAACGGCGTGCAAAAACCCGCCTGATCGCAATAACAATTCCTTTTGTATGGCTTGCCTTTCAAAAAGGCGTTCGCGCCGCGTCCCGGCCTGTTGTGCGCCGTGAGAAGCGAGCCGCTGCGGATGACGACAAAAGCAGAAAAAGGTCCGTGGAAGTCCGTCGTTTGCACTTGCGTTGGCGACCATGACAATCGGTCATTGCAATGCGTTGCCTATATTGCGCGCAACGTTTCCCTGTTGAGCGCCTTTATCACGGCAAGCGCCGCTTTCACGCTGCATTCATAATCATAATAAGTTGCGATGCCATAATGCGTATGGATATAACGCACCGGAATGCCTATCACAATCGTGGGCACGCCTGCGGCGCAAAGATGGATCGGCGCGCCGTTTGTGGAACCGCCTGTACGCACTGCCTCCTGCACAGGGATGCCTGCGTCGCCGATCGCGTCAAGCGCAAAGCGCTGGAACGCGGGTGAGGTTATCATCTTCGCGTCAATATGTCTTAGCATCGGCCCGCGCCGCAGCGCCGTTTGCACGTCGTGCGCAGGCACTACCGTATCATCGGCCGGACAGCCCTCGAATACTATCGCTGCGTCCGGCGCCACAGCGGCGCCCGTCACCGCAGCCCCGCGGGAACCGACCTCCTCCTGCGCAGAAAACGCCGCGACAAGCTCCGTTTCAAGCTCGCATCCCGCAAGCTCCATAAGGACGTCCGTCATTGCGGCGCAACCGAGGCGGCAATCGAAAGCCTTGCCCGTCATGGTGTCATGCGCGGCGTCATAACGCATGGATACGTCTGGCACAACGGGCGCGCCGATGCCGATCTTATACACGCGTTTGGTTTCATCCTCGCCGTTCGAGCCTACGTCAATGCTCATCTGTTCTATCGCCGGCGCGGCTGCGCGCTCCGCATTTGAAAGAAAGTGCGGTGGTTTGCTGGATATCACGCCTGGTATATAAGCGCCCTCCCTGTTCCTGACGCGCACCGCGTGCGCGCCGATGTTTGCGGTTACCCATCCGCCGATTGGAATGAAGGAGAGCGTGCCGTCCGCGTTTACGCTCTTCACCATGAAGCCAACCTCGTCCGTATGCGCGTCAAGCATAACAACAGGCTTGCCCGCGCCGCAGCATCTCACATAAACGTTATGCATCCTGTCCTCGCGAATCTCACCGAGGCCTTCGCAAAAGTTTTTCACGAGCGCTGCGGTCTCATCCTCGAAGCCGGATACGCCGTTTGAATCAGAAAGCTGTTTGATCCTGCACAGTGAATCACGCTTATCCATTCTTCAGTTCATACCTCCAGGCAGTTTAACTTTTTGGAACGCACCGATAAACTCCGTAATATAGTCCGAGGTTGCGCGAAGCATGCTCCTTCCCCATTCTTCGCTCGCAGTTTTCGGATGATCCGGCCCTATCCATCCGTTTTCTGTCACGGCAGGCGTCGGGCGGGGAACGTTCACCGTCACGCCCTTATAATTCACGCTCGTGAAGCCAGTGGTTTCAAGCTCGTCCGAAAGGTTAAAAAACGCGAGCGGCGCGCTGCTTTCTTCCATCTTCACAAGCGCGGGATCGATGCCCATGACCGCAGCCGTTTCCTCTCCCCCGCCGTGGCCGCCCTTCCATGCCGGGTTTAGATCCCAAGCCATGAGCCACCAGTTGAGCTCCGCGAGGATTGCCCCGCGGCGGAAAAGCTCATCCCCAACCTGATCGATGGTTTTAATGTTGCCACCGTGTCCGTTGAGTATAATGAAACGGCGCGCGCCATGGCGGTACAGCTCGTCCGTCACGCGGCGCAGCAGTTCATAAAGCAGCCCCGCGCCGAGATTGACGGTGCCGGGGTAATCCGAAAGGGAATCGCACGCGCCGTATGGAATGGTTGGCGCGATCATAATATCGCTCTTCTTTTCGATCATTCCGATAAGCTGATCGGGGATGAGCGTGTCCGTGCCAAGGGGCATGTGCCGGCCGTGGCACTCAATGCTGCCAAGACCCATCAAAACGGCATCGTTGGCTTTGAAATAAGCTTCCACCTGGGGCCAGGTCATGTTGCTCAAACGCAATTCAAATCGCTTCCTTTCAATACAATCTGACAGGCCACGCTGTGGCCGGGTACTGTTTCCACAAGCTCCTGCTCCTGATGACAAAGACTGCACGCAAGCGGACAGCGCGGCGCGAACCGGCAGCCCGGTTTCGGGTCAACCGGGGATACTACCTCGCCCCTGATCACCTCATGCTGTTTGCCGGCCATGGAAATATCCGGCTCAGGCACCGCGGAAAGCAGCGCTTTCGTATAAGGATGCATCGGGTTTGCAAAAAGCTCTTCCGACGGGGCCTTTTCCACGCACTTGCCAAGATACATCACTGCGATATCGTTTGAAATGTGCTTTACGACGGAAAGATCGTGTGTGATGAACATATAGGTCAGACTAAGCTCCTCCTGAAGATCCATGAGAAGGTTGAGTATCTGAGCCTGAATGGATACATCAAGCGCGGAAACGGGTTCGTCGCATACCACAAAACGTGGATCGAGCGCCAGCACGCGCGCGAGACCTATACGCTGCCGCCTTCCCCCGTCCAACTCATGAGGATACGCCTCCGCAAGACGCGATGCGAGACCCACTGTGTCCATCAGCTTCGCCACATGCGCGTTCACATCCGTCCTGTCGGAATGCAGCTTGTTTATCAGAATCGGCTCCGCTATCAACTGCCTGACGCTCATACGCGGGTTCAGGCTTGAATAAGGATCCTGAAAAATCATCTGCATGTCGCGCCGGATAAGCGCGGTTTCCTTTTTCGTGCTGTTGGTTATATCTTTCCCGTCAAAATACAGCTTGCCCCCCGTTGGATCGATAAGGCGCAGGATCACCCGGCCGAGCGTGGATTTTCCGCAACCGGATTCACCGACGACGCCAAGCGTCTTTCCCGCGTCTATGGATATGCTCACGCCGTCGACGGCGTGCAGCATGCTGTTTTTCCCGACCCTGAAGTATTTTTGGATGTTTTCGGTTTGAATGAGCGGCTTATTCATTATGCGCCTCCGTCCCGCCGTCTGCGAGATGACAGCGTATCATGTGACCGTTATTGTAATAAGCCTCCGGATGTTCAAGCATGCAGCGTTTCCCGCGTTTCGGGCATCGCGGCGAAAAAAAGCATCCCTGGGGAAGGTCGGTCGGATCCGGCATGAGGCCGTTTATCGGGTTGAGCCGCTTTGCTGTGGGCTTAAGGCTTGGTATGGAGCCGAAAAGGCCGACGGTATAAGGATGATGGTTGTCGCCCGTAAAAATATCGCGAAGCGCTCCGTACTCAATGATTTCGCCGGCGTACATGACGGCAACATCGTCGCAGGTGCTGGCCACAATGCCAAGATCGTGAGTTATCATTATCATGGAAGTGCCGAGCCTGTCGCGCAGCTCCCGCATCATTGAAAGCACCTGCGCCTGAATGGTCACGTCAAGCGCGGTGGTGGGTTCGTCCGCGATGAGAAGCTCCGGCGAGCATGTGAGTGCCATTGCGATCACGACGCGCTGCTTCATCCCGCCTGAAAACTGATGCGGGTATTCCTTCTTGCGCGAGGCCGGAATGCCCACCATCTCCAGCGTTTGGTCCACTCTCCGGTCGATCTCGCGCGCGCTTTTGTTGTCGTAATTATGCAGTTGAAGGCATTCTGTGATCTGCTCGCCAACGGTGAAGATCGGATTGAGCGCCGTCATTGGGTCCTGAAATATCATGGATATCTTGGCCCCGCGGATAAGCTGCATCTTCTCCTCGGAGGCCGCAAGGATATCCTGCCCGTCAAAAGTTATCGAGCCGCCGGTGACGCGCGCGGTACGCTCGGGAAGGAGTTTCATGAGCGAGAGCGCAACGGTCGTTTTGCCTGCGCCCGTCTCGCCCACGAGACCGAGCGTTTTGCCGCGGCGCAGCGAAAGCGAAACGCCGTTGACGGCGCGCACGGTTTCAAGATCCGTCTGATATACTATGCTTAGATCATTCACTTTGAGCAGTTCGTTGCCAATGTTATTATGTATTGCTTCTGTCATAGTTTCCGCCTCTCAGTTCTTGAGCTTAGGATCGAGCACATCGCGAAGGCCGTCCCCGATGAGGTTGAAGGAGAGCGCGCTCAGTACGATCGCAAGTCCGGGGAAATAAAGCAGATAGCCGCAGGTGCGCATGAATGTTCGCGATTCTGAAAGCATCGCGCCCCATTCCGGGCTCGGCGGCTGAATCCCCATGCCGATGAAGCTGAGCGCAGCGGCGGTGAGTATCATTCCGGATATGCTCATCGTTGCGTTGACAATGATCGGGCCCATGGCGTTTGGCAGCACATAGCGCGCGATTATCCGGCTGTCCTTCGCGCCGTAGCTCTTTGCCGCCTCGATAAAATCCTGCTCCGTTACGGTGAGAACTGTCGAACGCACAAGCCTCGATTTTCCTGGAACGGAGGATATTGTGATCGCAATGAGCAGATTCACAAGGCTTCCGCCCAGCACCGCCACGATGACAAGCGCGAGCAACGTCGCCGGGATCGCCGCAAAAACATCCATTATGCGCATTATAACATTGTCGATCTTTCCGCCGTAATACCCAGCCGTGGCCCCGAAAAGACCGCCAAGCAGCACCGAAAGAAGCGACGTCAAAAGGCCTATGGAAAGAGATATGCGCGAACCGTGGATTACCCTTGCAAAAACATCACGTCCAAGATTGTCCGTTCCCATCAGGTGTTTAAGGCTCGGCCCCTGCAAGCGCTCCGCGCCGACCTGCTCAAGGCACTTTTCATAAGGCACGATCACGTCCGCGAATATTGCGCACAGCGCGAAAACCACAAATATCACAAAGCCTATCATTGCGGCCTTGTTCTTTTTGTATCGGCGCCAAAACTCCCGCAGGGAACCGGCGCGGTACTTCTTTTGATCCTTTGTGTTATTCATTGCGTCCGCCCCCTCACTTTGAATATTTGGCCTTGACGCGCGGATCTATGAATGCGTAAATCAGATCCGTCACCAGTGCCAGAAAACATGTGATGAACGCGAGAATGAGCGCCGTGCCCATGACGACAGGCACATCGTGATTCCGTATCCCCGTGAGCATGTATGTGCCCATGCCGGGTATCGCGAACACCGTCTCCGTGATGAGCGCGCCGCCCATCATCGCGCCGAAATTCATGATAAAGATCGTGACCAGCGGGAGCAGCGCATTTTTGAGCGCGTGCCGCCATATAACGATACGCTGCGGAGCGCCCTTGGCCTTGGCCGTGCGTATATAATCCTGACGGATGGTCTCCAGCATCTGCGTGCGCGTCATGCGCAGCAACGAAGCAAGTCCCCCGAAGGTGAGCGTCGCGATCGGCAGCACCATGTTTTTCCATGTTCCAACGCCGCTTGTCGGCAGCCATTGCAGCTTTTCGGCAAAAAGACGCATCAAAAGCATACCGAGCCAAAAACCGGGCACGGAAGCAAGGAAGAGCGCGACCACCGTTGTAAACGTATCCATAAAGGAGTATTGCTTCACGGCGGAGAGTATACCAAGGCAGGTTCCGATCGCGCTCGAAAGGATGATCGAGAACAGCGCGATCTGCATCGTATACGGAAAGCGTCCCGCGATCTCGGTGATTACCGCCTTTTGTGAAGAATACGAGTTTCCGAAATCAAGCCTCGTGAACACGCCGATCATATAATCCGCGTAGCGAACGATGAAAGGCCTGTTGTAGCCAAGTAATTCATTCAGCGCGTCAACATCCTCCTTTGTGCCGGTGGAGCCGAGGATGTTCGTGCCGGGATCGCCGGGCATAAGCTCCATAAGCGAAAAAATAATCAGTCCCACACCCAGCAGGATGGGTATCATGATTAGCAAACGTTTGACGATATATCTTATCATCGCCGCCCTCCGATATATGCTTTGTGCCGCGCGGCGCCCGATGCGGGCGCCGCGCTTTTTGTGGAAGCCGTCTTTTACTTCCAGCTCAGATCAAGATAATACTCAAACGAATTGCCCGCTCTCCATGAGAAGTTGAGATCGGGATTCACCGCATAACCCCATGTTGAATAATACAGCGGCAGCACCGGCAGATCCTCCTGAAGGATGTTGATGAGCTCCTTATAAAGCTCCTTGCGCCCTTCCTGATCCGCCATGCAGCCCGCCTCAGAGAAAAGCTCGTCCACCCTTTCGTTGGAATAGCGGGAATAATTCGAGGAATTGATGTTCGCGCTGTTGAACTTGCCCACGGCGGTATTCATGTCATACTGGAGCGCGTAACTCGACATTGAAACCTGGAATTTGCCCGCCGCAAGGTTCGGCAGGAGCGTGCTGCTGTCCCCAAGCTCGATCGTGACCGTTATGCCGACGTCCGCCAGATTACTCTGGATTATCTGCGCGACTGCGGACCCGCTTGAAAACACGGTCATCGTGCCTATGTCCACGCCATCAGGATACCCGGCTTCGGCAAGCAGCTCCTTGGCCTTTTCGGGATCATAGTCATAAACCTTGACGCCTTCGTCCGTTGAGCCGAATATCATGCCCGGCTTGCCGAATACGTTTGCAACGCTTCCGAGGCCCTCGCGCGTCATGTCAACGATGCTCTGCCTGTCTATCGCGTAGGCGATGGCCTGACGCAGAAGCTTGTTGTTCAGCGGCTCCACCTCAAGATTGAACACCATGTACGTCACGGTTGAGGTTTCGATCTCAATGCAGTTATACTTGCCCGTGTCCTTTATATATTGCCAGGACGCGGTCGGGATTGATATGTAATCCAGCTCGCCCGCCTCGAAAGCGGAAAGCTTCGTATTGTCGTCCGCGAAGAACTTGAGGTTCAGGGTATCGATCGCGGGTTTCCCCTCGTGATAGTTGTCAAAAGCCTTGAGGCAGCAGGATTCGCCTTCCACAAAGCTATCAAGGTAATATGCGCCTGTGCCGCAGGTTACGCCGCTCAGATCCCCGCCGTTGTCATTCACGAATTTTTCATTGAGTATCATGGTGTACGCAAGTCCCACATAAAGCACGCCGGAAGGCTTTGCCATGGTGACTTCCACCGTGTAATCATCGATCGCGGCAACGCTTTGTATTCCGCTGATATACACCTGAACGTTCGGGATCGCCAACCCGCGTTCAATGGTGAACACGACGTCTGAAGCCTTCAGCTCCTCTCCGTTGTGGAAAAGCACGCCCTGTTTGAGCTTGAAGGTATAAACAGTGGAGTCGTCATTCGCATAAAACTCATCGGCCAGCACGCCCACAACCTCGCCGTCCTTATATGTCACAAGCGGTTCATAGATATTGAACAGCGTCTCCATCTCGCCCACCTTGGTCACATACTGGGGATCAAAGCTTGAGATGACGGTTGATAGTGAAGCGTTGAGGTCGGTCCGTCCGCTGAGCGCGCCAGAACCCGTCGTCTCGCCCTGCGTGGCGGCGCCATCATCTGTCGACGGCGCTTCTGTCGCCGGCGCGTCGGTTTGGGACGTCTCCTCAACCGGGGTGGTGTCCGAACAGCCCACGCATGCTGCCGCAAGCAGGAGCACGCACATCAGGATTGCCAGAGTTTTTTTCATTTTATTACCTCATACCTGCGGGAGTTGGTTTTCTCAAAATGAGAGCCCGCAAATTTTGCCGTTTTTATACGCCCAGGTGCTTTGCGATGAAGGCCGCTGCCCTTGGATAACAGTCAAGCTTGTTGGCAAGCTTCGAAAGGCCGTGTCCTTCATCCGGATAACGCGCGTATTCTACCTCAAGCCCGTTTTCACGCAGCGCGGCGACCATCTTGTCCGCGTTGCTCACGGGTACTCTGGGATCGTTCGCGCCGTGCACCACGAAAAGCGGCGCTTTTATGTCGAGCACCTTATGGATCGGCGAAATGTCATGCAAAAGCTGCCTGTCGCGCTCAAGCGAACCGTATTCGGCTTCCCTGTGCGCGCGGCGGTAGCCCGAGGTGCGCTGCATATAATCCTCCATGTCGCTTATGCCAACGATATCTATCGCGGCGGCGAACGTATCCGCAAAGCGCGTCACGCAGGAGAGCGTCATGAATCCGCCGTAGCTTGCGCCCATCACCGCGAGGCGGTTTTTCGCGATCACACCCTCCTCGCCAAGCCGCTCGACGAGAGCCTTGATATCACCAACGCTGTCCATGCGCTTCTCCACGTCGTCAAGCTTCTGATAGCGCAGCCCGTAACCGCCGCTTCCGCGCACATTTGGCTTCACCACCGCGATGCCAAGGCTGAGAAAGTATTGATTGAGCGGCACAAACATCGGATCAGCCTGGTATTCCGGTCCGCCGTGTATGTCGATTATCGCAGGCATAGGGTATTTCGCATTCTTTGGCTTTAGGAGAAAATACGGGATGCTTTCCCCGTCAAAGGAAGCAAAGCGAAGATAATCCGCGTCGCAAAACGCGCCGCTCTCAAAGCCCTGCATCCCCGGCTCCGTCAGCCGCAGGAGCCTGTCTCGCCCAATATCAAGCTCCCAAACGGCGAACGGTCTTGTCGGCGTTGAAAGCGAAAAGAGGAGCCTGTCCCCGTTCCAGGCGTATTGACCAAACTTCAAACAGCCCTTTGGCGGCTGAGCCGTCCCCATTGTCCTTCGCTGTTCTAGATCGAACACCTCGAGGCGGTTATACCCGTCCGCGTTGACGATAATGGCAACCTTCGAGCCGTCCTGCGAAGGCGACGGAGATTCAATGTCCCAGCCCGGCTCGTATACGCTCTCGAGCGCGCCCGTGGCAAGATCATAATGCATAAGACGCATAAAATCGCTTTGCGTATCCGAAAGAAGATGGAAACCGCGCCCGTCCGCATCCCAAAACGGATTCGTCCAGCGCCCCGCCGCGCCGGGTTGCGGGATCTGCGCGGCCTCTCCCGTCGTGGTGTCAAGCATCCACAGGGTTTCAAGCGTATTGCTCAAAATCGTTGTGAACAGAAGCTTTTTCCCATCCGGCGATATCGTGGCAACGAGCTTGTTGCCTGAGCTTTTATACACAAGCTCGCTTTTGCCCGTTTTTATATCCATGCGGAATACGTCAAAGACGCTTCGCGATACGGCGTTTGCGGAATAATAAAGCGTTTTCCCGTCCGCGTCAAGCGTCCATGAATAATGCGCAACCTCCGGACGCGAGGTGAGGTTCACAGGCTCACGGCCTTCCTTTAGCAGATAAAACTGCATGTTTTCGTTTCCGTCCGCATCCATATAGAACAGAAGCCCGTCTTCCGTTTCGCACATCGGTTTGGCCGCGCTGTTGAAATGCGTCAACTGCCGCGTTTTGCCGTCTTTGAGCTTCCAAATCTGGCTTACGCCGCTTGCGTTGTCCGCATAGGCGACGCCGCCGTCCCCAAGCCATACGGGATCCGACGCGCTCGTGATGCGAAGATATCTTTCCAGATCGTTCATTTGCCCAGCTCCTTTGGATTATTGTTTGCAACAGCATCCGGCAGCCAACGCTCCGGATTGTTTGTGCATAAACCGAACTCAATTGTTACATTTTTATACATATATTAGCATCCCAAATTTAATTTGTAAAATTCATATATACACTTTATAATATTCATTATATCAATGTTTCAAGGAGGTCCTCCATGCAGCCAGGCGAGATCGAAACCTTCCTTGCTATCGCCCACACGAGAAGCATTTCCGGCGCTGCAAAGCTGCTCTTCATCACCCAGTCCACCGCCACGCACAGATTGCGGACGCTCGAGGAGGAGCTTGGCACACAGCTTGTCGAGCGCGGGCGCGGGCAGCGTCGCGTGGAGCTGACGCCAAAGGGCGAAGCCTTCGTTCCGCTTGCGCAGCGCTGGATGAGCGTGCTTGATCAGATGCAGTCCTGGCGGGAAACATCCCAGGTGATGGAACTTTGCGTGGGCAGTCACGAGGCGATAAACACCTATGTGCTCCTGCCGGTGCTTCAGCATTTCGTTTCGTACAGCCATGATACGATACGCATCGAAATGCGCAGCAAAAGCAATAAGGAGCTTTATTCCCTCATGAACAGCGCGGAGCTTGACATGGCCTTTGTCACCGAGGACTACAACGCGCCGGATCTCGATGTTGAGATCATGTTCAAGGAGGATTTCATGCTCATCCATCCGCGCTGCGAAGGTCTTGACGAAGCTGAGCCCGTTGGGATCATGCAGCTTGATCACTCAAGGGAGATCACGCTCCTCTGGTCCTATTCCTATCTTTCATGGCGTGAGGATTATCTTCGCGCCCAGAGCAACCGCAACGTCATCGTGGACATACTTCCGCTTGCCAATCTATATCTTCAGGACGGGCGGCACTGGATGGTCGCCCCGGCGACCACGGCCGCCGCGCTTGCCGAGACCTTCGGCCTCGGGCTTTTCAGGCTCGAATTTCCGCCGCCGCCGCGGATATACTATATGCTCACGCACAGTAACGCCCCGCGCGACAAAGCTGAACTGACTGGCGCGGTGAAGGACGAGATCTATCGGCAGCTTTCAAAAAACAAGTGGCTCAAGACGATCCATTGATGCGCCTGTGCCCCGCGGCCACCGTTTGGGGTGACAGCGGGGCGCACTTTTATGCTTTGCCGCGCAGCGGCTTCACTTTTCGCCGATAAGATCCCACACCGTGCCGGTGAAGGCCTCAACGCCGTTCACGAGTACGTTTTCGTCAAAATCGAAGCGGTCGTTATGGTTGGGCGCCGGGCAGTCGGTGAGCAAGCCGAAATAGGTTGCCTCGCCACCGCGCTTCTGCACGCGCTCGGACATATATGCAAAATCCTCGCTTCCGCCGCCAAACGCAGGTACCTGAAGCGTTTTCATACCAAGCCCGCCGCCGCAAACATCCAGCACCCGTTTTGAAAGGGCCCATGTGCACTCGAGCGCTGCGGCAGAACCCATGCGGGCAACCTCGCAGCCGCACTCATGCATATGCGCGGCGCTTTCCGCGATACGCAGCGCATATTGTTCCATATAATCGTTGGCCTCGCTCGTCTGTCCGCGCACCTCAACCTCAAGCAGCGCCTTTTCGCAGACGACGTTGCGTCCGGTGCCGGCCGTCAGCCTGCCGACGTTGACCTGTGTCGGCACAGCGCCAAAGCGCGGTATGGCGTGGATGTTGAGGACAGCCGTCGCCGCTGCGAGCATCGCGTTCCGGCCAAGCTGCGGGGCGACGCCCGCGTGGGCGGAACGCCCGCTGAAGGTTATGTCGAGCTTTGATGTCGCAAGCAGGCCGCTGCTTCCACCCTCGCGGATCACCGCGACGTCGACGCCCGCCGCCTTGCCGGCCGGGAATATATGGCCTGCGAGGACATAATCCACCCCGTCAAGATGTCCCTTACTGACGACGGATTTTGCCCCGCGCACGCCCTCCTCCGCAGGCTGGAATATGAGCTTTACCGTTCCGTGCAGGCGATCCCTGTATTTTATCAAAAGCTCCGCGACGCCAAGTCCGATCGCCGCGTGGCCGTCGTGTCCGCAGGCGTGCATCACGCCTGGCGTGAGCGAAGCGAAGCCATCCGCCGTCGGCTTGTGCGCGCTCTGCGCGCACTCAAGCACGCCCAGCGCGTCAATATCGAAACGCAAGGCCACGGTGGGCCCGCTTCCGCATTCGAGGATCCCGACCGCGCCCGTAAAGCCGCCGCGCATCGCGGGAAGATAATCCATATCTGCGCCGTTTTGCGCGGCCCATTGATAATGCGCCTCCATCTCCGCCTGCGTGGGCAGCCCCATGCGGGAGTCCGCGTCGCACACATCCTGCCCGTAAAGCACCTTATAGCCAAGCTCAGCGAGTTTTTTTGCGATCAGCGACGAGGTGCGCATCTCAAGCCAGCCAGGCTCCGCATGACGGTGCAGGTCGCGTCGCCTTTGGCACAGCGCTGAGCGCATACCCTCTGCTTCCGCCTTGATCGTGTCGTACATAATAGTCTCCTGTCTGCCGCCCGTACAGGCGGCCCGTTCCGCGTTGACAAGGGAGCCGCAAACGCCCTTTTATGCCGGGAACGCCGGGAAAATCGTCATCACCCAAAGCACGTTGAGCACACACATGCACAGCGCCGGCAGCCAACTCATCTTAAACATCGTTTTCTGGTCATATCCGCCTATGCCCATGAACATCGCAACGGAAGGCGTTGCCAGCGGCGTCATGAACGCGGTGAGCGAGCCGATGCAGACAAGCAGCGTGGGCCCGAGCGGACTTGCGCCTATGGCCGAGCAGGTAAGGATCGCGATGGGACAGAATATGTTGAGTACCGCCCAATTCATCATCACCTGCGTGAGCAGGAACGGCGCCAGGAAGAACACGAAGCCCAACACATACCCGTTGGCGTTCGCGCCGAAGAGGCTCGCTATCGCGTTGCCGACAAGGCTGCCGGCGCCGGTGTTGGTGAGGCCCGTGGCAAGCGCCAGCACGCCCACATAAAGCAGCACCATCCCGCCGAGGCCGATCGAACCGTATGCCTCGCGCGGTTTGAGGATGCCGGCGGCGACCATGATAATCGCGCCGAGCAGCGGGAACACGCATGTGTCTATCGCCGTCATGGTGACGGTTCCGTCGTCACCCTGCACGGGAACCTTTATCAGCCTCATGCTCGTGAGTATAAGCCCCAGCACCACGCCGAAGAACACAACGTAGCCCGTGATCTCCTGCCCGCGCTTGAGCACGGGCGCTTCAGCGCCGGCCTGCACGCCGACGGGCTTAACATCCGCAACGGCAATCACCGGCTTGTCGGGTGCGAAACGGGGAGCAATGAATATCGCATACAGCACCATGAAGATAAGCGCAGGCATACGGCCGACGCAGATATCCCAGAAGTTATAGGAATATTCCGTCACGCCCAGACTTGCAAAAATGCCGTTATACTGCGCCGGATACGCCGCGCCCGCCCCAAAAGGCAGCGTGGTCACGGTTGCAATGGCAACGATGCCGATTGAAAACATCATCTTTGAGGGGCTAACTTCCATCTCCCTGCACACGCCGACAGCCAGCGGGAACACGATGCTGAACACCGCCATTGCGCTTGGCACGATCTGTGCGATAAGGCAGGTGACAAGCACATATCCGGCGAGCACCTTTGTGAATGAGCCTTTGCTCACCCTCGCGACAAGTTTTGAAAGCCTTGTTACCATCTGCGTCTTTGAGAAGCCGGCAGAAATGACGAACATGCTCGCCATTATGATGGTATTTGAATTCGAGAAGCCCGCCAATGCTTCGGAAGCCGTGATACACCCCGTAAGCATCAACAGTATCATTGCGATAAGCGCCGTCACAGCCATCGATATCTTCCCCCAGAGGAAGCTTGCGATGGTGAGGGCGAAAATCACGAGACAGATAATAAGTTGAGCGTCCATTACTTTCGATCCTTTCCCACATATTCAGTTTTGTTCGTTTCTGTTCCGTCGCGTCAAAAAAGTGTTTGCGGCTCTTTATGTTAACGCTGTCCAATAGAGTATATTTATGTTATCATTAATCAGAACCGATTTGTAATTCCGGTTTTTTATACTGGTATAACGCTTTTCTTTGGCGTGTTTCAACAGCTCGCGCGTCCCCGAATCAGGCGGGCGCCCCTTGCGTTAAGCGCCAAGGTCCAAACGTATCAAGCCGCGCGCGCGGACGCCGGCACCGTTTGCCGGGGCGCCGCTTACGGCTGTTATAACCTTTGATATACACGGTATGCTTATGCGAAAGCTCCGCCTGATTTCATGGCTCCGCCGGTGCTTTTCGCGGAAAGGCGATGATAAAATGAATGTATCGCAGCTCACGGTGGCGCTCGAGGTGGCAAAGGCCGGCTCGATATCGCGCGCGGCGGAAACGCTTTATCTTTCGCAGCCGCACGCGAGCAGCGTGCTCCGCTCGCTTGAGCAGGAGCTTGGCTACGCCATTTTCAGGCGCACGAGCACGGGCGTACTGCTCACGGAGCAGGGGGAGCGCTTTTTGCCGCACGCAAAACGCATTTTGAACGAATTCGGCGCGCTAAAGGCGCTTGAGGGAGAATCCGTCGCGCGCCGTCTTAACCTTGGCGTGATGAGCTATGCGCCAATGGTCGAGGCGTTCATTCGCCTTGCGACGGAGTATTCAAGCGAGCCGCGCGCGGAGCTTTCCTGCGTGAACATTGCCCCCGATGACGGCTTTGCTGCCCTTAGGCGCAGCGATCTTGACGTGTTCGCGGCGCTCATTTCGCCTGACGCGCTTGACATGACCGCCCATGCCGCCTCAAACAGCGCGCTTGACATGTTGCACATCGGCAACGTAACGCTCAACATCAATCTGCGCGAAGGTCACCCGCTTGTGCAAAGCGGCGCTTTTTCAAATTCGCGCACCGATCTTTCGGCCCTCAAGGATTTTCCTTATGTCGGCTATTCGAGCCTGCCAAAGCTCGTTGAAACGGCAAGCATTCTCGCGGACACTGTGATCAATTGCAAATACCGCATCGCCATCGACGAGCGGGACACGCGCTGCCGCATCGTCTCAATGACGGACGCGTTCTCAATCGGCTGCCGCATGCCGTCCGCCCTCATCGAGCGCTACAGGCTTGCCACATTTCCCATATCGGATGAATTCACGGGGCTGTATCTTTTCGTTCGAAGGGGCGAGGCCGCCAATCCTGAGATCGCGCGCTATATCGAGCTCATCACGCAGGAGGTTGCAAGCTGCCTCGCGCCCAAAGCATAGCGTGTCCGCTCGTTTCATCCCGCGCGACGCTCGGCGTAAGCTTATGTGCGCCGCTTCCGTCGGCAGGCGACATGCCGGCTTCAACATGCTTTTATGGCAATCGGCGGCGATATATGTTATCTTGTAAGCAAGCTAAAGCGGAGGTAATCATGGCTGAAACAGTGTTTATTACGGGAGCTTCCCGCGGAATAGGCCGCGCTGCCGCAAAAGCGTTCGGCATGGCGGGATACAGGGTTGCCGTGGGCTGTAATATAAACCGCGACGCCGCCCGGGAATTGATCGCGCAATTTGCATCCGCAGGCGTCATGGCAGAAATCGTCGAGGGTGACGTGGCGGATGAAAACAGCGTGCGCGATATGGTGAATCAAGCGCAGCGTGCGCTCGGACACATAAGTGTGCTGATAAACAACGCAGGAGTCTCTTGCGACGCTCTTTTCACGGATACAACGCCTGACATGTGGCAGCGAACTTTTGATGTGAACGCTCGCGGTGCGTATAACACATGCCGCGCGGTTCTTCCCGATATGATAAGCCGCGGCCGCGGCTCGATCATCAATGTTTCCTCCGTGTGGGGCGTTTACGGCGGCGCGTGCGAGGCGGCATATTCCGCTTCAAAAGCCGCGCTGATAGGCCTCACAAAAGCGCTTGCCAGGGAAACCGGGCCGTCGGGTATTCGCGTCAACTGTATCGCGCCCGGCGTTATAGATACGGACATGCTCAAAAGACTTTCCCAAAACGACAGGAACATGCTTGTCGAAAGGACGCCGCTTTGCCGCCTGGGCACGCCTGAAGACGTTGCCGGCGTTATGTTGTTTCTCGCTTCCCCCGCCGCGGCTTTTATAACAGGA
This sequence comes from uncultured Clostridium sp., assembly GCA_964487565.1. GTDB lineage: Bacteria > Bacillota > Clostridia > Christensenellales > CAG-138 > Phil1. The sequence continues at coordinate 83,762 of CAZARN010000006.1, forward strand.
CAGGTAATCGGCGTCGACGGTGGATTCATCGGCTGAAAGGCAGGCAAAATATGAAGCTTAAAAAGCGCATTTGGGCGACTCTCATTCTCATCGGCCTTATCGGGCAATTTGCATGGACGATCGAGAACATGTATTTCAACGTATATCTTTATAACACGATATCGCAGGATACCACGGCAATCGCCGTTATGGTTGCCGCAAGCGCCGCAGCAGCAACGCTGACAACGCTCGTTATGGGGGCGTTGTCGGACAAGCTTGCAAAGCGCAAGGTTTTCATTTGTGCCGGATATATTCTTTGGGGCATATCAACGCTTTCGTTCGGATTCATAAGCGTTGAAAACATGGCATCCTGGTTCCCGGCGGCAAACGCAGTCGCGCTTGCATCGGGATCTGTGGTCGCTATGGATTGCGTGATGACTTTCTTCGGCTCAACCGCAAACGACGCGGCTTTTAACGCCTATATAACCGACGTAACTGATGAATCAAACCGCGGGCGCGCAGAAAGCGTGCTTGCAACGCTCCCGCTCATATCCATGCTCGTCATATTCGGCCTTTTTGACGGAATGACGCAGAATGGCCGCTGGAAGGAGTTTTTTCTGATCTTCGGCATTATGGTGATCCTTACCGGCATAACAGGCATATTTCTCATCAGGGAGCCTCAGCTCAAAAAGCACGATGAACGTTACTTTTCCAACATAATATACGGCTTCCGTCCACTGGTGATAAAGCAAAACGGAGCGCTTTACACAGCGCTGGCCGCTTTCGGCATATTTTCAGTTGCGGTTCAGGTGTTTTTCCCGTATCTGATCATATACCTGCAAAATTATCTTCATATTGACGCATACGCCGTCGTACTCGGTATAGTTCTCATATTCGCCTCTGCGGTCAGCGTGCTCTCGGGCGGACTTATGGACAAGCTCGGAAGACTGAACTGCGTGCTTCCCGCCGCCGGCATAATGCTCGCCGGGCTCGTCCTCATGTTCTTTGCCCGTTCCGCAGTTTTCGTTACCGTTTCAGGCGCAATTATGATGAGCGGATATATGCTTGTCACCGCGGCTCTTTCGGCAACTGTGCGCGATCATACGCCCGAGGGCAAAGTCGGCATGTTCCAGGGCATAAGAATGATATTCGCGGTGCTTCTCCCGATGGTTATCGGCCCGTTCATCGGTTCGGCCGTTATAAAGGGCAGCGGCGCAACATATACGGAGCTTGGAATCGTCAAGGATGTGCCGACGCCGTATATTTTCCTCGCTTCAGCCGCGGTGCTCCTGTTCACCGCAATTCCTGTCGCAATGCTCAGACGGAGGAAGAATACATGAAAACACGCTGGGGCAAGGCCCTTGACGAAAACAATGTTCTGCCCGAGTATCCGCGTCCCCAGATGCGACGCGAAAGCTATATTCCGCTGAACGGTATTTGGCGGTATGCAATAACACTCACGCATGACGCTCCCGAAAAACCGGACGGAAACATAATCGTTCCGTTTTCGCCCGAATGCGAACTTTCAGGTGTTTCGCGCGCGCTCAAACCAGAGGAAACGCTTTGGTATATGCGCGAATTTACAATGCCTGAAAACTGGCAGCAGGGTCGCGCGCTTATTCACTTCGGCGCCGTGGATCAGACGGCGGAAGTGTATCTCAACGGGCATGAGCTGGGCCGTCATACAGGCGGTTTCACGGCGTTTTCCTTTGATATGACTTCATGTCTCAAGCAAAAGAACAGCATCGCCGTGCGTGTGACTGACAGCACCGATACTTCATATCACTCCCGCGGCAAACAAAAAACGAAACGCGGCGGGATCTGGTATACCCCGCAAAGCGGTATCTGGCAAAGCGTATGGGCTGAGCTTGTGCCCGACAAATATATCGAATCGATCGATATCATGCCGTGTTTTGATGAAAGCGCCGTGGAAATATCCGTTTGGACGAATTCCATCGAACCGCTGCCCTGCGTTATACGCACAGGCGATATCGTAGCGCACGGCGTGACCGGTGCCCCTGTCAGGATGAGCATTGAAGGCTTCACGCCGTGGAGCCCGGAAACGCCCAAGCTTTATGATCTTGAGATAAGTGCCGGCGACGACCGCGTGTCAAGTTACTTCGCGATGCGCAAGTTCTCTGTTTCAAATGACGAAAAGGGCGTCCCCCGCCTTTTCCTCAATAACGCACCTTATTACAACAACGGAGTGCTCGATCAGGGTTACTGGCCTGACGGTCTGCTCACAGCGCCTTCCGATGAAGCCATGATAAACGATATACGGACAATGAAGCGCATGGGATTCAATACGCTGAGAAAGCATATAAAGATCGAGCCTATGCGCTGGTATTATCACTGTGACAGACTTGGCATGCTGGTTTGGCAGGATATGCCAAACGGCGGCTCGTCATACAACCCTCTGACCGTCGGCGCGCCTGTACTGACCGGCAAGAATATGACGGACACTTCCGAGCATTACTCGCATTTCGGCCGTTCGGACGAAAAAGGTCGTTCTCAATACATACGCGAGCTCAACGAAATGATCGAACAGCTTCACAATTGCCCCTGCGTTTCCTTATGGGTGCCTTTCAACGAGGGCTGGGGCCAGTTTGACGCCGCGCGAATACGCGAGTACATACTTTCTCTCGATCCGACCCGTACAGTGGATCACGCAAGCGGCTGGCACGACCAGTATGTCGGTAACGTTCAAAGTCTCCATGTCTATTTCAAGCCGTACAAATTCACAAGCGACAGGCTCGGCAGGGCAGTGCTTCTTTCCGAATTCGGCGGATACAACCGTCGTATTGAAGGTCATTGCTTCAGCAGAAAGGATTTCGGCTACAGACGCTTCAAAAGTGACAACGAGCTTCTTTCTGCATTCGGAAAGCTTTATGAAACCGAAATTATACCTGCGAAGCAGGACGGTCTTGCCGCTTCTATATACACTCAGCTTTCAGATGTGGAGGATGAGCTCAACGGCCTTATGACATATGACCGCGAGATCGTGAAGCTTCCTGAAGATGAAGTCGCGAAGATCATGGAAAATCTGAAATGACGCGCTCCGTCAATCGGCCTTTCGGCCGAACACGAGCGTTATTCTTTATTTGATGAATCGTCATCAGTCATGACGGTTGTTGTGCATCGATTATCTTCACCGGACGGGGCCGAGGCAAGCCTTTCAACGATTTTCTTAAAGCTTTCATCATCCCTTGCAGCATCGAACCTGCTGTCCATATTCAGGAGCTTCAGCATATTCTTTGCAATTATCGACGACGCGCTCCGTATCTGTTCCGTATCCGGCTCATGGATGAACAATGATATTCCGCCCGTCCGATCCGGTTCTTCAAACGGCTGCATGATTATATCAGTCAAACGACACAGCGCTTTTATTCCTTCCGGAACATTCCTTCTGCGAAGCTCAACGTTTGCTATGCGAAGATATGCAAGCGTAAGAAGATAACTGTTCCATTCGGTGCGGCAGTCATCTCGGTAAATGGCTTCGTATGCTCTTATAAATGAGTATGAGATTTCTATCTGTTCATCCGGTGTGAAAACGAACTCACCGTTTTTGTTTTTGAGCGATTGCAGCGTTGATGTAACGCCGAACATCATGTTGAAGCATGACGGGATACATTCCTGCGCCGCCGCACGAACGCTTTCCGTGTTGTTGAGCGCTTCAACAAGCGCAAGCTCACGCGATGCGTATGCAAGCGGAAGCTCGCCTGCATATTTCTTTACGTCGTCGTCGCGCTTGAGATATCCGTATAAATACACCCGCTCGAGTTTTGCCGATATCCTTTTATCCTCGTCTGCGCACTTCTCGACTATATGGTCCATTAAGCTTATCGCTTCTTCAAACATCGCGCGCCCGCCGCCGTTTTCCGCGAAGTTCTGTGTGATGCCGTATTCTGAAAGCGCATGGCCGAGTTCCATTGTCAATTCGAAATCGCCGGGATATCGCTCAAGGCCTTCTCGCAGCACCTTGATCGATCGCATGAGAGCGCTGCGGTGTTCTTCGGCGTCCTTTGCGCTGTTGCTGCGGCTTTCGCCCATAGCGCGCGCGATTATCGCCTTTATCTGCCCATTCTTGCTGCGCGCATCAACTCCCAGCAGATAATCCGTTGTAACACCGAATATACCGGCGATCTCCGGTATCAGGGGAACGTCGGGCATCGTGGCTCCGTTCTCCCATCTGGAAACAGCCTGCGGCGATATGCCGAGTTTTTCCGCAAGCTTTTCCTGTGTCATAGGTGCGCTTTTATCCGTTCTGAGTTTTCTCAGGCGCAACCCGAAATTTTCAGCATAATCGCTCATCTGCAGCCTCCATTCCCCAATAGTTCAGTATCTATATTTTATAATGGGCGTATAGATTTTGCAACAGATACAGGGCAAATATGCTTGATCAACTTCACTTTTCGGTTTTCACCGAATAGCTTTTCCCGTCGAGAGTAAAATGTATAGTCCCGTTAAGATCCGTCCTGTATACCGGGCCGCCCCATTTTGCAAGCATTTCAAGCGTTTCCCTGTGCGGATGACCGTAATCGTTGCCTTCGCCCACCTCGATGGCCACGGCTTCCGGTGATACGGCCTTCCAGAACGGTGCGCTTGAAGACGTGCTCGATCCATGATGACCCAGTTTCAGAATCGTGGCTTTGAAATATTCAGCAGGCAGTTTTTCAAGCATCACGGTTTCCGCCGGTTCCTCCGCGTCGCCCGTGAGCAGCACGGAAGTGCTTCCATATATGACGTTGAGCACAATGCTCCAGTTGTTGAGATCGTAATCCTGATTTTTGAAAGGCGAGAGCACCCTGACCGTCACGTTATCATCCCAGGCGATCGTGCTCATATCGTCCGCATAAACAGCCACAGTATCAACATTTCTCTCTTCAAGCGCGCTGATCATATTTTCATACGTTGAGGTGGTATGCTCAACCGGTGAAATATAGAATACACCTATATCATAGTTCCTGATTATCTTTGCCATGCCGCCGATATGATCGCTGTGCGGATGGGTGGCGACGACGGCGTCGAGCTTCGTGACGCCCTGTTCCTTCAGGAACGAATCTATAACATCGTAATACTTGCTTTCCGATGTGTCGATGAGCATGGTCTTGCCGTTCGGCGAGCGCAGAAATATGCTGTCCCCCTGCCCCACATCAAGGAAATAAACCTCAAGCTTTCCGCTGAGTGCAGCATTCGGCGCCGCCGTCGCGGCTGTGTTATGCGAATTGCCGTTTGCCGCAGTGACCGAAGGCGAAGCATTCGCTTCCGCCGTCTCTCCGACAGTTTCTGCAGATTCTATATCCTCTCCGCGGAAACGCGATATAAGCGCGTTGAAACCTGTAGGATCAGCTATCGCATAGATGATTATTGCTGCGAATATAACCACGGACAGTATGAGTTTGATTTTTCTGCTTTTTTCGAAGCTCTCGTCCTTGTTGTTTCCGTTCCTGTTGTTTGAATCCATGGGTCTTCCTCCAATCGATCATATAACACCATATATTGTATTCTAAAAAAAGCCATAATACAATCGGAATGAATATGAAAAGTGAAATGCCCGTAATTTCGCTCAATATGAAATGCGGTACCCGCGCGATCACGCTCTTGACCTGTCCGTTGCTTGACATAATTATTCTTTGAGGCTAAAATACATTAAACGCGCATCTTCGCGCGCAATATATCATATTTTTTATAAGCAATCATTCGGAGGTCATTAAATGTCGGATTTTGAACGGATCTGCGGCATCGTCAGTGAAGTTACAGGCGTTTGCGCAGATGACATCGTAAAGAACCCATCCTCATGCGAGGAAAAGATCGATTCGCTGGACATGACGGAGATCATCCTTGAGGTTGAGGAAGAATTTGACCTCATCGTCGACGATGAGGAGCATATCAGGACGATCAACGATCTTTTTGAGCGTGTGGAAGCACTGATCGCCTGAGAACGCAAAGCAGAACAAAAGCCGGCGTAACGCCGGCTTTTACTTTTCTGTTTTCAGTTGTTCGCAAGCCAGTTCTCGGCGTTTGCGATCTGAATTTCCACTTGCTCGGGCGCCGGCCCGCCATATACTCCTCGTCCGTTCACGCACGTGAGAAGATCTATCGCCTCATATACATCGTTTTCAAACAATCCGGACAGCTTCTTGTATTCTTCAAGCGGCAGCGTCTCCATGGTGCATTTAAGTTCCGTGCAGCGGTTCACAAGCTGACCCGTCACTTTGTATGCGTCCCTGAAGGGCATTCCGTGCCTTACAAGATAATCTGCGCAATCCGTTGCGTTTATGAAGCCCGCGCTCGCCGCGGCTTTCATGTTCTCAACGTTGAACGTCGCCGTGCGTATCATTTCAGGCAGCACCGCAAGACACACCTCAACCGTTTCCACTGCGTCAAAGAGCGCTTCCTTATCCTCCTGCATATCCTTGTTATATGCCATAGGAAGGCCCTTCAAGGTCGTAAGCATCGTCATAAGGTCGCCGAACACACGCCCTGTCTTGCCGCGAATCAGCTCGCCCACATCCGGATTCTTCTTCTGAGGCATTATCGAGCTTCCGGTGGTGAAGCTGTCCGAAAATGTGACATAACGGAATTCCCAGCTGCTCCAGTAAACCATCTCCTCGCAAAACCTTGAAAGATGTACCATCGCAAGCGACAGATCGGCAAGCATTTCAACCACGAAATCGCGGTCGCTCACGGCATCCATGCTGTTTTCCGAAACGCCGTTGAAGCCAAGCTCCTTACTTACCATCTCGCGATCAAGCGGATACGTTGTTCCCGCAAGCGCGCCGGCGCCCAAAGGCGATATCGCCGTGCGTTTCTTGCTGTCTGTAAGCCTTGAGATATCGCGTATCATCATCTGCGCATACGCCATAAGATGAAGCGCAAGCGTAACCGGTTGCGCGCGCTGCATATGCGTATATCCCGGCATGACGGTATGCGTGTTCTTCGCCGCCACTTCGCAAAGCGCATTTGCAAACTCGTGAAGCCCGCCTGACACAGAATCCGCCGCACGAAGTGTATAAAGTCTCATATCAAGCGCAACCTGATCGTTGCGGCTGCGCGCAGTATGCAGCTTTTTGCCGGGCTGTCCGACACGCGAAGTTAGTTCTGCCTCAACAAACGTATGCACATCCTCAGCATCAGGATCAACCTCCGTTCTGCCGGAAGCCACATCATCCCTTATTGCGGCAAGTCCTTTGATCATCACGTCATGTTCTGCGTCCGTAAGTACGCCGATCTTGTGCAGCATGTTCGCATGCGCGATCGATCCCCTGATATCCTCGCCGAGGATTTTTTTGTCAAAACCGATAGACGCATTGAGTGCATTCACCGTTTCGTCAACCTTGCCGTCCGTCCGTCCAGCCCACATCTTCATATTGTAAATACCTGCTTTCGCAAATTATAATCATGCGTAACGATTTATAATTATAAACCTTTGTCGTTGTTCGTCAACCCCGAATATTTATAATTATTAACACAGTATTGCCGTTTAAGATGTATTTCTGCACATTTTAGCACTGTTTTACGCATTAAAAAAGCGGCGCTGACGCGCCGCTTCGAATGTATAATCTATGTATATATTCAGTTTTCCGGTTCGATAAGGCCGTAGTTTCCGTCCTTGCGCTTGTAAAGGACGTTGATTACGCCAGTGTCGCCGTTTGTAAACATATAGAATGAATGGCCAAGAAGCTCAAGCTGAAGCATGGCCTCGTCAACCGTCATGGGCTTTATGTCAAAGTGCTTGATTTTGACGACCTGGGCAGGTTTTTCTTCGAGATCCTCCTCGTCGAATGTTTCATTGAACACAGGCTCCGGCGCTTTGAACGCACCTGCTTTAAGGTTTTTTTCAAGCTTCGTGCGATGACGGACAATCTGCTTTTCAAGCTTTGCCAGGACATTGTCCACCGACGCATACATATCGCCAGAGGTTTCCTCGCCGCGGATTATACCGCCCGCATAAGGAATCGTGACTTCAACGATATGGCGGTTGCGTTCCACCGCCAGGGTAACATGTGCCTCGGTGTCCTCTGGGAAATACTTGTCCAGCTTGCCCACCTTTTTTGTGATCAAGTCATGGAGGTAATCCGAAACTTCGATGTTTTTGCCAATGATCGAGATCTTCATCTTCTTACCCCTTTCGCGCACCTTTGTTGCTTGCGGTGCTGGTTATTGCTTTCTTCGAGTATACCATATTTTCCTGCTGCTTATTACACTTATTTTGTGAACAGTGTGAGGAATTTTGGCATCCGCCGCACGCTCCGCATCCGCATCCCCTGTGCTTTATGTGTGTTGCGATGCAATATATGCTGTATATCGCTATGATCACGGCAACGCCGATGAACACGTTAGCCATTTTCAGCTCACCCGTAAATGCCGCGATTATATTATACGTCAGGAACGATGCGCACCACGCCGCGCCAAGCTGCCAAATAACCGCGAACGCCGTCCATTTTCTGCTTTCAAGCTCACGCCGCATTGTGGTTACCGCCGCAATGCAAGGCGTATATAACAACACGAAAACAAGGAAGCTGTATGCGGCGGCAGGTGTGAACACGCCCGAAAGCGCGCTCCTTACCACCTCGCCGCCTGCGCTTGCCGTGAAACCTGCAAACATTGAAAGTGTGCTTACGACGGCTTCTTTTGCAACCACGCCCGTGATGAGCGCAACGCTTGCCTGCCACGAGCCAAAGCCTAACGGAGCAAAAACCGGAGCGATAAACGAGCCGATTTTTCCGATTATGCTCTCCCCTGCTTCATGCACCATTGATAATGAAAAATCGAAGCTCTCAAGGAACCAGATCATCACCGACATCGCCAGTATTATGGTCCCTGCCTTTTCAATGAAGTGGCTCACGCGCTCCCAAACATGCGTAAACACGTTTCTTGCAGATGGCAGCCTGTATGGCGGAAGTTCAATAACAAACGGTGCATCGCCCTTCTCAAACAGTTTGTTTCGGAACAGAAGTCCCGAAAGTATGCCGATGAGCATTCCGAAAACGTAAAGGCTCAATATCACAAGTCCGCGATATTTATCAAAGAAAGCGCCGGCGATGAGGCCGTATACGGGTAGCTTTGCCGAACAGCTCATGAACGGCAGCAGAAGGATGGTCATGCGCCTGTCGCGCTGATTATCCATTGTACGCGCGCCCATCGCGGCCGGCACAGTGCAGCCAAACCCCATCAGCAGCGGAATAAAGCTTTTGCCCGAAAGCCCGAAACGCCGCATCGGCTTATCCATAATAAATGCTATACGGCTCATATAACCGCTGTCCTCAAGTATGGAAAGGAAAAAGAACAACAGCGCGATCTGCGGCAAAAACGTAAGTACGCCGCCCACGCCCTTGATTATACCGTCGCATATGAGGCTCACGAACCATGTGCCTGCGCCCGCCGCTTCAAGAGTGCCGCGTACGATCGGAGTGAAGCCCTCGTCAATAAGCCCTCCGACGGCGTCTGAAAGCGCAGCGCCGACTGTCGAGAACGTCAGCGCGAATATGATCCCCATAATAAGCAGGAACAGCGGGATCGCGAGCCATTTGTTTGTGAGGAAGGCGTCGATCTTCGCGCTTTTGTCCGCCGTGCTTGGCTTCACGCCGCGCTCCACCGCCGCCGCTGTGACCTTCTCTATATACGCATACCGGCTGTCCGCGACCATGCTCTCGTTGTCGCCGAACGGATTCGCCGCAGCATATGCCGAAACGATATCGTCAACTTGTTTTTTCACATCCTGAGGCAATGCAAGGGCTGTTCTTACACGCTCGTCCCCTTCAAGGAGCTTGATCTGCGTCCAATGCTTCGGCAACCCTGCCGCATCTGCGTAGCTGTCCACGATCCCGCCCAAAAGATGGTGCTGCATATGCGTAAAATCGTCATACACATCATCAGGTTCTATATTGAAGCCCTCATGGAACTGCGCATGAGCCGCTTCGATAAGCTTTTGCAGCCCGTCGATCAGATCGTCTATGCCCTCGCCCGTTCTGGCGCTTATGGGAACGATCGGTATGCCCAGCTCAAGCGAAAGCTTTTCGCAGTCGATCCTGTCGCCGTGCTTTTCGACCTCGTCCATCATATTGAGCGCGATTATCATCGGGCGCTCAAGCTCAAGAAGCTGTATCGTGAGATAAAGATTGCGTTCAAGATTTGTTCCGTCGACAATGTTGATTATTGCCTCTGGCTTCTCGTTGATGATATAATCCCGCGCCACTATCTCTTCCATGGAATAGGGTGAAAGCGAATATATTCCCGGCAGATCAACGACCGTCATGTCGTGACCCATCGTACATAGCGATCTTTCGCCGCCGTTTTTCGCGCGGCTGAGACTGTTCTTTATCTTCCCTTCCTTTTTTTCAACCGTAACGCCAGGCCAGTTGCCAACATATTCTTTCGCGCCCGTCATCGCATTGAAAAGCGTAGTTTTGCCGCAGTTTGGATTGCCGACAAGCGCCAGTCTGACCGGGCCTCCGTCATCGCCAAAAACCTCGCACGGGCAGTAATCGCTTTTTTTGTTCTCACAGCAGCCATCATTGTCAATTATGAACGCGGTGAGCTCCGCCGCTTTTTTGTGTTCCGCTTCGTCGCTTTCGCCGCTCTCCGTTTGCGCGAGGCTTACTGAGGCGCGGCGTTCAAACTCCGCCTTTGCTTTTTCCGTTTTTTCATGCCAGCGGCCGTGTTCCTCGGCGCTCATAAGAAGTATCGTTTCTGCATCCGCTTTTCTCAGCGACATCGTATAACCGCGAAGCGCGATCTCAACAGGGTCCCCCATCGGCGCTTCCTTGACAAGCGTTATTTCCGTACCGGGCGTTATACCCATATCCGTAATATGCCTTCGCATGCGCTTGTCCTGCGAATCGACGGCTTTCACATGGCCTTTCCCGCCTATTTCAAGATCGCACAGCGTGCGCGCTTCATCACTTCTTCTTTTCATTATGCGTCTCCGTTCTTTAGTTAGTCATAACTAACATAAGCAATATATCGCATTCGCCCGTCCGTGTCAATAGCTTTTCAAGAGAATATATGTTATCATCTATACAATAATTCGAAGGAGGCCTTCATGGAACTGTATACAGTTGATGCTTTTACGGATGTGCCGTTCGGCGGCAACCCGGCCGGCGTCGCCATATATGACGAAGCCCTGCCGACTGAAAACGAGATGCGTGCCGTGGCTGCAAAAGTGGGCTATTCCGAAACCGCCTTCATACTTCCGCTTGATGACGAATCATTCAGGATCCGTTATTTCACGCCTGTGGAAGAAGTGGCGCTTTGCGGTCACGCAACCGTCGGTTCATTTTCACTTATGCTCAAAAAAGGGATGATCAAAGAGGGGCGTTCATATGTGGCGCACACAGGCGCAGGCGATATAAACGTCGATATCAGCAACGGCCTTGTTTGGCTTGATATGGCGCAGCCGAATGAATCCATGGAGCTTCCCGACGATGACGCCGCGTTGCTGCTTGAAATGTATGCTCTTCCGCGCGATGCGTGCGGGGATCTTCGCCCGGCAATTGTTAACGCCGGTCTTCCTGATATAATGCTCCCTCTTAGGGACCGTGCGCTGCTTGCGCGTATGGAGCCGGATTTTGCCGCGATAAGCGAGCTTTCCAAAAAATACGAAGTGACCGGCGTACACGCATGCGCCTTTGGCGCGGGTGCGACGGGATATTGCCGCAATTTCGCTCCGTTGTATGGCATTGACGAAGAATCCGCGACGGGCACCTCAAACGGCGCGCTGACATGGTATCTTTATCGCCGCGGATTGGTCGAACCCGGCAAACAGAATCTTTTTGTGCAGGGCGAAGCTATGGGTAAGCCGTCAAAGATCTATTCCGTGCTTACCTTCAAAGCAGGAAACACCCCGGTGATCCGTGTCGGCGGAAGTGCAGTCGTCAGGAAATAATACCCGTTTTCTCCTTGCGCGAAAGCACGATATAATATGCCACAAAAAGTATTATCTGCAAAACGGTGGAGCACGGCGTCGCAAGACCGACCTTGAAAAGCGTGACATTGGCGCTTCTGCTCATAATAAACGATACCGGTATCCTCACAAGAAACGCTCCCGCGATGCCTTGAAGCATCACGAAGAGCGTTTTTCCGCATCCGTTGAAATAACCGATCATGCAAAACATGATCGAAACAAATATCGTGTCGATCGCGTATGCGCGAAGATAGTCCGCCCCCGCGGCGATCACATCCGCATCCTTTGCGAATATCGAGCAAAGCGCGTCCCCGTGGAAAAACGAAACATAGAAAATGAACGCGGCGCATGCGAGCGAAATACCGATGCCGGTAAAGAGCGCCTTCTTTGCGCGCTGCGGCTCTCCTGCGCCGATATTCTGCGCCACAAAAGCGGATATCGACTGACTGAACGCGCTAGGCATCAGCATGATGAACGCACAGACCTTCTCTGCCACGCCGACTCCAGCGGACGCAATAAGTCCCAGCGAGTTTACGATCGCCAGTATTACGAGGAATGAGGCGCTCACAAGCGCATCCTGAAGTGCGATGGGCGCCCCAAGCTTCACAACGCCCTTTATTGTGTCCATCTCAAAGCGGACGTTCTTTTTGGAAAATGCAAACGGAAGCGGCTGACGTCTTATAACAAGCGCGGAGATCAGCACGCTTATCGCCTGCGCCGCCACTGTTGCCAAAGCCGCGCCGGAAGCGCCCATGCCAAGCTTCGCCACAAGCACATAGTCGCCGACTATATTGAAAACACAGGCAATCAAAACCGTGATGAGCGGTATTTTTGAATTGCCCATTCCGCGAAAGATACTTCCAAGCACGTTATATGCAATGATAAACACCGCCCCGAGTGAGCAAATGCGCACATATGAAACGGTTTGCTCAAACGCCTCCTCAGGCGCCTGCATCAAACGTGCGAACGGGCTTGCGCACAGCGTCATGACAAGCGTTAGCACAACGCCGATCGCAATGAAAAGGCAAATGCTTGCGCCGACGACGTCGCCTGCTTTTTCACTGTTTCCCTCGCCTATCCGCTGGCCGAGAAGCACGGTTGTTCCCACCGCAATACCGACGATTACGCCGGTGATCGTCTGCATTATCTGACTGCCGGTTGAAACCGCGGATACATCTGCGGATGATGCAAACTGTCCCACGATGAAAAGGTCCACGCCGCCGTACATAGCCTGAAGAAAAAGCGCCAGCAGCACCGGTACGGCAAATTCCAAAAGCGGGGCAACGATTTTTCCCCTTGTAAAGTCAAGATTTTTCATTTTATGTCACTCCCAAAACGGGTTCATTCTATCACACATATTTTTTTATGGCAACCGCACGCAGCCAAATGCGTTATGCTATAATGATATAAACCATTGAAAGGTAATTGCTTATGAAAAGATTCATTGCCATTGCTGCGGCGCTCATTATCACGCTAATATATATTCCTGTGCTTGCAGACGGGGCCGACGCGGCAAACGCGCTGTCCTCGCTTTGGGAGACAGAAGGTTATCCCGAAGATGTCGGCGGCGTTTTCTATGATCAAACCAGCGGCAAATGCGGCGTGCTTCTCACACAGCTTTCCCGGGAACGCGAAAGTGAAATACTCGCGCTCACAGACTATCCCGAGGATGTGTTTTTTGTTCAATGCAGCTATTCGCATAAAGATATGTTCGTCGCGCAGCAGCAGATAACCGCAGGCTATATATCCGATAAAAAAATCGTCGGCGTCGGCATCGGCTGGATATCAGACGACAACGGCGTTACCGGCTTCGGTGAAAGCGGTTATGAGATGCGCGTAGTGGTCGATGTGACCGAAGAAAACTATGATGAAATGTACGCCCTGCTCTCCGGTGTTTACGGCGATATGGTATATCTTGAGATCAGCAGTCCGATAACAGCCGAAGATAATACCGCGGAATTACATACGCAGACGTCAGACGGCGAAAAGCCCAACATCGTGCTTTATATCTGCATCGGGATTTTCTTCGCCGCAACAGTGACGGTGTTCGTGTTTTGGCTCATCAGAATGAAGGAGCGTCATATCGACGGCAAATAAGCGATAAAACGAATCCCTCCGGCATATACCGGAGGGACTTATTATTGTGCTATTCCTTATTCAAGGAAGTCCTTGAGTTTCTTACTGCGTGACGGATGGCGCAGTTTTCTCAATGCTTTCGCCTCGATCTGGCGTATGCGCTCGCGCGTAACGTTGAACTCGCGTCCGACCTCTTCAAGCGTGCGCGCCTTGCCGTCGTCTAGTCCGAAGCGCAGACGCAGCACCTTTTCCTCTCGCGGGGTGAGTGTGTCAAGCACCTCCATAAGCTGTTCCTTCAAAAGCGTGAAGGAAGCCATATCGTCCGGCGCCGGCGCATCGTCATCCTTTATAAAGTCGCCCAGATGACTGTCCTCTTCCTCTCCGATAGGGGTTTCAAGGGAAACAGGCTCCTGCGCGACCTTTATTATCTCGCGCACCTTCTCCTCCGAGATACCCATCTCCGCCGCGATCTCATCCGGACGCGGCTCGCGCCCATATTCCTGCAAAAGCTGACGGTTCACACGGATAAGCTTATTTATCGTTTCGACCATATGCACAGGTATTCGTATGGTGCGGGCCTGATCGGCTATCGCGCGGGTTATCGCCTGCCTTATCCACCATGTAGCATAGGTTGAAAACTTATAGCCCTTCCTGTAATCGAACTTCTCCACAGCCTTTATGAGGCCCAGATTGCCCTCCTGAATGAGATCAAGGAAAAGCATTCCGCGGCCGACATAGCGTTTGGCAACCGACACGACAAGACGCAGGTTGGCTTCCGCAAGCTGTTGCTTCGCCTCCTGATCGCCGTCGGCCATGCGCTTTGCTATATCGATCTCCTCTGCGGCTGAAAGCAAAGGAACTTTGCCGATTTCCTTAAGATACATCCTCACAGGATCGTCAATTGCGACGCCCTCCGTTGCCGATGTATCCTCGATTTCGGTGGTATCGTCGCTTATATCCTCTGCGACCTCTGCCTCTTCTTCAACGATGTCGATATTGAGGGACTCAAATCTGTCATAGAGCCTCTCGATCTGGTCGGAATCAAGCTCCATCTCCTCAAGGGTATCCATGACTTCCTTATAAGTCAGTACGCCCTTAGCCTTGCCGCGTTCTATGAGTTCCTCTACCTTGTTCATCTTGGGTTCTTTGCCGTCCAATGCGCCCACTCCCTTTGCTTTTATTTGTATCTCGTAAGTTTTATTTGCAGTTTGTTTATCTGTTCAATCATTTCCATGTTTTTGCTGTTGTTGTACTCATCGGTAAGTTCCTTTATCCGCTGCTCGATTTCGCGCCGCACAAGCGTTTTTATACAGTCATCCGCAACAGTTTCGGCGTTGTCCGCAATGGAATCATCGGCAAATACCGATGCGGCGGCGTCCGGGTCCTTAAGGCCCGCGATCAGCGACGGCATGTCCGGCGAGGCGTTCCCCCCGGCATACGCCAACAAAATCGCCTCGGCAAACTCCGCAAGGCCTGGGTTTGTGAACGCCACGTTTTCCGCCGCCATTCTCGCGCTCACATGTGCTGCCGCCTCGGCGCTGCCAAGCATACACGCGGCAAGCGTTCGCTCGGTCTTATCCGTCTCAGGAAGCATCTCTGCGTCCCGCCTGCTCCTAGTATTCCGGATTTTTCCAACGGTATTCTCAGTCGCCCCGGCGGCAACTCCGCACTGCGCGCGGATGGTATCCTCGGGAATACCTGTTTTTCTTGCAACGAACGGAATATAGCGGTCCTTCTCCACAGGCTGCAGCGTGCCTATGAAAGCGCAGGCCTTCACGGCGAAAGCTTCACGCCCGTTCTCACTCATCAGATCAAAGCTTTCCGCCATGTTTGCAAGGCGGAAACCGTTTCCGGTCATCGCCGTGTCACGCAGCTTAAGGAAGGCATTTTTCCCGTACTTTCGCACATAATCATCCGGATCAAGATCGTCCGGGATTTTGATCACGCGCACGTCAAGTCCTTCGTGACCCAGAATATCGATACCTCTGAGCGTGGCGTTCTGACCGGCGCTGTCCCCGTCATAGCACAGGAACACTTTATCTGTGAAGCGCTTCACCAGCCTAGCCTGAGACTGTGTCATCGCAGTGCCCAGCGAAGCCACTGCATTTGATATGCCTGCCGCATGGAGGCTTATCACATCCATATAGCCTTCAACCATGATCAGCTCTCCCTTGAGGCCTTTCTGCATATTCATGGCATATAGGTTATTGCGTTTGTTGTATATGGGCGTATCGCCGGTGTTGATGTACTTAGGCTGCTCGTCCTTCTTGAGCGTGCGCGCACCAAAGCCAAGCACACGTCCGTTGGTGGCAATTATGGGATAAATCAGCCGTCCCCGGTATGCGTCATAGCAGCCGTCCCCTGCTTTGTTGCGTATCGCAACGCCCGCGTCTATAAGCTCCCTGTCCGTAAAGCCCTTCTTCTTCAAGTATCCGGAAACTTCATCCCATGAATCCGGTGCGAACCCGAGGCCGAAGCGCACAACGGTTTCCCATTCAACGCCTCTTTTTTTCAGATATTTTCTCGCCTGCTCTCCTGCGTCGCTTTTCAATTTTTCATGATAAAAGCGCGCAGCAGCCTTGCAAACCGCATAAAGCTTGTCCTTATATGCCCGCTCGGCACGCAATTTTTCATCGTTTATCTCATCCGGAAGCTCCATTCCGGCCCGCTGGGCAAGCATCGTGACCGCTTCTGAAAAAGAGACCTTTTCAACCTTCATCACAAGGTTTATCACCCCGCCGCCGGCATGACAGCCGAAGCAATAAAACATCTGCTTCTCGCTTTGCACGGAAAACGACGGCGTCTTTTCATTGTGGAGCGGACAGCATCCCCAGAAACGTCCGCCCTTTGGAGAAAGAGCTGTATAATCCGAAGCGACGGATACAATATCGGTTTTGGCAAGGAGCTCGTTGAGCCATTCTTCAGGGAAGTTCGACATCATACCGCTCCTTTCTCAAAATTCCGTAAGTTGATATTTTCCACGAAAAATCAACAATTCCTGCTTCGGTTAAAAAATATCAAACCCATTCTCTCGGCACAAACCTGTTCTCATAATCGTTGACGGCGTATCTGTCCGTCATACAGGCGATATAATCAGCCGCAACGCGCTCTTTCCCATCCTCGTCTATGAACTTGGTAAAGTCATCCGGCAAAAGGTCAAGGTGCGCAAGATAATACTTGTAAAGCTGCTCGACAACATGCTTTCCCTTGCCTTCCTCGCGCTTGGCCGCAGCGTTCAGATAAACATGGTCGAACATATATGAGCGGAGTTTCAAAAATTTCTCTTTAACATCCTGCGACATGATTATATCGTTTTTGCCATACGAGCCGTAAACCACGTCGAGTATCAGCGTGTTTATCCTTTTACCGTGCGAATGTCCGAGGATCTCCGTACAGTCGTCCGGAAGCTCTTCCTCGGTTATTACGCCCGCGCGTATGCCGTCATCAATATCATGATTTATATAGGCGATCCTGTCCGACAGGCTGACTATCTTTCCTTCAAGCGTCAACGGAACGCCGCCGCCGGAATGGTTGAGAATGCCGTCGCGCACCTCAAATGTCAGGTTCAGGCCTTCGCCCTCGTTCTCAAGCTTTTCGACGACCCTGAGGCTTTGCACGTTATGTTCGAAACCTCCCGGCACCAGATCATTGAGAACGCTTTCGCCGGCATGGCCGAACGGCGTGTGTCCGAGATCATGCCCCAGTGCGATCGCTTCGGTAAGGTCTTCGTTGAGGCGCAGGCCGCGCGCGATCGTGCGCGCGATCTGACTGACCTCAAGCGTATGCGTGAGACGGGTGCGGTAATGATCCCCTGCCGGCGAAAGGAACACCTGCGTCTTATGTTTCAGCCTTCTGAATGATTTGCAATGGATTATCCTGTCGCGGTCCCTTTGGAAATCCGTGCGCAGCGGGCATGGATCGATAGGTTTCTCACGCCCGCGAGTATTTCTTGAAAGTGTAGCATAAGGCGAAAGCGTGTCCGCTTCAAGCTGTTCAACATGCTCCCTCATGAACCCTCTCGTAATATCGTCTTCCATGCTTTGCCTCCGATATATTTGTATTATTGGCGTTATTTTCTTCGTTTTTTTGCAAAATCCTTTTTTATGGTCAAAAAAACCTTTCTGCACCATAAAAACAGCCTCCGCATGAAGCGGAGGCTGTATGAGCGCAAAACAAAGTTAACGCTTGCTGAACTGCGGTGCGCGACGTGCGGCCTTGAGGCCGTACTTCTTTCTTTCCTTCATTCTCTGGTCACGGGTCAGATAACCGGCCTTTTTAAGGGCGGAACGAAGCTCCGGATCTGCGATGAGCAGAGCGCGGGCTATGCCGTGACGGATTGCACCGGCCTGACCGGTCGTGCCGCCGCCGTGAACGTTGGCAACCACGTCGAACTTCGCTGAGGTCTCAGTGAGCACAAGGGGCTCACGGACGATCATCTTGAGGGTCTCATGTCCGAAATAATCCTCAAGGTCGCGCTTGTTGACGGTGATGGCGCCGGTTCCGGGGAGCAGACGAACGCGGGCAACGGATGACTTACGTCTTCCGGTTCCGAGATACTGAGTGATGTTTGCCATAATCTTATCTCCTTCCCCTTACTTGAGCACGAGCGTCTCGGGCATCTGGGCGGCATGATCATGCTCCGGTCCTGCATAAATGCGGACCTTCTTGAGCATCTTGCTGCCGAGGGGACCCTTGGGCATCATGCGGCGGATCGCCTCATATACGGCGAACTCAGGCTTCTTCGCGAGAAGATCGCGATAAGGAACCTCTTTAAGTCCTCCGGGATAACCTGTGTGATGTCTGTAAAGTTTCTGATCGAGCTTACGTCCGGTAAGCCTGACCTTGTCCGCGTTGATGATGATGACGAAATCGCCTGTGTCAACATGCGGAGTATATATGGGCTTGTTTTTCCCGCGCAGTATAGCGGCAACCTGTGAAGCAAGACGACCGAGCACCATGTCGTTCGCATCAACAACATACCACTTACGCTCGAGGGTTTCGCCCTTTGCCATATAGGTCTTCATGGCTAATCCTCCTGAAGGTAATAATTTGATGATCGCTCGCGCAGAAAGTCTCCATGCCGCCGGGGCTAGTGGCTGCATACATCCATCCTGCAGAACACGCGGATATTATTTTATCGAATCGAGCCTGACATGTCAAGCGAAAAAGTGCCTGTTTGAGCGATTATTTTCAAATTTGTCCTCATCAGGCCATATCGGGAAAGCCTGTCTGCCTCAACGCCTCATATAATACGATCGCCACGGCGTTTGACAGGTTCAGCGAGCGTCTCTCGTCAAGCATCGGAATGCGTATTGTGTCTTTCGCTCTTGATGCGAGAAGCGCTTGCCCGAGCCCGGCGGTTTCCTTGCCGAAAACGAGAAAGTCGCCATCGCTGTAGCTCACATCGCAATAGGAGCGCACGGCATGTGTTGATGTTAAATAAAAACGGCCTCCCGGATTCTTTTTCTCAACTTCTTCGTATGAGTCATAATAACTGACGTCGAGATACTTCCAGTAATCAAGTCCCGCGCGTTTGAGATGTTTGTCGTCAACCGAAAAGCCGAGCGGACGCACAAGATGCAGCCTTGCCCCCGTAATTGCGCAGGTACGCGATATATTGCCGGTGTTCTCGGGTATTTCGGGCTCGACAAGCACGATATTGAGCATATTACACCCCTGTTATTTATAAAAGAAACTGTTACCGCCATATGTCGCATAATATGTAAATGCGCTCCATGACGTTCCCTTTGACGAAGACCTGAAATACAACACGTTTTCCGGCAACAGCATATCTCCGTTGACAAATATCTGTTTCACAGCCGCCACCGCCGTGGCAGACGGCGTGACGGAATATATGCTGTCATTGGCGACTGAAAACTGGTATTTCTGGAATATCACGCCTTTGACCGTATCGGGGAAGCCTGAGCTTTTTATTCTGTTATATATCACGTTTGCAACAGCCGCCTGTGCTTCAATCGAGCTGCCGTTTGCCTCCCTGTGCACGACCTGCGCGATAAGCATGAGCTCATCCGCGGTGAATCCGTTCGCGTCGGAAAACGATCCGTTCCCGGAAGGCTTTTGCGTCTGTGTCGGGGTCGAAGTCGGTTTTGCCGTGGCTGTCGACTGCGGTTTGGGCGTCGCCGTTGCAGGTGAACCGAATTCGGCGAACTGCTTGAGCACATAACCTCGGTCATCATCGATCTTTATCCTGTACCAGTCTCCGCTTTCGCCTGTAATGGTTATTTTCGCGTTTCTGCCAAGCTCGCGGATGATATCGTATTTTGTCCCGGGGCCTTTGCGCATGTTGGCGCTTCCGGCGTTGATATATCCGGCTTTATATTCGCTGTACTCGTCTATCTTATATTCATGTGTCGGCGAAGGAGACGGCTCGGCTGAAGCTGACGGCGTTGGTGAAGGCGTGATTTCCGGCGTTGGTGAAGGCTTGTCCGGAGAAGGAGTTGCCGCCTGTACGGCGGTATGCACCTTGTAAGGCGTCGTGCTCACCGTCGGGCACGGCGTGATATCGATCACCTCCGGCTGTTCCTCCTGCGCGGATTCGTTTTCAACAAGCGCAAGGCTGTCGAGCTCTTCCTGTGAATATATGTTCGCTGTATCCGCAACGGCCATGCAGCCTGTCAGCATGGCCATAATAAGCGGTAATACGAGTTGATGAACAAGTCGCTTCACGGCTTTAGAGGATAAACCTGCCGAGGTCCTGCTCCTCGTACCGGCCGCTCATGCGTTCCTTCACATAAGCTTCGTCGATTGTGACTTTTGTGAGCGGATAGTCGCCGCCCGCATTGAAAGATATATCGTCAAGAAGGTTTTCGATTATCGTATGCAGTCGCCTCGCCCCGATGTTTTCCGAGGTTTCGTTCGCCGCATACGCAAGCTTCGCGATCTCCTCAAGCGCTCCGTCCGTGAACTCAAGGACGATATTATCGGTTTTGAGAAGAGCCGCATACTGTTTTATTATGGCGTGTTCAGGCTGTGAGAGGATACGCCTGTAATCCTCCACCGTAAGCGCGGCAAGATCCACCCTTATCGGAAAACGCCCCTGCAACTCCGGAATGAGGTCAGAGATCTTTGACACATGGAACGCACCGGCTGCAATAAAAAGCATGTAATCGGTTTTGACAGGCCCGTATTTTGTGTTCACTGTGCATCCCTCAACGATCGGAAGGATATCCCTTTGCACGCCCTCGCGCGAAACATCAGGTCCCGATGAAGCATGCTGCGCGCCGGCTATCTTGTCGATCTCATCGATGAAAATTATACCGTCCTGTTCCGCTTTCTCGATTGCTTCCCTCGTCACCTCATCCATATCGATGAGCTTTTCGGCTTCCTCCTGGGCGAGTATGCGGCGCGCTTCCTTCACTGTGACCTTGCGTTTTTTCTTCTTTGTCGGAAGTATTCCGCTCATCATCTCGTTTAGATTTATGTCAATGCCCATGGCAAGCATCGCGTCGCTGCCGTTCTGGCTTTGCTCCACTTCAACTTCGATCAGCTCGTCTTCAAGAAGTCCGGCGCGCAGTCTTCCCGCAACCTCTTCGCGCTTTGTCATGTGACGCTGTTTCTCTTCTTCGGTAAGCTCCGGCTGGTCGTTCTCAGCACCCGCGCCAAGAAGAAGCTGTATGGGGTTCATCGTTTGCGCGGTGGTCTTTTTGCGCTCTATCGGAACGATCAGATCGATTATTTTCTGTTCCGCCGCGGCATCCGCAACCATGCGTACCTCCGCCATCTTCTTGTCCTTGCACAGGCGTATTGACGCCTCCACAAGATCCCGTATCATGGAATCCACGTCGCGTCCGACATAACCGACCTCCGTGAATTTGGTGGCTTCAACCTTCACGAGCGGCGCATCGACAAGCTTGGCAAGCCTGCGTGCGATCTCGGTTTTGCCAACGCCCGTAGGGCCGACCATAATGATGTTTTTTGGCGTGATCTCCTCGCGCAGCTCAGGTGCAAGCTTCGCGCGGCGATAGCGGTTTCTGAGCGCAATCGCGACGGCGCGCTTTGCTTCGTCCTGACCGATTATATATTTGTCGAGTGCTTCGACTGTTTCTTTGGGCGTCAGCATCAGACTTCCTCCACTGAAATATTCCCGTTTGTATAAACGCATATACCGGATGCGATGATGAGCGACTTTTCAGCGATCTCCCGCGCGGTAAGCTGCGTGTTCTCCTTGAGCGCCTTTGCCGCTGCAAGCGCGTACATTCCGCCTGAGCCAATCGCAGCGATCCCGTCGTCAGGATCGATCACCTCTCCCGTGCCGGATACTATAAGAAGCTCCTGCGCGTCAGCGACGATAAGCATTGCCTGAAGCTGACGCATTGCCTTGTCGCTCCTCCATTCCTGAGCAAGCGATACCGCCGCCCGCTTGAGGCTGCCGCTGTACTGTTCAAGCTTCGCCTCAAATCTTTCGCAAAGCGAGAACGCATCCGCAACAGTGCCCGCAAAGCCCGTGACGACCTTGTCGTGATATATACGGCGAACCTTCTTCGCAGTATGCTTCATTATTGTTGTTTCGCCAAGCGTTACCTGACCGTCCCCTGCTACGGCACACTTTCCGTCGCGCTTTACTGCGATTATCGTTGTTCCCATCAATGGCATAAGATTTATCCGCCTTTCCTTTGAACAAATTCATGATATCACAAAAGAGCCTCATATTGGCCCGATTTCAAAATGCTTTACATTTTATTCGCAATCATGAGACATTTTTTCCGCAATATCATCGATAATTTTGAGCGAACGCCCCGCGATCGCGGCATAGCGCTCCTGCTTGTTGCGTATATGCTCACCGATGCCCTCGATTATACCGAAATTTATGTTCATCGGCTGAAAATCGGCTCCGGCGTAGTGTGAAACATAGCATCCAAGCGCCCCCATCGCGGTCTTTGCCGTAAAATCGATTCTGTCAAGGCCCTTCAGCTGCCTTGCAAGGTCGATCCCGGCGATCATCCCTGACGCCGCGCTCTCGATATAGCCCTCAACGCCGGTCATCTGACCTGCAAAATACAGTTTCGGACGCGAAACCGTTTGGAATGAGCTGTCAAGCTTTCCGGGCGAATTTATGAATGTGTTCCTGTGCATCACGCCGTAACGCACATATTCCGCGTTTTCAAGTCCCGGAATTAAGCCGAAAACACGCTTTTGCTCCCCGAAAAGCAAATTAGTCTGGAATCCCACGATATTATAAAGCGTCCCGCAGGCATTGTCCCTGCGCAGCTGAACCACCGCATAAGGCCTTTTACCAGTGTGAGGGTCTGTCAGGCCTACAGGTTTGAGCGGCCCGTATGCAAGCGTTTGGGGGCCTCGTTTGGCCATAACCTCAACCGGCATACACCCTTCGAACACCTTAGGCGTTTCAAAATCGTGAAGCTGCGCGCTTTGAGCGCCCACGAGCGCGCTCACAAATGCGAAGTATTCATCCCTGTCCATCGGACAGTTGAGATAATCGCTGCCTCTGTCATAGCGCGAACCCTCGAACACCTTATCCATGTCTAGCGACTCCCGCGTGACAACAGGCGCAACAGCATCGTAGAAATGGAGGCCTTCACCGAAAAAAGCCTCGATATCGGACAGAAGCGCTCCGTCGGTGAGCGGACCGGAAGCCACGATGCAGGAACCCTCCGGCAGCGTCTTTACTTCTTCCCCTATAACTGTTATGTTTGGATCGGATTTTATCCTTTGAGTAACAAGGGCCGAAAAACCGTCCCTGTCCACGGCAAGCGCGCCGCCGGCAGGCAGTCTTGTTTCATCCGCGCATTGCATGATCAGCGAACCGATCCGCCTCATTTCTTCCTTGATAAGACCGGCGCCGTTTTCAAGCCGGTCGCTGCGGAGCGAATTTGAGCAGACAAGCTCGGCGAAATCATCCAGCTGATGCGCCGGGCTGCGCCTTTGCGGTTTCATTTCATAAAGCGTGACCTTGATCCCCTGTCGCGCAAGCTGAAACGCGGCTTCGCATCCGGCAAGACCCGCGCCGATCACCGAAGCCTGCGGATCATTCCTGCTGCTCATTCTCTGCCGCTTTCTTTGCTTGACGCGCGACAAACGCGCAATCCTTGTTCGTGCATATCGTATAAGCGCCGTGCTGACCTACCTTATGCACCATCATGCTGCCGCATTTCGGGCATTTTTCCGCCGCCGGCTTATCCCAGGAAACGAAATCGCATTCCGGATACCTTTCGCAACCGTAAAACGGCTTGCCGCGTTTTGATTTGCGCTTGATGAGCGCCGCTCCGCATTTCGGGCACGGAACATCGATCTTTTCGACGATAGCCTTCGTGTTCCTGCAATCCGGGAAATTGGGACACGCGAGGAATCTTCCGAAGCGCCCCATCTTATATACCATTAGCGCCCCGCATTTATCGCAGACAACGTCGGATACTTCGTCCGGCACCTTCACCTTTTCTATATGTTCGGAGGCTTTTTCCACGGTTTTTTCAAACGGGCCGTAAAAATCGCGTATCACGGCTGTCCAATCCTGTTCGCCGTCCTTGATAAGGTCAAGCTTGCTTTCCATGTCGGCGGTGAATTTGATATCGACTATATCGTCGAAATTCTCCTTCATTATCTGCGTCACGATGAAGCCAAGCTCCGTGGGTACGAGCTGCTTTTTCTCGCGCCGCACATAGCCGCGATCCAATATCGTGGATATCGTCGGCGAATATGTGCTCGGACGCCCTATGCCTTTTTCCTCAAGGGTTTTGACCAACGTAGCTTCCGTATAGCGCGGCGGCGGCTGTGTGAAGCGCTGCTGCGCCGAGGCGCTCTCCTGCTTGAGCACGTCCGCAACATGCAGCTCTGGCAGCATGACATCCTTCTCCTCAACGTCGTCCTTACCCTCCGTGTACACAGCCATGAAACCGTCAAAAAGCACCCTTGTGCCGTTCGCGCGGAAATTCAGAGTGTTGCATGCAAAGGAAACGGTGTTTGTCTCGACCATCGCATCCGCCATCTGACTTGCGATAAAGCGTTCGTATATAAGCTTATAAAGCTTGAACTGCTGCGTTGAAAGCGAGGCTTTGATCGTCGACGGCTCTATCGTCGGATCCGCAGGGCGCACGGCCTCATGCGCATCCTGCGCGCCTTTGCGCCCCTTATAGACGTTCGGCTTTTCCGGGGCATACTTGTCGCCGTATTTTGCCTTTATCTCACTGAGGGCGCTCTGCTGAGCCTCATCCGCTATGCGCACGGAGTCGGTACGCATGTATGTGATAAGACCCGTGACGCCTCTGTCCTGAATCTCAACGCCCTCATAAAGCTGCTGCGCGATAAGCATTGTGAGCTTTGAGGTGAAGCCGAGCTTTCTCGAGGCCTCCTGCTGAAGGCTGCTCGTCGTGAAAGGAGCCGGTGCGTGGCGGTTTTTCACGGATGTTTTGACGTCGCTTACCGTGAAATCGCGTTCCTTTATTTTTTCAAGTATATCGTTTGCTTCCGCTTCGGTATGGATATCCGCTTTTTTATCGCCGAAACCGAAAAACTTCGCTTCAAACGTCTTTTTCACACCGGTTGCCTTGAGCATGGCGGATATCGTCCAGAATTCCTCCGGCACAAAATCGGTTATCTCCTGTTCCCTGTCGCAGATTATGCGCGTTGCGACGCTTTGGACGCGACCCGCCGACAGGCCCTTGCGTACCTTCGCCCACAGGATCGGACTGATCTTATAGCCGACGAGCCTGTCAAGCACGCGGCGCGCCTGCTGCGCGTCAACAAGATCCATATCGATCGATCGCGCGTTCTTGACCGATTTTTTCACGGTATTCGAGGTTATTTCATTGAACACGATCCTGCACTGTGAAGCGGGATCCAGTTTGAGTATCTGCGCAAGATGCCATGATATCGCCTCCCCCTCCATATCAGGGTCGGTTGCAAGGTATATTTTCTTCGCGGCTTTGGCTTCCTTGCGTATGCGTTCAAGCACGTCCCCGCGTCCGCGGAGCGTGATGTATTTGGGTTGAAAGTCATGTTCGGTATCAACACCGAGCTGGCTTTTGGGCAAATCACGCACATGGCCGTTGGATGCAACGACCTTATACCTGCTGCCCAGGAATTTGCCTATCGTTTTTGCCTTTGCGGGAGACTCGACGATGACCAGCATATCCGCCATGTATTTTACCTCCGATGCGACATTATCTCCTTATCGCCTTAAAGGCTGTACAGTCTTCCGGGCGATTGCTTAATTATTCCCGAAAACTCCAATGCTGTCAAGGTTGAATTTAACGACGAGGCCGTCAAGCCAGTCAGGACGCACAGCTCGTCGAAGCTTCTTTCACCCGGAACAAGGAGTCTGTAAATGAGTTCCTCCTCAAATGACATGCTCTCCGTGTCGGCCGGGACACGCTCTTCTTCACGTTCCGCCATGCCGAATTCTTCAAGGATATCGCCGACTGTGAGCACCGCCTTCGCCATGCCACCGCGGATCAGTTTATTTGTGCCCTCGCTCTTTTGATCGGTAATCCTGCCCGGCACGGCGAACAGCTCTCGTCCCTGTTCGAGCGCGCAGTCCGCCGTGATCAGCGCGCCGCTTTTTTCCGGCGCTTCGACGACGACAACTCCCCGCGAAAGGCCGCTTATCAGCCTGTTTCTCATCGGAAAATTGCACGATCGCGGCTCTGTCCCCGGCATATACTCGGAAACGACTGCTCCGCGTTCGATTATTGCTTGATATATGTCTCGGTTCGTTTCCGGATAGATCACATCCACGCCGCAGCCCAGCACCGCGATCGTAGGGTACGGACATGCGGCTTGTGCAAGCGCAGCTTGTGCGCTGATGCAGTCTATGCCGTATGCCATGCCGCTTATAACGCAGGCGCCGGCAATCGCAAGCTCTCCGGCAAGCTTCTCCGCGACCCGTTTACCGTAATCCGACGGCTCCCTCGTGCCGACCACCGCAATCGGAAGCTGCAGCTCGTCATAAAGCGTGCCTTTGTAATAAAGCACCGCCGGCGGATCGTATATTTCACGCAGGAGCGACGGATAACCTTCGGATGCAAGCGTCACATACCTGACGCCGATTGAATCCAGCCGCTGCACGCATTTGTCAATGAAGCGTTCCGTGGCTTGTTTCTTCATCCTCTCGGCGATCTCCGTTTTCACATGTTCGTAAAGCTCGCCTGATGCCGCGGCGTCAAACACGTTTTTCGGATCGTCGTCATATGCCTCGAGCAGCTTTCTTGCGCGCGCTGCGCCCGAGCCCCCGGCAATGCCAAGCCATAGCATGTATCTTTCATTATCATCCATAGTCATTTTATCCCGCCCCAATATTTGCTTTCAAGGCTCCTGTACTGCACTGCCTCCGCGACGTGAGGCGCACGAATTGTATCGCTCATATCAAGATCCGCGATCGTGCGTGAAACCTTAAGGATCCGCGTGTACGCCCTCGCGCTGAGCCTGAGCGACGCAAAGGCTTTTTTCAGGAGCGATTCAGCATCGCTCTCAAGTTTACAATACTTCTCCGTCATCCTGTTTGAAAGCTGCGCATTAAAAAGTATTCCGTCCGCCCGGTACCGTTCAGCCTGCCGCCTTCTCGCCGCGTTCACGCGCGCGCGTATGGTTTCGGAGCTTTCCCCGTTGCTTCTGCCCGCGATATCGGCATAGCCGACCTCCGTCATCTCCACGTGCATATCCAGCCTGTCAAGCAATGGACCGGATATCCTGCTGCGATAGCGATTTATCTGCTGCGCCGTACATCTGCATGGAGTGACGCGCGATCCGTAATTGCCGCATGGGCATGGATTCATTGCCGCCACAAGCATAAATTCCGAAGGATATGTCGAGCGCGCGCAGGCGCGCGTTATGGTCACGAAACCGTCCTCAAGCGGCTGTCTGAGCGCTTCGAGCACGTCTTTTTTGAATTCCGGAAGCTCATCGAGAAACAGCACTCCGTAATGCGCAAGGCTTATTTCTCCCGGGAGAGCTTTCGGCCCGCCGCCGATGAGGGACGCCGCCGATGCGGAATGATGCGGCGCGCGGAACGGTCTTTCCGACGCCATGCCGTCACGGCCCTTGAGCGCGCCTGTTATCGACTGTATCTTCGTTATCTCAAGCGCTTCTTCAAACGTAAGCTCCGGGAGTATCGACGGAATGCTGCGCGCAAGCATCGTTTTGCCAGATCCCGGCGTGCCGACGAGCAGGAGGTTATGCCCTCCTGCAACGGCGACCTCCGCCGCACGCTTTGCGCCCTGCTGCCCTTTGATATCGGAAAAATCGGATGAATAGCATATGCTTTTCTTGTCCCATTTTCGCGTGGGATATATCTCCTTTGGCATGTCGCCGCGAAGCATGGCGACGAGCGATCTCAGCTCTTTCGCGGGTATCACGCTTATACCGTCGATGTAAGAAGCCTCGGCCGCGTTCTCCTGCGGAATAGCGATCGTCTTTATCCTCGCATTGTATGCGCCGATCGCCATCGGAAGTATCCCCGCAACCGCCCGCACGCTTCCGTCAAGTCCAAGCTCCCCTAAAAACATGGTTCCATCCGCCGCGCCCTGCTCAAGCTGGTTTGAGGCGATGAGTATCCCCACGGCAATCGGCAGGTCATAAACGGAGCCTTCCTTGCGCATATCGGCCGGCGCAAGGCTCACCGTCACACGGCCTGTCGGATATGAAAAGCCGCTGTTTCTTATCGCACTGTGGACGCGCTCCCGCGATTCGCGCACGGCGGCGTCCGGTAAGCCCACCATCTCAAAGGATGGAAAGCTGCCGCCGGAATCCACCTCAACCGTCACGAGGAAGCCTTCAAGCCCCGTGAGTCCGTAACTCGTTATGCGGGAAAGCATACCCCCCACCTCCCCATATTTTCAGTTGGTCTTTTCTTTATCCTCCGGGGGCGCGGCTTCTTCTCCTGCGCCGTTGCCCTTTGAATTATCCTTGTTGAACACGAAAAGCTTGTTGCCCGCGAAGTTCACCATCGCGGAGCAGAAGCTTGCCGCGCATTTGTTGATAAGCTCATACGGGATACCGATCACATCCCGGCACAGCACAAGTACGCCCACCGATACGCCGTATGAGACAAGGTTGACGAGGATGAAAAGGAAAATCTCCTTTGCATCGCGTTTCTTTTCCTTTTTGAATGTCCACAGCGTATTCCATATATAGCTGTTTGCAATGCCCGCGGTATATGAACAGGTCTGTGCAAGGATATAATTCAGCCCGGCAACCTCCGTGAGCAGAAAGTACACGCCGAAATCCACAAGTGTGTTCGATATGCCCACGATGTTGAATTTTATGAACTGCCAAAATGTATTTTTGGCTTCCTTCTTCTTGTTTTCCATCAGTATACAGCTTCCTTCTTCATCAATATCCCATGAACGTCCAGCTCGGCAGCCACTGCATTATCTGCACATAAGTTTTTGAACATTCCGTGCCGGTGATTATCGGATAAAACGCCGCGAACAGAACAAGCGCCGCGCCCATCCATATCCATTTCACCTTTGAATATCGCGGATCAAGCTCCTCTTTCTTCTCAAGCATATAAACCGTTATAAGGATTATAAACGGTACGCATGCGAAATAATGATATATGAACGTACAGCGCGTGACCAATACCCACGGCAGCAATTCAGCAAGCAGCGCCGTGAAAAGCACGAACCATTCCATATTTGGTTTCAGCTTCCCGCGGATGAGCTTGATCAGCGCCGCCGCGGAACCCACGCAGCACACCCACCACACAGCCGGGTTTCCCATGGCGGAAATCGTGCCTATGTTGCCCTCGGCAACATCATAGGATACATAATACCACATCGGGCGTATTATAAGCGGCCACTGCCACCACGGGGACTGATATGCGTGCGTAGCCTTCAACCCGCTGTGATAGCTGAACATGAATTCCTGCACGCCCCATATTCCCTTGAGATCATATGGCGTTTCGCAGAGCATGTACGGCAGATACGACAGTATATATATGCCCACAGGCAGCGCGATATAAAACACGCAGCACCACAGCAGCGTGAGCACCGTGTTCTTTACAAACGGCGCCACTGCCGAGCGAAGCTTTTCGTCGTCGGAATTTCTTAAGCGCCTGTACTGTACAAAGCGTTTGCCGAGCGAAACGAACAGCAGTACAGCCATTCCGCCGCCTGCATATATACATATCCATTTGCTCGCCGCGCCGAGGCCGAAGAAAAGTCCCCCAAGCGCAAGCGGCTTGAGCGTCTTTTTCAAACCGTCGGAAAAGAAGTTCATCGTATAATACTGATACATATAGTAGAACATCAGTATGATGAAGAACACTCCGTAAACGTCGATCGTCGCTATGCGCGTCTGCGTATAATGCATGAAGTCGAATGCAAACAGCACCGATGCAAGCAGCGCATATTCGCTCTTTTTGAACAGCCGTTTGCCGAACGCATACATTATCGGCACCATCGCAATGCCGAAAAGCGCTCCCACAATTCGCCAGCCAAGCGGATTCATCCCGAAAACCGCAATGCCGAGCATGATGAATATCTTGCCAAGCGGCGGATGCGAGTTCTCATACGGCTTTATTCCGTTGAGATGCTCATACGCCGTTCGGGCATGATACAGCTCGTCAAAATACATGCCGTACATGTATGTCATCTTTTCCGGAACCTCATCCGGTTCGTCCGTGAGAAGGGCCGCATCCCCGTCGCCCTGTGAAGTTGAGGCAACGTATTTTCCGTTTTCATCAAAGAAGGCGAGCTCGTTGAACCATACCTCGCCGCTCGTCACACGAATGGTGAGCGATGAAATCGTACTGCCGGCCCCGCCTAGGCTCGTCCAGCGGAACATATCGCCGTTTTCCTCGGTATAATCAAGCTCAGTGCCGTCGCTGAGTGTAAGCTTGACCGATCCGGTATACAATCCGCCGAATACGCGAATATCAGAAAGCGTCGTTTCGCGTTCGAGCGTGACAGTCACGGTGTCTCCTTCTTCACCCGTCCAGTATGTTTCCGGGGCTGTCGTCGTGCCGAGATTGATGAGGGCTATCACGCCGTAAACAACAGTGACGGCAAGCACGAATATCCTGTCGCGCTTTGTGTAATGCAGCTTGTTGTCAACCGGATCCGGCAAAGCCTGCGCGGTTGTTTTTGGCAGCTTTTTTTCAGCAAACGCCGGAAGCTTCACGCCGTGAAATACTATGTCGCAGCTCGCATATGTTAGATAGGCAAACGCCGCAAGGTTGATTATCGAACCGATCGCGGTCATGATATCATAAACCGTGCCACGCGCCGACTGATTGTCAACGATCACAATGGCCAAAAGCGCGTTGAACAGCGCCGCGCATGTCATGGCCAAAAAGGATGTGAAAAGGCGCTTGTCCCTGTAAAAGATGAATGCGACGAGCACGAGCATTATCGCCGGGAAAAGATACCGTTCGTGCATGTATTGGCCGAGATTGAACACCGCTGCGACAAGCCATGCCGCGGAAAGCGTGAGGCAGTGCTTTTCGCGTTTTCTGCCAAAGATATACAGTATAGCTGAAAACGCAACGGAAAGCGCGATGAATATCGTGCCCCATGTGCCGTATGACAGGCCGAGAACGACCGTATCAATACCTGCCCAGTTGCCGCCGAGCAAGGCCATGAGATTGAACGCTTCAATGCTCGCATACGGATAGCTTGTCGCCGTGCCGATTATTTTGCTGAGGAACCACATCGGCTCCTGAGAATTGCGAAACGGCAGCGAAAGAAGGAAAATCGCCGCGCATGCGGCCGCGACGGCCGCAACGGTCTTCCACAAGCCGCGAAGGAAACCCTCATCCTTTATATAGCAGAAATAAGCAACCGCAAGTATCGGCCCGACCATAAGCGCCTGTGGTTTTACCATTATCGCTATGCCGTAAACAAGACCGGCAAGTATAACCTTTTTGTCGACGAAAAGCAATATCACGGCGATCAGCAGCACCGACAGTATCTGATCGATCTGTCCCCAGCCTCCCGATATGAACGCAAAAAGCGGGTTGAATGCCACAACGCAGGCAAGCACCAGCGGCAGCGACCCCATCCGCGCATCCGGCGAGGTCCGCGCGCGCTTTTGCGCAAGATTGTATACCAGCCATGCTGCGACCAAATCCGCAACTATGCCCGGAAGCTTTGTGAGCAAAACATAACCGGCGCTTGCGTATGAAATGCCCAGGACTTTTGCAATGCTGCCCGTGAGGTAAAGCACATACATGTATCCCGGAGGATAGTCCGCGAAAACACCTGATGTATAAAACTCCGAAAGCCCTCCGTTCGCAAGATTGAACGACCAGGCCATAAAGCAGTTTATATCCGTGGGATGCCCGTAGAATATAAGCGAAAAAGCAACGCGCACAACAAGCGCGCCGATCAGTATCGCCGTGAGCCACAGTCTTTCCGACTGTCTGTCCGCGGCTTCGATCGTCGGGGTATTGTCCGTCTCTATATATTTCCTGAATATGATGATCGAAACGAGCGCCGTCGTAAGCACGGCAAGGATAATATAACCTATATGGGGTATTTCGCCGTCCGCAACGGAGCCCGTCTGTTCGTCTTCATCCCCGCCAACGGCCGCAATGGAAAAATCGGCTGCGTCGCCGCTGAATGACGCAAGATATTCAACCGTAAAGTCGTCGAACCATGCGCCGCCTGAGCTTAATGCGCCGTAGCCTCCCATGCGCACGCATACGGTGATCTCCTTTTGCCCGCGTGCGGTCTTGCCGGTAAGTTCTATCGTCTGCCAGCCGTCGCTTGTGCCAAAAACGCCGCTGCTTGCAGCAAGCGATCCCACAACGGAGATATTGGCTCCCGCGCCGCCTGAAACGTTCTCGGTCTTCACCTGACAGGTAAGCTTATAGTATGAATTCGCCTTGCATTCTATCGTCTGGCACAGGCGGATGTCATTTCCGGCGCCTTCCGGAACGTAAAGATAGGCGCATTTTTGGCCCAACTCGTCGACCGTTTCCGCATATCCGTTTTCAGCCCCTGTATACCATGCCTCATAATACCAGCCATCCGGGGCTGTATCCGCCGCCCCGTCAAACCCGCCATTTTGTATGAGCTCTTCATCCGCAAGCACGGTTGACGCCAAAAGCATGATGACAAGGGCAATAAGAATACCTTTTGTTCTTTTCATTGCAATCCTCTGTCGCTTCCTTAATGTCTTTCCATAGGATACCATATTTTTTGGATTTTCTCATCTGCGAAAGGAATTATTAACAATTATGCCTGAAATGCGTTCATGATATGCGTAACGCTCCCCCATGGGAGCGCGACCTCCGCCACGTCAAAGCGAAGCTTTGCTTCAAGTATCCCGTTTTCCGCGGCATACGCCGTTGCCGCTTTTATTATATTCCGCTGTTTTTGAAGCGTCACCGCCTCGCGACCCGTGCCGAATTCAGAACCTGTACGCGCCTTCACCTCGATGAAGACCGTGGTGTCACCGTCGAGCATGATAAGATCGATCTCACAGCGAAGCGCGCGATAATTGCGCTTGAGCAGCACAAAGCCCTTTTTTTGAAAATACAGAAGCGCCGCTTCCTCGCCCTCGTCGCCGCGTATACGTCTGTTCATCATTCGCCTCCGATTATTCCGCGTATGAAGGTCCGCCTGTGCAGAGGACACGGTCCGTATTTTTTCAACGCCGCGATATGCTCCGCAGTGCCGTAACCCATGTTTCTTTCAAAACCGTACTCAGGATATTTTTCGCCCATACCGGTCATGAAGGCGTCCCTTTCAACCTTGGCCACGATCGAAGCGGCCGCGATAAGATAGCTTTTCGCGTCGCCGTGTATCATGGCGTGCTGACGCGCGGGTATATCAAGCCCTGTCACCGCGTCGACAAGCACATCGCCGCACTCTTTACCCATTGCCTCGTATGCGAGGCGGAATGCCTTTTTGGTGGCGTTGAGAATATTTATCTCATCGATTTCCTTTTCATACACCCAGCCCAGGCCAAGCGAAAGCGCCGCTTCGCGAATCATCGGACAAAGCTTTTCGCGGCGGAGTTTTGTTACCTTTTTGGAATCGTTCACAAACCTTATGAGCGGCTCCGGCGGAAGCACCACGCATGCCGTGACCACCGGCCCGGCAAGCGGCCCGCGGCCAACCTCGTCCGTGCCTGCCGGATATATCCCCTGCGTCCAAAATGCACGTTCCGTTTCGGTGAGCGTGAAAAGACGCGCGTCTTCCTTATCGGACGTCATCTCAGTTTTCCCCCGGTTTTTCAAACGTGACCCTTGCTATCTTCCCGGCGCGGAACTCGTCGAGCACTATGCGCGCGGCGCGCTCCGTATCCGGTTCGTTCCCGCGCAGCATAAAACCGCGGCTTGCACATACGGCCGGAAGCACGTCGTGTATTTGCATATTTTCCTTTATCTCGCCGTAACGCGCGCAGACCTCTGCCGGTACAATTTGAATAAGCTCCATAAGGAGGGAGGACGCAAGCTCCTCGGCGTCCATCGTCTCATCGTTGATGGAGCCAATGAAAGCGAGATGCCTTGCAAGCCTAGCGTCTTCAAGCTTCGGCCAAAGAAGCCCCGGCGTATCCATAAGCTCAAGGTACGGCCCGATCTTCACCCACTGCTTGCCGCGCGTGACGCCGGGTTTATCGCCAACCTTGGCGCGGTTTTCACCCGCTATGCGGTTTATGAAGGTGGATTTGCCGACGTTTGGGATGCCGACCACCATCGCGCGCACGGTCTTCATCACGCCCTTTGCCTTCATTCTTGCCACCTTTTCGGCTGCGGCTTCCTCGATCGCCGCTATTGCGGCTTTCTTTTTCGCGCTGCTTGTCGCCACGAAGTCCATCGCCACGATACCGTTCGCGCGATAGTATTCAATCCAGGCTTTTGTATCCTTCTCCCGTGCAAGATCGCTCTTGTTGAGAAGCATGACGCGCTGCTTGTTCATGAAAAGGGCGTCAAAATCAGGGTTGCGCGTGGCCTGCGGCGCGCGCGCGTCCGAAAGCTCAACGACAACGTCAATCAGCGAGAGGTTCTCTTCGAGCATCCTCTTCGCTTTGGCCATATGGCCCGGATACCAATTTATCTGCATCGTATTCTCCCTCTGTTAAGCAAAGCCCCCGGAGGCGTTGGCCGCGGGGGCTTTATCATCGGTTGACTTATTTCTCTTCGATACGCTCGACGATCTTGGCGGCCTTGCCGGAACGATCGCGCAGGTAGTAAAGCTTCGCCCTGCGGACGCGGCCATGGCGCAGCACTTCGATGCGGCCGATGCGGGGGCTGTTGTACGGGAAAGTCCTCTCAACGCCGATACCGTAGGAGACGCGGCGCACGGTGAAGGATTTACGGATGCCGCCACCCTGAATTTTGATGACGATACCTTCGAAGTTCTGGAGCCTCTCACGGCTGCCTTCGACGACCTTCACGAATACGCGGACGGTATCGCCGATCTCAAGCTTCGGGAGATCCGTGCGTATCTGCTCTTTTTCAAGTTCCCTGATGATGTCTGCCATTTTTTATTTCTCCTTCCTCACAGACGTTCTTATGAGCCTTCTGCTCACATTGGACCGCCCGCTGTCACGACCGCCATTATAACACAGCGTTATTTCCATTGCAATAGCTAATTTCCCTTATTCCGGGCGCTTTTCAGCCTTTCAAGGAGCGCTTTGTCCTTTTTGTCAAGCTCGGTATTCCCGATCAGCTCCGGACGCCGCTCATATGTGATGCGAAGAGCTTCGTCCCGCCTCCATCTGGCGATCAGCGCATGGTTCCCGTTGAGCAGAACCTCAGGCACATCCATGTTTCTGAAGCTTGCCGGACGTGTATATTGCGGATATTCAAGAAGTCCGTCCGAAAACGATTCCTCATCCGCAGATTCTGCGCTTCCCAGCACGCCGGGGATGAAACGCGACACGCAGTCTATCACGACCATCGCCGCAAGCTCGCCTCCGGTGAGAACATAATCGCCTATCGATATCTCTTCATCCATAATAGGCGACACCCGCTCGTCGATGCCTTCATAATGGCCGCAAAGGAAAAGCAGGCGCGGCTTCTGCGCAAGTTCGCGCGCAAGTGACGGCGTAAGCTTTTTCCCTCTTGGCGACATTGTAATGCGAAAAGCTTCATGCGAAGGATCCACGTGCTCGATGCAGGAATACACCGGCTGAGCCATCATCACCATCCCGGCGCCTCCGCCAAAGGGATAATCATCGGTATTGCGGTGCTTATTCTCCGAATAGTCCCTGATATCGTGCAGGCCGAATTCAAGTATGCCGTTTTGTGCCGCGCGGCCGAGCATACTTGTTGAAAAGACCTCGCCGAACATATTCGGGAATGTTGAAAGCACGTCAATCCTCAAAAAGGCCGACCTCCTCCAGAACAGCGGAATCCAGCACGATGCGACCCTCATCCGTATCGATCGATCTGAAAACCCTTGTCAGCGCCGGGAGCATGAGCTTGCGTTCCCCGCTGATCACATACACGTCGTTAGCGCCCGTTTCCAGCACGTCCTTGAGCTTGCCATAGCTTTTACCGTTCTCATCGATCACCTCGCACCCTATGAGATCGGTCACAAAATGGCTGTTCTCGGGAAGCTTTACCGTGTGCGCGCGATCTACGCAAATAAACGCGCCGCGAAGCTTCTCCGCATCCTCGCGCGTTGCGCAGCATGATAAGCCGGCGTACACGGCGTCCTCGCGAACGCCCACGTCCGAAACAACGACAGGCGTATATATTCCTTTGTTCTCAATGAAAGCGTCCCTGACGGCGGCAAAACGCGCAACATCATCGGTGAGAGGGTCAAGCTTCACCGCCCCGTGAACGCCGTGCGGGCGTACTATGACGCCCACACGAAGATACTCTTTTTTCTTTTCTGTCATCAGACGATCTCTACGATGTATTTCTTGTTTTCCTTGATGGACGCCGCCTTGACCACCGTGCGGATGGCCTTTGCGATGCGTCCCTGCTTGCCGATCACTTTGCCCATATCGTCGGGCGCGACGGTAAGCTCGATTATCGTGGCCTTATCGCCCTGCTTTTCCTCAACCTTGACTTCATCGGGCTTGTCCACGAGATTCATTGCAATGTATTTCACCAGTTCTCCCATGGTCTGCCTCGCCGACGTTGCGTCGCTCACTGTATCGCGCCGCTCTTTTTGAGCAGGCCGCGCACGGTGTCGGTGGGCTGAGCGCCGTTCTTGAGCCAATGCTGGGCGCGTTCGTTGTCGATCTTTATATCGGCGGGATCGGTGAGGGGATTGTAATAGCCAAGCTCCTCAATAAAGGCGCCGTTGCGGGGTGCGCGAGAATCCGCCACCACGAGACGATAGAAAGGAGCCTTCTTGGCGCCCATCCTGCGAAGTCTGATCTTAAGCATAATTGGTTTCCTCCTGATATATTATCTTGATTTTATATTCCGAAAACGGTCGCCCGCTGTCGTGCAAAGTTGTTTCAGAATCCGAACGGGAAGCCCTTCTTGCCGCGTTTGAATCCCTTTTTTCCGCCTGCCCCGGTAAGCTGCTTCATCATCTTGCGGCTTGCCTCAAACTGGTTGAGCAGACGGTTGACCTCCTGTATGCTGGTCCCGCTGCCGCGCGCGATCCGCTTCCTTCGGCTTGCGTTGAGTATATCCGGCTTTTTGCGCTCCTGTTTTGTCATGGAGCGGATTATCGCCTGCGTGCGCGCCATTTGTTTCTCATCGATCTCAACGTTGCCGAGCTTTGACGCATCCATCCCCGGCAGCATGCCGAGAATATCCTGCATGGAACCCATGCCTTTCATCTGCTCGAACTGATCGAGGTAATCGTCGAGCGTGAATTCATCGCTCCTGATCTTGCTTTCAAGCTCCATAGCCTTCTTTTCATCAAAGGCTGTCTGCGCTTTTTCAATGAGCGTGAGCACGTCGCCCATGCCGAGTATTCTTGACGCCATCCTGTCGGGATGGAAAGGCTCTATATCGGTCAGCTTCTCGCCCGTGCCGCAGAATTTTATGGGTTTGCCGGTCACGGCCTTTACGGAAAGAGCCGCGCCGCCGCGTGTATCGCCGTCAAGCTTCGTCATGATAACGCCCGTAAGCTCCAGTTTCTCATTGAAGGCTTTCGCAACGTTCACTGCGTCCTGTCCTGTCATGGCGTCGATTGTGAGCAGAATTTCCGACGGATGCACGGCGTCGCGCACCGCGGCGATCTCATCCATCATGTTTTCATCAATATGGAGTCTGCCCGCCGTATCGATTATAACAACATCGCAAAGCGTGCGTTTGGCTTCCGTTATCGCAAGCTTCGCCGTTTCAACGGGATCGCTTTGCCCGCGCTCAAATACCGGCACGCCAACCTTTTCGGCGACGATCTTCAACTGATCGATTGCGGCAGGACGGTATATATCACACGCCACGACCATAGGCGATTTGTTGTATTGCTTTTTTAGGAAACCGGAAAGCTTCCCGGCCATTGTTGTTTTGCCGGCGCCCTGAAGGCCCGCAAGCAGTATAACCGCCGGTGTTTGGGAACCGAAATCAAGCTTGGCGTTCTCTCCGCCCATAAGCTTCGTCAGCTCCTCGTTGACGATCTTTACGACCTGCTGACCCGGCGTGAGGCTTTCAAGCACGTCAGTCCCGACAGCCCTGTCGGTGACCGAGTTTATGAAGCTTTTAACCACCGTGAAGCTGACGTCAGCTTCAAGGAGGGCAAGTTTGACCTCGCGCATGGCTTCGCGGACGTCTTTTTCCGAAAGCCGTCCTTTGCCCGAAAGCTTTTTGAAAACGTTTTGAAGTTTTGCCGAGAGGCCGTCAAACGCCATCTGTGCCTTCTATCCTTTCGATAAGCCGCGCAAGCGTTTCGCGTGCGTCGGCGTCCGTCTCTTTCGTTTCAAGCTCCCTGAGCTTTTTTATGATCTCCATGTCGCGCGCCATAAGGCCAAGCCGCGATTCATATTCACGGAGCTGTTCCTCCCCGCGAACGATCGCATCGCGTACCGCCTGACGCGATATCTTTTCCTGTTCGGCGATCTCCGCAAGGGAAAGATCCTCATCGTAATGCAGCAGGAGCATCATGCGCTGCTTTTGTGTGAGAAGCGCGCCGTAAAACTCCAGCAGCATACCCGTTTCGGTACGTTTATCCATATCAGGCACTCCGCTGTAAAGGTTTTTTGCTTTACACCTTAGTTATTATATCCGTATCCGGCGATATGTCAAGCAATTTCTTTGGTTTTCACAGCAATGCCGAGGCATATGACGCCGCGTCGAAAGGCTGAAGGTCGTCAATACCCTCGCCCACCCCGACGAAACGCACAGGCAGGCCGAGTTCCTGCTTTATCGCAACCGCCATGCCGCCTTTTGCCGTACCGTCAAGCTTTGTCAGTATAACGCCCGTAAGGCCGGTCGTCTCCTTGAAGGCGCGCGCCTGCGCGATAGCGTTCTGGCCGGTTGTGGCGTCGAGCACGAGAAGGGATTCGACCGGAACATCCGGCAGCTCCCTGTCTATCACGCGGCGTATCTTTGAAAGCTCGCTCATCAGATTCTTCTTGTTGTGCAGTCTGCCCGCAGTGTCGCAAAGCAACAGATCGCAGCCCCTTGCCTTGTATGACGCGGCTGCGTCAAATACCACCGCCGCCGGATCTGCGCCTTCGTTGTGCTTCACGATCGGCACGCCAGCGCGTTCCGCCCAAACGCTCAACTGCTCCGCCGCGGCCGCGCGGAAGGTATCGGCAGCCGCCATCATGGGCTTTCTGCCGGATTCTTTATAGTAATGCGCCATCTTTCCTATGGACGTCGTCTTGCCGACCCCGTTCACGCCCACGATAAGCAGCACCGCCGGCCCTTTTTCTGCGGCAAACTCTTCGTCCGGCTGCATGCGCTCCTCAAGCATTGTCACAAGCTCCGCCTTGGCTTCGCTCCTCTCGCGGATGCGTTTCTCATCGATCACCGTACCAAGCTCCCCGACAAGGCTCTGCGCAACGTCAACGCCCATATCGGCGACTATCATCGCTTCCTCAAGTTCGTCAAAAAATGCGGCGTTTATACGTTCCTCGCCGGCGAACAAACCGGAAAGAAGTCCTCCGCCGGTATTGCGAAGCGTGTTCTTCAGCTTTTCAAAAAACGTTTTCTTCTCTTGCATGGTTTCTCCTTTATGCGCTGAATTTGGCGCTCACTACCTTTGAAACGCCCTTCTCCTCCATCGCAACGCCATAAAGCGCGTTGCAAACTTCCATGCTGCCCTTGCGGTGAGTGATGAGTATGAACTGTGTATCCTGCGAATAGTGCTTCACATACTGGGCGACGGTCGAAACGTTCACCTCGTCAAGCGACGATTCTATCTCATCAAGGATACAGAACGCCGTGGGTTTAAGTTTCAGAATCGCAAACAGCAACGCGATTGCCGTCAATGCGCGTTCCCCGCCTGACAAAAGCGAAAGAAGCTGCAATTTCTTTCCAGGAGGCTGCGCGATTATTTCTATGTTGCAGTTCAGTATATCATTCTTGTCCGAGAGGACAAGCTCTGCGCTTCCGCCGCCGAAAAGCTCCGCGAACGTCGCCGAGAAATTCTCCTGTATCCGCGTGAACTGACGGCGGAACTCGTTTTCCATCGTCGAGACGAGCTGCTCGATAAGCTCGCGCAGATCGGCTTCCGCCTTTGTAAGATCGTCGTATTGCACGCTCAGCGTGTCATAGCGTTCCTTCACCGATTTATAATCCTCTATGGCGTTGAGGTTCACATCGCCAAGCTCCTTTATGGCGTGTTTGAGCTCATCCACGCGGATATGCGACGCCGTCACGGCGATATCCCGCCTGTAAGGCTGCGCGTTCTCATACGTCAGCTCATAATCCTCCCATATACGGTCCTGTATTCCCTTAAGCTCCATTTCTGCACGGCTGATATTAAGCTCCGTTCTGTGGCTTCTGTCGCGCAGCGCCGCAAGCTCGTCACCCGCGGCCGAACGCCTTTCGCGCAGCTCATCGAGGGACTTCAGATGCTTCGCGCGCTCTTCCTCCGCCGCGTGCAGACGGTCCGTCAGGGCGTCGACCTCGCGCCGTTCGCTTTCTATGCTGCCTTCTATCGCGCTCATTTCCTTTGTGAGCGCATCGAACTGCGCCTTATACTCACAAAGCTTCTTCGCGTTGTCAGCATCGGTATTCCGAAGCGCCGCAGCCTCCTTTTTGAGCCGCTCAAGCTCCGCGTCGGCGGCGGAAAGCTCCTTGCCGGCCGCGGCTGCCGCAACGCGCATATCCGAATACTGCGCGGTCTTCTGCTCATACTGCCCGCGCAGCGCTGCAAGGCTGTCCTGCGCCGCCTTAATATCGTCCTGCGTGGCCGTCTTGCCCTCCTCGATGGAGGTGCTGTCATGCTCCGCGTTTTTGAATTGCGCGTCGATGTTTTCTATATCATCCCGTATGCGTCCGATCTCTTCGTCCGCATCCGAAAGCGCCTCGCTCGCCTCATCCACATACTTTTTGATTATGTCCGTCTTCTCTGTGTGGGCGGCAAGCTCGACCTCTTTTTCATGCAGCGCGTCCGAACGCTCGCCGACAGCTTTGTTTGCGTTGTCCAATCCCGCTTCGAGCGTATCAGCTTCTTCAGTTTTTATCCTGCTCTCCTCTTCGAGCGCTATATTGCGCTTTCTGAGATCGTCTATCTCCCGTTCACGGCCGACAAGGCTGAACTCACGCTTTTGCATGCTTCCGCCCGTCATGGAACCGCCTGGATTGATTATATCGCCCTTGAGTGTTGCGATGCGGAACCCCGAATGCGCCTGTTTGTTTATGGCGATGCCGGCGTCAAGATCGCTGACGATGACGGTGCGTCCCAAAAGGTTTTCAACAACGCCGCGATAGCGTTCGTCAAACGAGATCAACTCGCTTGCGACGCCCACGAAACCCTGCACGCGGCACATCGCCCGCTCCCTGTCATCAAGCACGCGCGGCCTCATCGCCGTGACAGGCAAAAACGTTGCCCGTCCGTAGTCGCGCTTTCTCAGATAGTCTATTACTGTCTTTGCATCCTCTTCGGTTTTCGTCACAATATTCTGCAGTGCAGGTCCAAGGGACATCTCGATCGCCGTCTCATATTCCGAAGGCACGCGGATAAGCTCCGCCAGTACGCCTTCCATGCGCCGTTTGAGCTGTATGTCGCGCTCCGCATCGCGCAGCAGGTTTCTCACGCTTGAATAGTAGCCCTCATGCGCGCGTTTCATTTCCTCGAGCACCTTGAGCCTTGCCCTTCCGGCTTCAGCCTGCTGCTCCGCGCTGCGCACGGCGTCCCGCGCCTCGCGCAGCCTTTGGTTTGTTTCGTTGAGAAAGCTTATCGCTTCGGCCTTTGCCAGGCTGAGTTCATCGCGCTCTTCCTCGATCTTTTTCTGCGCCAGCAGCGCGTCGGCATATTCAGCGTTCAACTCGCCGCATTTTTTATTTGCATTGTCCCGTCCGAGGCTGAGCGATGCGATCTGCTTCTCCATCGTGCTCCGCATCGTTTCAAACCGCGACATCAATATTTTCGCGTCCGCAAGGCGATTGAGCGCGGCGATCATCTCGTTCTTCTGCTTCTCGAGCCGCTCTTCCCCATCCTCGGTCTCGCGCTTCATCGCGTCGAGCGCCATGCCGGCTCGTTCAAGCTCGGCGGCGTGGTTTTCGCACTCGAGCCGTTTCTCTTCAAGCCCGGCCTCGCACTTTCTTATATCCGCTTCAATCGAATCAAGCCTGCCCGCGTCGCCCTCAACAGCGGCCTGCGTGCGTTCCTTTTCGCGTATAAGGTTCTGTAGTCTTTCACGAAACACCTTTGATTCGCCGGCATGGGTCTCCACGCCGGTGGTCATTGCAAGAAGCTTTGTCTGCATCGCGCTTATTGAATCGCCAAGCGCGCGTTCGCTTTCCTCCTGCGCCGCGCAAGCCGAAGCAAGCTCGGCGTCAAGCGCCGTCCCCGTGCCGATCTCTTCCGCAAACTGGGACATATTCGCATTGAGCTCTCTCAGCCGTTCGCTCAGTTTGTCATATTGATAAAGAAAAACATTGATCTCTATCTCGCGCAGCTCGTCGCGAAGCTTCAGGAATTCGCGCGCCGTGGCGCTTTGCTCTTCAAGCGGGCCGACCTGCTTGCTTAACTCGTCAAGGATATCGCGCAGTCTCTCGAGGTTCAGCTTCGTGTTCTCAAGCTTATGCTCCGCTTCCTCCTTGCGCACGCGATATTTCATCACGCCCGCCGCTTCCTCAAAGGCGTTGCGCCTGTCGGCCGACTTGTTGGAAAGTATCTCCTCCACCTTGCCCTGTCCGATAATGGAATAACCGTCGCGCCCGACGCCCGTATCGCGGAAAAGCTCCGCGATATCCTTCCGGCGGCAAGCCTGACGGTTGATAAAAAACTCGCTCTCCCCGGAACGGTACATTCTTCTTGTTATGCAAACCTCGGCAAAATCCGTAAGGAGTTCATGATCCGTATTGTCAAATGTAAGCGATACCTCACAGTAGGCGAGTGCTTTTCTCGCCTCCGTGCCGTTGAATATAATATCTTCCATCTTCGATCCGCGCAGCGCTTTGGCGCTCTGTTCGCCAAGCACCCAGCGCACCGCGTCCGCGATGTTGCTTTTGCCGCTTCCGTTTGGTCCGATTATTGCCGTGATACCGTTTTCGAACTGTATCTCGGTTTTTCGTGCGAACGACTTGAAGCCGTACATTTCAAGTTTTGTCAGTCTCAAATGCTGTTAACCTTCCCGTTCAGTCTCAATAAGGCCGAATTCCGTGAGGGCCGCCTTTGCGGCCTTTTGACCCGCGTCCTGCTTGGTGCGTCCACAGCCCGTTCCGGAGGGTATCCCGGCGATGGTCACCTCCATCGTGAATATCTTGCTGTGGTCCGGGCCTGCGCTGCCGGCGAGCCTGTATGCGATCGCGCCCATGTGACGCTTTTGTACATATTCCTGAAGCATGGTCTTGTAATCCTTCAGCGCCCCGCCCCTGAGCGCCGCGTCGACGCTGCCGCCGATGAAGCTCATTATGAACCTGCGCGCAATCTCCATGCCGCCGTCAATGTACAAAGCGCCTATCACCGCTTCAAGCGCATCCGAAAGGATCGACGGTTTTTCCCTCCCGCCGGAGTGGTCCTCCCCGCGGCCGAGCAAAAGCGTTTCACCGACGCCAAGCTCCTTCGCCACCTCGTAAAGCGCGCCTTCGCACACCGTCTGCGCGCGCAGCCGCGTCATGGCGCCTTCGTCAAATTCCCCGAAGCGCTTATAAAGGTAATCGCTCACGCAAAGCTCGAGCACCGCATCGCCAAGGAATTCAAGTCTCTCGTTATGCGCATTCGCCTTCCCGTCCCCTTTGACATAGGACGTATGGGTAAGCGCCATGTCCATAAGGTAAAGGTCCTTGAAAACATAGCCGATCTTTTGTTCAAGCAGGGTGAGGCTGTTTCTTCTTTCCTCTTCCACTTTGCCTCCACATGCCAAAAACCCGCATCGACGATGCGGGTACAGGCGCCGTTATAATTTCATTTGGCAATGTATTTGACGATATCGCCGACCGTATGGATGTTCGGCAGATCATCGTCGGGTATTTCAACACCGTATTCCTGCTCAAGATCCATAATAAGCTCAACCACATCGAGTGAATCCGCTTTGAGATCGTCAATGAGCCTGGATTCGGGGTTTATGTTTTCCTCGGGGATGTCAAGCTGCTTGGCTATGACAGCGCGAACTTTTTCAAATTCCATTCAAACACCGCCTTTCAATTTGATAAATAGTTTATTCCACAGATTCTGATATGTCAATCCTCACTATCGGGCAAAGAAGCTATCGCCTGAGCCAAAACTTCGTTGACGGAGCCCTTCGCAAAAAGTCTCGCCTGCATAACGGCCGAGCGGAAAGCCCTTGCGTCCGAGCTGCCATGCGCCTTTATCACGCCTCCGTTTATGCCGAGAAGCGCCGCCCCGCCGACCTCTTTATAATCCATTTTCTTTTTCATGCGGCGAAACGCCGGCTTCGCAAGCGCGGCGCCGATTTTCGAGCGCGTATCCGCCATCAGCTCGTCCTTGAGCATGGAGAGGATAGTGGCGCTGAGCCCTTCGGTGTATTTCAGGACGATATTGCCCGCAAACCCGTCGCAGACAAGCGCGTCATAATCGCCGGAAAGGATATCCCTCGCCTCGCAGTTGCCGACAAA
The DNA here is from genome assembly GCA_964487565.1 of uncultured Clostridium sp. Taxonomy (GTDB): domain Bacteria; phylum Bacillota; class Clostridia; order Christensenellales; family CAG-138; genus Phil1. The sequence goes on from CAZARN010000006.1 coordinate 128,752, forward strand.
ATTGATCGGAGCCGCTTCGAGCAGTTTATATGCGGCCTTTGTCAGCTCGCAGCCTTTTTCGGCTTCCGCGCCGTTGTTCAAAAGCGCGATGCGCGGTTTATCAACGCCCATCACCTTTTTCATATAAGCGTCTGCCATCACGCCGAACTGTTGCAGATATGACGGTTTGCAGTCCGTGTTTGCCCCGCAGTCTATCACCATTATCCACGAACCCGTCCTCGTTGGCAAAAGCGGAGCGAGCGCAGGCCGCTTCACGCCCTTTATTCTCCTCACGATGAGCGTCGCCCCCGTGAGCAGCGCGCCTGTTGAGCCCGCGGAAACCACGCACTCCGCCCCTGCGTCCGCAACAAGCTGAAGCGCCTTGACCATCGACGAATCCTTTTTACGCTTTACAGCCACCGTCGGCTGATCATGGCAATCGATAACCTCATTGGCATCGAGGATGCTCATGCGCGCGCTGTCATAAGAATACTTGTTAAGCTCTGCCTTTATCGCGTCCTCGCGTCCTGAGAGGATTATCGCTATGTCGTCAAATTCTGCAAGCGCCTGTACCGCGCCCTCCACGACCGCGGCGGGCGCGTTGTCCCCGCCGAAGGCGTCCATAACAATACGGATCATTCTGACACTTCCTTATGATGTAATATGCATGATTGCAATGGTCAGTTTATCATATGGCAACGCTTTTGGCAAACGACAAAAGGACCTCCCTCATTTCGGGGGGAAGTCCAGATGCACATCGAATAATGCGAGGAAGGGATGATCAGGCCTTCTTCTCTTCCATCTTGACGACCTGCTTGCCGTCATAATAACCGCAGTTCTTGCATACCCTGTGAGCGAGCTTCGGCTCGTGGCACTGAGGGCATTCAATGATTCCGGGGATGGAAAGCTTCCAGTTGCTGCTCCTGCGGGAATCGCGCCTCGCCTTGGATGTTTTTCTCTTGGGGACCGCCATGATCACACCTCCTTATCGTCTTTCAGCAATGCTTTGAGCTTTGCAAACGGGTTATCGGGTTCATCCGTATCGCCGTATGCAATGCACGAGCACTGCACCGTATTCAGGTCGCACCCGCAAACCGGGCACAATCCGCGACAATCCTCTCTGCAAAGACTGTATACAGGCTTCATCAGGAGTATTTGATCGCGAACAAGGTCGTCCAGGATGATCTCTTCGCCGGTGAAAAGGTATATTTCCCCTTCATCGTCTTCCGACGCGCTCTTTTGGAAGCGCTCGTCGAATTGAGTCCTGAAGTCTTCGATGAACTCTTTTCCGCATCTTGAGCATATACTGTTGAATGCGGTGCAAATGATTCCGGTTATGCTGAAACCTTCACCGTCAAACGCATATTCCGCATCCACCGTAACAGGTGAAGCGAAACGGACGTCCCCTGTCGGGCAGTCAATATCTTCCCACCGTTCGGTGAAATGCGCCTTTGCGGCGCTGCCGGGCATTTTCAGCTCCCTTGAAACATTCAGCCTCATCGAAAGTCGACCTCGTCTATTTTATCCATTGCGATATTGTTTGTCAACAATATCTTTCCTTATTTTGCAGCAAGCGCGGCTGTATCGCGCGCAATTACCATCTCTTCGTCCGTCGGGATGACGAAAACTTTCACGCGGCTGCCTTTTTTGCTGATTTCGACCTCTTCCCCGCGCGGGCAGGAACGGTTATACTCGAAATCAACGTCAACGCCGAGGTATTCAAGCCCGGTGAGCGTCTTCTCGCGCACGTTGCGGTCATTCTCGCCCACGCCCGCCGTGAAGACTATCGCATCCACTCCGCCAAGAGCCGCGGCATAGGCGCCGATATACTTCTTCACCTTGTAGCAGAAGGTGTCTATCGCAAGCTTTGCGCGCTCGTTGCCGGCCTTCGCCGCGTCGTCAAGATCGCGGAAATCGGATGATACGCCGGAAATGCCCAGCATACCGCTCTTCTTGTTCATATAAGCGTCGATCCCCTTACGGTCCAGGTTCAGCTTTTCCATAAGGTAAGTGACGATGGCGGGATCCATATCGCCGCAGCGGGTGCCCATTGGCACACCCTCAAGCGGGGTAAGGCCCATCGACGTATCTATGCACTTTCCGCCCTTTACGGCCGATATGCTGGAACCGTTGCCAAGATGGCAGGTTATCACGCGGGTGTCCTTGGCGGGCATGTCAAGCTTCGCTATCGCGCGGCCGGATACATACAGATGGCTTGTGCCGTGGAAGCCGTAACGCCTGACCATAAGCTCCTTGTACGCCTCATACGGCAGACCGTATATGAAAGCTTCCGGGGGCATGGTCTGATGAAATGCCGTGTCGAATACGGCGACCATGGGAGTCTTGGGCATGATGGCGCGGCAGGCGCTGATGCCCATCAGGTTCGCGGGGTTGTGCAGCGGGGCAAGGACCGAGAGTTTTTCGATCTCGGCGATAAGCTCGTCCGTGATAAGCACGGACTTTGAGAATCTCTCTCCGCCGTGGACGACGCGATGACCGACTGCGTCGATCTCATCCATGCTCTTCACGACGCCGATCTTCTTGTCGGCAAGCTTATCAAGCACCATGCGGATGGCGTCCGTATGGTCCTTCATGTTCTCCTTGAATTCATACTTGTCCTTGCCGGGCTTGTATGTAAGCATGGAACCTTCCATACCGATGCGCTCGCAAAGGCCCTTTGCGATAACTTCGCCCGAATCGACGTTGATGAGCTGATACTTAAGCGAGGAGCTTCCCGCGTTGATCACGAGTATCTTCATTTTATAACGTTCTCCTCCTCAGTTCAGGTTCTGCGCCTGCACTGATGTGATGGCGACGACGTTCACGATATCCTCAACGCTGCATCCGCGGGAGAGATCGTTGACAGGCTTTGCAAAGCCCTGGCAGATAGGACCGGTGGCCGTTGCGCCGGCAAGACGCTGCACGAGCTTATAACCGATATTGCCTGCCTCAAGGCACGGGAAGACAAGGACGTTGGCCTTGCCCGCAACAGGGCTGCCCGGGCTCTTGAGCTGGCCGACTTTGGCAACGAGCGCCGCGTCCGCCTGAAGTTCGCCGTCAACCATCAGTTCAGGCGCAAGCTCATGCACCTTTGCAGTGGCGTTCGCAACCTTGTCGACGTCGTCATGCTTCGCGCTGCCCTTCGTGGAGAAGGAAAGCATCGCAACGCGGGGATCGATGCCGCACAGCACGCGACCGGTGTTTGCGGAAGCGATCGCGATCGCCGCGAGCTGATCCGCATCCGGCCTGATGTTGACTGCGCAGTCGCCGAATATCATCACACCGTTGTCGCCGTATTCCTTCTTGGCTTCAGGCAGCTCCATGATGAAGCAGCTTGAAACGGTGGACATGCCCTTTGCCATTTTGATTATCTGAAGACCCGGACGGAGCGTTGCCGCAGTGGTGCATACAGCGCCTGCGACCATACCGTCGCCCTTGCCGTCCTTGACCATCATGGCTGCAAAGAAGAGAGGATCCTTCATCTGGTCGGCAGCCTTCTCAGGCGTCACGCCCTTTTCCTTGCGCATATCATAAAACTTGTCGACATAGCGCTGATAATCGGGTGAAGTTTCCGGATCAACTATATCGATACCGCAGAGGCACACGCCGAACTTTTCGGCAACAGCCTTTATCGCTTCGGGCTTACCAAGAAGCGTGACCTTTGCGATGCCTTGATCGGTTATCATACGGGCGGCCTGTACGGTGCGTTCCTCGCTGCCCTCGGGAAGTATGATGTGCTTTACGTCAGCCTTTGCTTTTGCCTTGATGGAATCCAGGATAGACATTGTGATTGCTCCTTTCGAATGTGTATACATAAACTCGGGACGATCCCGTCCCGAAAAAATATTATAACACAACTTCAATTCAAGTTGTACCTTGAATGGAGATTTTATTGCTGTTTTCAGCCGCTTTTTTACACATAACGCCTTCAGGGTATGCTATAATCATCAAAACATCGCACGGAGGAGGCAAAATGTACCTCGCCACAGGCATAATCGCAGAATACAACCCGTTCCACAACGGTCATTCATATCAGCTCATCGAGGCAAAAAAGCTTTCAGGCAGCCGCTTTGCCGTTGTCGCGATGAGCGGCAGCTTCACGCAGCGAGGCGACATTGCCTCGATGGACAAATTCACACGCGCGCGCTTTGCGCTCGAACGCGGCGCGGACATGGTGGTCGAGCTTCCCGTTCTTTTTTCGCTTGCCGCTGCCGAGCGTTTTGCAACCGGCGGCGTACATATTCTCGCATCAAGCGGCCTTGTAGGCACGCTCAGCTTCGGGGCGGAGAATGCTGACGCATCGCTGCTCAGGGAGGCCGCGCACGCCGCTTCGGATGAAAACGGAGCGCTCGGCGACAAACTTTCGCTGCATCTGGGCAAAGGGCTTTCATTCCCCGCAGCCCGCGCGGCGGCGCTTGCCGACTGCGGATGCCGTGGCGATCTGCTTGACGCGCTATGCGCGCCTAACAACATACTTGCCGTTGAATATATAAAAGCCCTCTCGCGTATTGCCCCGGATATCCGGCCTGTACCGGTCAAACGGCTCGGGACGCAGCATGACGCGCAAGGCGAATCCGACGGATTTGCTTCCGCCTCAGCGCTTCGTGCGGCGCTTGAGGAAAGCGATGCGTCCATGCTCCGCCGCTGCATGGATGCCGACGAAGCCGGGGAATGTATGCGCCTCATATCGGAGCTTCGCGTCCCCTGTTCCTCGGCGCGCCTTTCCGACATATTGATATACGCCGTGCGCAGGCTTTCGCCCATGCAGATCGAACGCATACCCGATGTTGCGGAAGGCCTTGAAAACGTGATTTACCGCGAAGCCAGGAAGGCGGTAACGGCCGAAGAGTTGCTCCGTGCGATCAAATCCAGACGTTATACTGCATCAAGGCTCAGACGCATACTCTCATGTGCGCTTTTGGGCATAACCAAGCAAATGCACAGTCAATATCCATATCCGCAATACATCCGTGTGCTCGGCGTGCGCAACGATGCAAAAACGCTCCTTTCCGCGCTTTCGGAACGCGCGTCGCTGCCGGTGATAGCCTGTCGCGCGGACTGCGATGCGCTCGATGACGACGCTCGCTTCATGCTTGCGCTCGACGCTTTTGCAGATGACATACTGGCTATGGCATCCCCCTCCCCGCAACCCTCCGTGGACGGCTTCTCGCATCCGCTTCTGAGCGTGTGAAATAGCGCGGCGTTTCCCGCATACACTTGTGTATGAAGAAACGCATTGCCTTTTTTGTCTGCGCGCTGCTTTGCGCGCTGCTCATCGTTTTCAACGGGGAAGCGGCCGACGCCGCCAGAAGCGCGTTTGCCCTCTGGCAAAGCGTGCTGCTTCCATCGCTGCTTCCGTTTTTTGTCTGCGCGCGATTCATCACCGGCTGCGGCGCTTTTGATCCGGCCGATCCCGTGGTGCTGTTCACGCTTTCGTTCATATCCGGCGCGCCGTCAGGTGCGAAGCTGTGTTCATATACCGGAGCCGCGCGGCAGGACTGCCCTTATGCCATCACGCTCGTCGCGGCGTCCCTCAACACGCTGAGTCCCGTTTTCGTGTGCGGAGCATATTCTTCATCAATGCTTGGTATGCCGATACTTGCCGTACCGCTCATCACAGGCCAGCTTGTCGCCTCGCTGGTATGCTATTGCGTGTGTATCCACGCATTCGGGCCGATAAAAAGGCAGCAGCAACCGGTCATTGCGCCTCAGCCCACGGCGAAGCTTTTCGTCTCCTCCGTCACCGACGCTGTTTCAGCGCTGCTTTCCATATGCGGTATGGTCGTTTTTTTCACGGTTGCCATAAGCGTATTACGCGCCTCAGGCGTACTTTCGGTGTTGACATGGCCTGTGAGGATGCTCGTTTGCGCCCTCGGCGGCGACGGCGAATCCGTATATGCCGTCCTTTCATCTCTCATTGAAGTGGCTTCGGGTGCGGATGCGCTCGCCTCCTCCGGCATGGGGCTTCGCGCGATCGTCGCCTGCTCCGCGTTCGCGTTTTCCTTCGGCGGGCTTTGCATCGCGGCGCAGTCGATGCTTTTTGTTCATATCGATCTCGGCCGTTACCTCGTTGTGAAGCTTGCGCAGGGCGCTCTTGCCGGAGTGTGCGCCTATCTCGTTTTTCCGCTGTGCGTGCACGGCGCCGCAAGCGCTTCCGCCTCTCTCTGCGAGGTTTTGGACAACACCGTTTCAGCGGCTGTGATATTCGCCGCGTCACTCATTTCAATGAGCATCGTGATGCTGCTCTCCTCGCTTAAGCGCCGGCTCCCGCTGTCAAAAAAGGACGGCTGACGCCGTCCTTTTTTAATATTTGATTTTCAGCCGATCACTGCTGATCGTCGTCGTCGAAGTCCATATCTTCAACCTTTTTCTTTTTGCCGAATATGCGGCTGAATATGGATTCATGTTCCTCTTCGTCGTCAAAATCGTCGTCGAAATCGTCCTCGTCGGCCTCGGGCGCCGGCGCGGCCGGCGCATGCTTTGCGCGGGGCGCCGGTGCAACGGGCTGCGCTGCAGGCGCGACAGGCGCGGCTTGCGGCTGTACCTGCTGCTGTGTTTCAGGCTGCTGTGCGGTACGCGCGTCAAGATCCTTGCGGTTCACGGCGACAAGCTGCTTGTATTCGCCGAGGAAGTTCTCAAGATCGCGCAGAACGTCATCCGCGTAGTTTTTCGCGTTGTCAAAAACCACCGCCGCATTTGCTTCGGCCTTCATGGCAAGAAGCTTCGCCCTGCGCTGGGCCTCCTGATATATCTCATCCTCAGAGATGAGCCGCTCATACTCTTCCTGCGCCTTGCTGTTGATGCTCTGCGCATTGGCGTTTGCCTTGTTCACGATGCTTTCGGCTTCCTGCTGTGCGGAAGCGACAAGCTCCTTCGCATGCTCCTCGGCGTTGTCAACCATGGACTGCGAATCTACGATGACGGCATTTGCGCGCCTGATATCCTCCGGGATCGTGACCTTAAGGTCTCCCAGAAGATCCATGAGCTCCTCCGCGTCGATTATGCGCTTATTGCCGCCGCCACCGCCGATTTTAGGCTTTGGGCTGTTTTCGACCAGATCCTCGATCTGGCCTATGATCGTGAATATCTGCATATTCTGTGCACTAATGCTCATCGTTTTTCAACCTTTCAGCAACGAATTTATTTATCCGATCCGGCACGAGCGTGCCGATATCCGCACCGTAATGTATGAGTTCCCTCACCCCGCTCGAGCTTATGTGCATGAGCTCCGGCGGACAGGACAGATACACAGTTTCAACCATTGGCGCAAGCATGCGGTTATAGGTTTCCATATTGGTCTCATAACCGAAATCCGCCTGATTTCTCAACCCTCTCACGATATATGAGGCGCCGACAGAGAGCGCATAATGCGCCGCCATGCCGTTGTATGAGCTCACCGTCACGTTGTTGAGACACGCTCCTTCGGCGGCAAGCCTTATCATCTCCATGCGGTCCTCAACAGAAAACATTGCATGTTTTTGAGGATTGCCTATCACGCACACATTGAGTTCTTCGAAAAGCCCGGATGCACGGCGCATGATGTCCACATGTCCAAGCGTCACAGGATCGAAGCTGCCCGTGAAAACCGCAAGCTTCATTTTTCCTCCGCCTCTGCAAAAAATGATATCGCCGCCTCGCCGTAGCGTCTCATGTCGCGCAGAACAAATCCGGAAGGCGTTTCAAGCGTCATGTTTGAAGCATGTTCCGCAGCGATCACAAAACCGCGGTTGAGCGTACCCGTCGCCGCAAGCGCTTCCATGGATGCCTTGATGAGGCCGCTTTTATACGGCGGATCGAGAAAGACCACATCGAACCTTCGCCCCGCCGCGGCGCAGCGCTTGATGCAGATGATGCAGTCGCCGTTCATCAGCGAAACGCGGTCCTCAAAGCCCAGCTTTTTTATGTTGGCTTCGATGACGCGTGCAGCCTCGCGCGATGAATCGTTGATGAGCGCATGTGCAGCCCCTCGCGATACAGCCTCAAGGCCAAGCGCGCCTGAACCGCCGAACAGATCCAGCACCTGCGCGTCCGGAATGTCATACTGCAATATGCCGAAAAGCGATTCGCGTACACGCTCAAGCGTAGGCCTTGTATCCGTGCCCTTTGGCGACATGATGTTGGTGCCGCGCTTTTCCCCGGCGACAATGCGCATGACTTTACCAGCCTTTCATCTGTTTATTTTAGCATCGTTTGCTTCGGGTATACAATAGTTATTGTTGTTTATTAACAATAATTCCATTGTTTGTGGCAACGAAATCCATTTTGACGTCATGATCGCAGACAGGTACGGAATCGAATATCTGGCAGTCGTACGCAAAACCGACTTTCACGCCGCGAAAGTTCTCAAGCAGCCTGTCATAATATCCCGCACCGCGGCCGAGCCTTTTGCAGCTTCTGTCAAAAGCCATGCCGGGGATGACGGCAAAGTCTATCTCGGCGGCTTCCACGGCGACGCAGCGCCTCGGATCCGGTTCCTGTATGCCGTAAGCGCCCGTGACGAAATCCGCGTCAGTTGATGCGATATAAAGCGCAAGCCTGTTGTCCGGCAGGCACAGCGGAAAAGCCGTCCGCTTGCCCGCAGCGCGCGCAAGCGCCGTGATCGCCCCCGGCGAGCATTCCTCCCTTATGGGTTTATAGACAAGTACCGTATCAGCCGCGGCAAATTCCTTCATCAAGGCAACCGCCGCGCAGGCTGAAGCGGAGAACGTCTTCCTTTGGGCCTCGCTCAAGGCGCGGACGTACTCCCTCGCGAGCTTCCGAAAGCCCGCTTTATCCTCAAGTCCCGTACTGCACGTCGTCATTTTTCTTCGTATGCGATCCTGCCGTTGATGACGGTAAGCTTGCAGCGCGCGCGAAAATCGAAAGGATGGGCGCTGAATACCGCGACGTCCGCATCCTTGCCGATCTCGATCGAACCGACGCGATCGTCAATGCCTGTGATTTTTGCGGCGTTGATCGTGATCGAGCGCAGCGCCTCTTCCTCCGGCAGACCTTCGCGGACGGCAATCGCTGCGCAAACAGGCAGATACTGCTCCGGTATCACTGGCGAATCCGTCATCATTGCAAAGGCTATTCCGTTCTCCCAAAGCGTCTTCGGCGCTTTATAGGAAAGATTTTTAAGCTCTATCTTGCTCCTGTCGGTGAAGAGCGGCCCGATGATTATGCCTTCGCAGCTTTCCTTGAGGGCTGCTTTTATAAAATCCGGAATAAGATAACCTTCCGTACAATGCTCAAGCGTATAGCGCACGTTGAATTCGCGGCATATCCTGATGGCGGTCAGAATATCATCCGCGCGGTGCGCATGGATCTTGAGCGGCAGCTCGCGGCGGATCACCTTGACCATCATTTCCTTGCCAAGATCCCTGTCGGGCTTCTTGTCCGCGTCCTTCTCGCCGCGCTCGAGCTTTTTGCTGTATTCCTGCGCTTCAAGGAGCGCTTTGCGGAATATTGCGGCCGTTGCCATACGGGTCTCGGGCGTCTGGCTCTTGGAGCCGTACACGCGCTTCGGGTTCTCGCCGAACGCCGCTTTCATGGCTATCGGGAAACGCAGGGTCATATCTTCAACGCTTGCGCCGTGCGTTTTCATCGCGACAAACTGACCGCCTATCACGTTCGCGCTGCCCGGCCCCGTTACGCATGTGGTGACGCCCGCCGCACACGCCTCGTCAAAGCAGCGGTCATACGGATATACCGCGTCGATCGCGCGAAGCTCCGGCGTGACCGGGTTTGTGCATTCGTTACCGTCCGAACCCGCTTCGCCGACATAATCCTCCCACATACCGATGTGGCAATGCGCGTCGACAAAGCCCGGCGTCACATAACAGCCGGATACGTCGCGCACATCCGCGCCGGGATAACTGAGGTTTGCGCCCACTGCGACGATTTTGCCGTCTTCCATGGCGACGTCCCCGATCGTTTCCGGACCGGCCATGGTAAGGAGCTTCCCGTTTTTAAGTACAAGCATCGTGTTCCCTCCGTATGTTTATATTGTTTTTTCTATCGTTCTCTCTATCATGTCCGTAACGTCCCTCGCCATGAGCATCCTCTCGCACAACAGCTTTACGGCGTCATCCGCAGAGGCGCCAAGTATATATGCCGCCGCGCGCGCCGCATCATATGCGGCAAGTCCCTGCCCCAGCATCGCAAGCGTTATACCCGTCAGCACATCTCCGCTCCCGCCTTTTGCGAGGCCGGGATTGCCGGCGATATTCTTTGCTATATTGCCATCCGGCGAAGCGATGCAGCTCTCCGCCCCCTTGAGAAGAACCGTGCAGCCCCATTTCGCGGCATACTCGGCAGCAACATCCGTCTGCGACGCGGCAATGATGGCGGCGGGAATGCCCGTCAGCCGTTCCATCTCTCCCGTATGGGGCGTCAGTACGGCATTTTCATGCAGTACTGCGCGCTTGTCCTCAATGCGCGAAAGCGCAAACAGCGCGTCTGCGTCGACCACGGTGGGTTTTCTGCACGAAAGTACCGCGCGAAGCAGGGCTTCGCGCCCGCCGCCGCGCCCAAGACCCGGCCCTATCCCGAGCGCCGTTGCCTCCCCTATATACGCTGCGGCATACTCCGCCGCTGCGTCATCCCAGTCCTCCCCGGGATATCTCAAACACATTATCTCGGGTACCGCTGCGAACGAATCGCCTGAAGGCCACGGAACAAGCACCTTCAGCGTGCCTATGCCGGCGCGGAGCGCCGCGCAGCCGGCCATAACGGCCGCGCCCGAAAATCCGGCGCTGCCCGCGATCAAAAGTCCGCGTCCGTTATCGCGTTTTGAACAGTTGCGCTTTCTCTTGCCCAAAAGGCGCGATACATCCTCCGATGTGATGATGTCCGCGCGCTGCGAAGCGCTGCCCATCAGTTTTCCTCCGTCTTCTTTTGACCTTCCGCAGGCCTTATCGAAACATCGCCCGCGTTTACCACCTTGATCCTGCCTTTATCGCAGCGCACTCTCAGTCTTCCCTGCGCGTCAAGTCCAACGGCCTCTCCCTCGTATTCGCCGTCCGGCGCGATCACCCTGACTTTGCGCCCTATCGTCGCGCACATCGAAAGATATTCCCCGATAAGTCCCGCATATCCCTCGTCCGAAGCGCACAGCGCAAAAAGGCCTTCGCATTCATTGATTACGCCCGCGGCAACGGCGTTCATGTCATGCTCCTCGCCGGTTTCAGTATAGAGTGAGCACGCTGTTTGCGAAATGTCATTCTGAAACGCCTTCTGGTTCACATTTATGCCCATACCCGCAGCGACGAAACCTTTCTGATCCGCCTCGCACAGTATCCCGCAAAGCTTTTTGCCGCCGACAACTATATCGTTCGGCCACTTTATCTCGGCTTTTACGCCATATGAACGCAGCGCACGGCAGGCGCCGACAGCACAGGCGATCACAAGACGCGGCGCAAGCGTCATGTGGAATTCAGGTCTTATCAAAAGCGTGAAGCAAAGCGCTCCCTCGTCCGAAAGCCAGCTTCTGCCCCTTCTTCCGCGGCCGGCAGTCTGGCGTGCCGTGAGAAAAAGCGTACCGTCCACCGCGCTGCCGCGGCCGAAAAACTTCGCATCCGCATTTGTTGAGGCGGTGCTTTCGCTGAAAACGATCCGCCTTCCGAGTTTATTTGTGTTCAACAACGCCGCAACGGCGTCAGGTTCAAGCTTTGCCGTCATCCTCTTCATCCTCCGTACAGTTTTCAAGTCCGCAGGAATTGTTGAAAAGCGTTTCAAGCGCTTCCTTTGACGCCTGATACGCATAGCCCCGTCCGACAAGCCTTCGCATAACGCGCACTCTTCTTTCTTCCTCATCGAGCGTGGCGAACTGACGCGCAAACTTTTCTGCCACGGCAAGCGCATTTTTCTTTTCATATCCGTCGCTGACCGTTTCGAGCGCGTCGCTGATAACTTCTTTTGACAGCTTGTGCGCATACATCTGTTCATAGAGCTTTCTGCGGCTCACAGGCTTTGTCGCAAGACGGGTGCGCACGAACTCCGCAGCATACAAAGCATCGTTGAGCAGCCCCAGTTCACCGAGGCGTCTCACCGTTTCAGATATCTCATATTCGCCGAAATCGAGCGCGTCAAGCTTCTCTTCGACCTCGCGCACGGTACGGGGCCGTGCGTCAAGGAAGGAGAGCGCCGCCCCCATTGGCGTCGCATCGTCAGCTTTGTCGCGCCTGGCCATCAGTCTTCCCCTTCCGATCCGCCGCGCGCAATGATCGCTTCCGCGCGCAGTTTCAATTCTTCCGGTAACATCGGCGGCTGCGCGCTGCCCATGCAGTCATGGCATTCATAACCGCACACCGGACATTTGCATCCGCTGCTCAATCCGTGTTCAACCTGTACCATGTATTCCCCGCATACCTTGCAGGAACATCTCATCCTTCGGTCTCCCCTTCCGCTTCATCGTTCAGCAGCCGCATCGCTGCGCTGTCTTTATCCATATATTTGCTGAGTTTATCATACGATATCGAAAACTCAGGCCAGCCGGCCGAATACAGTGATATCTCATATGGCCTGTACATAATAACGACGGATTTGCTGGTAAGATAATAGAGCTGTCCGTCGCCTATCGGCATGATGTCGGTTAAAAGCGTGATCGCCCGCCCCGCCGCCTGACGTGTGACCTCATCCGGTATCACGGAGCGCCAGCCATCGGCTGCGGGATCAAACAGCTCCTCAAGCGCGATCTCCCTGCCGGTTGCCGCATCAAACGTCATAGGTATTTTCAAGTACAGCTCGCTTGTCTGCATATCATAAAAGCTCACGACGATAGACAGTATGCCGTCCTGATTACAAATAATATTGAAATATGTATACACCGCTTTGTCAAGCGTTCCTATGCCGGCGATTATTCGCTTATAAATCGCCGTATTTATCCCGGCGTATTCATCCGAATCCACAGCGGGATAAATGAGCGCGTTGCCGCTGCCGTATGTTTCCTCCATTCGAACGAGCGGGAAGCGGTCATAGCTGCCGTCCGCATCAGGCGGTCTTGTCGCTTCGGGCGTAGGCGCCGGCGTTTCGGTCGCCTCCGGCTCCTGCTGCTGCACGGGCGCGGCGCCGCATGCGCATAGCATGAGCAAAACTATTATACAATTTATCAGCATCGTTATTTTTTTCATGCGCCGACCTCCCTTCATGGCGGATTATACCATCAAACAGCGCTGTAATCCCGTTAATAAAGCATTAAATTATTTCCTCTACCTCAGTATTCTCGATTGCCTTTGCGATCATTTGGCCAAAGTCCACCGCCGCCTCGCTTTCCCTCAGATCCTCAACGCGCGGCTTGGTCACGGGATGCTGCGGCACGAACACGGTGCAGCAATCCTCATACGGCAATATCGACGTTTCAAACGTACCGATTTTCTTTGCGATGTTGACGATGTCCTCTTTATCAAAGCCTATGAGCGGCCGGAACACCGGCATTGAAACCGCGTCGTCCGTAACGCAGAGGCTTTCAAGCGTCTGACTTGCGACCTGACCCAACGCCTCGCCCGTGATAAGGGCGCGCGCGCCGTCGGCTTTTGCGATCATTTCTGCGATCTCCATCATAAGGCGGCGCATTATTACCGTGGTCTCCTTCTGCGGACATTTGTCGTATATCGCGAGCTGAATATCCGTGAACGGAACAAGATGCAGCCTTATCGGTCCGGAATAACGCGAGACGAGCTGCGCAAGCTTGACGACCTTGTCCCTCGCCCGCTCGCTCGTATACGGATAGCTGTAAAAATGCACGGCTGAAAGCTCTATTCCCCTGCGCGCGAGCATATAGCCGGCAACCGGGCTGTCGATGCCGCCAGAAATGAGCAGGGCGCATCTTCCGGCGGTGCCTGTCGGCATCCCGCCCGCACCCATTATTTCACGCGCATATATGAAAGCCTGCTCGCGGATCTCCACGCAAAGCTTTATCGATGGAGTATGCACGTCCACGGAAAGCTCCGGATGCCTTGTGAGCATTTCATAGCCAAGCTCGCAGTTTATCTCTTCCGAATTCATGGGGAAAGCCTTGTCCGATCTTCTGCAGAAGCATTTGAACGTGCGTCCGCCTTCCTTCATGGCTTCAAGCATCGTTTCCTCCGCCGCGGCCACGATCGCGTCCCACTCCTTTGCGACAGCGCATGCGGGACTTATCGAATGTATACCGAACACACGGGTCAGCCGTTCGATCGCTTCCGCTCCGTTCTCATCCGTCAGGCCAAACACGAATATCCTGCCCTGATCGCGATGCACGACCGCGCCCATGCCGTGAAGGGCAGCCTTCATATTTTCAAGCAGCCTGCGTTCAAAGAAGGGGCGGTTGAGCCCCTTCAAATGGATCTCATCATACCGGACAAGCAAAACCTGTTCCACTTTTGTAAACTCCTTAATCTCTCGTGTGTTTATCTTCTCTTATATCTTCTTAAAAACGCCGTCTGCTCCGCGATTATCGCCGAGGCGACGTCCATCTCTTCCATCGTGTTGAACGGGCAAAGGCTCATGCGTATCGCGCCCTCCTGCCGTTCGCCCGTCACGCCCATCGCGCCAAGGATGCGATTCTTTCCCTTTTTGTGCGCCGAACACGCTGAACCCGTGGAAACATAGACTCCTTTTGCTTCAAGCGCGTGCAGGAGCACCTCACCCCGCACGCCGAGGAAGGATATGTTCAGTATATGCGGTGCGCCGGCTTCTATCGCGGGTCCGTTCAGAACGGTATCCTTTATCGAAAGCAGATTGTTTGCGAGCCTTTCCTTACATGCGCGCAAATTCGCGCGATACTCGTCGATATGGGCTGTATAATCGCTTATCGCGGCATCCATTCCCATTATGCCAGGCGTATTTGTCGTACCTGAGCGGCGGTTGTTCTCCTGCCCGCCTCCTGCCTGACCGCCGGCAAAGCGCGCGCCGGTTTTTACATAAAGCGCGCCTACCCCCTTTGGCGAGTGGAACTTGTGTCCGCTTATCGAATAGAAATCGCAGTTTCTCGCGTCAAACGGACATTTGAGGAAGCCCTGAACGCCGTCGGTATGCACGAGAGCGCCAGCCGCGTTCTTTTTAACGAGAGAATATATCGCCGCGGAATCATTAATCGCGCCCACCTCGTTGTTCACCTGCATAACGCTCACAAAAACGGTTTCCGGTGTGAAAAGCGCGCCAAGCGCTTCGATATCAACGGCTCCCGTCCTATCCACGGGCGCTTCAACAACATCGTATCCTTTTGCGGAATATGAGCGCATGACCTCGTAAACCGACGGATGCTCCGTCGCCCCAAAGATGATGCGGCCTGTGCCGCGCGTTGCCGCAAGCGCGCCGTTGATCGCGGCGTTGTTGCTTTCCGTTCCGCCGGATGTATAGATTATTTCCTCCGGTTTTGCGCCGATCACGCGCGCAAGGTTTGCGCGGGCGGAATCCACGGCGCGTTCGGATTCGACCGCCGGCGAATATGCCGCGGACGGATTGAAAAAGCTTTCGCTCATATATTTTCGCGCTTCGTCCGCTGCGGCGTCGAGCGTCCGCGTTGTCGCGCTGTTATCAAGATATATCATGGTGTCATCTCCCAGTCAGATTAAGGCAAACGCCTTAAATCATTATATTCGAAAACCGATGCTTCCGGACCTTGAATATGATACCACGCCCGGCGGATATTTTCACCCATTTTATCCTGCGCGATTGCTCAAATGCGCAGTTTGGATTAGAATAGGGCTGTATATGCGCAAAGGAGCGTTTTTTATGGGATTTTCTGAAAGATGCACGGAGGGCGCGCAGCGCGCGCTTGCCCTCGCACAGGAAGCGGCAAGGGACATGGGCCACAATTATGTCGGCAGCGAACACCTTCTGCTCGGTCTTCTGCGCGAGGAGGAGGGAGCGGCCGCAAAGGCGCTCTCAGCGCTTGGAATAACTGAAAAAGCCGCGCAGGAACGCGCCGACGAGCTTGTCGGCCGCGGCGATTATCACTTTACGGATACCTTCGGCTATACGCCGCGCACAAAAAAAATACTTGAGCTGAGTCTCTATGAGGCAAAATCGCTCAAAACGAGTTATATCGGCACAGAGCACATACTGCTTGCCATCATGCGTGAGCGGGACAGCGTCGCCGTGCGCATACTCGAGGATCTCGGCTGCGACCTTTCGCTTCTTCAAGCGATGCTCACAGGCACCGCCGTGCCTGCGAGGCAGGGCGCCGCCAAGGGAGGCGCTGCGCCAAACAGCGCAACGCCTGTGCTCGACCAATACGGACGCGATCTCACGAGCCTTGCCCGCGAGGGCGAGCTTGACCCTGTGATCGGCCGTGAAAATGAGATCCAGCGCATATTGCAGATCCTCACCCGCCGCACAAAAAACAACCCCGTGCTGATCGGCGATCCCGGCGTGGGCAAAAGCGCCGTGATAGAGGGTCTTGCGCAGCGCATAGCCTCCGGCAAGATACCGGAGCTTCTTCGTGACAAGCGCATCGTGAGCCTTGACCTCGGCGCCATGCTCGCCGGCACGAAATACCGCGGCGAGTTTGAGGAGCGCATCACAAACGCCATCGGCGAGCTTCGCGATGAAGGCCGCACGATACTGTTCATAGATGAGCTGCATACGATAATAGGCGCGGGCGCGTCCGAAGGCAGCATAGACGCCGCGAACATACTCAAGCCCGCCCTTGCGCGCGGCGACATACAGGTGGTCGGCGCAACAACGCCCGACGAATACCGCCGTCACATCGAAAAGGACGCTGCGCTTGAGCGGCGCTTCCAGCCCGTCACCATCGGCGAACCAACGCGCGACGAAGCCGTTGCTATACTTTTCGGTCTGAGGGACAAATATGAGGCGCATCACAAGACGCGCATAACGGATGACGCCATACGCGCGGCTGTGGATCTTTCCGACAGATATATCTCGGACCGTTTCCTGCCAGACAAGGCGATAGATCTCATGGATGAGGCTGCAAGCCGCGTCCGCCTTGCAGCGTTCAATACACCGCCCGATATCTCCAAGCTCCGCGTCAGGCTTGAAGCGCTCACCAATGAAAAAGAGGAAGCGGTGAACAACCAGAATTATGAACGCGCCGCCGCGATACGCGACGAGGAACAGAAGCTGCGCGCGGAGATTGACGGCATCAACGCCGATTGGGAGCGCGAGCGTGACGACAACGAAACCGTCGTTGCGCCGGATGACATTGCCGCTGTCGTCAACGCATGGACAGGCATCCCCGTAAGCAGTCTCACCCAAAGCGAGGGCGAACGCCTCCTGCACCTTGAGGATAAGCTGCATGAGCGCGTGATCGGTCAGGATGAGGCAGTCAGCGCCGTGAGCCGCGCGATACGTCGCGCGCGCGCCGGTCTTCAGGATCCCGGCAGGCCGATAGGTTCATTCATTTTTCTCGGGCCCACAGGCGTCGGTAAAACCGAGCTTTCAAAAGCGCTTGCGCAGGCCATGTTCTCCGATGAGGAGGCGATGATACGCCTTGATATGAGCGAATATATGGAGGCGCACAGCGTCAGCAAACTCATCGGTTCACCGCCGGGCTACGTCGGGTATGACGACGGCGGCCAGCTCACCGAGCGCGTGCGCAGAAAGCCGTACAGCGTCATACTTCTCGATGAAATCGAAAAAGCGCACCCGGATGTGTTCAATATCCTTCTTCAGGTGCTTGAAGACGGCAGACTTTCCGATTCGCGCGGACGTACCGTGGATTTTCGCAACACCATAATCATCATGACGTCAAACGTCGGCGCGCAAAGGCCCGGCCGCGGCCCCGTGGTAGGCTTTGGCTCCGATAACGTCCGGACCGAGCGCGTGCGCGACGATATGATGTCCGAGCTCAGGAAAACCTTCAGCCCTGAATTCCTAAACCGCGTGGATGAGATCATACTCTTCAATGAGCTTACCCCCGGGCAAACCCTTTCCATCGCTCATCTGATGCTCGGCAAGGTCAAGGCGCGCATCGCCCGCCGCGGGATAGAACTCAATATATCTCCCGAAGCGGAAGAACTCCTGTCACGCGAAGGCTTTGATCCGCAATACGGCGCGCGTCCGCTCCGCCGCATGATACAGCACCGCGTCGAGGACAGCTTGAGCGAGGAACTGCTTTCCGGCAAAATCAAGCTCGGCGACAGGATAACCCTCGGCGTTTCGGACGGTCGGCTGAGTTTTACGCCATCCAATGACAAAATATGAAGGATTGTTAACAATTTGTTCAACGGCGCTTCGTTGCAAAAATTGTCGTGCGAAATTAGAATATAGTAGTAATTCTTTTTGGGAGGATTGCCCGGTCAGATGAAACTGAGTTTTCGTGCATTGCTCGTTCTTGTTCTCACAGCGCTTCTCGCCGTGAGCACGGTCGCTTATGCCGACCCGGAAAACGAGAATGGCAGGAACGATCCTTCTCAGCCTGACGCGCAAAAAGCCGCTCCCTCACGCGAACGCACATATTATTGGGATCCTTTCGCGCATTACTTCCGTGTTTTCGGCATTTCAGGCGCAGTTGCGCTGAATGTTTCCGATGAATCCGCGGACGCTTTTCCCGCCGACAATTCGGATATCATGCCGGATGAAGCCGCTCTTCTCTGCGCGCACGATCTCCTTTCAGGTCATGTGATAGGCATCGACCCCGGCCATCAGCTTTCGGCCGATTATATGCTCGAACAGATCGCCCCGGGTTCCATAATGACAAAGATCCGCCAAAGCGCCGGCTGCATCGGCATACGCAGCTGCGCGCCGGAATACAGGATCAATCTTCTTGTTGCCGATAAGCTGCGCGAATTGCTTGAAAGCTGCGGCGCGACGGTTGTTATTACCCATACCGAAGCCGATGTTTCCATATCCAATATGGAGCGCGCGATGATGATGAATGAAAGCGGCGCCGATATATGGCTGCGTCTGCACTGCAACGCATCGGCGGATTCAACTGTCTCCGGCGCGTGCGTGCTGATCCCCTCTGTTGAAACGACGCCTGATATTTACGATTTGAGCTATATCCTTGGGCTTTGCCTGTCGGCGGGTTATTCCGATGTTGAAGGAGACGGCGCCGTCGTCGGCCTTGTTCCGCTTGACAATCAGGCCGGCTTCAACTGGTCTCAAATCCCCGTGGCTGCTATAGAAATGGGTTATCTGTCAAATTACACGGAAGATGCGCATCTTAACAGCGATTCCTATCAGATGCGCTGCGCAATAGGCATATTCAACGGGATCATCGGGTATTATACCGAACTTTCCATGATCGACGCCGAGGATGGCGAGGCGCAGCCCGATATGCCTGAGCCTGACGGTCAGGCAGGCGCGCAGCCCGACGGTGCGCAGGAAACGCCCAAAGATGAAGAATAATAAAACGCCGCTTGTATGCGACGGCCGGAAGCGCGTCATCACGGCCGTATCCGCATTGTGCATCGCGGCGTTATTTTTATGCTCATGCTCGGCGATGAATACCCTTTTCGGCACGACCGATACGACAGCAACGCCATATCCAGCGACGCCTTCCCCGTCAGCTTCGCCAACGCCCGAGGTAACGCCTTTTTCCATAAACCCGATATATGATTTTTGCAATTCGTACGCTGCGGCTTCTCAAACATTTGAGCAGCAGCTTGCGCGTGCGCTTGGCGACGAGGGTACGCTTGAAGCATTCAGGCTTTCCATGCAGCTCACAAGTCACATAACCTATATATCCGAACCGCGGGTAACCGTATGCAGGCTTTTTGAAGATGATTACGGCGAATACTCCGGCGCAGTTGACGGCGCCGGCGCCGGAAGCGGAACCGTCTCATCGACGCAGCCTAATGTATACGATTTTGAATACACATATTCCGGCGATGAAAACGGACTTCAAGGCAAATACCGCGAAGCGCTTTCCATGCTTGAATTTTCATTTGGAACATATGAGTATACGACCGCGCCGTCGCCCCTCATAAACGGGCAGGACGGGCTCGATCAGGCGGACGAAGAGGCAGAAATGCTTTGCCTGTTCTCCCCGACCGTTGCCTGCAGCATAAAAAAGACCGCGGACGGCTGGTCGTCCACGGTCGATGACGGTTCTTCCGTCACATATCTTGTACTCAACGGCGAAAGCATCTCTTTCACCTGCGGCAGCGTCACCGCGACGCTTGAAGGCGGTGCGCTCACGTTTGAAAATGATCTTCAGCTCACAGGAGCTGAAGTATCAGAAGGATAATTACGCCCGGAACACCGAACACGCCTGCGATCAGCGCCGTGAGGAACGTTATGCCGACGGTCACGCCGAAAATCCCGCCGATCAGGTTGAAAAGGATGAGTATCACTGCGCCTGCAAGCGCGTTGATGACGAGCTTCCAGATTATCTTGATCGACAGCCCAAGCAGCTTACAAAAAAGCCACAGCGCCAACAGTCCGATCCCGAAAGCGATGATACCCGTGATGACAGTCCCAAAGCTCATTTTAACTCCTTCCCCATCCGTCCGGCAGACCGCTTTGCCCGTTCAGACGGTTTTACATTTTTTCAGAAGATATTCGTATTTTCTCCGAGCGGCCTCTATCCCGTATATTGCGTATTCCATCAGCGCAGGGTCGCTTACGCATTCATAATATGCCATGGCGGCTTTCCACTCGTTGAGCGCACGCTCCGTTTCACTGCGCGCTTGCGCGCGTTTTGAAAACTCAATGTGCATAATAAACCTCCAAGTGCCGCAGCGCGGCCTTTTTGGTAATTATGCTCATTTATTGCGCTTTGGATACGCCCTGCTCGACAACGCCCGCTTTTTTCAAAAGCTTTATGCAGCCGTATACTATTCCGCTGTATAGCGGTATGCAGATCGCCTGCGTGATTATTCTCGGTATAAACGCTTCCCAAGGCAACCCGTAAAGCCATATGAGAAGAAGTGTGTTGCATATCACGCTTGCGATCGTCTGGCCCGCGAACACCGATATCAATATGCGAATGAACTTCGGCTGCTGACGCTCGGCAAAGAAAAAGCCCGGGATAAGGCCGAACAGCACGCCTATCACCGTGAAGAACGGAATATACGCGCCCTTGGGGAATACCACGGCCTGTATGAAATCCGTGAGGCCGCCCACCATTGCGCCGTATCCCGGCCCATAAAGCACGCCGGCGATTATCACCGGAACAACGCCGAAACCGATTTTCAGCGAATATGTGCCAAACGGCATTGCCGGTATGCTCAAAAGACCGCCCAGCACAACGCCGAGCGCCGTCAGCAGCGCGCATACCACAAGGCGGCGCGTCTTGTCCCTTGACCAGGCCCTCTCCGCCTTTTCCTGTGAAAGACGCATGAGAAGCCAGGCAATCACGATCCACGGCAGAAATATCCCCGCCATGAGGATATAGTCCGTGCTGCCTTCAGCAACTGTGTACACCGAGGAAAAATACGCATAAAGCGCGCTTGGGATGACCATGCAAAGCACGGCCGCGATGATCTTCGCAACCTTTGAGCCCATAATAAAAGCCTCCTTCTTTACGGCCAAATTACCGCATAGAGGAAGCTCATATCCTTTATGCAGCAGCGGGATTCGAGTGCTGAACCGTCAACTGGCGTTATTCGTCCGCCGGACAACTCCCCGTTCCGGCAGCACTGGCTCTCCCGCATTGAATTGCTGGAGACACGCACAGCACCCTACTCTGCAGATCCGTTCGCATTGTACACCAACAGGCGCGCAATGTCCATAGGTCAAAAGTATATTATTCCACCGGTATGTCTATCACATATGTCGCGCGCACCACGTCGCCCATCGTCTCATTATCCGTATAGCAAACATAAATTCGCCCGTTCCATGCGGAAATGCCTATGTTCGTTGATGTAAGATCCGCAACCTGTCGGCTTTCGCCCTTTGCGGTATCATACACCCAAAGCCTGTAAGGATAAGGATCTGAGGCTGCGGTTTGCGTGTCCTGACCCGTGGCCTGCGCATCATCGCCGCCCTCACCCGTATCTCCGCTTAGCATATTCTCAAAATAGAACAGCAACGACGCATCCTTTGACCACATGAAGGTATATACGCTGAAATCGGCGTCGATCTTTATCGTTTCCCCGTTGGCAAGATCAAGTATCGCAAAAGTGCTTTCGGGCTTTGCAGTCTCGTCCGCGCCGGCAAAATCGGAATTGGTGTTTGCATATGCAAGATAGCGGCCATCATCTGAAAACGCGAAAGCCTCCGCGTCAATGTATTTTTTGCGCAGTCCGCCCTCCGGTTTCACGCGATACACCGCCGCGCCTTCATCGAGCGTGGTCTCGCAAAAGTATACTTCGCCGTCCATGAAGCCGAGGCTCGATTCGTCGACGCCCTTCTTGTCAACGACCGAATAGCGTCCGTTTTCGCTCGGAACATTAAAATCATACTGATTTATCACGATCCCGTTTGAGCCGCCGATCGAGAATATCCTGCCGCCCATGGAATCCCAGCAATAAGCGCTCACCGTGTCGCCGAAACCCACCGCCGAAAGATCCGTTATCAGGTCGCGCGAATCAACATCGAATATATACAGGTGCGCGCTCTCTCCGCTGCGCTCAAGCACCGCAAGCTTTCTTCCGTCAGGCGAATAACGCGCGGATTCGATCTTCTGGAATTGGAAATCCACAAGCTGTTTTACGCTGCCCGAAAGCGACTGCACATAGAGCAGCTCATATTCCGTTACCCCTCCGCCCGCTTCGTATTCGCTCACCCTGCGGCTGTAAAGAAGCCCGGAATTATCGGGCGTCATTGCAAGGAAAAGCCCGTCCGGGATCACGACCTCAAGCTTTGTCTCCTCGCCGGCGATCCTTGCTCCCTTCACATCAAAAGCCGCCATATAATCCATCTCGCTGCTGTACGGCGGGAGCGTGCCGTCTTCAAGTTTGATAACGCTCCAATCCGTCGCCACTGCGCCGCTTTCACGCGAAAGAATGCTCTGCATCAGCTCATCTGCTGCGTTTTTCGAGCTGAACGCTTTTGAAATGAGCATTATGTTTGTTTTATCCTGCGCAAGCACCGGACTCATCTCATTCTCAACGCTGATTATCCCCTCGCAAAAATCCTTGTATGCGTTTGCGACGACATAGAAGGCAAATCCGTCCGGCGCGGTCTCATCGGCGATGACATCGACCGCGTCCTCCTTCGGCGCGGCGGAGGGCGAAGCTTCGACGATCGACGTTTTTGCAACCGGACGCAGCGTCACCGTTATAACGCTGTCGTTGCTCGACACGGAAAATGCCGCTTCCCTGTCAAGGTCGGCGTAAAAGCGGAATGTCCCGCCCTGCTGAGGCGAATGATTGAACGTTCCTATAATTACATCCGAAACCGAATAATCAAAATCGCGCTCATAATCCCAATATGTGAGGGATTCAAACTCCACGACGAGCCTGTACGGTCTGGCGAGCATATAAACCTTGTAACGCGGCGGGTTGCCGACGTCGCGCTGCGTGCCGTTGCCTGAAAGCTTGCTGTCCGAAACAAAGTCAAGCTTTAGCACCGTATCGCCGCCGTCTGTTGAAACATCGATGCTGTAAAGATTGGCGCGCGCAACGTCTCCGCCGCCTTCCTCGCTGCCATCGAACGTGAAGCCTGAATAATCGACCTCCGCCGCGGCGTCGCCTGTCTGTTCCTTCCGTCCGCAGGCGGCGGCTGACAGCGTCAAAGCCGCAAACAGTATCATCAATGCAAATGCAATAAATCTGCGCATGGCGTTTCTCCTTATGTAAATCGAATCAATTATATCATACGGACGTCCCCCTTGTAACGCAGATGACATTTCTTTGATCGATTTAATATAATGTTTTCAAATAATATGCTTAAAAGTGTTTGCACTGTTTTTCATATTTGCTATAATTATGTGGATATGAATTCCCTGTCAGGAGGAAATGCTAATGAGATGCAAAAAATGCGGAGCGTATAACGAGGATTATCTCGAATACTGCGAAAACTGCGCAGCTCCGCTGACTCCGGATGACGAGACCGATACGGCCCCTTCCGCCGGGAACGATGCGGCTGCAAACGAGCAGCAGTCCTATGTTGCCGAAACAGGCGAAACACCGCCCGCGTGGGGCTTTGTGAAAGCGCCTCAATGGCCGCGTCCCGAGTTTGACGCCAATACCGTCAGCGAGGACGATATACCCGAGAATTATTTCAAAAAGTTCAATCCGCGTCCCGCCGCGCCGGTGTCAAACCAGGCGCCGCAATATGCGAAGCCCGAAGCCGTAATAACCGACTCCGGCGTTTATGCACCCAAGACCGCGGCGGCCCCCGTGCAGCCGGCATATGCCTATCAGCAGCCGCGCCAGACTTCCCGTGACGCCCGCTATGCAGGAAGCGCCCCCTATGCGGAGCAGACAGTCGACGCATCAGGCTACGCGCCTGTCGCGTCCGAAGCGCCTGTCGCGCCCAAAAAGCGTGCGTCAAAGGCCGCGCCCGTCCCCGCCAAGGAAGAAGAAGAAGATTTTTACGATTATGACGACCGCACGCACAGGCCGGCGTCAGGCAAGCGCAATATCATTTTCATTGCGGCTGCCGCAGGGCTTGTGGTGCTCATTGTCGTTTTCGGCCTCATCTTTATCGGCGCAAAGTATGACGGCAACTTCAGCAAGTTCATAAGCTGCACATTTGCGGGCGACCCCGTGACAAAAGCGCCTACCGTCGAAACCAGCACCACCAAGGACGGCGATCCCGCTTACCTCATAACGGTGTATGCCAAGAACAACTATATCGTCCGCTTCACGGCAGGCGAGCTTGTTGCCGAATCCGCCGTTGTGAAGGGTTCTGTGACGCTCCGTATTCCGGAAGAGGTTTGGATACCCGCCGAACCGCTCGACTCCGCCACCATCTCCGTCACGCCGGACATAGTGGTCGTGAACCCCAACAAGGGCGATGAAACAAAGGTTGAGTTCACCGAGCCTATCGTGATATCCGTACCGACGATCGGCCTCACCATGACCGAACCCACGGTAAGCGACGTTACCGTCGACTCGACAACCGTTGCCGTATCAGGCGTCGTGGACGACAATACGGCTTCGATCTTCGTCGGCGACACTCAGGTCGCGGTCGATGAAGCGGGCAACTTCACCACCAATTATACCCTGCCAGGCGAAGGCACTTATGTGCTCGAAGTCAAGGCGCAGAAAAACGGCTGCATGAGCGCCGTTGCGACCTACAACATAACCTACGGCGCCGCAAGCGATCCTACAACAGCGCCTTCCACGGGCGGCAACGTAACGTTTGCCATCAACGATGATGTGAAACGCTATGGCACGGACGCCACCATGACCGTTTCCGGCACAATGGAATCCGGTGCGACGATCACGGTATCGGGTGTTGAGCTTGAGGGCGCGGTCACGATGGATCAGAGTGCCGGCACTTTCAGCTTCACCGTGAAAACAGCGGATATAGGTCTTTATGAAGCCTCTGTCACCGCCACGAAGGGCGAAGCAGCCAAGACCACAAAGGTTTATCTTGAGCATCAGCCCGACAAGAACACATACATGAGCCATGTATTTGCGCTCGATTATGACCGCATCAAGAACTACCCGACGCACGAGAGCAGTTACAAGGTGGTCGGCACAATAGCCGAGGTCATCCAGAGCACGCCTTATGTCATTGCTCGCATCACGACAAGCGCCGGCGATATTTACTTCTGCTACTTCACCGGCATATCCACCATCGAAGTCGGCGATGGCAAGACTTATGAGCTTTACGCGGATCCTTACGGACTGTATGAATCCACCGGGCTTCCCTATATGCACGCCTGGTTCATCCTAAAGGGTTCCAACTGACGGATCAAACAACAAGCGGGCGGCCTGACCGGGCCGCC
>CAZARN010000007.1:0-138509 GCA_964487565.1 uncultured Clostridium sp.
ACCAACGACCTCTACGATGTCAACGTAGCGCTCTGACCAGCTGAGCTATAACCCCTTGCGTTTGAGCAAGTACTATTATACATATTTTCGGAATCAATGCAACCCCAAATTTTCCCCAAATTTTACACTTGGCGCTGCCGCTTGCCGTTTTTTCAAGGTGACGTCTTAAAAAAATCGTTATCCGCGCATGGCTCTCACCGCTTCCGCCGGGTCTTTCGCGAGGAATACGGCGCTGCCGGCGGCAAGCATTGTCGCCCCCGCTGCGACTGCGATTCTCGCCGTCTCAACGTTGATCCCGCCATCCACCTCGATCTCGTATGCAAGGCCTTTCTCGGCCTTTTTGCTGCGCAGCCATTCGAGTTTCGGCAGCATTTCCGGTATGAATTTTTGTCCGCCGGCGCCCGGATTGACCGTCATCACAAGCACTATATCCGCAAGCTCCAGCACATATTCCACCGCGCTCACTGGCGTCGCCGGATTGAGCGCGATGCCCGCCTTCATGCCGGCGCGGCGTATGGCCTGCAGCGTGCGGTGCGCGTGTCTGTCGGCCTCGACGTGAAAGACGAGGTAATCCGCGCCCGCCTCGGCGAACTGATCTATATAGGTTTCGGGATGCTCCACCATCATGTGCACGTCCATCGGAAGCGCAGTGCGCGCGCGCAGCGCGCGGCACATTGCCGGGCCGAAGGTTATCGTCGGCACAAACGAACCGTCCATCACGTCGAAATGGACAGCGTCGGCTCCCCACGCGGCAAGCTTTTCAACATCGCGTCCCATTTCCGAAAAATCCGCGGACAGTATTGACGGCGCAACCTTAATCATATTTATGCTTCCTCTTTTCCTTCAATTCTTCTGCAATTATCTTATAGCGTTCATATCTTTCGCGGCTCAGTCCGCCCGTCTCAAGCAACGGCTTCACGGCGCAGCCCGGCTCCGATATGTGCATACATTCCGGGAAACGGCATTGCCTCTTCATCTCGCGCATTTCCGGATAATGCGACGACAGCTGCTCCGGATCGATCTCCTCCGCCTCAAGCAGACTGAAGCCCGGCGTGTCGAGCACGGCCCCGCCGAACGCCGGATAAAGCTGTGCATGCCTTGTCGTGTGCCTTCCGCGCTCAGTTTTTCTTGAAAGGCCGCCCGTTTCAATTCCAAGCCCCGGGATTATCGCATTGAGCAGCGACGACTTTCCCACGGCGGACTGACCCGCGAAGCAGCATATGCTGCCCTCTATCTGTTTTCTTATTGACCCAATCCCCTCGCCTGTGCGCGCCGAAGCCGTGATCACGTCGACGCCGCTCGGCGCATACTGTCTTTCTATATCCGCCGCAAGCGCCTCGTCCCCTTCATCGCACTTGTTCAGCACGATAACAGGCGTAACATTCTTTATTGAGCATTGCAGCATAAGCTTGTCCGCAAGCAAAAGATCAGGCTTTGGCGCCGAAAGCGCAAGCACGATCATCAGCTTGTCGAGATTGGCCGCAGTCGGCCGCGTCAGCAGATTTCTGCGCTCAAAGACGGAAATGATATAGTTATCCTTCTCATTTCCCGAATAAGTGAAGCGGACCCTGTCGCCAACGGCGGGGCTTTGCTCGTCGAGGCGCAGCTTTCCCCTCGCATGGCAGACGTATGTTTTTCCGTCGCTGTCAAGAATGGTGTAAAACCCGCCCACGCCTTTGAGGATTATTCCTTCCAGCAAACTATCCTCCGTTTACTTGCCTGTGAATTTCACCATGCAGTTTCTCACAAGCACGCCGTCCACATACACGCGGCATTCATACTCCCCGTCCTGAGTCAGATATCCGGTGAATGACACCGCCTGCTGCATCCCTGTCTGGAGCACGGCTTCATATATGCTCGTTTCAACGCCCTCGCCCGTGACCGCCGTCACAAGGACGCTGCTTTCCGCCTTGTCGATATCGAGATTGAAGGCTACATCCGCAGAGAACCTGCCCGGATCGGTGCGGCAAACCCATAGCTCGACCGTCGTATCGACCGAAACGCTTATGCCGGCCGTGGGATTCTGGCGCAGCACATTCTCTTCCGTTGTGAGCTTATCGGGCTGGCACGGATGAATTATCACATTCATGAAACCGTCCTCCGAAAGCATTGCAAGCGCAACGTTCAGCGACACATCGGTGACCGTCGGCATATCCTCGCTCGTCCCGGGGCTTCCGCTCACCCACACGTCGACTATGTCTCCGCCGAAGGTCTCCGTGCCCGCGACAGGCTCCTGACGGATTATCGTGCCGGCGGGAAGATCGCTTGTCACATACACAGGGGTACCGAGGCTCAAATCATATTCCGAAAGCGAAACGAGCGCGTCCTGTATCGTTGCGCCGATAAGATCCGGCACGACAACATAATCGCTTCCGCCGCTCACGACAACCGTTATTTCATCGCCGAACGCGGCGTGTGTGCCCGCAGACGGCTCCTGCTGCATCACGACGCCTTCGTCATATTCGTCGCTGTAAGGATGCTCGCCGTCCTCTTTCACCGTGAACCCGCGCAGATTTGCAAGCTCCGTCGCTTTTTCTATCGTTTTGCCTGTCAGCGTCGGTATTATATACTCCGCGTCATCGCCGCCGCCCTCATCCCTTATTGCGCGCGCGATAAAGAACATAGCCGTGAAGAGACCGATCACGATAAGCAGTGAAACCGAGATCCTCATAACGCCCTTGTGCGGCTTTTTGCGTTTGACGCCGTCCTCATCCTTGTCAGGACGCGCAAAACGGCCGTGAGGCTCTCTCAGCGCCCTCTGGAGGTCAGCTTTCATCTGCCGTGCCGTCGCATAGCGCATCCTCGGGTTCTTCGACGCGGCTTTCACGATAACGTCGCTTAACGCACGCGGGACGCGCGGATTTATCTCGATCGGGGGGGTTATATCCTCCTGAAGGTGCTTGAGCGCGATGGTTACGGAATTATCCCCTGCAAACGGGACCTCGCCGGTTAGCATTTCATAGAGCATTATCGCGCAGGAGTATATGTCCGTGGCTGCGGTCACGTTCTCGCCGCGCGCCTGTTCCGGCGAAATATAGTGTACTGTTCCGATCACGTTTGAACCCGCGAACGTGCGCGTCGTCGCGGCCGTATCCCGCGCGATGCCGAAATCCGTCAGCTTCGCCTTGCCCCGCGGCGTGATGATGACGTTTTGCGGTTTCACATCCCTGTGGATTATTCCGCTTTCATGCGCCGCCGAAAGCGCGTCGAGCACCTGCGATGCGATGTTTACGGAAACCTTGGCCGGGAGCGGCCCGTCCGTTTTGATTATATCCTTCAGCGTGCTTCCTTCGACGTATTCAAGCACGATGAAGCTCAGCCCGTCATCCTCGCCCACATCGTATGAGCGCACGATGTTTTCATGATTGAGCGAAAGCACCGCCTTGGCCTCGCGCTCAAACCGGCGGATAAACTCCATATCGTCCCGATGCTCCTCCTTGAGCACCTTGAGGGCGACAGGACGCGCTTCCACCCGGTCATATGCCTTATATACGTTTGCCATGCCGCCTGAGCCTATCAGCGACTCGACAAGATATCTCTGCGCGACGAGCTTACCCGGTTCCATCATGGCTGCGCGTCCTCGTTTCTGACTATCACGACGCTGACATTGTCGCGCGAGCCGGAATAAAGCGCGCAGTCCACAAGGTCGTCGCATGCGTCCTGCATGTTTTCGCTCGATATGACCGTGCGCAGTATATCATCCTCTTCAAGCTCCGAATATAACCCGTCGGAACACAACAGTATAGCGTCGCCCGCCGTCCATTCGCGCTCGAAAACGTCAACGCGCTCGTGTTCGCTCGTGCCAAGGGCGCGGGTTATCACGTTCCTTCGCGGGTGATGCGCCGCCTCCTGTTTTGTTATGTAACCGAGAGCGACCAGCTCCGCAACATACGAATGGTCCCTCGTTATCTGCTCTATCGTTTCGTCATGGATGAGGTAAAGCCTGCTGTCGCCGACATTCGCCGCGACGAAGCGTGTTTTGAAGAGGAGCGCGAGCACCATTGTCGTGCCCATGCCCTTATACTGAACGTCGCTTTGCGCGCGCGTGTATACCTCGGTGTTTGCGCAGTTCACGGCGTTTGTTATCAGCGCCGCCGCGCCGCCCTGGCCGCCTTTTTTCAATTCGGATACAACCGTATCGACGGCGATACGGCTTGCTACGTCTCCCGCGTTATGGCCGCCCATGCCGTCAGCGACCACCGCGAGCGATATCTCTCCTCCGCGCGGGATGAATATTGTGTCCTGGTTCTGCGCCCGTACTCCGCATACGGTCTTCGAGGCGTATATCATTCGTGCTCCTCCCGCAGCTGTATAAGCGCGCGGCGTCTGAGCTGACCGCACGCTCCTTCTATATCGGTGCCCATCTCCCGTCTCACCGTGGCTGAAATACCGCGTTTTTCAAGCCAGGAAGCGAAAGTCTGCGCGTGCTCGCGTGTTACCCCTTCAAGCGCGCGTTCCTTCACCGGATTGAGCGGAATAAGGTTCACATGGCAGTTGATGCCGCGAAGCTTCGCGGCAAGCTCCGCCGCATGACGTTCTTCGCTGTTGAGGCCGCCCACCAGCGCATATTCGAATATCACCCGGCGGCCTGTTGTTTCGGCATAAGCATCGGCCGCGCGGATCACGGCGTCTATGCCGTATGTCCGGTTGACCGGCATCAGGCGGGAGCGTATCTCGTCGTTCGGCGCGTGCAGCGACACGGAAAGCGTGACGTGCGGCGCTTCCCGCATGAACCGCTCCATCCGTTCCACAAGCCCGCAGGTTGAAAGCGAAATGTTTCTCGGGCTTATGTTCATGCCCTCCGGCGCCGAAACCAGCCGCAGGAACGCGAGGGTGTTGTCATAATTGTCAAGCGGTTCCCCGCTGCCCATCAAAACGATGTTCGTGACAGAGCGCACCCTGCCCTCTTCGGGCGGCACATCGCGTTCGGCAAGCGCCACAAAGGAAAGCATCTCGCCGGGTTCAAGGTTCCTCACGCAGCCCTCGAGCGTCGAGGCGCAGAATGCGCAGCCCATCCGGCAGCCGACCTGCGTCGATATGCAAAGCGTGTTGCCATAATGATACCGCATAAGCACGCCTTCGACAAGGTTTCCGTCCTCAAGTTCATACAGGTATTTGACCGTGCCGTCCTTTGCGCTCACCCGTCTGTCATATATCACGGCGCCCCCAAACGGCAGCGTGCCGAGCTTCTCGCGCAACGCCTTTGGCAGATTTGTCATATTTTCCGGCTTCTCGCCGCGCGCGAGCCACGCGAAGACCTGCTTCGCGCGAAATCCCGGCTCGCCAAGCGCATCCAGCGTAACCCGGAGCGCTTCAATATCCATGGACATGAGTCCCGCCATATCAGTCTGCCTTTCTCACAAAAGCCGCGATGTAAAATCCGTCCGTACCGTCTTTATCCTGCAAAAGCTGCACGCCGCCGTCCACCGCCCTTTCGCGTATGCACGCGGGAAGCGTTTCGGCCGAAGGGCCGAATTCCTTATGTTCCGCAAGGAAACGCGCGGCCTGACGACCGTTTTCCCGGCGCGACACGGTGCAAGTCGCGTAAACAAGCTTTCCGCCGGGCTTTACAAGGCGCGATACCGCGTCGATTATCCGTTTTTGCTCCCTGACGAGGGCTTCAATATCCTCGTCTGTTTTTCTGTATCTTATATCCGGTTTGCCGGGCACCCCGAAGCCCGAACACGGCACGTCGGCAAGCACGGCGTCATATTTCACGCATGCGTCGTCCGCGGGCGCTCCCGCGTCGCGGCAGGTCATGCTTACGTTATCGACATGCAGCCGCCCGAGCGTGTTTGCCATAAGCTCCGCCCTGTGCGGATGCTTTTCCCATGCGTCGATATGGCCTTCTCCGCGCATGAAGGAGGATATCCCTGCGCTTTTACCGCCCGGCGCCGCGCAGCAGTCGAGTATCATGGCGTTTTCGTCAAGTCCCGCGCACACGCTCCTGCAAACCAGCATAGCGCTTTCGCTCATCACGGCAATTTTGCCTTCTGTGAAAAGCGGCTCCTTCTCAACGTCAAATCCGCGCTGCAGGACAAACGCTTCAGGCTCCTTTTTGCCGCGTGTATAGGACACGCCGCGCGCGTCAAGCTCCGCCTCAAGCTCGCTTGCCGTGAAAGGATGCTGTGCGCGCAAGGTGAGCCCGTCGTTCTTCGCGGCCATAAGGCTTCGCGCGCCCGCTTCGCCGTAATCCTCAATGTATTCGTCGACAAGCCATGCGGGATAGCCAAACTCGCATGTCAGCCTGTCGCGCGCGTTCTCCGGCAGCTCCGGCAGCCCTTCGCGGCAGGCCGTGCGCATAACGGCGTTCACATAACCCGAAAGCGCGGCTTTGCCGGTCTCCCTTGCAAGGTTCACGCTCTCATTGCAGGCGGCCGACGGCGGCGTATCCATAAAAAACGCCTGCGCCATGCCGAGTCTGAGTATCGCGTTTATCGCGGCGTCCCGTTTTCCCTTCGCGTAGCGGTCGATGGCGAGATCAATGTAGGCAAGGTGATCGAGCGTCGTATAAACCGCCGCCGCGACCCATGCCGCATCGCGCGCATCAAGCCCGCGCTGGGCCTGTTTGAGTGCCAGATTTGCATATGCGCCGCGTTCCGTCACGGCGCGCAGCGTTTCAAGCGTCCTTCGTCTTATGCTCATATGAAACGCATCCCGAGGAACCTGTGCCCGAGCATCGCGGTTCTTGCGTCCATGCGTTTTCCGCCCGGGAACTGAAGCTCGCATATCTCGATCGTTCCGTTTCCTGCGTTCACAAGAAGACCGTCCTTATTGTCCGCCGCAACGCACTCGCCCGTTTCAGCCGTGCGGCATGCTTCGCCCGTCACGCGCGTTTTCCATATTTTCACCTGTTCCCCGCCGATCTGCGCATACGCGCAGGGCCACGGGTCCATGCCGCGCACAAGATCGTGTATGCTTTCTGCGCTGCGTGAAAAATCGATATGCCCATGCTCTTTTTTTATCATCGTGCATTTTGTCGCAAGGCGTTCGTCCTGCTTTGTGCGCGTGAGTGTGCCTGCGATAATGGCGTCGATCGTGTTTGAAAGCACATGCGCGCCTATCACGGCAAGCCTGTCGAACAGCTCGCCCGCCGTTTCCTCCGGCCCTATCGCGGTCTCCTCCGCCATGAGTATATCGCCGGTATCAAGTCCAAGCTCCGTCATCATGGTCGTAACGCCCGTGATCTTCTCGCCGTTGATCACGGCCCACTGGATAGGCGCGGCGCCCCTGTATTTCGGCAAAAGGCTCCCGTGGACGTTTATACAGCCGTATTTTGGTATCTCAAGGTTTTCCTTTGAGAGAAGCTGACCGAAAGCCGCCGTGACCATAAGCTCCGGCGCGTACTCCCGAAGCGCCGCGACGCCTTCATCGCTTTTTATGCGCTCGAACTGACGCACGGGTATGCCGAGCCTGACAGCCTCCGTTTTGACGGCGGGGGCAGTCAGCGTGCCGTGTCGGCCGACAGGCCTGTCCGGCTGTGTGAACACGCAAAGCTCGTGCCCTGCGCGCGCAAGCATGTTGAGCGAGGGCAATGCAAAATCCGGCGTTGCAAGAAACGCTATCCTCATTCTTCAGCCTCCGGCTCGTCCTCCGTATAACCTTCGGGCGGCTCCGTCACTAGGCGCTTGTATACAAGGCCGTCGAGATGGTCGCACTCATGCAGTATCGCGCGGGCAAAAAGGCCTTCGGCCTCATACTCGTGCTCATCCCCGCGCCTGTCCAGCGCGCGCACCTTAACGTGGTTCGGCCGCACAACATAGCCATGCTCTCCCGGGAAGGAAAGGCAGCCTTCAAAGCAGCCCTGCTCGCCCGATGTTTCCGTTATTTCCGGATTGATAAGCTCGACCGGGCCTTCGCCGCAGTCGATCACCACCGCACGGCGCAGTATGCCCACCTGCGGCGCGGCAAGGCCGCAGCCGTCGGCGTCATACATGGTTTCAAGCATATCGTCAAGAAGCGTCGCAAGGCGCTTGTTGAAATCTGTCACAGGCCTGCATACCGTATGCAGACACTCCGCATCCTGGGTGAATATTCTTCTTTTTGCCATTGCTTTCCTCCGCAAGTTTTATCTAAATAATCATTATATCGCGCATATGACTTTGCTTGCAAGCATCAGAACATATCGGTGGGATTTATCTCCACGCCCGCCGCCTCGTCGGTTTTATGCGCATCATACCATTCATAAATCGCCCTTATCGCATAAGCCGTGTGCTTCGTGCGCGCAAGCTTCAAAAGCGTTTGATAACGGAACTTTCCCTGACGTCTTTTGACCGGCGCGGATGAGGCAAGCGCAAAAAGCAGCTCCCTCGCGTCCCCGCCGCAGGCATGGAGCGCATCCTCCACAGCGCGCCGCAAGCCTTGTGTGCAGCTTTCGCTCAAATCAAAAAGCGCATCCTCGTTTTCACCGAGAAAAATTATCCGCACGAACACCGAGAACGGCGGAAACAGCGCCGCGCGGCGAAGCGCAAGCTCATATTCATAAAAGCCCTTGTAATCGTGATGCGAGGCGAACTCGATGACCGGGTGCTCCGGCGTGTAGCTTTGTATGACAACACGTCCCGGTTTATCCGCGCGCCCCGCGCGCCCGGCCACCTGCGTCAGGAGCTGGAAGGTGCGTTCCCCGCTCCTGTAATCCGGTATATGCAGCGTCGCGTCGGCGGCGATCACCCCCACAAGGGTCACGTTGGGTATATCGAGTCCCTTCGCGATCATCTGCGTGCCGATGAGCACATCCGCGTCGTGACGTTCAAAGCGCGAAAGCAGCTCGTAATGCGCGTTTCTTGTGCGCGTCGTATCAAGATCCATCCGTATCGAGCGCACGGACGGGAAGCTCTCATTCAGTTGCTCTTCCACCTGCTGCGTGCCTACGCCGAAATATTTGAGATACGGTTTCCCGCATTGAGGGCATACCTTCGGTATGCTCATCTCCTTGCCGCAGTAATGGCATTTCATCACGTTTTCAAGCTTGTGATACGTCATCGAAACATCGCAGTTCGGGCATTTCATAACATAGCCGCAGCCTCTGCACGACACGAAGGTCGAGTATCCCCTCCTGTTCATGAAAAGGATCGCCTGTTCGCCGGATGCGAGGCATTCTTCAAGCTCGTCATGCAGCTTGCCGCTGAATATGCTGTTGTTGCCCGCAAGGAATTCGCTTCTCATGTCGACTATGTCGACCTTCGGCATCGGCGAATCGTTTATCCTGTCAGGCAACTCAAGCAGCGTGTACGTTCCTTTTTTTGCCCGACGGTAGCTTGCGACCGAAGGCGTGGCCGAGCCGAGCACAAGCACCGCGCCGTTCATTGCAGCCCTTTTCGACGCGACTTCAGCCGCGCCGTAACGCGGCGTTATCTCAGAATGGTATGACGGCTCATGTTCCTCGTCGACGACGATAAGCTTGATTTTTTCAAGCGGGGCGAATACGGCGCTCCTTGCGCCGATCACCACGTCGGCGCGGCCGAGGCGGATGCGCCGCCACTCGTCGAACCGTTCCCCCGGGGAAAGGCGGCTGTGCAGCACCGCCACGCGATCTCCGAAACGGCTCCTGAAGCGCTCCATCGCCTGCGGCGTGAGCGATATCTCAGGCACAAGCACGATTGCTCCGCCTCCGTTTTCAAGCGCCCGCGCTATCGCCTGCATATACACTTCCGTTTTGCCGCTGCCCGTCACGCCGTAAATGAGACAGGTGCCGCGGCCTTCGTCCATCATGGAATTTATGCTCTCGAGCGCTTTCGCCTGCGCGGGCGTGAGCTGCATGGCTTCGCTCTTTCGCGTTCTCTTCCCGGCGAACGGATCGCGGAATGTCACATGGCCTTCCTCGGTGAGTATCCCTTTTTTTATCAGCGCGCTCACGGCGCTCCCCGCCCCCGGTATGAACGCGCATATATCCGCCGTGCTCATCGCGACGCCTGCTTGCGCAAGGAGCTTCGTCACCTCATACTGCACGGGCGCGCGCGCCGAACCGTCCTTTTTGAGCATCGATCCGATCGCAGCCTCCGGATCGATACCGTCCGTCAGCTTGACTGTGGTCACCTTTTTTTCCTTCACGCGGCCGCCGCGCATCTGCGACGGTATCATGAGGCGCAGCGCATCGACGAGAAGACAATGATATGTTTCGCTTAACCAGCGCGCAAGTCCGATCTGTTCCTCGCTGAGCGCCGTATAAGGTTCAAGCGTCCTTATCACGCGCTTTATGCGGATATTCTCCATTGGCGCTTCATCCGTCAGTTCAAGCACGAAGCCCTCTATCGGCTTGCTTCCCTGACCGAAAGGGACAAGCACGCGATGCCCGCAGCGCAGCGCATTAAGCTCCTGCGGCACTTCATATGTGAACAGTCTGTCCACGTTTGCGTGGGCGATATCGACCATCACCTTGGCATACACGCGCGATTCCTCCTTCTTTTTGATGATTTTCGCCGTTTATGATATTGAAAAAAGGGCTTTCCTCTGAAAGCCCCGTTTCATCGCCTGAAAGTTATTTTGTGGCTTCTTCGGGATATGTGATCTTAAGCTCGTCTGCCATCAGTTCATCCACCGCAACAGAAACCGCTTTGCGGTCGTTGAGATCGGCGCTTTGCGCGACGAGCTGGCGCGCGCGCTTGGCCACGACCGAGACCAGCATGTAACGGCAGGGTACCTTCTTTTGCAGCTCGCTTACCGGCGGCTTGTTTATCATATGTCAATCCTCCTTCATGATTTCTTCTGTGTCCGCGCGGCGCGAGGTCCTGAGCCTCTCCGCGCGCATTATGCTCAAAACATCCTCGACGGCTCCGTTGAGCTCGTCGTTGACGACGACATAATCGTATTTGGGTATGAATGACATCTCAAGGCGCGCTTTGGAATATCTGCGCTCGATCTGCTCCGGCGTTTCGGTGCCGCGGCCCGCAAGGCGCGCATGGAGCACCGCGAGGGACGGCGGCGCGATAAATACCGTGACAGCCTCCGGGCGCTTGTTTTTGACGTTCATCGCCCCGTTCACGTCTATCTCCAGTATAACGTCCATACCGGCGGCGATTTTCTCATCCACGAAAGCCCTCGGCGTGCCGTAGTAATTCGTGCCGAACACATCCATGTATTCAAGCAGTTCATCCGAAGCGATCATGCGCTCGAATTCTTCGCGCGTTTTGAAAAAGTAATGCACGCCCTCGATCTCGGCCGGACGCGGCGGTCTTGTTGTCGCCGAAACCGACATGACGATCCGCGCGTCGCTCTCCGCAAGGCGTTTGCATATCGTGCCCTTGCCCACTCCCGAAGGGCCTGATATCACAAAAAGCTCGCCTTTTGTTTTACTTTCGCTCATTGGGCACCCCGTCACTCTATATTCTGCACCTGTTCGCGGATCTTCTCTATCTCAGCCTTGCCGAGGATCACATCGCCCGCGATCGAGGCGTCGTTCGCTTTTGAACCGATGGTATTGAATTCCCTGTTCATCTCCTGCACAACAAAGTCGAGCCTGCGGCCCACCGCGTCATCACGGCAAAGCAGCTCGCGCATCTGCGCGATATGGCTCGCAAGGCGCACAAGCTCCTCGTCTATGCTGGCGCGATCCGCAAAAAGCGCGACTTCCGTCGCAAGGCGCTGCCTGTCCACATCCACCTCGGAAATTATGGAAGCGATGCGCTCGTCAAGCTTCGCCTTGTATTGGGCGACCACCTCCGGCGCGCGGACGGCGATCTTCGCCGCTATCGCCTCGACCGTGTCCATGCGGGTCAAAAGATCATCCGAGAGGCGTTTCCCTTCGCCCTGCCTTGCTTTTTTAAGCTCCGCGACCGCGCTTTCAAGCGCCGTGAGCGCAAGCGCGTTCACCGCGTCCCTGTCTTCCTCGGCTTCCACCACATCTGTCACATCCGGCAGCTTAAGCGCGGCGCTGAGGGTTATATCGTCCGTAATGCCGTATTTTTCTCCCGCAAGGCGCGCGCTTTCAAGATATGCGCCCAAAAGCGCCTCGTCTATTTCAACCCGCCTCGCGTCGCTTCGCGTGTTGCGGTAATTCACAAAAGCATCGACATGTCCGCGCGAAATAAGCTCGGTCATGCGCTGGCGCAGCGTATCCTCAATGAATGAAATATGCCTGGGCATACGGAACGCCGGATCAAAATACCTGTGGTTCACGCTTTTTAACTCGATCGTGATCTCTCTGCCGTCCGCGGCGGCACTCGCCCGGCCGAAGCCGGTCATGCTCAGCGCCATATGATACCTCCAAATCTTCCTAAGATAGGATTATAACACAAATATCCTCACTTATAAACATGTCTTAACATAATATGTGCGCCGCATTGTCACGCGGCTCCCGTGCGTCCGCCATCAGGTTTTGTCGTTCCCGACGAGCGAGAAGAACTCCTCCTCGTCCATCACCCTTATGCCAAGCTCCCGCGCTTTGGCAAGCTTGCTGCCGGCGCCGGGTCCTGCGACCACGATATCAGTTTTCTTTGAAACGCTCCCTGCGGCCTTGCCGCCGAGCGAAGTTATCAGCGCCTCGACCGCGCTCCTGTCCATGCGTTCCATCGACCCGGTGACGACCACGGTTTTGCCGGAAACAGGGCTGTCCGCCTTCGTTTCCTGCTCCGGGCGCGGATGCACGCCATGGGCGATGAGACGGTCTATCTGCCCCGATATCGATGCATCGCCGAAAAAGTCCGTTATGCTCTGCGCCACAACGCCGCCAACGTCGTTGATCGCAGTAAGCTCCTGCGCGTTTGCATTGCGCACGGCGTCGAGCGTGCCGAAATGACGCGCGAGATCGCGCGCGGTCTTTGCCCCCACGTTTGGGATGCCCAGCGCGAAGAGGAACGCGCCGAGGGTGCAATCCTTGCTCTTTTCGATCGCGCCGACAAGATTGGCCGTCTTTTTTTCTTTGAAGCCGTCGAGCGCCATGAAATCCGCCGCCGTCAGATCGTATAGATCGGCTATACTGCGAAGGTTCACGGCTTCAACAAGCTGCGCAGCCGTCTTTTCGGAAAAGCCCTCGATGTCCATCGCCTCGCGCGAGGCGTAATGCGCGAGCGCCGCCGTTATCTGCGGCGGACACGAAAGCGTGTTCGTGCAGTAAAGATGCACGCCGCGATGCTCCACATGGGCGCCGCACGCCGGACAGCGCACGGGTTTTTCCACCGCGCAAAGCGGCCTGTCGCCCTCCACGGCGCCAAGGATCTCGGGTATCACGTCGTTGCTGCGCCTTATGAACACGCGGGAACCTATACCCACGCGCTTGCGCTGAATATCGTCGAAATTATTCAGCGTGGCATGACTGATGGTGGCCCCCGCAAGCTCCACGCTTTCAAGATGCGCGCGCGGGGTCAGCTTGCCCGTGCGTCCCACCTCCCATGTTACGTCGAGGACGGTCGTTGTGGTTTCCTCCGCGGCGAACTTGAACGCCATCGCCCAGCGCGGGAATTTGTCCGTCGCGCCAAGCGCTTCGCGCGTCCTCATATCGCATATCTTGACGACCATCCCGTCGATGAGGAAATCGAGCGTACCGCGCGTGCGCTCCGCCTCGTCTATGCCGCGGCACACGTCCGCGATATCATCGTAAACCCTCATGAACGGCGAAACCGGCAGCCCGTTTTCCGCAAGGAAAGCGATCGCCTGTTCGTGGCTCTCAAGCTTTTTTCCTTCGATATAGCCGATGTTATAGAAAAAGCAGTCGAGCTTGCGCTTTGCCGTTTCCCTCGCGTCGAGGTTCCTGAGCGCGCCCGCAGCCGCGTTTCTTGCGTTTTTCAGCGGTTCATCCGCAGTCTCGTTGTATTTTTCAAGCACGCTCAGGCGCATTATCCCCTCGCCCTGCGCTTCCATCACGCCCTTGAAAGGGATGGTGAGCGGCACTGTTTTCACAGTCATTATCTGCGGCAGTATCTCCTCGCCCACGACGCCGTTGCCCCGCGTCGCCGCCTCGACGAGTCTGCCTTCCCTGTATGTGAGATTGACGGTCAGCCCGTCGAATTTATACTCAAGCGAAAATCTGAGCTTAGGGAGCGTATCGGCGTGCGTGCGGTTGAACTGATCCCGTAGCTTTTCCGCGCGTGCCGCCCATTCGGTGAGATCCTCCTTCGTGCGCACCTTGTCAAGGCTCCAGAGCCTTCCGAGATGCGTGTGCTGCACGAATTTTTCAAGCGGTGCGCCGCCTACGCGCCGCGTCGGGGAATCGTCCAGCCTTATGCCGGTCTCCTCCTCAAGGCGCGTCAGCTCGTCATAGAGCGCGTCATATTCTGCGTCCGAGACCTTCGGCGCGTCAAGCTCATAATACGCCCTCGCATAGCCGTTGAGGGTATCGACGAGCGCTCTCATTTTCTCTTCCATACTCATTCCTCTTTTGTGAGCGGCGCATATGCCGAAGCAAATCTTTTCACACCGCCGATATCAAAATCGACCGTCACCGTGGCGCCTGCGCCGCTGCCGGCCGTCTCAAGCACGGTTCCGGCGCCGAATTTCGGATGCGTGACGCGCGTGAAGGGTGTAAACGCCGCGGCGTCGCCCGTGTTTCCCGCCGTCACACGTTCCCTGACCGACGGCTGAGGCGCGGCCGGTTTCTGTATGCCGAAACCTGCCTGTGAGGCATAGACCTTCTTTTGCGAAACGTCCGGCGCGAAGTCCATATTTCTCATTCGCGTCTGCTGACGCTGTTCCGGACGGCTTTCATCCTCGATGAGTTCGGACGGTATCTCGTCGATAAAGCGCGAACGCCTGTTGACGGACGCTTCGCCGAAAAGCGCGCGGCTCGTCGCGTTGATGAGATAAAGCTTTTCCCGCGCCCGGGTTATGCCGACATAGCACAGTCTGCGTTCCTCCTCCATCGCGTCGCGCGTAAGATCCATGCGCGCGCGATATGTCGGGAAAACGTTTTCTTCCATCCCCGCCAGAAAAACGACCGGGAACTCGAGTCCCTTGGCGCTGTGCAGCGTCATCAGCGAAACCACGCCGGCGCCCTCCTCCATTGAATCGATGTCCGACACGAGCGCGACGTTTTCAAGGAACGACGTCATGGCGCTTTCGTCCTCAGGCAGATCGTTTTCGATCTCCTTTATGTTGCCGATAAGCTCCTTGAGGTTCTCCATGCGCGTTTCTGCCTCGCCTTTTTTATCATCTGCGAGTATATACGCTTCGTATTCTATTTTGGAAATGAGATGCTCCGTGAATTCGGAAAGCTTCATCACAGTGCTTTCAGCCATCAAGTCCGTCATGAGATCCGCAAACGGCGCAAGCTTCGCGTGCGTGCGCGGTGAAAGGCCTTCGCCCGCAATGGCCGTTATCAGCATTGAAGCGCCCGAAGCATCCGCCGCCGCGCGAAGCTCCTCAAGCGCCTTGTCGCCTATGCCACGGCGCGGCACATTGACTATGCGCGCAAAGGCTACGTCGTCGCTCGGGTTTGCGATGAGCCTCAGATAGCCCATTATATCTGCGATCTCGCGCCGCTCATAGAAACGGAACCCGCCGTAAATCTTGTGCGGGATGCCGTAGTTGACAAGCGTGCTTTCAAGCACGCGGCTCATGGCGTTCATGCGGTAAAGTATCGCGTAATCACCGTAACTTGCGCCGTCGCGCACGCCCTCGAGTATTTTTTTGCAAATGAACGCGGCTTCGTCACGCTCGCTCGCGGCTTCATACCGGACGATGCGATCCCCGCCGGTTTTATCCGTCCAGAGGGTCTTTCGCTTGCGTCCCTCGTTGTTGTCGATAACGGCGTTCGCCGCGTCAAGTATGTATTTTGTGGAACGGTAATTCTGCTCGAGCCTTATCACCCGCGTGTTTTTGAAGTCCTTCTCGAAGCTCATTATGTTGCGTATATCCGCCCCGCGCCAGCCGTATATGCTCTGGTCGTCGTCGCCCACAACGCATAGGTTGCCGTGTTCGCGGCAGATAAGCTCCACCAGACGGTATTGCGGCATATTGGTGTCCTGATATTCGTCGACGAGGACATATCTGAACCTGCTCCTGTATTTCTGGAGTATTTCCGGACAGGTCTCAAAAAGCTCGATGATCTTGACGATAAGATCGTCAAAATCGAGCGCGTTGGCCGCCATCAGGCGTTTCCTGTATTCTTTGAACACGCGCAATGTCAGCCCGTCGCCGTCCGCATAATTCTCTTCAAGGTATTTCTGCGCGTCAAGCGACTTGTTTTTGGCGTTTGATATGCGCTCCTTCATCTCGCGTTTAGGCATGCTGCGCTCGCTCATACCCATGCCGCGCAATATATCCGTTATGACCTTCATCTGATCCGTGTCGTCATATATGGTGAAATTGCGTTCAAACCCGAGCTTGTCGCACTCTATGCGCATGAGCTTCGAGCAGAACGAATGGAAGGTCGTCACCCAAAGCTCGTCTCCGCCCTCGCCGACAAGCTGCGCGGCCCTTTCGCGCATCTCGCCGGCCGCCTTGTTGGTGAATGTGAGCGCAAGTATGTTCCACGGTTTCACCCCGTGTGAAACGAGGTTTGCGATCCTGTATGTGAGCACCCGCGTTTTGCCGCTGCCCGCCCCCGCGAGCACAAGCAGAGGGCCTTCAAGGCACTCCACGGCCTCGCGCTGTCTGTCGTTCAATATGCTGAGATCCATCGCCGCTCCCCTTTGTATTTTAACTTATTAATTATACCATAACCCATATCCATGAGCAAAGAGAAGGTGCGCCAAGCCGCTGCAAAAGGCCGGCGCCACCCGTGCGCCGGCCTTATATACGCCAGATTATTTATCCGCGAAGCTCCGCCTTGAGCCGCGCCTGAAGCGCGCGTATCACAAGGTTCATCGCGTTCTGAATCTCCTCATCTGTAAGGGTATGATCCTCCGCGCGCAGCGTGAACGTCCATGCCATGCTCTTTTTGCCCGCCGGTATGCCCGCGCCGCGGTAAACGTCAAAAAGCTCCGCATCGCCGAGGATGACCTTCGTGCGCGTTTCGCAGATGACCTTCTTTACCTCGGCCGATGTGACGGCGTCATCCACGATCACCGCGATATCGCGCGCGACCTTCGGGAACCTCGGCAAAGCCTTGTATGTCACGACGCCGCCCTTATGTGCGAGGAACCTGTTCAGATCGATCTCCGCATAATATGCCGCAGTGCCGATATCCCATGCCTTGAGCACGTCCGGATGAAGCGCGCCCATCTCGCCGATCGTCTCACCGTCCGCATATATGAGCGCCTTGCGGCCCGGCTGGAAGAACTCTTCACCGCCGGCCTTTACCTCAAGCGCCGTATTGAAGTCCTCCGCAAGCGCTTCAAGCGTGCCCTTGAGGGTGAAGAAATCATCCTTCTCATCCGCAAGGATAATGCCGAGCATCTTGCGCTCCTCCGGCAGATCCGGATTGTTATCGATATGGCAGTTGCCGACCTCAAAGAACCTGCCCCAGCCCGTCTTTCGCGCCACGTTGCGGCGAAGCGAATCGAGCATGCCGGTAAGAAGCGTCGTGCGCATGAGGCTCTGATCCTCGCCGAACGGGTTCAAAAGCTTCACCGCAAGGCGTTTTTCGCTGTTTGCCGGCAGCCGTATCGCGTCTAGCACCGCCGGGCCCGTGAAGTTGTAGTTATACATTTCATAAAGGCCCTGCGCCGCCATGCAGTCCTTGACTTCATCCTCGTCGGCGATATCCTCGCCCGGCTTGCCGCTGAACGTATCGCCCTCCATGAGCTTGGGCTTTATGTTGTAATAGCCGTATAACCTTCCGACCTCCTCCGCGATATCCCAGTCGGCCTCTATTCCGCTCTCGATATCCACGCGATAATGCGGTACGGTTATATGCAGCGTGTCGCCTTTCACGGCGGCCTTTATGCTGATGCCCGAAAGCATGTCGGCCATATCCTTCGGCGATATGTCCGTGTTGAGGATGCGGTTGACATGGGCTGCGTCAACATCTATCACCCTGTCCTTTGTGTCCGTGTTGCACACGTCGAGCGTGTCGCCGACAACGCGGCCGGCATGGAGCTGCTCGACAAGCTCAATCGCCCGCTGGAGGGCAAGCATTGCATTCACGCTTTCCACGCCCTTGATGAAGCGCGCGGCGGCGTCCGTCACATGATGCAGCGCGCGCGTGGTGGCGCGGATGTTGCTGCCCTTGAATACGGCAGATTCAAAAAGCGTGGCGCTGGTGTCTTTGGTGATCTCTGAATTCAACCCGCCCATCACGCCCGCAAGGCCCACGCCCTTCTCCGGATCCGCGATAAGCAGCATATCCGGCGTGACCTGACGTTCCTTGCCGTCAAGCGTGGTCACGACTTCGTTTTCATATGCGTTGCGCACGACGATGTGCCCGTCCTTCACGCACGCGAGATCGAAGGAGTGCATCGGATGGCCATATTCGACAAGCACATAGTTTGTGATGTCGACGATGTTGTTTATCGGCCTCATGCCGACCGCGATAAGCCTTTTCTGCATCCATGAGGGCGAAGGCTCTATCACAAGATCTGTCACTACCCTCGCGCAGTAACGCGGGCAAAGCTCTGTGTTTTCAACCGTAACGCAAGCGTAATCCGATGCGTGACCGGTGCCCTTGACCTCTTTTATCACAGGCTCCCTGAACTTCTGTCCGAGGGCGGATGCGATTTCGCGGCACATGCCGATTATGCTCTGGCAATCGGCGCGGTTCGGGAGGATCTCGATATCGAATACGACGTCGTCCTTGCCGAGCGCGTCCTGTATGCGTTCGCCGGGGGTATGCTCCTCACGGAGGATCATTATGCCGTAAACCTCCGCGCCGGGATAATCCGCCTCAGTGAGGCCAAGCTCCGCGCCGGAGCAGAGCATTCCCGCGGAAGGCACGCCGCGCATCACGGTGGGTTTTATCACGACCCCGCCGGCAAGATGCGCGCCGTCTAGCGCGACGGGAAC
The DNA here is from genome assembly GCA_964487565.1 of uncultured Clostridium sp. GTDB lineage: Bacteria > Bacillota > Clostridia > Christensenellales > CAG-138 > Phil1. The sequence goes on from CAZARN010000007.1 coordinate 18,814, forward strand.
GAGCGCGCCCTCGAACACGTTCTGCGCGCCCGTGACGATGCAAAGCTCATCATTCGCGCCCGTGTCAATCATACACACCTGAAGATGATCTGAGTTCTCATGCTTTTTGATCGCTGTTATCCTGCCGACGACAACGTTCGTGATGTCATCCATCTGCTTTTCGACGGAAGCCACCTCGAAGCCGCGCCACATCAGCTTTTCAACAAGCTCCTCAGGCGTTATGTTCCATTCAACGTAATCTTTAAGCCAAGAAAGCGGCAGTTTCATATCGTTATACCTCCCTTAGAACTGGCTGAGGAACCTGGCGTCGTTCTCGTATTCGAGGCGGATGTCGGTTATGCCGTATTTGAGACTCGTCACGCGGTCAACGCCGATGCCGAAAGCGAAAGCGTTCCACTCGTGCGGATCAAGGCCGCAGTTTTCAAGCTCGTGCGGGTTTGTCACGCCACAGCCCAGTATTTCAAGCCAGCCTGTTCCCTTGCATACGCGGCAGCCCTTTCCGCCGCATATCGTGCAGGAGATATCCACCTCCGCGGAAGGCTCCGTGAACGGGAAATAACTCGGGCGGAAGCGCGTTTTGACATTTTCTCCGAACACCGCGTGCACGAAGGTTTCAAGCGTGCCCTTGAGGTCCGCAAGGCTGATGTTGCGATCGACCACAAGTCCTTCCATCTGCATGAACACGGGGCTGTGACTTGCGTCCACCTCGTCCACACGGAAGACCCTTCCCGGGATGACCAGTCTGAACGGCGGTTTGAGCGTCATCAGCGCCCTCGCCTCGCACGGACTCGTGTGCGTGCGAAGCACCACCCTGTCGTTGACATAGAAGGTGTCCTGCATATCGCGCGCGGGATGATCCTTGGGAAGATTGAGCTTGGTGAAATTGAAGTCGTCGTATTCCACCTCCGGCCCGTTGAATGTGGTGAAGCCCATGCCGATGAGCGCGTCGCGTATCTCGCGATAGGTCTGGGTCATCGGATGCAGCCTGCCGGCGGGATAACGCTTCACGCCCGGCTCCGTCACGTCGAGCGCCTCGCGTTCAAAACGCTTTTCCTGCATCAGCTCCGCAATGCGCGCGCGGCGTTCGGCCACCGCTTCCTCAAGCTCTTTTTTCACTGCGTTTGAAGCCTGACCGAGCTTCGCGCGCTCCTCTTTTTCAAGCTTGCCCATCGTGCGAAGGATCTCCGTGAGCGAGCCGCTGCGCCCGAGGACCGATGTGGAAATGGCCTCAAGCTCCTTCTCTTCCTTTACGCTTTCGAGCTTCGCAAGCGTTTCCTGTTTGATCTGCTGAAGTTTTTCGTACATCCTGAATCCCTCCGGAAAAAATAAAATGCGCGCCTCGTCGTAAGGGACGAAGGCGCGCTCGTTGTACCACCCTAATTCACCCTGCAATCACAGGGTCTTTTTCGCTGTATCGGGCTTACCCGGCGCCGACTACGCACGCCCGATGAACGGACGCTTCCCCGGCGCGGCTCAGGAGGGAACTTAATGCCCCGTCTTCCCGCGGGCCGCTCGCAGCTTTGCGGCCTTCTCTGGAACGGGCGGATCGGGCTTTTTCTCCGTCATCGCCGACTTTTTGCGATTATAGCACGATTTTTCGGGTATTTCAATACCCGCTCACAGCGAAAGCGTCATATATTCTTCGCCTTCCGCCACATGTCCGCTGTATTTGAAGCCCGCCGCCTCATAAAGCCGCTTCGCCCCATAATTGTCAAGGCTGACGGAAAGCTCCACCTTCTTCGCACCGAGACGTTTGCATTCTTCGATCGCAAGCGCAAGCGCCGCCCTGCCGAAGCCGCGGCCCTGATACCGCGCGTCGATCATGAAGCGCCATACCTCGTATTCGCCCGACTTCCTGTCCGCGTAAAGCATCACGAAGCCCACGGGAGTGCCTCCCTCTGTCACGACATACGGCCTTGCGAAATGCGGCTTTGTGAGCGCTTCCGCAAGCGATACCGCGTTCGGCGCCACAAACTCCTCCTGCTCGCGCGAAACGCCAAGCCGCAGCGTTTCAATGAAGTTGCTTCCATCCACCGGGCAGAGCTTCGTCTCGCGGCATTCGGTATACGTTTCATCAAGCTCGCTGCGTATCTTCCGGCTGAACGTTATCGCGCCCGTTACGGGTTCGTATTCGCCCTCCGGCGCGGTTTCCGGCATGTTGGAAAACGCGAGGGCCGCCACGCCGAATTTTTCCGAAAGCGCAACCATCGTCTGCGAATTTGAGAAGCCCGAGAAGGCGACATACCAGCCCGCATAATGCTTGAAGAATCTCCTCGCAGCGGTTTTTGCGACCACCTTGCCGTCCATCAGGGCCTGAAGCCACTTTATCATATCCTGCGCGGAGGTCACTATCCCGGTTTCGCCGCCCGCGTTTTGCGGCACGGCGATGCGCACGGGCTTGCCTGCCGCCGCCGCATACGGCAGCGCGTCAGGCGTTGCGCCGAGCACCGTCTCTTCAAGGCCAAGCGGGCCGAAAAGCTTTTCCTCCATCAGTTTGGCAAGCGGTTTCCCGCCGGCGCGTTCCGCGGCCATGCCGAGGAGCCTGAAGCTCGAACGGCGGCCTTCGCCCGCAAGCGGTTCCCTGTTCATGCTGTTGATGAGCGCGATCACCTCGCTGTCCGTGATCCGGGCGTTCAGCTTTTCCCAGCGATATATGTCCGCCTGTCCGTCGGTCATGCCGTTGGCGCGGATCTCCTCCTCCGTCCGGAATGCCAAAGAGTATTCAACGTAATCAGGCGCGTCGAGCTTGCCGTAGAGCATGTCGGATATGGTGAGCCTCGACGCATGGACGTATTCGGGCACGAACCTGTCGAGCGTATCCGAAAGGCTCAGCTTCTTCTCCTTTGCAAGCTTCACGATCAGCGCAGCGGTGTATATTCGGGTGATGTCGCCGACTGCAAAGCGCGTATGCAGCGTGTTGAGCGTTCTGCCCTCCGCGTCCGCCATACCGTACGCCGCTTCGTATATCGGCATCTCGCCCTTTCTCACGGCAACGGCGCCGTTGAGTCTGAAACGCTTGGCAAGCTCCGCAAGCTCCCTCGGCGCAAATGTATCGCGCGCCTGAGGCGCGGTTTTCGTCAGCGCGGGGGCGACATGCTCCGTCTGCTCCGCCTGCGCCGAAAGCTCGTATTCGTCAAGCAGCCTCGGGCGCACGACGCTGAAGCCCTCGCCCGAAAGCTTGTCGGCGAATATGCTAAGCGTTTCCTCCTCGCCGTGGACGAGGAAAACGCATTCGGGCTTCTGACCGATGGCTTTGAGCCATGCGACAAGCTCGCTCTGCCCCGCGTGGCCCGAAAATCCCTCCGCCTGTTTTATCGCGGCGTTCACCTGTATCTCCTCGCCGAAAAGCTTCACCCGGCGCGCTCCGTCCGTGAGCATCCTGCCAAGCGTGCCCTCAGCCTGATACCCCGCAAATATCACGGTTGAATCCTTGCGGTAAAGATTGTGCTTGAGGTGATGGCGTATCCTGCCCGCGTCGCACATCCCCGATGACGAAATGATGATGTTGCAACCGGTCGCAAAGTTTATCATCCGGCTTTCATCCGAAGTCTGCGCCACGCGAAGATTCGGAAAATCAAACGGCGAGCCTTCCTTTGCCATCGCTTTCGCTTCGTCGTCATAATATTCCTCGGCGCAGCGCTCGTATACCTTCGTGGCGCTTATGCCGAGCGGGCTGTCGATATAGACCGGCACCTTGTCAAGTCCCGGCACGGCGTTTGCCGCCAGCAGGCGCTTGATGTAATAGAGCAGCTCCTGTGTGCGGCCGACGGCAAAGCTCGGTATCACGATGTTGCCGCCGCGCGCGATCCCTTCGCGCAGCAGCGCCGCAAGCTCGGCTTCCTTGTCGTTTTCCATGGATATGGAATGATCCCTGTCTCCGTATGTGCCTTCCATCACCACATAATCCGCGCCGCCGATCGGCTGCGGATCCTGAAGGATAGGCCTGTTGTCGCGCCCGATGTCGCCGCTGAACACGATCTTCCGGGTCTTGTCGTCCTCGCTCACCCAGACCTCTATCGCCGCGGACCCGAGCAAATGGCCGACATCGGTAAACCTTGCCCTCATCCCCGGCGCGACTTCAACCACGTCGCCGTATGACACAGGACTGAAAGCCGCGAGGGACTTCACAGCGTCCTCAGCGGTATAAAGCGGCTCCACCTGCGGTCTGCCGGCGCGCAGGTTCTTGCGGTTGGTGTATTCCGCCTCCTGCTCCTGTATATGACCGCTGTCGGGAAGCATTATGCCGGAAAGCTCTGCCGTGGCGCGCGTGGCGATGATCTTGCCCGCAAAGCCGCGCCGCACCAGCAGCGGGATGAGCCCGCTGTGATCGATGTGCGCATGGGTGAGAAGCACCGCTTCAATTTCCGTGGGGTTGAACGGAAAATCCCCCTCGCCAAGTTCCGTTTTTGTGTCAGCGCCCTGTCTCATGCCGCAGTCCACAAGCACCTTTTTGCCGCCGAATTCCATCATGTGGCAGGAGCCGGTGACGCAGCGCGCAGCGCCGCAGAATTTTATCCTCATGCCAAATTGCCTCCGATTGTTGATTTATTAAAAAGAGCGGTCGCACCGCCCTTGATTATTCACGCATTCTTGCCGCAGCAATTCTTGTATTTCTTGCCGCTGCCGCACGGGCAGGGGTCGTTTCTTCCGACCTTGTTGGCGTTCACGTATATTTTCGACGCACGGAACGCTTTCGTTATCTCGTGACGGCGCTCCGCGCTGAGTATGCCTTCCCATTCCTCAAGGCCGTAAAGCCATGAGGCCTTTGCATCGAGCATGTTGAAATAAAGCTTTTCAAAATCGATATCGAGCGCAAGCTCCGTATCGGCTTCAACGGCGTCAAGCGCAAGCTCTTCCCTGAGGCTCGTGTTTATGCCGTCAAGGAAACCCAAAAACGTCACCTCGTCCATGCCGAAGAACGCGGCAAGCTCCGATACCTTGCCTTTTTTGACATTGTCATGGTCCGCAAGCAGCTTTTTATAGTTTTCCGTTTCCTGATCAAAATACTCGCTCCAGAACTTGTCGTGTTCGTTTTGATTGCGCTCCTGTCCTGCAAGCGCCTGCCAATCGGAATAAAGACTCATTTATATATTACCTCTTCTTTTTGACGCGGGCGCACGGAGGTGTTCCGGACGCCCGCGCCGCGTTTTTATTTAATTTTCCACAACTCACATGGCCTTGTCAAGATATTCCTTGATCTTGAGGATGAAGCCTTCCGTGTCAAGCGTGGTCTTGTTCGGCATTTCGGCAAGCAGCGCAAGGTCTTTTGTCATATAACCGTCGCTGATGCACTTGAGCGACGCGGCCTCGAGCTTGTCCGCGAAATCGCAAAGCTCCGCGATGCCGTCAAGCTCGCCCCTCTTGCGCAGCGCGCCCGTCCATGCGAACAGGGTAGCCATGCAGTTTGTGGAGGTCTTTTCGCCGTCGCGGTATTTATAATAATGCTTTGTAACGGTGCCGTGCGCGGCTTCGTATTCGTAATTGCCGTCCGGCGATACGAGCACGCTCGTCATCATCGCAAGCGAACCGAAAGCGGTCGCCACCATATCGCTCATAACGTCGCCGTCATAGTTCTTGCACGCCCAGATGAAGCCGCCCTCAGAGCGGATGACGCGCGCAACGGCGTCGTCGATAAGGGTATAGAAATAAGTGATGCCGGCTTCGTCGAACTTCGCTTTATACTCGGCGTCGAATATGTTCTGGAAAATGTCGCGGAACTCGCCGTCATATTTTTTGGCGATCGTGTCCTTCGCCGAAAACCAGAGGTCCTGCTTCGTGGAAAGGGCGAAATTGAAGCATGAACGGGCGAAGCTTTCTATCGAATCGTCCTTGTTGTATGTCGCCATCAGCACGCCGGGGCATTTGAAGTCGAACACGACCTCGTCAAATGTCTTCTCCCCTTTGTCATCCGTGAATGTCATCGTCGCTTTGCCTGCGCCGGGCACGCGGTATTCGGTCGCCTTGTATATGTCGCCGTATGCGTGACGGGCGATGGTGATGGGCTTTTTCCAGCTCCTCACGGAGGGCTTGAGGCAATCCAGCGTGATCGGGGTGCGGAAAACCGTGCCGTCCAATATGGAACGGATCGTGCCGTTCGGGCTCTTGTACATACGCTTGAGATCATATTCCTTCACGCGCTGCGCGTTCGGGGTGATCGTGGCGCACTTTACGCCCACGCCGTACTTTTTGCAGGCTTCCGCCGCTTCAACGGTGATCTTGTCGTCCGTCTCGTCGCGGCGGGGCAGACCGAGATCGTAGTATTCGGTTTTCAGCTCCACATAAGGCGTCAGCAGGTGTTCCTTGATCATCTTCCAGATGATCCTCGTCATTTCGTCTCCGTCCATCTCGACCAGTGGGGTGCGCATTTGGATCTTGCTCATTTTTTCTTCTCCTGTCCTTGCGTTATTTCGTTGTTTTTGTGCCGCTCAAAGCCTTGTCAAGTATCTTTGAATCGTATGCAAAAGTGGAGCCGTTCTTCTGCACCATTGCTTCGTGCGCATATTCAACGAGCTTATCCACCAGCTGCCTGAAGCTGATCCCCATGGGTTCAAAAAGATAAAACGCGAAGGAACCGGGTATGGTGTTTATCTCGCAAACATATTCGCGCCCGGTGTCCCTGTCGATCATATAGTCTACGCGCACCACGCCCTTGCAGGCAAAGGTGCGGAATATGTCGCGTGTATAGCCTTCGATGCGCCCGGTCATTTCCTTGGATATCGGCGCCGGTATCTTTCTTGACAGGCTGCCCATCCCCTTGCTTGCCGCGCTCTTCGCGCCGCCGGCAAGATACTTCTGATCGAATGTCAAAAACTCATCCGCGCTGACGGGCTGCTCGCACATGGATACCGTCGTCTCATCCGCAAAGCCCAGGCAGGCGCAGTTGATCTCCGTCGGATTCTCAAGCCCGCGTTCGATGAGTATCCTTGAATCGAAAGCAGAAGCGATATCCATCGCCCGATCCAGCGAAGCCCTGTCCTTTGCCTTTGATATGCCGATCGACGAACCAAGCTGCGCCGGTTTCACAAAAAGCGGGTAGCCGAGCTTCTCCGCGCGCGCCGCCACGGCGTCCGGATCCCGTTTCCATTCGTCGCGATAGCACCAGACGCTATCAAGCACCGGTATGCCAATGCTTTTGAACACGGCCTTCATCACGATCTTATCCATGCCCGCGGCGCTCGCCACAACGCCGCAGCTCGTATACGGGATGTCCGCAAGCTCAAAGAGACCCTGCATCGTTCCGTCCTCGCCGTGGAGCCCGTGGAAGGCGAGCAGCGCGCAGTCAAGCGGCGAAACAAGCTCAAGCTTGCCAAGCACGCCGCGCTTTGCATAAAGGCCCTTCATGCCGGGCTTCGGCGGAAGCATCACGCGCGTGAGGCCTTTCATTTCCGGATCAAAATGCTTATAGGTCTCGATCTTTCTCAGGGGTTCGCCGATGAACCATTCCCCCTCGCGGGAAACATACACCGGGAATGCGTTATATTTTGATCTGTCCGCGTTTTCGAGCACCTGAATGCCCGAAATTATCGAAACGTCATGCTCCGCGGCGCGGCTGCCGAAAAAAACGCCGAGATTTTCCATTTTGCCTCCTGTTTACTGCGCGTAATTATCCGGAAGATCGTTTTCAAACAGCACCGTGCATCCCGGCTCCGTGTAACGCTTCAGAAGCTCCGTCGCCTCCGCGAGCGTCTCCGCCCTGACAATGCAATCCTCCGGGAAGCCGGCTGCGGTTATTCCCTCGCAGATGGGATCGGCGTGTTTCCGGCCTATGATTATTGCTATATCCGCCGTCTTTGCAATATTCGCGCCGAACTCCCTGTTGAGGGCTTCCTCCTGCGCGCCAAGCTCCACCATACCGGGCGTCACGATGATCTTCCTTCCCCCGAAGGAGGAAAGCACGCGGAGCGCTTCCGCTGAGCCGAGCGGGTTTGCGTTGAAAGCGTCGTCTATCACCGTGACCGCGCCTTCAATAAGCTGCAGCCTGTGCTCCACAGGCTCCGTCACGGCGATGGCCGAGGCGATCGTCTCAAGGCCGATGCCGAGCTTGTATGCAAGCGCCGCTGCGCCCGTCATATTGAGTATGTTGTATTTGCCCAGCAGCTTCGTGCCGCATTTCACGCTTGCGCCGTCCTGCGCCCTGAGGGTGAAGGTACTGCCCGAAGGTCCTGTTTGTATGTCCTCGGCGCGCATATAAAGGTCTTCGCCCTGCGTTCCGAAAAGATACTTGCCCTCCATCCGGCTTTCGTCATAAAGCCGTCTGCAATTTTCGTCGTCGCCATTGAGGAAGCAGCAGCCCCCGGGCATTATGCCCGCCAGCAGCTCTCCCTTCGTTTCACGAACGCGGTCAAGCGTGCCGAACGTTTCCAGATGCTGATTCCCCACCGCCGTTATTATACCGTATTCCGGATGCACAAGCCTGCAAAGCTCCTTTATGTCGCCCTTGTACCGCGCGCCCATCTCCGCCACAAAAACCTTGTGCGACGGTTCGAGCGAGGTGCGGACGACGCGGGTCACGCCCATCGGCGTGTTATAGCTGCCAGGCGTTATGAGCGTTTCGTATTTTTGGGAAAGCATCGAGCCAAGGGCATATTTCGTGCCCGTTTTGCCGTAGCTTCCCGTTATGCCTATCCTGATAAGGCCTTCATGCTTCGCGAGCTTCTTCTTCGCGTCGTTGAAATACCAACGTTTGATGCCTTCCTCCAAAGGATAAAGCACGAGGTATACCGCAAACACGAAAACAGGCAGCAGCGCGCCGGGCGCATAGCGCAGCATATAAGGCGAAAGATAAGTCCACCAGTCCATGCCGTACTGCCAGGAATACAGCTTCATGAAGAAAAGCGCCGCGAACAGGAACTCCGCAACGAGGAAACGTATCACGCGGCCCGTGTACACGATAGGCTTGACGTGCGGCTTGTTCTGATAGCTGAAATAAAATATCGCGAGAATCGCAATATAAACGAAATCCGCGGCCGAGAAGCATATCCTTGCAAGCACGCTGTCCGCGCCGCCGAGGAACGGATAGCTCGCGCGCAGTAAAAGCGCCGCGACACCGGAAAACAGATACGGAACCACGTCCGAGGAGATATGCTTTTTGAGCCATTTGAGATACATCCGTCCCTGATAGCTTTCAAGCTGGAGCATGTGCACGAGCGGCACGGAAGCGGCGGCAACCGTCGCGCCCATGAGCACGCAAAGGAAGATGTTAAGTATTTCATTGAGCTGCATTCTTCACAGCCTCCCCATTTTTGAAATAAGCCCTCATGACGGCCGAGAATTGAGAATACTTATCCGCGTATGAAAAATGGCCTGCCCCTTCGAGCACCGCAAGCCCCGAGCGCTTGATCCGCTTCTCCATGAGCTTTGCCATCCACATTGGCGTCGCCTCATCCCTGTCGCCCCATACGAGCAGCGTGTCGTTTTGTATTTCATCGAGTTTCTGCGTCAGATCAAGGTTCACCACGTTGACCATCGTCTTGCGCATAACGTCGCTTTTGAGCGCGCGATAATCCGCGCTGCCTGCGTCCTTTTGCCTTTTGCCCAAACCGAACATCCCGTTGAAAAGCTTTATCCCGGCAAGCTTTTTGCCGAGCTTGTATGAAAATGTTTTAAGATAATACTTTATGCCGCGCTTCGGGCGGACGCCCGCCGCGTCCACGAGAACGAGCCTGTTGAAAAGCGCGGGTTCCGCCGATGCCAGCATGATCACGACCCGTCCGCCGAACGAATGGCATATCACGTCGCAGCCCTCAAGTTTCTGGACGCGCATGAACTCCCGCGTCACATCGGCATATTCGCGCACGCCCCACGGCTCGCGCGGTTCGTCGCTGCGCCCGAAACCCGGAAAATCCATGCACACCGTTTCATATCCGAGCGTCCTCATGCAGCGCGCGATGGGCGCGACAGCCTCCGCGGAAGCTCCCCATCCGTGCAATATCAGCACGGCGGGACCGCTCCCTTCCCTCTCGTATTCAATTCCGGTGCCGTTTATAACCTCGCGCACTGAAAAGTCCTCATTCCTTTGTTTTCATCGCCCTGAAACGGGCGACATAGCCTTCCTTGTTCTCCTGTCGCGCGCGCGCAAACGCCATCGCGCCCGCGGGAACATCGCGGCTGATCGTGGAACCTGCGGCGGTATATGCGTCGTCGCCCACGCTGACAGGCGCAATAAGATTTGTTTGGCAGCCGAGAAAAACATCGTTGCCGACGGTGGTGCGATGCTTCCTGAATCCATCGTAATTTGAGAATACGCACCCGCAGCCAACGTTCACCCGCTCGCCCACATCCGCATCCCCGACGTATGAAAGGTGCGGAAGCTTTGTGCCGCGGCCGATGACGGAGTTCTTGACCTCCATGAAATCCCCGATCTTCACCTCATCGCCTATAACAGTGCCGGGGCGCAGATTCACAAACGGGCCTGCCTTCACGCCGCGGCCGAGCTTCGCGCCGTCGGCGACGACGTATTGCAGCTCGCACCCGTCGCCCACAGTCGTATCGTTGAGGGAGCAGCCTGTCTTTATCACGCAGTCATCGCCCACACGGGTCTGCCCCGTCAGTATGACATTCGGCCAAAGCACGCTGTCCTGACCGACGCTTACGCCCGCGTCAACATGCACGCCCGAAGGATCCTTGACAGTCACACCGTTTTTCATAAGCTCCGTCACAAGACGGGCGTTCATCAGATACTCGCAGGTGCAAAGCGTCGTCCTGTCCACGGCCGCGACGCACAGCATCTGATCGATGAGAAGCTCGCGCACGTTCATCCCGCGGTTCATGAGCGCTTCCGCACATTCGGCGATGGTGGCCGTGTCCGCCGTATTTTCAAGCGCCTCGTCGAGCGCCCAGTCCATGAAGCACCATGCGCCGGCGCTGCGCATCTTTTCGGATTCCTCATCGCTCCACACGAGCGATGCCGCGCCGTTCTGCTCCGCGGCGGCAATTATCGCCTCCAGATACTCCGTTTCGATGAGGGGAATGTTTGCGTATATAACGAGCACGGGCCCGTGCGCGCTCCCCGTCCTTTCAAGCGCGCGGCGCAGCGCCTGCACCTCGCCTTCCGGTTTCTCCTGTATAGCATAATCGGCTTCGTCGCCGAGTGTTTTCTCAATTTCACATCCCGGGCCCTGCACGACCACGGGTTTGTTCTGCGCACACGGCGCAGCGTTGCGCACCGCCCATGCGGCAAGGCTCCTTCCGCACACCTCCATGAGGGCGGAAGGCTTTTTCGTATTCATTCTCGTGCCGCGCCCGGCGGCAAGTATAACGGCAAAATCAGCTTTCATATATTCCTCCACATATGCAGTATTTTATGTTTGGCGGCAAAGCGTGTCAAGTCGATGAGGGATTGCATACAGGTATATTTACAAAAAGTACCCATATGACACAGAAACTTAATTTGCATGATAGTGCATTTAACGGTATAATGTCATGAAAACCAGGCTTTAACAAGTATATTTGCGGAGGATACCTTGTTCAGTATATACTCTCTTATTATGTTTGCAATAATTGCGGCGCTTGGCGTGATACTTTGCGTGCGCGCCGTGCGAAGAGGCGACGGCGCCTTCCGCGCGCTTTATATCACGCTGTTCGTCCTTTCGCTTTACGCGGCGTTCCTCATCAAACTCAACGTCACACAGCCCTCCGTCAGCGTGTTCTTACCGTTCTATAAGCTCTTTGATCTCAACCAGTACGGTTATGCCTCCGTTCTTCGCGATCTGCTCTCATACGCCGTACCGTTTGTGATTGCAGGATTTCTGCTTATACCGGCGTTTCCCCAGGCGGGACTTGTCGCGGCGTTTTTCTCCGGCATGGCTTCCGCGCTGATCTTCAACATATATCCTCTATTCAACGAGATGCCCTTTGTTACCGACGAGTATATTTGCGCCGGTCTCGGGCTTGCGCTCGGCGCCTCGCTGTATTCCATCCTTGCGGGCCTTTTCAAGAAAAAGCTCCCCCTTGCCCAGCTTCGCCTGCCCGTGCCCCTGCACAGCAGGAGCCGCAACTCCCTCATATATTTCGTTGTTGTGTATCTCGGCATTGCGCTTGTGATGGTTTTCGATTACGGCGAACCATACGCGCCCATACAGTTCTTCGACAGCGAAACCGACCTTCCCGAAAGCATAACCCTTGACTGTGAGCTTGGAACGGACGCCGCAAAGGCAAACATTTACATTCCGTCCAACGTCCCGGCTTCCGACAAGGCCGCTTCTCTCGTGGACGCGCTCGGCATTGCAAACGACGCAGTATACTCGGACGGCACCTATACCTCATCGGACGACGACCAGAAGCTCACCGTGACCGACAGCGGAAGCTGGGTGTATGAATTCACCGGCGCCGTTTCGGGCGACGCCCCGACGGAGGCCGACGCCACAGCCGCTGTGTTCCGTTTCTTCGACGAGCACGATCTTATCACGGTCGATCTTTACGAAGTGACAGACATGGTCGCCCACAACAGCGAAGCCGGTCTCACCGACGGATACGACGTGTATCTTTCCACCTCAGTCAACGGCATGCCTCTCGTCGGCTCGTCGACGCTTGTCGTCAGCGTGCGCGGCGGCGACACGATAACAAAAATACGCCGGTATGACTGCGATGTGCTGCCAAGCACCATTATAAACATAATCTCCCCGGAGAAAGCATATGAAAAGATCGCCGCAGGCGATTGCGCGTATACGCTTTTTGCCCCGGCAAAAAGCGCGGGCATAAAGAGCTGCCGCATCATTTATATGGCCAACAGCTCCCAGGGCTACTACCTGCCCGTTTGGATGTTTTCCTGCACCGCTGAGTTTGAGGACGGCACGACCGGTGATTTTGACATTTATGTTGAGGCGAAAAAGTAAACCTCACTTTATCGCAACAGCCTCTCCCAAAATACGCCCTATCGGCTCATGGATCACAAGATCCGCGCGGCTGTCATAGGGCGTTTCGCTTTTATTTATCAGCACGAGCCTGTTCCCGTTATAATAATCGATCAGCCCCGCCGCAGGATACACGGCAAGCGACGTCCCGCCGACGATTAACATATCGGCCGCGGCAATGCTCTTCACGGCGCCGTTTATCGTCTTCTCGTCAAGCGTTTCCTCATACAGCACGACGTCCGGTTTGATCACGCCGCCGCAATCGCAATGAGGCACGCCCTTTGTTCTCTTCACATACTCGGCGTCATATGCCTTGCCGCAGCGCATGCAGTGATTGCGGTATATGCTGCCGTGCAGCTCATACACGCGCCTGCTGCCCGCGGCCTGATGCAGCCCGTCGATGTTCTGCGTGACAACCGCCGTCAGCTTTGCGTCGCGTTCAAGCTGCGCAAGCGCCAGATGAGCGGCATTCGGCTTGACGTCCGTCACAAGCAGCGCCGACCTGTAATACTCATAAAACCTTTCCGTGCGCTCCATGAAAAACGAATGCGAAAGCAGTACCTCCGGCGGCTCGCCGAATTTTCTTATCGCGTCGAAATGGCCGTTCTCGCTCCTGAAATCCGGAATTCCGCTTTCCGTTGAAACCCCCGCCCCACCGAAGAACACGATCCTTTGGGATGAGGCCATCATTTTTTTCAGCTCTTCGATTCCGCTCATTGTCTCCGCCTCCATATCTGTCATCATATCGTAACACCCGAACGGCGGGATTGTAAACGCAAAACGCAAAATGCAGGAATTCCTGCACGGCCGGTTTACTTTTGCATTTTCCAGGTATATACTGATATCATCATTAAGAATGATTCCGGAGGTTTTCAATGAAACGCTTATCCGAGATGACGGCATCAGAACTTTCGGCTTTCAGGGCTGAAACGAGTGAAGCTTATGACAACTGCTGCAAGAAGGGGCTAAAGCTTGACATGTCCCGCGGAAAACCCTCCAAAGCACAGCTTGATCTGTCCGCGCCCATCCTTTCCATGCCGGGCGACGCCGGCGCGATATGCGACAATATCGACGCGCGCAACTACGGCACAATTGACGGTCTCCCGTCCTGCCGGGCAATGTTCGCCGATATCCTCGGGATAAAAACAGGTGAAGTATTCGCTGCCGGAAGCTCCAGCCTGACATTGATGTATGACACGATCGCAAAAGCGTACACGCATGGACTTTTGCATTCCGAAACGCCCTGGGCGCGCCTTGAGAAGGTCAAATTCCTCTGCCCCGTGCCCGGTTACGACAGGCATTTCACGATCTGCAAGAGCTTCGGCATGGAGATGATACCCGTGCCCATGAACGACGAAGGTCCGGATATGGATGCGGTCGAAGCGCTCGTTGCAGATCCGGCTGTCAAGGGTATCTGGTGCGTGCCGAAATACTCAAATCCTTCCGGCATAATTTACAGCGAGCGGACTGTCGAACGCCTTGCCGGCCTTGCGCCCGCGGCGCCCGATTTCACCATAATGTGGGATAATGCGTATTGCATCCATGAATTTGACGGCGAGTTCGTTCCCTTCCCCGATATCCTGAGTCTCTCCGAAAAGGCCGGCAATCCCGATATGGTGTTTGAATTTGCCTCCACCTCAAAGATAACGTTCCCCGGCGCCGGCGTTGCCTGCTTCGCGTGCAGCGGCGCGAACATGGCCTATATGAAAAAGCTCCTCAACGCCCAGGTGATAAGCTATGACAAGCTCAATCAGCTCCGTCATGTGATGTTTCTCAAAAACCGCGAGGGCGCGCTTGAACATATGAAGAAGCACGCCGCCATACTCAGGCCCAAGTTTGACATCGTATGCTCCGTGCTCGATCGCGAGATCGCGCCGCTCGGCGTCGCTTCCTGGCACCGGCCAAAGGGCGGATACTTTGTCAGTCTTGACGTGATGGACGGCTGCGCGAAGCGCGTGCACCAGCTCATGAAGGACGCAGGCGTCATCATGACCGGCCCCGGCGCGACTTATCCCGGCGGCGTCGACCCGAACGACCGCAACCTTCGCATTGCGCCGAGCTTCCCGCCTGAAGCGGAGCTTGAACAGGCGATGGAGGTGCTTGCGGTCTGCATCAAGCTTGCCGCGGCGGAAAAACTCGCCTGAAAAAGCATCGGTATCACAACGGACGGAACGCCTTCGCGCGCTCCGTCCTTTTTGTCATAATAAGTACAAAATATCGCTCAAATTTGCCTCAGTTCGGTTATTGAAGATACATAATCGCGCTATATAATCGCATCATCAAAACAAAAGAAAGCGCATTCGGTTGCGCATGACTCGGAAAGGAGAATAAATATCATGGAAAACAACAACTGGAAATGGTATGAGGAGAATTCCTCCGCAAATACCGGCAGCACCGCCGGGAACGATCAGCCCTCGCAGCAGCCCAACTGCTACACGCAGTCTGTTGGTGCGCAGCAGGGACCCGTGAACGAATACGGCGCGAATTATGCCCCGCAGCAGCCGCAATATACGGCCCAGCCGCCCGTACAGCCGCCCGTGCAGCCGCCTTATGGAGAAAATCAGCCCAAGCATGAAAGCAAAAAGCGCTTCGGCTGGGGCGCGCTCATCGCATGTATGCTTGTGATGGCGCTCATCGCCGGTCTTGCCGGCGCCGGCATCGCGTCCCTCATGAACGACAAGGCCGATGCTTCGGACACGCCGACACAGTCGGCCGACAAGGGCGGCGTAATACTCGACGAGGATGCCGTCGGCGGCGAGACCGCCGCGCCCGAAACGACGGACGGCGCTTCGTCTTCCTCCGCGGGCTCAGCCCATGCCGGCGCATCCTCCGGTATAACGCTCGGCAGCACATGGACCGCAGAGGACGACATCACCGATATGCTGCAGAGCTGCATGAGCAGCGTTGTCGGTATAGACATAATCAGTGAGGTATCAGGCGGCTCATACTGGTACGGCGCCTCCGGTTCATCCGAACAGACGACCGGCAGCGGCAGCGGCGTTATCATCACCCCCGACGGATATATCGCGACCTGCAACCATGTCGTGTCCGGCGCAAGCAAGATAATCGTGTATCTCCAGGACGGCACCGAATATGAAGCGAGCGTCGTCGGCGCGGACACGATGACCGATCTTGCAGTGATCAAAATCGATGCGACCGGTCTGCCCGCGGCTTCAGTCGGC
Source organism: uncultured Clostridium sp. (assembly GCA_964487565.1). Lineage (GTDB taxonomy): Bacteria > Bacillota > Clostridia > Christensenellales > CAG-138 > Phil1. Next base: position 34,847 of record CAZARN010000007.1, read on the forward strand.
TCCTCAGGCGACGCCCTCATCGGCGACACTGTTTACGCCATCGGCAATCCTCTCGGCGCGCTTGCTTCAAGCGTATCCGACGGCATAATCAGCGGTCTCGACAGGCTGGTCACGGTTGAGGATGTCGAAATGACCCTCATGCAGACAAACGCTGCCGTGAACCCCGGCAATTCTGGCGGCGGCCTGTTCAACAGCCGCGGCGAGCTTATCGGCATCGTCAACGCCAAGGCCACAGGCGAAAACGTTGAAGGCATAGGCTTTGCGATACCTCTTGATTCCGCACTGCCGATACTTTCGGATCTCATGGATCTCGGTTATGTGAGCGGCAGACCGTATCTCGGCATAACCCCGCAGGATGTTTATCTGTCAAGCGGTTCCCGCAACTACTTCGGATACTCCAACTATGAGACCCGCGCGCAGGTTTATGCGATCGAATCCGGAAGCTCCGCCGAAAAGGGCGGCATGCAGGTGGGCGACGTCATACTTACCTTTGACGGTAAAGACGTGTACGGCTCCTCCAACCTTTCGGAAATAATGTATGAATACAGCATCGGCGATACGGTGATAATAACCGTACTGCGCGACAACCAGCAACTCAGCCTTACCGTCACCCTCGGCGCACGCGAAAGCTGAAAATCCTTAATGAGGTCAAACGCTGCGGGCAAACCCGCCGCTTGACATACCCCCCATCCATCCGGACTGTACCGTCCCCAACTGTACAGCCGCAAAAAAGAGCGGAACCTCCGCTCTTTTTTGTTGTATGTCGATCAAATCATTCAAACAAGCCCTTTATCGTCTCCCACGCGCCGGAGAACCACGCGCCGATGCTTTCGAAGAAAGAAGGATCCGTCTCATCCTCCGCGGCGGGTTGTTCTGTTTCATCGGGAACGCCTGTCGGCAAAATCGGTTCCGGTGCAACGATCTCATCCGTTGTGAGCATGAACTGCACCGTGTCCCCTACGGACGGAGAAGTGCAGGTGAAAGAATTATAGCCTTCGGACAAGGTCAGAAGCGCATCCTTTCTTGAAAGCGAAACCTCTATCTTATCTGTTTCATCCGTTATGTTTTGAAGGCCCTCCTCGCTGAGCGCCTTGAGGCCGTCGGTAAGCGCGTTCAGACCGCGCACGAGCGCTTTTGCGCCCTTCATGAGCGCTTCACTGTTCTCATCAAGCTTTGCGAGGCCCTGCGCAAGCTCCGCAAGCCCCTTTGCAAGCGTGTTCATTGAGCGTGAAAGCGTTGCGGCCGCATAATCAAGCGTGTTCGCGCCTTGTTCAAGACTGTCCACACCGGATCTGAGCTCATTGAGCTGAGCGATCATATCCCGCACCTGCGCTGTTGCAAGAATCGCGTTGCGTATGGCGATCACATTCTCATCGCTCAGCTGTATATTCATATTGTCAAGATCGATGCCTGCGATCACGGCATCGACCACGGCGGCGCGAAGCGTGTCGTCGGGGATGCTGCTCTTGAGCTGTTCATCAAGCGACGTCCTTATCTGCTGCTTTATCTCATCCGCATATGAGTGCACGAAACCGTTCACCATATCTTCGACAGCGTTCTTCGTCGCCTCGTCCACGGGCGCGTTCGGGTCGGTAAGATCGTTCACGATGTCAACGGCCTCATCCACCCCGCCGGAGAGTTTTGATATGCCTTCGGCAAGCTGCGATATGCCGCCCGAAAGCTCTCCGAGCGCGTCGGCCAGCCTGCCCGCCCCGTCCGACGCTTCGCCCGCCCCCTGTGCCGATTGCGAAACGCCATCCGTGTATACTTCAAGTCCGTCGTAAAAATCGCCCGCGCCGTAATACAGCTTCCTTGAGCCTTTGTACAGCGCCGACGATGCGGCGCTTATCTCATCAAGCGCGCTCATAAGCCCCTGGATATCATCGATGCCCGAAAGGTCGTTTTCGTCGATTATCCCCGTCATGCCTATGAACATCATGGAGTCGAGCGCAAAATCCTCAGCGTTTGCCTCCACGGAAAAACTGTCCTTTATGCGTTCGCTTCCGGTCACGCCGAGACTTGTCGCAAGACCCGGCAACAGTACGGAAAGCACGGTTATCCGGCCGGCCTGCGCCGAAAGTTTCGCCCCGTCGGCCTCCACGGCCGTGAAGGAATCGCCGAGCGTCATCATCACGATAACGGAAAACGGAACATAAAGCTCCATCATCTCACCGTCAACATCGGCCCTGCGCAGGAGATTGTTTGTCGTGTGGACCTCGATGCGCACTTTGCCGCTTTTGCCCGCAATATCCTCCGGCGCGATTTCTTCCCCGTCGAGGAAATATCTGATCTTCACGGAGAACGGCAGCGTGCCTGAAGCCGTACCCTGATAGCATACGTCCTCGCCGCCTGCCTTGAATGTTATTGTCTCTCCTTCGATCACCGGCGCCTCGCTGCCTGTGATGTTCTTGATATCGGTCAGCGTTGTATGATCGCTCACGGTGTCAAGCCCGTCGGGATTGCTTATGTAAACGCTCGAAACCATTTCTCTCGGCGTGCCGTCCGCCTCCGCGCTTATATAAACCGTCTCGCCCCGCGTGCAGCCGTCCTCCGCCTCATCCGCGAGGGCAACGCTCATCACGATGCCCACAATGAACACCGCCGCGAACAAAAGTGCAATTATCAGGCAGAACAGCCTGAATTTTCTGCTCATTTCGATTTACCTCCTTCGTCCCTGCTCTTCATTCCGCGCTCTTGAGGGACTCGACCATATCTATCGAGCGAACCTTACGCCTCATCATGAGGTTGACCATCATCGAAAAAACGATCGTAAGCACAAATGAATACACATAGCTCATCACATCCACGCTGCGCACAAACATCACCATATCCACCTCGCACGTTCTTATCACGAACGCATGCATGAATTTGCCGAACACCAGCCCCGCCGCCGCGCCTATCACGGCAAGCGCGTTGTTCTCCCTGAATACGTAGTCATACATTTCTTTATCATAAAAGCCCAGCACGCGCAATGTCGCAAGCTCACGCATTCGCTCGCCTATGTTTATATTCGTCAGATTCAGCATAACGACAAATGTCAGCATCGCGGAGCCGAGGATGAGCACCAGCACGATATAATTCAGTATGCTCAGCGAGTCATAGACCGAATTATATATGCTCGACACCGTGCGCACGGTATACATCCTTTTGTCTTTGAGGAAGGCTGAGGTTACCAGATCCTTTTCTTCTTTGCCCTCCTGCGTCAGCGCGCTCATGAAGCCGTTGTACTGCATCTGTTTGCCGTAAACCTGCTCATAATACGCGGCTGTCATATAGACATAGTGATAAACGTAGTTTTCTGTGATCGCCGAGACCCTGACCTCAGATTCCTGCGTGCCGCTGTAAAGCGTGAGCGTGTCCCCCGGGGCGAGCGAATAAGTTTCAGCAAGCTTTTCGGTCACGACAACGCCGTCATCAGTAAGCTCCACAGGCTGCCCGTGATAAACGAGCTCAATCTTTCCCTCAAGAGCTGTCGCGTCCGTCACGCCCAGCACATGCACGTTGCCGGTGTGCGCTCCATCCCTGCCTGCGTCGCATATGTTATCATAACAGTACATCGTGTTTTCAACATAGCGTGCGGCTTCATTGCCGTTCACAAGCTCCTCAATATCCGCAAGCGGCATCGGATCATAGGCATATGCCTGAATATCCATCAGCCACAGCTCGCCGAACTGAACGTCAATAATACCGAATATAGAAGTTTTAAGCCCGAAGCCCGTCACAAGCAGGGCGCAGCTTCCGGCAATGCCGATCACGCTCATAAAGAAGCGCTTTTTATACCTGAACAGATTGCGCACGGTGACTTTGGCTGTAAAATTGAGTCGTTTCCAGATAAACCCTATCTTCTCAAGGAAAACGCGCTTGCCGGCCTTTGGCGCTTTCGGTCGCATGAGTGTTGACGGTACTTCCGTAAGTGCCGCCCATGAAGCTGAAAGCGTGGCTGCGCCCGTGCAAAACGCCATCGCGGCGATCGCTACAAAAGCGATGTCCGCCCTGTACGGCGTCGCAAAATCAGGCATCCTGTACATAATGGAATATGCGGAAAGTATGACCGTCGGGAAAAGCTTAAAGCCCACCACAGCGCCGAAAAATCCGCCAAGCACGCAGGCGCTCATCGCATAGAAGGCGTATTTGGCGATTATCGTTGCGCTGCCGTAACCGAGCGCCTTTAAGGTGCCCATCTCTATGCGCTGTTCCTCAACCATCCTCGTCATTGTTGTAAGGCAGACAAGCGCGGCCACGATGAAGAATATGAGCGGGAAAACATCGCCCACGGCGGCGATCCTGTTTGTATTTTCCGAATAATCGTCATAACCCGGATTGACCGAGCGCGTTTTCACATACCAGGTCCCGCTTGTGGTCGCAGCATAATCCTCTATACCGTATGCAACCTCGTTGACAAGGGCCTTGTACTCATCCGAAAACGCGGAAAGTCCGTTCTTCCCCGACACGACAATATCAGCCCTTGTGTAAACCGTGGAAAGCAGGCCGATTATCGGCAGTTTGGTCCCAAGGCTGTTCACGGCGTTTCCCGAAGCGTAAACGAACCCGTCGCTGCTGCCGTTGCCTATCGTGCTGGCGCCGCGCTCGAACATGCTGATATACTTCGGCGAATACACAAAACCCGTTATTCGCAAAGTACACGTCCCCCCGGAGGCTGTGAAGGTCGCCTTCTCCCCAAGCTCAATGCCAAGTTCCGCCGCAAGCGATGCGTCCATCACCGCTTCCGTATCATTCACCGGCAGCCGGCCGTCTGTGAGCGTGAGTATATCCATATCATAATCCGGGCTTTGATCGATATTGAAACTCGGAAACATATCCATAAGCGAACCGTATTCGGGTTTCTCCTCGATCGGCAGCGACAGCAGGCGGACGTTGGAGTCAAGACCTGTTGCCGTCTTCATCATCGCATCGGCAAAAAGGCCCGGCCGCACGGCTTCCACTCCGTCAAGCTTGCGCAGCGCCCTGATATCCGCCTCCGTGAGGCCCGAGGTTGACATTACCGTTATATCGGCAAGATTTCCGTCGTCAAAAAGGTTGTCCGCCGCGTCCTTCATGTCCGGACTTGCCGCGCGGATGCCGACAAAAAACGCAACGCCAAGCGCGCAGATCGAGAATATGGAAAGAAATCTCGTGAGCGTTTTGCGTATTTCTCTGATGAAGTTTTTGAAAAGCGGCCTTCGCATCTTACCACTCGATCTCTTCCACAGGCGTCGGGTTCGGGTTCTTCTCCATCGAATCCACGGCTCCGTTCTTTATGTGGATTATCCTGTCGGCCATCGGCGCAATGGATGAATTGTGTGTGATAATGATCACCGTCATGCCCGCTTTCCGGCAGGTGTCCTGCAAAAGCTTCAGCACCTGCTTGCCCGTCTGATAATCGAGCGCGCCTGTCGGCTCATCGCAAAGCATGAGCTTGGGGTTCTTTGCGAGCGCCCTTGCGATAGCGACGCGCTGCTGCTCGCCGCCCGAAAGCTGCGCCGGAAAATTATCCAGTCTGCCGCCGAGACCGACCTCGCCGAGCACATCCTTCGCGGGCAGGGGGTCCGAACATATCTGCGAAGCAAGCTCAACGTTTTCAAGCGCGGTGAGATTTTGAACGAGGTTATAAAACTGGAACACGAAGCCCACCGTGTTTCGTCTGTATCCGGTGAGGCTTCGCCTGTCAAAGCGCTCGATATGCTCCCCGTCGAGCACGATCGAACCGTCGGTGCAGCTGTCCATCCCGCCGAGAATGTTCAGAAGGGTGGTCTTGCCCGCGCCGGACGGGCCGACGATCACGCAAAGTTCGCCCTTCTCCACCTCAAGCTCAACACCTGAAAGCGCCTTTATCGTTATCTCGCCCATGCGATATTCTTTTTTCACGCCCGAAAGCGTTATGTATGCCACGGCAACCTCCGTTTTTTCGTGTTCAATCAGGTATATTCATCTGATATTACAGCATGCAAAGCCACAAATCCATCGGAAAACACCGATTTCAAATATTTTTCACAAATGTATGCTATAATAGTTGCGGAGGTGGATCATGAGACTTCAAAAAACCAGACTTTTCATATATTCCTTCTCCCATTTCGCGGTGGACATGTGCTGTTTCTTCGCGATATATTCAAGCGTTGTCAACAGCCCGGACGCCGCCGTTCTTATTTTGCTCTACAATGCGCTTGCCTTCGGCCTTCAGGCGCCGCTCGGCGCTTTCGGGGACAGGCTTGACGATGTGCGTCCGCTGGCCGTGCTCGGCTGCGGACTTGTGGCGCTCGGCGTCATGGCAAAAAGCCTCGTGCTCGTCTGCACGGTGCTTATCGGCCTTGGAAACGCGCTTTTCCATGTCGGCGGCGCGCTTGCCTCGCTGCGGCACAGGCCCGGCGACGCGCTTTATGCCGGCATATATGTCGCCCCCGGCGCGCTCGGTACAGCCGCCGGGCTGCTTTCAGCCTCATCCTCAACGCTCGGCGCCGGCTCCTGCCTTCTTCTTATGCTGATATGCGTCCTTTTGATGCTTGCCGCCGGCCCCGGACCCGCGCGCGGATGTGAAACCGTCAGCTCGCCGGCCGATTTGCCGTCCCTGCCGGCTTTCGCAGTACTTTTGTGCATATTGTCGATCGGCATACGTTCTTTCGCCGGGTTCAGCGCGGATACCATCGGCCTTGTGATGCTTGGCGGCGTCTGCGCATTCGGCGGCAAGCTTCTCGGCGGCGTGTTTGCAAGGAAGCGGCGCGTCGATGTGCTTGCGCTCGCGGGCGTTGGCGTCGGCGGTCTTATGATGGCTTTCTTCGGCGGCACAGGCGCAGTATATGCCGGCATACTGCTCTTCAATCTCGCCATGCCGCTCACCCTTTCGGCCGTGATGAAATCCCTGCCGGGTCACGAGGGGCTCGGCTTCGGGCTTACCACCCTTGCGCTGCTGCTGGGCTGGCTTCCGCTCATATGCTTTGATACCTCATGGACGGCCCCGTCGTGGCTCATGACCGCGCTCACGCTTGCCGCTGCGTTCATGCTGTTTTTCGCGCTCAAGCCGCGCTCCTCTGATGCAAAGCCGGTTTATGCCGATACGGAAGCTCAACAAAACAATAACACGGAGGTAAAACATGATGAAAATGATGCTTGACGCTGCTTCCCCGCTTCTCATCGCTATACCGCTCGTGATAATCCTTCTCATCATAGCGGTGATCGGCGTCGGAATTTTCGCACTGGTACGCTTTATCATCAAAAACAACAAAAATAAAAAACAGGAGGAGGAAAAATGATTTTCGATCTGCTTTTTGACATCGCCGACGAGCCTTCGATAATCCCTTATACGACGGGGCCGGAGGCGTACATCATAATCGGCGTGGGCGTGGCGCTGCTTGCGCTCGTCGTTTTTCTTATCGTGAAGCTCGCAAAGAAAAAATAAGCCATGACCGCGTTCATGACGGCGATCGCGTATTTTCTCGTCCCGCTCGCGCTCACCGCGGCGCTTGAAGCGATCGTGGGCCTTTGTTTTGGTTTGTCAAAAAAGGAGCAGCTCATGCTGCTCCTTATCAATTGCGTCACAAATCTTTCATTGAACCTGCTGCTTTATATATACGGTCTGCTGTTTTCATGCGGCGCTTCGATCGCAACATATGCGCTTGAGGTCGCTGTGGTTTTGACTGAATGGCGGCTGATGAAGGCATTTTCGCCCGGGCGAAAAAACGTTTTGCTCTTTTCCCTCGTTGCAAACGCATGTTCCTTCGGCTTCGGGCTTCTGCTCCAGCTCATCCTATCCTGACGCCGATGATCTTCTGCGTTTCCCCGCTGCCGTACTCGCCCCGGGTGCCGACCACGATTATGTTGCCGAACACCGCGGGCGTTGACTCAATGCGCGAGCCGAGATCCACAGTCGCCAGCACCTCCCCTGTGCGCGCGTCGTGCAGGCGCATTATACCCTCCCTGTCGCACTGAACGACATACGCGTTGCCTTCTTCGTCATATACCACCACGGGTGAGCTCCAGTATCCGGCGCTTTGTTCATATCGCCAGGCTTCCTCGCCCGTATCCTTGTAGTATGCGATCAGGCGCGCGCCTTTTTGTGCCGCGCCGTCGCCCGTCAGCGGCACGAGCGTGGAATTGAATATCACAAGATCGCTTATCTTGCCGCGCCCGACATGCGGCGTTGAAAGCGTGCCTCCGGTGGAGGTACTGTTGCTCACGCCCGCGTCCCAGGCTTTTTCCCAAATGACCTTGCCCGTCAGTGCGTCGATCTTTCTGTGGAAATTCTTCCCGAGGCCGTTTGATATTCCGGTTTGCCTGTCGACGCTGTTTGCTGTATAGAGATAAAGCGCATTCGCCGCGGGATCCTCCTCAAGCACGATCGTTGAATCGCTGTTGTCCGTCACATCGAGAGCGTATACGGTCTCAAGCGTGTTTATGTTCACGCACTGGAGAAGCCCGCCGTTATCCGTGAAGAAAACATATTCATGCCATGCTGCGACAGAATCCTCGACGCCGAGCCATTTATCTTCGTTCCCGTCACCGTAGCCGGACGCCGTATAGCGGTATTTGGCAAGCGGGCCGGGATCAACGCCGACAGTGCCTGCGGTTTTATCAAACGAGGCGTTGAGCTTGAGCGAATACAGCACGCCGTTTTCCCCGCCGACGATGAGCGTGTCTGCGCATATTAGCGCAGAGCCGTCATATGACTGCCAATACCGGTTCGAGAAGGGGTCGCGGCCGCCGAAGGACCATATCTGCTTGTTCTCGATGAGCGAGATCACGCGAAACCATGCCCCGCTCTTGCCGTCCGCACCGTCCGACTGCGTTCCCTGACCGACATACAGCAGCGGATAACCCCGCGGATCAAGCGTCGCCGTGCCCTTCATGACCACCCCGACGTTTATTGGGTCGCGCGTTTCCTTCCCCGTTGAAAGCTCGGCAAAATATATCTTGCCGTCCATCGCGGGATATATGACCTCTGTGAATCCTTCCTTGTTTTTGAATTCATCATGAACGCCGAGTACAGCGCGCACGTCCGCATCCCACTGTATTATCAGCGGCATTCCCGTCCAGCCTGTGCCGGACCAGTAACCCGCGTCGCCGAGATCGAGCGCGCCGGTGTTTATATCCCATATGCGCTCGATGGTCTTGTTGACGACGCTCTGCGTGCCGTATGTGAATGTGTCGCGGAAATTGTTGCCGCCGAATGTGGTTATGCCTTTCAAAGAGGTGTATGAATCGCCCTTGGCGAACTTCACGATTTCTTCGCGCGCGAAGCTTGCCGTCTCCTCCCCGTCGAACATCACGTCCGATGAGAAGCCAAGCGCGGCAAACGCAGCCTCATCCATTGGAGGTATCACAACGGTTTCCGGAAGCTCCGTTACAGGCGTCGGCGTGGGTTCAGGCGTAGGCTGCGGCGTTTCGGAGGGCGCAGGCGTTTCCTTCGCGCCAAAATTTCCGATGGCTATGTCTTTTCCGGAGATCAGAAGCGTCAAAAGCCATGTCAGCCCGCCGATCACAGCGAGCATAAGCACGAGCACAAATATCCTTCGCGCGATGAATTTTCTTCTTCTCACCGCCCGGTAGCTTTTTCTCTGCGTCTGTCTGCCCATATGTCCTCCGTATCGGCGCGCGGCGCAAAACGTTATTCCTCCCCGCCCGCGTCCGTTTCATCCGGCGTTGGGGAGGGTTCCGGCGTCGGGAACGCATCCGCGCTCTCATAAAAGCCAAGGCTCCCGTCGCCCGTTTCAAAGCGCATTTCAGGCTCGCAGGAGCCGACCACGCAATAATCGTCGTTCAGCTCGAACATGAAAAGCCCAACGCCTTTGGGGCCGCCTTTGGCCTCGATGCTCACCGTGCCGTCAATGAAAATATCGGATATTTCCGCGCCGTGATAATCGCCTTTATTGGTGACCCTGATCGCGGCGCCGTCATACATGACAAGCGTGCCGGCGCACTTGAGCGCATAATAATTGTCGTCCGTGTTCGCGTCGAGCACCGCGCCGCCATAAAGGGTTATGTCGTCCTTTGTCACATCCACGCCGCCGAGTCTGCCGTCGGCAAGCACACGCGCTCCCTCAAGCAGCTCGAGACCTTCGGCGTATATTCCGCTTCCGACGTTGCTTTTGATGTAAAATCTGCTGTTTTCGGCTATGCTGAGCATGTTTTGCGCGTTTATCGCATGGGCGACGGAGTTTATCGTTGCCTTTCCGCCAACGCTCGCGCTGCCAAGACAGCCTATCGCCGTGGAGCCGGCGGTTATCGTCACATCGGTCAGGGTGAGTGAGCAGCCATCCTCGAGCCTTATCACGCAATCACCGTTGCCGGTTATGGAAAAGCCTTTTCCGTCTATGGAAAGGGAGCTTCCGGGCACGTCGACCTTCAGGAACTGATCCTCAAGGTCGATCGATGCGGCAAGCGTGATCGTTTCCGCGCCTTCCTCGACCGCGCGCACAAGCTGCGCCGCCGTGACGATCCCTTCGCCGTCTTCGGGGTTGAGAAGATCGATCCCGTCGTTTCCCGGCGCATTATCGGCGCAGGCGCAAAGCCCGAGGCCAAACGCCGCGATCATGACAGCAATAATTGCTTTTTGGTAAACAGCTTTCATATAATTGATTTTAACATATTATCGCTCAATGTGAAAGCGGCGCGAACACGGCCATAACGTGTTCGGCCGTGCGCATCCCGTCAACCGCCGCGCTGACGATGCCGCCTGCATAGCCCGCGCCCTCACCGCAGGGATAAAGTCCCTTCGCGCCGGGGGCCTCGCCCGTTTCATCCCGAAATATGCGCACGGGCGCGCTCGTTCTGCTCTCCACGGCGCAAAGCACAGCGTCATCCATGTCGAATCCCTTGAGCTTCAGCCCGAACGCGCGTATGCCGTCCTTCACGCCGTTTGTCATAAAGTCCGGCAAAACGGCGGAAAGCGTGCAGATCTTCACGCCGGGTCTGTAGCTTGGGCGCACATCGCCCCATGCGCTCTGTTTGCGGTTTTTGAGCATCGCGCCCACCGTACATGCCGGCGCGCAATAATCCCCTCCGCCTGCCGCAAAAGCCGCCCGCTCAAGCTTTTCCCTGAAATCAAGCCCGCCCAGCGGCCCCGCCGGAAAATCCCTCTCATCCACCTGTACCACGATCGCGGCGTTTGAGTTTTCGTCCGCGCGCGCATATTCGCTCATGCCGTTCACGATAACCCTGCCCTCGTCGTTCGAGCAGGCCACGACCCGTCCGCCGGGACACATGCAAAAGGTGTAGACACCGCGGTCCCCGCTGCGGTCGGCGAAGTGATATTCCGCAGCGCCGAGCCGCGGATTGCCCGCGGCGGCGCCGAACTGGGAACGGTCGATGAACTCCCTCGGATGCTCGATGCGGACGCCGGCCGCGAAAGGCTTCGCCTGCATGGTCAGCCCTCCGCCGAAAAGCATCCTGTAAGTATCGTCCGCGTTCTGGCCTGTCGCAAGTATAAGGGCCGCGCATTCGATGCGCTCCTCACGCCCGTCATGCGCGCTCACGCGGACGGCGGCAAGCTTTCCGTCCTTTGTTTCAAACCCGGTAAGCGACGTCTGAAAACGCACCTCCGCGCCGAGGCGAACGCACTCTCGCCTGATGTCCGACACAATGGCGGTCAGTCTGTCCGTGCCTATATGCGGCTTCGCCATCGCCTCTATCTCACCGGGCGCGCCGAAGCGCACAAGCGTCTTCATTACGTCTGCCGAAAGCGGATCCTTGATGCGCGTGGTGAGCTTTCCGTCCGAAAACGCGCCCGCGCCTCCCTCGCCGAACATTGCGTTGCTTGAATAGTCAAGCCTGCCCGTGCTCCAGAAACGCTCCACATCCGTCCTGCGTTCTTCAGAAGGCTTCCCCCGCTCGATCACGAGCGGGCGGTAGCCGAAACGCGCAAGCGTGTATGCGGCAAAAAGTCCCGCCGGGCCGAGGCCCGCAACAATCACCGGCGCGCCAGTCCTTATGCTGCCGAGCTTCGGTTCAAAAGGCTTCTCCTCCGGCGCCGCCGCAGCCGCGCCCTTTGCGATCGCACGCGCCTCATCCGCTTTTGAAAGCGTCACTTCAACGGTGTATTCGTGGCAGATATCGTTCTTTTTCCGCGCGTCGAGAGAAACGCGCCTGACGATGACGGAGCGTATCGCGTCCTTGTTTACGCCAAGGGTCCTCGCCGCATGGAAGCAAAGCGAGGACTCGTCCTCTGTGAGAGGAAGCTTTATTCTGTTGATGATTATGCTCATTTAGTCTATGACCACGCTCACCGTTTCCACGGTAAGCGTCTTTGTGAGCTCCTTCGTCATTTCATCAGTCGGAAGCTCGATATATACCGGCACCTGATACGCGCCGGTCGTATAGCCCGTAAGGTCGATATAGAGCACGACGTCCTTTCGTTCAAGCAATGCGATGAGGCTGTATCTTCCGGATATGACGACATCCGCCGTATTCACATTCATCGCCGCCTTGAGCTTTCTGCCGAGGCCTCTGACATCAATTGCAAGCTCCGAGAAAGTCGCGCTGGCGTTCTTCTCCCGTATGTCGATATAAAGCTCCACCGTGTCCTGATCGAGCAGACGCACGCCGTCCGGCACGACAAGGGCAAATATCTGCTGAATGCTTTCCTTTGCGCCCGCAACGTTGATCGGTTCAAGCGCGATCGAATCTATCCCGGCAAGCACGTCCGCGTCGCCGACTATGCGCACCGTCTTTGGCCCCTCGACGATCTCCGCGCTCATCAGCTCGTAATTGGCGCTCAGATTGTCCGCGCCAAGCAGCGCGCTTGCGGTGTCGATCGGCACTTCCTTCATGTTGTATACGTCGAGCCTGACGCTGACTGTCGGCAGCGTGCCGAGCAGGATATCGCTTGAAACGATATCTCCGTTTTCATCGTAAAGATCGAGCAGGACCGAACGGTTGATGCTCTGCGTGAGGTTTGACACATCGATCTCCGCCGCGGCCTTCACAACGCCCGCTATATTCTCCGCCGCGCCCTCGATATCGATCTCCGTGCGGCCGACAGAAAGCGTATCCGCCCAATACCCTTCAGGCATATCGCCTGCAAGGACGACCTCAACAGGTATTCTCCGCGTGACGAGATCGTCGACCGCTATTTTGACTTTTGACGGGGATACGGTGGCTATCGTTCCCGTTGATGTTTTTGCCGTGACGGACAGCTCATACTCTCCCTTTTCGGTTATGCCGGAAAGGCTTATCGCCGCCGTGACGTCATCCGCGCCGAGATCCGCGTACTGCGTGAGCTGGGTGCGCACCGTCACGACCACGTCTTCAAGCTTTTTGCTGCTGTTTATGATGAGCTTTCGCGCGAGAAGGTCGGCCTCGCCTTCGATCGTCACCTGAACGTTTTGTATGGTCTTCACCCTGATCGGGTCCTGCGTCATCAACACATATCCCCACAGCAGCATGGCAAAAACAAGCGATACTATCTTGAGCGCTATGCTTTTGGTGAAGAAGTCCTTTATCCATTTTTTAATAGCCTTGCCGATATCTTTTTTATTTTTCATTCTTCACCCTCCGTTTGAACATAACGAGAGGACTTTCGGAGGACTTGACGAAAATCGATTCGAGAAGGCTCCGCAGCGCTTTTTGATCGATATACCGGACGAGCTTCCCGTCCCTTGCAAATGATATCACGCCCGTTTCCTCTGAGACGATAAGCGTTATGCTGTCCGAAACGCCGGACACGCCGAGCGCCGCGCGGTGGCGCGTGCCAAGCTCGCGCGAGACGGAATAATCCTCGCTCAGCGGCAGGAAGCAAGCAGCCGCCACTATGCGGTTGTCCCTTATCACAACTGCGCCGTCATGCAGCGGCGTGTTAGGTTCGAATATGTTTTCGATGAGCGGGGCGGATATCACGCCCTCAATGCGCGTGCCGGTCGACACGATGTCGCCGAGGCCTGTTTTCTGTTCGATCACGATGAGCGCGCCCACCCGCCGCTTTGAAAGATCGGTCATCGCCTGAATAAGCTCGTTGACGCTCTGCGTTTCTTCCTGATGGATCTCAGTGAAAAAGCCCTTGTCAAACAGCTTTCCGCGACCGATATGTTCGAGCGCGCGGCGAAGCTCCGGCTGGAAGAGCACCACCACAACGATTATCCCCGAAGTGACGACAGCGTTAAGCACCCAGCTTATCGTTTGCAGCTGGAGCGCGTCGCTGAGGATGGCCGCGATGAATATCACGCCTATGCCCTTGAGCACCTGATAGGCGCGTGTCTGCTTGGTGAGGACAATGAGGCGGTAAAGCAACACCGCAATTATGAGGATGTCGACGGCGTCCGCGATGCGGAACTGCGTCAGTCCGCTCGTTATCGCTTTGACGAGTTCATCATATGACAAAGCAGGAATCTCCTTTCGTCATTTCACCTTTTCATCGCACAGAGAAGATTATACTATAAATATGCCGCGAATTGGAACCACATAGACGCGGCGTTCATCAATTGTTCATTCGTTTGAGTTGATATAAACGCCTTTGCGATCGATCAGCGGCTATTCGCCTTTTTTCTCATTGAATTGCTTTTCAAGCATATGGAGATGCATTGAAAAATTTTCAACATCCTCCGCCATTGTGGCAAGCTCCGGATCGTTGAGCATGCCGGCTTTGCCGGCGGACTCATCAGCCTTCTTTGCGACCTCGTCTTCGCGGAGCATTACTTCGATGCGCAGTTTCTCAAGCAATTCCGATGTAATAATTTCTTCAGTATTTGTTTTTTTCTTGTGCATCGTGACCTCCGACGTTGAAAAGGCGTAAAGCCTCTCTATAATCGTATTTTAGCACATCTTTATGGGGATGTGAACAGTCGCGCGACAATTAAATCATTGCCCGCGGCCGCTTTAGGTGCTATTATCGGAATAGAAAAAAAGAAGGGGCTTCAGCATGATTATCATCGACAGATTCGAGGGTGAAATCGCGGTATGCGACGCCGACGGAGACGAGCTTTCCATCGCAAGATCCGTTCTGCCCGAGGACGCTTCCGAGGGAGACGTGATAACGCCGGTTGATGGCGGACGCTATCTCGTCGACGAGGAAGCGACGCATAAACGGCGCGCCGCTTTGAAAAGCAGACTTTTCTCGCTTACGCATAAAAGCGGTATCACTGAAAAATAACGCACAGCGCAAATACGGTCGCCGGAACGAGCGCCAGCATCACCGAGACCGCAAACGCGGCCCATGCTTTGCTTTTCACGCAAAACGCCGCATAAACGCCGCAGTATCCAAACGCCGCGGCGCACATCGCGCCGATGAGCCACATATCATCTGCCTCCTTTCAGATTCTGAACGTCCTCCGGTGAGATCGTCGCCTCAAACTCCGCGTCCATTCCCGTATAGCGGCTTTTCCAATCATACGCGCGCCATGCCGAAACGGAACCGAACTCCCCGCACGCGCTCCGTCCGAAGCCCATTGCGTCGGAACCCTCGTCCCTGCAAATTTCAAACACCCTTTTCAGCTCGCTTTCAACATATTGTTCAAGCGCAGGCCTGATAACTGTGTCCCATCGCGCAAGCGAATTGCCGGCCGTATCCAATTCAACGAGCGCAGCAAGATAAACGTGCATTTTCGCATATGGCGCGTCGCCAGATATGTCCAGTTTTATCTGTGGCCTGCGTATCTGAGACAGCTTGAATGAATACTCCCCGTTTTCATCGCAATAGCTTATTCTTCCTTCCTCAAACTTTCCCATCGCCATGAGAAGTATTTCCGTATCTTCGCCGTTAAGCACGCCCGCAAGTCTGTCGCCGTTGAACACAGCGCTTCCTCTTGAATATGAGCGCCGCCCTCCGCTGCGTTTGACGCCCGCTGTCGTTCCCGGGCCTGTGTCGGAGCTTTCCTCTCCGCCGCCGCCCGAGCTTTCGCCGTTTCCGCCGCCCTGATCCGTGCCTTCCCGGGCTTCTATAGACGTATCTGTCGAGCCTGTCGCCAGCACTGCGTCAAACCGGCCGCTGTATACCGCTTCGCGCAGCAGCGAAAGATTCGTCATCGGTATCACCGCGTCGAACATATAGTTTTGAAAAAGGCTGTATTGCCGCTTCGCAACGCTTGGATTATCCTCCGTATAAAGCCCGTCAAAATACTCGCTGCACTTGCCGAGCACAATGACGATCTTCGCCGAATCGCGAAGGTTCAGCGTCTCGAAGGAAGCTTTCAGAAACTCCGCCATAAGGCCGTTTTCCGCAAGCTCTCTCGAGAATGCTATATAATTCGTGCGCATGAAGTTCAGCTCATACGGCACGCCGAGGTGCGCGATCGCTATCGCCTCAAATATGCTGTCACCCTCGGCGGATATTACAAGGGAGCCTGCGCCCGCCTGCGATTCCTGCGATTCGCCTGTCTTTTGGATGAGGAAGGATACGTTATAACGCTTCACTTCCCCCGCGTCCACGCCCACAGAGAGAACATAGCCGTATTCGTCAAGCGCCGTGGCGTCAAGGCATCCTGAAAGCGAAACGGCAAGCGTCAATACCGCAAGCAGCAGCTCAAGCTTCTTCATTGCGTTTGTCCTTCTTCGTCAAAACAGACTTGAGTATCGCCGCGATCCCGGTAAGCGCGAACGGTATCACGGCAAAATATGCGTAGCTCCTTATGAACGCGACGGTATCCTCCCACGCCGTTGTGTCGGCTATATGGCAAAGCAGCAGCACCGCGGCGATTGACGCCGCAGCCGACGCCGCGGCGGGACGCACGTCGAGCCGCGTCCAAAGCCGCGTTATCACCGAGGCTGCGCAATATATATAATACGCCGAAGCAATGGTGCAGCCTATAAACCATATGAATATCCCAAGCTCGTCCAGACGGAACCAGTAGCTTTCCTGAAGCAGGATGAGGTTGAGCCTGTAAAGCGGCATTGCGATGATCCGAAGCTTCTCATACGGATATGCAAGGCCTAGACAAAGCTGTGTGAGCCCTGCCGCCAGCGCGGCTGCTCCCGCCCCGATAAGTCCTGCCCGGCGCAGGCTCTTTGCGCCCTGAAGCGCGGGCGCCGTGCAAAGGATGCACAAAAGCGGCGCAAAGCCCGCGGCGACGCTCTCCGCGCAATTTGCCGCGATGCCGCCGATATCATCCGCCGGGAACGGCGCAAGCCTGTATGCTTCATATCCCGATGACGCGCCGACAAGACCCAGTATGACAAGCACGCCCAGCGCCGCGCCGAATATCTTTGCCATGCGGCCGATGCACTCGAAGCCCATCAGCGCCATGAAGCCGACGCTCAGCATCGTCCAAACCACGATCGAGCCGTAATCAGACGATGTAAACACGAAGCTGTGCATGACCGTCGTAAAGCGCTCCGTGAGCGACCATGCGGAAAAAAGCAGATATGCAGCCGTAATCGCGCCGATCAAATGCCTGCCGACGCCGCCCGCGGTCTTCGCGCTAAGCTCGTCCAACCTTTTTGCGCCCGTCATATTCATCGCGCAGCAAAGCAGCAAAAAAATACCAGCCGCGATGATGATGGCAAGAGGAGAAGTGATGTATGTCGCGTTTCCGTTTGCATACGCGCGCGACGAATCGAGCGTGAATATTACGCTCATCCCCGCCGCAAGACCCACGGCAGACGCACCTTCCTGATTGCCTATACGCCCTTCGCAAAGCCTCATTGCTTTTCCTCCTTCGTGTTGAGAATATCATCCGCGCGCTCGTGCATGGTGATGTTGCCACGCAGTATCATCGGCCTTTTTGAAACCGCCTTCGGCGCAAACGGCGCAAGGAAAGGAACGCCGTATGATTTCAGCGAAGCCATCCAGGCGGTTATCACGACGATTCCGCTGCAAATGCCCAGAAGACCCGCGCACCACGCTGTCACGACAAGTGCAAGCCTGAAAAGCGACACGGCGAGCTGCGTCGAATAATCCGGTATGCAGAAATTGCCGAGCCCCGTCAGCGCGACCACGATGAGGATCACAGAGCTTGCAAGGTTTGCCGCAACAGCGGCCTGACCGAGTATGAGTCCGCCGATTATGCCGATCGCCTGACCTATATTGCCGGGCACGCGCATGCCGGCTTCCCTTATCAGCTGAAATACTATAAGAAGAAAGACCATCTCCGCACCGATGGGAACAAAAACCATCTTCCTTGACGATGCGACTGTGGTCAGTACCTCCGTTGAAAGAAGACCCTGATGAAAAAGCGCCAACGCAAGAATATAAGCCGGCAGAACGGCCGATATCGCCGCGCCGATGAAACGCACGACCCGCACGACCGTCCCCTGCGGCCGGCGGAGGCCGGAATCCTCGGATGTTGACATGAGCGTGAAAAGCGTCGCCGGCATAACGTTTGCGAAAGGGCTGCCGTCGAGAAGCACCGCGACATGCCCCTGCATGAGCATTATGCCCACCCTGTCCGGGCGTTCGGTCGAAAGAAGCTGCGGGAACGGGGAACGACTGCTTTTCTCCGTGAGTTGCTCGATCGTGCCCGAATTTGTGATCGTGCGCGTCTTTATGCGCGCAAGCCTTCGCTTAACTTCTTCGACAAGCGTTTCGTTTGCGACTCCCTCGCGATATATCACCGCAACGCGCACCCCGTTATCCGCGCCGGACGGACGTATCTCGACCACAAGATCATCCGTGCGCACAATGCGGCGGATAAGCGTTATGTTCGTTCTTATGCTCTCAACGAACGCTTCCTGCGGGCCGCGCACGACTTTCTCGTTATCCGGCGGCGCGACGCTCCTGTGCTCAAACCCGCGCGTGTCCATTATCACGGCGTTCCCGGCCCCCTCGATGAAAACCGCCGTCAACCCGTCAAGCACGGCGGAGCAAACTTTATCAAAATCCTTCTCCGTTGAGGATTCGCCCATAACGAAAGCGTTCTCGGCAGCATAGCGCGCAAGATCGCCCTTTGCCGCGTCCATGCAGCCCTTGCGCATTCCGTCGCGCAATATGAAATCGCTTATCTGCACCGCATCCGCCATGCCGTTCATATATACGGCGAGTGCGTCTGTCTCGCCGCCCAAAAGGAAGCGGCGGAATATCACGTCCGGGTTGATATCCGCGCGCATTCTTTTTCGCATCGCCGATTCATTTTCGCAAAGCGCCGCGGACACGCTGTGTTCTTCCTTCCCGCTTTCAGGCGCGGCCTCCCTGCCGCGCGCAAAAAAGCCCGGCTCCCCGCGTTCCGTTTCAAGCAGTTCAAAGCCGTCCTCGGTCTTTCCGAAACGGAAAAGCTCATACAGTTTCGTGATCAGAGACATAAAAAAAGCACCTCCCGGATAAATTATCCGCATGAGGCGCTTTATTTATGCTTTATTTTGGCATTTCGCAACGCACCGGCAAAAGCCTTTATCTCGCCCGCCTGTAAGCGTGTCCGGCTTCAAGCGGCAGGCCCTTTGCCTCGAACATCTCGCTCACCGTGACAAGTCTGAAGCCCATGTCGATGAGGCGCGGAATGATCTCCTCCGCAGCCGCGGCCGTATCCTCGTGTACGTCGTGCATCAGTATTATATCCCCGTCCTCGCATTTGAGCGCGGCCTCAACAGTGCTTGCCGTGTCGTGCGTTGACCAGTCCAGCGTGTCGACGTCCCAGAGAATAAGCGGATACGGCACGTTTGCATAGACCACGTCGTTTCTCGCCCCGTATGGCGGACGCACGAGCGTTGGCTGCGTGTCCGTCAATTCGGTTATCATCTCGGAGAGATCGTTCACCTCGCTTTGCATTTCTTCAACCGAAAGCTTGGTGAGATTCTTGTGATGATATGTATGGTTGCCGATCTCGCAGCCGAGTGATGCCGCGCGGGCCACGATCTCCGGATACTGCACGGCCTGAAGGCCAAGCACGAAAAACGTTACATGAACGCCGAAGTCCGCGTATTTTTCAACCACGTCCAGTATACGCGGAGTAACGTTCTTATACGGTCCGTCGTCAAACGTGAGCGCGACAAGCTTTTCGCCGGAACCGATCTTGGGCTTTTCCGTCGGCGTCCCGGCCGCGTCCGCATCGTGCGTCCTGACCGGCTCCGGGCTGTCCATGGCGGTTTCTTCTGCGAATTGGGTTTGGGTCGGTTTAGGCGTGGGGCTTGACGTTGGCGACGGGATTATATCAACTGTTTCACCATGCTCCGAAAGCGCCCCGACGATCATATCGAGAGGCTGGCAGGCGGTGCACAGCGCCGCTGCGCCGACAAGTAAAACAGCGATGATTTTTCTAAGCATCAATCTATACCAATCGTTCGGCAAAAGCCGACACGTTCCTTCCGTTATTCCTAATTTAACCTTTGCCATGATGCAAGTCAAGCCAAACGCCGACGAGTTCACATATACTTAATCATCGCCTCCGTCCTTGCCAAAGCCGCTCTTTTGCCATATAATCATAACCTGAGAAAAAACGGAGGCAAACGCTTGAAAACCAGTGATTTTTTTTACGATCTGCCCCATGAGCTGATCGCCCAGACGCCCCTTGAGAACAGGAGCGCGTCGCGCCTGCTCGTCTATGACAGGAAAAGCGCCGCGATGAGCGACGAGGTGTTCACGGATATCCTCAGGCACCTGCGCCCGGGCGATGTGCTCGTGCGCAACACCACAAGGGTCATTCCCGCGCGTCTGCACGCTGTGCGCGAAGGCACGGGCGGCATGATGGAGTTTCTGCTTCTCAAAAGGCTCGACGACCACCGTTTCGAGGCGCTCGTCAAACCCGGCCGCCGCGCAAAGGAAGGGCTCGTTTTCCGCGTGAACGACGAGCTTTGCGTGCGCGTGATGGAGCCCACGGACGCAGGCGGACGCATTATATATCTTGAATATGAAGGCGTGTTTGAGGAAGTGCTCGACCGCGCCGGCGAAACGCCGCTGCCGCCTTATATAACCGAAAGGCTCGCCGACGGCGAGCGATACCAGACCGTTTATGCGAAGCAAAACGGTTCCGCCGCAGCGCCTACGGCCGGACTGCATTTCACGAATGAGCTTCTCGACGAGGTGCGCGGCATGGGCGTTGACATTGTCGATATTCTCCTGCATGTGGGTCTTGGCACCTTCCGGCCTGTCAGCGCGGAAAACGTTGAGGATCATCATATGCACAGCGAGTTCTATCAGGTGAGCGAGGACGCGGCGCGCCGGATCAACGCCGCGCGCAGTGCCGGCGGCCGCATCGTGGCCGTCGGTACCACTTCATGCCGCACGCTTGAAAGCGTTGCGGATGAGAGCGGCGTAATACACGCGAAAAGCGGCTGGACCGATATATTCATAACCCCGGGATACCGTTTCAAGGCCGTGGACGCGCTCATCACCAACTTCCATCTGCCTGAATCGACCCTTCTCATGCTGGTGAGCGCGCTTTGCTCGCGCGAGGAGATGCTTGCCTGTTATTCACATGCCGTTGCCGAGCGTTATCGCTTCTTCAGCTTCGGCGACGCGATGCTTATTATTTGAGGGAGAAGCGATCTAATATGAGTGATTTCAGCTTTGAGGTCCTGCATGTCTGCGCCCAGTCCGGCGCAAGGCTCGGCGTGCTTCACACGCCGCACGGCGACGTGCATACCCCCTGCTATATGCCCGTCGGCACACAGGCCACGGTCAAGGCCATGCGTCCGGACGAGCTTGCCGCAACAGGTTCCGAGATATGCCTTGCCAACACATATCATCTTTTTGAACGTCCGGGGCACGAGCTTGTGCGCGAGGCGGGCGGTCTGCATGAATTCATGCGCTGGGACAGGCCTATCCTCACGGACAGCGGCGGCTTTCAGGTGTTCAGTCTCGCCGTTGCCAACAAGATACGCGAGGACGGCGTTGAGTTCCGTTCCCTTATCGACGGCAGAAAATATTTTTTCACGCCAGAAAAGGTGATGGAGATCGAAGAGGCGCTGGGCGCCGACATAGCGATGGCGTTCGATGAATGCGCCCCGTGGCCGAGCGACGAGGCGTATACGCGCGCCGCGATGATGCGCACCCACCGCTGGGCCGCGCGCTGCAAGGCCGCACATACAAGGAGCGACCAGGCGCTTTTCGGCATCGTGCAGGGCGGCACGTTCCGCGACATGCGCATAGAAAGCGCGAAGACGCTTGCGGACATGGATTTCCCCGGCTACGGCATAGGCGGTCTCTCCGTCGGCGAGCCGAAACCCATGATGTATGAGATGCTCGAGGAAATGATGCCGTATATGCCGGAGAACAAGCCGCGCTACCTCATGGGCGTGGGCAGTCCGGATTGCCTCGTGGAAGGGGCGATACGCGGCATTGACATGTTCGATTGCGTGTTGCAGACAAGGATCGCGCGCAACGGTCTCGCCCTTACCTCCGACGGTAAAAAGATGCTTCGCAACGCGACCTTCGAGCATGATTTCACCGTCATCGAGGATGGCTGCGACTGCTATGCCTGCTCGTCCGGCTTCACGCGCGCTTATGTACGTCACCTTGTCAAGTGCAAGGAAATACTTGCGGCGCAGCTTATCACCGCGCATAACATACGCTTTACGCAGCGGCTCATGGAAGGCGTGCGTCAGGCGATAGCAAACGACAGGCTTTTGGATTTTCGCCGCGAATGTATCGAAAAGGGGATGTTCGACTGATGGACGGCCTTCGCTTTGACGCGCTTGACGAAAACGGCACCGAGGCCCTCGGCATAAAGATCGCCGGGGCGCTCTTTCCCGGAGCCTTCATCGCCATGTACGGCGGACTCGGCGCAGGCAAGACCACCCTCACCGTTGCGATAGCCGGGGCGCTTGGCATCCGCGGCGTGACGAGCCCCACCTTCACCATCGTGCGCGAGCACACGCAGGGACGCCTGCCGCTTTTCCATTTTGATGCGTACAGGTTATCATCTGCCGAGGAGCTTTACGGTATAGGTTTTGACGATTATCTTGAAAGGAACGGCGTGATCATCATGGAATGGTGCGAAAATGTTCCCGAGGCGCTGCCGGACGACCGGCTTGAGATACGTCTTTCAGGCATGGGGGACGCGCCGCGCACCGCAATTATCCTCGCCACAGGCCCACGCCACGAATCCATAACGGAGGCGCTCAAATGAACATACTTGCCCTTTCAACCTCCGCCCGCGCGGCGTCCGCCGCCCTCATAAGGGACGGCGAAGTGCTGCGCACGGCGCTCAGCGACAACGGCCTCACCCACTCCGAAACGATAATGCCTCTCATCGACTCGCTTTTTCAGGAAAACGCTCCCTTCGCATTCGATGAAACCGATGTTTTCGCCGCGGATACCGGTCCCGGCTCCTTCACGGGCGTACGCATAGGCGTTTGCATCGCAAACGCATTCGCGGCTGCCGCAGGCAAACCGGTCGTCGGCATATCATCGCTTGAAGCGCTTGCACTCTCCGCTTCGCGCACGGGCGCTGTCGCCGCCGTGATCGACGCGCGGCACGGCAACGGTTACGGCGCCGTTTATGAGGACGGACGTGAGCTTGTATCCCCGCGTGCGATCGTAGTCGAAGATTTTGCGCGAACCTTGCGCGCCGGTACCCTCTTCACAGGCGACGGAGCGCTCGCATACCGCGCCGAAATCGAAAGCCATGTTAAGGACGCGCGTTTTGCAGATGAATCCGCCTGCCTGCTCAAGGCCGGGATGCTTGCGAAACCGGCATTTGACGCCGCGCGGCAGGGACGCTGTCTCAGCGAGGTTTTTCCGTTGTATCTTCGCCCGACGCAGGCCGAGCGCCTTTTTAAGGAGAAAAAATAGACCTATGGCAAAGGATCAGATCCGCCCGATGCAGGCAAAAGACCTCGACCGCGTCGAAGAGCTTGAAAGGATATGTTTCCGCACGCCGTGGTCGCGCGCGGCGCTCGCGTCGGAGCTGAAAAACAGCGTCGCGCATTATCTCGTTTGCGAACGCGAGGGTATCGTCGTCGCATACGCCGGGATGTGGGTAATCTATGACGAAGCGCACATAACAAACGTCGCCGTCGCGCCGGAACAGCGCGGGCAGGGCCTCGGAAAAAGGATGATGCTTTGCATGATGCGCACGGCCCGCCTTTTTGAAGCGACAAGCATGACCCTTGAAGTACGCGAGCACAATTTCGTGGCACAGTCGCTTTATTCCTCGCTCGATTTTGAAAAAGCGGGCGAACGCAAGGGTTATTATTATGATACCGGGGAGAGCGCTTATATAATGTGGAACCACGACATCGCCTTGACACTTGAAAAGCAACGTGTTAGCATCTAAATAATCATCAATAATACACAAGGAGAAAGTCAAATGAAAGAGATCATCAGCGCAAAGAATGCGCCGGCGGCAATCGGCCCTTACAACCATGCGATAGGCATGGAGGGCATCGTTTTCACCTCCGGCCAGCTCGGTATAGACCCCGCGACCGGCAAGCTTGCCGAAGGCGTGGAGGCGCAGGCGCGCCAGTCCTTCACCAATCTCAAAAACGTGCTCGAAGCGGCGGGCGCTTCGCTTGCCGACGTCGTCAAGACCACCGTTTTTGTGACTGACCTTGCGGATTTCGGCAAGGTAAACAAGATCTACGGCGAGTTTTTCGGCCCGGATTATCCCGCCCGTTCCTGCGTGCAGGTTGCCGCCCTTCCCGCCGGCGGTCTTGTAGAGTGCGAGTGCATCGCCTTCAGGAGCGCGGACGAAACCGTGACCTTCTGACAAAATGGAAACGCGCGGGAGCATAGTCGGTTCACCCGCGTTCAATCAAAGGCCGATGGTCGAAGCCGCCGCCGGTCTTGTATTAGGGATTGCCCTTTCAAGGTTTCTCACAGGCACGTCCGCGCTTATCGCGGCGTGCCTGTTTACGTTTATCGGCGTCCTCGGCATTTTTCTGCATCGCCGCCGCGCCGCGCTGTTTTCCCTGTGCTCCGGTTTCGGCGCGCTTCGTATGATTCCGTATATCATCCGTTCGGGCGGCGTCCTCACGTCCGAGGCCGTGCGCTCGCTTTCCGGCGAAGGCATTACAGTCTCGCCGCTGATCGCCGGTCTGTCCCAAAAAATATACGACCTTTCGGACGCGATATTCTCCGAAGCTTCCCCTCTCGTGCGCGCGATATTGCTCGGCGACAGGACGGCGCTTCCGTATTTCACCCAAAGCGCCTTCCGCGAGGCGGGCGCGGCGCATATTCTGGCGCTCTCCGGCCTCCATGTCGGCGTGATGGCTGCGGTGCTGCTTGCCGTCATACCCAGGCGCAGGCCCGTCGCGCGCCTTGCGCTCACGGCGCTTTTTCTCGCGCTGTACTGCGCGCTTGCAGCGTTTCCCTCCTCGCTCATGCGTGCGTCGGTCATGACGCTTTCCATGCTCATCGCGCCTGTCGCGCTGAGGAAAAACGATCCGCTCTCATCCCTTTCACTCGCGCTCATCGTGGTGCTCGCGGCGCTTCCCATGCGTCTTTTTTCCGCGGGATTGCTGCTCTCCTTTTCCGCCGCCGCAGGCATACTTATGCTTTATTCCCCGCTTGCGGAAGTTCTGCATTCGTGGCCGTCATTCATCGCGAAGCCGGTATCGGTCACAGTAACGGCCACCGCGGCTTCCCTTCCGTTCACGCTCCTGTTTTTCAACACGCTCCCCGTATACTCGCTCGTATCGAACATCGTGCTGATCCCCCTCATAACCTTTGCGCTTCCCGTTGCGCTTGCCGCGCTTATTCTTGGCGCGATATACTTTCCGCTCGGCGCGTCGGTCGGGTTCTCCGTGCGCATATTGCTCGGCGCCGCAGAAGCTGCGGCAAAATGGTTCGCCTCTCTTCCGTATTGCACGCTGCGTTTTTCCGCCCCCCGCTATCCCGCCCTTGCGCTTTATCTTGCCGCGCTAATCCTGCTTTCAAAGTACTGTCTTTTGCCGAAAAAGACCCGCCTTATCGCGGCGGCGTCCCTCATCGCCGCGGCGGGCCTCATACTCATTTTATGAAGCTTGATACATGATCGTCTTTTAGCGTATAATCACAACTATGGAACGCAACGATTTTTTCAAAGCCATAAAGGAAAACACGCTCTCCGGCGCATACCTTCTCCACGGCGAGGAGGAATACGTCAAGGAAAGCGCGCTCAGAAGCCTTCTTGCAACGGTGGATGAAACCGTGCGCGATATGAACACCGATAATATCGCCCAGGCAAACGCCGCACAGATAATCGCCGCATGCGAAACGATACCCTTCCTTTGCGCAAGGCGTATCGTCATCGTGCGCGCGCTGCCGAAGGATGCTGACGCGGAGACGCTGAAAAGCTATATTGATCGCATACCGCCGGAAACCGTGCTGCTCTTCTTCATCCGCGGCGATGCGGACGGCAGGCTCGCGTTTGTTAAGGCGCTCGTCGCGCAGGGACGCGCCGTACTTTTCGCCCCCCTTTCGGAAAGCGAGGCCGCGCGCTGGATAAGGCAGCAGGCCTCATCCTCGGGAATAATCATTTCTCAGCCGGATGCGGAGTTTTTTGCTTCATACGCTGGCACCGACTGCGCAAATCTCGCGCAGGAATTCAGGAAAACGGCGGATTATGTCGGCGAAGGGAACGAAGTCACAAAGGATGTGATAAAAAAAGTCGTCACGCGCGACCTTGATTATATAGTGTTCGCGGTGCTCGACCAGATCATGTCCAACCACGCGCGCGAAGGTTTCACGGCGCTGCGTTCGCTCATGTATGACGGCGAGGCCCCTATGGAGATCGCATCGCGCATCGGTGAAAAGGCGCGCCTCATACTTCAGGCGCGAAGGCTGATCGAGCGCAAAACGCCAAAGGACGCCGCCATAAAGCTGCTCGGCGTTTCCTCCGGATACGGTTATCGCGTTTATGAGGCTGCGCGGCTGATGAGTCCGTCGCAGCGCGAACCGCTCGCCCGCTGTGCCAAGGCCCTGTGCGACGTGACCACGGAGCAGCTCACCGGACGTGCAAAAGCCGTCGACTCGCTTGAGCGGGCGCTTATCATCCTTGCGGGATGAGACCCTTTTCGCTTTTTGCCCTCAAATAATACGTCCGTGAGCCGCAATCGCCAAGCACGCGGACGTTTTCGTTATATCCCGTACTGCCGAACTGCTGTTTGAGATGCAGACCGTGACCCATGAGCATATCCCCGCCCGCTTCATAATGCTCCTCCGTCATCGGGAACATATAACGCGCAGATAGCATCGCCATCGCCGCCCCGTCGCCCGAAAGCTTCACCGGCAGCGCGCGCTTCGCAAGCCCGCCGAACGAAGAAACCGCGATATACTGTTCCCTTCCGTCGATGATATAATCGAGCGCGGGATCAAGCCCGCGAAACGGCATGATATCCCTCGTGTGCGAGGGCATTGCCGTCTGCTGGAAAAACATGGCCACAGCTTCCGTGCCATCCTCGGAAACGCACATCCATACGCGCCGCCCGCCGCGGCCTTCGAGCGTCAGCCTGTAAAACGTGCCGAACTGTAAAAGCTTCCTGTGCGCTTTGTACCACGCGATCTCGGCCTTGATACATTTTTTGTCAAACGGGGTAAGCTCGGTCATATCCATTTCATAGCCCAAAAGGCCGAACGCCGCCACGTTGAAGCGCGTTTCAATACCCGTACGTCTGAGCGTCGCCTGACTTGGCGAGGCGGAAACGTGCGCCCCCATCACCGAAAGGGGATATCCGAAGCTCGTGCCCTCCTGAATTTCCACCCGGCAAAGCGGATCGGTGTTGTCGCTCGTCCATATCTGAGGCATATAGCATAGCATTCCGAGATCGAATCTGTTGCCGCCCGACGCGCAGCTTTCAAAAAGTATTTTGGGGAATCGCAACGTCAGGGCTTCAAGTATCTCATAAAGGCCCAGCATATATCTGTGCATGAATTCGCCCTGACGCTCCGGCGCAAGCGAGGGCGTGAACATATCCGAGAAATTCCTGTTGTTGTCCCATTTGACATAGGCGATATCCGCGGATGAGAACACGCGCGTCATCGAGTTCACGATGTAGTTTCTCACCTCGCTTCTGGTGAGATCAAGGATGTACTGATTGCGTCCCGGCGCCGGCTCGCGCCCGGGCGCGGCGACGATCCAGTCCGGGTGCATCCTGTAAAGATCGCTGTCACGGTTGACCATCTCAGGCTCCACCCATATTCCGAACATCAAACCCATGTCAGCGAGCTTCTTTGCAAGCCCGTCCAGTCCGTGCGGCAGTTTTTTGGGGTTCACGAACCAGTCGCCGAGTCCCTTCGTATCGTCGTCACGCACGCCGAACCAGCCGTCGTCCATCACAAAAAGCTCGGCGCCGGCGTCCGACGCCTCGCGCGCGATGGCGAGCAGCTTTTTCTCGTCAAAGTCCATCCATGTGCCTTCCCAGTTGTTCACAAGCACCGGCCGCTCTCTGTGCTGCCACTCCCCGCGCACGATATGCTCCCGCACAAATGCGTGCATATTGTGTGAAAGGCCGGAAAAGCCGTTTGCGCTGAATGAAAGCACCGCTTCAGGCGTTGTGAAACACGCCCCAGCTTCAAGCTGCCAGCGGAAGCCTTCAGGATTTATGCCAGTGAGCAGGCGCGTGCGCCCATAGCAATCCTGTTCGAATATCTCCGCATGATTGCCGCTGTAAACGAGATTCATTCCGTAAACCGGGCCGTGTTCCTCCGTTGAATCGGGCGCGGAGAGCATCACGAAAGGGTTCGCGCGCGCGGAGCTTGCGCCGAGGGTTGATGCGTTGACGCATACGCCGTCCGCCATCCTGCGCCGCGTCGTATTCCGTTCGGCGGCCCATGTGCCCGTGAAAGCGGTCATGACCCAGCCCTCAAGCGGAAGATCCAGACCCGCGCTCATAGCGCGCGTAAGCGTAACGCAGCTCCTGCCGCGGTTTATATACTCGATATGCTCGCATATCACGTCGCATTTTTCAAACGCGGTGAAAAAGAGCTTCACCGCAAGCCCGGCCGACGCATCGACAAGCGTTATCACATGGGTCTCGGCCCCTTCGGGCGCGACTGAAGACGGAAGTCCTTCAAGCGGCGGCTTGCCGGGAACAAGCTCGTGGCTTTCAAACAGGAAATCGCATGAAGAGGCGCCGTTTCCCAATATAAAAGCCGCGGTGCTCTGCCTGTAATCCCCGCGTCCCTGCGTTGAAAAGGCAAGCGCCGCATCGCTTAAGCCGAAGCACGGATCATCAGCGTCCGGTTGCACCATGTCGCCGTATGGCACGTCGTGCCTGTCTTGAAGCGCGGCGTAATCCCGGCTTTTCCTCATGCGCGCGCCGTAATGCAGGAGCATAAGGCGCTTGCCCGTTTCACCCGAAAGGATGAGGCTCGTATTCTGCGTATCTATATGTATTATCATGATTTCACCTCCGATTGGGTATAATCTGATGATACACCATCACGGCGCAAGCGGCAATACGGTTTGCCGCGGCGTGTTCGCAGGCGTTGGCTGCGGCGTTGCCATATTCGCAGGCATCGCATCCGTACCCGGTATCTCCGCGACGGCCGCTATCGCTTCCGCCAGATACTCCGCCGCGGCGAGCGCCTGCTCAAGCGTATTCGCGTTGTGCCCTATCTCCGCAAGCAGGCAGGATGAGGACACATGCTGGTTGTATCTGCCCGTCTTCACGCGGATATTGCGCACAAGCTTGCCGTTTATCGAAATGAGATAGTTACAAAGCCTTTCGGCCAGGGCATAATTGGATGCAAAATCCGGCATCTCGCCAAAGCCCGTGCCCGTCGCGCCCTCGCCTGTGCCGACGACGAACATTATGCGCGCGACCTCCCTTCCGTCGATCGTTATGAAGTCCGCGGGCGTTGTCGGATCGCCGTATGCGTCCCTGTGCAGATCGATGAAGAGCGTTATCGACGGATATTTTTCTTTATAATAAAGCATCGTCTGAAGCGAGCGCGAATACGCGCTCGAAAGCTTTGGCGGCTCATGATTCGTCGTGTCATGAATGACAGATATGCCGTATTTTTCCCTAAGGGTCTGCGCAAGCCTCTCGCCGACCGCAACGACGTTCATGGAATCGTCATAGCAGCGCCAGCCGCTGTCAGGCTCATAATTATATTTTTCGCTCGGAAAATACGCTTCCTTTGTGTGCGTGTGATATATCAGCACGCGCGGCTCGTCGCCGGCAAGGTCGATCGCGGCGTTCCCCGTCTCGCCCTTGCCGATAAGCTCGATCAAAAGCTGCATGTCCACATCCGAGTCTATATCCGTGCGCTCGAGCACGAGCGTCGGCAAAGG
Organism: uncultured Clostridium sp.; assembly: GCA_964487565.1. Classification (GTDB taxonomy): domain Bacteria; phylum Bacillota; class Clostridia; order Christensenellales; family CAG-138; genus Phil1. The sequence continues at coordinate 64,846 of CAZARN010000007.1, forward strand.
CTCCGCCTGCCGGCTTTCATCCCCGCCCGAGGCGCGCCGGATGAGCGAAGCCCCGGCAGTCGTCAGGAGGATGAGCGTACACACAGCGGCGCACGCCGGGGCAAAAAGGCCTTTCACGCGCGCACGGTTCCCGCGCCCCGCTGCCCGCCATGTCTTTCGCATACGTCCATCCTCCCGTCCACATATTATGTGGCAGGTGAAGCGTTTATGCGATAAGAGATTTTACCTTCGCGTGATCCGCGCCGAAAAGGGCCAGATTGATACCTTCCGCGATCACGCGCGCAAGGGATGAAACGAGCGCGTCTATCTCCTTGGGCGTGACGATCAGATCGCCCATATGTTCTTTTATCACGTTTTCCGCGACCGTCCGGAGCTTTTCATCCTCATCGCCCATGAAGGCTTTTCCCGCGATGAGGTCGATCGTGTCCCGCGCGATGGTCCCCGCGTATACGACGAGCGGCGCGCCGATCGCGATCACGGGAACGCCGAGCGTTGCCTGCGAAAGGCCCTGTCTGTCGTTGCCTATACCTGCCCCCGGGCTTATGCCTGTGTTGGTGAGCTGTACCGCCGCGCCTATGCGCTGCGCCCTGCGCGATGCCAGCGAATCCACCGCGATCACGAGCGACGGCGCCGTGCGCTCCACCACGCCGCGCACGATCTCAAGCGTTTCCATGCCGGTTATGCCGAGCACGCCGGGCGCTATCGCCGAAACGGCCCGAACGCCCTTGGGCAGCGCGTCCGCGAGATACTGCTTGATATGTCGCGTCACATATATCCCGTCCGCCACGCGCGGGCCGAGCGAATCCGGCGTGACCGCCCTGTTGCCGAGACCCGTCACAAGGATCGGCGCGTCGGCCGGAACGCTTGCAATGAGCGTCGTCAGCTCTTCCGCGATCGCCCGGGAAAGCATCGACGCCGTGCCTGATGCGCCCGAAACAGGTTCCGGCGCATTGAGCGTCACATACTCTCCTTCCTCTTTGCCAAGCGCTTTTGCAGCCTCCGGCGAAGCAAGCGTTATGCGCGATATGCTTATTCTTCCGTGGCGCGCTTTCGCCTCGCTTACGCCGGAAATTTCAGGGTGCATCTCGCGCGATTCAAGCGCAAGATCTGTGCGAATCATTCCGTTCATGGGTTTTTCCCTCCGCATGTTATTATTCGCCCGATACCGCCGGGTTATAAACGGAAAAATCAGCCTGATTTTGAATGAAATCTTCTTGCAATCCATATATCGGCGTGATATAATCTGCAATGTTCGAGTAAAAAAAGGGGGAGAACCGCTTTGGCAAACCATAAGTCCGCTCTTAAGCGCGTGGGCACCACCGCTAAGAAGAATCTCAATAACCGTATTTTTGTTTCAAAGACCAAGACCGCCGTCAAGAATTTTGACGCCGCCGTCGCCGCAGGCGACAAAGCCGCCATCGAGGCCGCTTATACCGAGGCTGTCAGCACCGTTGACAAGGCCGCTTCAAAGGGCGTCATCCATAAGAATGCCGCCGATCACAAGAAGGCCCAGTTCGCGAAGAAACTCGCCGCCTCCGATAAATAATTCTCCGTATCCACTTCAAGCAGGTCGAAAGGCCTGCTTATTTGGGTTGTTTCGGCATTTGCGCAACCGCGCTCACGCAACCGCAAATTGCTTTTCATATCGTTCACTGCATGCTATAATTCACCCATGAAGCTTGATTATCCCATATATGCAACACTGAAGCGTCTTACTGACAGGGCGAAGCGGGATGCACCCCGCATTTTCGGTCTGCTTGCGCTGTATACGTTCGCTGCCGCAGCCGCATCCTTCCCCGCGGTGCTGCTGCCGAAGCTCGTCATAGAAGAGCTTACAGGGCCCGGCAGGGTCGAGCGCATCCTTGTCATCGCGCTGTGCTTTTCCGCGATCTCCGCGGCCCTATCATATATGAAAAACCTGCCGCTTGAGGCCGCGCGCATACGCAACACCCTTCTTCGCATCGACTATGTCCGCGATCAGTTCGACAAGATCCTCCGCCTCGATTATCCGTATTGCGAGGATGACGCCTTCATGGACAAATATGAAAAGGCGTTCCAGTCCACCTCAGGCAATTCAAACGGTGTCGAAGCGGTCTACAACGGACTGTTTCAGGCTCCGGCGCTCGTGCTCACGGTCGCGGTGCTGTCCTTATTCATCGGTCTTCGGGAACCGTTTATCCTGCTTGCGATTTTCATCAATATCGCCGCGGTCATATTCATCAGCCGGCAGGTCCATGCCTTCCGCTTTTCAAAGAAGGCCGAGCTTGGACACGCGCAGCGGCGCAGAAATTATTTCTTCAACGTTTCTGAGGATTTTTCATACGGCAAGGATATCCGTGTATACTCCCTGCGCGAGCGCGTGATAAACGCCCTCAGGCGCGAGATCACGGGTTATGCCGATGTTTACCGTCTCATCGCCTCGCGCGAGTACGCGCTCGGCTTCATCGGCCTCGCGACGCTTGCGCTCAGCGACGCCGCAACATATGGCCTGCTTGCATATTCCGTCACAAAAGGAATGAGCATCGCCGATTTTTCGATGTATATCGCCGCCGCCCTTTCCCTCTCGTCGGCGCTGAAAATGCTCAGCGAAAAAATAACCCTCGTGCTCAACGAAGGTGAATACGTTCATGAGCTTTTCACGTTTCTTGACGACCCCATGACCACCTCCGGCGGCACGCATGCTCCCGTTTCCGGCGACGAGACCCTTGAGATAGAATTCCGCGACGTGTCTTTCAAATACCCCAACAGCGAAAAATACATCTATGAGCATCTCGATCTGAAGATCGCCAAGGGCGAACGCCTTGCGCTCGTCGGCGTGAACGGCGCCGGCAAATCCACGCTTGTGAAGCTGATGACAGGGCTTTTCCCCGCAAGCGAAGGCGAGATACTGATAAACGGCATACCCATCGGCGAGTTCTCAAAAAAAGCGCTGTATTCCATGTTCTCCGCCGTTTTTCAGGAGGTCAACGTTTTGGCGTACACGGTGCTTGAAAACGTCGCCTGCTGCGACGACGGCGACAGGGCGCGCGCCGAGGACGCGCTGCGCCGCGCAGGTCTTTGGGACAAGATCGCTTCGCTTCCCAAAGGGCTCGATACAGTCATGCTCAAGATAATCGACGAGAACGGCGCGATTTTTTCCGGCGGCGAAGCGCAGAAGCTTTCAATCGCCCGCGCGCTTTACAAGGATGCGAACATGGTGATAATGGATGAGCCGACGGCCGCGCTCGACGCGCTTGCGGAACAGGATATTTATGAGCGCTTCGGCGAGCTTACGCACGGACGCACCGCGCTTTATATTTCCCACAGGCTTGCAAGCACGCGCTTTTGCGACAGGATAATCCTTCTTGACGGCGCGCACATCGCAGAAGAAGGCACGCACGAGGAGCTTATGGAAAAACGCGGCAAGTATTACGACATGTTCACCATTCAGGGCAAGTACTATACTTCGGACGCTGCGGCGGGCGGTGATGAAGCATGAAAAGCATAAAGAAACTCGCCGCTTTCATAAGGCTTGCGTGGGATGTCTCCCCCGCGTATATCATCGTGCTCATACTCTCCGCGCTCGTTTCCGGCGCGCAGCTTACGGCGAACGTCATTCTGCCGAAGCTGCTCATCGACGAGCTGACCGGCGCATGCGACACGTCGCGGCTTTTCCTTTACACGGGGCTTGTCGTCGCGGCCAATTTCGCCTTTGCATTCCTTGCGAACACGCTCAACCGCCGCTTGTCATACCAAAAAACATATGTTTCCGACATGATGCGCGAACGGATGTCCGAAAAGATAATGAATGTCGAATATGCCTGCCTTGAAGATCCCCGGATGCTCGATCTCAAGGAAAAAGCGGTATTCGGCCTGTCCACATTCGGCGCGATCGAGAACACCGTGAGCAACCTTGCAACGCTCGTCAAGGATTTTGTTACGCTTTTGGGCCTCATCGCCGTTATGGCGACGCTCAGTCCGCTTCTCATTCTGCTGCTTGCCGCCTGCATCGCGATCGACATCGTCGCTTACAGCGGCTTCAGCAAGTATCAGCAGGAGGTTTTCACAGGCCTCGTACCGACCAACCGGCAATACGGTTATTACGTCACTCTGTGCGGAACAACCGAGATACAAAAGGACGTGCGCCTTTATGGGATGGAGGACATGCTCATCTCCCGCGTAACGCAATACAACAGGCGCATTTATGACTGGCTCGCCCCGTTTTACATTCGTTCCGGCGCGATACAGGGTTTTCTTGATATGATAACCGGCCTTGAAGCCGCGATCGCATACGGCTTCGTCGGCTATCGCGTGCTCGTTCCCGGCAGGGGCGGTGCGATCAGTCTGGGTTCCTTCACGATGTATGTGACGGCCGCGATGAGTTTCACGACCGCCTTTATGGAGTTTTCAAACTGTATTATCAATATTTCGCAGATGCTGGGCTATCTTGAGCCGTTCATGGAGTTCATGCAGGTGCCCGACGAGAGGGATGAACGCGGCGCGGCTTTCGGCAACGTCATCGACTCCATCCGTTTTGAACATGTCACATTCACATATCCCGGCGCGGAAAAGCCCGTGCTTGAGGATATAAGCTTCGCCGTGGCGGGCGGCGAACACATATCGATCGTCGGGCTCAACGGCGCGGGCAAAACGACGATCGTCAAGCTCCTTTGCCGCCTTTATCATCCCGACAGCGGCGTTATACTCGTCAACGGACGCAGCATATTCGAGTATGACCGCGCGTCGTATATGAAAGCTGTCGCCGCGGTATTTCAGGATTATAAGCTGTTCGCATTCACTGTGGATGAAAACATAACCTGCCGTGACGTCGGCAGCGACCTTCCCGGCACAGGCGACGCCGTTGAAAAAGCCGGGTTGTATGATAAGATGTGCAGCCTTGAAAACGGGATCTACACGATGCTTGGCAAGGCGTATGACGAGAACGGAACGGAATTTTCCGGCGGTGAGGCGCAAAAGGTCGCCATCGCGCGCGCCCTGTACAAAAAAGCGCCGCTCGTCATACTCGATGAGCCAACGAGCGCGCTTGACCCCATCGCGGAAGCTGAGATATACGAGCATTTCAACTCCCTCGTCGGCGACGGCACGGCAATATACATATCCCACAGGATGAGTTCCTCGGTATTCTGCGACAGGATACTCGTCATAGACGCCGGTCGCGTTGCGGCATACGCGCCGCACAGAAAGCTCATGGAGGACAGGGACGGTCTATATTACAAGCTCTTCACCTCACAGGCGGAAAACTACGCCGTTGAACAGTGAGCTTCAAATCGCGATAAACAAAAAAGGCGCCCGTCGTTTTGCGGGCGCCTGTTTCTTCATCTGGGTTTGGGCATCTCATCATACTGTGCGCGCGGCCCGCCGACGTATTTTGGCCTTGTGCGCGCCATCGTGACGTTTGCTTCACCTATCTTCCTTGTTTTCGCGTGTACGGGCACGACGACCGGGTGCATGTGCATACCGATGAACGTGCCGCCGATATCCATGCCGGCGGAAGCTTTTCCGCGAAGGTCTTCCACCATCACATGATCCTTGAATCGCGCGACGGCCTCCATTGAAAACGCGCCGCCCGCGTGGAGCTGAGGTTTCACCCAAACCTGCTGAAGGTCGTATTTTTCCATACATTCCCGCTCCACAACAAGGCAGCGGTTGAGATGCTCGCAGCACTGCACGGCAAGAAACAGTCCGTTTTCCTTTATACGCGGCAGCACCGCGTCCATCACCGCGCGCGCGGCTTCTTCGCTTGAGCCGGTGCCGATGAGCTTGCCCATGATCTCGCTTGTTGAACAGCCGACCACAAGCATATCCCCCGCGCGGAGCGTGTCGGCTGCGGCAAGAAGCTCGTCGATTGCCGCTGACGCGGCGGCGTTTATCGTTGCATAATCAGGCATATGAATTCCTCCGTTCATTGATCACATATCGATTATACCACGACGCGCGGCATATTCAAGCTACACGGTGTACACGGCCATGTCAGAAGCAAGCTCCGCCTGCGGAAAATACCGTTTTGCCTGCGCAAGTATCTGCGCTTCATCCGTTCCGGCGCCGCGCATATGCGTGCATACAAGCCTTTTGACCCCCGCTGCGGCGGCAAGCCTGCCCGCTTCTGCCCCGCTCATATGCGGCGCGGGCGGCGACGGGCATTCCGCCTCGGTAAAATTCGTATCCGCAAGGAGCAGATCGGCGTTTCTGCATATGTCCTCAAGGTCGTGTCTCATTCCGGTATCGCCGGTGTAAACGAGTTTTTTACCTTCATGCTCAAGCGTCACGATGTAAGACGTTACCGAATGCGTGCCGCGGTTGAGCGTGAATCGCGCTTCTCCGATCCAGCCCTGCATCCCGTCGGTCGAAGCGGTCAGCGCATACACCCCCGACGACGTGAGCATCCTGTATTCCTCCCGCGGCTCGTCGGGCGCGACGACAGGCATAGGCAGCGTCACGCGCACCCCGCGCTGCGAGAACTGCGCAAGCGCGTAACGCAGCACCAGCATATCCGACATATGGTCGCCATGCAGGTGCGAAAGAATGATCCCGTCCATATCAAGGCCCGGCACAAGCCCGACAAGGCGCGAAAACGTACCCGCGCCAAGATCGAGCACGATGCGCGTTTTGCCCGCACGCACAAAATAGCCGGAGCACGCGCCGCCCGGCGCGGGATATGGGCCGTAATGACCAAGCACGGTCAATTCCATAAAACAATTTCTCCGTTCGATAATTCATTTCATATTGTTTGCACTCTGTTTGCCGATTATTTATTCTAACACATTTCCGCGCCGTCCTGAGCGTTCATGAAAATAATACGATCGCGAGCTTTTGCCGCGGTCATTGCGCGGCCGTCGTATTTTTCCCTTTGTTGCGACATAATACTATTTTGCACCTGTTTTGACGTTTTGCCGTCAATCGGTGCTGTTGCGCTTGACTAACAACCCCTTTGCGTGATATCTTCATCACGATCTCTTTGCACTGCATTACGCCGGAGGGCCGGCGCGCGATCAACAGTACAAACTGAGCAGGCGATGGGGCCTTTTAACGGGTTCCCGTGGGGCCGGGCCGCGTTGCGGCAGCAGACAAAGCATTTCATGCGCGTCTGCGGGACAGTGCGTTGTTCCGCAGATGTGTTTTTTTATACTCACATCGGGAAGACGATCCGCGGCAGGGACCGAGAGCTACTTTTCTTTTGAGGAGGTAACTTCTGTGAGCCATACCCAGAAAACGGAGGGCCTTACTTCCGCCGAAGCAAAAACACTTTTGCAAAAATACGGCAGAAACGAGCCCGTTCCGCAAAAAAAGCAGAGCTTCTTCGTGAAAGCGCTGCACATCATTGCCGAGCCTATGTTCATGCTGCTCATCGCGGCGGCCGTGATCTATTTCTTTCTCGGCGAACCGCGCGACGGCGCGATAATGCTCATCTTCGTCGTGGGGATGATCACGATCGAGATCGTGCAGGAATGGAAAACGGACAGGACGCTCAACGCCCTCAAGGACCTTTCCGCGCCGCACGCTTCTGTCATACGCGACGGGCGTGAAACCGTTGTGCCGAGCGCCGAGCTTGTGCCCGGCGACGTGCTGCTCATTCAGGAGGGCGTCAAGATCCCTGCCGACGGTTCCATAATCCGCTGCAGCGATCTCGCCGTGGATGAAAGCTCCCTCACGGGCGAAGCGGAAGCCGTTTGGAAGCATCCATTCGACAAGGACGACGTATCAAACGATTACTGGCGGCGCGACCGTTGCTATGCCGGCACGCTCGTCACGCAGGGTACGGCGGCCGTGTTCATCGACAAAACCGGCGCTTCGACCGAATACGGAAAGATCGGCGAGCATATCGCCGCTGCCCCGGACAGACCGACCCCGCTTGAAAAGCAGACGGGCAAGCTCGTGCGCACCTGCGCCGCGATCGCCGCGGTGCTCTTCGTGCTGGTCGGGATCGTGACATGGCTCAACATCCCAGATCATTCGACCGGAGACAGGCTCGTCGAGAGCATCCTTTCCGGCATAACGCTCGCCATGGCCATGATCCCGGAGGAATTTCCCGTCATACTCACGGTATTCCTTTCAATGGGCGCGTGGCGCCTCGCGAAGAAGAATTCCCTCGTCAGGCGGCTGCCTTCGGTGGAAACGCTCGGCGCGGTCAGCGTGCTTTGCGTGGACAAAACCGGCACCATCACCATGAACCAAATGCGCGTGCGTGAAGCATGGTGCGTAGACGAAGACGACACCGAGCTTATCGAAACGATGGGCCTTGCGTGCGAGGTGGACACATATGATCCTATGGAAAAGGCGATGCTCGATTTCTGCGATGAATACGGCATCGTCCGCGGCCACCTTTTTTCCGGCAGCATGATATGCGAATATGCCTTCACGAACGAGCGCAAAATGATGGGCCATGTCTGGGAGCATGACGGGGAGATAATCATCGCCGCCAAGGGCTCGCCGGAGAGCATATTCAGATTATGCGCCATGACGGACGACGAAGCGGACGCGGCGAGAAAGCGGGCGCACGAGCTTGCGAGGGACGGCCTTCGCGTGATCGCGGTCGGCATCGAGAAGCCCTCCTTGCGCGACGCGATACCTGAGGATCTCACCTGCTGCTCGCTGAGGCTCCTTGGCCTCATCGGCCTTGCCGATCCCCCGCGCGAAGGCGTGCGCGAGGATATCGCCCTGTGCAACCGCTCCGGCATACGGGTCGTGATGATAACGGGCGATAACGGCGTGACGGCTTCCGCGATCGCAAGATCCGTCGGCATGAAGGACTGCGACAACATAATCACCGGCGCGATGCTCGACGACATGAGCGACGAGGATCTTTGCGCGGCGGTGCGCACCGCTTCCGTTTTTGCGCGCGTGATACCCGAACACAAGATGCGCATCGTGAAGGCGTTCCGCGACAACGGGGATATCGTTGCGATGACGGGCGACGGCGTGAACGACGCACCCGCCCTCAAATACGCCGACATAGGCATCGCGATGGGAGGACGCGGCAGCGAGGTTTCGCGCGAAGCGGCCGACCTTATCCTCATGGACGACAACTTTTCGACAATCGTCGAGACCGTTCGCGACGGCAGACGCATATATGACAACATAAGAAAAGCCGTGGGTTATGTCTTCACGATCCACATACCCATCGCGCTTTCCTCCCTGCTTGCGCCGATGCTCGGCATCTCGCCCGATGCGCTGCTGCTCCTGCCTCTGCACGTCGTGCTGCTCGAGCTGCTCATCGATCCGACATGCTCGATCGTGCTCGAACGTCAGCCCGCGGAGCTTGACATAATGGACCGTCCTCCGCGCGATCCCAAGGCGCAGCTTCTGACCTCCTCCGTGCTCATCAAGAGCATAATTCAGGGGCTTGCGGTTTTCGCGGCGTCCTTCGGCGCGTATTACCTCACGCTCAAGGCACAGCCGGCCGCGGCCGGAACGGCGCGCGCGATGGGTCTTGCGGTGCTGATGATGGCGAACGTTTTCCTCGTGCAGGAGAATTCATCGCATATCGAGCCTATCTGGAAGAGCGTCCTGCGCCTCGCACGCGACAAGGTCATGTGGGCGGTCACGCTCGGCACGATCGCGCTGCTCATCATCATTATCTATACGCCGCTTGCTTCAGTGCTCAAGCTCGCCTCCCTCACCGCCGGTCAGTTCTTCGCGGCGATAGGCACTGCCGCAGCCTCTGTGCTCTGGTATGAGATCGTGAAGCTCGTCAAACGCCACAAAAACAAATAACCTGCATAATATGCAAAAGCCGTTCAGCGATGGACGGCTTTTTTCGTGCGCGGACGGATTCGGCAAAACTCGTGCATAATCGTCCAAAGATGCGGGAATAATACGCAGGACGCAAATTTTGTGCATCGAATCAAAACATGTTAATCCATCTAGGAGGATAAATACATGCAAATAACAAGTGAAGTGTGCGGCGCGCGCATAACGGCGCACCTTGCAGGCGAGCTTGACCATCATTGCGCGGCCGAAACGCGGCAGTCGCTTGAGGCGCTCATCGCCGGCGCGCCACAGGCATTGCTGCTTGAGCTTGAGCTTTCACGGGTAAGCTTCATGGACAGCTCCGGTCTTGGCGTGATACTCGGACGTTACCGCACGATGACAAAACGCGGCGGCGGTATGGCCCTTACGGGCGCGAACAAACATGTGGACAGGATCCTGCGCATGGCCGGGGTATACGCGCTGTGCGACGGCAACGCGACGGATGGAGGTATCGACATATGAAAAACTGCATGAAGGTAAGCTTCGACGCGATATCGCAGAACGAAGCGCTTGCAAGAACGCTCGCCGCGGCCTTTGCGGCCCAGCTTGATCCCACGATCGAAGAACTTGCCGATATTCGCACCGCCGTGAGCGAAGCCGTCACCAACGCCATAATCCACGGTTACGGCAATCGCGGCGGTACCGTGACGATGGAATGCACGCTTGATGAGGACGCATTTACGATCACCGTGCGCGACGAAGGCCGCGGCATAGAAAACGTGGAGCTTGCCATGCAGCCGTTCTATACGAGCGCGCCGGAGCTTGAGCGTTCCGGCATGGGTTTTTCGGTGATGCAGGCATTCATGGATTCCGTCGCCGTTGATTCCGCGCCCGGACGCGGCACGGCTGTCACGATGAAAAAACGCATCGGCGCGGTGAGGAACGATGAATGAGCGGGAGACGTTCTCCCACGAGGAAACGCTGGCGTTGATAAAGCAAGCCCAGGCAGGCTCGGAGGAGGCGTTCGAGGCGCTCGCCGCCAACAACACGCCGCTCGTGCGCAGCATCGTGCGCCGCTTCCTCGGGCGCGGCTGTGAATACGAGGATCTTTTCCAGATCGGCTGCATGGGTCTTGTGAAGGCCATAAGGAATTTCGACTGCGGCTATGACGTGCGTTTCTCCACTTATGCCGTGCCGATGATCGCGGGAGAAATAAAGCGTTTTTTAAGGGACGACGGCATCATCAAGGTGGCGCGTCCCCTGCGTGAGCTTGCCGCAAGGGCCGCCGCCGCGCGCGAAGCGCTGCTCGTCCGGCTCGGCCGGGAGCCGGGTATATCTGAGATCGCGCAGGCAGTCGGCGCGGAGCCCGAGGAGCTTGCGCGCGCGCTTGAGGCCGCAAGGCCGTGCGTTTCGATATACGAGCCTGCATACGGCGCCGATTCGGACGCGCTTGTGATGGATACGCTCGTCACGCCGGATTGCGGCGGACTTTCAGGCGCGCTCGACCGGGTGATGCTCAAGGAGATGCTCCGTTCGCTCAAGCCGCGTGAGCGCGCGCTCATAATGCTCAGGTATTTTTCGGACAAAACGCAAAGCGAGACGGCGGCCGCACTCGGCATTTCGCAGGTGCAGGTCTCCCGTCTCGAAGCGAGGATACTGACTTTGCTCAGGGAGCGTATGGAGCCGCTCAGGAACGACCCGCCGCCTTATATATCTGAGACTGATGCTCAACATCCGGAAAGCCCCCCACATGGGAAAGGCTGCCGCTGAAGAAAAGGCACGCATGTCCGGCCATATCGTTTGAGGAAACCGTGTCCGAACCGTGGGGATAACCCTGAAGCGAAGCCGCGACGAGCCTGCCCGCGATATTGACGACCACGGGACGCTTTGAATAATTGTATTCGCCGCCGAAGGTCTCTTTATATACGGCGGCGTCCTCGGGCGACGCGCATTCCATCTCGGCGTGATATTCCCCGCCTGTAAAGATCATGCTCCACTGCGTCCCGGTATTGTAATCGGTGACGGTGTATGACGCTCCCTCCCCGAGGAGGGTTTTAACCTCGTTCCACTCGACGAGCTCGCCCGTTACGGCCGGCGTTCCGGAAAGCGCCGCGCCGAAGGGTATTGAAGCGATGATATCGCTTCGCACCGCCGTGCGTTCGAAAAGGATGGAAAGCGACTGCGCGCCCACGGTGCCGTCCGCCATTATCGCCTGACCGGCGGCGTCGGTCTGCTTCTGCTGGAAACGCTTTGTGGCTTCGACCGACATCGTGCCGAAATTGCCCGTGGGTTTGTAGTTGAAATAGCCAAGCTCCCGCAAACGAAGCTGTATGCGCACGACGGTCTCCCCCGTTGAGTTGTACGCAATGAGGGCCGAAGCGTCCGGCGACGCGGTATTATCCGGCACGGCGGGCGAAGTCTCAGGGCTTTGCGAGGGGTCGGCAAGCGCGCTCCCTGCAAAGAGCGTTATCAACAGCATTATCAGCATTATCACGGCGGCTTTTTTCATACCGATATGATACCATACCGGAGCGCAAGTTTGTATGGCTTTTTTATTAAATCAGGGAACATCCGTCGGAATAAGGTTTAGCATATCCTCGTTGTTTGCAACATCCGTATACACCTGCGGCACCTCGCCCACGATCACGCTTTCAGCGATTGCGGCCTCCGACGTGACGCTCACCGTATCGTAAACGCCTGGCATCACGATCTGCACCGAGGCGCTGAGGCGCAGTTTCACCCGGTAAAGCGTCTGGTTTATGCCCGACGACGAGAACTCCGTGTCGAATGCGCTTGTGACGCTTCCCGCCGGGGTGAATTTGACGCGGATGTTCGGCCCCTTTCCGGTGAATACAGGTATCCCCGTGATCGTGCCCAGCGGCACGCTGATCCCCTGTTCCCCCATAGCGGCAATAAGATTCTGCGCGGCTTCAGCGCACTGCGCGGCAAGCGCGTTCATGCGATAGGCGTCGGTCTCGAGCAGATATACCCGCTCCCCCGTGTCGCGCACATTGATGACGTTTTCGCCCTCGCTTCCGGAGCCAAGACATTCAAGGATGGCGTTGTTCATGGCCCTTGCCGCGACCGAGCGCACCCGCGATATCGCGAGCGCCTGCATCGCCTTGTGCATCCCGGCGTTGAGCCATATCGTCGCGGCTGCGGCAAGCGCAAGCGTTATCAGCACAAGGATCAGCAGCTTCTTCTTTCTGCCTGCGCGCCTCACGAGGACGGTATCGTTTTCCATCGATCAAACCTCCCGAAATATGTCGCTTGTGTTAATTCAAATATATGCGCGCAAAGGCCGTATTGAGCATTTCGCCGGCGATGTGCTATAATACGCTTGGATGGTTATAAAGGCGGAAAAATGAAAGATAAAATAGTATCGTTTTTCAGAAAAATCGGCGACAGGCTGTATAACGCTTTCTCTTTCTCCCCGATGCGGCACACCGCGACCGAGCATCAGGAGGAAGAGCTTTTTGTTGATCGTGTGAATCCGCGGCCTTTCCCGCTCGCGGTGTTCTTCACAACGTTCAAGATCCTGCTGCTCGTGCTTGTGCTGCTCGGCTGCGGCGCGGTCGGACTTGTGCTCGGCGTTGCAAAAGCGTATATCGACATATCGCCCGATCTTGACACTTCCCTGCTCACCAAAAGCGACAGAACGTCATACATATACGACATGAACGGCGAGCTGATCTCCACCTATGCGGGCATAGAATACCGCGACTGGGCGGATATCGAGGAAATACCGGACATGCTCGTCAATGCCGTGATCTCCATCGAGGACGTGCGTTTTTACAAGCACAACGGCGTCGACCTCAAACGGCTTTTTGCCGCGGTCGTCGGCTCGCTTTCCGCTTCAAGCGACGCCGGCGGAAGCACGATAACCCAGCAGCTCGTGAAGAACAAGCTGCTCACAAGCGAGGTGTCCTATAAGCGTAAGATCCAGGAGGTCTATCTTGCCCTTCAGGTTGAAAAAGCGCTCGACAAGGAGGATATCCTTGAAGCCTACCTCAACGAGGTATATCTCGGGCAGTCCAATTACGGCATGAAGGCCGCGGCAAAGGACTATTTCGGCAAGGATCTTTCGGAGCTCACGATACGCGAATGCGCCATGCTCGCGGGCATGATACAAAGCCCCAACACCACCGATCCGCGCAAGAACACATATACAAGGACATATGCCGAGGGTTCTGAAAAAGCCGGACAGAACAAGATGGATATCACCGACGCGCGAACCGATAAAGTGATAAACCGCATGTACAGCGCGGGCTTCATCTCCGCCGAACAGAGAGACGCCGCCCTGACGGATACCGTGAACATACTCGAAACCTCAACGCGCACGAGTCCTGACGGCTATCTTTATTATACCGAATACGCCCTGCGACAGATCGTGACGGATCTGCTTGCGCAAAGGGGGCTGCTCGACACCTCCGCCAACCGCGCCATGATCGAGAACGAGCTTTCACGCGGCGGCTATCACATATACCTGTGCATAGACCCCGAAATACAGACGACCGTGCAGGATACCCTTTCCACATGGGATAATTATCCGGAGCTTGCAAATCCTTCGGCTTCCGTGCTCACCACCACCAACGCGGACGGATCCACGCTTGACGTGGTTCAGCCCCAATCCTCGGCGGTCGTGATCGATCAGCACACAGGCGAGCTTCGCGCGATAATCGGCGGCAGGGATGAACCTGTCGTCAAAAAGGGCTTCAACCGCGCCTATCAGAGCACACAGATGGAGGTCGGCTCCAGCATAAAGCCGCTGACGGTTTACGGCCCGGCGCTTGATCTCGGCATGTCCCCCGCCTCCGCGATCGCCAATATTCCGGCGGCGATAGAAGGCTGGAACACCGACGCAGGATATCCCGCCATCGGCGACGCCACATACACCGGCATAATCACCATGCGAAGGGCGATCGTATCCTCGCTCAACGTCGCCGCTGCGCGCACACTCATGGAATACGTTACGCCGTCCGTCGCTGCAAAATATCTTGTCAGCCTCGGCGTTGACGAATCCCGTGTGAAGGAGACAGGTTCGGGTCTTGCGCTCGGCACCACCGGCATCACGCCGATAGAGATGGCCGCGGCTTACGCGACGATCGCAAACGGCGGCATGTATCAGGAGCCAATCGCATACACCCGCGTTGTTGACGGCAACGGCAACGTTATACTCGACGCGAAGGCCACGCAGGAATCGCATCGTGTTTACAAGGAAACGACCGCATATATGCTTGTCGATATGCTCACCGAAGCCGTGAAGAGCGGCACCGGCACGCGCGCCGCAATAAGCGGCATCACGGTCGCCGGCAAAACCGGCACGAACTCCGACTATTCAAGCGCGTACTTCGCAGGTATGACAGGCTACTATACAGCCGTCGTATGGGTCGGACATGACAATTACTCGCAAAAGCTTGCAAACGGTTCCACCGGCGGCAAAGTCGCCGCGCCGCTTTGGAAGGCTTTTATGGAGAAGATACTTGAAGGCCAGCCCGACAGGCTCATCCTCGATGAGTCGCCTGTCGCGACAGGGCTTGTGAAGCGCACCGTATGCTCGATATCCGGTCTTCTCGCGACGGACGCATGTTACGCCGATCCCAACGGCCACACGCCTGTGACAGAATGGTTCGACGCGGATAACGCGCCTTCGGAATACTGTGATATGCACGTTATTGTGAGCATATGCGCCGCTTCCGGTCAGCCCGCCTCCGCATACTGCCCGGAAAGCTCCGTCACGGTTTCCGATATAATCCTCATCCGTCCGTCGAGCATCTTTTCAAAGTTCGATCAGGCGCTCATACTAACATACCTGCCAAACGCCGTCTTCACAGATCTCACGGCAGAGCAGTATATGCAGTACGCCGAAACCTCGCAATGCACCGTCCATTCCCCTGCCTGGGGCGGCAGCGGAGGCCTGCTTGGCGGGGCCGAGGTGTTTGACAATGCAAATACCCTTATCGCAGAGGTAAGGGCGTATCTCGACGCCGCGCAGAACCTTTCCGACACGGACAGGGCTACGCTTGAAAACGGCATTGCGTCGCTTCAGATGTATGTCACCGCCGCGGACTCCGCGAACGCGCAGATATACTATGAGCGGCTCAATTATAACTACACGGTGATCCACGCGGCAAATCCGCCCGCGGCAACGCCTGAAAACACGCCGGATACACCGGCCGAAGGCAATGAGCCGACCGCCGCACCGGGTGGTAACGGCTGATGGACGCGCTTGACATGCTTTATGACAGTCGGCGGCAGGAGCTGCTTCTTTTCAGCGGCGGCCCCGCAGGCGACAGGGAGCATCCCGTGTTCGGCGAAGGCCCGATGCGTCCGAAGCTCATGCTCATCGGCGAAGCGCCGGGACGCGAGGAAGCGCAGGCCGGCAGGCCGTTCGTCGGCAAGGCGGGCCGTCAGCTCAACGATATGCTTTCCTGCGCCCGCATCAGGCGCGACGAGGTTTATGTCACAAACGCCGTTAAGTACCGCCCGGTGAACGTGAAGGCAAAAAGCGTATCCAACCGCACGCCCACGCCGGCCGAGATCGCAGACGGACTGCCGCTGCTTCGCGCCGAGATCACAACGATCGCGCCTTCGGTGATCGCGACGCTCGGCAACACACCGCTTCGCGCGGTGTATGCGCTCACCGGCCTGGAAAAGTCTCCGGTCATCGGCGCCGTTCACGGTGAAGCATCCGACATCACGATAGGCGGCGCGCATTATACGCTGTTTCCGCTGTATCATCCCGCAAGCGGAATATACCGCCGGGAACTCATCGACATTATGAGAAACGATCTGATAAAACTTTGGCAGCTCTTCGGAGAGGAGGTCATCGAATGAAACTGAAACTTTTGTGCCGGGCTGCGGTGGCGCTCATGCTCATCGCGCTTACGCTTGTCGCACCCGTCTCGCACAACTCGGTCGCATCCGCCAAGGAAAGTGAAAACGGACAGGCCACGGCTGACGGCGTTAAGCTCCGTGAGGAACCCGACAAGGAATCCACGGTGCTGGCCGAGCTGAACTGCGGCGATGAAGTTGAGGTCCTCGGCGAGGACGGCAACTGGTACAAGGTAATGTACAACGGTTCTGTGATAGGCTTCATACGCAAGGATTATCTCTTCGTCAATTCCACCGGAAGCCGCGGCGCTTACGTCAACGCGGACGGCACCGCCCTTCGCGGCGCGCCATCCGAGGATTCATATGTCGTGATGACGCTCACCGCCGGTCAGGGACTCAAGGTCAAAGCGCTCCTCGGCGAATGGTATTACGCGATCGTCGACGCATACGCCGGTTATATCCACAGAACGCAGCTTTCGATCTCATCTTCGACCGTCGCTGGTACCGGTATGCTCAAGCAGGGCATGGAAGGCGCGGAGGTGACAAAGCTCCAGCAGGCGCTTTATGACCGTGGTTTCCTCACGAAGAAGGACAACATCAACGGCTCCTTTGATTCGACAACGCGCAGCGCCGTGATGGAATATCAAAAGGCCATGGGCGTTTCCGCCGACGGGATCGCTGGCGCAGTCACGCTGGACTCCATATACGACTCATCAAACAAGCTTGAAAAAGCAAACGCCGATTTCTATAAGCTAAAGGGCACGGTCGTGCTGCTCGATTGGTTCAAGGGCGGCAACGAATGGCTCGCCAAGGGCGCGCGTTTCACCGTGACGGACGTTCGCACGGGCAAAAGCTTCCGCGCAAGGCGCTTCGGCGGCTGGTATCACGCCGATTGCGAACCCTGCACAAGCTATGATACCGCGATCATGAAAAGCCTCGAGGGCTTCTCGTGGAACCGCAGGCCTATATGGGTCACATACAACGGCAAAACCGTTGCCGCAAGTATGCACACCATGCCTCACATGGTGAATCCGACGCCTTCAAACGGTTTTGACGGCCATTTCTGCATTCACCTTCTCAATTCAAAGGTGCATGAAAACGGCAAGGCATGTCCGAGACATCAGGCATGCGTGCAGGAAGCCTACCGCGCGGGCAGGAAAAAATAAAGTTGTATAATTTGATCTAACAGAAAAGCTTCCGCTTATCCGCCGTCAGGATTTCGATCTTGGCGGCGTATGTATTTATATCCTTCGGTGAAGGCACGCGCTCCACGCGGCGCTCGGCGTCATAAACGCATTTGGTCATGCTGCCCGCCCCGTGCGCCATTATCGGCGTTGTGTCCTCCATCATGTCAACGTTATAAACGCATTCGCATCCCGGCACCGCATAGCCCACGTTTTCGAGGTTGCCGCTCATATATTTCTGACGGTACATGTAATACGGCCTCATGTTCAGCCCACGCGCCGTCTCAGCGCCCATCGCCACCATTTTTTCCGCCGTTTCTGCGTCGGGCATCGGATAAACCGAAGGCTCCGTGACAAGGCGCGACGTGCGCTTGAGCGCAAGCGTATGCACGGTGAGGCTTTCGGGTTTTAGACGCGCGATCCTGACAAGCGTATTCTCCATCTGGGGAATGCCCTCGCCCGGAAGGCCCGCGATGATATCCATGTTTATATTGTCAAAGCCCGCCTCCCGCGCCTCAATGAAAGCGCGTTCCACATCCTCCGGCGCATGGCTGCGGCCGATGAGGGCAAGGGTCTCTGCGTTCATGCTCTGCGGGTTCACCGATATGCGTGTGACGCCGGCGCGCCGCATCACGGCGAGCTTGCCCGCATTTATCGTGTCGGGTCGTCCGGCTTCAACGGTGAATTCGCCGCAAAAATCCGGATATGCGGCATGCAGCGCGTCGAGCACGCGCTGAAGCTCGCTTTCCGAAAGCACGGTCGGCGTTCCTCCGCCCATGTACATCGCGCGCACGCGGCGGCCGCTTTCTTCAATGACCTTCGCTCCTTCGTTTATATCGCGTATAAGCGCCGCGATATAGCCGTCCATATCCGTCTTTGCGGTGCGCACGGCGGACGGGAAAGAGCAATACAGGCATTTTGTCGTGCAAAAAGGTATGTTTACATAAACATCGGCATCCGTCGCCGCCTGAGACGCTATGATCGGCCCCTGCACGGCCACTATCTGCCGCGCGAGATCGAGCTTTTCCGGTGAAACATCGAAGTCGTCCGTCATCATTCGGATGGCTTCCGCTTCACCCGCGGACTGTATCAGCTCGCGCAGCAGGCGTGTCGGCCTGATCCCCGTGAGCGAACCCCACGGCGGCGCGAAACCCGTTCCTGCCCTCAGCGCGCGGAAAACGGCGATCTTCATCGCCCGCTTTTCATTTCTCGTTATATCGATCAGACCGCCCTTTACGGCCGGTCTTGTGTATTCATATTCGCTTGTATTTGAAAAAAGAGAAACGCGGGCGCGCGCATGCCAGACTCCGTTTTCTTCCTTGAGCGTGACCGATACGTCGCACTCATCCGCGTCGCCCGGAACTATGTCCTCGCGCCCCTCAAAAAGACGCAGCTCATCCGCGATATCATTCTGATACCGGGGATGATCGGTATAAAGCCTCACCATGTTCCCGGCCCCTCGCCGTTGATGAACGGGTTATTCTGCCGCTCATATTGCAGTGTCGTTTTTGACATATGCCCCGGATACACCCTGTAATCCCCTTCAAGGCGGAACAGGCAGTACGCGATCGAATCATACAGCTCGTGCGGATCGCCGCCTCTGAGGTCGCTGCGGCCCACGCTCATGAAGAACAGCGTGTCGCCCGAAAACAACGCGCGTTCCGCGTCGAGCACATAGCACACGCTGCCCTTGGAATGGCCCGGAGTATGCAGCACCTTTATTTCAAAACCGGCGCACGAAAGCGTCTCGCCGCCGTGAAGGAGTATGTCGGGTTTGCACGGCTTCACCGAAAAGCCGCTCATTATGCTCAGGTTCACACGGCTGTTTGAAAGCGCATCCGCTTCCGCAGAATGGATCGCGACCTCTGCGCCGTATTTGGCTTTCAGCTCCGCCACGGCAAGTATATGGTCGAAGTGGCCGTGGGTGAGGAGTATGTGCGTCGGGCAAAGGGCGCGTTTCTCAAGCTCCGCGTCCACCATCTCCATATCGGACGGATCAACGATGAAGCATTTGCCCGGCTCCCGGCCGAAAACGATGTATGTGTTGACCTCTATCGGCCCTGTTATAAGCGATACGATTTCCATCAGAATGTCCTTTCGCTGTCAAGCAGGATCGTCACAGGGCCGTCGTTGACGAGCGAAACCTGCATGTCCGCGCCGAATTCCCCGGTTTCGACATGCACGCTCTCCGAAAGCCTGGCGATCGCCTTTTCATAAAGCGGGATCGCCGTTTCGGGCCGCGCCGCGCGTATAAAGCCCGGCCGTCTGCCCTTCCTTGCGTCGCCCAAAAGCGTGAACTGCGAAATGAGCAGTATACCCCCGGAAACGTCGGTGATCGAAAGGTTCATCTTTCCGTCCGCATCCTCGAAGATGCGAAGACCGATGAGCTTTTCGCAAATGTAATTCAGGTCATCCTCCGTATCGTTGACGTCAACGCCCAAAAGCACCATATAACCCTTGTCCACCCTGCCGCGGACTGTTCCGCCGATAGATACGCTTGCGCATGTCACGCGCTGTACGACTGCTCTCATATTATCTCCGTTTGTTTTATACGTTGACCCTGAACACCTCACGCACGCCGCGAACCTTTTTCATGCCCTTCATTATGCTGTTGAGCTGGTCTGCGCCAGTGACGTTGAAACCCATCTGCACGTTCACCGTGTCGTCCGTGGTGCGGGCGTTCATCGTCTGTATGCTGATATTAAGGTTCATCAAAAGCTGCGATATATCCATCAAAAGCCCCGCCCTCTCATCAGAGGTGATCTGCACGCTGACCGGATATGAGGCTTTCTCCGTGCTCGCCCACTCGACTTCGATCATCCTGTCCGGATCCATCATAAGATCCGTCATATTCGGGCAATCCTTCCGGTGCACGGAAACGCCGCGCCCGCGGGTGATGTAACCGATGATCGCGTCGCCCGGCAGCGGGCTGCAGCAATGCGCGAACCGCACCGCCATGTTCGGCTCGCCCTTGACGATTATGCCATGGTTGCGCACAGCCTCCGCCGTGCGCTGTTCCTCGCGCTGCTCGAGTTTTGCCGCAAGCTGCGCCGCCTTCTCGTCGCGCCGCAGCTGCTCCATCAGCTTGTGCAGCACCTGACCTGTCGTTATCCCGCCATAGCCGATCGCAGCATATATATCGTCAAGGTCAGACATGTTGAAGCGCTTGAGGATATCGTCGTAATATTCTTTTTTTGCAAGCTCGCTGAGCTGTCTGCCCTGCCGCTTTGCGGCGTCGGAAAGCATTTCCTTTCCGCGCGAGATATTGTCCTCACGGTTCGCCTTTTTGAACCATTGACGTATCTTCGCCTTCGCCTGCTGCGTTTTGACAAGCTTCAGCCAATCGCGGCTGGGCGTTGTGGATGGCGAAGTGACTATCTCGACCACATCGTTGTTCTTAAGCTTGTAATCGAGCCGCACGATTGCGCCGTTGACCTTCGCGTGCTGAGTGTGATTGCCGACGTTTGAATGGATCCTGTATGCAAAATCAAGCGGCGTGGAGCCTGCGACAAGGTCGATTATCTGTCCGCGCGGGGTGAGAACATAAACATAATCGGAGAAAAAGTCCTTGCGGATGTTTTCGACGAATTCCCGCGTGTTATCTGCGTAATTTTCAAGCTCGAGCGCCTCGCGCAGCCACGCGAGCTTGCTGTCAAGATCGTCCTGCTCAACGCGGCCTTCCTTATACATCCAATGGGCCGCAATGCCGTATTCGCTCGTGCGGTGCATCTCGTATGTGCGTATCTGCACCTCGAACGGAAGCCCCGTTTCCGAAAACAGCGTCGTATGCAGGGAACGGTACATGTTCGTTTTCGGCATCGCGATATAATCCTTGAACCGTCCCGGTACAGGCCGCCATATGGAATGGATTATGCCAAGCGCGGCATAACAGTCGTTTATCGTGTTGACTATCACGCGCACGGCGATGAGGTCATATATTTCAGTGATCCCCTTGTTCTGGCGCTGAACTTTTTTATATATGCTGTAAAGGTGTTTCGGTCTGCCGTTTATCTGGGCTTCGATACCCTCGTCCGCAAGGCGGGACTTTATCGTTGTTATCGCGGTTTCAAGCGTCTGCATGCGCTCGCGCTGCTGCGGCTCGATCTCGGCCTTCAATTCCCTGTATTCTTCCGGCCAAATATACCTGAAGCAAAGATCCTCAAGCTCGCATTTGATCGCGCCCATGCCGAATCTGTCCGCAAGCGGCGCGTAAACGTCGAGCGTTTCCTTCGCCTTGCGCTGCTGCTTTTCAGGCGTGCAGTACTCCAGGGTACGCATGTTATGCAATCTGTCCGCAAGCTTGATGATGACGACGCGCACGTCCTTTGCGATGGCAAGGAACATCTTGCGCAGGTTCTCCGCCTGTGCCTCCTCCTTGCTCACGATATCGCTCTTGCCGGTTTTTGTGAGCTTTGTTACGCCGTCCACCATCTCGGCGATATCGCTGCCGAACTTCTGGCGCAGCATATCAACAGTTATGCCGTCCCCATCCTCGACCACGTCGTGCAGAAGCCCCGCGATCACGGTGTTCGGATCCATGCCCATCTCAAAAAGCATTTTGGCCACTTCGACAGGGTGGATTATATACGGTTCGCCGGACTCTCGTTTTTGTCCGTCGTGCGCCTTTTGGGCGACCTCTACTGCGCGATCGAGCAAAGCCATCTCATCGGGCTTAAAACGCGCTGCGCACGCATTTCTCAATTCGTCCATCAAGGTCACCTCCTTTTTTACAGAATCAGTTTTTCAGTATATTATCGCCGCGCCTACGTCGTATCCCGCAAGCGCCGCCCTGCCGCCGAGATCCGAAAGCTCGATGGCAAAACGCGCCGCCACGACCACGCCGCCCGCCTGCTCCACAAGCTTTATCGTTGCAATGGCCGTGCCGCCCGTCGCAAGCAGATCGTCGACAACGACCACGCGCTGACCTGGCTTTATCGCATCCACATGGATCTCAAGCGAATCCGTGCCGTATTCGAGCGCGTATTCATAGCTCATCGTCTTATACGGAAGCTTGCCGGGCTTGCGCGCAAGGACGAAACCCGCGCCAAGCGCATACGCAAGCGCCGAGCCGATCACAAAGCCGCGCGCTTCCGGGCCGATAACTATATCAACCTTCCTGTCCGCAAGGCTGAGCGCCAGCTCGTCGATGAGCTGACGGTATGCTGCAGGATCCTTTATAAGCGTCGTAACATCCCTGAAAAGTATTCCCGGCTTCGGAAAATCCGGGATCGAACGAATCGTGTTTTTAAGATCCATGGTATGCCTCCTCATATGAACGGATATAAATATCGTTGACCTCCGCGACGGAGTTCAGGGACTGAAAAATACGGCTTTGGGCAAGCTGTTTCGGCGGCGCGTCCGGGTTGAAGCGCACTCCGCGCCCATCCGCAAAGACAAACTCCAGCTCCTCAAATATGCCCACGGCTGCGGCTGCCGTCATCCGCTGTATGCCAAGCGCATCGCAGATGGTTTCCTCCATCACCGCACGGTTATAGAACACGCCCTCGGTGCGGGAAAGCGCCCTGTATATCGTGCCAAGCTCCTCACGTCCGATGACAAGCGCATCCGCAAGCTCATCCGCGTCGCCCGCAACCGGTCTTGCGCAGATGATCTTCGCCGACGGCGCCGCCTCGTGCAGCGCGCCGAGCATGCCCAGCGGTGTGTCAAACACCACAAGCGTCCTGTAACGTGAAAGATCCATATTTGCGATCACAGGCGCAAGCACGGCGGCGTTGTATGCAAGCGCGCCGCCACGGCACGCGCCGAACCCTATATCCATACGTGAATACAGGTCCTCCCTGCGCGCGAACTCCAAAAAGCGTTCCGCCCCGGCCCGCGTGAAGCAAAAAACGGCAAGCCCCGATATGCCTGCGCGCGCCACTTTTACGGTTTCGGCCTCAGCATCCGCGCGTTCAAAAGCCGAAAACGCACAAATACTATTATACATAATATTTTCGGATAATGCATCAGCGAATTTGCCTGCGCTCCTTGTCACATACTGCCCGATATCCTGCACCGGCGCAGCCCGCAGCGCCTGTATATTCAGCTCAAGCGATTCCCGCCCGTTGAATTCGTTCACATAAGGGGTATACAGTATGTCACAGCTTTCCATCGCGTTTATCTGGTTGAAGCGCTCACCCGCGTAGAAATAAACGCCCGATGCAAAATCATCCCCCCGCTGAAGGGTAAATCGCAGATGCTTGCCGTCGGACATGGTGACAAGCTTCCTTATCCGCACGTTGTCCGTGCGAAGCTTCACCTGCGCGTTGCCTTCGCCAAAGGGCGCGAACAGCTCGATATCGCGCGCAAGGCGCGTTGTCACGCCGGTAAATTCCGTGTCGTCATCATATGTTTCGCGGGGTATAAAGGCTTCCTCCGCAACGTTATTTCGTATGTAAAGGTCGAGCTTTTCCCTGAAAGCGTCTATGTTTTCCGCTTTCATCGTCACTCCGGCCGCAAAGGCATGTCCCCCGAAACGCAAAAAAAGCTCCTCTGAGGCACGCATTGCATCATGGATGTTGACCCCGGGCACGGAGCGCGCGGAACCTTTGACAATTTCCCCTTCGCCGCCGAGCAGTACGGTCGGTCTGTAATATTTTTCAGCCACACGTCCCGCCGCGATGCCCACGATGCCGGGATTCCATGACGGATCGTAAAGCACGATCGAACGCGAAGCGCAAAGATCGGACGAATCGAGCGTTGCGCATGCGCTCTCGAATATTTCCGCTTCCTCGGCGCGTCTGGTGTCGTTGAGATCGTTGAGCCTTTGGGCCGCAGCCATTGCGCTCTCCCTGTCCTCAGACACGAGCAGCTCCACGGAAAGCGTTGCTTCCTCGATCCTTCCCGCGGCGTTGAGCCGCGGCGCAACCGTGAACCCGAATGTGCGTTCCGTTACCTTTTTGGGGAATCCCCCGGCAGCCTCCATCAACGCGCTGATGCCCACCGGACACCTTCTCGCGTTCACTTCATTGAGCGCGAGCTTCACGAACACCCTGTTTTCGCCGAAAAGCGGCACTATATCCGCAACCGTGGCAATGCCGGCAAGGGTGATATAACGCATGGCGCACTTCCTGCCCGCCATCGCTTCCACAAGCTTGAACGCAAGCCCCGCGCCGCAGATATCGGCGTTTGGATAGCCTCCGTCCGCGCCGCAGCAGATGAGCGCTTCAACGCGCGGCAGCGTTTCGCCCGGTATATGGTGATCCGTCACGATCGCTTCCATCCCAAGCGCATAGCACCGTTCAAGCTCGTCCACAGCCTTGACGCCGTTATCAACCGTTATGATGAGCTTCGCGCCCGCCTCATGGAGCTGCTCCGGCGTGTTTGCCGTCATGCCGTAGCCTTCCTCATGCCTTGACGGGATGATATAACACACGTCCGCGCCGCGTGAGCGCAGATACATGAGAAGTATTGCCGTTGCGCAGACGCCGTCCGCGTCGTAATCGCCGAATATGCAAATACGCTCTTTTTTTGATATCGCGCGCTCTATGCGCTCGACCGCTCTTTGCATATCGGCAAAAGCAAACGGATCGCACATGTGCGCTTCAAGCGGATGGATGAACTCCTCCGCCTCTATGCCGTCCTCCACGCCGCGGGCAAGCATAAGCTGCGCCGCCCTCGGCGTTATGCCAAGGTCGTGGCCCAGCTTCTCCGCGTCTTTCAGTGGCGGCAAAACGCCCCTGCGTTCAAAAAGCAGCATTTATACGGTCTCCGTTTCACATAATACAGACCGATTATACTATCATTCGTCACGCATGAACAGGTTTTTATTTTGCAGCGCGCAGTATCATCGCGCCAAGCATACCCGAAAGCGCACCGATGCCGAAATCCGCCAGCACAGCAAGCGAAAACATGAAAACATCCGAAAGTATCGAGAACACGGCGTATGCAAGCGCGCTGTACAGGACGCCCGCAAAAAAGCCGTACAGCCAGGCGCGCTTTGCACATTTTCTCGTGGCGACAGCGCCCGCTGCGGCGGCTGAAAGCGCCTTTATGACCGTATTGAATATATTTATGCTATCCGTTGTGAGCCACTGCTGCCACATCGCGACAGCATAGATCACGATGAGCAACAGACTCAGCGCCGTTGCGATCACCGTGCCCTTGAAAAGCTCAAGCGCCATGTTCGGCGCTTCGCCCGTTTTACTTTTTTTCATATGCGCACCTCCCGCCCGTACATACCTATGCGAAAGTCCCCGCGCATATACAAAAAAGGCCGCCCGGATCCGGGCGGCCTGCTTTTGTGCAATCGTTATTTCTTGGTATCCTGCACGCCTTCTTCAAGCGTGTTCTCGACCGGCGAATCCTCAACGTTTGCAATGGCGCCGCGCGTAAACACGAGCCTTGCCTTGTCCGGGCCGACCGATATGGTGATTATGTCATCCTTTATGCTTGTGACCGTGCCGTAGATACCGCCGATCGTGCGCACCCTGTCGCCCACCTTGATGGCGGCGAGCATTTCTTTGACTTTCTTATCCCTGCGGCGCTGCGGTATGATCATGACCGCAAAAAGGACGACCATCATCAGTATGATGATGATCATACTGCCGTTATTGGTGAAGAAATCTGACAGTCCGCTGCCAAAGCTCTCTGACATATAAATACCCTTCCTGTTCTCTTATTTGACATCCGGCAATCCGTGATATCGACCTATAAATCATATAATATACGCCCGTCCGCGTCAAGCAAAAACGCTTGTGCGGGCAAAAAATCACATTCTTAACAAAATTCAAGCGTACAGCATATGCCGTTTTTGCCTTCGAGCAGATCCTTGAGCGTGCCGGCGCCCGTCCCTTCAATGAGCTTCTTCTCATCTATCGGACAGAGCATGGAAAACATCTGCGTATTCTCCCTGACAAGGCCCCCTGCATCATATCCCGCAGGCAGACTGAATGAAGCCGCGCCGCAGTCACGCGCCACCGCCGCAGCGATGCGCACCGGCGATTTGCCCGCAAGCTCATATATTTCCGCGCCGTTCTCGCCGCGATAGTAGAGCGCGTAGTTCTCGCCGTCGCACACGGCGCTGCCGGAAAGAGCGTTCTCTTCAAGATACAGCTCCATGTCGCGCACATCGCGCGCCATCATGCCCATATATCCTTTTGCAAAAGAATCATATATCCGCAGCATCTTTGAAGCATCCGGCGCAAAAAGCCCGCCATTGCCGGCAAAGCCCGCGGCCTCGTCTCCTCTCAGCGTATACTCGTCGTGCCATGAGAACGGAAGATAGCCGAACTGAGCGTAAAAGTCCACATCGGGCTTCAATACGGCGGCCGCCGCACCCGCCAGTCCAAGCTCCCTGTGCGCTTCGCGTATGAGCGCGGACGCTATACCCATATGACGGAACTGAGGCCTTGTCGCCACGCCGGCGACCATGGCGCATGGTTTCACGCTGTCTGCGAATCTGAGCGGATACGGTATCGCGTGCAGATCGCCCGCCATGACCCCGTCCGCGAAGGCCGCAAGCACATATTCAGGCTTCGTGCGGCGCGAAAAATAATATGCCGAATAGCCGTTCGCATCCTCCGGGAAGCAAATATCCCAAAGCTCGCGCGCGGCATCGTATTCCCCCGCGGTTATATGGCGGATCTCCGTTTTCATTTTGGCCGCCCCACAGATTTTTCGATGAGCATGACCGGGTTGTACGAAAGCTTTGCCCTTCTCAGCCCCTCTATGCCCATGTCTTCCTCGCGGTTGATGTATTTCATGTCCGAAAATTCGTTCTTTATGAACAGGTTGTTGATCACCGTGAAAAGGCCCGGGATTTCCGCATCGGCTTTTTCAATATGTATCACGGCCATCTCGTCGTCAATGCGCTCGCCCAGCGTGTATGCGGCAAGCTTGCCGTTTATGCGGATGCCCGCGCCCTTGACGCCAAGCGTATCCATATGCGTCATAAGCACCCTGATTGCGATGTATTCGCCCACGGCGTCCGGATCGTTTGAATCTTCCTTGCCCTCCAGCCACTCGTTGTAAAG
The DNA here is from genome assembly GCA_964487565.1 of uncultured Clostridium sp. Classification (GTDB taxonomy): domain Bacteria; phylum Bacillota; class Clostridia; order Christensenellales; family CAG-138; genus Phil1. The sequence continues at coordinate 92,525 of CAZARN010000007.1, forward strand.
CGCCATGCACTCGCCGAGCATATCCGGCTCCAGCCTGACATATTCAAAGCTGTCGCCGTATGCCGTCATGAATTGGTTTATGTGGTTGCGCTTGCCGTGCAGTTTTTTGCCGGAAAGGTCGCGCAGCTCCTCCATCGTATAAACATAGTCGTAATTGTCCCTGTCGTCCTCAAGCGCATACCCTTCGGTGCGCATGAACGCCTCCTTGATTGATCCCGAAATACCGAGGAACATGGGCGAAGCGCCCATCTCACGGCAAGCCTCAGACGCGCGGTCGAGCACGGGTTTATAATCGCACATGGGATCCTTTGTGAGCGGCGCAAACATGAAATGTCCGCTCTTCCCGTCGCCGAGCAAAAAATAAAGCGCCCCGTCTTCCTGCGCAACAAGAATTTTATCGTCAGCGCCCCACATCAGCAGGTTGGAAAAAGTATATTCGGAACATTTGAGCTTCCAGGGCTTGGTATAGCTTTCCACCATCGTCTTCATCGAAATATCGATCGGTCTAAAATCCATGATAAAATAAACACCCCCGGATGTATTTTATACACACGGGGGCCAAATTGCAACAGTCTTGTGCACTCTTATGACAGTTTTACATAATCATCGATTATGTAACCGAAGACGCCTTCTGTCTCCACGAGACACCATCCGTTTATCACAAGATAAACCTTGACCGCCGCGCCGGATGACAATGTTTTTATCTTCGGATACTCGACGCCGGCGCCGGAGCGCAGATTTACCTCCGCCGTGGTGGAGGTGGCGATGAGCGTGAGCGTATCGCCGACGGCGATTATTCCGGCGCTCCCCGACGAGGTCACCTTGGCGTAAGCCTTATAGATGAAACCCGTGCTGCCGTTGAAAAGGATGTAATAAAAATCTCCGCATTCACCGAGTATATTGAACTGTGTGTCGGCGGGAAGCGTGCTGATCACCGCGCTGCCCGACGCGGTGGAAGCCTTTGTGCGGAAGTTGACCTTCGCCGTGGTTTGGCCCGAGGAGAACGTCAATCCCTTATCTGCCGTTACGCCCGAACCTTCCGGGACGACGCCCGTTGAACCGTCCTGCGTTTCAGTCGGCGTCGTGGCGGTAACCTTCACATATTTCGCATAAAGCCAGCCGCGCGTTCCGCCGTATTCGGCTTCATACCAGCCGTTTGATAGTGAATACAGCGTTATTTCCGTCCCTTTTGTAAGGAGCTTGATGATCTTTGAGGATGTATCCGCCGCATAGCGGAAGTTGACAGAAGCCGTTGTCACGCCCTTGCCTATCGCAGCGGAGCCGTTCCCGCTCTCCGATGTGTCCGGCTGCTGTGTTTGCGGTATAGCCGTGGTCACGCTCACATATTTTGAACTCACCCAGCCTTCCGTTCCGTCTGCGGTTTTCGCGCGATACCAGCCGTCCTTCAATTCATAAAGGCTGAGCTGCGTGTTTTTTGCAAGCGTCTTTATCCGTTCGTTGCCTACGCCCGCGCCCTTCCTCATGTTCACGCTGCCCGTGGTCTTTCCCTCTCCGTGATCGGAGGCTGCCGGCGTTTGTTCCGCCGCGCCGACGGTCGTGCTGCCGGTGAACTTAACATAATCCTTATAAACGTAGCCTGTAACCGTGCCGACAAGCACTTTGTACCAGTTACCCTCCTGAGATAGTATCGTGACGCCGGTGTTCTTCGAAAGCTTGCTCAGCAAGTCGTATGAAGAGTCCGGCCCTTTGCGCATGTTGACTCCGTCCGTCGTTATCACACCCGTCGCATATGTCGTGCCTGGCGCATCCGCCGTCGGTGATGCGGACGGCGAGGTTTGCGCGGACGGCGTCACGGACGGCGTTGCAGCCGGGGTTGCCGACGGGGTCGGCGCGGCCGTCAGTTTCACATAGCTCGCGCTTATGTATCCGTAATCGCCGCCGCAGACCGCGTAATACCACGAACCGCTTTGCGATATAATGCCGAGTTGGGTGTTTTTCGCGATCTTCTTTATCCTGTCGTATTCAACGCCCGGCCCTTTGCGGTAATTCACGCCCTCGCCCGTGCATACGCCGTATAATGAAACGGCGGGATCCTGTGAAGCGCCGGGGGAAGCGGACGTATCAGTCGAAGCCGAGCCTGACGGCGTCGGCGTAACAGAGGTCGTGAACGACGCATACTGCGCGTACACCCATCCCTCATACACCGTGCCGTCAACAAGTATGTGATACCAGCCGTCCTTCTGCTCGTACACCGTGAAAGCCGTGCCTGAGGCAAGCTTGCCGAGGGACGTATATGTCGTTCCGGCGCCGCTTCGCAAATTGACCGAAGCCGTGGTCTTCCCCGTGCCTATCGGCGTCAGCGAGGCGACATAGCTCGGTTTGATCGGGTCCACGGGTGCGGCGACGTTGATCGATGCAAGCTGCGCGCCCGGATAATAGAACGCAAGTATCTCCTGATAGCTTTGTCCCGCTGAAGCGCGCTGCTGCGCCCCGCGCTGGGAAAGGCCGACGCCGTGGCCCCAGCGAACGTGATAAATATAGTAACAGCTTCCGTCGGACGCAAGCTCGCCCCAGTATATGCGAAGGTTTGCGTTCGATACCGCCTTATAGGTATAAAGCTCGCTTGCGCTGAAGGTGACGACAAGGTCCCTGTATGTGCCGATATCCGCGGTTATGTCATATGTCACGGTCACCCTGGTAAGGTTTCGCGCCGTACCGTTGAATTGCGGTGTATCCATAGAAACCGCCGTTATGGCGGCGATGCCCGTCGGCATAACGCCAAGCGCTGCATATGCCTTTGCGACAAGCAGATCATAAAGTCCCTGCGAGATCGTGCCCGTGCTGTTTATAGGTACACGCACGGTCTCTCTCAGCGAATACGAGTTTATCAGGTCATAATCATCCGTGCTTATCGCATAACCGGCGTTCGAGACGCTCTTGGTCGGCCATGCGTATGTGACAAGATTGGTTTCGCCGCCGTTGCTCGCGCTGTAATATGTGCAGAAAAGCTTCCCGTTCACGGTGAGCACCTTGTCGAGCGTGGAATCCACAGCCTCGATCACGTTCTTCGCCGAACCGTAATAGCCCTTGTATACCTGATCCGAAGAAGTGTCCCCGATATGATATTCCGCGTTCGGAGCAGCGTTGATGCTGTTTATCACATAACATTTTGCGGCGATCGCCTGCGCCTTGAGCGCCTCGAGCGGGTAGTTGTTGTTCATTTCATAAGCGACAACACCATAAAGATAATGCGCGAGCGGCACCTCGTTGACCACCTGTATATAGCCCGAAGAAAGCAGTCTGACGTTGAAGTGGCCGAGGTATGTTCTTGAATTGAAGTACATGCCGCCCGAAGAAGGCGCCATGCTGACGCGCTTTATCGTGAAAGAAGCGCCTGTATAAAGCTCGCCCTCGGTCGAATGGGTAAGCGTGATCGCGCCGTTCTCGGCGCGAAGCGTGAGACTTCCCCCTTTGAAGCTTCTGCCGTTCTCGTTGATAAAATATTCGCCCGTAACATTCATCACGATGGATGTTGCGTTGTTTGTTGTAAGGCGAACGCGCACCATGTCCGCGCCCGTTTCGGCAAGCGTAACCGAAGCCGGTGCAAGCGCGCACAGGATGATTGTCAAAACCAGAGATACTGCCGTAATTTTTCTCATTGATTACCCCTCAGGTGCATAATCCGGTCAAATCCGCTTCGATTTTTGTAATTGTAACACATATTAAAGGGAATGTGTAGGATTTGGGCGGCTGTTTGCCGAAAGTTAATAAAATCCGCGCGCCGCAAGCAAGCATCCGGACGGTTTCAGGCAGAAAAATTGGAGGACGCCGCATTTGGCGTCCTCCATTGTTTCCGGCGTCAGTCGTCCAGTATCGCGCCTGAGGCCTCCTCGGAAAACTGCGTCGTGTACAGGTCGTAATAATATCCTTTTTTTCGCAACAGCTCGCTGTGCGTGCCTTCCTCCGTTATTTTTCCGCCGCGTATAACGAGGATGCGGTCCGCATTCCTTATCGTGGAAAGCCTGTGCGCCACGATGAAGCTCGTCCGTCCCTTGAGCACCTTTGTTATTGCCTGTTGGATGAGCTGTTCCGTCTCCGTGTCGATGGAACTCGTCGCTTCGTCAAGCACGAAGATGCGCGGATTCGCAAGGATCACGCGCGCAAAGGAAATGAGCTGTTTTTCGCCTGTTGAAAGGCGCGCTCCGCCCTCGCCCACCTCGGTATCGTATCCATGCTCCTGACGGAGGATGAAGCCTTCCGCGCTGACCATGCGCGCCGCTTCCCTGATTTCCTCAATCGTCGCATCCCGCCTGCCGTATGCGATATTGTCTCTTATCGTGCCGGAAAACAGATGCGGTGACTGGAGCACATAACCGAGGTTTGCCTGCAAAGAAAGCTGGCTTCTTTCCCTGTAATCGCGTCCGTCGATGAGCACCTCGCCAGACGTCGGCTCATAAAAGCGGCACACAAGATTGACTATCGTGCTCTTGCCCGCGCCTGTTTCGCCCACGAGGGCGACGTTTTCGCCGCTCTTCACATGCAGGTTGAAATCCTCCAGCACCTTTTCGCCGTCCTTGTACGCAAAATCCACATGACGGAATTCCACGTCGCCGGTTATCGGTTCCCAGTTTTCGCGTTTCGGATCGAAGCTGTCGCCGTATTTTTCGATCACCTCCGCCGTATCCACGATGTCGCAGGGCGTGTCGACAAGATGTATGACGCGCTCCGCGCTGGCCTGCGCGCTTTGCAGCTCCGCAAGTATGCCTGCAAGCTGCTGGATCGGCTCAAAGAAGTTGGTCGTATAGGATATGAACGCAGAAAGCGTGCCAAAGCCTATCGCGCCGATCATGACCTCCACGCCGCCGCGGTAAAGCACGATGCCCGTGCCTATCGAGCCGAGGAACATCACCATCGGCATGAATATCGCGCTGAGCACGGCCGAGCGGACGGACGCTTTTCTCATCGTGCCCGTAAGCTCCGCGAACTCAGCATAATTCGCTTTTTCCCGCACGAGCGTTTTCGTTGTGACAGCGCCCATGATGCCCTCGTTGAAAGCTCCGGTTATGCGTGAATTGGTCTTTCTCACCCTGCGCTGATACTCGAGTATCTTCTTTTTGAACACGAGCGATATCACCGCAAGCGGCGGTATCACCACGAGCGCAAGGAGCGCGAGCTTCCAGTTGAGCACAAACATCGCTGCCGTTACGCCCAGAACATATGTCAGCGCCCAAAGAAGGTCGACCATGCTCCACGCCATCATCTCCGCAAGGCGGCCGACGTCGCTTATCATGCGCGCCATGAGATAGCCGACCGCGGTCTTGTCATAGAAGGAGAAGGAAAGCTCCTGCAGCTTCCTGAAGCCCTGCTCGCGGATATCAAATGAGACGTTCATCTCTATATGGCCCGCCTGCGTGACAAAGAGCATCACGCCAAGGGATTGAAGCAGAACGAAGAAGATATACAGCGCGATGAACCAGCCGAGGCCCGCCGTGGTTCCCTTGCCTATCATATTGTCTATTGCGTATCTGCTCATGAGCGGATACACGATATCTATGAGGGCAATGCCGATGTTCGTCGCGATCAGGAACGCACAGTTCTTCTTATACTTGAAAGCATATGCAAACAGCCGCTTCCAAATGGAGAAATCGACCTTGGTATCGTTGAAGTCCTGCTCATTGATAGCTGTGTTACTCATTCGCTTCACCTCCTTTTGGCCCAAGCTCCCGCGCAAGATCTTCCTCGAGCGCGTTCTGTATATGCGCGATGCGCCTGTAAAGGCCTTCCTCGGCCACAAGCTGTTCGTGCGTGCCCTGCTGCACGAGTTTTCCGTGCTCGAGCACAATTATCCTGTCCGCCTCGCAAAGCGTTGTTATCCTGTGCGAGATTATGAACGTCGTCGTTTCGCTTCGCCTCATACGAAGCGCTTCGCGTATTGAAGCGTCCGTTTCCGTATCCACGGCGCTCATCGAATCGTCAAAAACGATTATCGGCGCGTTCTGCATGAGCATCCTGGCGATCGCAACACGCTGCTTCTGCCCGCCCGAAAGGGTCACGCCGCGCTCGCCGACGACGGTGTCATAGCCGTTCTCGAAATGACGTATCACGTCATGCACGCTCGCGATCTTCGCCGCGTTATAAACGTCCTTCGGGTCCGCGTCCGGACGGACGATGCTGATATTGTCCATTATCGTGCGCGAATAGAGGAACGGCTCCTGCAAAACGATACCTATATGCGAGCGCAGATAGCCGTGCTCGATGTCGTTTATATTCACGCCGTCGATATATATCCCGCCTGCCGTGCATGTGTAGAGCCGCTGCAAAAGCTGCACGAGGCTCGTTTTGCCCGATCCCGTCGATCCGAGTATCGCGATTGTCTCCCCCGGTGACGCCGTGAATGAAATATCCGAAAGCACGTCGTCATATCTGTCATATCCGAAGCAGACGTTTCTGAACTCCACCTTGCCCTTTATCTCGCTTTTGAGCGCGGCGCCCGGCTCCTCCTCCGCGGGAACGGAGAGTATCTCATCTATCCTGCCCAGCGATACCGTCGCCTTGCCAAGATCCGCAAGCACGCGGCCGAGCTGCCTTACCGGCCATGTCAGCATGCCGACATATGTTGAAAACACGAGAAGATTGCCTAACGTCAGTCTTCCCTTGACGCAGAACACAACGCCCACAAACAGCGTTATCGCGATCTGCGTATAGCCGATAAAATCGCTTGAGCCCCAGTATATGCCCATCAGCTTAATCAGGCGGAATGTCTTTTTCCTGTAATCATCGTTGCATGCCGTGAACTGGTCAAGCTCATTCCTCTCCTGACCGAACGCGCGCACGACGCGCATGCCCGTCAGGTTCTCCTGAAGCGTTGAGGACAGCTTGCCCTCGGCTTCATCCGAAAGGCGGAACTGATCCTTCACGCTTTTGAAATAAACGAAGCTCATTATGAGCAGCAGCGGCAGCAGCGCCATCGATATGACCGACATTGTCGTATCGATCGAGAACATTATATAACACGCCACGCCGACCATAACAAACGTCCTTATCACCTCAAGGAGCTGGTTTGATATGAACTGACGCACGGTCTCAACATCCGACGTGCAGCGCTGCACAAGATCGCCCGTCGAAGCATGCTTGTGATAATCGTAAGGCACCTGCTGAAGATGGGAATACAGCGCATTGCGCGTTTTCATGGCAATGCCTTCGCTTGCCATGGCAACGAACTTTCTGCGCAGATATGTCGCGGCGCCGTTCAATACCGTGAACGCAACGAACGCGACAGCAAGCAGCCAGTATTCGCTCCTCAGGAACTCGCGTCCGCCGTATCCGTCGATGATGTTCATCACCCATGCCGGCATATTCGAATTTTCAGTTCCTATAACATAGTCGATGGCAAAGCTCACCACCAGCGGGCCGCAATACGCAGTTACCACTGCGATAAGCAGAAACAACGTGGCAAGCGCGAAATAAGAGCCGTTGCCCTTCACAAGGCGGCGCACCAGTTTCCAGTTGAGCTTGCCGTATTTTTGTTTTTCGAATTGCGTTTCCAACGCATCCCCCTCCTTTGTCCGTTGATACCCTTTTCCTCCCTGCGCGCGCAAAAAGGCCGCGGACGGTACGTCCGCGGCCCCGAAAAGCGTTTATACGATCAAAAGATCACGCGGCAGGCCGTGAGGACGCACGAGTCCCATTATTGTTTGCATCATTTTTATCCTTCATTGCCATCCTCTCGGCTCCTTTCTTTGATATTTGGCTTACAGCCTTGTATATTCTAGCAGAACTTGCCGTGCATGGCAAGCAAAAGCTATAAATATTGTCACTTTGCGAGTGTATATGCGCGAAGAAGATCAAATGTGGCCTTGATCCCGTCGCGATGGGTGCGCTCATATCCATGCGAGGCGTATACTCCGGAGCCTATCACGCAATGACGCACGTCATAGCCCGCGGAAAGCGCCGCATCCGCGTCCGAGCCGTATCCCGGATATATATCGACCGCATAATCGACACCCGCCGCCTTCGCGCAATCGATGAGCGCGTTTGTCACATAGAAGTCGGACGGGCCGGACGAATCCTTCACACATATGCTCACCTGTGTCTCCCTGCACTGAAGTCCGCTGCCAACGCAGCCCATATCAACGCTTATCATTTCTTCAACATCCGCCGGTATGGACGCGCACGCGCCGTGACCCACCTCTTCATATACCGTCACATACGCATATACCTTGCGGCGGAGCTTCGCGCCCGTATCCTTTATAAACTTTGCAAAGCCCAGCAGCACCGCCACGGACAGCTTGTCGTCAAGGAACCTGCTCTTGAGATAGCCTCCCTGCGTATAGGTCGTGCGCGGATCGAAGCAGACATAATCGCCGACCGCGACGCCGAGCTTTTCCGTATCCTCCTTTGAAAACACCTTTTCATCGGGCAGCACCTCAACGGTGTCAAAATCGCGCTTGGTATCGTTGTATTTGAAATTGACGTGTATGGATGCGTTCTCAAGCTGGCAGACGCCGGATATCTTCTTCCCCGCGCGCGTGACAATCGTGCAGTTTTCGGTTTCAACATTGTTGGCGTTAAGGCCGCCCACACGCATGATGCGCAGCGCGCCTGTGGATTTTATCTCCGCCACCATGCCGCCGAGCGTGTCAAGATGCGCGGAAAGCAGCAGCGGTTCCCCGCTGCCTCCAAGCTCGACCAGCACGCAGCCTTTGCGCGTCAGCTCCGCCTTGAAACCGAGCGCCTCAAACTCTGCCTTTGTATACAGCGCGGCTTCCCTTGTCATGCCGGTGGGGCTGGGTATGGAAACCACCTTTTTGAACGCTTCAATGATATATTCGATATAATCCATCATGTTTCTCCCTTCGCTTCATTAGTCTCATTATAAACCAGCACGGTTAGCACGGCAATATTGTTTAGTGAATAAACTTTTATTCGTCTTTTCCGCCCGTCATTATACGCAGGATTTCGCGGTCAGTCTCCGCCATACCCTCGCGCGCGAGCCTGCCGACATTCTTTATCGTTTCATCCACGCCCTTGGTTATGATGCCGTCCCCGGCATAAAACTGCTGGCCGTTTTTATACATTTCATAGCCGAGAATGCCCGCGTATACCGCCGTGGCGATCTTGGCGGCGCAGGAGGGTTTCGCCCCGTCGCACACGATCCCGCTTGTGATCGCGACGCCGTTGACGATAGTGTGCGCGATGATGTCAACGCCGGCGCCGTCGATATAAGCGATGCCCGCAGCCGCGCCGACGCCTGCGCTTACCGCGCCGCAATATGCGGAAAGCTTGCCAATGCCGGTCTTTTGATGGATGGTGACAAGATCGGACACGATGAGCGCGCGCATCAGCTTCTCTGCGCCTGCGCCCGTAAGCTTGGCGTATTCTATCACAGGGAGGCTCGCAGTCATGCCCTGATTGCCGCTTCCCGACACGATGACCACGGGCATCTCGCAGCCGCTCATCCTTGCGTCGCTGCCTGCGGCCGCGGCGGCCTGACACCGCGTGTATACGTCGTCTTTCCTTGCAAGCACGAGCACCCGGCCTATCTGCGCGCCGTATCCGTGCTCGATACCCTCGGCGGATATCGCCGTGTTGAGGCAGACCTGACGCCTTATCGGCTCGCCTATATCCGCAAGATCGACCGTATCGGCAAAATCGACTATGTCCGCAACGTTCAAAAGACCATATTCACGGTCGAATTCAGCCTGCTGCTCTCCCTCGTCGACGCTCATTAGGACCTCGCCGTTCTTCTCCATGCGCACGATGTTCGTATGCGCGTCTGCGATCACGACGCGGGATGTATCCGACCCGCGTGAAATGGTTATGTCGATATAGAGCGTTTTTGACGAGCGCGCCGGCGTGACGTTTATCTCGCACGAAGCCATGAAATCCGCGATTTTTGCGACGTCCTCGCGCTTTATCCCCGCAAGCACCTCGAGCTTGTCACAGCTTTTGCCGGCGACTATGCCGGCGCTGACCGCTGCCGGTATGCCCTTGAGCCCGTCCGTGTTCGGCACCACAACGCTTTTTGCGTTTTTAATGATATTGCCGCACACGTCGAGATCGCATTTTTCAGGCAGCACGCCGAGGATCTCCTCCGCCTTTGCGGCGGCAAAAGCGAGCGCGATGGGTTCCGTGCAGCCAAGCGCCACGACAAGCTCTTTTTTCAGTATGCCGCAATATGCGAGGTATTTTTCATCGGTCTTCTTCATGGCTGTTCTCCTCAGATGTTTTGATTCAGAAATTTTCCGCAATATACGCCGCGGCTTCATTGGCGGCGACGGCGCCGTCCGCGCAGGCGGTTATCACCTGTCGAAGCGGCGTTACGCGAACGTCTCCCGCCGCGAAAAGGCCCGGCACCGATGTGCGCATACGCTCGTCGCAGACGACATAGCCTCCGCCGTCAAGCTCGGCGACGCCTGCAAGCAGCGCGCTTTTCGGCTCCTGACCGACGGCCATGAATATGCCGTCCACCGATATGCTTTTCTCCTCGCCCGAAACGGCGTTCTTCACACGCACGCCCGTCACGCGCTCGCCCGGGATTCCCTCGAGCATGACAGGCACCGTCTCCATCACGGTTTCGATGTTGGCGGCGTTCTCCGCCCGCTCGATCATTATCCGCCCGGCGCGGAATTCGTTTCTTCTGTGGATAAGGTAGACCTTCTTGACTATGCGCGAAAGATACAGCGCATCCTCGAGCGCCGTGTTGCCTCCGCCTATCACGGCAACGGTCTTGCCCTTGTAGAAATTGCCGTCGCACGTTGCGCAGTAGCTCACGCCCGCGCCCTCAAAGCCGTCCTCGATGCCCAGCTTGCGCGGCGACGCGCCGGCGGCGTATATTACTGTCGCCGCGGTGTACGGCTGCTTCTTTGTTTCAACCGTAAAAAGTCCGTCCTCGCCCTTTGCGACGGAGCGCGCCTCGCGCGACACCGTGATAGCGCCGTGCGCGATCGCCTGCTTGTGCATAAGCTCGGTCAGTTCCTGCCCGCCGACGCTTATGAAGCCGGGAAAATTCTCGATATCGCTTGTGAGCGCGGCTTGTCCGCCGATGAACTGCTTTTCAAAGATCGCCGCGGAAAGGCCCGCGCGCAATGCGTAAACAGCCGCCGTCAGGCCTGCCGGTCCGCCGCCTATGATGATCGTGTCAAAATCTCTTTTCATACGAAATCTCCTTAATCAATTGATGTTATTATAGCACAGCGGCGGGTATCCTATCGATATATGAACAAATATATACTGCGCTTGATTTTGGAACAATTTTGTATATTATTATACTATAAGCCGCAAAGGAGGCAATAACTATGTCAGAACTTATGAAGCAGCTTCGCAAACAAACGCTCGTCATCGCGCTCGCGTATCTCGCGATCGGTTTGCTCTTCGTTTGCATACCGGATATCACCGCGAATGCCGTCGCGATCCTCGTTGCAGCAGCGCTGCTCATATTCGGCGTCATCAGAATGACGGCGTATTTTGCACGCAGAGGCTCCGGCCTTGTGGACCGATCCGGTCTGCCCATCGGGCTTCTTCTTGTGATCGCCGCGATCATATTCTTCATCAAACCGTCGCTGCTTGTTTCGATCGTGTATATCATACTCGGTCTCGGCATCGTGGTTAACGGCACGCTCAAGCTTCAGGCGGGCATCGAGCTTAAAAACGACCAAAGCCGTTATTGGGTCGGCGTTGTGATCGCCGCTGTGGTCGCGATCATCCTGGGCCTTATCGTCGTGTTCGCGCCCTTCTCGACGGCAAAGGCCGTAACGGTCATGATCGGCGTAAGCATGATCCTGTGCGCCGCGTTCGATATCGTCAGCGCGATATTCTTCATAAAGTAAAACACGCTTCTTTTCGGGCCGCATTGCGGCCCTTTTTTATTGCCAAGCATGGGATATTGTGTTAGTATTTGCCGTAGATTTCAGGCTTGGAGGCGGCAATTTGAAATTACTGCATGGAATATCCGCGTTTGCCAAAAAGGAAACGGTGCTCGTGATCGCAGCCGCGTGCGCGATCGTTTCGATGTTTTTTGTGAAGCCGGACGCGCTTTATCTTTCCTATATAGATTACCGGGTGCTTTCGCTCCTTTTCGCGCTCATGTGCGTCACCGCCGGGCTTCAGGAATGCGGCCTGTTCGACATCCTTGCGCGCAAGCTCCTTTCCGGCAAAAAAAGCGCGTATCTGCTTTCGCTCATCCTCGTTCTGCTGCCGTTTTTCAGTTCCATGCTCGTCACAAACGACGTTGCTCTCATAACCTTCGTGCCGTTCGCGCTGCTGGTTCTCGCAATGACGGGCCGGACGGAAAGCGCGCCGTATATAATCGTTCTCCAAACCGTCGCGGCGAACCTCGGCAGCATGGCGACGCCCGTGGGCAATCCGCAAAACCTTTATCTCTTTGCAAAATACTCGATGGACGCCGGTTCGTTTTTCGCGTGCGTGCTCCCTGTGGCGGCGCTTTCGCTTCTGCTTATCATACCCGCGGCGCGCATAGGCGCGCACGGCACGATATCGCTTGATCTCGGCAAACACGAACGGCCGGCCTCGCCGCGGCTCGCCGCAATGTTCGGCGCGCTGTTCGTTCTCTGTCTTCTCTCGGTTTTCCGCGTGCTGCACTATGCCGTTCCGGCGGCCGCCGCGCTGATATGCTGTCTGGCTTTTTCCGGAAAAACTCTTCGCAGGGTCGATTATCTGCTGCTCGTCACATTCATTTGCTTTTTTGTTTTTTCCGGCAACATGGGCCGTATAGACGCCGTCAAAACGCTTTTGACCTCGCTGCTCGGGCGCGACGCGCTGCTGACCTCCGCCGCGTCGAGCCAGGTCATCAGCAACGTACCGGCCGCCGTGCTGTTATCAGGCTTTTCCCAAAACAGCCGCGCACTGCTCCTCGGCACCGACATCGGCGGTCTCGGCACGCCGGTTGCCTCCCTCGCGAGCCTTATCTCGCTCAAGCTGTATGCAAACAGCGACGGCGCGAAGCCCGGACGCTATATGGCGCTGTTCATTGCCGCAAACGCAATCGGACTTGCCGTGCTTATGCCGTTTGCATATCTTTTGCTGTCTGTCCTTTGACGCGCGGCGACGGATATTGATAAAGCCATCAAGACATGATATATTCCTGTGTAAACAAAAATTCCGGAGGTCGTTTTGAACATTCTCATAAGCGCATGTCTTCTCGGCGTAAACTGCCGCTATAACGCAGACCGTCTCCCGGTCTCAGGCGATGTGCTGAAGCTGATGGAAAAGCATACGCTCATCCCCGTCTGTCCGGAGGTGTTCGGCGGGCTATCCACCCCGCGCGAGCCTTCGGAGATACGCGGCGTGCGCGTATACGCCAAAAGCGGCCTCGACGTGACGGACAACTATATGCGCGGCGCGCGGGAAACGCTGAGACTTGCGCGGCTTTACGGCTGCAGGATCGCCGTGCTCAAGGAACGCAGCCCCTCCTGCGGCGCAGGCGCTGTATATGACGGATCGTTTTGCGGCCGTCTCGTCGAAGGCGAAGGCGTCACCGCGCTCCTTCTCATGAACAACGGCATAAGGATTTACGGTGAATCAAATTGTTTGGAGATAGACATATGAAAATTGCAGTTTTGAAATTCGGCGGCACCTCCGTCGCGGATGAAACAGCGCGCGGATGCGCAATGGAACGCATTGCGGAATACCTGCGCGCGGGATACGGCGTCGCCGCGGTCGTGTCCGCCATGGGAAGGCGCGGGGCGCCTTACGCAACGGATACGCTCCTCTCGCTCGTGCGGGGCGAAGCGTCGCAGCCCGTGACGCGCGACCTCATCATGTCCTGCGGAGAAACGATCTCCGCGTGCGTATTCGCGGATGCGCTTTGCGAGCGCGGCATGGCGGCCGTGCCTATGAACGGCATGAGCGCCATGATAAAAACCGACAGCGCCCATCTTTGCGCCGAGGTCACAGGTATGGACACCTCCCGTGTGACGGACGTGCTCAACGGCTCCAATGTGGCTGTGATAACCGGTTTTCAGGGCGTATCGCCCGATAACGAGGTCACTACCCTCGGCCGCGGCGGAAGCGATACGTCCGCCGTGTGCGTCGCGGGTTATCTCGGCGCATCCGAAGCGGTCATCTATACCGATGTTCCTGGCGTTGCGCAGTGCGATCCGCGCATTGTGCCCGAAGCGCGCTTTCTCGATGAGATGTCGTGCGCCGATATGCTTTCGCTTGCGCGACTCGGCGCAGGCGTCGTGCATCCCCGCGCGGTCGAAGCGGCGCTCAGGTTCAACATTCCGGTCTATGTGCGCTCGACGTTTGAAAGCTCGGTCGGCACGAAGCTTGTTCCGAATGCGCCCGAAAAGCCCGGCTTCACCGGCATTGCGATAAAGCACGACGGCGAATGCGACGCTGTCAGTATGCTCTACCACGGCATGGCCGGGATAGAAGCGCAGGCGCGCGATCTTTTCAAAAATGCCGGGATCACCGTCGAAGGCGACGCGATCACGCTGCGCGTCAAAAAGGAAGCTTCCGGAGATTGTGCGCGAGAGCTTTATAAGCACTTCGCGCGTTGAAACAAAAAGCGGGGCCGCCTCAAGTGGCGGCCCCGCTTTTATTTTTTACCGTTTTTCATTCCGTGGGGAGCGTATATCCCGTGCCGGAATACAGCGCAGTGAACAACGCCGTTACGGCGTCGAGGCTCCACGGGAAGGAAGTCGGCGTATAGCCTGCGCTTGAAAGCGTATCGGCTGCGCCGTCCTGCAACAGCGACTGAGCAGCGGCATATATGTCGCCGAGCTTCTGCTCGAAAGCGGAGGCATGTTCTTCGTCAAGCGCTTCAACGAAGCTCTTTGCCGCAGCGGTTATACTTTCGGCGCTCAGAACGTACTGGGCGTTCCAGTCAAGCAGCTCTCCGGCGAGTTTTGCCGCTGAAAGCGAGCATCCCGCCGTTGAAGGCTGATAGTTGTCCGACACATCCGTGAGGATCGCCGTAAACGCATCAAGCGCCGCCGTTTCATCTACGCCCTGACCGGCTGTTTCGCTCACAGCGGGCGCTGAGGTGTCAACGGGAGCCTGCGTGGTTTCGGTCGAACCGGCTGCATCGGTCGTGCCCGAAGCCGGGGTTATATCCGTGGTTGTAGTTGCGTTTGAACAGGCGCACATGCAGACAAGCATTGACGCCGCCGCCACAAAAGCGGCAATTTTCTTGATCATTCTGATTCACCCTTTCTTTTCTGTTCGCGCGGCCGCATGCCTGCCCCGCAAAACAGTTTCCATATTTTAGTCCGCACCCCTCTTGCCGTCAATCCCCCTCAACGGGCGCATATGGTCCAAAACAGGCTGAATCAGACATGTTTTCGTTAATTATTAAGCTTTGATGAACATTGCGGCTTCAGCGCGAGAAAACGTCGAGCGCCGATACGATCGTATCGAGGAAAGCATCCTCTCCAAACGTGTTTATCTTGAAAAAGACGGCCTGACTGCCGCCCGAAGTGATGGCGCTTAGGCGCGTCGTGCCGCAGCCGTCCGTCACGAGGGTTATGTTCAGGCTGACGCGGTTGCTGCCTATCATGCTGTAACGCTCATAAACGCGCACGGCGCAGCGGCAGTTGCCGACATTCATATCGGAGCCGTTTTCATAGCTTGCGGAAGCGCTGTTGTTCATCACAGCGTCGTCGATCGCAGCCAGTATCTCCTGAAAGCCGCCATGGAGCGTGCGTTCAATTTTTGCCATAATCAAAACCTCGCTTTTCAATCAGCATAGCATAATCGGGCGCGGCTGTCGATATGTCGGCTTGACGCGAAAAGAAGCTGCGCATATAATTGTTATTGTTTCGTGATTTGCCGGAGTGATGAAACAGGCAGACATAGCAGACTTAAAATCTGCCGCCCGCAAGGGCGTGCGGGTTCGAACCCCGCCTCCGGTACCAGCAACGTTACGTTGCGCCAATATCGTTGCTCACCTTTTGTGGGCAGCGATATTTTTTTGCTCGACTTTTAAGTCTTCTTCAAAACCATCCGGTGTTTTGTTGCGTACAGGTGCTTTTTATCAGCAGTAAGTAAGGCACGGCTTTTCCCGTATCCCGATCTGTGATATTCTAAACGCGAACAATTTTATTATCGAGGTAACATCCTGTGCTGAAGCTTATTGAACGGCGCGCCGAATACGTTGACGGATACAAAGCGTATTGTCAGGAAGCATATGATAACCATGTTATATATTTTGTTCCGAGCGATCCTGCCCGTATAGACGGCGGCTGGTTCGCGAGGACAAAAGAATGGTATGACAAAAAAGAAACAGGTCAAATACCCGGCCAGCCCATTGGATTTCATTATTGGGCAGTGGACGGAGACGTTTTTATTGGCGAATTTCAACTGCGTACCGAGTTTACGGAAGAAATCATAACAGGTATAGGAAGCATAGGCTACGCCGTTCGGGTGTCGCAACAGGGTAAAGGTTACGGCGCCGAGCTGCTCAGACAAGGGCTTAAAATCGCAAAAGAACACGGCATGACAAAAGTGCTTCTGAACATCAGCGAATCAAACGCCGTATCGGCACACGTTTGCGAAAAGCTCGGCGGCAGACTGATGGACAAAATAAGCGCGACCGATCGCGCACAAGGCGATCATGTCATGCGCAGGTATTGGATATATCTTTGAACGCCCGCGCCGCATTTGGCTTCGGCCGTCCGCTTTTTGGGCTTATATCAGAGCGTCATGTCGTTGAACTTTTCCGCTTCCTCGTTCGCCGACACAATGTCGCCGACACGCCCGGCAATGAGGTATCTGTCCCCTATCGGATCATAAAACACCTGTTTCACAAGGCGGAAGTTTTCAATACAGCCGGTGCTCGGCACATGCGTGCGCGGCCCGGTGCACGGATGCAGGCTGTCGCCGATGAGTATATGACCCTCGTCGTGAAAGGATATTGAATAATCGGCCGCGATCGCCTCCTTGACCTTCTGTTCGAGCGCGTCAAGGTCAAGCTCCGGCTTCTTGTTTTCGAACACCAGCAGGAAGCCGTGTTTTATATCGCCGTGGTGGCAGCGTTTGAATTCTTCCTCCGGCATATAGAACTCCATAAGATCCTCTGCCGTATGCGCCATCTGTCTGTACCGCACGGACTTCGATACGATATTGTATATTTCCTGCGGCTGCGGGCCGAACACAGTCGGCCGCGTGATTATCACCTCCTCGCCCATGCCGATGAGAAGATTCGCGTTCACATGCAATATCGGATATATTAGGTCAAAATGCTCCACGATGACGCGCTTGCCGTTCTGCACGGCACGCATTATGGCTTCGGCAAGTATGTGCATCTGCGTGAACGCCGCCTCGAAGCGTATATCAACGTGATATGTATGCGCCTTGAAGAAGCCGTGGCCTTCTTCATCCTGATCTAGCAGCGGCAGCGGGCGCGTGTTCACGCCGTTATCGTCGTTGGTCAGATCAAGCCCCGGGAACATGCCCTTGATGAGCATGCTTTTGCCGGAGCCGGACTCTCCGATTATGCCGATGAGCTTGTCATACGGGCTCAAATACATCTGGGATATCTGCATGCCGAGGTCGTATATCCTGTCGCGTCCTCTCGGCGCAAAAAACACGCTGTACAGGTGGCTCGTCTGCATCCTCGCCGAATATGACATGCGTTATTCCTCCGTATTCATAATATAATCATATGTTGCGTCCGGGACCAGCGGGCGCGTAAGCTCCGCCCTGCCGGAAAGTATCAGCTCCCGCACGCGGCTTGCGCTCACCGGCTGACCGTCCTCCTCCATGCGCGGGATCTCGATCACTTCAACCCCGTACTGCCCGAGATTGGCCATAAGCTCCCGGTTGTATGCGTTTGTCACGGGCGAAAGCGGCTCCGTTCCGAGAAAGCGCTTTTTTATCTTCAGTTTGGGAACAAACCGCTGCGTGAACACGGCGATGTCGAGCGCGCACTTGACTTCGCTCGGATCCACGTTTTCCTTGAGGAAATAGGTCGGGAACGTGGCGGATGAAACAAGATATCCTCCCGACGGCTGCACGGTGATGTTTTTTATGTCAGCCGTCCCCTCCCGCGCAAGACGAAGCCTCACATCCGGCGGGAACATGGCCTTATCCTCCGAAAGGATGAAAACATACAGGAAGGAGCAATGCGCGGCGGCATAGTGCATGAGATAGCTGTGTCCGAGCGTGAACGGATTGCAGTTTGCAACGATGCAGCCGACGTCGCGCGCGTCCCGCGCCTCCGGAAGGGCGGCGATGAATTTGTCGATCCCGCTGCGCCTGTTTTCCATAAGAAGCGTATCCTTTGTGGAAGCGACGCAGGAAAAACCGAGGCTTTCAAACAAAGCGCGGTTGGAAGGCTTTGTATAAAGAAAGAGATGCGATATTCCGCGGCGGAACGCTTCGTTGTAAAGTTCCGTGAGCACCTTCGCAAAAAGCCCTTCGCCCTGACGCTCGGGCGATGTGCCGACGCATTTGATTATGCTGCCGTCAAGCGAGCCCGCAGCGACGATCTCATCATCCTCGCGAAGGATCACGGTGAACTCAGCCCCCTCGTCAAAACGAATGCCCGTCGATCGGAGGAAGCTTATGACTTCTTCTTTTTTGTGCCCGCAAAGAGGGCTTGCATACTCTATATCCATATATATATTATACTCGGCAGGATTGGATTTGCATAGGCCGCCGCACGGGTATATAATGTCGAGAGCGCTAGACTACGATGCAGAAAGGATGACCTTTGAGAATGGAAATTAAGCAAAAGGCCTCCGCCGGGACCCTTGAATCCAGCGATGCGATCATCGAGCTTACGCCCGCAAAAGGCATAACGGTTGAGCTTGAATCCGTCGTTGCGGCACAGTTCGGCGAAGAAATCGAAAATACCGTGCGCGACGTACTGTCGGCGATGGGCGTAACGGATGCGCACGTTCGCGTGACCGACCGCGGCGCGCTCGACTGCGTTATACGCGCGCGGGTTGAAACCGCTGTGCGCCGCAGCGCAGGGGAGGTTTGAAATATGAGAAGAAGCATGCTTTTTTTGCCCGGCAACACCCCGAACATAATAATTAACGGAGATTCGCTCGGCGCGGACTGCGTTATTCTTGATCTTGAGGACGCCGTCGCCCCCGATCAAAAGGACGCCGCGCGCATTCTCGTGCGCAACGCTATCGGCCTGATGGGTTTTTCGGGATGCGAGGTGACGGTGCGCATCAATTCCATCGATACGCCGTATTGGAAAAAGGATCTTGACGAGGTCGTTCCGCTCAAGCCCGCGCTCATAATGCCCACAAAGGTAAGCTGCGCCACGGATGTGCAGACCGTCGCAGCATATATGGGTGAGATCGAAGCACGGCACGGCATCGAGGAGGGTACGGTCAAGCTCATCCCCCTCATCGAAACCGCGATGGGCGTGGAAAATGCGTTCTCCATCGCGACCGCCGCGAAAAGAGTCGCCGCGCTGTTCCTCGGCGGCGAGGATCTGACGGCGGACCTTCGCTGCAAGCGCACAAAAGCCTCTCACGAGATAGAATACGCCCGCGGACGCATGGTATGCGCTGCGCGCGCAGCGGGCGTTGACGTTTACGATACGCCGTTCACGGACGTCAACGACGACGAGGGCGCGCGCGCTGACGCGGAATACGCAAAAAGCCTTGGCTTCACCGGTAAATCCGCGATTTCGCCCCGCCATGTTCCCCTCATCAACGAGGTATTCAGTCCTTCGGCCGCCGATATCGCATACGCGCACGAGGTGTTCGAGGCGATCAGGATGGCAAAGGCGCAGGGACGCGGCGCAATTTCCCTTCACGGTAAAATGATCGACGCGCCCATCGTTTCCCGCGCGCGGCAGACGCTTGAAGCGGCGGAGATCCTGGGGCTTGGAGGTAAAAATGAGTAAGATCACTTCAACTGTAAGGGAGGCCGTCGTCGCAAGCGGCCTTCGCAGCGGCATGACGATATCCTTCCATCATCATCTGAGGAACGGGGATCATGTGCTCAACATGGTCATGCGCGAGATCGCGCTTCTGGGCATACGCGACCTCACGGTCAACGCAAGCTCGCTTTTTGACGTACACGCCGAGCTTGCGGAACATATTAAAAGCGGCGTTGTGACAAAGCTTCAAACCGACTATATGTCCCAGGCGCTCGGCTCGTTCATCTCCGAAGGCGGAATGGATGCGCCAGTGGAGTTTCGCACCCACGGCGGAAGGCCTGCCGATATCGCATCGGGCAAAACGCCCGTCGACGTTGCGTTCATCGCAGCGCCCGCGGCGGACAACATGGGCAATCTTTCGGGAAAGACCGGCAAATCGGCCTGCGGCTCTCTTGGTTACGCGATACCGGATGCGCATTATGCCAAACATGTTGTTGCAATAACGGACGGCCTTGTGCCTTACCCGCTGACCGGCTGGTCGATACCCGAAACCGACGTCGATCAGGTGGTCGTCGTTGACTCCATCGGCGACCCGCGCGGCATCGTTTCAGGCACAACGAAGATCACCCGCGACCCCGTGGGCCTTTGCATGGCGATGGACGCGGTGCGCGTGATCGAAGCCTCCGGTCTTTTGAAGGACGGCTTCTCATTCCAGACCGGCGCGGGCGGCGCGTCGCTTGCGGCTGCGAAATTCCTCAAGGACATCATGCTACGCGACCATATCCACGGCAGCTTCGGGCTTGGCGGCATAACGGGTTATCTTGTTGACATGCTCAACGAGGGCTGTTTCGAATCGCTCATGGATGTGCAGTGCTTCGATCTCAGGGCGGTTGAATCCATACGCGACAATCCCCGTCATCAGGAGATATCCGCCGTGCACTATGCCTCCCCCGGCGCGAAGAGCAGCGTTGTGGACAGCCTTGACGTGGTCATCCTCGGTGCAACTGAGGTCGATACGGATTTCAACGTGAACGTACATACCGATTCTTCGGGACGCATAATGGGCGGCTCCGGCGGACACAGCGACACCGCCGCCGGCGCGAAGCTTGCAATGATCATCGCCCCGCTGACCCGCGCGCGGCTTCCCATCGTGACCGACCGCGTGACCTGCATATCAACGCCCGGCAGCACCATAGACGTGCTTGTTACGCAGAAGGGCATCGCCGTGAACCCCCGGAACAAACAGCTTTATGACAGGCTGCGCTGCGCGGGGCTCAACGTCATGGATATACATGAGCTCAAAGCCGCGGCCGAAAAGATGACCGGAGTGCCCAAGCCCGTCAAAAAAGGCACCCGTCCCGTGGCGGAGGTCATTTATCGCGACGGCACTCACCTCGATTACATTTACAACACACAGAGGTAACAAATGAGAATATTCAAAGCACAGGAACTGACGCCGGTCGTGGAGCGCCTTTGCATAGAGGCCAACTGCTCCCTTCCGGAAGACATGAAGCAACGCATCGCCTCGGCGCGGGATGAAGAGGACTGGCCCGGCGCGCAGGAGATACTTGACAGGATAATTGAAAACTACACCATTGCCTCGGATGAACACGTACCCATTTGCCAGGACACTGGCATGGCATGTGTCTTCCTTGATATCGGACGTGACGTGTATATCGACGGCGACGCCGAAGCCGCCGTCAACGAGGGTGTGCGCCGCGGTTACGCAAATGGCTATCTGAGAAAATCAGTTGTCGAGGATCCCCTGCGCAGAAAGAACACCGGCGACAACACGCCCGCCATGCTCTATTATGACCTCGTGCCCGGCGACCGCGTGAGCGTTACCGTCGCGCCAAAGGGCTTTGGCAGCGAAAACATGAGCAGGATCAAGATGCTCAAGCCCTCCGACGGCATCGACGGAGTGAAGGATTTCATCGTATCCGTCGTGGAAGAGGCAGGCCCCAACCCGTGCCCGCCGACGGTCGTCGGCGTCGGCATAGGCGGCACGTTCGACAAATGCGCGCTGCTTGCCAAAAAAGCCCTCATGCGCAGCACGGCCGTGCGCAATCCGGACCCGTTTTACGCTTCCCTTGAAGAGGAGCTGCTCGGCCGTATAAACGCGCTCGGCGTCGGCCCGCAGGGACTTGGCGGAAGGACGACCTCGCTTGCGGTGAACATCCTTGCCATGCCCACGCACATTGCCGGATTGCCCGTTGCCGTAAACATCAACTGCCACGTTACGCGGCACAAAACGGAGGTGCTTTGATATGCCGATACGCATTACAGCGCCCTTCTCGCGCGAGGAGGCGCGCAAGCTCAAAAGCGGAGACAGCGTGCTTATTTCCGGCACGATATATACCGCGCGCGACGCCGCCCACAAGCGCCTGACCGAGCTTATCAAAAACGGCGAGCCCCTGCCCTTCCCCGTGAAGGATTCAGTTATATATTACGTCGGCCCGACGCCCGCGATGCCCGGCCGTGCCATAGGCTCCGCAGGCCCGACCACAAGCTATCGCATGGACGCTTACTCGCCCGCGATGATCGAGGCCGGAGAAACAGGCATGATCGGCAAGGGCAAACGCAGTCCCGAGGTCGTGTCGGAGATGAAGAAGCACGGCGCGGTTTACTTCGCGGCCATCGGCGGCGCGGGCGCGCTGCTCTCGCGCTGCATTACCGGCGCGGAGATAATCGCCTATGAGGACCTTGGCGCGGAGGCGGTGAGAAAGCTCACCGTGCGCGACTTCCCCGCGATCGTTGTGATCGATGCGTCAGGCAACAATCTGTACGAAACCGGCCGCCGCGCATACCTCGCGGCAAGGATGAAATAAATAACCGTTTTATGGATGGAACGCGGGGAAAACGCCTCCCCGCGTTCTTTTATTTACTCTCTCTCAGCGCGGGAAATATGTCGATATCCTTGTATTCGAGTATACAACATGTATCCCTGTATATCTTTTCAAAGGTCATAGCAATTTCATAAATACATAGTATAATACCTTCTGGTCGACGGTTCTCGGCCATAAAGGTGTGGCGTGAAAACGGCGCACCTTTATAGTGAAAATAACCGTTTTGAAAGGAAATAAAATGGCAAAGAAGAAACTTGTGATGGGCGTGATCGGCGCCGACGTGCATGCCGTCGGCAACGCCATACTTTACCGCGCATTCACAGACGCAGGATTTGAAGTTATCAATCTCGGCGTTATGGTATCCCAGGAAGAGTATATTGCCGCGGCGATCGAAACCAACGCTGATGCAATAGTCGTTTCATCCCTGTACGGGCAAGGCGAGCTTGACTGCCGCGGTCTGCGCGAAAAGTGCGACGAGGCGGGCCTCAAGGGTATATTGCTTTATGTCGGCGGCAACATCGTCATCGGCAAGCAGCCGTTTGACGAGGTCGAAAAGCGTTTCAAGGCGATGGGCTTCGACCGAGCGTTCCCGCCGGGAACAGCGCCTGAAACCACAATCGACGAACTTAAAAAAGACCTCGGCGTGACCGAATAAGCGGCTTGCATTTATGGAACCGATACTGCTTATCGATTTTGGCAGCACTTATACAAAGGTCACAGCGGCCGACGCGGCAAACGGGGAGCTGCTCGGCACCGCGCAGGCGTACACCACAGTGCAGACCGACATAAACGACGGCCTCAAGAAGGCGATGGCCGAACTGCGCGAACGCACAGGCGAGCTTGATTACAGGATGCGCCTCGCCTGTTCGAGCGCGGCCGGCGGCCTCCGTATGATGGCAAGCGGCCTCGTGCCCGAGCTTACGGCGGAAGCCGCAAGGCAGGCAAGTCTTGGCGCCGGCGCAAAGGTGCTGCGCACATTCTCGTTCGAGCTGACCGATGAGGACATCGAATATATCGAGCATGAAAAGCCCGACATATTCATCCTTGCTGGCGGAACGGACGGCGGCAACACGGATTGCATAATCCACAATGCCGAAGCGCTCTCAACCGTCAAGGCCGACTTCCCCATCGTGATCGCCGGGAACCGCACGGCGGCAGGCCGCTGCGAGAAGCTGCTTGCCGGACGCGAGATATACCGCTGCGACAACATCATGCCCAAATTCGGCGTGCTCAACATTGCGCAGACGCAGGAGAAGATCCGCTCGATCTTTCTCAGGCGCATCATTGAGGCAAAGGGCCTTTCCCGCGCAAATGAGATAATCGACGGCATAATGATGCCCACCCCTTCCGCGGTCATGGACGCGATGAAGCTGCTTTCCGAAGGCATAAAGGGCAACCCCGGCATAGGCGAGCTTGTGGGCGTTGACGTCGGCGGCGCGACGACGGATGTTTACTCCGTGGCCTCCGGTATGCCCGAAAACTCCGCCACGGTATACAAGGGACTGCCTGAGCCTTATGTCAAGCGCACCGTTGAAGGCGACATAGGGATGCGTTACAGCGTACACGGCATCGTGGACGCCGCCGGGCTTGAAGCGATCGCAGCCCTTGCGGGACTCACATGCGAGCGTGCCGCAGAACTTATCGAGAGCATAGCCATGCACACGGATAAGCTGCCCGACACCGACGAATACACGGCCCTCGACGAAGCGCTTGCCTGCATGGCCGTGCGCACGGCCGTCACCCGTCACGCCGGACGCATCGAGGAAGCATACACCATGATGGGGCTCACTTATGTGCAAACCGGCAAGGACCTGCGCAGCGTTTCGCGCATACTTGTCACCGGCGGCTCCCTCATACACACGCAGCATACCGGAAAAATCGCCTCGTTTGCGATGACGGATCCCGCCGATCCCGCCTCGCTCAAGCCAAAGGAAGCCAAGGTGCTGGTGGACAGGAAATACATACTTGCCGCGATGGGGCTTTTATCGGCAAAACACCCCGATGCGGCGCTAAACATAATGAAAAAGGAGCTCAAAGAGGATGGAACTTCAAAATAAACGCATACCCGAGGACGTATTCAAAAAGATCCGTGCGGAAGTGCTCACACAGTGGCCCACCGGACGCGACGTTGATTTTGACGAGGCGGTTGAATTCCACAAATCGCTTCCGGAAAGAAAGATCTTTTCAAAGAAGCTGATTGACGCAAAGAACAGCGGCGCGACCCTCATCCAGCCGCGCGCGGGCGTTTCGCTCGTCGAGGATCAGATCAAGCTGCTCAAATACCTTCAGGATAACGGCGAAGCCGACCTGCTGCCCACCACCATTGACAGCTATACCAGACAGAACCGCTATGAGGAGGCTGAAAACGGGATCCGCGAATCCATCAAGGAAAAGCGCTCCATGCTCAACGGTTTCCCGGCGGTCAACCACGGCGTTTCCGGTTGCCGTCAGCTCATAAACAGCATCGATACGCCGATACAGGTGCGCCACGGCACGCCTGATGCGCGTCTGCTCACGGAGATCGCCTATGCGGGCGGCTTCACGAGCTATGAAGGCGGCGGAATATCATACAATCTGCCTTACGCAAAGAACGTTCCAATGGAACGCACGATCACCGACTGGCAGTATGTTGACAGGCTGACCGGTCTTTATGAGGAAGCGGGCGTTTCCATCAACCGCGAGCCTTACGGCCCGCTGACCGGCACGCTCGTGCCCCCCTGCATCTCCCATGCGGTAGCCATCATCGAAGCGCTGCTTGCCGCGGAACAGGGCGTCAAGAACATAACCGTCGGCTACGGCCAGTGCGGCAACCTCGTGCAGGACGTCGCAGCCATACGCACGCTTGAGGAGCTGACCGACGAATATATCGACAAGAGCGGACACAGGGACGTCGTCATAACCACAGTTTTCCATCAGTGGATGGGCGGTTTCCCCCAGGATGAAGCGAAGGCTTTCGGCGTGATAAGCTGGGGCAGCGCAACCGCGGCCCTTTCCAAGGCCACAAAGGTGATCGTCAAAACCCCGCACGAAGCCATGGGCGTGCCCACGATGGAAGCAAACGCGCAGGGTCTGCGCTGCACCAAGCAGGTGATATCAATGCTTCGCGATCAGGAATGCACCGCCGCGAACCTCGAGCTTGAGAAGAACGTGATCCGCAAGGAAACGCGCGCGATACTTGACAGATGCTTTGAGCTTGGCGAAGGCGATATCGCCGTGGGCGCTGTGCGCGCGGTTCAGGCCGGTGTGCTCGATATCCCGTTCGCGCCCTCGCGCTTCAACGCCGGAAAGATGCTCCCCGCGCGCGACAACACGGGCGCTGTGCGCATACTTGAACCCGGCAGCGTTCCCCTGCCCGCCGACATGCTTGAGTTCAACCGCTCGATGATCGAGGAGCGCGCGAAGGCCGAAAAACGCAAAGCCTCTTTCCAGATGGTGATCGACGACGTTTATGCCATCAGCAAGGGCAGGCTCGTCGGCCGTCCGCAGAGCATGAGATGACGACAGCGCTTTGCCGCTTTAACAATCAATAACAAATATAATTGGAGGAATATAAAATGAAGATCAAAAACGTTGTATGCTCCGCCGGACGCACCGGCTTCTTCTTTGACGACCAGCGCGCGATCAAACGCGGCGCAAAAAACGACGGCGCGGCCTACATCGGCGCGCCCGTGACGGACGGCTTCACAAAGGTCCGTCAGGCCGGCGAATCTATCTCCGTGATGCTCGTGCTTGAAGACGGCCAGATCGCTTACGGCGACTGCGCGGCCGTGCAGTACAGCGGCGCCGGCGGACGCGATCCGCTCTTCCTTGCAAAGGATTTCATCCCCGTTATCGAAAAATACATCAAGCCCGCCCTCATCGGCCGCGAAGCGGACAGCTTCAAGGGTCTTTCAGAGATGATCGAGGCCATCACCGTTGACGGCAAGCGGCTCCACACCGCCATACGTTACGGCATGACCCAGGCCGTGCTCGACGCCGTCGCCAAGGCGACAGGCAGGCTCATGTGCGAAGTGGTCGCTGACGAATACGGCTGCACCATCGCGACCGAACCGCTGCATATTTTCACACAGTCAGGCGACGACCGTTACAACAATTCCGACAAGATGATAATGAAGGGCGCGGACGTGCTGCCCCATGCCCTCATCAACAACGTCAAGACCAAGCTTGGCGAACACGGCGAGCTTCTTGAAGAGTATGTTGCATGGCTCCGTGACCGCGTGCTCAAGCTGCGCACGAGCGAAAGCTATCTGCCCATATTCCACATCGATGTTTACGGCACGATCGGCGCGGCCTTCGGCAACGACAACTATAAGGGCATGGCTGACTATCTTGCGAAGCTCGAGAAGATCGCGAAGCCGTTCCACCTTCGCATTGAAGGCCCCATGGACGTTGAAGACCGCGAGAAGCAGATGCTTGCCCTCAAGGCGCTCACACGCGAGCTTGACGAGAGGCATATCAACGTTGAGATCGTCGCAGACGAATGGTGCAACACGCTCGAGGACATCAAGTATTTTGCCGATAACAAGGCCGGCCATATGATCCAGATCAAGACGCCTGACCTCGGCGGCATAAACAACACCGTTGAAGCCGTGCTTTACTGCAAGGCGAAGGGCGTTGGCGCTTATCAGGGCGGCACCTGCAATGAAACCGACCGCTCCGCGCAGGTTTGCGTGCATTGCGCGATGGCGACCCAGCCTGTGCAGATACTTGCAAAGCCCGGCATGGGCGTGGATGAAGGCTACATGATAGTTTACAACGAGATGCAGCGTATACTTGCACTGCGCAATGCCAGATAATCATTCTTAATGCAAAAAGGGCTGCCGCATCACTGCGGCGGTCCTTTTTTATGCCGTCGCGCACACACGCCGCTTTTGCGCGGCATATTGTATCACAGGAGGTGCTTTATGAAAAAGCTTCTTGTTTTACTTATCGTTCCGGCGCTGATATTCATGTTGATCCCGCCCGTGTCGGCCGCCGGACTTCCGCCCTCGTCCGACACCGTGTATTACGGCATAGACGTTTCAAAATGGCAGGGCGATATAAACTTCGGATCCGTCGCGGACGACGGTATTGAGATCGTATATATCCGCGTTGGGGCGGATAATGATTATGAGGATCCGCTTTTCGAAAAAAACTATGCCGGCGCAAAGGCTGCCGGCCTCAAGATCGGCTTTTACTTTTCGATGACCGCGTCGACCGAAGCCGAGGCCGCGGCGCAGGCCGACTTTTTCACGGGGCTGATCGCCGGCAAGGAATACGACTGTCTGCCCGCGATGGATTATGGCTTCACCCACAACATTTCAACCGCGACGGCCAACGCCAACGCGCTCGCCTTTCTCAAAGAGCTCAAGAAAAAAACCGGCGGCGACGCCGTGATATATACGGACGCTTACGGTGCGAGATCCGTTTGGAACAGCGCCGTTGCCTCCGAAGCGAAGCTTTGGGTGGCCCAATACGGCGTCAGCGAGCCTGAAGCCAACGGCAAATGGCCCGATTACGTCGGCTGGCAATACTCAGATACCGGTTCTGTGAGCGGCATAAGCGGCGATGTTGACAAGGATCATTTCACCGACGGTATCCTGCTTGATGAACCCGCATCGGTTCCCGGCGATAAAATACCGCCCGCCGCCAAAACCCAAAAGCTTATCACGATAACCGTCGCGCGGGGCGACACGCTCAGCGCGCTTGCCCGTGAATACGATACGACTGTCGGCGAGATAGTCCTTTTGAACAACATTAAGAATCCGGATCTCATCCTTGCGGGACAGGTGCTTTATATCCGCGTTGGCGCCGCCGACGGCGGGACGTGTGTGAATACCTATACCGTGAAGCGCGGCGATACCCTGACAAAGATCGCCGTACGCTTCGGCACGACCGTCAGCCGTCTTGCCGCGATCAACGGGATACGCAACGTGAACCTCATTTTCATCGGACAGGTGCTGGATCTCGGCGCATGCGACAACGCCTGAGCGACCCGGCCGCCGCAATATACAAGGCCGCTGCGTGAGGCCGTATTGGCTTAAAACGCCCGACGTGATAAAATATAATCATGAAAGCGAACGGCGGCGAAAAAAGCATATTCAACAGATATTCCGGCGGAAGATTTGCCGCGGGCCTTGGCGCGGACGCCGCAGCGCTTGCCGTTTGCAGCGCCCTTGCGGTCATATGCACTCTGTTTTTGAAGGCCGAGCTGCTGTCCGCGGCAATAACCGGCATTTCCGTGATCACCGCCACGGTGTTCACGCGCAATATGCTCCACGGGATACTGACAAGCGTATTCGCGGCGCTTGCAGGCGTGATCCTTCTCGGCAACACGCTGACGCTGCATCCGCTGCTCGCTTATTTTCTGCTTCTTGTGATCTACCTTGCGATGGCCGTGCTTGTGGGCGGGTTCATCGGCCAACTCAGCTCTGAACTGAAAAAAACAAAGCAGCAATACGATCAGGCCAAGCTGATAAACGATATCAATCAGCGCCTGCTGCTCTCCCCCGCCTCCGAAAGTCTGGAGCTAATCACGCTTGAATCCATGTGCGAGCTGACCGGCAAGCCCGGCGTGGTGTATCAGCACGGCGCGGACGGCATAAAAAGCTGCTGCATGATTCCGCGCTGGCTCATCGTATATCCAAGCGAGCTCAACGCCGCCGAGGCCTGCTTTGCTACCGGCAAACGCTGCGGCGTCGGCACGGATTCGTTCAGTTCTTCTTCCTTTATGTATATACCCGTTATCTCCCGCGGGGAGGTGATGTGCGTCGTTGCGATGCGCTTCGGTTTTGACAAATACCCCGGCGAGGAGCTGCTTACAGCGATGGATCTTATCGTATCTCAGGCGGCGCTTGCGCTTGCAAGGCGCGAGCTTATCGATGAGCAGCACAGCATACTGATGGAAAGTGAAAAGGAAAAAATTCGCAACGACTTTTTGCGCGCGATCTCACACGATCTGCGCACACCGCTTGCCGGTATCATCAGCGCCTGTTCCACGATCGAGGAAAGCGACGAAAAGCTTTCCGCCGGGTCGCGCATCGAGCTTGTGCAGGATATTCACACCGAGGCCGAATGGCTTCTGCGCATGGTTGAAAACCTTCTTTCCGTCACCCGCGTAAGCGGCGGCCCGGACATGCTCAAAACCACGCTTGAGCCTGTTGATGAGATCATATGGGACGCCGTCGGGCGCATCCGCCTCCGTTACCCCGAGGCAGAGGTTCGCGTGAACACGCCTGAGGAAGTGCTGCTTGTTGAGATGGATGCGACGCTTATCGTGCAGGTTCTGACAAATCTCATGGAAAACGCGATAAAGTATTCCGGCGGCGGATGGCCTGTGGATGTTTCCGTTATAAGGGAACCGGGCGCCGCCTGTTTCACGGTGCGGGATCACGGCAACGGATTGAGCGCCGCCGCGATCAACGCGCTTTTCAAAGCCACAGCCGTGCGTGACGGCGGCGGCAACCACGGACTTGGCATAGGGCTTTCCATCTGCCGCACGATCGTAATGGCGCACGGCGGGCAAATAGAGGGTGCAAACGTAGAGGACGGAGGCGCGATCTTTCGCTTTACGCTTCCGATGGAGGATGAATGAACAACGGTATTTGCGTACTTGTGGTCGAGGACGACACGAGAATACTTGACGTGCTCGAGAAGCTGCTTTCGGCAAACGGTTATCAGATACTCACCGCCGAAAACGGTCAGATAGCCGTTTCCATGATAAGCTCGCATTGTCCGGACATGGTGCTGCTTGATCTTGGACTGCCGGAATTGAGCGGGCTTGCGGTCCTGCGTCAGATCCGGCCGTGGTACGGCAAGCCCGTCATCGTGGTTTCAGCGCACGGGCATGAGCAGGAAAAGGTCGCGGCGCTTGATCTCGGCGCGGACGATTATATCACCAAACCGTTCGGCGCGTCGGAACTGCTTGCGCGGATGCGCACGGCGCTTCGCCACCGCAACGTGCGCGAAACGGGCGATGAACATCCGGAGGGACAATACTCGACCGGCGGCTTTCTGATCGATTACGACCTTCGCAAGGTCTTTGTTGACTCCGAAGAAATTCACCTGACCGCCGTGGAATACAATATCGTTGAACTCATTTCGCGTCATCACGGTCACGTTTTGACTTATGACTATATTCTAAAAACCCTTTGGGGGCCTTACTGGGCGCCTGACAACAACAAGATCCTTCGCGTCAACATGGTCAACATAAGGCGCAAGATCGAAAAGCCGCAATCGGCCCCTCGATATATACTCACAGAAATCGGCGTCGGCTATCGCATGGCGACGGACGAGACAGAAGAATGAACGGACGCTCCGGCAGTATCTGCCGGGGCGTCCGTTCCAACAAGGAGAGAACTGTCAACTCATTCAGTTTTCAACCGGGGTCACATACTTGAGCATATACACGCTCATTATCGTGTTGCCCGCAGGCCATTCCTGCCAGCCCTGCCAACGGTCCGCGCGATACACTTCAACATAGTATTCCATGTAAAGCGGGATGTACGGCGCGTCTTCATAAACGATCTTCTGCATGTCATAGACCATCTGAAGACGGGCTTCCTCGTCAAGCTCCGAATTCTGCTGCTCGTACAGCGCGTCATAATCGGCGTTGCTGTAATTGCAGTCGCTCGCGCCGCCGATCGCATCGGTGGTGAGGTTATAGAGCATGTATGAAGGATCGTACTTCACGCCCCAGCCCCAGATGAGGATATCGGTGTTGAAGTTTTCGGAATAAACGATCTCGGTCTGACGGGCGCTGTCCACAAACTCGATCGTTGTCTCAACGCCTATGTCCTTCCAGTTGCTCTGAAGTATGAGACCGGTCTCGCGATGCTTCTCCATACAGGTGAAGCGGAAGGAAAGCTTGTTGCCCTCCGCGTCCTCGCGGATGCCGTCGCCGTCGGTATCGGTGAAGCCCGCCGCCTCAAGCACGGCCTTTGCCTGCTCCGGGTTATATGAACGCAGCTCGTCGCCTTCCGGCTGCCAATGCCACTTGCCCGCGGAATCAGGGATGATCGTCACGCAATTGGTTGCAAGGCCGCCCTTTGCATACTCGATTATCTTGTCCCTGTCGATCGCCCAGTCAAGCGCGGTGCGCACGGCGGGATTGAGCATGAGCGGATTGCCCTTTGATTCTGCCGAATCCCAGCAGTTGAACGCGATTTCGGTGAAGCCAAGCTGGTTATATGTATGGATGCCGGCATATTCAAGGCCCTTCACATACTCAAGCTGAGAGGATTCGATCTCCATAAAGTCTATCTCGCCGCTCTCAAACGCCTGCACCACAGTGTCCGGATTTGCAAAGAACACATAGATCAGCTGGTCGATCTTGGGAAGCTCGCCCCAGTAGTTCTCGTTGAGCTCATACTTGACATATTCGCCCTCGGAGAAATCAGCAAGCTTGTACGGGCCGGTGCCGATCATTTCCTCATTGGCAAACTGGCTCATCTTGTCCGGCGTATCATACTGTGAGAAAATGTGTTCCGGCACGATATAGAGCATTGCGGAAACCATGTTCACCATCGGTTTTTCGGTGATGAAGCGCACGGTGTAATCATCAACCTTTTCAATGGTCGTTATCGGTTCGATCGTTGAATAATACACGCCAAGCTGGAAATCCTTCGTCGTCTGATAGGTGTAAACAACGTCGTCCGCGGTGAATTTTTCGCCGTCATGCCAATAGACGTCGTCCCTGAGGTGGAATGTCCAGGTAAGTCCGTCGTCAGATACTTCCCAGCTCTTGGCAAGGATCGGGGTAAGCTCCAGATTCTGGTCATAATCGAAAAGCACCTCATATACCTGGCGGGAATACACCTGCTTGGAGCCCATGCCAAGGGTAGTCATCGGGTTCCTGGTATCGGGGGTATCGGTTGTTGCCACACGCAGCACAAGGGGCTCATCGCTGCCCTCTTCCACAGCCTGAGTGGCTTCGGGAGAAGCAGTTCCCTGCTGAGACTCTCCGCCCTCCGCAGGGGAGGTTTCAGGCTCAACGGTCCCGCCGCAGGCCGAGGCAAGCGAAAGCACCATAATGAGCGCAAGAATCATTGCGAGCGTCTTTTTCATGATCAGTTTCCTTTCTGCAAGTTTATATTCTCTCGCCGCGCTTTTTTGCACGGCGCAAGAGTCGTTTTGTTACTTCCGGCGCAGCTCGCTCAGCGGCGCCTGCGGATAATGACAATAGATATAGTGATCGGGTTCTATCTCGCGCAGCACGGGCTCCTCCCGGCTGCATTTTTCCTGCGCGCAGGGGCATCTCGGATGGAATCTGCATCCCTTCGGCAGATCGACGGCGCTCGGCGTTTCACCGCGAAGCACGATGCGTTCCGTGCGGTGTTTCTCGCCCACCATCGCCAGTATGCTGACAAGCGCCTGCGAATAAGGATGCTGGCAGCCACCGGCGATCAGATCGGCGCTCCCTATCTCCATTATCTTCCCGAGATACATCACGGCGATCCTGTCGCTGATGAGCCACGCAAGCGCAAGGTCATGCGTGATGAACAGGAACGATGTGCCCTTCTGCTCCTTCATATTGACGAAAAGCTGAAGTATATCCGCGCGAACCGATGCGTCAAGCATCGAAACGGGTTCGTCCGCCACGATGAAATCCGGGCTCATTATGAAACAGGTGGCAATGCTTACGCGCTGCCTCTGTCCGCCGGAAAGCTCATGCGGATATCTGTAAAGATACTCGATCGCGGGACGCAGTCCGGCAAACTCAAGCGCCTGCACCGCAAGGTTTTCCTTTTCTGCAAGTGAAAGTGCGCGCTTGGTTAAGGTTAGCGGCTCCGTCACGATCTCAAAAACGTTGAAGCGCGGATTGAGCGACTGATACGGATCCTGAAACACCATTTGGGCGCGGCTGCGGAACTCCTTCATGAACTGCCTGTCACGGCTGCGCACGGGCATACCGTCAAAGAGCATCTCGCTTGAATTTGAGTTGACAAGCTGAAGCATCGCACGTCCCGTTGTTGTCTTGCCGGAACCTGATTCGCCGACAAGCGCCACGATCTCGCCCTTGCCCACGCTCAGATCGATATGATCCACGGCGTGAACGACCTTCTGTTTGTGCAGCAGCTTGTCGTCGATGAAGCTTTGTCCGATCTTGAAATTCACAACAAGATCCTTTGCGCTTATCATGCTTTCGCTCATTTTGCACCCCTCCTCAGATGGCAGGCGACAAAATGCCTGTCGTTGTTTTCATCGATGAGCAGAGGTTCCGAACAGCGGCATTCCTCCGTCGGGGACATATGGCAGCGCGCCGCGAAACGGCAGCCCGCCGGCGGATTGAACAGATCCGGCGGATCGCCCGGTATCGACTTCACCATCACGCGCTCGTGATATATATTCGGGAATGAACTGATAAGCCTTTGCGTGTACGGATGGCGCGGATCGGTCACGACCTCTTCCGTGTTGCCCATCTCAACGATCTTTCCGGCATACATCACCGCGATCCTGTCACAGGTTTCCGTGATTATGGAAAGGTCGTGCGTGATCATTATCATGCTCATGCCGAGTTTCTTTTTGAGGCTGTTGATAAGATCGATTATCTGCGCCTGGACCATCACGTCGAGCGCCGTGGTCGGTTCATCGCCTATCACGAGCCTCGGATTGCATGCAAGCGCCATGGCTATTATCGCCCTTTGCCTCATTCCGCCCGAAAACTCATGCGGATAGCGCCGCATCATCGCAGGGTTTATCTCAACAAGCTCGAAAAGGTCCTTGACCCGTTCCATGGCTTCCTTGTTCGATATGTGCTCGTGGATGAGGATCGCCTCGGCGATCTGGTCGCTCACGGTCTTCACGGGATTGCGCGCATTCATTGCGCCCTGGAATATCATCGATATCTCCTTCCAGCGCAGGTCTCTCAGCTCTTCTTCGGAAATGTGCGTGATATCCCTGCCGCCGAACACGATCTCGCCGCCAACGATATTTCCCTCCGGCGGGAGCAGCCGGATTATCGATAAGGCTGTTGTGGTTTTGCCGCATCCGGATTCCCCGACGAGGCCGATTGATTCGCCCTTGTCAAGATAGAAGCTGACGCCGTCCACCGCCTTGACCTCTCCCTTGGTGACTTTGAAATATGTTCTTAATTCATTGACCTCAAGCAGTCTTTCAGTCATTTTTAGCGCCTCCTGAGTTTGGGGTTGAGGATCTCGTCGAACCCGTATCCGATGAACACAAAGCTCGACGCAAGGCCGACAAGGCAAATGCCCGCCGGGATGAACAACCACCAGTATCCTGATGATATCGCGCCGTTTTCACGGGCGGAGCGCAAAAGCTGTCCCCATGTCGGAATGGTGGGATCGCCTATGCCGAGGAAGGCCAGCGTCGATTCCGAAATGATGGCGTTCTGCACAAGCAATATGATGTTTGAAAACACAAGCGGGAAGACGTTGGGCAGGATATGCTTGCACATTATATACACATCCGAAGCGCCTATCGAGCGGGCGCGCTCAACATAGCTGCGCTGCTTGATGGACATCGTCTGCGCCCTCACAAGACGCGCCGTGCTCGTCCAGCCCGTGATGCCGAGAATGAGTATTATGTTGTTGAAGCTTTGGCCGACGATGGCGGCGATCGTCAGTATCAGCGGCAGCGACGGGATGAGCATGAACACCTCCGTCACGCGCATGAGGATTATATCAACGACCCCGCCGTAATATCCGGCCGCTATGCCGACGGTCGTGCCGATGAGTACGATCAGCAGCGCAACGAATATGCCGATCTCAAGCGAAGCCCGCGTGCCGTAAATGATCGATCCGAACACGTCGCGTCCAAGCTCGTCAAAGCCAAGCTTGAACTGTTCCGTCGGAGCGCCGATACGCGGCCCGAGAAAATACGTTGCGTGATCATAGTTGTAGATCAACGGGCCGACGAAGGCCACAAGCAGGAAAAATCCAAGCAGGCACACGCCGAATACCGCCCGCTTGTTGCCGAAAAACAAGCTGAGATTCTTTTTTATGTTCCTTGAACGCAGCTCTTTTTCGCGGCGACGCAGCTCGTCCTTATGTTCATTGGGATTGATTGCCTGTTCACTCACAGTCCGGCACCCCCTTTACTCGGCGCGGACGCGCGGGTCGATATACATATACAGCACGTCCATGATGAAGTTCACAATGATGACCGCGCAGGCGATGAGGTAATTTGACGCCTGCAGGATCGGATAATCCTGATGCGTTATCGCATCAACCATCAATCTGCCCATTCCCGGCCATGAAAAGAGTATCTCGATCGAAAATGCGCCCGTAAAAAGCAACGCGAATGTCGTCGCCATTATGGTGCTTACCGGCAGCATTGCGTTTGGCACGACGTGGCGGCGGATGACCTGTTTTTCAGTAAGACCCTTCGCCCTTGCGGTAAGCACGAAATCCTCCGTGAACACATCGATCATCGAACTTCGCATTATAAGAAGATAGCTTCCGAACATTGAAAGCGCGTATGTTACGACCGGTATGGTCATATGAAGCAGCAGATCCTTGACATAGCTCAACTTCGTTGCAAACGTCTCGCCCGCCGTTGTCATGCCGTTCACGGGGAACCATCCAAGCTTGACGGAGAAGAACATCAGCAGTATCATGCCCAGCCAGAACGTCGGCACGGCATAGATTATCATCGTTGTTGATGTTATCACCATATCCGCGCGTTTTCCGCGCTTGGATGCAGCCCATACGCCGCCGCCGATGCCCAGCGCAACGCCCAGCGGCATTGAAGCTATGCCCAGAAGCAGCGAGCTGCCGATCTTGGGTTTAAGCACGTCCCATACTGCCTGTTTATAGAAAAACGACGTTCCGAAATTGAATGTGAACATGTTCTTGACATATTCAAGATACTGGACAGGCAGCGGTTTATCCAAACCGTAAACCTTCTCAAGCGCCGCCCGCGTTTCCGGCGAACTTCCGAGATCGCGCGATACCATGGAAAGCGGATCCCCCGGCATCAAACGAAAAAGTAAAAAGTTCAGCGTGATAACGAGCAGGAACATGAGCAGTGTGTACAATATGCGGTTGACCAAAAAACGTATGCTCAATTTTTGCAGCTCCTTGCCTTAAGAGTAACGAATTGACTGTCAAGATGATAGCATGAGGCAAACTGACCGGCAACAAAACGCGACCCGTTTTAGCGCGTTCTTAGCGCGCGCGAATACGTTCGCAGCCTGCCGGTTTTGAACTGCAATACTTCAATTTCTCTTCCTTTGTGGTACAATGATACTATAAGTTTTTGTGGAGGAGATGCGCATGGAGCTTTGTGTCAGGCGTTTTGACGAGCTGAATGCCGATGAGCTTTATGATATTCTGAGCCTTCGCGTCGCGGTGTTCGTCGTGGAGCAAAAATGCCCGTATCCGGAGCTTGACGGGCGCGACAGGCAGGCATACCATGTGTATTTTCGCGATGAACGCGGCATCGCAGCATACCTTCGCGTTATGGACACAGGCGCAGTATTCCACGATGCGGCAGCGATCGGCCGCGTTATCGCGCGCGACAGGCGCATGGGGCTTGGCAGCCGGATCCTCGCCGAAGGAATAAGCGTCGCGAAGGAAAATTTCGGCGCGACAAGGATACGCCTTGAAGCGCAGACCTATGCGCGCGGCCTTTATGAAAAAGCGGGCTTCAAACAGGTTTCGGATGAATTCCTCGACGACGGCATACCTCATATCGAGATGTTGCTTGAGCTTGAAGATCAAAAGCGGGTTTGAACGGACGCGGGAGGAGGCACGCTCATGCAGACACAGTATATTTGCATAGACCTCAAATCCTTCTATGCCTCTGTTGAATGCGTGGAGCGCGGACTTGACCCGATGCAGGCGAAGCTTGTCGTGGCCGATCCAGAGCGCACCGAAAAGACGATATGTCTTGCGGTGTCGCCCGCGCTCAAGGCCATGGGCGTCAGGAACCGCTGCCGCGTGTTCGAAATACCTAAAAACATCGATTACATAACCGCTCCGCCGCGGATGCAGCTTTACATCGATTATTCGGCGAAGATATACGGCGTGTATCTCAGCTTCGTCTCCAGGGACGACATCCACGTTTATTCCGTCGATGAAGCGTTCATCGACGTTACGCACTATCTTCCCCGTTACCGCACCGACGCGCGCGGCTTTGCGCGCATGGTCATGGATGAGATCCTTTCAGTAACGGGCGTCAGGGCGACCTGCGGGATCGGAACTAATCTTTATCTTGCAAAGATCGCGCTGGATATCACGGCAAAGCACGCTCAGGATTTCATAGGCGAGCTTGATGAAAAGACCTATTGCAGCGCGCTTTGGGATCACCGTCCGCTGACGGATTTTTGGCGCATAGGCCCCGGAACGGCTGAAAAGCTCGCTTCGCGCGGCATATACACGATGCGTGATATTGCCCGCGCCGATGAGGACATGCTTTACGCCATGTTCGGCGTTGACGCGGAGCTTCTCATCGATCACGCATTCGGCAGGGAACCCGTGAGTATAGCCGATATAAAGGCATACCGTCCGAAAACAAATTCCATGACAAGCGGACAGGTCCTCATGCGGGATTATCGCTTCGATGAAGGGCTCCTCATCGTGAAGGAAATGGCGGATGCGATGAGTCTTGACCTCGTCCGCGGCGGACTTGTGACGGATAACGTCACGCTCCGGGTCGGATACTCAAACAGCCTTCATATGCAGCCCGCGCACGGCAGCGCAAACCTTCGCACACCCGCAAACGGTTCCGCCGAGATAATCGCGGCGGCTGTTGACATATATGAACGCACCGTTGACAAACGGTTCCCCGTGCGGCGCATGAGCCTTACGCTCGGCCGCGTTTTTGAGGAAACCGACCGTCAATACAGCATGTTCGATGACGCCGCCGGGCAGGAGCGCGCCAAACGGGCGCAGCAGGCGGTTCTTTGTATAAAGGATAAATTCGGCAAAAACGCGATCGTCCGCGGCACGAGCCTGTGCGAAGCCGCCACCGCGCGCGAGCGCAACACGCAGATCGGAGGGCACAAGAGCGGTGAAAAGGACAAGGCCTGAAATGCCCGTATCCGACCGGGCAAAGCAATTCATGCCGTTTGCTGCGCTCAGCGGTCTTTCGGCTGCGCTTGAAGCCAAGGAGCGCGAGATCGTTGCGCGGCGGGAGCTTTCCGAAGACGCGGCAGCGGAGCTTGACATAACGCTGAGGCATATGCAGCGCGGATGCAAGGTTTGCGTCACATACTACAGGAACGGACAATATCAAAAGATCACGGGCGTGCTTCGTGCGCTCGATCCCGCGCACGGTATGATCTGCGTGGATGACGTGAGGATCGCCTTTTGCGATCTGTTTTGCGTTGAGGAAATCGATATATAAGCTTCATTGAAAGGAGCTTTTGCATGAACGAACAGCAAACGCTTTTTGACGGCGACGCCCAGCGTCCGCTCGCTTCAAGGCTCCGGCCGGACACGCTTGACGGGTTTGTCGGTCAGACGCATATTCTCGGCCCGGGGCGCGTGCTCAGGCGGCTCATCGAAGAGGACCGCGTTTCCTCCATGATATTCTGGGGGCCGCCGGGCGTTGGCAAAACCACGCTTGCCCGCATAATCGCCAATCGCACAAAAGCCGCCTTCATCGACTTTTCGGCCGTTACGAGCGGCATAAAGGAGATACGCACCGTTATGCAGCAGGCGGAGCAAAACCGGCAGCTCGGCCACAGAACGATCCTTTTCATCGATGAGATACACCGTTTTAACAAGGCGCAGCAGGATGCTTTCCTGCCCTTTGTCGAAAAAGGGAGCATAATCCTCATCGGCGCCACGACCGAAAACCCTTCATTTGAGATAAACGGCGCGCTGCTTTCACGCTGCAAGGTTTTTGTGCTGCAAATGCTCAGCGTCGACGAGCTTGTGACGCTGCTTACCCACGCGCTTGAAAGCGACAAGGGATTCGGCGCCCAGAAGGTGAAGATAAGCCGCGAATCGCTTGAACTCATCGCGCGCTTTGCAAACGGCGACGCGCGCGCCGCGATATCAACGCTCGAGATGGTCGTGCTCAACAGTCCGGAGGAGAACGGCGAAACCGTCGTCACGCCGGACACGATAGAACAATGCACCTCGCGCAAATCGCTCCTGTATGACAGGAACGGCGAGGAGCATTATAATCTGATCTCCGCGTTGCATAAATCCATGCGCAATTCCGATCCGGACGCAGCCGTATACTGGCTCGCGCGGATGCTTGAAGCCGGCGAAGACCCGCTTTATGTCGCGCGGCGCGTGCTTCGCTTTGCAAGCGAGGATATCGGCATGGCGGATCCGCATGCGCTTCAAACAGCTGTCGCAGCATACGACGCATGTCGCTTCATCGGTATGCCTGAATGCTCCGTCCACCTGACGCAGGCAGTCGTATATATGTCGCTTGCGCCCAAATCGAATTCGCTTTACATGGCTTATGAAAGCGCAAAGAAGGACGCCCTCACGATGCTTGACGAGCCTGTGCCGCTTGTCATCCGCAACGCCCCCACGCGATTGATGAAGGAGCTTGATTACGGACGCGGCTATCAGTATGCGCACGACGCCCCAGATAAACTGACCGACATGCAATGCCTGCCCGACACGCTTGAAGGCCGCGAATATTACACCCCCACGCAGCAGGGACTTGAGGCAAAATACGCCCAGCGGCTCGATGAAATAAAGCAGTGGAAGCGCAGTCGGCGCACGCGCTGATACAGTGTTTTGACTTCATAAACAAAGCAGGCGTTAAAACTCTGTCGACTGGCGGCAATCAAAGCCCTGCTTTTGAAAGTCTGAATTCAATATGTCGGCATGCTTCGGCGTGATCTTTATCAGATACATCGGCGTCGGCAGCTTTTTAAGCGATTCAAGCGAGATATTCCGTTCCTGTGCGGCAAGGTTATACTCATCGCAAAACCGCTCGACAAGCTCCGCTTCGCCGTCCACCTGTATTCCGCCAAGCCGGTTGAAACCGCCGTATGCGTCATAGATCGCCAGGCATACGTTGCGGTTTTGTTCCAATGCGAAAAACTTCATGCCGCCTTCGGAAAAGATCCAGAACGCACCGTCATGGAAGGAATACTCAAGCGGCGTGCAACGGACAAACGAGCCTGCGCCGGTTGCGAGCGCGCAGGTGTTATGCGCACGGATAAAAGCCGCCGCTGCCTCGACCAGCTCGTCTCTCCCCATCTTTTTTCCGTTTTTATCCTTGTTTTTCCAATAATCAGCCGCGTCTTTGAATTCTTTTTGCGTCATATCGATCCTCCGTTCATCACGATGAAACATGCCATACTGTGTTTCCATGCCGAGCGCAGCGACAGGATATTCCGCGCTTGCGCCCGGCTGCAAGGCGGTTGTATGCTCATGATTTCACTCGAAATAAAACAGGTCTTCAAATTTTTTATCGAGCGCGACACAGAGTATCAACGCCAATTTAGCGGTCGGATTGAACTGACCGGTTTCGATTGAACTTATCGTGTTGCGGGAAACGCCTACCAATTCAGATAACTGCGCCTGTGAAAGATCGGCTTGCGTTCGTGCTTCTTTCAGTCTGTTTTTGAGTATCAGTTTATCGTTCATCGTGTCACCCGATAAGCCTTATTACAAACAAAACAGTGAAAAACACAAACAGGCAATCAAAAAGAACGGCCAACAGCAGCTCATGTTTTTTGTGCAATTTGAAGTATTTCACGGTAAACATCGTACCGAGAATGCTGAAATAAATCATCCAGCTTTCGAAGCTGATGGTTTCTCTCAATATCACCTGCAAAACGGCTACAATGCAACACACCAGCATCCCTATCTGCGCTGCCAGCTTCCCGGAAGATGCCAGAACCGAAAGCTCCAACTCATCCGAACCTTTATTCTCATTTCTGCTCTTTTCAAGTATTTCTTCTTTTTTCATGTCCAGATCTCCTTGACAAGTTTTATTGTCATCATTATATGCCTGCCAAGTGTACTTGTCAACATCGTTTTGCAAAGTTTTATTTGCAATCAGGCGAGGCTGCTTTTTATTCTCCTGTACGTTGCTGCCGCATAAGCGATGTGAAAAGTCTCGCGCCGATACGGGATCACCGCCATGTGAAGAAGCTTTTTGAAGCGTGTGGTGGCGCGTTGAAAGTGTAACAATTCGCTGATATTTTCAAAATGGTTCTAAGAGCTGAGAGGCCAGATTGTTTATATTTTGCGTTGTAACGTAGAACAGCAAAAAACGGCTCCATGGAATTGCCGTTATACCGCTTTGCATTATTTATCATTGGACTGCCGACCGCTTTGATAACTCCTCCATGTTTTCACTGACACATATTGAGGTATATTTCTTACACGTGGATCCGACAGTCCATCAATGTTCATTTCAGATATCATTTCCATACAACCCGGCAACAGCCCGCAAGCAGTTGCCG
Organism: uncultured Clostridium sp.; assembly: GCA_964487565.1. Classification (GTDB taxonomy): domain Bacteria; phylum Bacillota; class Clostridia; order Christensenellales; family CAG-138; genus Phil1. The sequence goes on from CAZARN010000007.1 coordinate 134,469, forward strand.
GCTATGTCACGGCCGTTTTATAGCGAGATTAATTAAAAGCGCCGCCACAGACGTTGCCGTAAGCACACAGAACGGCGCAACGTATGTCCCTGTCCCGGCAAGAAGAGCGCCGCACAGCGTAGCAAAAAAAGACGAGAACAAAACCTTGGTGTTGCTGACGCCGTATATCAGTGCGTAGTCTTTTGCGCCGTAGGCTGCTCAATACATTATTGACCATTACGATGACCCGACCTGTTTTGAACAGTATGCCAGCAAACTTACTGCAGCGTTCCATAAGGTGTATCCTCAAAAAAATGCTAATTACATTATTGAATCAATGATAACTCGAAAAAGTACGGTAACAGCCATCGAGAACCATCTGTGTTTCGCATTTTCAAGCAACAAAAATACAGATAAGCAACAATTATCATTACCGTGAAGGACGACGGGAGCGAAAGCGCCGAGCGAAAGTATCACCGATTTTCGGAAACAACCGATCTAGAAGTGATTGAGTTTGATGGCGAGGGCCTCATCTCTGCCGAGTTTGCAGAGAAGCTCGATACCGCCTACTGCTACAAGCACATCCACCACTCGTTTCAGATCCGCATGCCTTATATTAAGGGCGTCGTACATGAGGTGGATTTCAAGTCGCTTTTTAATGAAGTTGAAGTGCCGTACATTATTGATCTCTGGGGCCAAAAACACCCTGTCCATGAAATTGACCTGATTCTAACGAAAACTATGTTCAAGGGCTTTGATTGGATGACGGACAACGGGCTGTCATTTGAGGAATATATTGACCGATGCAGGCGTTACCGCCATGCACTTTATATTTCCGGCGTTGGTAAGGCTGAGCGGCAGGAATACACGGAACTTAACTATCAGTTTTTAACGACTGCTGCATTGAAATCCGACGAATTCCGCCCGGTGGATTTACCGCTTGGCTGGACGCAAAGCCCGGACACAGATAAGCGCCATTGGATCACCAAAGCAACCGAAACGGCCTATTATAATCTCACTGCCGATGTGGAAAATCAGATACAATACTTCGCCGAAAAAGCGGAGAGTGAAGACGCGACTGCACGGGACGTCGCTCATGCACGAATACTTGGAAAGAATCCGTTGTTCATTGCAGAGCCGATATTTAGGGATGAACTCAAGGGTAAAGCGCAGACAGTTTTGCGGCAGTATTCTTTGGGGCGGCTGCTTGTTTCGGGCGATAACCGTTATTTATCCGGTGATCTGATGCGGTTTCTGGAAATGCTCGTTCACACAGTTGCCGATGAGGATTATACGTATATGGGCACGGTAATCATTTTGGAGCGGGAATGCTATCACAGTACGACTGCTTATGCGCCACGCGCCGCATACAAACAAAATGACCGTTATACGCTGCTTAGAAATCCGCACATTGCCCGCAATGAGGAAGCCGCCGTTCTACCGCCGGATTTCATCGGTCCGCTCCGTCAAAAATACCTGTCCCACTTGAACTATGTCATTATGGTGGATTCTCGCACGTTGATTCCCGAGCGTTTGGGCGGCGCTGACTTCGACGGTGATATGATTAAAACTATTTCCGATCCGCTTCTGAACGCCTGCGTTGCGAGGAACTATCGGGAAAACGATTATTACGAATACAGCTATCGCAACGGAATCCCGCTTCTGAAAATCCCGTCCGCAACGCCGCTCATGCGGGATGCGAACGATTGGCAGGCGCGATTTGAAACCATCCGCAGCACGTTTTCTGCACGGATCGGGCAAATCTGCAACGCGGCTTTTGACCGTAGTGTTGTCGGTTACGATGAAAACACCTCTTTTGAGGAACAGCAGAGCCTGCGTGAGGATACAGAAATGCTCGAAATATTGACGGGATTGGAAATAGATTCTGTCAAGAGCGGAGTTAAGCCCGACTTATCCGATTATCTAAACTACAAGCCGGTCAGACGCAGTATCTTTCTCAAATACAAGTCCATTGTCGGAGAGAATGAAAACCGCGAATGGTACGAACCGACAAAAAAAGAACGCTTGGATAAATTTTTTGCTTCTGTTGACTGGGGCACGGTGAGTTCCAATGTGGAAAAGTTGCCGTACTATGCGCGCATGTTGGAGAAGAACACGCCAAAAGTCATCTCGAAACCGGCAAAGGATTCGGAGCTTTTCGTGTTTGCATTAAAACCCGGTTGGCAGAATGCGCTGTCACAGGATAGCATTGAGTATATGAAAATATTGATAGAGGAATATGAAGAGGCGTTGAAGCGCGTGCGTATCAGCCGAATTGAGCACAGGAGCATGACCCGCCGCAGTGATATTGAGCGTATTCTGTACGCACGCGGACAAGAGGAAGACTTTACAGTGGATGAACTTTATGGGCTGCTTGGTGGTTTCCCACAAGAACATATATCGAACTATCGACGTGAGCTGACCCGCCAAAAGTGGCATCTGATGGCTCTGAAACAGCGCGAGGATTTTCTGCTTGGCGTTTTGCCCTATAACACTGATCCGAAATATGCAGAGTTGTTTACTGATTTCCGTTTTGGAGGTTGTCGCGTACTCGGCAATATTCTTTGTGACATTGACGATATGTATTGTGCCGAGGAATCACGTTCACACGCGCTTCACCGTCCAAACGACAGCGCGCGGCTCAGAAACTTGATGGCATTGTATGAAAGCAGCGGAAATAATTTCAAAGAAATGCATGCTAAGCGATGCAGACAGTATATCAATTTAGATATTAAGCCTGACGAAGCGCTCAAGTGCGCCATAGCGCTCGGTAAAAGAAACTTTGCATTTCATGTTTTGCTCGACCGCATTGAACCGAACGCAGTGAAGGGACGGTGAGCGATATGCTGAATGAAATAGAAGAATTTGAAGCATATACAGGCATAATTGATTACCGCGCCGAAAATAAATATGACAACACCTATCTTGGCCGGTTTACCTATGACATGCTGATGAAGTTCGAGGGCCTGTCCCGCGTGTTGGCGATTATTGCCCGCAGATATATGTGGAACGATTGCGATAGAGAACCACATATCGATGCAGCGAGGAACGCTCTTTGCGCTTGGTGCAGCATTCCAGACACCCCAAAGACCCCTCCGAAGAAGGGCGGGCAAAGCGAGACGAATTACAGATCGTTACATAGCGACTTCCCCGAACTCGTGGATGAAAACGGCGGCGGATGGTTTTACCGCCATGTACATTCAATCGTTGGATACGTTCAAAGGAATCCAAACATAGTAATGAAGTCCGCTGTACAGAACTGCGAAACGCTGGAAAAGGGGTTTGACACTGCGTGGCGCAAAAAGGTGATGCAGTTTCAAGTGCCGCTATTCTCGGCGGGCACCAAGGGTGCATGGGTATTGCGGTTTGATGATATTCTGTCGGATGCATTGGAGCTGGGCAGACTACATAACAACGATATTGAGTTGCTGTCTGCGCAAATGCAAGCCTTATAATCTGGGCGAAAAGCTCATGAAGTCAGAGAACTTCGAGATGGCGCTCGACGAGGTGGTGTGGCTCATTACTCTGCTCGCCAACCAGTCGGTGCTGGTACACAACCTTCAGAATCCCGCCAAGAAAAGGGATCTGCTCACAGAGGATGCGGTCGAACTGCTCACTTCGCCGCTTGAACTCTCCGATTATAAAAACTGCATTATGGAAGCAATGTTCAAGGGAACAAAGCGCAATATAGAAAGCGAGGACGAGTCCTCAAAAAACGCACAGGTCGGGTAAGCGACGAGGAGTTGTTTGCCCGGCTGATTTTTTACGGCGTGACTCTGCTGCACCGGTCCGAGCGGGAGGTCTGGCTTATGCCGCTGGGTCATCTGCTCGACCAGTGGGAGATATATAAGCAGTTTAACAGTTTGGCAAAACCGAAGCGTGAGCATTACATCGATGAAATCATACCAAGCGGTATTTAAGGAGGTGGTGAGATATGGCGGATAATTTTGGCTTAAAAATCGGCGTCGAGGGTGAAAAAGAGTTCAAGAAAGCCCTTTCTGACATCAACCAGTCGTTCAAGGTACTCGGTTCGGAAATGAAGCTGGTCGAGTCCGAGTTCGG
>CAZARN010000008.1:0-87466 GCA_964487565.1 uncultured Clostridium sp.
CCTGCTGATAGCCGCCCTGCGGACGGTCGCCGCGCTGCTGATAGCCGCCCTGCGGACGGTCGCCGCGCTGCTGATAGCCGCCCTGCTGCGGACGGTCGCCGCGCTGCTGATAGCCGCCCTGTTGCGGACGGTCGTATACGTTTTGCACCTGCGGCTGCGCCTTGTAACCCTCTATCGGGGATCGGGGCGCGCTCTGCGGGCGCTGCTCGGGCTTCTTCTCAACGACAGGCTCCGCCTGCGCCGGCGCGGTTTCGACCGGCTTCGCCTGCGCCGAAGGGATATCCTTCTTGTCGTCTTTGGGTTCGGGTTCTTTCACCTCGACCGCTTCCTTTGCAGGCGCGGGTTTTACCTCGCTCACGCGCTCGGTGACAGGTGTGGCATTCACTTCGTTCTTCACAGGTTCCGTCTTCTTTTCCTCTTCCGTTTTCACAGCTGGTTCGGCTTTCTTTTCCGGCGCGGGCTTTTCCGCCGCGGGTTCCGCTTCACGCTTGACTTCGGGCGCGGGCATGACGATCTCCGGTTCATCGCTGCCGACATGGTATACGGAATCGGCCTCGCCTTCACGAAGCTCCTTGAGCCGTTCCGCGCGCTCGTTTTCGATGCGCTCCTTTTCGGCGTTCTTTTCTTTTTCTATAAGCTGGGCTTCCGCACGCCTCACCTGGGCAAGCGTATCGCCGATGTCATTATGGGTTTTCTTTATACGTTCAAAGAGCTCCTTCGCTTCCGTTTCAAGCTCTTTTGCCGAATCCATGAATTTCGTTTTCGCCATCATTCCACCCCCGTGTCTTTTTGTGTGTATGCCGCATCGTATGAGGCTTTTATCATTCTTACGAAATTGTCGTCCGTCACGACCGCGATCATGCGGCCGGGCTTACCTATCGTCACGCCCATATCATCCGTTTCAAGCGCTTCGATCCCCGCGCGCGAACACATGCCGCGGTAGCGCTGCTTCGTTGCGTCCGACGCCGCGCTGTCAAGCAAAACAAGTTTTGCCTTTCCCGCGCGCACCAGCTTCTCGCAGACGAAATCGCCCGCCTGACATTTGCCCGCCTTCATCGCAAGGCCCATCGCTCCCCGAAACTTCGCGTCAAGTGTCAAGGCCCATCTCCTTCCCGAGCTGCTTAAACACCTCGTCGCCGACCTTGTGTTCGAGCGCGCGCTCAAGCGCGCGGGTCTTCCTGGCTTTCTCAAGGCACTCGGCGTTTTTGCAAAGGTATGCGCCGCGTCCTGAAGCCTTGCCGGTCAGATCTGCCTTGATTTCATTCTCCGGCGTGCGCACGATGCGGATGAGCTCTTTTTTGGGCATCATCTGCCTGCACGCAACGCACATGCGCATGGGCGTCTTTTTTTCTGCCATTATTCCTCCGGCATATCTTCTTCGGGTTCGTTATCCCCGAGGGATTCTTCATACATATCCATCTCGTGTTCCGCCTGTGACTGGCTCTTGATATCGATCTTCCAGCCCGTGAGCTTCGCCGCGAGGCGCGCGTTCTGGCCCTCCTTGCCGATGGCAAGCGAAAGCTGCGTATCCGGCACGACCACCTTGGCCGCCTTCTCCGTCTCGTTGATATAGACCATGAGCACCTTTGCAGGGCTGAGCGCTTTGGCGATATACACGGCGGGATCGCTGTCCCACTCGATTATATCGATCTTTTCGTTGTGCAGCTCGCCCACGATGCGCTCCACGCGGATGCCCTTCTGTCCCACGCACGCGCCGACCGCGTCGATCTGGGGATCCGTGGAATGGACGGCCACCTTCGTGCGGAAGCCCGCCTCGCGCGCGATGGACTTCACCTGCACCACACCGGACATTATTTCAGGCACCTCAAGCTCGAAAAGGCGCTTCACAAGGCCGGGATGGGTGCGTGAAACAAGCACCTGAGGGCCCTTGCTGGTCTTTCTTACCTCGAGGACGTATACCTTTATGCGGTCGCTGTTGTTGTATTCCTCGCCGGGGATCGTCTCGTTCATCGCGATGAGGCCGTCCGTTTTGCCAAGCTCAACATAAACGCCGTTCTTCTCCACGCGCTGCACGATGGCGGTGAGTATCTCGTTCTCCTTCTCGACGTATTCCTCAAATATCACGCCGCGCTCCGCCTCGCGTATGCGCTGAACGACGACCTGCTTTGCCGTTTGCGCCGCGATACGACCGAAATTCTTGGGGTTGGACTCCTCCTCGAGCACGTCGCCCACGTCGAACAGGGGATTGATCTTCTTCGCCTGCTCGATCGAGATCTCGATCGTCGGATTTTCGACCTGCTCCACAACGGTCTTGCTGGCAAATATCTGCACCTCGCCCGTGTCGCGGTCAACGACGGCGCGCACGTTGCCCGTGGTATTATAATTGCGCTTGTAGGCCGCGACGAGCGCCGCCTCAAATGCGTCGATGAGTATGTCCTTGTTTATCCCGCGCTCCTTTTCGATTGCGTTCAATGCCTCCATGAATTCGGCGTTCATTTCAATTCCTCCCAAAGTTTATATCAATATCTTTATTTGAAATCTATATACGGGCGCACGAGCGCGGCGTTCTTGCGCAGCACCGTCGTTTGCTCCCCGTTCTCGCGCTCGATGGTGAAGCTGTCCGCGTCAAACCCGACAAGTTTGCCCTTAAGCTCCTTTTGCTTGTCCATCGCGGCATAAAGCTTGATCTCTATGATGCTCCCCATGCTGCGCGCATAATCACGGTCTTTTTTCAGCGGACGGTCTATGCCCACGCTTGAAACGCAAAGGCAATAGGCTTCCTTTATCGGATCCGCCGCATCGATGAGCGGGTCTACCGCGCGGCTCACGCGCTCGCAATCGTCTATGTCGACGCCGGACGGTCTGTCGATATAGATGACGAGGTTCATTTCGCCGTATTCGCGCTCGAACTCTATATCATAAAGCTCAAATCCGAGCTCTTCTATCTTATCGCGCACGATGAGCGCAACAGTATCCGCAGTTTTCAAACGGCGCCTCCGTTCCTCAAAATAAAAGAGCGGGAAATACACCCACTCTCACAACACTTATGCGGCGCAAAGCCGCCCAACAACCGATATTATAGCACAGCCGTATACGGCATGGCAAGCTATTTATGCCCGTTCTGCGGGTTTTGGCATTGATTGACCGTGTGCAATCTGATATACTTTTATATACAAATCTCATATGGAGGTATCATAATGGTCTTTTCAGCATTCGGAAAAGCATTTTCCATCCTATTGAAAAAGCCGGTCCGCCTTTGGGGCGTGTCGCTGTTGGGTACGCTTCTCACCGGCCTTGCCTGCGCGTTCGGCATGCTGCCCATAATCGTGATACCGATCGTGCTCGTGCTGAACTTCGGCCTCGTTTCCCTTTATTACAAGGGTCTGCACGGCGAGGAGATCAATTCAGACCTCATTTTTGTCGGTTTCAAATCGTTCTGGAAAACCGCCGGCGGCATGGGCTGGCGCGCATTGTGGACTTTGATATGGAGCCCCGTTCCCGTCGTCAACATCATTAAGCAGTATTCCTATTGTTTCGTGCCGTATATTCTTCTCACCCGGCCGGATGTATCCGCGACGGAAGCGCTTCGCCTTTCAATGGCCGAAACAAAAGGCTACCGCTGGAAGCTTTTCGGCGCAAACGTTCTCCCCGCAATCGCGGTGTTCGTGGCCTCGCTTATCCTTTCCCTCCTCGGGCGCATACCTTATGTCGGCATCCTGTTCATGATCGTGCTTGTGGTATTCGTCATCGCGGTCAGCCTGCTTTACCCGCTCTTCATCGGCCTTGTCAACGCCTGCATGTATGACTCCGTTCAGGAGGACCGCAAGATCGCAGCTTCCCGCCCGAAGGGAAAGACCTGCCCCGGCTGCGGCGCGACGCTTCCCTTTGAAGCCAAGTTCTGCGCCAACTGCGGTTTCAATTTTGCCCAGTCCCAACCGCAATATCAGCAGCCGCAATATCAGCAGCCGCAATATCAGCAGCCGCAATACCAGCAGCCGCAATACCAGCAGCCGCAGTATCAGCAGCCGCAGTATCAGCAGCCGCAATACCAGCAACCGCAATATCAGCAGCCGCAGTATCAGCCGACGCAGCAGTTCCAGGAGCCTGTGTTCCAGACGCCGCCTCCCGCATATCAGCCGCAGCAGCCGCAACAGTATCCGAAGGATGAATCCACGCCCGACGTGCCTTCCGACGGATTCAACCCGCCCGAATCCAAATGACGGAGGCTTCCCCCCAAAAAAAGCATCGACCCCGCGCCAAAAGCGCGGGGTCTGTTTTTCACGTTAAACGATGTTCAGCGTCAATTCCCAAAGCGAATGGATATCCCATGCCCTTTCGCCGTCATAACCGCGATCAAGGCCCGCGCGCAGGATATGGAACGCCGTAAAGCCCAATGCGCGCGCGCCGTCGGCCTCCTTCACATAATCATCCACAAAAACGGATTCCGCCGCCGTGACATGAAGCGATGAAAGCGCCATATCGAATATCGCGGGATCGGGTTTGAACGCTCCCGCCCAGGCTGAGTTTACAAACGAATCAAAATATCCCGCAAGGCCGGCATTGACAAGCGTCATGCGAAGCGATGGCGACGTGTCGCTTATCACGCCCATGCGAAAGCCGCGCGTTTTGAACCATTCAAGCGTGCGAACGGTTTCAGGATAAGGCTCGAACCCGTTGAGCCACATCATCCCGTTGAGCTTCTCCGCCTTCTCCCCGATATCGGCCCCGCAATAACCCGCGCGGCGCAGCACACACTCATAATATCTTTTCCAAAAACTGCGTTCCTCGCGAAGGCACGCGGTCTCATCGTCACGGTGCGCGAAAAAGTATTCTTCGGGGTATTGCGCCTCGTCAAACACGCTCATCATCTGATCGTAACCGTATTTGAAAGGCTTGCCGGTCCATTCCAGCAAAAGCGCATCGCGCGCGCCGTAAAGCTCGCGCTTCGCATGGGTGAGCGTTGAATCCCTGTCAAAGAACACGGCTTTAAGTTGCATTTGATGCCCTCCGCGGCGTATTTATCTCGTTTTGTGCTCAAAAGGGCCGCCTGTCCGGCGGCCCCGCAAAATTGCCGATCCTTTTATTTTGCAGAAAGCTTTTTGTGTATCGCGGCTGCGGCGACCTTGCCGGCGCCCATCGCAAGTATGACCGTCGCTGCGCCCGAAACGGCGTCGCCGCCGGCATAGACGTATTCGCGGCTGGTCTCGCCGTTGTCATCCGTGATTATGCCGCCCCACTTTTGCGTGTTAAGGCCGGGGGTGGTGTTGCGGATGAGCGGGTTCGGGGTCTGGCCGATGGCTATGACCACGGTATCCACGTCGAGGGTGAACTCGCTGCCGGCCTTCGCCACAGGGCGACGGCGTCCGGAAGCATCAGGCTCGCCAAGCTCCATCTCGACGCAGTCTATGCTCTTCACGAAGCCCTTCTCGTCGCCGTGGACGGCGGTGGGGTTGCACAGGAGGCGGAAATCGATGCCTTCCTCCTTCGCGTGATGCACTTCCTCGCGGCGGGCGGGCATTTCAGCCTCGCTGCGACGATATACGATATAAACATGCTCTGCGCCCATGCGCTTTGCGCAGCGCGCGGCATCCATCGCGACGTTGCCGCCGCCGACCACCGCAACGTTCTTGCCCACATGGACAGGCGTGTCGGTATCGGGGAACTTATACGCCTTCATGAGGTTTATGCGGGTGAGGAACTCGTTTGCGCTGTACACGCCGGAAAGGTTCTCGCCCGGGATGTGCATGAAGCTCGGAAGGCCCGCGCCCGTGCCGATGAATATTGCCTTGAAGCCTTCGTCCTGCATGAGCTCGTCGAGGGAAATGCACTTTCCGATGACCATATTGGTCTTGAGCTTGACGCCGAGCTTGCATACGCCTTCGATCTCGCGGCGGACAAGCGCCTTGGGAAGACGGAATTCCGGGATGCCGTATGACAGCACGCCGCCCGGGGTATGCAGGGCTTCGAACATCGTCACATCATAGCCAAGCTTTGCAAGATCGCCCGCGCAGGTCACGCCGGAGGGGCCTGAGCCTATCACCGCGACCTTTATGCCGTTTGAAGGCGCGACCTCGACATTGGCCTCGCCGTGCTCCATCGCGTAATCGGAAACGAAACGCTCAAGCCGGCCGATGCCGACAGGCTCGCCCTTTATGCCGCGCACGCAGCGCTCCTCGCACTGGGTCTCCTGCGGGCAGACGCGGCCGCATATCGCGGGGAGGGCGCTCGTTTCGCGGATCTTCTCATATGCGCCCATAAAATCGCCCTTGTTTATGAGAGCGATGAATTCCGGAATTTTCACGTTGACGGGGCATCCTGCCACGCACGGGCTGTTCTTGCAGTTGAGGCAGCGGGAAGCTTCCTCAAGCGCCATCGCCTCGGTATATCCCAGGGCCACCTCTTTGAAGTTGGTTGCCCTTTCCTTGGGATCCTGCTCGCGCATGGGGGTCTTTTTCAAAGTCATATTAGCCATTGCGTACCTCCCCCGTCAGCCTGCAAACGTGCTTTTCAAGGCTTTCGGCCTCTTCTTTTTTATACATCGCACCGCGGCGCATGGCCTCGTCGAAATCGACAAGATGGCCGTCAAAATCCGGTCCGTCAACGCAGGCGAATTTCGTTTCGCCGCCGACTGTGACGCGGCAGCCGCCGCACATGCCGGTGCCGTCAACCATGAGAGAGTTCATGGAAACGACGGTCTTTATGCCGTAAGGACGTGTTAGCTCGCTCACGACCTTCATCATCATGATGGGGCCTATGGCGACGACGAGATCATATTTCACGCCCGCCTCGATCTGCTCGCGCAGAACATCCGAAACGAAGCCCTTCTTGCCGTTGCTTCCGTCATCAGTGGTGATGAAAAGGTTGGTCGAAGCGGACTTGAACTCATCCTCGAGCATTATGAGGTCCTTGTTGCGGAAGCCCACGATCATATCGACATCCGCGCCGTGCTCCTTGAGCGCCTTTGCTTGCGGATAAGCGATGGCCGTGCCGAGTCCGCCGCCGATAACGGCCGCTTTTTTCACGTTTTCAAAATGAGAGGGCGTGCCGAGCGGGCCGACGAAATCCTGAAGGCTGTCGCCCTCGTTCAAAAGGCCGAGCTGCTTGGTGGTCTTTCCGACCTCCTGGAATATGATCGTGATCTCGCCGGTTTTCCTGTCGTAATCGGCGATGGTGAGGGGTATGCGCTCTCCGTTCTCGTCAACGCGCAGCATTATGAACTGTCCTGCAAGCGCCTTGCGGGCGACATGCGGAGCGTCGATAACAAACAGCTTGACGTTGGAACTGAGCACGCGCTTTTTAAGTATTTTGTACATTGCGTGGGCTCCTTTCATAATTGAGTATCGTTATATAGATATTATTTTATCTATTTGTTATTTTAGCATCAATCACCGGGCTTTGTACATCCTTTGCGTCATAGAATATATCTCGCCGGTCATGCCTTTTGGGATATGACGACATTATTTTTCAAAGCCCCGAGGATGCGCTTCATGCCATTTCCACGCGGAGGCGATCATATCCTCCATCGCGCATATGCGCGGCGTGAAGCCAAGCACCCGCGCCGCCTTTTCGTTTGAAGCGACAAGCTGCGCAGGGTCTCCGATCCGGCGCGCAGCCATCGTATAAGGCACGGGCGTGCCTGTAACGCGCCCCGCCGCCTCTATCACCTCGCGCACGGTGAAGCCTTCGCCGTTGCCAAGGTTGAAAATATCGCTTTGCCCGCCCTGAAGCAGATATTTCGCCGCAAGATGATGCGCGCGCGCAAGATCGCACACATGGATATAATCGCGCACGCAGGTGCCGTCGCGCGTTTCGTAATCGCTGCCGAAAACCTTCAGCCCGCCCATGCCCTGCGCCGTGCGCAGCACAAGGGGTATAAGATGCGTTTCCGGAAAATGATCCTCGCCTATCGCCCCGCCGTCAAGCGCGCCGCAGGCGTTGAAATATCTCAGCGAAACATAGCGTATCCCGTATGCCGCGTCGCACCATGCCATCATCTCCTCCATGGTGCGCTTTGTCGCTCCGTAAGGATTTGTCGGGCATTTTTGCGCGTCCTCCGTGATAGGCACGCGCTGCGGCTCGCCGTAAACCGCAGCGGAAGAGGAAAACACGATGTTTTTCACCCCGTTTTGCGCCATCGCCTCAAGCACGCTCACCGTGCCCGAAACGTTGTTGTTATAGTATTTGAGGGGGTCGTTCACGCTCTCCCCCACAAGCGACGACGCCGCAAAATGGATCACACAGTCAATCCCGTATTTTTGGAAAAGCGAGTTCATGAACGCGCGGTCCCTGATGTCGCCGCGCTCGAACGCCGCCCCGGGATGCACGGCCTGTCTGTGTCCCGTGACAAGACTGTCCGCAACGACAGCTTCGTCGCCGTTTGCAATAAGCTCATACACCGTATGCGAGCCGATATAGCCCGCGCCGCCGAGCACAAGATAACGCGCCATGGTATTTTCCTCCCTCATTCCTTTCTCAAAGCGCGACCGCGCCGCGCGGCCGTATATGAACCTCCATGCACGCGCCGCGCTTTAGCATCGCGGCGTCCATCGCGCGCATGTATTCCGTCTTTCGCTCATTTGGCACGAGCGCCTGTATCGATCCCGCAAACCCTCCGCCGTGTACGCGCCATGCGCCGCCGGTGCCTGCAAGGAGCCTGCGCGAAAGCGCCAGCGCCATTGCGACGCCGCGCTCGTTTATATCGCATGACGGAAATATGTTTTGCAGCAGCAGCTCGCTTGAGTCTCCGCTTTCCCTCATGAGGGCTGCAAAGCCTGCGATATCGCCCCGTCTGAGCGCCGCCGCCTCAAGCGCCGCGCGCCTGTCCTCATCGAAGAAGTGCATCGCGCGAAGACAGGCCCTGTCCCCGCAGCGGCTGCGCAGCGAAGGCAGTTTCCTGTAAAACTCATCCTCGTCCGCGTCGCGAAGATACTCCACGCCAATCGCCCGCGCCACGCTCAGCATTTCGCGCGGTATTGCCGCATATTCGTCCGTGAGGCCTGCATGGCCCGCAAATGTGTCCGTTATGAAAAGCGAGAAACCCGCGCGCGCAAAATCGCACTCCATGCGCTCGATCAACGGACGCGAGGGATCGGCAAAATCGATCGCGACCGCGCCGCCCACGGCGCATGCCGTTTGATCCATGAGGCCGCAAGGTTTCATGAAAAAACCGTTTTCGGCCCGCTGGGCAAGCTTTGCCGCATCAACGGGATCCAGACGGGAATCGTTATACAATGCGTCAAATATACAGGCGATGAGTATTTCATACGCCGCAGAGGACGAAAGCCCCGCGCCGGCCGGTATGGACGAATACATCACGGCGTCAAAGCCGCCCACGGTAAAGCCGAGTTCCGCAATGCCGGACGCCACGCCCCGCACGAGCGCAGCCGAACCACCGGCCTCTTCCGCATGCGGGCGAAGGTCTGTAAGATCTATGTCCACGTCGCCGTGCCCGAATGATCTTATCCGTGCGCGCATGTCCGCGTTTTTGCTCACGACAGCCTTTATATCAAGATCGATCGCCCCTGCGAGCACCCGCCCGTGCTGATGATCGGTATGGTTGCCGCCAAGCTCCGTCCGGCCGGGCGCGCTCAACAGCGCAACGCACTCATCACCCGGGAAATACCTTGAAAATGCGTCAAGAAGCTCCGTATAGACATCCGCGCCGCGTCCCGCCGCCGGGTCAAACGACAGCAGCGCGTCGTCAATTCCGCCCTTTGCGATCTTCAGCGCCCACGCGCCGATGCTGTCCGTTTGCATATGAATTCTCCTTCCCTTATGCGCCGTTCGCGCGTCATTGAGCGTCCATGTGCAGAAGCGCCGCGCCGAGCATGCCCGCGTCGTTGCCGAGGATGGCGGGCACTATGCTCGCGTGTTTTGAATAAAAGCTCTTATTCGCCGTCTTTTCGCGCACAGGCGCGAACAGGAATTCGCCCGCCGCCGACACGCCGCCGCCGAAAGCGATTATCTCCGGGTCGAGTATGTTGATTATGGAAGCCGCAGCCGAGCTCAACGCGTCCGTGTATTCATCGAATACGCGAAGCGCTTCCGCGTCGCCCTTACGCGCGCAGTCTATAACGATCCTGGCGTTTATGCCGGAAATGTCGCCGCCGCAGCTTTTTCCCAGAAGGCTTTCCGGATGCTCTTCGGCGGCCTTTGCCCCGGCCCTTGAAAGCGCCGTCGCGCTCGCCCTCGTTTCGCAGCAGCCGCGCACCCCGCAGGAGCATATTTCGCCGCTCATATCCATCACGAAATGCCCGATCTCGCAGCCGTTGCCCATGCCGCCGTGCCAAAGCTTGCCATTAATGATTATTCCGCCGCCCACGCCTGTGCCAAGCGTCATGAGCACCGCGCATTGCGCGCCCAGCAGCGCTCCCGCGTGCAGCTCCGCAAGCGTCGCCGCATCCGCGTCGTTGCCAACGCAGACGGGAACGCCCCCGACAAGGGCCGCCGCGCGCGCGCGCAGCGGATAATCGTGGAAGCCCAGGTTGTATGCGTGTATCACCCGTTCGCCCGCGCGATCTATGCTGCCCGGCACCGCAAGGCCGACGCTTTCAAGCGATCCCGCCGCGCACACGCCGCGCACAAGCCTTTGCAGCATCGCCGCGATAAGCTCCGGCGTCTCGTCCGGCCTGCCCTTCGGGAATGGCTCCGTGACGCGGGCGACGAGGTTGTTCCCCCCGTCATAAAGGCCGCCCGCGATGTGCGAGCCGCCTATGTCAAAGCCGGCCTTAAACTTCATATGTCCTTCCTGCCTTTCAGAATATCGTTCGCGCGCTGCGTGAAATCCCCCGACGTATCATAGCCCATGCGCTTCAGGAGGAAATTCCTTGCCGCGACCTCGACCACAACCGACAGGTTGCGCCCGGGGCTTACCGGTATCACCGTTTCGGGCACGCTGACGCCCAGTATCTGCACGGTGCGGCCGTTGTTGCCGAGGCGGTCGTACTCGCGGCCGGCCTCCCAAAGCTCAAGGTTCATCACAAGATCGATCGATTTTTCCTCAACCACCGCGCCCACGCCGAAAAGATAACGCACATCCACGACGCCTATGCCGCGCACCTCGATGAGACTGCGCGTGGCTTCCGGCGCGCGGCCGACAAGCCTGTCCGCCGTCACGCGGGTAAGCTCCACAACATCGTCCGCCACAAGACGGTGACCGTCCTTTATCAGCTCAAGCGCGGTTTCGCTTTTGCCTATGCCGGAAGGCCCGCGAAGAAGTATCCCCACGCCGAACGCCTCAAGCAGCACCCCGTGCACGAGTATGTGCGGCGCAAGCTTCCTTGAAAGATAGTTGGTTATTCGATGACCGATGTCATCCGTATGCTCGTCGGATAAAAACACGGGCAGCGCATATTTTTCGGCGCAGTCTATGAGGGCTGCGGGCGGCATATTGCTGCGCGCGGATACTATGCACGGTATACCGTGCGCAAGCAGCGTATCCACGCACCTGTACGCCGCGTCATATTCCATGCCGCAAAGATAATCCATCTCCGAATTGCCGATAAGCTGCACGCGCGCGGCCGCGAAATGGTTGTAATAGCCTGTGAGCTGCAGACCCGGACGGCCTATCTCCGCCATGGTGAACACAACGCTTCCCCCGCCCTCCACAATCACGCGCATGTTCAGCGCGCCGGCGAATTCATCACAGGAAATCTTCACGCTTTCAGCCATTGCCTTCTCCTTTGAGCACGATATTGTCCAAAAACCACGCCGCGCCCATATCCTCGCAGCGCGGGGCCACAACGTCCGCGATCTCAAGCACGGCCGGGTTTGCGTCGGCAACGGCCGCGCCCACGCCCGCCCATTGGATCATCTCAATGTCGAGCAGATTGTCGCCCATCGCGGCGACCTCCTCACGCTTCACGCCCATATAGGCCGCGACCCATTCGAGCGCGCTGCCCTTGTGCGCGCTTATCTCGTTGAATTCCACAAAGCCCGCCTTGGAGCCCGAGACCTTGAGCCTGCCTTCAAAATGCTTCTGGAGGACGGGTATAAGCTCGCAGGCGCGCTCTTTTTCCGTGATATAGATGATTTTCGGGACGTTTTCCCAGTCCTTTTGCATCAGATCCGGATCGATGCGGTAAGGCAGGTTCAAAAAGGCGCGGTAGTTTATCGCGTATTGGTTCTCATGCTCATAAACGATCGAATCGCCCTGATAAAGCTGCGCGTGGACGCCGAGCTCGTGCGCGATGGCGAACACCTCGCGCACCTCTTCGGGCTTGAACGAGGTGACATAAAGCGGTTTGCCTGTCCGGGTATCGTTTATGATGCTTCCGCCGTAGTTTATCACGGGGCCTTCGATCCGAAGCGTCTTCCATATCTCGGAGGAACCAAGGAACCCGCGCCCCGTGGCGATCGTCACGAACACGCCCGCTTTCTGCGCCCGGCGCACGGCAAGCACGTTCTCCGGCGGCAGCGTGGTCGAGCCCTTGGTTATCGTATCGTCGATGTCAAAAGCGACAAGCTTTATCATTTGTCCTCATCCTCCGTTTTATGAAAGTGATCGTACACGGCCTTCGCAGCCGGTTTTGTCATCCCCGGAGCCGCGGCGAGCGCTTCGATCCCCGCCTGCTCTATCGCGTCGCGCGTGACGAATGCGTCGAAAAGCGCGCGCTTGCGCTTCTCGCCCACGCCGTCTATCCCGTCAAGCTCGGACAGAAGAGCGCTTCGCACATGCAGGCTCCTGTGATACGTTATCGCAAAGCGATGCGCCTCATCCCTGATGCGCTCAAGCATATGCAGCGCGCCGTCCCCGCGATCGAGCACGAGCGGTTCCTCCTCATACGGAAGGATTATCTCCTCGTTTTTCTCCGCAAGACCTATGCACGGGATATGTGAAACGCCCTCCAGCGCCATCACCTCAAGCGCGACGTTGAGCTGCGTTCTTCCGCCGTCCACCACGACGAGATCAGGCATCACCGCAAAGCGTTCATCCTCCTTCGCGCGCTCGAACCTTCGCGTGAGCACCTCGCGCATCGCGGCAAGATCATCCCCGCCCGTTTCCTGTTTTATGCGGAAGCGCCTGTATTCCTTCGGCGCGCTTTTACCGTTGATGAACACCACCATCGATGAGACCGTGTCCCGTCCGCGGATGTGTGAATTGTCGAAGCATTCCATGCGTTCGGGCACCGTGTCAAGCCCGATCACGGCACAAAGCCGCGCGAGCGCGCCCTCGCCCTTTTCCCACGCGCGGTGTTCAAGCTCCCTCTGCTTGAGTATCGTATCGCGTCCGTTGGCGCGCGCCATCTCGATCAGCTCGCGTTTTTCGCCGCGCTGCGGGCATATCAGCGAAACCGCGCCGCCGCGCATCGCGCGAAGCCATGCAGCAAGCTCATCCGCATCCTCCGGCATGTCGCCCACACATATCTCCCTTGGGATCGCGCCCGAATCGGCATAAAACTGCTGCAAAAACGCGCCTGTGACCTCGCCCGCGGGCTCATCCGCGCAGGCCATTGAAAAATGCCTCGTGCCAACGATGCTTCCGCCGCGCACGAAGAAGGCGAACATCACGGCGTCCTGATCTTCCCGCGCAAGGGCAAACACGTCGCGCTCCGCCCCGCCGGCGCTCATTGCGCGCTGCTTCTCGCCAAGCGCGTCTATCGCCCGTATCCTGTCCCGGAAACGTGCCGCCTTTTCATATTCAAGCCGCTCCGAGGCCTCGTTCATCTCGCGTGTGAGCATCTCGACCACCGCCGCGCAGTCCCCCTCAAGGAAGCGGCATACGTTATCCAGCAGCGCGTGGTATTCCTCCCTCGTCACGTTGCCCGCGCACGGCGCGCAGCATTTGCCCAGATGATACATGAGGCAGGGCCTCTCGCGCTTCGCGATAGCCTTTTTGATATCCTTTTTGCACATGCGCACTGGGAAATCCTCGCTTATCGCGGCAAGGGCGTCCCTGAGCGCCATGGCGGAAAGATACGGCCCGAAATAGCGCGCCCCGTCGTTTGCGGCGCGTCTGACCACCTCGAACCGCGGAAAATCCTGTCTTTCATCAAGGCGGACATACGGAAAATGCTTGTCGTCCTTGAGAAGGATATTGTATCTCGGCTGCATGTCCTTGGTGATGGCCGCCTCAAGGGTCAGCGCCTCCGTCTCGTTGGCGACGAGTATGTATTCGAAATCCTCCACATGGCTCACCATCGCGGCCACTTTCGGGCTTCGGTTTTTATCGGTGCGGAAATAGGAGCGAACGCGGTTTTTGAGATTGACCGCCTTGCCGACGTATATTACTTTCCCCTGCGCGTCGAGCATACGGTAAACGCCCGGCGCGTCCGGCAAAAGCTTCAGTTTTTCCGCGATAACTTCGTTCATGGGTTCTATTATAGGATGCACCGCGCAAATTGACAACTTGTTTCAGGCGCGCGAGGCACATAAAAAAGGCCCCCGCACAATGCGGAGGCCTCCGGTGTTTTTTTAAATTACTTTCTGCTGATCGCGTCGAACTTGCAGCGTTCCATGCAGGCGCCGCACTTGATGCACTTGGATGTGTCGATCACGAAGGGCTTCCTTATCTCGCCGGAGATGGCGCCGACAGGGCAGTTCTTCGCGCAGAGGCTGCAGCCGCGGCACTTCTCGGGATCGATGGTGTAGTTGAGCAGCTTCTTGCACACGCCCGCCGGGCAGCGATGCTCATATATATGGGCTTCATACTCGCTGCGGAAATAGCGGATGGTGGACAGCAGGGGGTTCGGCGCGGTCTGGCCGAGGCCGCAGAGGGCCGCAGCCTTGATGTTGCGCGCAAGCTTTTCGAGCTTTTCGATATCGCCGTCCTTGCCTTCGCCGTCGCAGATGCGGGTGAGGATCTCAAGCATCCTGCGCGTGCCGATACGGCACGGCGGGCATTTGCCGCAGGACTCATCCACGGTGAACTCGAGGAAGAACTTCGCGATGTTGACCATGCAGTTGTCCTCATCCATGACGATCATGCCGCCGGAACCCATCATGGAACCGATGGAAATGAGGTTATCGTAATCGATGGGGATATCGAGATGCTCCGCCGGGATGCAGCCGCCGGAAGGTCCGCCGGTCTGCGCGGCCTTGAACTTTTTGCCGCCCGGTATGCCGCCGCCGATGTCATATATGATCTCGCGCAGCGTGGTGCCCATGGGAACTTCCACAAGGCCGGTGTTGTTGATCTTTCCGCCGAGGGCGAACACCTTGGTGCCCTTGCTCTTTTCCGTGCCGATGGCGGAGAACCATTCCGGCCCGTTGAGGATTATCTGGCAAACGTTCGCATATGTCTCAACGTTGTTGAGGATGGTGGGCTTGCCGAAAAGACCCTTTATGGCCGGGAACGGGGGACGCGGACGGGGCTCGCCGCGCTTGCCTTCGATGGAGACCATGAGGGCGGTCTCTTCACCGCAGACGAACGCGCCGGAACCGAGGCGCAGATCGATATCGAAATTGAAGCCGGTGCCGAAGATGTCCTTGCCGAGAAGTCCCATCTCGCGCGCCTGATTGATGGCTATGCGCAGACGCTTGACGGCGATCGGGTATTCGGCGCGGACGTATATGTAGCCCTGCTGGGAGCCGATCGCATAACCCGCGATGGCCATGGCTTCGAGCACCGCGTGCGGGTCGCCTTCAAGGACGGAACGGTCCATGAACGCGCCGGGGTCGCCTTCATCGGCGTTGCAGCAAACGTACTTGACGTCGCTTTCGGGCGCTTTGGCGAATTTCCATTTGAGACCGGTCGGGAAGCCCGCGCCGCCGCGGCCGCGAAGACCGGACTTTATCATGACGTCGATCACGTCGTCGCGGCTCATCTCGGTCAGGACCTTCGCGAGGGCGCGATAACCGTCGAACGCGATATATTCGTTTATATCCTCCGGATTGATGACGCCGCAGTTGCGCAGCGCGATGCGCTTCTGTTTCTTATAGAACTCGACCTTGTCAAGAGAGAGGATGTTGTGATCCCCGTCATAGCTCTTTTTGTAAAGGAGTTCTGTCACGATGCGGCCCTTCACAAGATGCTCGCTGACGATGCGGGGCACGTCGTCGACCTTTATATGGCTGTAAAAAGCGCCTTCGGGATAAACGATGCAGATGGGGCCGTTCTCGCAAAGGCCGAAGCAGCCCGTGCGCACGACTTTGACTTCGTTCTCGATGCCCGCGTTCTTTATACATTCCTCAAACTTCTCGATGATCGCCGGTGAGTTGGAAGAGGAGCAGCCGGTGCCGGTGCAGATAAGTACCTGGGAACGATAGAATTCCATTTTTAACCTCCTGTATCCGGCTTATTTATTGTTGGCTTCATAATAGCCGATCGTATACTCAACGACGGGGTTGCCGCCGACGATATGCTCGGTAATTATTCTGCCAACCATGTCGGGATTGACTTTGACATAAGTGACCTTCTCCTCGCCGGGTTTATAAACCTCGACGATGGGCTCGAGGCGGCAAACGCCGATGCAGCCGGTCTGCGCGACGACGACATGCTGCAGATTGCGGCGGGCGACCTCATCCATGAAGGCTGTGAGCACAGGCCTTGCGCCGGCCGCGATGCCGCAGGTGGCCATGCCGACCACGATGCGCGTACCGCTGTGCTCTTTGCGGAGATTGATAGTATCGAGCGTCTTCTGGCGGATCGCTTCGAGTTCCTCAATGGATTTCATATTGTTAAACACCTCCGTTTAATTCTCTTGTTCCTTCGCTGAGATAATCCTTTATCCATGCCGCCACCTGCGGCGTCGAGAGGGGTATTTCATCCCCGAGCATTTTGCGTATCTCGCGCGTATCGAAGACAAACTCATCCGCGTCCACGCGATATGTATAGGTGAAGTCTATGTTTTCGTTGCAGCAGACAAGGCCGTACATCGTTTCCGCCATGTCCCCGAGGGGCGGGCGGTCGATATGGCTGATGCGGTAGCTTGCGTATATCCGCGTGCCTTCGCCCGGCTTTGATTCGATGCCGAACTCTCCCCCGCACCACTCCGCCCCCTCCTTGAAGAAGGGGATGCCAAGACCCACCTTGCGCGTTGTGCGCGATGTCGTGAACGGATCGGTGACGCGAAGCAGCAGCTCCTCATCCATCCCGCGGCCGTTGTCCTTCACCTCGCAGCGCATCATATCCCCCGCGTGATCGACCTCGACCGTGACGTCGATAAGCGTCGCGCCCGCCGAAACCGAATTCTGCACTATGTCGAGCAGATGGAGGGATATTTCCTTCATTATCATGAGGTTCAGCCCCTCGCGCGGTATTTCTCCACGATCTCCGGAACCTGCTTCGGCGTCATCCTGCCGTATACCTCATCGTTTATCATCATCGCCGGCGCAAGCCCGCAGCAGCCTATGCAGCGCGTTGCGGAAAGCGTGAACATCCCGTCCGCGGTGGTGTTGCCAACAGCGATGCCGAGCTGCTTTTCAAGCTCGTCAAGCACGAGCTGGCTGCCCCTGACATAGCACGCCGTGCCGAGGCACAGACCGATCGCGTACTTGCCCTTGGGCTGCAATGTGAACTGAGAATAGAACGTGGCGACGCCGTAGATGGTGCTGACGGGCGTTCCTGTTTTCTCGCTGATGTGATGCTGCACCTCTTCGTCTACACAGCCGCAGATCTCCTGCGCATGCTGCATGATCGGGAGCAGACCGCCCGGAACATCCTTCCACTGGGCAATTATGCCGTCGAGTTCGCGCAGCTGTTCCTCGCGGGTGCTGTTTTCGATTGCCATTGACCTTATCCTCCTTTGATTTTGACCGCGGTATATTGACAAAAAAACTACAATAAACCTTTTGAATTGTATCACAGGCTTGCCCAAAAATAAAGTACCAAGTTATATTATGCAGTTTTAATTTGTTTCTGTTCATATATAGATAATGTTGTATCGATTACATGTATGTAACCCTATCCTCAGTCGCCCGTGAAGGACATTCTCAGCGTCCGCGTTTTCTCCTCGCGGGCTTCGTCTGCGCGGCGTTGCAACTCCCGTTTTGTTTTCCTGCATCGGTCACGGGCGTGCGGGCTATATCGCGCGGCGCGACGAGAGCGTTTTTTCCAAAGCCGATAAGATCCTCGCGCCCGGCTTTTTTGAGCGCCTCGCGCGCAAGCGGAGCATACGCGCTCATGAAATACTGCATCAGCGCACGCTGCATCGCCTTGCCGCGCGGCGAGCGCTCGACAAACACGGCCTTGCCGCTCCTCGGGTCCATGCCCGTATAATACATACATGTTGAAAGCGTGCCCGGCGTGGGATAAAAATCCTGCACCTGCTCGGGCCGCTGACCGGTCTTTTTGAGATACAGCGCAAGCTCTATCGCCGCGTCGAGATCGCTGCCCGGATGCGAGCTCATGAAATACGGCACAATGAACTGTTCCATGCCGAGCTCCTCGTTGACGGCGTCATACTTCGCGACGAAGGCGTCATAAAGCTTATGCGCGGGCTTGCCCATCAGGCGCAGCACCCTGTCGTTCACATGCTCCGGCGCGACCTTGAGCCGCCCGCTCACATGGCTTTTGACGAGCGTCCTCAAAAACTCGTCCGATCTGTCGTACATGACATAGTCGTATCTTACGCCTGAGCGGACGAACACATGTTTGACGCCGGGCACTGAGGATATCTCCTCAAGCAGCCTGACATAATCCGAATGATCCGCGACGAGGTTCGCGCAGCGCTCGTACCCGAGGCACTGTTTGTCGGCGCAAACGCCGTGCTCAAGCTGTTTCTTGCACGAAGGCTGGCGAAAATCCGCCGTCGGTCCCCCGACGTCGTGTATCACGCCGCGGAAGCCCGGCAAATGCGTCATCAGCTCCGCCTCGCGCACGAGGGATTCGCGGCTCCTCGCCTGCACGACGCGCCCCTGATGGAACGTGAGCGCGCAGAACGAGCACGCGCCGAAGCAGCCCCTGCACGAAACGAGCGAAAACCTGACCTCTGCAAGGGCGGGTATCGTTTTTTTGTATGAAGGATGCGGCGCATAGGTATACGGCAGCTCATACACATCGTCAAGCTCCTGCGTTGTGAGCGGCGCGGCAGGCGGATTTGCGACGAGCCATCTGCCCTCCTGCTGCTTCTGCACGATGCGGCGGCCGCGTATCGCGTCCTGCTCGCGGTATTGCGTCATAAAAGCGTCGCAGTATTTCTTTTTGTCCGATGAGACTTCGTCAAAGCCCGGTATCTCGATACAGTCGTACACCGTGTCAAGCGAATTGGACATGGCGCATGTTCCCGGTATATATGTGATCTGTTCGGCCGGAAGGCCCGAGGCGAGCGCGTCCGCAACGTCCACGATCTGCCTTTCCCCCATGCCGTATATGAGTATGTCCGCGCCGGAGTCCGAAAGGATGCTCCTGCGGACCTTATCATCCCAATAATCATAATGCGCGAACCTGCGAAGGCTCGCCTCTATCCCGCCTATCACGACCGGCACGCCGCGATAAGCCTCCCGGCAGCGGTTCGCGTAAACTATCACGGCGCGGTCGGGCCGCTTTCCGGCCTCGCCGCCGGGCGTATATGCGTCCTCGCTCCTCTGTTTTTTTGCCGCCGTATAGTGGTTGACCATCGAATCCATATTGCCGGAATTGACAAGGAACGCAAGCCTCGGCCTGCCGAATGCGCCAAAAGCCTCCGCGCTGTGCCAGTCAGGCTGGGCGATGACTGCAACGCTGTAACCTCTGCTCATGAGCGTGCGCGCGATTATCGCCGTGCCGAATGACGGATGATCCACGAGCGCGTCCCCCGTGACGAGCACGAAATCAGGCTGCCCGACGCCGCGCGCGGCAAGTTCCGCCCGGCTCATCGGTATCGAGGTCTTCATATCGAAAGGTTCATTCATCTTTTGCGGCTTTCTCCCGCGCGTCGGGCGCTTCTTCCTCGGCCGCGGTTTCCCTGGCCCGCGCCTCGCCGCCGTCCTGCGTCTTTGCATCCGCGGTCTCCGTGCCGTCGGGCTCCAGCGCGCGTCCTTTCAAAAGGCCGTGCTCCTGAAGCTCGCCCAAAAGCATCCTGATGCGAAGCTTTGCAACGCCCAGCTCCTGATCGGCGCGGTCCATGTCGCGTATAAGCTCGTCGAGAAAGGCGTCCACCTCTTCAACGTCATAGCCCATTATCGCGCGCGAAAAATGCTTGTTGATTATCTTCTGTTTATCCATACTCATGCCCTTATACGGCAGGCGCCGTGCCATGCGGCACGGCGCGCGCCCCTCGCAAAGTACTTTTCGGCTTCTCAGATGAGGCCGTCGCTGTCGTTTTCTCCGTTGCCGATCACGTCATAGTTTGTGGGCGCTACGACGAATATGCCGCGGGAGATCTTATAGATGGTGCCGTTGAGGGCGTATATCGCGCCCGCCATGAAATCGAGTATGCGCTGCGCGCAGTCGAGTTCCAGCTCCTCCATATTGACGATCACGGGTTTGCGGCTCTTGAGGTTATCGATTATGTTCTGCGTATCCTCATAGCTTATCGGATGATAAACTATCATCTTAAGCTGAGCCGCGGACGGAAGGCTCACCACGTTGCCGTGGTTTTCAGGCGCGGCCTTGCGGCTGCGGCTGCCCATTTTTACGACGTTGTCCTCATGGGGCTCGTCGTATTCATCGTCTGCGTAGTATTCGTCCTCGTCCGTTTCCTCGATGCCTATGTACTCGAGAAGCTTGTTCATGAATCCTGCCATTTTTTATTCCTCCAAAATTTTTTTTGCTGGCGCTTGGAGAAATAAATCTTTTGTATATCGGTTCGGCTGATATGTATTTACGCCTTGCCGCCGGGCGTCTTCTGCCTTGCACCGAACAGGGCCGTACCTATGCGCACCATGTTCGATCCTTCGGCTATCGCCGTCCTGTAATCTCCGCTCATGCCCATGGAGAGGATGTCGATCGGGCACTGGGCAAAAAGCTCCCTTGCCTTTTCGTAAAGCTCTCTCAAACGCGCGAAATAGCGTCTCACTTCCTCTTCGCCCACATCCGGAGGGATACACATGAGGCCGCGAAAACGCACGCCGGGCAGCGCGGTGATCGTCTCAATGAACGGAAAGAGTTCCCCGGGCAATATCCCGCCCTTTTGCTGTTCGGAGCCGATATTGACCTCGACCGCAATATCCTGGACCGCACCGTTCTTCACTGCGAGACGCGATATCTCCTGCGCAAGCTCGGCCCTGTCCACGGATTGTATCACTGCGACCTTTCCGATAATATATTTTACCTTATTGGTTTGCAGTTGTCCAATCAAATGTACCTCTGTGCCGTATTCGGCAAACATCGGCAGCTTTCCCACAAGCTCCTGCACGCGGCTCTCGCCCGCAAGCCTCGCCCCCGCGTCGAGCGCCTCGCGCACGCGCGCCTCATCCACGAATTTCGTCACCGCGAGAACGCGCACGTCCTCGGGCTTTCTGCCGGCCTCCCTCGCCGCCGAGGCGACGTTTTCCATGATCTCAAGATAATTTTCCCGTATGCTCACGGTTTCACACACCTCATTCCCGCCGAAAGGGAGCCGTTTGCGCTGACGGCGCGCACAAGCGTTTCTTCCCCGTCCACCGCAAGCACCTCCACCTCCACGCTGTATTCACCGGCGTCGCCCCCGTCGATCGCGACCGAGGCTATGCCGTCTTTTACGGTAACATATTTTGTCGGCACGATATAGCCGTCCATATCCGCAGTGACAGACGCTTTGAGCTTTCTCGTGCAAAGAAGGCTGCCGATATCATCCGTGAATTCAAGAATGTTCAGCACGCCGCCGTCCGATATGGAGCAGCTCATCGCCGTGCCGGTATATGAAACGCCCGGCAGCTCGTCGAACGTTATCGTATAGCGCTGTCCCGCGCTGAGGCGGAGCCCTTCCGAACGGGACGTCACGAACGCGACATACCACAGCTTGGGGTTCACCAGCCTGTAAACAAGATCGCCCGACGCGCCCGAAAGCAGATCCGACGCGCCCGAGGCGACCGATGAAACGAGCGATGCGTTGACGGTCGACAGCTTGTCCTTGTTGAGTATCTGCTCATAAGAGTCGAAATAGAAACTCACGACGCCGCTTTGCGGCGCAGTGATGCTTTGCCTGTAAACGTCAAGCTGGGCCGTGCGTTCCGTTTCCGTCGCGTAAAGCTCGGTGAGCGCCGACGTCGGCTGCACGGTATCGCGCAAAAATTGCGCGCGCGAAACGAGCAGGGCCGAAAGCTCCCTTTGGAGGGACAGCATATCCTGCGCAGCGTCGCCCTCCCCCTCCGTCGCATCGCGTATGGCGGCGCGTTTCTGGGATATTTGCAGCTCGAGCGCCGCAAGATCCGCGTTTTCAACGCCGGCGAGCAGCGCTGTCTGCGCGGAGTATATCTGCCCCTCGACCGTGAGGAGGCTTTGCATCATATCATCGGAATAGCCCCATTTGCACACGAGCGCGATCTCATCCCCCGCGTTCACCGCCGCGCCCTCATCGGCATAAAAGGTTATCCTGTCGTATTTGTCCGTGCTGATGCACATCTCGTCGCGTATGAACACGGCCGTCGTGTCCATTTCGGCCTTCATCGTCCCCGCGCGCACCACGCCGGCGTTCCTGCCGCTGAGGATAAGCGTCACGATTACGCCCGTAACGACAACAAGGGCTGTGACGATAAGATAGAATCTGCCCGATACCCTGACCCTGCGCGCCATCAGTCCTCCTTTTGCACGGCCTCATATCCCGGCTTTGCCGAGCGGCCGTACTGCCTGTCGTAATTTTCCCTGTTCTTCTCGATATAGCCTTCAAAGAGGGAATCCGCGTCCATACCGGCCTTCAGGCACATGCTGATGAAAAAATGCAGGATATCGACAAGCTCGCCGCGCACGGCGGCGTCGTCGACCGGCTTTTCATTTTTCCACCACTTGAAATTCACCTCGTCGAGCAGCTCGCCGAGCTCGCTCACCATGGCAAGGACGTTCTTCTGTATCCATTGCGTGTCCGAAATGCCTTCAAGGGCGCGCAGGCGCACAATATCGTCGTTGAGCGCCTTCTGCATGGTAAAAATCGTATCAAGCTTGTCCATGGCGAACCTCCGTTTCAGGGTCTCAGCCCTTTATCATTCGTTCGATCTCGTCTATGTTTTTCCCCGCCCGGCCGACGAGCGTCGCGCACATTGCGTCCGCGTCCGATATTTCGGGTATTATCCCGTTCACATCGTCGAGCGTCACGCGCTCAAGCGCGTTCAAAAGCTCCTTCTCGCTCATCACCCGGCCCTGCAAAAGCTCCGCCTTGCCGATCGCCGAGGAACGCGCGCCTGTGCTTTCCTGCCCCATGATGTAATTGCCGCGAAGCTGATCCTTCGCGCGCGTGAACTCATCCTGCGTTATGCCGGAACGTCTGAGCTGGGCAAGCTCGTCCAGCATGATCCCCGCCACCTTCGCCGCGGTGTCCGTGCCGGTGCCCGCATAAAGGGCGAAATACCCCGTGTCCGCATATGAGGTGGGATATGAATATATCGAATACGCAAGCCCCATCTCCTCGCGCACCTTTTGGAAGAGGCGCGACGACATGCTGCCGCCGACGGCATTGTTCAGCACGAGCATCGCATAGCGTCTGTCATCCTCCGCGCTCATGCCCGGAAGGCCGATGCAGATATGCGTCTGCTCAACATCCTTCTCGCAAAACCTGACCCGTCTTCCCGGGCCGTAGCTGCCCGCGCGGCGCGCTCGTCCCCCGCCCGCCGGTATATCCGAAAAGCGCTCCTCAAGAAGCGATATGAGCGCGTCGTGTTCGAAGCTGCCCGCACATGATATCACGATATCTCCCGCGCGGTAAAGCGAATCCATATACGATCCTATGCCCTCGCGCGTGAATGCGGCGACTGTCTGCGCGCTGCCGAGGATCGGTTTTTCAAGCGGCGTCCCCTCAAAAAGCAAAGTGCAAAGCGCGTCGTGCGCCACATCCTCCGGCGAATCGGAGGTCATGAGTATCTCCTCGGTCACAACGCCTTTTTCCTTCCCGATATCATCGGGATCGAATTTGGAGTGCAGCACGATATCGGAAAGCATGTCCGCCGCAAGGCCTATATCCTCGCCGAGCACCTTCGCATAAAAGCAGGTGCATTCCTTCGCCGTGAAGGCGTTGAGATTGCCGCCCACCGCATCCATCTCGGACGCGATATCGGAAGCCGTGCGCTTTTGCGTCCCCTTGAAGAGCATGTGCTCGATGAAATGCGAAATGCCGGATTGCTCCGCGCTCTCCGACACGCTGCCCGCGTCCACCCATACGCCCATCGAAAGGGAACGGTAATGGTCCATGCGCTCGCTCACGACGCGCACGCCGTTTTTCAGTTGATCGTGTCTTATCATCAGTTGAATTATCCCGGGTCCGTCACCGCGGAAACGGTCGTGACCCTTATGCCTTTCGCCAAAAATCCTTCGATGAGCCCCGCGAGCGCATCCGCGCCCGCGCGCGTGGGCTGCATCAATATTATACTGCCTGCAAGCGGCTCATTCAATCCGCGCTTCATTATATCTTCCGCCGTGCCGCGCGCGCAGCGAAGATCGAGCGTGCATAAAACGTGCGTAAGGCCGAGCCTTCGCGCTGCGCGCGCCGACGGCGCAGTCTCCCTTTCGCCCGAATAATACAGCACGGGCGACACGTCCGTCGCCTTTTTTATGGCCGCAAGCGATTCGGCGATATCCGCACGCACGGCTGCGGCGTCCCCGTCAAAGGAAGGATCGAAGCCCATCGTGGCGATCTCGTGTCCCTCGTCTGCGATGCGCCTTGCAAGCGCGGGCTGCGTTTGCGCATATTCCCCGCTCAAGGCGAACGTTGCGTGGACGCCGTATTTTTTGAGCGTGTCAAGCATGTCTTGCACGGCGTTTGCATCCCACGAAACGGCGATCTCCAGCGCGACGGAATCCTCCGACGAACCCCTGTAAACAGGCCCCGCATACAGCGCGGACACGGTCGATACCGCGTCCCCGCCGCTTGTGAGCGCGTAAAGCGCCGCGATGACGAAAATTATAAAAAGATCTGCCGCGATACCCGCCCTTTTGCGTTTTTTCATGCTGCGCTCCCCCTGCGTGTCCGTATTCAGCACAGCTTATGCAAACGGGGCCTGGGTTATGCGCGCGTATTCATCCCTTAACGAGCTCGATCATCACCGCGGCGATGTTTTTCATTATCGCGTCCGGAAAATCAAATTCGGGCGTATGCAGCTCGCTCATCGAAAGGCCGCTGCCCGTATAGAACAGCGCGCCTTCGCCAGCGGCCTTTATCAGCCGGCCGAAATCCTCCGACGCACGGTAAGGCTCGTCCATCTTCGTGCACGGGACGCCGGCCCTTTCGCAGGCCTCGCGCACGCGGCGCGCGGCATACGCGGTGTTTGCGGTTTCCGGGAAAGGATCGCGCGATGAGAACGAAACGCCGAGGCCGTATTCCGCGGCGATGCCACGCGCCGCCTCCTTGATCCTTTCGCGCAGCGTGCAAAGCTCGCTTTCAAGCTGCGCGCGTATCGTGAGCATCAGCTCGCCTTCGCCGGGCGAAGTCCCAAAGGCTTCTTCGCCAACGTGAACGCATATCACCGTACACAGCACCATGGCGGTATAGTTTTTCCTGTCCGCAAGTCCGGCGAGCGAAATGACGAGACGCGATATCGCCTCGGCCGGGTTCAGCCCCTCCTCCGGCATGCTCGCATGCGAGCGTCTGCCCGTGAACGCGATCACCATGCCCTCGGAGGCGCACTGTACCGTGCCCTCCTTCACGCGCACCGCGCCCTGCGCGATGCCGGGCCAGTTATGCGTCGCGTATATCTCGCGTATGCCGTTTTGCTCAACGAACGGCACGATCTCCGCCGCGCCTTCACCCGTTTCCTCCGCATGCTGGAAGATCAGATAAACGTCCCTGTCCGGCTGCGCGCGCTCAAGCTCCGTCGCGGTGAGCGCAAGCGCCGCGCTGTGACCGTCATGCCCGCATTTGTGGCCCCAGCCCGGATTTTTCGAAGCATACGGCAGCGCCGCCGTCTCGCACACGGGCACCGCCTCAAAATCCGCGCGCAAAGCAAGCGGCGGCCTTGGGGGAACTGTCCTCGTGCGGTATACGGCGGCGAAATAACGCCCCATATCGCAGATTTCAAGAGAAGTATTCTCTTTTATGAAGCGCATCAGCGCCTGTTTGGTATACGTTTCGTGATTTGCGCCCTCCGGATGGGCGTGAAGATCATGCCTGAGCGCGACCGCCCGGGCGTACATTTCTTCAGTCATAGCAATTCATCCTCCGTATTTTTCCCATTATATCGCGCCGGAGACAAAAATGGAACGGACGGCCCGTGAAGGCCGTCCGCATATGTCATATCCCGCCGCCGGGGGAATTGCCCGTCGCGCCCGTCGTGCCGTCGGCGCCTCCGCCCGTGGTACCGCCGCCAGAACCCGGCTTGCTTCCGCCCGAGGTTCCGCCGCCCGAACCCGGATTGCCTCCTCCGGGCGACATGCCGCCGCGGCCTCCGCCTGCGCCGGAGCTTCCGTATGTGACAAATACCGACGTCTGCTCGATCTCAAGCTGTTCCGTGCCGCCGGACAGCGTCCCCGAAGAAGCGAAGCCGTTTGCGTCGCAGCCTTCGACATCGCCTCCCGTCGCAAGCGTATATGTGCCGTTTTGCACGATGCCCGGCGCCGAGATCGCGACTGATGAATAATCCTTTTGAGGAACGAACGTCGCCACGACGCTGCCGTTCTTGTCAACAAGGGTCACGCGCGTGCCGCCCGTTGCGGATATGCCGCAGGCGAGGACGGAGCATTGCGTGGAATCAGCCCCCGAAAAGCCCACCGCCATGCCGGAGCTTCCCGCGGCGATAACCACGCCGCCAGTCACGGTGGCGCTCGTGCCGCAGTCTATCGCGCCGTTGCCGTTGTCCGTCGGGCCGCTGACGAGCGTCACCCCGCCCGTGACCGTGATCGAGCCGTTTGAATCAAGCCCGTCCCCGCCGGCGTTCACCAAAGTGTAGCCGCCCGAGATCACGAGCGAATATTCGTCAGATCCGCCCATGCCGCCGCCGAAGAAGCCGTCCGTGCCGAGCCCGCCGAAGCCGGAGGAATCGTTGCCGCCCGCCGCGTTGAAGCCGTCGTCCGTGGAGGTTATGTCTATCGTGCCGCCGGATACCGTGATGTTTGCGGCCTCTATCCCCTCATAGCTTTGCGCGACGGTTATCGTCCCGCCGGAAATGTTTATGTCCGCGTCCGCGTGCAGGCCGTCGTCCTTTGATGAAAGCGAAAAGCTCCCGCCCGCGATCGTCATGGAGCCGTTTGTGTGCAGCGCGTCGTCACCGCTTGATATATCAAACGTGCCGCCTGTTATCTCGAGCGCGGAATATCCCATGATGCCCTTGCCCTGGGTGATGAGTGTGAACGATCCGCCCTCGATATACACGAAGCCGCGCCCGTCGTCCTCATCGTTGTCGCTCTTTATGCCCGCCGTACCGGCGTTTATCGTGAACACGCCGTCCGCTATGCGCACGCAGTCCTTGCCGTTGATGCCCGTGGACACGCTGCTGATGCCTATCGTGCCGCCCGTTATGTTCAACTCGTCCTTTGAAACGATGCCATGCTTGTAATTGCCCGTGATGTTCAGCGTTCCTTCCCCGTTGATCGTAACGTCGGCCTTTGAAAACACAGTGGCGTCCGCGTTCGCGTCATCCCCATCAAGCGCCGTGTATGACGAGCCGTCGCAAAGCGTGTTCACGCTCCCCGCGGCAAGGGTTATGAACACCTTGTCGGCGTTGCGTATGAACAGGGCCGGCCCGTTCGCGCAGGTGATATCGGTACCCGCAAGCACAAGCTGGAGCTTTGCGTCGTCGGGCGCGTCGACCGTTATCATCCCGCTGAAGCTGCCTGTGATTATGTACGTTCCTTCCTCCGTTATCGTGATAAGCCCGTCGGCCGCGGTCGCTCCGCCGCCCGTTATCACGGCGTCTTTGCCCGAAAGCTCAATTGTTGTCGCAGCGGATGCGTCATAGCTCGCGTCGCTGTCCCTTTTGGAAAACGAGGTGCTCTCCGCGTCGAGCGCGCCCGAGGCGGAAAGCGTTCCATCCGATTCGTCAGCCGTGCCTTGCGCGCTTTCTTCGGAAGCGTCGCCCGTGACGGCAGGTTCGCTGCCGTTCATCAGCGCGCAACCCGAAAACAGCATAAGCGCCGTTATCACGGCGATCATCGCCAATGCGCGTTTTTTCATATTGTCTCCTTTCACAGCTCGCCGCGCGTCTGCGCAATGCCGAGCGATATTTCAAGATTTCCGTTTTTGCATCTCAGCTCGTCGATCAGATGCTTCTCATCCATGCCTTTCTTTGGTACTATCGAATATTTCAGCTTGAACAGGCTCCCCATAGCGGTGGTCTTGACCTCGATGAGGTTCGCGCTTTTGGTGTTTTCGGCAAGGATGTCGTCAAACGCGCCCGCGTAATCCATCCCTTCGGGCACGGTTATGCGGAGCATCTTCTCCTCCTCGCGCGGCTCGCCAAAGCCGAACCTTTCAAGCACGAGCAATGCCGCGCAGGCGATAAGAGCGAATATGGCGGCGATCGCAACGTACCCCATCCCGCAGGCAAGACCCAACGCCATCGCAACGAATATCGCGCATATCTCCTTTGCGCTGCCCTGCGCGCTCCTGAAGCGCACGAGGCTGAACGCGCCCGCCACGGCGACCCCCGCGCCGATATTCCCGTTCACGAGCGCGATCACCGTGCCCACCGCAAACGGAAGCAGCGCAAGCGTCAGCGCAAAGCCGCCCGAATGGCGCGTTTTGTGTGTGAACGCGAGCGCGCACACAAGGCCGAGCAGCAGCGATACCCCGCTGCAGATGAGGAAGGTTGCAAGCGTCATCGAGCCGCTTGAGGTCATGTCAAAAATGCTGCCGAGTATATCAGGCACAGTAGATCAGCTCCTTTTCGCCCGACATAAGGGCGTTATTCATCATGTCAGCATATGCGCTGCCGTATTTTGAGAAGGAAGTCGGGCGCGCGCCCACCCTGTCGAGCGTGTGCGCGAGCCAAAGCGGCATAACGCCCGGAAGCTTGACCTCCATAAGGCACGCGCCCCTGTCAAGCAGCGGTATGTCCGCGCCTTCGAAGGTAAAATCATCCGTTTCCAGATAGCGCACGGCCGTATCGAACGTGACGCGCACGGCGCTTTCATCCCCCCGTCCGAAAAACGCCTCCCGCTCATATGCTATAAGCGCCGACGGCCCTATGCCCGGATAGCGCGAGACGAATTCCGCGCATTCGCACTCTATCTCGCATCGGGCTTCGAGTTTTCCCTCAAGAAAGAGACGCGCCTCGTCAAGCGGCATACCCACCCGGCGTTTGTAAACCACGCCGAGATACTTCTTCTTCAGCTCCACATAGACCGTGCTGTTCCCGCCCGGTACGCCGTAGCTTCTGACGCGGAGCTTCTCCTTATACGCGGGCTTTTCCATGGACCGGCGGATCACGCTGCGATCCGGCGTATCATAATAGAGGCTCATCACCGTGTGATCGCCGAATGAATCCTTATCCATGCGTTTGGCGAGCGCGGCCGAAAGCGCGGCCTTCTCCGCCGGCCGGAGCATGTATTTGAGTTCGTATCTTTCAAAAACGCCTGTGTCCATTTCTTTGCCTCCTCGATGTTATATGATGGATGATACAATCCAATTTTGGCAAAATGATGAGCTTCGCATGTATTTTAAACGCCGTTTTCGGTTTTTGACACCACAATTGACGTTTACAAGGACACTGTTTTCCAATTGACCGGTCATGTGGTATAATGCTGCCAATATAATAAGGGCGTTATAAACGTTCCCAGCAACGGAGGTTTTGATGTTAAAGATAGAAGGGCTGACAAAAACATACGGCGCCAAAAAGGCCGTTGACGATCTTTCGCTGCACATCCAAAAGGGCGAGATATACGGCTTCATAGGCCACAACGGTGCGGGAAAGACCACAACGCTCAAGTCCTGCGCCGGAATACTGCGTTTTGACAGCGGTGAAATATATATCGACGGCATTTCCGTCAAAAAGGACCCCATTGCCTGCAAGCGCATAACCGCATACATACCCGACAATCCCGACCTTTATGATTTCATGAGCGGGATCAAGTATCTCAATTTCATCGCGGATGTCTTCGGCGTGTCCAAGGACGCGCGTGAGGAGCGCATCGCCAGGTACGCCGATCTTTTCGAGCTGGCGGGCGATCTTGCGCAGCCTGTGAGCGCGTATTCGCACGGCATGAAGCAAAAGCTCGCCGTCATCTCCGCGCTGATCCACGAGCCGAAGCTGATGATAATGGACGAACCGTTCGTCGGCCTCGACCCCAAAGCCTCCCACATATTGAAAGAGCTGATGCGCAACATATGCGACGCCGGCGGGGCCATATTCTTCTCCACCCATGTTCTGGAGGTCGCCGAGAAGCTGTGCGACAAGATCGCCATAATCAAGGACGGCAGGCTCATCATGGCCGGAGATACTGATGAAGTCCGCGGCAACAGCTCGCTCGAATCCGTATTCCTTGAGCTGGAGGATGAAAATGTTTAATGCGCTGCTTAAAACGAGACTCGCCGCGCTCTTTTATTCGTTCACGCGAGGCTCAAAAAACAAAAAGGGACACTCCGCGCTCGGCAAAGCCGGCATAGCGCTGCTGTTCATCTATGTCGTCGGCTGCATGATGTGGCTTTTCGGTTCCCTCTGGGAAAGCATGTGCGAGCCGTTTTACAGACTGGGCCTTGCATGGCTTTATTTCGCGTTCGTCGGCATAACGACCCTCATCATCTGCTTTGTGGGCAGCGTGTTCATGGCGCAGCAGCAGCTTTTCGCCGCAAAGGACAACGATCTGCTCCTCTCCATGCCCATACCGCCGCGGGCGATCGTCGCAAGCCGTATGCTGATGCTCATCGCCCTGAGCTATCTCACCGAGGCGCTCATCGTGCTGCCCGCGGCCTATGTTTGGCTGGTCAGCCTTCCCGTCACCGCCGCCGGCGTCGTGATATTCGCCCTTGCGTTTCTGGCGCTTCCGATGATTTCCCTCGCGCTCTCATGCCTGTTCGGATATCTTATTGAAGCCGTCACCTCGCGTCTCGGCCGCGGCAAAAACTTGTTCACGATGGTCATTTCAATCGCGTTTCTCGCGCTGTATTTCGTGTTCTATTCGCGGATGCAGGAATACATCTCCGTTTTGATCACCAACGGCGCGCAGGTTGGCGACGCAATACGCACCGCCGTGCCGCCCTTGTACTGGCTCGGCAACGCCGTGGCCTCGCATGACGCGGGTCAGCTTCTGCTTTTCCTTGCCTGCTGCATCCTGCCGTTCGGCGCGGCCTACGCCCTCATATCGCGCAGCTTCATTTCCATCGCAACGCGGCGCACCTCGGGCGCAAAGCGCGTTTACCGCCGCGGCGACATGAAGGTCGCCTCCGCCGACCGGGCGCTTTTCTCCCGTGAGCTGAGCCATTTCCTCTCGAGCGCGATGTATATGATGAACGCGGGCCTCGGACTTGTGATGCTGCTCATCGGCGTCGTCGCCATTGTGATAAAAAGCGCCGATATCGGGGAGTTTGTCGGCAGCATGGGCTTCGACGTCTCGCTTATGTGCCCGATCCTTTGCGTCGCGGAGCTTTTCATCCTTTCGATGGTCATCATCTCCGCGCCCACGATATCCCTTGAAGGACGCAACCTTTGGATCGCGCAGTCGCTGCCCGTCCCGTCCTATAATATCCTTCGCGCAAAGGTACGCCTGCACAGCGTGATCTCAATTCCGTTTGCGCTTTGCGCTTCGGTCGCGATCGCTGTGATCTCAGGCGCGGACGCGCTGTCGGCGCTTGGGCTGATCGCTCTGCCGGCGGCGTTCATATTGCTCACCGCGCGCTTAGGCGTGCTCATCAATCTGCGTCTGCCTCGCTTCGACTGGACAAACGAAACGGTCGCCGTCAAGCAAAGCATGGCGACGGTTATCGCGATGTTCGCCAACATGGCGCTCGTAGTGGCCGCCGCTTTCGGTTACGCGCTCACAAGCGCCGTGCTCGACGTGCGCGTTTACATGCTCATCGTCGCGGCGCTGTTCGCAGTACTTTCCCTCGTTTTCGACCGTCTGCTCAAGACCTCCGGCAGCAGGCGTTTTGAAAGCCTTGCCTGATCGGCCGTTCCCGGCGTGCCCTGGGCTTTGATTCTGAAGCGGCATGCGCCTGCCATCGCATACGTGGCGTTGCACTTTTTTTCCAAAAATGCTGTTTTCTGTTCAGGCATGAAGGGCTGGGGTTTACTTTTCACGCGGTCGATCCTGTTCGCTCTTAAAAGCAAGAGAGGGGCTTCGGTATGAAGTCCCTCTCTTAATATGCTTTTTGTGTTTTATCAGAATGTTAAAAGCGCTTTTACGCTTCGTCTATCGCGTCGGAGTATTCCTCCGCATCGCGCGCGCCCACAAGCTTGTTCACGGCCTCGCCGTTGCGGAATATTATCACGCACGGTATGGATACGATCTTGTAGCGCTGCGCAAGCTCAGGCTCCTCGTCCACGTTCACCTTGCATACGGAGGCCTTGCCCTCGTATTGTCCGGCAAGCTCCTCTATCATGGGGCCGATCATGCGGCAGGGGCCGCACCACGGCGCCCAGAAATCCACAAGCACAGGCATATCCTGCGCGATCTCGGCGTCAAAATCATTCTTTGTCAGGTGTTTGAGCATTATCAGTTTCTCCTTTCGAATCTTCTTGTGTAATTATGTCCGTCATGCGCGGTTTGAACTCGTTCATGCGCGAAAATTTAGGTTCAAGCGCGCGCAGGATGAAAAACGATCCCGCCGCAAACAGCACGGCGGCAAGCGCTGTATACAGCTCGCCCCAGATGGAGCCTATCGCGGCGCCGGCCACAAGCGCGATCACCGGTATGCCGTAAACTATGGCGCTCGCTTTGAACACGCTTTTGCCGTGCAGCTCAATGGCAACGATATCGCCTGTCTTTGCGCCCAGGGAGTTTTCTATCTCGATATCGGCCTCGTTTCCGCCGAGGCGGAAGCAGGCGTTGCAATGGCCGCATGCGTCGCTTCTTGTGAAGCGCACCGTGGCCTTTTTGCCCGAAACGGCAGTCACGACGCCCGTCTGTTTCATTTCGCCCGTGTCACTCATCGATATCCACCTTTATATGCAGCTCCGCAAGCTGCTTGTCCGTGACCTCGCTCGGCGCGCCCATGAGGATATCCTGCGCGTTCTTGTTCATTGGGAAGGGGATTATCTCGCGTATGCTATCCTCGCCTGCAAGGAGCATCACCATCCTGTCAATGCCCGGTGCGATGCCTGCATGGGGCGGCGCGCCGTAACAGAAGGCGTTATACATTGCGGGGAACTTTTTCTTCACGTCGTCCTCGCCAAGACGCACCAGCCTGAACGCCTTTATCATGATCTCCGGATCATGGTTCCTGACGGCGCCGGAGGAAAGCTCCACGCCGTTGCAGACGAGATCGTACTGCTGCGCGGTGACGCTCAGCGGATCGATTTCGCCCGATATGGCCTTGTCGAGCGTGTCCGCGCCGCCGCCCGGCATTGAGAACGGGTTGTGGCAGAACTCAAGCTCGCCCGATTCCTCGCCGATCTCATACATCGGGAAATCAACGACCCAGCAGAATTCATAGCGCTCGCGGTCCATATGCGAAGGCACTGCCGCGCCGAGCATCTTGCGCATGACGCCCGCCGTCTTTTGCGCGGCGGTTCTTGCGCCCGCGCTCACCATCACAAGGCAGCCCGGCCTGAGGCCGAGCGCGCCCGTTACGGCTTCGCTCCTCGGCGCGAGGAATTTTGCGATGCCTCCCGCAAACGTTCCGTCCTCTTCCACCTTGAACCAATACGGCTTCTGCCCTGCCTGCACCTCAACATCGGCGCACAGCTTGTCGATCTGCTTGCGCGTAAGCTCGCATCCGGAGCACACGACGGCCTTTACGGTATTGCCCTGCGCAAACGGCGCGAATTCGCTGCCCTCAACGAGGGAGGTCATATCCTCGACGACGAGGTCTATGCGAAGATCCGGCTTGTCGGAACCGTATTTTTCCAGCGCGACGTTATACGGTATGCGCGGGAACGGCGCCTGCGACGCGACATGATACGCGCCGTATTTTGCAAATATCGGCGGGAAAACATCCTCTATGATCGAGAACACGTCGTCCTGCGTGGCAAAAGCCATCTCCATATCAAGCTGATAGAACTCGCCCGGGCTGCGGTCGCCGCGCGCGTCCTCGTCGCGGAAACACGGCGCGATCTGGAAATACCTGTCAAAGCCGGACGTCATGAGAAGCTGCTTGAACTGCTGCGGAGCCTGCGGCAGAGCGTAAAACTTGCCCGGATGCTTCCTTGCGGGGACGAGATAGTCGCGCGCGCCTTCCGGGCTTGAAGCCGTGAGGATAGGCGTCGTGATCTCAAGAAAATCGTGTTCCATCATGGCCTTGCGTATCGCGGCCACCACAGAGCAGCGCAGAATGATGTTCTGCTTCACGGCGGGGTTGCGAAGGTCAAGATAGCGGTATTTGAGCCTCTGCGTCTCATCCGCCTCGCGGCTGCGGTTTATCTCGAAGGGCAGCTCGTTATACCGGCAGCGGCCAAGCACTTCGATCGCATCCGGCTCCACCTCGATATCGCCTGTGGGCTGGTTGGGGTTCTTGCTGCCGCGCTCGCGCACGACGCCCGAAACAGAGATCGTCGATTCCTTGTTGATCGACTTGACGACGTTCATCATCGCTTCGCTTTCTATCACGAGCTGCGTCACGCCGTAAAAATCACGAAGGACCACAAATGCAAAATTGCTGCCGACGACGCGCACGTTTTCCATAAAGCCGCACAGCGTCACTCGCTCGCCGACGTTTGAAAGCCGAAGCTCTCCGCAGGTATGGGTTCTGGACTGGATCACTTGGAAAACCTTCTTTCTGTGAAGATGTTTGTTTTTAACGTTTGCCGAGTATATATGCGGCGACATCCCCCATGGGCATCGATATCTGTTCGCCGCCGTCCGTCATGCTCTTGAGCTGTATCTCGCCCTTTTGAAGCTCGTCGTCGCCAAGCACCGCCGTGAAGCGCGCGCCGAGCTTGTCCGCGTACTTGAACTGCGCCTTGAAGCTTCGCCCCGCGTGATCGAACTCCGTCCTTATCCCGCTGGCGCGAAGCTCGCCCGCAAGCTTCAATCCGGCCGCACGCGCCGTCTCGCCCTGGGCCGCGATGAACACGTCCGTCGGCGCGGGAGCGGGTATCGGGCTGAAGCTTTCGGCAACGAGCAAAAGCCTTTCCATGCCCATGCCGAAGCCCACGGCGTTCATTTTGGGGCCGCCCAGCTCCTCGATCAGCCCGTCGTAACGACCGCCGCCGCAAACCGTCCCCTTATATGCGCCCTCGGTCGATATTATCTCAAAAACGGTCTTCGTATAGTAATCAAGACCGCGCACGATCATGGGATCCACCGCGTATTCTATGCCAAGCGCGCCGAGGCAGCGTTTAAGCTCCTCAAAGTGATCCCGGCATTCATCGCAGAGGAAGTCGAGTATCTTCGGCGCGTTTTTGGCGATCTCATGGCAGCGCTCCTCCTTGCAGTCAAGTATGCGAAGGGG
The DNA here is from genome assembly GCA_964487565.1 of uncultured Clostridium sp. Lineage (GTDB taxonomy): Bacteria > Bacillota > Clostridia > Christensenellales > CAG-138 > Phil1. The sequence continues at coordinate 35,424 of CAZARN010000008.1, forward strand.
ATTCTTCTCATATCTGTCCCGGCAGGTCTCGCACAGCGAGCCGTAATTCGCCTTGAGATATTCGCGCAACGCGGCGTTGTATTTCGGCCTGCACTCCGGACAGCCGATGCTGTTTATGTTGACCGAAAGCTTATTGACGCCGAGCTTCTTCAAAAGGCTGCACGCGAGGGCTATCACCTCAGCGTCGGCAGAGGCGCGCGGCGCGCCGAAAACCTCAACGCCGAACTGATGATGCTCGCGCAGCCTGCCCGCCTGCGGCTTTTCATAACGGAAAACCGGGCAGTAAAGATAATACATCTTTGTGGGCTGCGCATCGGCAAAAAGCTTGTTTTCCAAAAACATGCGCACGGCGCCCGCGGTGCCCTCCGGCTTGAGGGTCACGCTCCTGTCGCCCTTGTCGGTGAAGGTATACATCTCCTTCTGCACGATGTCCGTGGTGTCGCCCACGCCGCGCAGGAACAGCTCCGTATGCTCGAGCACGGGCGTGCGCGTTTCGCTGAAACCGTACACGCTGCAAATGTCGCGCATTTCGCGCTCGATAAACTGCCATTTGTAGCTTTCTCTCGGGGTGACATCCTTCATCCCCTTGGGCGCCTGATACTGCATTTCACACCTCTCCTAACAAAAAAATAAACAATAAGGGTCCTCCATCCATAGGGACGGAGGACCCGCGGTACCACCCTTGTTGAGCGCGAAACACGCTCCGCTTGAACCCCTTAACGCGGGAAACGGCCGCGCATTTCCTCGCGGCGGCTCGCGGGGCGTCCTTCATCATCCATGGCGCAAGACGGCTTCCAGCCACGACCGTCACTCTCTTTTGCGCCTTGCGGAGGATTACTTCCCCGTTCACGGCCCTATTTCACGCCATTATAACCGCAAAGCGCCCCATTGTCAATATTCGCGGCCAGCGCCCCGGATGATAAAGCGATTGCCCCTTTACACGCAGCATGTTATTATAGAATGACTAATAATAGGAAACACCGCACCGGACCGCACGGCACTGCGCGGCAGTGCTTCCCGAAGGAGGATATTATGCAGTTCATTCCAGGAGTCGGCGCACAGGGCGCAAAATTCGGCATAAAGGAAGACGAGCTTGTGCGCGCTTTCGGCAAGCCGGACAGGCGTATTGAGGACGGAATGGGCGTGATGCTCATATATAACGACAAATACGCGCGCTTCAGGTTCGACAAGGATCTCGGCGGCAAGCTCACGACCATTGAATGCTCCGATCCATCGCTCACCATCATGGACAGGAAGGTCATCGGCATGAAGAAGAGCGCATTTGAAGCGCTCGCCAGGGAGAAGGGTTTCGCGCCTGTCGAATACGAGGATTACGACAGCTTCGAGACCGCCTTCTGCGACCCGTTCTCAGCATGGTTCACGCTTGAATACGGCCGGGTATCCGCCGTGAAGTGCGGCCCCCTCATAGGTGAAAACGACGAGGTGCGCTGGCCCTGACCAATTATAAACAAACTGTTACGCCGATGACGAACACGCATGTTTGGTGTATAATGGGACGAGTTATTTTGCGGTTTTACGGCCGTATGTTTCAGGGAGGCGCGAGCTTGAAAGCTTTCAAGTCGCTTTTGATTTTTGTTTTATGTTCCGTCGCGGCGCTCACATGCGCATGTCAGCAGGGCGCGGCCGCCGCGGACGAAGTTGTCGACGTGCAGGCGCCGGAGCATACGCAGGAGGCGCAGTTTACCCCCGCGCCCGGCGAAAGCACGCCCGCGCTTACGCCGCAAGAGGCGCAGGCACAGACGCCGGCGCCCGCCGGGACGCCGGATGACGGTTTGCCGTATTACCTTTATGTCGAGAAGGGTTCATTTACCCTCACGATTTATGAAAAGGATGAAAACGGCGAATACACAAAGGTTTACGCGACCTATCGCATCGCCCACGGCGGCAACAAAACGCCCGCCGGCAAATACACATTGGGCGGCGAAAGCACGCGCGAACGCTGGCATGATTTTCCCGACGGGGGAACGGTGCAGTACGCGACGAAATACGAGGGCAGGCTTTATATCCATTCCCCGCTGTATGCGACCGCCGATCCCACGCAGATGTGGCCAAAATACTATGACGGGGAAAAGGGCATCGGCCTTGAATCGACCGGCGGCTGCCTGCGCATGGTGACCGAAGCCGCAAAGTTCATCTATGAAAACTGTCCCGAAGGGACCGTGCTTGAGATCGTGAACGGCTCGCCCAAGGGAACCACGAGCGACGCCCAGCCAAGCCGCAACGGTCTTCGCATAGACCCGACCGATTACGAAACGCTTGAAGCCCACGGACACTGAAAAAAGACGAGGTGAAAATTGAAAAGATTCGCGCTCACCGTACTTTCGGCATTGATCCTGCTTTCCGGCTGCGCTTCGCATTCCTCCCCCGCGCCCACAGAAGGCTTTGTGGATGTTTGCAAAACGCCGGAAGCTGCGCAAAGCGCCGCGCCTGAGGACACCGCCGCGCCCGAGGACACCGCCGCGCCCGACGCCACAGCTTCGCCCGCGCCGGCCCTCACGCCAGTGATGTACAAATCCCGCGTGAACACGCTCAACTGCCGAAGCTCCGCCACGACGGCCGACAGCTCGAACATCGTTTGCGAGCTAAGCTATGAAGAGGAGGCCGAATATCTCGGCACGGAGGGCGATTTCACGTTTATCCGTCTTGCGGACGGGCGCGAGGTGTATTGTTATTCCGATTATCTTGTGCCGGCCGAGACCGTGCTTTATGCTTATCTTCCCAGGGAGAGCGCGCAGAAAACCGTCATTGCGACCGGGGAACCGGTCTTCGAGGCGGACGGCGTGACCCCTGTGATGGTGATAAACGAGCTTGTGGATCTGAGGCTGTATCTTCCCGACGCGCAGTACGAGCTGCTTTTCGCGACGGATAAAAACATAACCGGCGCGCCGCTTTATGCGCGGGCGATCCCGCTCATGCAGAAGGGGACGGCGGAAAAATTCCAGAAGGCCTTTGCCCTTTTCAAGGCGGACGGCTATACGGTGAAGGTATATGACGCTTACAGACCCAAGAGCGTGCAGAAGATACTCTATGACATCGTGCAGAACCGCCACTGGATCGCGAACCCGGCGACGACCGCCTCAAACCACAACCGCGGCTGCGCGGTGGATATGTCCCTCATCGACGACGCCACCGGCCTTGAGCTTGTTTTCCCGACGCCCATGCACACCTTCTCGGACGAATCCGCGCGCACCTCTGCCTCGTGGAGCGATGAAGCGCGCGCCAACGTCGATTACATGACCGAAATCATGAAGCAATGCGGCTTCAACAGCATCGAAAGCGAATGGTGGCACTTTTCGGATACGGAAAAGGACAAATATATGACCACCGACATTGATCTCGGAAGCCTCAACATGCTTCCCAAACAGGAGGGCTGATCTTTCATGAAAAAACTTTTACCCATCGTGCTTGCGATCGCGCTTTGTCTCGCCTTTGCCGCCTGCGGCGGCGCGCCGGCCGGAGCGCCGTCCGGCAGCTTTTCCGAAAAGGATCTCGGATTCGGGCTTGACGGCAAAACGTATTACCTGCGCGAGGACAGCGCGGAGCTTATCAAGGCGCTCGGCGACGGCTATGAATACAGCGAGGTCGTAAGCTGCGTTTATGACGGCAAGGACAAGACCTTCGAATATCCCGGCGTGACGGTCGGCACGGTGCCGGTGGACGGCGCCGACGTGACGGAGTGCATAACCCTTACCGACGGCACATATTCCACCCTGCGCGGAGCAAAGGTCGGCGACACGACCGAAGCCGTGAAAGCCCTTTACGGCGACGGCTGGTTTGACGACGGTTACCTCACCTATTCGCTTTCGGGCGATTCGGGCGATATCCATTCGGAACGCATCCAGTTTGAGTATGCGAACGACGCCGTAACGCGCATATTCATCTATTCCCCAAGCTACTGATAACGGAGGCCGCGGCGGGGCATGGTATTCAGCTCACCCACATTCCTCTTCATATTCCTGCCGGTGGTGTTCATTCTGAACCTCGCCCTGCGCAGGAGCATCAAGCTTTCAAACGCGCTGCTCATCGTCTCATCCCTGCTGTTTTATGCGTGGGGAGAGCCGGTTTATGTTCTGCTCATGATCGCAACGACCTTCGTGTGCTGGGGCATGGCGCGCTTGATGGAGCGCTTCGGGCAAAGGCGCTCCCTTTTCATGACCCTGGCCGTCATATGGGGCGTCGCCACGCTCGTGTTCTTCAAATACACGGATTTTCTCATTGAATCCTTCAGCGCTCTGACCGGGCTCGCGCTCAAAACCACCGGCATCGCGCTGCCCATCGGCATATCGTTTTTCACGTTCCAGGCGATGAGTTACGTGCTCGACGTTTACCGCGGCGACGCGAAGACCGCCGGGAATTTTTTTGACGTGCTTCTTTACATATCGCTTTTCCCGCAGCTTATCGCGGGCCCCATCGTGCGTTACAGCGATATAGCGCAGCAGATAAACGAACGCACGGTCTCGCTTGACGATGTGGCGCTTGGCTTCCGCAGGTTCTGCTTCGGCCTTGCAAAGAAGGCGCTTCTGGCAAACACGCTCGCCCGCACCGCGGACGCCGTTTTCGCCCTGCCGCACGAAGGGGTCAACGCTCCCATCGCGTGGCTTGGCGCGATAGCATACCTTTTCCAGATATACTTTGACTTTTCAGGCTATTCCGATATGGCCATCGGCCTTGGCCGCGCGTTCGGCTTCACCTTCCGCGAAAACTTCAATTATCCGTATGTATCGCCATCCATGCAGGAATTCTGGCGCAGATGGCATATTTCGCTTTCCACATGGTTCCGCGAATATGTGTACATACCCCTCGGCGGCAACCGAAAGGGCAAATTCCGCACCGGCCTCAACAAGCTGATCGTTTTCCTGCTCACCGGATTGTGGCACGGGGCAAACTGGACCTTCGCCTGCTGGGGTCTTTATCACGGATCGTTTCTCATGCTCGAATCCTACGGCGTGCTCAAACCGCAAAAATGGCCGCGCTTTCTCGCGCACCTGTATACCATCGCGGCGGTTACCGTGGGCTTTGTGATATTCCGCGCGGATACCATGGGCGACGCTTTGTTCATGCTCGGCCGCATGGCGGCGGGATGGAGCTTCACCGCGGCGAACATCGCGGAGCTTTCCGCCCTTCTGACGCCGCTTTGCGCGCTCGCGCTCATCGTATCGGCCGCAGCGGCAACGCCGTTTGCCCATCTTGCGGGCGAAAAGCTCCGCGCCGGAAGCCGCGCGGGCGAAAACGCGATATATGTTTCCGCAATAATCGTTTTTGCCCTGTCCGTGCTTTGCGTTGCGACTTCAAGCTATAATCCGTTCATCTATTTCAGGTTTTAGGGAGGAGGAAAGCCATGAAAAAAGCCGTTTCGATAATCTTCACCGCCCTCTTCCTCGCCCTGTGCATATTGCCCGGAGCTGCCTATCTGTGCGGATACACGGCCGAGAACCGCGAGAACCGTCCCCTCGCGCGGGAGGCGGAGCTGTTCGGCCGCAGCGGGCTCAACCTTTCCTTCCCCAAGGATTTCGACGACTGGTGGGAGGATCATTTCGGCCTTCGCGAGGAGCTTGTGACAGCCTTCCACGGCCTCACCATAAGCGCCGTGCGCGACACGCTCAACGACAAGGTCATCGTCGGACGCGGCAACTATCTCTATTATTCCGAAACGCTCGACGATTATCTTCACATAAACCTTTTGAGCGACGCGCAGATACGGCAGGCCGCCGATGTGCTTCGCCTGATCGGCGAATACTGCGAAAGCCGCGGAATGCGCTTCATATTCATGAACGCGCCCGACAAATGCACGGTTTATCCCGAATACATGCCCTCATATCTTGCCCCGGCCGACGGCGCGTCCAACATGGAACGCCTCTATGCGGCGCTTGACGGCTGCGGCGTGGAGACGCTCGATCTTGCGTCGCTGCTCATCTCCTGCAAGGATGAGGGCGACCTGTATTACGAGCAGGATACGCATTGGAACGCGCGCGGCGCGCGCATCGCTTACCGCGCGATAATGGAGCTTGCTGCGGGGAGCGCCGAATATGACGCATACGAGAGCGACAGCGGCAATGAAAAATACGGCTGGCGCGGCGATCTGCATGAATTCGTGCTGCCTGCGGCCGAAGGCACGCTCAAATACGTCGAATACGCGTCCGGCGGCGATTACGAAACCGACCCGGGCGCGAATGCCTCGCGCGACAACGCCTTCGGCACGGTCTCTGATAAAAACGACCTGAGGCTTCTGATGTTCCGCGACTCCTTTGCCGAGGCGCTTATACCGCTCATCAGCGCGAACGCCGGCCGCGCCGTATATTCAAAGGAGTTTCCGTATAACTTCGTCGCAGAGGGCGAGGATTTCGACGTCGTCATAATCGAGCTTGTGGAGCGCAACATACCCAATCTCATCGCCTCCGCGCCGTTGATGCCGGGCGTTGAAACCGCTCTGCCCGCAAATGCCGCGGCCGTCGCCGCCGACGTGCTCACAAGGCAGCGCAGCGGGTACACGCAGCTTTACGGCAGCTACGGCGGCGAATACGCCGGCGGCGTGTTCGTCGAGCTTGCATACGCCGACGGATCAAAGCGCGTTTATGAGGCGTTCCCCTTGCTCGACGAGGAGCTTGCCGCGTCGGCGGGCGAGGACGCGGCGGGTTTTGTGCTCACGCTCCCTCAGCAGGCGGACGGCTTCGTCTCCTGCAAGGTATACATTTCATAAAGCTTGCACGCGGTTGCGATATGGATTACAATAATAGGATATGATGCGTATAATATGGAAAATGAACGCGCACGAGGTAATATGGCAAACGGTATGGGATACGATGAGGGGCCGCAGCTCCCCAATTACATGAAAAAGCAAATGGATAAGAACGCCGCCGAAAAGCGGCCTGTTTCGCGTACTTCGCAGTCCGCGCGCACGGGTTCGACCGGCACGAAAAGCCGCGCCGGCAGCGCCTCCGGATCCACTGGCAAAAGCGCGGCGAAAAGCAGAAGCGGCAGCGCTTCTTCGCATACTACCGGAGGCAGAACGGCTTCCGGCAAACCGTCATCGGGTAGGAAACGCAAGAAGAATACCGCAGGCTCCGCATTGAAGGTATTGATCGGTATCGCAGCGGTGCTTGTCGCCGTCATACTTATCGTGTTCCTTACGGGACGCGGCGAGGGCGCAAGTCAGGACATATCCGATTTTCTCTCCGGCAAAAAGACGTTCGCGCAGGGCGTGAAGCTCATCGGCGTTGACGTTTCCGGTCTGACGCCCGAGGAGGCGACGGGCCTTGTGAAAAATGCCGCCGAAAAGACGCTCAAAACCGTCGGCATCAATATAATCGCCGGTGAAAGCTCCTTTACGCTTGCCTCGTCCGACATGGGCATGGGTTACGACATCGAGAAAACGCTCGAGGACGGCCTTGAATACGGCCGTGACAACACCGTGACCGACGTGGCAGGCAACGGCGCGGGCGAGTTCGACGCCGAATACACATGGGACCGTGCGGCGATCATGACGGCGCTTGAGAACATCGCGGGCGCTGTGAACACCGTCGCGACGGAGCCTTACGCCGAGCCGGTGACGGACTGGGAAAGCAGCGAGCGTTTCAACTATATCGCCGGCGAGGAAGGCCGCGCGCTCAACCTTGAGGATACCGCGGATCAGGTGGAATACGCCCTCAGAAGCGGCAATTTCCAGATGGATATCACCGCGGTGATGAACGCCGTCATGCCTGTCGGCTCGATCGACGACGTGAAGGCCGTGACTGTCGAGATCGCGGAATTCACCACCAAATTCACCGCCGCGCGCAGCGACGAAACAAAACAGAACAGAAAATTCAACATCCAGAAGGCCGCGGACATAATCAACGGCTATATCATAAAACCGGGCGAGGAATGGAGCTTCAACACGGTCGTCGGCCCGCGCACATACGATCTTGGCTGGAAGGGCGCAAACGGCATTTCAGGCGGCAAGGAATACACCACGCAGGCGGGCGGCGGCATATGCCAGGTGAGCACCACGCTTTACAACGCGCTTCTGTGCGGCAATTTCCAGATCACGGACAGGCGCGCGCATTCCATCCCTTCCGACTATGTGGCAAAGGGCCTCGACGCCACCGTTGACACGTCGGGCATCGACCTTGTCTGGAAGAACAACACCGAATATCCCGTTTATATATTCGCCCGCGTTTCCCCCGTTGAAGGCAGCAGCAGCCGCAACACGATAACGGTCTATATTTACGGCGCTCCGCTGCCGGACGGCATAACATACAAGGCGCGCAGCGAGATAATCGAAACGACCGAACGCACCGACACCGTATACACCGAGGACGCGACCATCCCCGTCGGCTATCAGAAGGAGACCGTCATCAGGCATGACGGATATGTGGTCGAGGCGTATCTTGACAAATACGTCAACGGCGACCTTTCCGAGTCCACGCTCATGTATACAGACAAATACAAGGGCAACCCGGCGGAGATATCCATCGGCACAGGTCCCGCGCTCGCCGCCGACGCCGTGCCTGACGTCACCTGGCAGGTTTACGGCACGCCCGCGACCGTTCCAGGCGCATAACAGGCCTTTGCGGCCGAAAGCGTGATGAAGTGAAGGATGAACGTGTAAAAGGCTACATCTTTGTTGTTCTTTCAGCCATGCTTTACGGCATGTACCCTATCGCGTCCAAATTTGCATATTCAGGCGGCGCAACGCCTGTCGATCTTCTGCTTTTGAAGGGCACGGCGATTTTTCCGCTTGCCCTTCTCGGTTTTTTCAACAAAAAAACGGATATGCGCATCGCAAAACCCGAACGCGGGAAGACCCTCCGCGACATTGCGATCCTCGCCGTTTCCTGCGCGGTGCTGACCCCTCTGCTGCTGCTGAGTTCATATGCGCTCATACCCGCCGGCACGGCCACGGTCATCCATTACAGCTATTGCGTGATAACGCTTGTCATGTGCGTGATAATATACAGGGACAGGCTTGATCCGATAAAGCTCGTCTGCGTGATCATGTGTATTTCAGGCGTGTTCCTGCTTTATTCCCCGAAAATAGCCGGCAATCTTTCCGGCATGCTCCTTGCGCTCGCCTCCGCGTTCACATTCGCGTTTTATACGGTGTATCTCGATAAATCAGGGCTCCATTCAATGGAGCCCGTTAAGCTGCAATTCTATATACTGACTGTGAGCATACCGCTTTCGCTCATTTACGCCGCCGCGACCCGTTCCTTTTCATTTAAAATGAGCGCCCCGGCATGGGGCGCTGCATTGGCATACTATATGCTCGGGGCTACTTTCGCGAGCCTCTTTTTTCAGATGGGCGTTCACCGCATCGGTTCGCAACGCTCCGCGATCCTGAGCACCATTGAGCCGCTGACGAGCGTCGTATTCGGCGTCACGCTGTTCAATGAGCAGCTCACCTGGCGAAGCGCCGCCGGCATGGCCGTGATACTTGCGGCCGCGGTGCTCATCACCGTTATCGACGGGAAGCGAGCGAAGCGCACGCGCGCGTGAGCTTGTCGCAAAGATCCGTCTTCTCCCACGGCATTGCGGGATCGCCGAAATGACCGAAGGACGCGGTGCGGCGGTATATCGGGCGGCGAAGGTCAAGCGCGCGGATGATCGCCTCCGGGCGAAGATCAAAGCTTGCGCGGACGGCTTCAGTCAAAATATCATCCGCATATTTGCCGGTCGCGAACGTGTCAACGTTGACGGAGACAGGCTCCGCCACGCCAATCGCGTATGCAAGCTGTATCTCGCATCTGTCCGCAAGCCCCGCGGCAACGATGTTCTTCGCAAGATACCGCGCCGCGTATGACGCGCTGCGATCCACCTTCGTGGGATCCTTTCCGGAGAACGCGCCGCCGCCGTGGCGCGCGTATCCGCCATAGGTATCCACGATTATTTTGCGTCCCGTCAGACCCGAGTCGCCGTGCGGCCCGCCGATCACGAACCGGCCCGTCGGATTCACATATATGGTCGTATTGTCATCCACAAGCGCCTTGGGCAGCACCGGGCGGATCACATGCTCGATTATCGCGCGCCTTATCTCTTCCTGTGAGATCTCGGGCGCATGCTGCGCGCTCACAACGATCGCGTCAAGGCGCACCGGCTTGCCGTCGTCATATTCGACGGTGACCTGCGCTTTTCCGTCCGGCCTCAGCCACGGCAGCGTCCCGTCCCTGCGCACGGCGCAGAGCCTGCGCGTGAGCGCGTGGGCAAGATATATCGGCAGCGGCATGAACTCGTCCGTCTCGCGCGAAGCATAGCCGAACATCATGCCCTGATCGCCCGCGCCCGTCGCCATATCCACCTCGCGGCCTTCCTTGGCTTCAAGCGAGCGGTCCACGCCCAGCGCGATATCCGGCGACTGCGTGCCGAGCGCGATTATCACGCGGCAGTTATCGCCGTCAAAGCCGAGCGACGGATCGTCATAACCTATCTCCTTTATGGTCTTTCTGACGAGCGCTTCAACATCGACCTTGGCAGTTGATGTGATCTCGCCCATCACGAGCACGAGCTGTGTCGTGACCGTGCATTCGCACGCGACGCGCGCATAAGGATCGAGCGCAAGATATGCGTCGAGCACCGTGTCGGATAATATGTCGCATACTTTATCCGGATGTCCGTCTGTGACGGATTCTGATGTGAAAAGCTTCTTTGTCATTTTCTTTCTCCTTTTCCTCTGTTATTTGCAGCCTCATGTCGGCGGCATAAGCGGGGACGAAATAAAATTCGCCTCGCGAAAAACGAGACGAAAAAGAGATCTATCGCTCATCTTTCGGCAATGCCGCGGGATTTGGCACCTTACGCTCACCGCGCAGGTTGCCGGGTTTCACAGGGCCCGTCCCCTCAACCGCTCTTGATAAGGCTTTATTAACTTGTCGGGCATATCGTAACATGAAGCCGCGGGGTAAGTCAACACCCGCGGCTTTGATAAATTGCAAATATGGCGTGAATTCTCTTGTACGGACTACATCGTCAATACGAATTCATCAGCGAAACGCCTGCGGCGGTGCAAATTATGACCACCACGATCGAGATCGCTATGCTTATGAGAACCCACATCAGCGTCGCGCGGCAGAAATTCTTTCTGTTCTGATTCACGTTGCTTCCGAACGCCCAAACGAGCGTGCAGATGAAACCCGCGATCGGCAACGCAAGCACCAGCATCATCCAAAACCACTCGCTCGTCTTCATCGGGGCGGCGTTGGGATCGGCGGGCGCATTGTTGAACGCCTGTTGCTGATAGACCGGCTGCTGCTGCGTATTGGCGGGCTGGGCCGGCTGTGCGGGCGGATCGATTTTAGCGCCGCATCCGGAGCAAAAACGGGTGCCGTCCGGGTTATTTGTTCCGCAATTCGGACAGATCATGATTTGATACCTCCTCATCTTTTTGTATAATCATAACATATTTCGACAGAATGTTAAAGTGTGCGTTGGACAAATGCGCGCCATGTGCTATAATCAAAACGGATGTAACATATCATGATCGTATAAGGGGAGTGAACAATGGATAAAAGGCGTTTTGTAATATTTGCGCTTGCCATGGTCCTCATTGCCGTTTTCATGTTGTCGCCTGTTGCGGGCATCGCCGATGCCGGCGACTTTTCCGGCGGCAGCGATTACGGCGGAGGCAGTTCCGGCGGGGGCAGCAGCGACTGGAGCAGCAGCGACTGGGGCAGCGACAGCTCATCCACATGGTCGTCCGACGGCACCACCAATTACAGCGACGGCGAAGACAGCGGCGGCGGCGGCGGTCTTATCGTTGTCGCAATAGTCATTCTTGTTATTCTCTTCGTCGTCTTCGGCAAGAAGAACAAGTCCGGTTCCGGCACGGTCGTGGCACCGGGCGCGCAGCGCACCGTTATGCCCATGACCATCGCGCAGCTCAAGGAAATGGATCCGAAGTTCTCCGAGGAGGCCATGAAGGAGCGCATCTCCAACACATATATCAAGATGCAGCAGCAGTGGCAGGAAAAGGATTGGGAGCCCATGCGCACCTATCTCTCCGACACGCTGTTCAACCAGATGAAGAGCGGCGTGGACGCGAAGATACGCAATCACCAGACGAACTATGTCGAGCGCATCGCGATACTTGGCGTAGAGCTTACTGGCTTCGGTCAGGACGAAAAGCACGATATCGTGACCGCCGTGTTGCAGACCCGCATCGTGGATTACACCATGGAGGATAGCTCCGGCAAGCTCGTGAGCGGCTCGCGCACCGCGGAGAAGTTTATGACATACGAATGGACGCTCATCCGCACAAAGGGTGCGAAGACCTTCGTTGCGGGCTCGGACGAGACCAAGCATTGCCCGAACTGCGGCGCGCCGCTTGATCTCAACAACGCCACCAAGTGCGAATACTGCGGCGCGGTCATCGCCGCCGCCGAGTATGACTGGGTGCTCAACAACATCAAGGGCCTTGCCCAGAGGACGTCCGGCAACTGAGCTTGACACGCGCGACAACGGGCCGCGGCAAACGCCGCGGCCCGTTTTTTGCGTTCACGGGCGCGTTCAGGTTTATCAGCGCAGAAGCTCCACGACCCTCGTTGCCGTGTTTTCAACGAATGCGCGGTCATGCTCCACGAAAAGCATTGTCGGCGCGCCCTCCCTTATGAGAGATTCGATCTGTATCCTTGAAAGCACATCGATATAATTGAGCGGCTCATCCCAGACATAAAGGTGCGCGCGCTCGGAAAGGCTACGCGCGATAAGCACTTTTTTGCGCTGCCCGGCGGAATATGAATCCATATCCTTTTCAAACTGCACGCGCTCAAAATCGAGCTTGCGCAATATGGTGAGCATAAGGCTCAAGTCGACGCCGCAGCGCCTCGCATAATCGGAAACGCTGCCGGAAAGGCCCGATGTATCCTGCGGTACATAGCTTATGACAAGCCCCGTGCCGACGCGCACGACGCCGTCGTGCGGTATGTTCTCTCCTGTGATAAGCTTCAATATGCTCGATTTGCCGCAGCCGTTCGGCCCCGTCAGGGCGACGCGCTCCCCGCAGAGAAGCTCCATGTTCAACCCCGTGAAGACCTCCCTGTCGCCGTATGCAACGCTGAGTCCGCGAAGCTCCAGCAGCCGCTGCGTGCGGAACACCTCCGGATGTATCGCGAGGTTCTCGTTGCGCTCTATGTTTTTGAGGAGCTTCTCCTTGTCATCCACGGCGCTTTGCTGCCGTCGTTCAAGGTTTTTGCGTCTCTGCTGCATCTTTGCGGACTGCGCCCCCATATATGCGCGCGAGTTTTTCGGCTTCTCACTCGATGAAACGCCGCCGATCTTTGACGCTTCGGCGCGGTCGGCCCAGGCAGAGGATTCGCGTGCCGACTGTTTGAGGCGGTATATTTCCGCGGTGAGCTTCTCGTTTTGCGCAAGCTCAAAAGCATCCTGCCTCGCCTTGTTCTCATACCACTGCGAAAAATTGCCGCGCGTCACGGTGATGTCCGCCTTGTTTATAGAAAGGATATGATCCACGCATCCGTCGAGGAACGCGCGATCGTGGCTCACGAGGATGAAACCCTTTTTGCCTGCAAGATAATCGCGCACGATATCCCTCGCGCGCATATCAAGATGATTTGTAGGCTCGTCGATGAGCAGGAAGTTGTTCTCCTTCAGGAAAAGCGCCGCGAGCAGCGCCTTTGTGCGCTCCCCGTGACTGAGCGTTTCAAACGGGCGATACAGCGTATCCTCCGAAAGGCCCAGCAGCGAAAATTCACGCAGGAGCTGCCAGAGCATATGCCCTTCGCTGATCGAATCGAGAACATCTTTCGTGTCGCGCCCGGCGTCCCTGACCTCAAACGGGAAATAATCAAAGCGAACGGACGCATTTATGCTTCCGCGGTATTCATATTTGCCCATCAGAAGATTGATGAAAGTGGTTTTTCCGCGGCCGTTGCGTCCGGTGAAACCAAGCCGCCAGTCCGTATCGATTTCAAACGAAACGTGTTCAAATATGTTATCATAGCTGCCGTCATAGCAGAAAGTAAGATCGTTGACAGATATCTGCGACATAAATATAAGACCCCCCCGGATTGTCAAAATGCGCGAGCGAATCGGCAACGCAACAAAGGCGGCAATTCAAGCCGTCCGCATCGCCGGAACAAACAGTTCGCTCAGTTGCGCATCCTTACATCTCCAATACGTTGGTCTTTCGATCATGATACCACACTTTTATCCGGCAGGCAACCGGCAAAGCTTCGCCTTGCGCGGCAGAGCGTTCGGATATATAATACAGCGCATGGGCGTTATTCCGGCTTTTGTGATATTCGGCGTTTCAATGCTCGCGTGCATCGTCACGGGCGCTTCAATGGTATACGCGCTCTGCGCGGGCCTCGTTTGTTTTTTCCTCGCCGCGCTAAGGCGCGGCTTCTCGGTGCGTGACACGCTCCGCATGGCGCTGAGCGGCGCGAAGCGCTGTGCGGTCGTTGTGCGCGTGCTGATACTCATTGGGCTTCTTACGGCGCTTTGGCGCTCATCCGGCACGATCGCCTTTTTTGTGTATTACGGGGTGAAGCTGATCACGCCCCGCCTTTTCATACTTGTCGCGTTTGCGCTGTCCGCGCTGCTCTCTTATGCCATCGGCACAAGTTTCGGCGTTGCGGGTACTGTGGGCGTGATAATGCTGACCATTGCCCGCGCTGGCGGTGTGAACGAGCTCATCACGGCCGGCGCCGTCATGAGCGGCGCTTATTTCGGGGACAGATGCTCCCCCGCCTCCTCCTGCGCGAACCTTGTTGCAAGCGTCGCGAATGTGCCGCTGTACGACCATGTGAAGCGCATGCTGCGCTCCGGCCTTGTGCCGACGCTCATCTGCGTTGTGCTTTATTTCATACTGTCGTGGTTCAACCCGTCCTCGTCTCTCGACGCGCCAATGCTCTCCTCCATCGGTCAATCGTTCGATCTCGGCTGGTATGTGCTGATACCTGCCGCGCTCATGCTGCTGCTGCCCGTTTTCCGTGTGAATGTGCTCATCGCCATGGGCGCAAGCATAGTTTCCGCCTTCGTCATCACCCTTGCCGCGCAGGGCGGCGGGCTTTGGCAGACGCTTTGGTCATGCGTCGCGGGTTATTCAGGCGCGAACGCGGCGCTAGGCTCCACGTTCAACGGCGGCGGGCTTGTTTCAATGGTCAAGGTGGCGGCCATCGTGCTGCTTTCATCCTCATATTCCGGCATATTCGACGCGACAGCCATGCTTTCGGGCGTGCAGGAACGCTCCTCAGCCCTCGCCGAAAAGGCAGGTCTGTTCCCCGCAACGCTTCTTTGCGGCACGGCGTGCGTGATGGTGTTCTGCAACCAGACGATCGCCACGATCATGACGGATCAGTTCATGAAGAACGCATACGCAAAAGCGAACGCCCCGTCTTCCGACGAAGCGCTCGATATTTCGGATTCTCTTGTCGTCACCGCGGGACTTGTGCCGTGGTCGCTCGCATCGATGGGGCCTATCGCGATGATGGGCGCTTCGATGGGCGCTCTGCCCTATGCGATGCTGCTCTACGTCATCCCTCTTTTCAGGCTTGCCGCGTATTATATCAGGCGATCGCGTGCGAAACGCATCCGCATATCGTGAGCGCGGCGCGCCGCATCTGCTCAATATCCATAGTGAACGCCGTCTGCGACTGACCGTTCATATAAGGCACATGCACGAAACCGGCTTTCATTGCGCCGCCGTCCGCAAGCGCGCGGTAAAGCGCGTAATACATCGCGTTGTTGCACAGATACGGCCCGGCGCTGTATGAAAAAGCAGCCGGTATGCGCTCATCTTCAAGCGCGGCCTTTATCCCGTATACTGGCAGCGTCGCGAATATCCCGTCCGGTCCGCCCGGCACGACCGGCTCGTTGCAACAGATCCTGCCTGCGTTGTCAGGCGACGCGCTGTCGCGAAGGTTCATGGCTATGCGTTCGATGGTGACGGCGTTCCTGCCGCCCGCCTGACCGAAGGATATCACGGCGTCCGGCTGCACCTCGTCGATGAGGCGGCCGAGCGCTGCGTTCGTCCTGTCCCATTCCACGGGAAGACACGCGCGCACTATATCGCTTGCGTTCATGTTATCCGGCAAAGTACGCACACACTCCCACGATGGGTTCACGCTCTCTCCGCCGAAAGGCTCAAAACCCGTAACAAGGATCGTTTTCATGCCTTATTCCTCCGCCAACGCACCGCGAAAACCGTCGGTCATGGTTTCCGTCCCGTCGTTATCGACCCAGTATGCGTCCACGCCCATGGCGTTTGCAAGCTTTTGTCCTTCCTCAAGCGACATGTTGAAAAGCGCCGTCGACAGCGCGTCAGCCATGCCCGAATCGGCCGCAAGCACCGTGACCGATGCGAAATACAGCGAAGGCATCAGCGTTTCCGGGTCGATTATATGATGGTAATACTGCCCGTCCACCTCATACCGGCGCTGGTAATTGCCGCTTGTCACAAGGCAGAGATCGTTGACGCCGACCGTTGCAAGCGCGTCGCCTCCCCATGGGGATTCCACCTGCACTTTCCAGCTTTTTCCGTCCGCGCGCCCGCCGATGGAGCACACGTTGCCGCCCACAGAAAGCAGGAGGGAGCTTACGCCCTCCGCCTTCATCGCCTCGACGACACGCTGCGCGGCATAGCCTTTGGCTATCGCCCCGAGATCTATGCTCATGGCTTCATCCGCAAGATAAACCGTGCCCGCCGCGCGGTCGATCACAAGCTTGTCAATATCCGTATGCCCCGCTGCCTCGCGAAGCGTTTCCATCGGCGGCAGGGCCGCGTTTTCCGGATCCGCAATACCTTCTTCACGGTACTCATGCCAAACGGAAAGCACGCTGCCCATGGCGATGTTCATCTTCCCGTCCGTCGCCGCATACATTTCCTTTGCGTATTCAAGCAGATCGATAAGCTTCTCATCCACGGCGACAGGCGCCTTGCCGGCGTTGGCGTTGATCGTGGCTGCGTTGTTCACGCCTTCATATTCGTTATAGATATCCGAAAGCTTGTGATACTCAATAAGCAGCGCGTGGATCGCCTCGAAGCGCGCCTCCGCCTCCTGCTGTGTGTTTTCATATATGACCACCTTTGTGACGGTGTCGAACACATCGAGGAAGCTCCCCTCGAAGCGCTGCGGCGCGGCGCCGCAGCCCGAAAAGAACGCGAGCACGCAAATCGCCGCGGCAAGAAGCAAAGCTGCGGGTCTATTTTTCCTCATGTGATCCCTCCGGTTTTCTTTCATGTTTTAGGTTTTTCATCACGAGCTCGGCTGCGATCCCCGTGAGCGTGCCCGTGACTGCCGCCGAAACGAGCAGTATCGGAAGATATGCAAGTATCGCGCGTGAGGCGACGGCAAAGCACGCGACCGCCATCTGCCCCACGTTGTGCATCATCGCGCCGCAAACCGACACGCCCACCGTGCCAACGCCCTTTATCCGCTTGACGAACAACATGGCTGCAAGGCTCAGTATCGCGCCCGCCGCGCTGTATATCATCGCGGAAAAGCCGCCGAAAAGAAGCCCCGAAAGGCCGACCTTGAGCGCCATGAGTATGAACGCGCTGCCCGTGTCGAGAAGATAGAGCGCATACAGAAGCACCGTGTTCGCAAGGCCGAGCTTTATCCCCGGTACAGAGGTTACCGGCAGGAGATATTCAACGTATGAAAGCACCACCATAACGCTTGTCAGAAGCGCGAGGCGGGTCAGTTTTTTTGTTGTGATGCGGGCTTTCATCCTTCGCTCTCCAACTCGATCGACACGCCGTTCGGCAGGCACACGATCCAGTCAAGCACATCCGTGTTATCGGGGTCAAGCGGGGCATGATGCACGCATATCTGGTTTTTGCAGGTGGATGATTCCATCCATATGCCCTTTTCATCGATGCGGATCACGTTCACCCTGCCGTCGCCCTGGTCCACAGTGACCGTGCGGTAATCATCCAGCGCAACGCGCTCGTATACCTCGTCGCCCACATATATGACGGCATACGTCGGCTCCGCCGCGGTTTTGCCCGGCATCAGCAGCACATATATGAGCGTGGCGGCGAAAAGCACCAGCCCGATTATAAAAAGATCCTTCGTCTTCATCTGCCGTATTTTGCGAAAAGCGGTACGATCGCTTTCATCTCATCCTCCGGTATCAAACAGCCGCCGCCCGCGGCAATACAGCGATAGTAAAGCTCTGCCGCGAACTCGACCTCCTCCGCCGCGTTGAAGGCATACGCCATGTCGCAGCCCGCGCAGAGAAGGCCGTGATTTGCAAGCAGCACCGCGTTGTCCGATCCCATCGTTTCCACGGCTGCCTCGGCGAGCTCCCTTGTGCCGAAGCGGCGGTAGGGCGCGAGCTTCACGCGCGTGCCGCCCCAGCCCACAAGGTAATGCACGCTTTCGATCTCCCGTCCCATGCACGCAAGCGTTGTGGCGAACGTCGAATGGGTGTGAACGACCGCGTTCACATCCTTCCTCGCGGCATAGCACAGCCTGTGCATCTCGACCTCGCTTGACGGCCTGAGCGCGCCGTCCGCCGTTCTCCCTTCAAGATCAAGCACGACCACGTCCGCGCTTTGCATCGTTTCATATTCAACGCCTGAAGGGGTTATGGCAAAAAGACCCGCCTGCCTGTTCAGAATGCTGAAATTGCCGCCCGTGCCGCGGGTCAGCCCGCGCGTCAATGCTTTTCTCGCGTATTGCGCGACCTGCTCCCTTTCATATTGCAACAGCATCAGTTTTCACCTCCGAATGCATGCGCGATGCTCTCCTTATACGGCGCGCGCAGTATTCCGCGCTCGGTGATGATCGCGGATGCAAATTCGGCGGGCGTCACGTCGAACGCCGGATTGTATACCCGCACGCCCTCCGGCGCGGTGCGCCTGCCAAAGCCCTCCGTTATCTCACCGGCGCCGCGCTCTTCGATCACGATATCATCACCTGTCTGCGTGTTCATATCTATCGTTGAAAACGGAGCCGCCGCATAAAACGGTATGCCATGATGACGTGCAAGCACGGCCACGGAATATGTGCCTATCTTGTTCGCGAAATCCCCATTTGCGGCAATCCTGTCGCTGCCCGTTATCACGGCGTCTATCTTTCCCTGACGCATGAGCATCCCCGCCGTTGAATCGGTGATGAGCGTGACAGGCACTCCCGCGCGCATCAGCTCGAACGCCGTAAGCCTTGCCCCCTGTAAGAGCGGCCGCGTTTCATCCGCATAAACGTTGAACTTTATCCCGCGCTGCGCGCCGAGCAGCATCGGCGAAAGAGCCGTGCCGTAACGAAGCGTTGCAAGGCCGCCGGCGTTGCAGTGCGTGAGTAGCGTCATGCCGTCATGAAGGAGCGTGAGCGCGTTTTCACCTATGGCGACGCAGCTTTGCTCCTCCTCGCGCGCGATGCTTCCCGCACAGGCAAGCAGCGCCCCGCGCATTGCGCCGCAGCCGTCCTTCATCGCCGCGTAGGCCGCGTTTTTTGCCCTGTCAAGCGCATAAAACAGGTTCACCGCCGTCGGCCGCGACGAAGCGATAAGCGCATAAGAGCTGTCAATATCGCGCATGAGCGCTTCAGGCTCCGCGGCGGGCGACGCTTTTGCGCCCAGCCACAGTCCGTAAGCCCCTGCAATGCCTATCGCGGGCGCGCCGCGCACGGCAAGCCGCTTTATGGCGTCCGTCATCTCAGCATCGCTGTGCACTTCAAAAAAAACGGTTTCGCCCGGAAGCCTGGTCTGATCCAGCAGGATCACATGTCCGTTTTTCTCTTCAATCGGCAAAATGGCATCCATATGAATTCTCCTTGAACGACTGAACGTTTGGATAAAGTATAGCACATCATTGGCATTCATGATATTATAATATCCTGAAAGGAGGTGCTTTCACCATGCAGGAAAAGCTCCTTATTAACGTTTCATGTCCGCCCGAAGCCGGCATAGTCTGCGGCATCCTCGATGAAGCCGGGATTCCTTATTATACAAAAACGCCCGGCGCCGGCGCGGTTTATGTCGCCTCAATGAACATGGGCGTGAAGATCTATGTTTCCGAAGAGGATTATGATCGCGCAAAAGAGCTCACCGACGGCTGCCTTGACGGCGACGTTGAGTTTTTGGATTTTCCCGATGCAGAGGACGATAAATGAACGTGCAAAAAACAAACGGCGCCCGCCGGGGCGCCGTTTTGATACCCTCAAATAATGTAGCGTTTCAATTCGCTCTTTTCGGTTATGCCGAGCTTTGCAAAAGCGTTGCGCAGCAGCTTCGCCGCGGCCGTGCTCTGTATGCCCATGCGATCCGCGATCCTCGCGACCGACAGCCCGCAACGCGAGAATGAAGCCGCGCGGTATTCGTCAAGCGAAAGCACGAGCGAAACGTTATCGCGCACCGCCATCTTGTGTATGTTTCTCCACGCGGTGTATGTGGTCTTGAATTGATCTGTTATCCGCGCTCTCCACGGCGCATATTTCTCATCTTTGAGACACTCCTCAACCACCCCGCCAAGCATACCCACATGCTCCGCGATTGGCGTGATGAAACCGCCCGGCATGGCTATATCCATCGCATGGCGCACGCTCTCCTTCGCGCGTTTGATATCCCCCGTGTCAACGCACGCCATTGCGTGCATTATTTCGGAATAGATATCCGTCACAGAATATACCTCAGTGTTGCGAAGCGCACGGGCTGACTGCGTCAAGCCGAGCATCCGCTCGAAACGCCCTATGCAATGGAGATGTTTCGCGTAAAGGTATAACGCAAGCGGTCTGGAAGCAGGCGGAAGCTCTGAAAAATCCCCCGCGATCAACCATTCGGGTATGTTATGCGCATCGAACATGCCTATGTTCACAACGCTCCTTCCAAGCTCCGTCAGGCCCACCGTGCTCCCGTTTGATTTGAACCTGTGATTTATCGCGTTAAACTCGTTTACAGTTTGCGAGAAGATATCGTAATCATCGTCGCACACCGCCGCAGCGCTTGCAATGATCAGGGCGCATATTCTTGTCGGGCTGTTTATCGTCCCAAACGAAAAGCACTTTTTCGCTTCCTCGAAATTGCCTCTCAGATATGCAAGCTCACAGGCAAACTGCGCGCGCTGCTCGTCATCCGGCAAAAACCCCGCCGCGTTCTCCGCATCCCGCGGAAGAAACGCAACGTTTGACACAAGCGGAGCATACGGCAGGAACACATCGCCCGTGTGGCGCGCGCGCCGCGGATCATCCGGCTTTGGCGTATTGGCGGGTATCATCCATGAACGCCCCATTTTGGTTACACCCGGGATCCGGTTTCCGCTGCAAAGCTGCTGGCTCCGCCTGATTGTAATGCCCCATTTTTTTGCCGCTTCATTAACCGATATGTATTGCATTACATAATGCTCCATTTTTTTATTTGTTACATTCTAGCTTTTTTATGTTGCAAATGCAACAGGAAAAAGCGCATATTCGGTTATAAACAGGTCCTAATCGGTCATGTCATATCATTTTTCCGAAAGGCGGCGCTTATCCGATCTTTATTTTGTCTTTATCATTTCATATATATTTTTATTCTCGCTTAATACATTGAGATTCGTTTTTTAACCTCACCGTCGCCCCGGGCGCTTGTTTCAAACGCTTTGCTTGTTCCGAGTTATAGCATAATTTACACCCGTTAAAGCCAAATTGCGTGCAAATTCCGTCATATGCTCTTGTGTTGCATTTTTTATTTATATGTCACTGCTTTAATGTAATCAGCGATATGCCCCCCTTCCGTATGCCGCTTGATCCGTTTTTACGCTTCACATTTTTTTCAAATTGTAATTACAATACCTCCATTGCGGACAATATTATTAGTGGTACAATAAGAGTGTACGAAAACAGAACGTTAGTTCTTGTGCGGGAGGTATTTTTTTTATGAACATGAACAAACTGACGCAGCGTTCCCTTGAGGCGATACAATCCGCCCAGTCGATCGCTTCCGAGCATAATAATCAGCAGCTCGACGAAGAACATCTTCTTCTCGCGCTGTTAACGCAGGAGGATTCGCTCGCCGCGGCGCTTTTGACGCGCATGGGCAAGGATCCGGCCGCGTTCGTTTCATCCGTTGAAGACGCCGTTGAAAAGCTGCCGCAGGTGACAGGCTCCGGCCGGGAGGCGGACAGGATATATGTCACGCCTCAGCTCGACCGCGCGCTTGCCGAGGCTGAAAAGGAAGCCGCGCGCATGAAGGATGAATACACGAGCGTGGAGCATCTTTTCATAGGCATGATAGACGCGCCCAACGACGCCGTTAAACGTCTTTTCAAGGAATCGGGCATCGAAAAGAACGCTTTTCTCGCGGCGCTCGAGGAGGTGCGCGGCGGCGCGCGCGTGACGACGGATTCGCCCGAAGGCACATATGACGCGCTCGGCAAATACGCGCAGGATCTTGTTGAGCTTGCGCGGCGCGGCAAGCTTGATCCCGTGATCGGCCGCGATGAGGAAGTGCGGAACGTGATCCGCATCCTCTCGCGCAAAACGAAAAACAACCCTGTTCTCATCGGCGAACCGGGCGTTGGCAAAACCGCGATCGCGGAGGGACTCGCCCAAAGGATCGTGCGCGGGGACGTCCCCGCAACGCTCAAGGAACGCAGGATATTTTCGCTTGACATGGGCGCTCTCATCGCCGGCGCAAAATTCCGCGGCGAATTTGAGGAAAGGCTGAAAGCTGTGCTCACCGAGGTCAAGCGCAGCGAAGGAAAGATCATCCTTTTCATCGACGAGCTGCACAACATCGTCGGCGCGGGAAAAACGGAAGGCAGCATGGACGCAGGCAATCTTTTGAAGCCCATGCTTGCAAGGGGCGAGCTGCACTGCATCGGCGCGACAACGCTTGACGAATACCGCAAGTATATTGAAAAGGACGCCGCCCTTTCAAGGCGTTTCCAGCCTGTGATGGTCGACGAGCCGACGGTCGAGGACACGATATCGATACTTCGCGGCCTCAAGGAGCGCTACGAGGTGTTCCATGGCGTGAAGATCAACGATACCGCGCTGATCGCCGCCGCGACCCTCTCCCACAGGTATATTTCCGACAGGTTCCTTCCGGACAAGGCGATCGACCTTGTGGATGAGGCCTGCGCCATGATACGCACGGAGATGGATTCCATGCCCGCGGAGCTTGACGAGATGAGCCGCCGCATAATGCAGCTCGAGATCGAGGAGGCGGCGCTCGCCAAGGAGAGCGACAAACTTTCCGCCGAACACCTGAGCGAAATCAGGAAAAGCCTTGCCGAGCAGCGCGAGCGTTTCGGCACCCTCAAGGCCAAATGGGAAACCGAAAAGGACGCGATCAAAAACGTGCGCAGCCTGCGCGAGCAGATAGAATCGCTCAACGCCGACATGGAAAAGGCGGAGCGCGAATATGATCTCAACCGCGCGGCTGAGATAAAATACGGCAAGCTGCCAAAGCTCAGGGAGCAGCTTGAAGCGGCCGAAAAAGCCTCCGAGGAGGGCAAGGCCTCAGGTCTGCTGCGCGACAGGGTAACGGAGGAGGAGATCTCCCGCATCGTTTCCCGCTGGACGGGGATACCTGTCGCGAAGCTTGTCGAGGGCGAACGCGAGAAGCTTTTGAACCTTGAAAGCATTTTGCATGAGCGCGTGATCGGACAGGATGAGGCTGTGCGCACGGTATCCGACGCGATACTGCGCACGCGCGCCGGCCTGAAGGATCCCAACAAACCCATCGGCAGCTTCCTTTTCCTCGGCCCGACAGGCGTTGGCAAGACGGAGCTTGCAAAGGCGCTTGCAGCAGCGCTCTTTGACGACGAGGCCAACATGGTGCGCATCGACATGAGCGAGTATATGGAGAAATACTCCGTCTCCCGCCTGATCGGAGCGCCTCCGGGCTATGTGGGATATGACGAGGGCGGTCAGCTTACGGAAGCTGTGCGCCGCAAGCCTTATTGCGTGGTTCTCTTTGACGAGATCGAAAAGGCGCATCCGGATGTGTTCAACGTTTTGCTTCAGGTGCTCGACGACGGTCGTCTGACCGATTCGCAGGGGCGCACGGTCGACTTCAAAAACACGGTCATCGTGATGACGAGCAACCTTGGCAGCCAGTACATCCTCGAGGGAATAAAGGACGGCGCGATAACCGACGACGCCAAGGATCGCGTCGGCAGGTTGCTCAAGGAAAGCTTCCGGCCGGAATTCCTCAACAGGATAGATGATATCGTGTTTTACAAACCGCTTGAGCGCGCAGAAATTTACAGGATAATGGATCTGCTGCTCAACGAGATGAGGAAGCGCCTTGCGGAGCGCAGGCTGTCCGTAACATTGACAGAGGACGCAAAGCAATATCTTGCGGACGCGGGTTACGATCCGCTTTACGGTGCAAGGCCCCTCAAGAGGCTCCTGCAGGCGAAGCTTGAAACGCTGCTTGCAAGAAGGATAATCGAGACCGACCCCGAACCCGACACCGTGTTCACGGTGGACTATGACGGAGAAAAGCTTTTTGTAAAATGATCCCTGTATGACAGAAGGGCCGCGGCAGACATGTTGCCGCGGCCCTTTTATTCATGCGTGTTCACCGCTCACTGCACCCCTGTGCCCGCGCCGTTATCAGCACCGGTTTCGGCTTCGGCCTCGGCCTCGGCTTCCGCCGTGGGGTCGCCGCCGTCCGCAGCGGGTTTCATGCCGCGCACAAGCGGGCTCCTCAAATAGCATATGCTCATCAGCAGACTGCACATCACCCAGCCCATCGGATAGGCGAGTGCAACGCTTATAAACCCGCCGCCGAGCAGCTTCGTGACATACAGATATATTTGACGGAACGCGACGAAGGAGACAAGCATAACGATCATCGGCGTCTTCGCCCGTCCGATGCCACGCAGCGCCCCGGCGAATATCTGATTGAAGCAGACCGTCACATAAAACGGCGCGATCAGAGCGATAAAGCGTTCGCCGTAGCTGATGACGGACTGATCGTTAGTGAAAAGAGCGACCATCGACTTTCTGAAAATGATAAGAAGCACGCAAAGCGTGGCTGTTATCGCCGTGGACATCATTACCGCCTGTTTTACGCCGTCCCGTGCGCGCTGCAATTTTTTCGCCCCGATATTCTGACCCACGAATGTTGTTGACGCCATCGCGATGCTCTGCACGGGTATCAGCACATAAATATCAAGCTTGTTATAGCTCGACCAGCCCGCCATACAGTCCGAACCGAAGCCGTTGATATATGACTGCACGAATACGTTTGAAAACGACGTCAGCGCCTGCTGAACGCCCGAAGGAAGACCTATGGCCAGGATCTGTTTGAGTATTGGGCCTTTCACGGTGAGCTTGTTCCAATGGATGGCATACGGCGCATCCGAGCGCGTGAGCACATACAGCACAAGAATCGCCGAAAGGGCTTCGGAGAGTATGGTCGCATACGCAACGCCCGCGATATCCAGATGGAACACGATCACAAACAAAAGGTCGAACACCACGTTCACGATCGCCGAGAAAATGAGAAAATAAAGCGGCCGCTTCGAGTCACCGACGGCGCGCAGTATGGCTGAGCCCATGTTGTATATGAAAAGCGCCGCAATGCCCTCGAAATATATCGTCAGGTATTTCTGCGCTTCCGGAAAAACGTCCTCAGGCGTATCCATCATATGAAGCATGGGTTTCACGATGAATATGCCGGCAGCGGTCGCGATGACGCTCATTATGAACGTGACAAGAATGGTCGTATGCACCGCGTCATGCAGCTTTTTATAATCCTTTGCGCCGTAGGATTGCGAAATCACGACGCTCGCGCCGATCGACAGGCCTGAGCACAGACCCACGAGCATATTGACGATGCTGCTCGTGCTGCCGACGGCCGCAAGGGCCTCCTTGCCGACGAACTGGCCGACGACGATCGTATCGACCGTGTTATAAAGCTGTTGGAACAAAAGGCCTATCGCCATCGGCACACAGAATTGAAGAAGTTGTTTCCAGATGGTGCCTTCCGTCATGTCTGCGTCGCCACGCTTTATCATCTGTAATATCCCCCGTGAGATATCCTCACCTAAGTAATCATATCACAACCCGTTGCAATGTCAAATTCAAGCGCCAGCGCCGTCAGTGCCCCAGACGCCTCAATCGTGCGCGGCAGGCGCGCGATCCATGCCAAAATGACGCATATATCCCCAAAATAGGTAATTATTTGATCGCGGCTCTGTATTTCGCGCCTGTATTATTGTATAATCACAGCATAACAGCCGCCTCAGGCGCATCAGCATCATTCATCCGATGATTCCGCGTCCACCGCGGCTGTTTGCGTACTCAACGGCAGTCCCGCCGCGCAGTAAAACACGGGATCTGCGCGACAGCGTCACACAGGAGCGGCGTCATCCGGCGCCGGAACAACTTCTCCAAGGAGGAAAAAAATGATCGACGAAAAAAATGAATTTTACGCTTCAAAACTTGCTTCGCTAATAAAATGCGAGACCGTATCCGTGCCGGGCGAGGAAAACGCAGAGAAGTTTCTCCGTTTCCACGAAGTGCTTGCGGATTCCTTCCCGCACCTTTTCGCCGTGTGTGAGAAGACCGTTGTGGGCGCAAGCCTGCTGCTGCGCTGGAAGGGTTCCGACCCCACCGCCATGCCCATCCTCCTGATGAGCCACATGGATGTTGTCGACGCCGCCGGGGAATGGACGTATCCTCCGTTTTCCGGCGAGATACACGACGGCAGGCTTTGGGGACGCGGAACGCTTGACACGAAGGGCAGCCTTTTTGCCATGCTGCAAGCGGCTGAGGAGCTTATTGAAGAGGGTTTTGTCCCCGTGCGCGACATATACTTTGAAAGCGCCTCAACGGAAGAGACGGACGGCTCCGGCGCTGACGCGATATCAAAGCTGCTTGAGCAGAAGAAGCTGCGCTTCTACATGACGCTTGACGAGGGCGGCATGATCCTGCATGACCCGATCGGCGGGGCAGACGGTGATTTTGCGATGATAGGCGTCGGCGAGAAGGGCTGCGCGGACATAAAATTCATCGCGCGCTCCAACGGCGGCCACGCCTCCATGCCCGGCAAAAACACGCCGCTTGTGCGGCTTGGCAGATTCGTTGCCGCCGCGGACAGGGCAAAGCTTTTCAGCGTGAAGATGTCCCCGGTCGTGCGTGAGATGCTGCGCCGCATGGCGCCCACGATGAAGGGACCGATGCGCTTCCTCTGTGCGAACGTGAAGCTCTTCCATCCGCTGATGGCGGCTGTCATGCCCGGATTGTCCAACGCGGCCGGCGCGCTTTTGAAGACCACGCTTGCGTTCACGATGTGCAGCGGCTCCGAGGGTACGAACGTTTTGCCGCAGGAAGCCTGGGTCATTGGCAACATGCGGTTTTCGCACCATCAGGGCGGCGAGAATTCGATTGAAGCCGTGCGCAAGCTTGCTGCGAAGTTCGGCGTTGAAACGCAGGTGCTCGATCCCGGTTTTCAAAGCACGGTGACGGATTTCAACGGCGAACCCTTCCACCTTGTCGAGCGCGCTGTGGCGGGGGTGTTCCCCGGCGTGCGCAGCGTCCCGTATATCATGACCGGAGCAAGCGACAGCAGATACTTCTCCCGCGTTTCGGATTCGTGTCTGCGCTTCGCGCCCTTCCCCATCGACGACGCGCAGCTTGCAAGCATGCACGGGCTAGATGAAAACGTGACCGTTGAAACGCTTTCCGGCGCGGTGGATTTCTTCAGATTTATAATCACGGAGGCATAAATATGGAAAACCAAAAGAAAGGGCTCAACATCAGCGTCCGCTCCTTCATCACGGCGACGGCCGTCATATTCGCGCTCATGATCCTGACCTATGCGCTCACCTTCATCATCCCCGGCGGCGAATACGCGCGCGCGCGCGACGAGGCCGGCAACACGGTGATCGATACGCAGGCCGGCTTCAAAAACATCGAGGGCGGTATTCCGTTTTACAAATGGATCCTTTCGCCGTTCCTCGTGCTAGGCGCGGAAGGCGGCGGCGCGATAATCGCCGTCGTGATATTCCTGCTTGTCATCGGCGGCGTGTTCAACAGCCTCGAAAAGTGCGGCCTCATGCAATACATGCTCTCGCGCATCGTGCACCGTTTCGGCGGCGCGCGATACAGGCTCATGGCGGTCGTCGTGTTCTTTTTCATGGCGATGGGCGCGTTCATCGGCTCCTTCGAGGAATGCGTGCCCCTTGTGCCAATCGTTGTGGCGATGGCAATAAGCCTCGGCTGGGACGCGATAACCGGCCTTGGGATGAGCCTGCTTGCCGTGGGCTGCGGTTTCGCATCGGGCGTATGCAACCCCTTCACGGTCGGCGTCGCGCAGGGCCTCGCGGGACTTCCCATGTTTTCCGGCGCATGGCTGCGCACGGTGGCGTTCGTGCTTATCTATGCGCTTCTCATGCTCTTCCTCGTGACGCACGCAAAACACGCGGAGAAGGCGAGCGGAGGCCCGCTTGCGCGCGACGATTCCTTTGCGGCAGACAAGCGGATGGATCGTGCGCTCGCCTGTTTCGGCATAATCCTCGGTCTTGGCATACTGATCGTTCTGCTTTCGGGCTTCATCCCTGCCATTCAGGATTATACGATGATAATCGTCGCCGTCATGTTCCTTGCCGCCGGCATAACCTCTTCGCTCGTTTCCGGTATGGACGTCAAACGGCTCCTTAAAACCTTTGCGGACGGGCTTGTGAGCATCGCGCCCGCGATCGCGATGATACTGATGGCAAGCTCCATCAAATACACGCTGACCGAAGCGCATATACTCGACACGATCCTGCATTACGCCGTTACGGCCGCGGGCTCCATGCCGAAGTTCGCCGTCATACTGTTCATATATCTCATTGTGCTCGTGATGAATTTCTTCATCGCCTCAGGCTCGGCCAAGGCGTTTCTGCTCATCCCGCTGATCGTTCCCATGGCGCAGCTTTTCGGCATATCGGCCCAGCTTTGCATCATGGCGTACGCATTCGGGGACGGTTTCTCCAACGTGTTCTATCCCACGAACCCCGTGCTGCTGATAAGTCTCGGTCTTGCTGACACAAGCTATGGCAAATGGATAAAATGGAGCTGGAAGTTCCAGTTCACGAATCTTGTGATGACCGCGCTCATGCTGCTTCTCGGCCTTGCGATCGGATACTGAGCGATATACCGGCCTCTGTTATTTCAGGCGTTCGTCGCCCTCATTCGCGACGTCAAACACGGTGAGTACGCCTTGCGCAACGCGGAAGCGGACATCGAGTCCCGCATACAAGAAGCCGTAAGGCATCGCGGGATCTTCCTGATAAGCCGGACGCGGGTCAAGCGCCAGCGCCGCGATGAGCGCCCGGCGTTTCTCCTGCGGCACGCCCGCGATAAGCTCCGGCGGGAACACCACCTCGAGCCTGTGATCGAAATTCTTCTCTGAAAAGCCGTTCTTCGCCTCCGGATGACATTCCGTTTGCGAAAGATACGGCTTTATATCGTATATCGGCGAGCCGTTCATGAGATCCGCGCCCGCCACGCGCAGCACCGTGCCCGATCCCGGTTTCGTTTCAACGCCAACGAGCGCAACGCATGAAAGCCCTATTGGGTTCGGCCTGTTCGGCGAGCGCGTTGCAAACACGCCCATGCGCGTGTTGCCGCCAAGACGCGGCGGCTTCACCATCGGTGACCATTTTTCCTGATGCACCTCTGAAAAGCCCCAGATAAGCCATATGTACGAATAATCTTCAAGCCCGCGCAGCGCGTTTGCGTCCCTGTATTCCGGCTCAAACACGATTTCCGCCGTCTGCTCCGGCACGAGGCCGCTTTGGCGCGGTATACCGAATTTGCTCGTATAATCATTGCATATGCGCGCGATCACCTTCAGCTCTTCCATGCTCCACCTCCGCTTATTAACGACCTTATTATAACACAAAGGGGCCGTCCTTTTTAAGGACGGCCCCTGTTTCAGGTTATGTCAGTCATGCTTTCTTCTGTGCGCCGCAAGCGCTGCGATCAGCATCAGCCCGCAAAGGATCATCAGTATGCCAAGCGCGCCCTGCGCGTCGCCAAGCTGCGCTTCCATCTGGGCGCGAAGAAGATATATCGTTCCGTCCCCGGCGTCCGCCTCAAGCGCGATGGCCTGCGTGAGACTTTCGCCGGCTTTTTTGTAATCCTCCATGAGCGCATACAGACAGCCGAGCTTTGTCCAGAGGGACGACGGAGTCTCCCCCTCCTCGCCGTTCCACATCGATATGCACTGCGCGCAGCTTTCCGCCGCGCCCTCATAATCCTCGCGCGCGATGTCTACCGACATGCGCAGATAATGATCCGCATAGTTTACGGGAGTGCGAAGATATGCGTAAAGCACGTCCGCCATGCGCGCGCTCAGCCCTTCGTTCAAATACCCGGTATTATCGCCAATATAATCCGCCGCCTGCTGTTCGGCTGCATTATTTTTTTAGCCGCACTAAAAATTATTTTGCTGGATTCTATGAGGCCTGCGGTCGCCAGCATACCGACAACCAGCACTGCTGCGACAATTCTCATCCATATTCTGCGTTTTACCGGTGTTTTCACCGGCGCAGATACTTCCATTCGGAATTTCTCCTGTATGAAATCATGAAAGCCGAAATATACTGAACGTTTTCGCGATACGCCGTTACGAACAAAAACGGCTCTGTTTCAGATAATGTAATTATGACATAGTGAAGCAAGAATTTCAATATTTTGGCAGACTTAATTTTCTTACGCTCAAACGATCCTTTTTGGGATGTGCCTCAGTAGATTTTGAACGGTATTGTTTGAATTGTTGTCACATCTGCGCTCTTGCATTGAGCGCCGCAAGGTCGTAAATTATATCTGGTAAGCGAAAACGAAAAAGGGGTCTTTTTGAATGGGTTTCAGGGAGCGTTTCAGGAACTTTATGCAGGGCCGATACGGTACTGATGAGTTTTCGCGCTTTCTTTCGCTCTCTGCGCTCGTGATGCTCGTGGCGGCGCTCATCATCAAGGGCGTCGGCGCGGCGACGGCCGGCTCTGTCATCTGGTGGATAGCGCTCGCCGTGATAATCGTCAGCTATTATCGTATGTTCTCCAGAAACGTTTCCCGCCGGTATGCGGAAAACGTGAAATATCTCGCTTTGCGCGACAGGATAAAGGGCTTGTCGAGGCGGGAGATAAACCACTTGAAGCAGTTGAGGACGCACCGCTTTTTCCGTTGTCCCGGGTGCTCGCAGCGCGTGCGCATTCCGCGCGGCAAAGGCCGCATACGCATCGTCTGTCCCAAATGCGGCACGGCGTTCGTGCGCAGGAGCTGACGGGATGTTCGGATATGTTACGGCGAATGTGAAAGCGCTCACGCCTGAGCAGAAGCAACGATATAAAGCGATATACTGCGGGTTGTGCGGCGCGCTCAAGGAGCGCTGCGGTGCGCTTTCGCGTCTCGCGCTGAGCTATGATATGGCGTTTCTCGTGATGCTGCTTGACTCTCTTTATGAGCCTGACTGCGATATTTGCAAACGCCGCTGCGCGATGCACCCGTTCCGCGCCGGTGAACACCGAAAAACCGAAAACACGCTTTACGCCGCCGACATGACGGTTATACTTACATATTATAAATGCCTTGACGATTGGAACGACGACGGGAGCCTTTTGAAACGATCGTACGCGCGCGCGCTTGAAGCGCCGCTTGCAAAAGCCGTTGAAGCCCATCCTCGTGAAGCCGAGGCGATACGGGGATCGCTTGCATCGCTGGGCGCGCTTGAAGCGGCAAACGGCTGCGCGGATGACGCGGCGCGCTGCTTCGGCGCGCTCACCGGCGCGATATTCTCACCGAAGGATGATTTCTGGAGGGAACACCTTTTTGCATTCGGCGACGCGCTGGGACAGTTCATATATATCATGGACGCCTGGGACGACGCGCCGCGTGACAAGCGGCGAAAAAGCTTCAATCCTCTGCTGGAGGACGATCCTTCATCCCCAGGTTTCGACGAGCGGTGCAGGACGATCCTCAACCATCTGATGGGGCGCTGCGCCGCAGAGTTTGAAAAGCTGCCCCTCGCGCAGGATATCGAAATCATGCGAAATGTGATATACTCCGGCATATGGACCCGTTTTGACATGAAAACAGCAAATAAAGCACAGGAATCACAAAAGGGAAGGAGGCGCCCGAATGCCGGTAACTGACCCATACAAGGTGCTTGGCGTTCCGACCACCGCAACCGACGATGAAGTCAAGGCGGCATACAGGCGTCTTGCCAAAAAGTATCATCCGGACGCGAATCCGGGCAACAAGGTCGCGGAGCAGCGCATGAAGGAGATCAACGCAGCTTACGATCAGATAATGAACAAAAGCTCCTCCGGCCCTTCCTACGGAGGCAGTCAGTACGGCGGCGGTCAGTACGGCGGCAGTCAGTACGGCGGCAGTCAGTACGGCGGCAGTCAGTACGGCGGCGGTGGCTCATCATGGGGCGGCTACGGCGGCTACGGCGCGGACGGCTCGCGGATGGACACCGTGCGCACGTTCATAACCTTCGGCCGTTATCGCGAGGCGCTTGAATTGCTTTCATCCATCAGCGACCGCGACGCCGAATGGTATTATTACAGCGCGATCGCAAACGACGGCGTCGGCAACAGCATCGTCGCCCTCCAGCACGCGGAAAAAGCCTGCGCAATGGATCCCTCCAACGCAGCTTATCGCGATCTTTACGAGCAGCTCAAGAATCCCGGCGAAGCTTACAACCGCAACCAGAGCGGACGCGGTTACGGGTCGCCCATATGCGGCGCAAACAACATGTGTTACAGCTTCATCCTTTCATGGCTGTTCTGCATGGTTTGCAATTTCTGCGGCAGATATACAATGTGTTAGTTTACCGTAAACCGGTTTATAATATCATCCTGGGGGTAAAAAATGCCTGATTTACTCAAACTTCAAAACGGCAGCGACATACGCGGCACCGCGCTTGCCGTGGACGGCGGCAAAAGCGTCGATCTGACGGATGAGGCTGCGCGACAGATAGGCGCGGCCTTTGCCGGATGGCTTTGCGGCAGGCTCGGCAAAAGCCCGGCGTCGCTTCGCATCGCCGTCGGACGCGATTCCCGCGTAACGGGCGCGGCGCTCACGCAGGAGCTTGCCCGCGGCATATGCGCTTGCGGCGCGCGCGCCGCCGATTTTGGTCTTGCAACCACCCCGGCCATGTTTATGGCCTGCGTCACGGAAGGCTTTATGTATGACGGCGCTGTGATGATCACCGCAAGCCATCTTCCATATGAAAGGAACGGCTTCAAGTTTTTCACGGCGTCCGGAGGACTCGATAAAAAGGACATCACGGCCATACTTGAAGATGCAAAGAGGCTCGCCGTGCGCGCGGACGCGCCGTGCGCAATGCAGCAGACGGATTTCATGCAATGCTATGCTTCGATCCTCCGCCAAAAGATAATCGACGGCACGGGGCTTGGGCCCACGCCACTGCGCGGCCTTCATATAATAGTAGACGCCGGCAACGGCGCAGGCGGGTTCTTCGTGCGCGATGTGCTCGGACCGCTCGGCGCGAACACCCAGGGAAGTCTTTTCCTCGAGCCAGACGGAATGTTCCCGAACCACGCGCCGAATCCCGAGGATGAACGCGCGATGGGCTTCATAATGCGCTCCGTCGAGTCGTCGCACGCCGATCTTGGCATCATATTCGATACCGATGTCGACAGGGCGGGCGCCGTGCTTTCTGACGGACGCGAGCTCAACCGCAACAGGCTGATCGCCATGATCGCAGCCATCGAGCTTCGCGACCATCCCGGCACGACGATCGTCACCGACTCGATAACCTCAACAGGACTTGCACGCTTTATCGCCGACGCCGGCGGCATACACCGCCGCTTCAAGCGCGGTTACCGCAACGTTATAAACGAAGCCGCGCGGCTCAACCGCGAGGGGCAGAGCGCGGAGGTCGCGATGGAGACGTCGGGCCACGGCGCGCTGCGCGAAAACTATTTCCTCGACGACGGAGCTTATCTTATGGTGAAGCTCATCATCGAGCTTGCCCGCGCTTCGCGCACCGGGCGCTCCCTCTCCTCGCTCATCGAGGGGCTTGCGGAGCCTGTTGAAAGCCGCGAATATCGCATGGGACTTTCCGGCGAGGATTTCGCGCAGTACGGCAGCGAGGTGCTCCGCGCTGTGAGCGAGTGGGCAAACGCCGCTTCGGGTTTCACGACAGCGCCGGATAATTTTGAAGGCGTGCGGGTGAACGCGGACGCGGGGCACGGGGACGGCTGGTTTTTGCTGCGCATGTCACTGCACGACCCGCTGATGCCGCTCAACATCGAAAGCGACAGCGAGGGCGGCCTTGCAAAGATCGCCTCTGCCGTATACCCTCTGCTCTCGCGTTTTGACAGGCTCGATACGGATCAGCTTAAGGCTGACGCCGGAAAATAAATCGCAAAACATGAGCGGACCGGCTTGCGCCGGTCCGCTTCGATTTACATTTTAATGAGCCTCGAATACACGCTGTGCTCCGGCTCGCCGCCAGGGATATACGACGCGCCCACGCTTTTTTCATAGAAGGGATGCTGCTCGCCCACCCATCCAATCACGGCGTAGCCATAGCCTTCCTCCCGCATGGCCTCAAGCGTGCGGATGAGCAGCGCCCGTCCGACGCCGCGCCCGCGATATGCGCCGTCCACGCCGGTTGGCCCGAAAAAGCCCTTCGCGCCGGCGTCATAGCACGCAAAACCTATAAGTCGTCCGTCGAGCGTCGCAATGAAGCAGCCCTGCGGCTCCCGGCAAAGCGAATACTCGGTCTCATCCGCCCACTGCGCGCCGAAACGCTCCCTCACAAAATCGAGTATCCTGCTTTTATCGCAGGAAAGCGCCCGTTTGAGCTTTATGTTTTCAGGTATAACGTTTTTCGGAAACATTGAAAGATTTGCTATCATATCGCCTGCGTATGCCATCGGTATGCTCCTCTCCGCGCCGTGTCCGTATATGGAAATGATACCACCGGCCGCGCGCAGCCGCAACAAAAAAGGATCCCCAGCGTCATCATGCTGAGGATCCGTGCTTATTCCCCGTTATTTTGCCTTTGCTTTCTTTGCCTTTTCGATCGTCGCCGCGGCGGCTTTGGCAGCTTTTCCGGCAGCTTCCCTGACGGTTTTCTCCGTCTTCTCCATCACGGCCTGTCCGATGCCCTCCGCCTTGTCCGTCTCGCCGTAGCCTGACATCATATCGTCCACGCGCTTGACGATGTTTTCCGGTATGGTCTGCGGGATGGGGAAGAACTTCGCGTTCATCACGCGGCGGGCAAACAGCTCCACGAACGCGGCCGTATCCTCAAGCGCCTTCGGGCAGCAATACTCCGGCGTGTCGAACCTTGAATGTGCGAACTGCATGCACTGCGCTTCCCCGCGTCCGAAGCCCACGGCGGGTATGCCTTCCTTTGCAAAAGGCGTTGAATCGCTCCCCATGAGCCCCTGTTTGATATCCCCGGGATAGCCTACCTCATCCGCAAGGAAGCGGATGAAATTCGCGACGCTCTCCTCGCCGCTCACGCGCACGAAGTTATGTCCCATTATCGAACCGGCGACGTCCACGTTTATCATCAGTCGGCAGTCGTCAAGCTCGTCCCTGTGCATCCTCAGATAATTGCGGCTGCCGTAAAGACCCTGTTCCTCACCGCCGAACCATATGAACCGCAGGCTCTGCTCCGGTGAGCTGAGCATGAATGAGCGCAGAAGCTCCATCAATATCACGCTGCCGCCGCCGTTGTCCGCTGCGCCGACGCCCTCAAGCACGCTGTCATAATGCGCGCCGAAGGTTATCACGTCATCCTTAAGGCTCCTGCCCGGAATATCAACGATAACGTTCTGCGACGTCACGGTTTCGGGCTCCGTTTCGACGGCAAAGCTTATCCTGGCGTTCTTCTTCACCATCTCAAGCGCATCCTTTGCGCCGACCATCAGCATGGGAAGCTTTCCGCGGCCTTCCTTGTCGCGTATCATGAACTCGCCGAGATCCGTTTTTTCCTCGTTGCATTTACCGTCGACCATTATCGCGCAGGCAATGCCGGCCTCAGCCATCTGAGCATTGCTCACGGTGATATCGTTTGCCATCACGGCTTTGCCGGCGAACTGACCGACGTTTTCCCTGCATATAAGATCAGTATATATAACATCCGCCTCAACGAACTTCCCTTTGGGCGTGTTGCCGCACGGCTTGAACGCCGCAACGCGGATATCCTTCTTGTATGGAGCAACGACCTTCATAACACATTTGTTGACGCGCGCAAAATCCACGCTGAACTCTTCGATGCGGGCTTTTGCGCCGAATGACGCCGCCTCGTCACAGATGAGCTGCGCGGCTTTTTTCTCTTCGGGCGTGCCCATGCAGCGGATAAAGCATATTTTCTCAAGCAGCGCGTACGCGCGTTCACCGGAAACGGCCATTGTGTTACCTCCAAATTATTGTTTAGTTTATATACCATCCATACTATACGCTCATATAGAGCGTGCGTCAATGGCATGCGGTTGTTTTTTCAATATTTTGGAGTATTTTTTGGAATGATCCTCAGAATATCCGTATATCGTGAGCCGGACGGCTGCTGCGCGCCATGGTTTCGGATATAAGCTCCCTCACCGTTGCGGCCTTCCGTGCCGGCGAAAGCGTCAGCGTGCGCTGCGGCGGCAAGGGCGACGGCTGACCTTCGTATACGAGGGCGATCGTCGGCAAACCCATCTGCGCCGCGCGCCGCGCCGTATCCGGCCCGTCCGCAAGCAGCACGGCGTTTGGCGCGATATGTTCAGGTGCTTCACGAACCACCTCGTCGAACGATTCGTATATCCTGCGCATTATGCCGTCGTCCCTGTATCCCGAGGTAAGGAACACCGTGCGCCGCGCCCCGGAAAGCGCGCAGGCAAGCGACGCCGCGGCCGCGAAATCATCATATACCTGATAGAACAGCAAAAGATCGTCCATGCAGCCGTCCACGCAGATGAGCGGGCAGAAATTCTCCTCGCCTATCGCGTAAAAATCGGCGCGGGTGACGTTGACGGCGACGATCGCATCCACATGCTGGCTGCGCTGGGACGTGCATTGCCCGGTGAGCAGCACCGTGCGAAGCTCCGCCGCCGCAAGCGCGCTTGCAAGCGCCTCGACGAAAAGCATCGTCGCCGACGCCCTGTCGGACGCAAGCTCCCCGCATGGCGCATATATGCCCACGGCGCGGTTGTTGCCTGTTGCAAGCGCGCGCGCCGTGATCGACGATTCGTAATTGTTTATGTTGACATAATGCAATATGCGGTTGCGGGTCTGCTCGCTTATATGCTGGTCCTCCCTGCCGTTGAGGACATAGGAGACCGTCGCCGTGGAGACCCCGCAGGCATTTGCGATATCCTTGATTGTGACCCGTTTTTTTATCATGCCCTGATGATACCAACCAGCCCCGGGCTTGTCAAGCCGGGCCGGAAGTGCCCGACGATATAGTTACGAAAAATGTGAACAATTCCGTTGACAACATATTGTTGTAACTGGTATAATTGCAACGAGGTCTTATGGCCTCCCACGAAACGGCAAAACGGGCGAAAGCCCGCGACGCAAAGCCAGATGGGTCTAAAGGGGCGGTTTAAATCCCCATGACAGCCGGTTGCCGAAGAAACGCATATCAAAACCGTTGCGGAGCGCTTCGCCCCGCGGCCGTTTGATGATCGGCAGCCGCAAAATCGACCGGCTGTTTTTTTATTGCCGGAAAGGAATAGCGATGATCGTTCTGATCGCTGTGCTGCTGAGCGCGCTGCTCGGCTTTTCCGCGCTCGCGGTGGATGTGAGCGTGCTTTACATGAATGACGCCTCGCTGCAAACGGCCCTTGACGCAGGCGTGCTTGCAGGAGCATACGCGCTTCCCGACACGGCCGAGGCCGAAAGGCTGTGCCGCGAATACATACTTGCAAATTGCGACAGCGCGCAGAACATCGCAGTCACCTTCGAAGGTGAAAACATGGTGATAAACGCTTCGGCCGAAATAAGCAGTCCGGCGCTGTTTTCCGTGATCTTCAACAACGACTCGCTCGACGGATGCGCGCACGCCTCTGCCGAAAAGTATCTTGCAACGCTCGGCGGCCCGTTTGATTACAGGCTTTTCTCCGGCGCGGAAGGCAAGCAGATAACCCTCGGCGGCAAGTTTTATATTGACGGCAGCGTGCATTCCAACGGCTCCGTGAGCATTTCGCCCTCAAGCGGTACCGTGACGGGCGCGGTGGAGGGCTGCACGACGGTATATGTCAACCAATGGACTGCAAGCGCGGGCTCACAGCTTCCGGGTTCAGCTTTCATCCCAATGGTGGACTTCTCTGGCGTCGTCAACAACGTTCTTCCTTCATGTTATGATAAGCGGCTCACCGCCTCCGCCGTGAACGCCGTGCGCACCGCGCAAAGCTTCACCGGCAATATTTATGTCGACGGGAATGTGAGCATACCCAACACCTGCACCATAACCGGAAACATGTATGTCAACGGCAACATCCAGATCAACGGCGGTTCGCCCGTTTGCGTGTTGAAAGGTTCGCTTTACGCCACAGGCAGCATCACTTTCAACAACACGGCAAAGATCGACGGCTGTGTTTTTGCCGGCGGCAACATCACCTTCAACGGCGGCGGCCTCGACATGCAAAGCAACGACGAGGTGTGTATATATTCCGAAAACGGCAATATTTATGTGAACACAGCCGCGAGCACCGTGCGCGGCATCGTATACGCACCCAAAGGCAAGGTTCAGGTCGTCGGCAACAACACGACATACATCGGCTCGATAATCGGCAACACCGTGGCCGGTATACCCGCCAATCTCACGATGCTCGGGCCGACGGAGCCTTTCAGCTTCCTTGAGACCGAGGAAAAGGTGAAGCTGATACGTTGATTACATTACGGTTACATAATAAATTAAATTAATTATTAATTTTGTATTGACATCCTTATATTGATGTAATATAATGCAAATCGAGAGATGAATCTCTCCCACGAAAAGGCAAAACGGGCGAAAGCCCGCGACGCAAAGCCAGATGGGTCTAAAGGGGCCGTTCCGGTCCCTATGACAGCCGGTTGCCGAAACACAAACCAAACGTCGCAATATCGCGGCGGATGATATGTCATTCGAGCAATCGGAAACGGTTGCTTTTTTATTTTTAAGCCGTTTGGAAAGAGGTGAAAAGCCAAAGGGCGCCGTGCAGCCCGGCAGGAGCGTACAGGCCCTATACAAAACATTGCGGAGTTTGATTTTTCTTACAAAGTGCTGCTTCCCTAAGTTACAGGCAAACCGTCCGAAAGGGCGGGACGCGAAGCTAAAGGGTCTTGGGCCGGATGACGGTCTGTGACAGCCAGCTACCAAACGAAGAGCTTTTGTTTACCGGATATGGATTTTATCATGGTAAACTTGCGGATGACGGGAACGTGAAAAACGCGGATCCGTGCCGCCGGGGCAAAGCAGCAGGAAGATGATGACATGGAAGGAGGAAACACGATGTCGCCGATAATCGCACTGATAGGCGGAGCGCTCGCGGGGTATCCCGCAAGGATGCTCACAAAGCGCCTCATTGAAAACCGCGTTGATAACGTCCCTTCGTCGAAGCTGATGGACGGCCGCGGCTCTCTTGCGATCTGGATGACGGCATCCGCCGCGCTTTGGATTGCGATCTCGTTTGCCATGACGGCGTCCTCCACGGCAGAACTTGCGTTCGCGATTGCGGCTTCCGAGATCGTCCTTTGCATAAGCGCAGTGGACGGCCTCATCAAAAAAATCCCAAACGAGCTGCTCGTCGCGCTCGTGCTGGTGTTCTTTGCCTCCCGCGTTACGGGCGGCGGGCTTGCGGGTTTCAAGTGGAATGTTTTCGGTGCGCTGCTTGCATCGGTGGTGTTCCTCCTCCCCTCAAGACTCGGGATGAGCATCGGCTGGGGTGATGTGAAATACGCATTTGTCGCGGGTCTCTGCTTCGGGTTGTTGAGCTTCGTGCAGATCATGCTGGTGATGGCCGCAGGGCTCGGCGTATACGCCGTATATCTTGGCGTCACCAAGAAGGGAACGCTCAAAACGAGCGCCGCGATGGGGCCTTACCTCTCGCTCGGCGTTGTTGCAACGATGCTGTTCCCGGTTTTGACAAACCTTTGAACCGTTTACCAAAAAAATAAATAAATAATTTTAAAGGAGATTTGAATTATGCTTAGCATTTTGAAGAACGAAGACGGACAGGGCATGGTTGAGTACGGCCTTATACTGGGCCTCATCGCGGTTGCGGCAATAGCTGCCATCATCCTCCTTGGGCCGAAAATCAAGGGCTTCTTCGATGACGCCAACACCGAGCTTGACAAGGCCGCTTCCTGAGTTCGGCCTGCATACAGCCTGATATGATCGGAGATATGGTCCGCTGCGAGGACGGACAGGGTCTCGTTGAATACGGTCTCATCCTCGCGCTTATATCGGTTGCGGCTGTTGCAGCGATTGTGCTCATCGGGCCGAAAGTGAGAAAGCTGTATGTCGATGCCGACGCCAAAGTCTCACAGGCGTCCGGCGGAGGTTGAAGAAAGGACACGGCAATGAAGAGGATTATCGGTTACCTTAGAGGCGAAAACGGCCAGATGCTGATTTCGACCGGCGTCTCGATCGGTTTCGCGGCAATGACGATCGTGGTTGCGCTCTTTGTGATCGCAGGCGGTCTCTCCGCCGGCGCGATGCTCCTCTGAGCCGACCGGTCAGACGGACAAACAATCAATCGAGGCCGTCCGGCAGCGGATGCGTGATATGAGCGCGCAGCGCGCCGGGCGGCCTTCACTTTTCGGAATTTGGGGAAAGGGGCGCAAGGCATGAAAAAGTTTGCGCGGCGGATCAATCGGATCCTTCGCAAAGAAGACGGCCAGTCTATGGTTGAGATGGCGATATGCCTGCCCGTGCTTCTGCTCATCGTGATGGGCATATGCGATTTCGGCTGGCTGTTCTATAACAAAATGGGGGTTGAAAATGCAAGCCGCGAAGGGGCGAGGCTTGCGATCGTGAACGCGGACAGCGCCGGCGTCGCCACGGATGTGACGGCGGCCGCAAAGGCCGCGTGCATGGGTTCAACCGACACGACGGTGACGCTCGTGATAAGCGGGGACGACGCCAGCGTGACGGTCACGAAGAATGTGCGCGTGCTCACGCCGCTTGCGGGAATATTCGTCGGCGGGCAGACGGTCACGCTCTCATCCACCACAAAAATGAGGATCGGCTGATGAAGAAGATATACATCATCGCGGCGCTGCTCTTTGTTGTCACAGCAGTCGCCGCTTATGCTTTTTTAACGTCGCTCGAGGCTGCGGCAAAGCCCGAGGAAATACCCACGACCACGATCGTCATCGCCGCGTCGGATATCGGCGAGGGCGTGTTCATCACGCCCGACATGGTCGCGCTGAAGGCAATGCCGAGCGAATTTGTGCCCTCGGGCGCCGTGACGACCATCGGCGACGCGATAGGCAAAGTGAACAAATACCGCTGCGCTGCCGGCCAGCCCATGCTTATGGGCCAGCTCGGCTCCACGGAGGACGCCGACATCACCGAAGGCGGCAGGCTCTCCTATACGCTTGAGGACGGTATGCGCGCGATGACGGTTTATGTTACTGAAATATCCGGCGTCGCGGGATATGTGAACACGGGAGACCGGGTGGACGTGGTTTGCGCGATAAGCGTCAAAGAGACCGACGCCGGAGGCAACGAGATTTCAGTCCCCACCTCCATGATGCTGCTTGAAAACGTGCCCGTGCTGCAAACAGGCATAATCACGGCGCAGCTCACCGAGGACGGCGAAAGCACGATCTATACCTCGCTCACGCTCGCCCTTTCACCGGCGGACTGCGTCAAGCTGCAATACGCCGTGAATTACGGCAGCATATCGCTGCTGCTTCGCGCGGCGGAAGACACGGCGACCGTCTCCCCGAAGGATTACACCGGCGAAGGCTTGAATTGAGGACAGCACAATGGCACAGCTTAAGGTTTTTATAATCAGCGACAGCAAGGAAACGCGCTACAAGCTCAAATCGCTTCTTGAAACGCCGGATATCGCGATCGTCGGTTACGGCGACGTTCATCCCGCCTCGGTGCAGAAGGCCGCGGGTCTTTTGCCGGGCGTCGTCGTCATATGCCATGAGAACGATACCGTTTTTGACATTGCGGAGCGCATTTATCAGAAGGTCCCCGGATGCTCGCTCGTGCTTGCGGCGGAAACGCTGAGCATACCGCTCATCGCCAAGGCGCAGCGCAGCGGCATCGGCATGTGTATGCCCCTTTCGGACAAGCCGGAGACCATCCTCGACACCGTGCGCCGCGCGGGCGCCCTTTCAAGCGCGCGCGCAGGCAGCGCCGAGGAAAAAAGCGCCGCGGGTTCAAGGGTGATAAGCGTGTTTTCGCCGAAGGGCGGCACCGGCAAAACGACGGTCGCCGTCAATATTGCCTATTCGATGGCGGTTGAGGGCAGGAAATGCGCCATCATCGATCTTTCGCTCGACAACGCCTGCGTAACGCTTTTTCTCGATATTCAGGCAAAGGACACCGTGGCCGAGCTTTCACAGGAGCGCAACGCCCTCACGATGGAATCCGTGCGCACCTATATGGTGCAGCATTTCAGCGGGCTTTCGGTGCTTGCCGGCCCCAACAGCCCCGAGGACGGGGAGTTTATTCAGGCGCGCAGCATAGAGGCGGCGATCGCCGTCATGCGTCCGTTCTTTGACGACATCGTGATAGATCTGCCGTCGAATTTTTCGGAAAATACCCTCATGGCGATCGAAAACAGCGACAGGGTGCTCATGCTGCTTGAACCTGATATCGCATCCGTCAAGGCGGCTCATGCCGCGATGACTATACTAAATTCGCTGCGCATGGCCGAAAAGGCCGTGATCGTATACAACAAGAGCGCAAAAGGCACATTTCTCACGCAGAAGGACGTTAAAAAGGCGATGGGCCGCGAGCCGGATTATTTACTGCCGGATGACAGGGCGACGGCCTGCAAATGTCAGTGCATCGGCAAGCCTGTCGTCGCGGAGGTCCCGCGCTGCGCCCTTTCGCGCGCCCTGCGCGCGCTCGCGAAGGGGGTGGAGGGCTGATGAGCCTTGCAGAACGCCTCAACCGCAACGAGGCCATACGCGCGGCGACATTTGACACGCCCTTGCATGACGTGCCTATGGAAACGCCGCAGCCCGCCGCCGATCCCAAGCGCGAGCAGCAGAACGCGATCGCGGAAAGGGTGCGGCGAAGCGTCATCGAAAGGCTCCACGGCAGCGAAAAGGAGCCGTCCGACGCCGATGTAAAAAGCGCCATAGAAGAGATCCTCGCCGAGTATTCCGACGTGATCAACCGCACTGAGCGCGCGAGGCTTGCGCAGGATCTTTTCAACGAGGTGCTGGGCCTCGGCCCCCTTGAACAGCTTTTGAGGGACAACGCCGTGACGGAAATCATGGTGAACGGTCCCCGGCAGATATTCGTCGAACGTCAGGGCAAGCTTACCCTCACGGGCGTCACGTTTCGCGATGACGAGCACGTCATGCAGATAGTCGAGAAGATCGTATCCTCCATGGGCAGGCACGTTGACGAGGCAAGCCCTATGGTGGACGCGAGGCTCAAGGACGGCTCGCGCGTCAACATCATCATTCCCCCGCTTTCGCTTGTGGGGCCGGTGATCACGATCCGCAAATTCTCCAAAAAGCCGTTCACGATAAACGATCTTATCAGCTTCGGCAGCCTGACCCCGCGCATGGCCTCCTTCCTTGAAGCCTGCGTCAAGGGCAACCTCAACATGATGGTATCCGGCGGCACCGGCAGCGGCAAAACGACGCTGCTCAACGTTCTTTCAAGCTTCATACCCGACGGACAGCGCATCGTGACGCTTGAGGACGCGGCGGAGCTTCAGCTGAATCAGCCGCATGTGGTCACGCTTGAAAGCCGCCCCTCCAACATGGAAGGCAAGGGCGAGATCTCGATACGCGATCTCGTAAAGAACGCCCTGCGCATGCGCCCCGACAGGATAATCGTCGGCGAGGTCCGCGGCGGCGAGGCGCTCGACATGCTCCAGGCCATGAACACCGGTCACGACGGTTCGCTCTCGACCGCGCACGCCAACTCTCCGAGGGACGTCATCGCAAGGCTTGAAACGATGGTCATGATGACGGGCGCCGAGATGCCCATGATGGCGATAAGGAGCCAGATCACCTCCGCGCTCGATGTAATCGTTCAGCAATCGAGATTGCGCGACGGTACACGCCGCATAACCTCCATTTCAGAAATAACCGGCATGGAAGGCGACAAGGTGAGCATGCAGGAGATCTTCGTATATGAAAGCGACGGCACACGGGATGCCGACGGACGCTTCAAGGGCAAATTCCGCGCCACCGGCATACAACCCCGCTGCCTGACGAAGATACGCTCGAACGGCGTTGCCGTGAACGACGAGTGGTTCGCCTGAGGTGATATGATGGAGCTTTTATTTACGGTCATCGCCTGCTCGCTGTTCGTGTTCACGCTTGTCACAGGGATACTGAAGCGGGTGTTCTCATCAAGGCTCGCCTTTGAAAGAAGGCTTGCCGCTTATGCGGAAAAGGCGCCCGGCGACGAGCTGCGCGCCCGCGTGCGCGCAACGAGAAAA
The DNA here is from genome assembly GCA_964487565.1 of uncultured Clostridium sp. GTDB lineage: Bacteria > Bacillota > Clostridia > Christensenellales > CAG-138 > Phil1. Next base: position 79,909 of record CAZARN010000008.1, read on the forward strand.
CGCACGCCCATCAAGATATCCTCCATGCTGCGTGATCAGCTTGCAAGCGCGGGCGTTCCTATGCGCGCGGAAGAATATCTGCTCGTCTGGATAATGCTCGCCTGCATACCGCCCGTCATCGCGGCATTGCTCGGCGCAAGGTTTTTCGTGTGTCTGGTGCTGGCCTCGGCGGGACTTGCGCTGCCGCCGCTTTATGTGCGCAGATCCCGGACGAAGCGCGTGCGCGCGTTTGAAGCCCAGCTTGGGGACGCGCTGATAAGCATCAGCAACTGCCTCAAATCCGGCCTAACCTTCCAGCAGGGTATGCAAAACATTGCGGAGCAGATGCCGGAGCCTATCTCGAAGGAATTTTCACGGACTCTGCGCGAGGTCCAGCTTGGCAGCACAATGGACACAGCCCTTGGCAACCTCACAAGAAGGATACCAAGCCCCGACCTTCGCCTGATGATCACGGCCGTGCTCATCTCTCAGCAGGTCGGCGGAAGCCTTTCCGATGTGATGGACAGCATCGCCAATACCATCCTTGACAGGATCCGCGTCAAAAACGAGGTGCATACGCTCACCTCGCAGGGCCGCATGTCTGGCGTCATCATCGGTTGTCTGCCGATAGGTATCGGGCTTGTGCTTTGCATGCTCAATCCTGATTACATGCGCACATTCATCGACACCGGTACCGGCCGGATAATGCTTATCGTTGCCGGGTGCATGGAGCTTGTCGGTTTCCTTGTTATCAAGAAGATGGTAACGATCAAGTACTGACCGGTTGACGCTCACGAAGGAGGCACGCTATGGAATTTGTGGTGTTTTGCGCCGCGTCGTTTGTTTTCACGCTTACGCTTTGCGTCTTTTCGCAGCCTCTTCGCACGCTTTCTTCAAAAGCACGGCGCGTGCGCGCCATCGCCGAAAGCGGCGCAACATACACGGGCGAGCTTGAAGGCAGCATATTTCAGCGTCTCTTCGGGCCTCTCGTCAAAAAGCTGCGCGCCGATATGCTCAAAAAGCGTTCGCGCCGGGGCAAGGTGAACGCCGCGAACGAAAAGCGCGAGAAGCAGCTCCGCAGCGCCGGCATATACATCGGCGCTTCCGCGTTCATCGCGATAAAATATGCGCTCGCGCTCGTACTCGTCGGCGCGTCGCTGCTGATCGTGACGAGAATAGAGACCGAGGATATCATAAAGCTTCTTATCATACTCGCCAGCGCAATGCTCGCGCTGCTGCTGCCCGATTACGCGGTGAAGCTCATCGGCAATTCCAGACGCGATTCCATGAAGAAGCAGCTCCCTGACCTGATGGATATACTCAGCGTCAGCATCGACGCGGGTCTCGGGTTTGACGCGGCGCTCAAGCGCGCGCTCGACAAGTTCACGGGCGCGCTCAAGGAGGAGCTTACCGTCGCTTCCATGGAGATATCCATGGGCAAGGCGAGGCGCGACGCGCTCATGGACATGGCAGAGCGATGCGATATCGGCGAGCTTCGCATACTCGTCGCCGCCATCGTGCAGAGCGAGCAGATGGGCACGCCCATCAAAAACGTCCTCAAGGCCCAAAGCGCGCAGCTTCGCGCGAACCGCAAGCAGGCAGCGCAGGAAAAGGGCATGAAGGCGCCAGTCAAGATGATGCTTCCGATGGTCGCGTTCATTTTCCCGGTGCTGCTCATAATCCTCATGGGGCCGACGGTCATGAATATCGTCGAAGCGTTCGGCTGAGGGATAAAATATGAAAAAAAAGGTGCTCATCAGTTCAAAACAGGGTTTTCTTTGCGAAGCGGACGTGGCCGACACGTTTTTCGCCCGCTTTTTGGGCCTCATGGGCCGTTCGCCGATAGGAAGGGCGCTCTACATCGTGCCCTGCGGCGACATACACACGTTTTTTATGAAGGAAAGCATCGATGTGGTCTTTATATCGCGCGAGGGCAGAGTGCTGAACGTGATACCTTCGATGGGTAAAAACAGGATGAGCGGGAACGTGCAGGGCGCACACGGCGTGCTGGAGCTTCCCGCGGGTGCGCTCGGTTCGTGGGGGACTGAAGATTTGGGGATATTGACGATTACGGAGGCGCAAAATGGCTGAAAAAAAGAATTTTTACGATGAAGTGAACGAGCTTCGGAACGGCTTCGGCGCGCTCGGCGACAAGCCGGAGTTTCCGTCCGCCGTGGGCGGTTACAGCCGTGCGGAGGTGAACCGCTATATCGCGGAACAATCCGCCGCAGCGGAAAAGATGAAGCGCGTATTCTATGACAAGAATCAGGAGCTGAGGGATGAAATGCAGCTCCTTGCCGAGGAGAACCGCGCCCTTCGCGCCGCCTCCGAAAGCTTCGTGCCAAACGTTGTGATAAACGCCGCCAATGAAAAACCCGGTGAAGATCATGCCGACGCAACGGACATGCGCAAGCTTGTCGAGCAGGTCGCGGCGGTCCTCAAGGGCCGTCACGGCGCGGAGCTTCGCGCGCGCGACGAGCGCATCGAAAGCATGAAAGCCGCATATGCACGCGACAAGCAGGCGCTTGAGCAAATGCTCGCCGACGCAAGATCGCGTGTGATCGATACAGAAGCGCTCAAGAAAGAGCTTGCAGCGGCAAAGGCGCTCGAAACGCAGGTCATGGCGCTGCAGGACGAGCTTGCCGCCGCGAAGGCGCTTGAAACGCAGGTTGAAACGCTTAAAAACGAGCTTTCGCAAAGGGATGAAAGGCTAAATTCCTTCGCGCGCGTGCTTGCGGGCAACGACGCGAAGATCGCCCAGCTCACGCATGAGCTTGAGCAGGCAAAGGCTTCCGGGGCTCAGGTCGAAGCGCTTAAAAACGAGCTTTCGCAAAGGGATGAAAGGACAAATTCCTTCGCGCGCGCGTTTGCGGACAACGACGCGAAGATCGCCCAGCTCACGCATGAGCTTGAGCAGGCAAAGGCGCTCGAGGCTCAGGTCGAAGCGCTTAAAAACGAGCTTTCGCAAAGGGATGAAAGGATAAATTCCTTCGCGCGCGTGTTTGCGGACAACGACGCTAAGATCGCCCTGCTCACGCATGAACTTGAGCAGGCAAAGGCTTCCGGCAGCGCGTCGCCAGAGGAGTTGAAAAAAAAGGACGACGAGATCGCGTCACTTGCGGACAAGGTGGCCGAACGCGAGGTCGAGATCCGTCGCGGCGATCTTACGATCACAAGGCTCAACGCAACGCTGCTTGAAAAGGATTGCGAGCTTGCCAAGCTGCGCGCAGGCATAAATGAAATCGCGAAGCTCAACGGCACGGCTTCCGCCGACAGCGCGCAGGACGCGCGTCACGAATCCCAGTACAGGGACAAGGAGCACGGGAAGATCATTTCCCCGCGCTTCGCCAATAATGGTTGATAACTCTTGCAGCGATACCCCCAATCCCCATTAAGCCAAAGGCCGCCGTACAATTATGCACGGCGGCCTTTGGCCTTTATCACGGCTTTTGCACGCCCGACCATTTCACGCGTCAGGCCGCTGCCCTATTATGTCTTTTGATAGAACACGTTGCCGCATTCGCGGCAGGTGACCTTTATGCGTCCCTTGCCGCGCGGCGCGCGCATTTCCTTTTTGCAGGAGGGGCATTTGAAATACTTGTATGTGCTGCGTTCGGCGCGCTTTCTGCGGTTGACGTCCGGATCGCCGAAAATCTTCTTTTTTATCGCAAGATACTTGTCGTTCTCACGCTGCCTTGCATAAATGTTTTTTGAAAATATCCTGAAATAGCCATATACGAGCTCCGCAAGCGCGATCCACCACAGTATGCTCGAAAGCACGCCGTTTAACACCGAGCCTGTAAGCATGGATATGATGAGGAATATCAGCGCGCTCCACGTCAAAAAACGCGAAAAGGCGTCGTTGCCGTTCCTGCCCTCAAAAAAACGGCGCATCCTTTCCGAAAAAGGCACCTTCTGCCCGTTTGTGTTCCTGCTCATTGTTCCGTCCCCCTGAGTTCGTTTTCAAGATCGTCACACGCCATCACTATGCTTGGGTTGTTTTTGCTCTTTATCGCCTCGCGCAGTCTGTCAGCGCTGTACATTACCGTGCCCCGCTTTTCCTTGTCAAGCGTGTGCGGAAGGCGTTTGACGCGGTTCAGGAGCGTTTCCGCCCTGTCGCGCACGGCGGCGTCGTCCGTTGCGCGCCCGCTTGCCTCAGCATACCGCTCGGCGTCATGCATCGCGCGTTCCATCTCGTCCGGGCTCATGTTCGACGAGCCTGTGATGGTGATGTCCTGCGCCTTTCCCGTGTCAAGATCGCGCGCGCTGACGTTGACTATACCGTTTGCGTCGATCGAGAACGTGACCTCGATCTGCGGCACGCCGGCCATCGCGCGGCGTATGCCGGAAAGGCGGAATCTCCCAAGCTCCTTGTTCATCGACGCGCGCGGATTCTCGCCCTGCAAAACATGCACTTCCACCGAGCTTTGAAAAGGCGCCGTCGTGGTGAACACCTGGCTCTTTATTATAGGTATTGATGTGTTGCGGTTGATTATGCGCGTAAATTCGCCGCCGACCGTTTCGATACCAAGCGAAAGCGGCGTGACGTCAAGCAGCAGAAGACCGCTCACCGTGCCCGCGAGCACCCCGCCCTGAAGGCAGGCGCCCATCGCCACGCATTCATCGGGATTTATCCCGCGGAACGGCTCCTTGCCCGTTATCCTTCGCACAAGCTCCTGCACGGCGGGTATTCTTGACGAGCCGCCCACCATGAGGATTTTGCCGAGCTTGTCCGCCGTCACACCGGCGTCGCTCATCGCCTGACGCACGGGACCTTCCGTGGCCTTCACGAGATGGGACGTCAGCTCGTCGAACTTCGCCCTTGTCAGAACCGCCTCCATATGGACGGGCGTATCCTTTTTGCTCGCGATGAAAGGCAGATTTATCGTCGTTTCCACGGCGTTTGAAAGCTCTATTTTGGCGTTTTCCGCCGCCTCGCGCACGCGCTGCATCGCGACCGCGTCCCGCGTGAGATCGATATGGTTTGTCGCCTTGAAGGACGCGACGAGCCAATCGGCAACGCAATTGTCAAAATCATCCCCGCCCAGCCTGTTGTTGCCTGCCGTCGCCATCACCTCGATGACGCCGTCGCTTATATCAAGCACCGAAACGTCGAACGTTCCGCCGCCGAGATCATACACCATCACCTTCTGCGCGGTCTCCTTGTCAACGCCGTATGCGAGCGCCGCAGAAGTCGGTTCGTTGATTATCCTTTCCACATTAAGGCCCGCGATCGTCCCCGCGTCCTTCGTGGCCTGACGCTGCGCATCAGAAAAATATGCCGGCACGGTGATCACGGCGTCAGTCACGCTCTCGCCAAGATACGCCTCCGCATCCATCTTGAGCTTTTGCAGGATCATCGCGGAGATCTCCTGCGGAGTATAATGCTTCCCGTCGATATCTATCCGGCGCGCGGAGCCCATGTCGCGTTTGATGGAGCTTACCGTGCGCGTGGGATTCGTGACGGCCTGACGCTTCGCCGTATCCCCGACCAGACGCTTGCCGTCCTTTGTGAACGCAACGACCGAAGGCGTCGTGCGCTTGCCCTCCGCATTCGGGATGACCGAAGCCGTGCCGCCCTCCATGACCGCGGCGCAGGAATTTGTTGTGCCGAGGTCTATACCGATCATTTTTGACATATGCAGTATCCTTTCAATTCTTTTGGACATTTCATACTATAACACCCTTTGCGCGCAATACGGTGTACTGAATGTGAAGGATTTTGAACACTTTTCCGATAAAAAACAACCTCTTGCATTTTCACAGGCTATGGTGTATCATATTTCGTGCCGTGGGGATATAGCTAAGTTGGTATAGCGCGGCGTTCGCAATGCTGAGGCCAGGGGTTCGAGTCCCCTTATCTCCACCAACAGAAAACCCGCAGAAAGTCTTACTTTTTGCGGGTATTTCTTTGCCTTGAAATCGAAGAAACAGCCAGTTTTTCACACACTTTTACTTTACGTCCGCTCGAGCAGCGGTTCGTTGAAGCCCGTTCCCGAACGGTTTGAGTCCCTTCGCTCGTTCATTCAAGAGACCTGTGACAACACGAATACCAAATTTGATGCCTTGGTCGCGCGGAAGATGGCGCTCTACAAGGCACAGGGCATGAAGCCTGGAACGCGGGAAGCATGGTTCCTGTCACAGCAGGCAGAACGCTTTGAGAAGGCGCGGGATATGTGGACAACCGCTCTTGCGGAAGCATCTGAGACGGCGGGGAGAGCGGAAGGGAACGCGGAGGGCGGAGAGATAAGGCGCTCTCTCCGAAGCAACAAGTATGAGGACTATGATAAGCCGATAACGAGTGCAGATATAGAGACATTGCGCGGCATAGGGCGAAAGAGCGTCAACGCATTCACAAGCGAGGATACGCTCAAGTCGCAAAAGTGGGCGCATAAGTTCTATAAACAGATGGGCACAAAGTCGCCGTTCTTTAGGGCATGGTTCGGTGAATGGAGGGGTCACGATGTTAGCAGTGTTACGGTTACCAATATTCCTGAATATGTGGCATCAAATGAGGCGCGAAGTGCTAGCCGCGGTTCATTTGTAAATAAGGATACTACCACAAATGATGGAAAAACAAACGGGTGGTTGATTCGCGTATCACGAAATGGCGAAACAAATACGATATCTCATTCCGGTGAAGCTAAATTATCTGAACGAGGTTTGGCGGGGATACAAGGCTTAGTCGAGAATGCCGTGCTTCTTGACAGTGAAATTCATGAGCATCATGCAAACAACGCCCAAGATGATAGAATTACGTTCGACCATAAGATGTATGCGCTTGGTAAAAACACAGACGGAACTATAGCGTTGTATAGGCTAACCGTTGAGGAAACCTATCAAAGCTATAAAGAACCACAAGACAAGAGGTTTCACAATCTCAAGTACATAGAAAAGGTAGCTGATAGCGTCGGCAGCCTTACCCGTGCTCAAGGGCACGGCGCAGAATCTACAAATGACGTATCAACTACTGACTATAAAGTATCCGATTTACTTGCGTTTGTCAAGAGGTATGATAATGAGTTTGTGGCAGGGCATGAAGTCAATCCCGCCTTGCTCAACGCTGACGGCACGCCGAAGAAGTTCTACCACGGGACTATGAACGGTGGTTTTACAGTATTCGGCGGAAAGGGCGCAGCGTTTTATTTCACCGACGATATGAACTACGCTGAACCGTTTGCAGGAATCGTAAGCCGTAATGGAGAAAAATATAACGCTATAGACGCCCTTGAAAAAGCAGGGAAGGCGAAGAGCCAAATATATCAAGCGTATCTAGCTTGTGAAAAACCGTTTGTTTTGAATGAGGGTGCGTCCATTGATGGAATTAACGTCTACGAAACTCTAGGTGATAGCCGGGAGCAGAATGAACGTATTTTCGAGGCAGTCAAAAAGGCGGGGTATGATTCCATTATGTTCCCCGACGGCGACACATCACAGGTAATTGTTTTCTCCCCCACGCAAATCAAGTCCGCCACGGATAACATCGGCACATTTGACGGCAATAACCCCGATATCCGGTATTCCCTCCGCGAATCCAACATTGACGATTACACCGAGGCAGAATACAATAAATTCGGAT
>CAZARN010000009.1:0-75769 GCA_964487565.1 uncultured Clostridium sp.
CGACCTCTTCGATGTGAGCGAAGCGCTCTAACCGGCTGGGCTACATCCCCGACGCAAGAGGTATTTTACAACATAACGCGCCTCATTGCAAGCGCAAATTATGAAATGAATCAAATGATGCACGCGCGACGCTGAGGGGCATATCCGGACTTTCTCGGCATACACTTCCATAACGGAGGCGGACGCGGTATGCAGGGTGGCAAAAAACGCAGGATAAGGCTTGGCAGGCGTATTGCGGCGCTGCTTGATCTTCCGGTGGAATCCCTGACGGGCGAGGTGAAGGTGACGCTGTATTCGGACGCGGCGCTCGTTGCGGAAAACCACAGGGGCGTTTTTGAATGTACCGGTGAGCGCATTTGCCTGAGGACAGGAAACGGGATGCTGATTGTCGAGGGGAAAGGCATGACGCTCATGGAGCTTACTGATGAAAGGGCGCTAATAGAAGGAAGCATCGCCGGGGCGCGCTTCGAGAACATAAAATGAACAAAGAATGAAACTTGAAGGTATGGCGGGGACGTATGTCGGCGCGTGTATGGAATTATCTCACCGGATATGTTATTATTGAACTCAAAGGTAAGGGACTGGAGCGGTTCGTTAATCGGGCCGTGCATTCCGGGGCCTTGCTTTGGTGCATACGCAGGACGGCTGCGGACGCGGTGAGCGCAAGGATCGGCATAAAGGATTTTTACCGGCTGCGCAATCTCGTGCGCGGTACAGGCATAAGGGTGCGCGTGATCGACAAACGCGGCGTGCCTGTCGCCATATCCCGCGCGGGCGGCCGCTCAGTGATGCTTTTCGGGTGGATCGTCGTGGCGGCGGCGCTCATCATCGCATCGCGGTATATATGGTTTATATCCATAGAAGGCTGCGACGAGGTGAAAGAAACGGAGATACTTGATTTGCTCGGGGATCTCGGCGTGAAGCGGGGCGTGGCGCGAAGCAGCGTGCATACATACGCGCTCGGCGGCGAGATATCTTCAGGTGACGATCGCATCGCATGGGCGGGCGCAAAGCTTGACGGGGTGATACTTCGCGTGACGGTCGCAGAGGCCGGACCCGGCGTGCCGGAGGCGGAAAGCAGCGAGCCGCAGAGCCTTTGTGCCGCAAAGGACGGCGTCGTGACGAGGGTCACGGTGAAGGGCGGCAAAGCCGTTGTCGTAACCGGAGACGCTGTGGTGAAGGGACAGGAGCTGATAAGCTCGCTCATACGCGACGATGAGCTTGGACATATACTTGCCCGTGCGGAAGGCGAGGTGCTGGCGCAGGTGCTTTACTGCGCGAAGGCCTGTGCCGGGCCGAAGATCGCCGCAACGGTCAAAACCGGAGAGACTGAATATATTATGAAGGTTTCGCTCTTTGGTTTTTCGCTTTTCGACGGCGCGCGTGACGGTTATATCGACGAGACCGTCGGGCGCTGGAAGCTCACGGACTGTTTCCTGCCTGTGCGGTTTGAGCGCGTCGGGCTTAGCGAAGCCGCGAGCGGCATGATAAACGCCGATGAGGAGACGCTTCGCGCGCTTGCCGCCGCAGGGGCGGAGGATACCGTGAAGGCGATGATCCCCGACGACGCGGTGATGCTTTCAAAACGGTGCGAATACGAATTGAACGAAGATGGCTCCGTGACCGCGACGGTAACTGTGGTAACGGAGGAAAATATAGCAGAATACAGGGGAAATGATGGAGAACAATACGACAAATCCGACGATCGTGATGCCGGGTGAGAACGCGGCGACAAGGGAGATACCCGTCGAATCCATGGATGAGCTGATACGTCTTTTCGGCGTGTTCGACGAGAATCAGAAGGTGATCGAGGCGGAGACAGGAGCCCGCATAACGGCTGCGGGCGATTGCATACGCATAGAGGGGACGGAGGAAGCCGCGCAGCTTGCGGCGCAGGTGGCGGACAAGCTGCTCATAACCGTCCGGCGCGGTGAGAACCTTGACCGCGGACGCATCCGCTATGCGATAGACCTCGCGCGCGAAGGCAACGCCGATCTCATTTCAGAGCTTGAAAGCGACGTCGTCGCCTTCACGGCGAAGGGGCGGCGCATAAAGTGCAAGACCCTTGGCCAGAAAAAATACGTCAACGCGCTCAGGCGCAACACCGTCGTTTTCGGCGTGGGCCCCGCAGGCACGGGCAAAACGTATCTTGCGGTGGCGATGGCTGTGCTTGCCTATAAAAACAAAGAGGTTGAAAAGATAATCCTAACGCGCCCCGCGGTGGAGGCCGGCGAAAAGCTGGGCTTCCTGCCGGGCGATCTTCAGAATAAGGTCGATCCGTATCTTCGTCCGCTTTACGACGCGCTTTATGATTTTCTTGGGCCGGAAACGTTCAAGAACCTCTCCGAGCGCGGAGTGATCGAGGTCGCGCCGCTTGCCTATATGCGCGGGCGCACGCTCAGCGACGCGTATATAATCCTCGATGAGGCGCAAAACTGCACCATCGAGCAGATGAAGATGTTCCTGACCCGCTTCGGTGAAGGCTCGAGGGTGGTCGTGACGGGCGATATCACGCAGATTGATCTTCCGCCGGAAAGGAAAAGCGGCCTCGTTCACGCGCTGGGCGTGCTTCGCGAGGTGGAGGGGATATCCGAAATATATCTCACATACAAGGATGTTGTACGCCATGAGATGGTGCAGAAGATAATCACCGCCTATGACAGGGCAATGAAGCATAACTGACAGAAGAGGGAGGTTGACCGATGGCGAAAAGGGAAGACAGAAGGCCGCTCACACGCAGGAAGGCAAGGACGGCCGCGCTGCTGATGACGTTTGGCGCGCTTGTTTGCGGCATATTGTCGGTACTTGGCGCCATCACGCCCACGCTTTACGATGTGAGCGTCGGCGAACCCTCGCCATATACGATATACGCCCCGAGAAGCACCGTGGACAAGACCGCAACGCTTGCGCTCACCGAAAGCGCGCGCGCCGCGGCGCAGGAGGTATACGCGATCGACGACGCGCGCATAGACGAGCTCGTGACCGGCGCGGAGAGCTTCTTCACGCAGCTTTCGGCCGTGCGCACGCGCGCGGGCGAGATGCTGTCCCTTTCGCAGACGGAAAACTTTTCCGCCGCGGACTGGAGCGAGACGCTCACCGCACAGCAGAAGGACGAGCTTTACGCGCTCACGGTACCGGCGCTTGACGAAAATACGCTCACGGGCGTTCTGACAAGCACGTCGCAGGATATATTGAACCTCAGGGACGTAGTGATATCAAAGCTTCGCACGTCGCTTGAAGCCGGACTTTCACAGGACGGCGTGACGGGCGTGAGGAACACCTGCGTGAGGGAGATCAACGCGATGACCGGCATAACCGCCTCGCTCAAGCAGACGGCTTCGCTGGTGTTCACAGAGTATATGCAGCCTACCCTCGTCCTCGACGAGGCGGCGACGGAAAAGGCGCGGGACGCGGCGGCGGACGCCGTGGAACCCGTAAGCGTCAAGAAAGGCTCGCTCATAACCTCGCGCGGGGAAAATGTGACCGAGGCGCAGTATGCTCTTCTTGACGATCTCGGCCTCGTGCGCACGGGGGACACGAACATGTCCCTCGACGTGGGCGTGGTGCTGCTGATGACGGGCGCATACGCGGTGTTCGCGGGCTATATGCTCATTTACAGGCGTGAAGTATTTCAGGACATAAGGAAGATGACCCTGACCACGGTGCTGCTTGCGCTCACGATGGGGCTTGCCTTCCTTTGCGGCAAGGTGAACAGCGCGCTTTCGCCGGCGCTTATCGCGATAATGCTCACGGCGCTGCTCGTGGATGAGCGCACGTCCCTTGCGCTCAGCGCGCTTATCGCGGTATCGCTCGGGGCGATGGGCGGCGGCGAGGATACGCTTTACGCAGGTTCGTTCGCCATGTGCGCGTCAACCCTTGCGTCGGGCGTGACGGCGGTGCTTGCGCAGAAACGCACGCAAAGCCGCGGCGCGATGATCGGCGCGGGCGCGATGGGCGGCGCGGCGGGATGCGTGGCTGTGGCGGCGGCGGAGCTTATACGCGGCGGCACCTTTGAGGACGTCGCGATCGCGATAGCGTGGACGTTCGGCAGCGCGATGATATCAACGCTTCTCGTCACGGGTTCGCTTTCCCTGTGGGAAAACCTGTTCGACGTTGCGACGAGCGCGAGGCTAAACGAGCTGTCAAACGCGAACCATCCCCTCCTGAAGCAGCTCATGACCGAAGCGCCGGGCACATATCAGCACAGCGTGATGACGGGCGCCCTTGCCGAAGCCGCGGCGGAGCGGGTGGGCGCGGACGCGCTGCTCGCGCGGGTCTCAAGCTATTATCATGACGTGGGCAAGCTGCGCCGGCCGAATTATTTCAAGGAAAATCAGAAGAACGGCGAGAATATCCACGACACGCTGCCCCCGCAGGAAAGCGCGCAGATAATCATCGCCCATCAGCGCGACGGCGTGATGCTGCTCACAAAATACAAGCTGCCGTCGGCTGTGATACGCATTTGCGGCGAGCATCACGGCAACTCGCTTGTCGCATACTTCTATTATAAGGCGAAGCAGGCGGATCCGAACGTGAAGGAAAAGACGTTCAGATACACAGGCAACCGCCCTTCGAGCAAGGAGAGCGCCATCGTGATGATGGCGGATTCGTGCGAGGCGGCCGTGAGGTCGCTCGGCGACACCAACAGCGAGGAAGTGGCGAAAATGGTGCATAAGATAATCTGGAGCAAGGTCAACGCCGACGACAACATGATGAGCCAGGCGCCGCTGACAATGGCCGAGATCACGGAGATTGAGAGGAGTTTCCTCAAAACGTTTTCAGGCATAATGCACGACAGGATAGAATATCCGGATATGGACGGTGAGAAGAAATGACCGAAACAGAGATAGGCGTCGCCGACTGCCCTGCCGACGCGCCTGAAATGATAGAGGCCGCCGTTGCGGCCGCGTTGAAGCACGAGGGCAGGGATGGCACGGTTGCGGTGCTTATAACCGACAATGAGAATATTCACGTCATGAACCGCGATTTCAGAAACGTCGACGCGGCGACGGACGTTTTGAGCTTCCCTTCATCCGAGGGGGAGGGCGTGCCTGCGGACGGCGACTTTCTGGGCGATATCGCGATATCGCTCGAGCGGGCGCGCGAGCAGGCCGCGGAATACGGACATTCGCTCAAAAGGGAGCTTTCCTTCCTTGCCGTTCACGGCACGCTGCACCTTTTGGGCTATGATCATATGGAGGAGGCAGAGCGTGAGAAGATGTTCGCCCTGCAGGAAAAAATACTTGAGGAGATGAATATCACAAGATGAGGAACATACACGATTTTGAGGTCAAGAACATGCTGAGGATGGCAAACGACGCGAGGGACCGCGCATATGTGCCGTATTCGGGCTTTCGCGTGGGCGCGTGCGTGAAGGGCGCCACCGGCGCGTACTATCTTGGCTGCAACATAGAAAACGCCGCGTATACGCCCACCATATGCGCGGAGCGCAGCGCCATATTCAAAGCCGTATATGAGGGCGAACGCGAGTTTGACGCGATCGCGATCGTTTGGGACGGGGAAAATCTTGCCGTGCCGTGCGGCGTTTGCCGTCAGGTGATGGCGGAGTTCTGCGACGGGGAGATGCCCGTTATATGCGCGAACCGCAAGGGCGAATACAAACTTATCGCACTTTCGGAGCTTTTGCCTTACGCCTTCACGCCGGCGGACCTTACAAACAAATGAAGTCAGGATTTATTGCGATAATCGGCTCGCCCAACGCCGGCAAGAGCACGCTCATGAACCTGATTGTGGGGCAGAAGATATCCATCGTCTCATCGCGCGCGCAGACGACGCGCAACCGCGTGATGGGGGTGGTCACACGGCCGTCCTATCAGATGATCTTTCTCGACACGCCGGGCGTGGCGGCGCCGCGCAACAGGCTCGGCGAATACATGATAAACGTCGCTTATGATTCGCTCAACGAGGTCGAATGTATCCTCTTCATGACCGACGCGGAGAACGGTTTTCGCGCGCGGGACGAGGCGATACTCCAAAGGCTACGGGACGCCTCCGCGCCCATCGTCGCCGCGGTGAACAAGACGGACGCCGCGTCGCAGGAAGCGGTCGACGCGATCGTCAGGCGCCTTGAGAAGGAAGAACGCATACGTTGTGTCGTGCCGATATCCGCCGCGCGCGGGGACAACACGCACAAACTTGAGGAAACGCTCGCGTCATATCTTGTGGAAGGGCCTCAGTATTTTCCGGAGGATATGGTGACGGATCAGCCGGAGCGCGTCGTGTGCGCGGAGCTTATCCGCGAAAAGGCGCTGGAGCTTCTTTCGGAAGAGGTGCCGCACGGCATAGGCGTCGGCATCGACAAAATGGAGCTTAGGCCGGACGGCGAGCTTACGGATGTGTTTGCCACGATATATTGCGAAAGGGAGGCCCATAAGGGCATAATTATCGGCAAAAAAGGCGCGATGCTCAAAAAGATAGGCAGCGCCGCGCGGCACGATATGGAATGGATGCTCGGCACGCGCGTCAACCTTCAGCTTTGGGTCAAAGTGAAGGAGGATTGGCGCAACAAGGAGAGCATGCTCAAAGAACTCGGATACGAATAAAGGAGAACAAACTTAAAACATGAGGATGGTTGATCTCATCTTGAAGACCCGCGCGGGGGAGGAGCTCACAAGTGAAGAAATAAGCTTCATCGTGAGGGGCTTCGTCGCGGGGGATATTCCCGATTATCAGATGTCGGCATGGCTGATGGCCGTTTGCTTCACCGATATGACCCCGGCAGAGATAGGCGAGCTTACGCGCGCGATGACGGGTTCGGGCGAGGTGGTCGATCTTTCATCCCTGCCCGGCGTTAAGGTCGACAAGCATTCGACGGGCGGCGTCGGCGACACGACGACGCTTGTTGCGGCGCCGCTTGTTGCCGCCTGCGGCGGCACAGTCGCAAAAATGAGCGGGCGCGGCCTCGGCCACACCGGCGGCACGCTGGATAAGCTTGAGGCGGTGCCGGGGCTTTCGGTTTCGCAAAGCGAGGAACGCTTCATGCAGATCGTGCGCGAGACGGGCCTTTGCGTGATGGGGCAGACACGCGATATCGACCCCGCGGACAAGCTGATGTATGCCCTGCGCGATGTGACGGGCACGGTGAAGAGCATACCGCTCATCGCTTCCAGCATAATGAGCAAGAAGATCGCCGCCGGCGCGGACGCGATCGTGCTCGACGTGAAACTCGGTTCGGGCGCGTTCATGAAAACGCCGGAGGAGGCGGAGCGCCTCGCGCGCACGATGGTGGATATCGGCCGCCATGTGGGCAGGCGCACGGTCGCCATAATAACGGATATGAATCAGCCTTTGGGCCTCGCCGTTGGCAACGGACTTGAGGTGCGCGAGGCGATAGACACCCTTTCGGGCAAAACGCCGCGGACGGATCCGCTCTATGAGGTCTGCATACTGATCGCTTCGAAGATGCTGATCCTTTCAAACCTCGCTTCGGATGAGGACGAGGCGCGGGTCAGGCTCGAGCGCGCGATAGAAACGGGCGCGGGCCTTGACAGGCTCGCCCGCATGATGGCCGCGATGGGCGGCGACACGCGGTGCATCAAAGAGCCTGACACGCTTTGCCGGGTGCGCAAAATGACGCCTGTGCCGGCCCCGAAGGCGGGCTACGTCGCGGATATGGACGCGGTTTCGATCGGCGTTGCGGCGCAGCTTCTCGGCGCGGGCCGCGCGAAGAAGGATGACGTGATAGATCCCGCGGTGGGCCTTGTGATGCACAAACGCCGCGGCGACAGGATCGAAAAGGACGAGCCGCTCGCCACGCTTTATGTGAACGACGAGACGAGGCTCGACGACGCCATGGCGATGATGCGCGGCGCCGTTGCGATAAGCGACGAGAAGCCCGGGCATATGCCGATGGTTTACGGCGTGATCGAATGAAAGGAACATTGGCGCGATGAAAAAGCTTATCGCACTCGACGGCAACAGCCTTACCCACAGGGCATACTGGGCGCTGCCATCGATGATGACAAAATCCGGCACGCCCACGGGGGCAGTGTTCGGGTTCATGAACATGCTCATAAGGCTTTGCGAAATGGAGCCGGATTATCTCGTCGTGGCCTTCGATATGCACGGGCCGACCTTCCGTCATGAGCGCTACGGCGAATATAAGGCGGGCAGAAAGCCCACGCCGGACGATCTTCGCGCGCAGTTCCCGCTGATAAAGGAGCTGCTGGGGAAGATGCGGATCAAGGTGTGCGAGTGCGAACGCTTTGAGGCCGACGACATACTCGGCACCTTCGCGCGCATGGCAAAGGAGCGGGGCGCGGAGGCGCTGCTCGTCACGGGCGACCGGGACGCGCTTCAGCTCATATCAGACAGCACGCATGTGCTGATGACCAGGAAGGGCGTCAGCGAAACGGTTGAATACGACCCGGCGGAGCTTTTTGCGCAATACGGGCTTGAACCTGAGCGCATGATCGACCTCAAGGCGCTCATGGGCGACGCTTCGGACAATATCCCGGGAATACCCGGTATCGGCGAGAAGACGGCGGAGAAGCTTCTTTCAAAATACGGCACGCTTGAGGGTGTGCTCGCCCACGCGGACGAAGAGAAGGGCGCGCTTCGCGAAAAGCTCATCAACGGCGCGGACAGCGCGAGGATGAGCTATATGCTCGGCACCATAAACACCGATGCGCCCATAAAGGAGACGCTCGAGGACTGCGCGTTCGATCGCGCTTCGATGGCGCTCGGCGTTCCGATGATGAGGGAACTTGAACTGCGCAGCATAATCCCGAAGCTTCCGAAGAGCGCGGGGGCGAGCCTGCCCGTCGCCGAACCGGAAGGGAAGCTTAAGCACATCAGGATCGATGACGAGGCGGGGCTTCGCGCAACGGCCGGAATGGCCGCCGGATCGTCATTCGTCGCGGTGCATGTTTCGGATGTTTTCTCCGTATCGACGGACGGCGTCGTGCAGTACGATTGCGTCCTCGGGGCGACGCTTCTTGACGCCGGTCTCGATGAGGAGCGCGTATACAGGGCGTTCGCGCCCGTTTTCGAGTCGGTACGGATGATCTGTTTCGATTCCAAAAAGCTGCGCCATGCCGCGGCAAGGTTCGGCATAAGCATAAACAACGTCGCGTTTGACGCGATGATCGCCGATTATCTTCTGCACGCCATCCATCCGGCGGATTCGCTGAAAACCCTCGCGGGCGAGCGGCTGGGCGCTGAGGACGCGGGCGCGGGCGCGCTTATGCGGCTGTATCCGGGCATGAGGGACGAGCTTGCAGAAAAGGGTCTCGAAAACCTTTACGAGGGGATAGAGCTGCCGCTTGTGAGGGTGCTTTTCGATATGGAACGCGAAGGCTTCGCGCTCGACAGGGCGGAGCTTGCGGCGATGAGCGCGCGTTTCCACGAAAGAAGCGACGTTCTTGCAAAATCCATTTATGAAGAGGCCGGAGGGGAATTCAACATCCTTTCCACAAAACAGCTCGGCGAGGTGCTGTTCACGCGGCTTGGCCTACCCGCCGCGAAGAAAACCAAAACGGGTTTCTCCACGGATTCGGAGGTGCTTGAGGGGCTTTACGACAAGCATCCCATCGTGCCGCTGATACTTGAATACAGGACGCTGACAAAGCTTTCCTCCACCTTCCTTGACGGGCTTCTCGCGCTTGTGAAAAGCGACACGGGGCGCGTGCACACGAGCTTCAACCAGAACGTGACCGCGACCGGGCGCATTTCAAGCACGGAGCCAAACCTTCAGAACATACCCGTGCGCACGGAGCTTGGGCGCGACATAAGGAAAGCGTTCATCGCAAGCCCGGGCTGCCTGCTTGTCGACGCGGATTACAGTCAGATAGAGCTGCGGCTGCTGGCCTCGATGAGCGGGGATCAGGGCATGATAGACGCATTCCTCAACGGCGCGGACATACACAGACGCACCGCGTCAGAGGTCTTCGGCGTGCCGTTCGACGAGGTCACAGGCGCGCAGAGAAGCGCCGCGAAGGCGGTCAATTTCGGCATTGTGTACGGGATAAGCGATTTCGGCCTTGCGCGTCAGCTTGGCATCGGCCGCAAGGAAGCGGCCGGCTATATCGAAAGGTATTTCGCGCGCTATCCCGGGATCGAGATATTCCTCAAAAAATGCGTTGAGGACGCAAGGACGAGCGGATATGCAGTGACGCTGATGGGCAGACGGCGGGAGCTGCCGGAGCTTGCCTCGTCAAACTATAACACCCGCTCCTTCGGGGAGCGCGTCGCCATGAACATGCCGATACAGGGCACGGCGGCGGATGTGATAAAGCTTGCGATGGTGCGCGTTTCGGATGCGCTCCGGGCAAACGGATTCAGGGCGAAGCTTATATTGCAGATACACGACGAGCTTATCGTCGACGCGCCCGAGGAAGAGGCGGAGCGCGTGAAGGAGCTTCTTGTCGGGTGCATGGAAGGCGTGCTGGAGCTTGCAGTACCGCTGCGCGCGGACGCGGCCGTGGGCAAGAGCTGGTACGACACGAAGTGACGGAGATAAACGCGATGATAATCGGACTTACCGGCTCTATCGGCTCAGGCAAATCAACGGCCGCGAAAAGGCTCGCGCAGCTTGGCGCGCTCGTGCTTGACGCGGACGCGATATGTCGCACGCTTGTGGAGCCGGGCAGCCGCGGACTTGCGGAGATTATAAACGAATTCGGGCGCGGCGTGACAGATGAAAACGGCGCGCTTGACAGGGCTGCGCTTGCGGCTCTCGTTTTCAACGACGCGCACAAAAGGCTTGCGCTCAACGCGATACTCCATCCGATGGTGCTTGAGACGCTCAGGCTCCGCGCCGCGCAAAGCGCTGCGCTTGAACCGCTGCGCAGCGTCGTTTGGGAGGTGCCGCTCCTCATCGAATGCGGCTGGCATGAATACTGCGACGAAGTATGGCTCGTGACGGCCCCGCGCGAGGTGTGCGCCGCGCGGATAACCGCGCGCGACGGATGCACGGCCGAGGACGCATACAGAAGGATGGACGCGCAGCTGAGCGACGCCGAAAAGGCGAAATACGCCACCCTCATACTCGACAATGCCTCGGATGAGGCCGCGTTATTCAGGCTTGTGGACGAAGCGTACGCCCGCATCGGGGGAGACCGGACGTGACGGCGGCGAATAACGCGGGAAAACGCGGACGCGCGCGAAGAAAGACATCGAAAAAGAAGCGCGCAGTGAACATGAAAAGGTTCATACCCGTTATGGCGCTCATGCTTGCGCTGGGCGCGGCGGGAGGCTTTTTTCTCGCGCGATACCTTGAAAAGCGCACTTATCCGCTCACATATGTGCAGGAGATAAAGACCGCGGCGGCGGAATTTGGGCTGGACGCATACCTTGTGATGGCGGTCGTACACACCGAAAGCGGCGGCGACGCGGCGGCGGTCTCAGCCGCCGGCGCGATAGGCCTTATGCAGATAATGCCGGCGACGGGCGAATGGATCGCCGCGAAGCTCGGTCTTCCGGAATATACGGAGGCTTCCCTTGCGGATCCTGGCGCGAACACGAGGCTCGGATGCTGGTATCTTGCATATCTTTTGGATAAATACGGCGATACGCGCACGGCGCTTGCCGCCTATAACGCGGGGCCGGGCAACGTGGACAAATGGCTTTCGGATGAGAAGCTTTCCCCGTCGGGCGCGCTTGAGGAAATACCGTTTGACGAAACGGCGGAGTATGTGAAGCGCGTGGCAAGCGCAAAAGAAATGTATATGGAGCTTTATGAAGGCGAACTTGATTAAACGCATTGCTTCCTTCGCGCTGGCGCTTTGCACGGCGGCGACTTTGGGCTGCTCCGGAACCGGAAGCGCCGTTTCAACGGCAACGCCCGAGCCCACGCCCACCGCGCAGACGCTGCTTCAGGCTACGCCGTCGCCTGTGCCGGTGAAGGGCGGAACGCTCCGCCTGTCCATGCCTGTCAACGCGGATAAGACGGATCCGCTTGAGGTGAACACGGAGGAGATGCTCATGCTGTACTCTCTCGTGTTCGAGAGCCTGATAGAGATAGACAACAAAGGCATGCTCGTGCCGGGACTTGCGGAAAACTGGTCCGTGGATGAAACCGGCACGGTGTGGACGCTCAAGCTCAGGAGCGCCGCGCGCTGGCATGACACGGGCGCGCCGGTCACGGCGGAGGACGTCGTTGATACTTACCGGCATATCGTGAGCCTCGGCGCATCATCCTATTATTCATATGTCACAAAGCATGTCGCATCCATGGAGGCGGCGGGGGACGGCACGCTGACGGTAAGGATGAAGCATCAGGGGCTGAGCGCGCTTTACGCGCTGACATTCCCCGTGACGGAAAATCCCTCCACGGGGGCTGAGCGCGCTTTACGCGCTGACATTCCCCGTGACGGAAAATCCCTCCACGGCAACGGGCAACTATCCCGCGGGGACGGGCGCATACAAGTTTTCATATGTTTCGGACGACGAGGTGAAGCTCGTGCGCAACGACAACTGGTGGAAACAGGCGCCGAACATAGATTCGGTGGAGTTTTACGCGAGGGCCTCAAACGACGTTTCACTTTCATCCTTCACGGCCGGCCAGCTTGACATGGTGTTCACGTCGTCGCTGACGGTCGGACGCTACCGCGAGGAAGCGAACACGGCTGTGCTCGACATGATGACGCAGACCGCGGAGGTCATGATCGTGAACTACTCGAATCAGTATCTTCGCGACGTGTCGGTGCGAAGGGCGCTCATCTGCGCGATCAACCGCTCGCGCATAATCACGAATGTGTATATGAACCGCGCGCGCACGGCGGATGTGCCCGTGCCGCCGGACTCATGGCTTTATGAATCAAAATCAGCCGTGTATGATTACAGCGAGGAGACGGCAAAAAATCTTCTTGCAGGCGCCGGCTGGGCGGATACGGACGGCGACGGCTTCATAGAAAAGGACGGCAACAAATATGAAGAAATGACGCTCCGGATACTTGTCAACGATTCTTCGGACGCCGCCAGAAAGACCGCCGCGGAGCAGATAGCGGCGCAGCTTGAGGCCGTGGGCATCCACACGGAGCTTACGGTGGCCGCATACACGCTTGGCGACGATCAAAGCGAATATCTTGTGAAGCTGAGGTCCGGCGAATTTGATCTTGCGCTCGCGGGATTCAATCTTGGCCGCGACTTTGACCTCACGGCTTATCTTTCCACCGGCGGAACGAACAATTACGGCAAGTATTCGAACGCGGCCATAGAGCAGCTCGCTTCAAACATACTCAGCGCCGCGACGGAGAAGGACTGCATTGAGGCAGCATCCAAGCTGCAGATCGCCTTTTCGGAGGAGCTTCCTTTTATCGTGCTGTATTTCCGCCTGAACAGCCTCGTGTATAACACGGATATAAAGGGCATAAGCGACATTCGGGAACCCGATGTGCTGAGGAACATCGCTTCATGGTATATCGCCTCCGAAGTTGAATAATTCATTGCCGTGTGATACTCTTGCATTAGAAATCTGAACTTTTGGGGGGAACGATGCTCGCAATCCTGATTTTCATCGCCGTGCTGGCGCTTGATCAGCTCACCAAGGTGCTTTGCGCTTCCTGGCTCACGGCGCTGCCCGGCAAAACATATTCGCTCATCGACGGCGTTTTTTCGCTCACATATGTCGAAAACCGCGGCGCGGCGTTCGGCATGCTGCAAAACAGACGGGTGTTTTTCATCATTATCACCATTATCGTTTGCGGCTTCATCGTTTACGCGCTCATACGCGAGCGCGGCAGGATGCACGCGCTGATGAAGGCCGCGCTTTCGCTCGTGCTTGCGGGCGCGGTGGGCAATCTGATCGACAGGGCGTTTCTGGGCTATGTGCGCGATATGTTCTATTTCGAGCTTATCGATTTTGCGGTGTTCAACGTGGCGGACGCGGCGATAACCGTCGGCTCCGCGATACTCATTCTCGACGTGCTATTCTTCAAGGGCAGGAATTATCTTTCGGACGACGCGAAAAAGCACGCCCCAAAGGCCGATCCGCAGACGAAGGAGCCCGACACGGGGGATAAATGAAAGAGGACCTTCGCATTGAGCGCGAATATACCGACGAGGGGACGCTTATAAGGGCAGTTGCCGCGGGCGGCGAACGGCTTGATGTTTTCGCGGCGGCCGCTTCGGGCGAAACGCGCTCATTCATGCAGCGGGTCATCGATGAAGGCGACGTCTGTGTGAACGGACGGG
This sequence comes from uncultured Clostridium sp., assembly GCA_964487565.1. Taxonomy (GTDB): domain Bacteria; phylum Bacillota; class Clostridia; order Christensenellales; family CAG-138; genus Phil1. The sequence continues at coordinate 14,155 of CAZARN010000009.1, forward strand.
ACTGCCGCGCGGGGATGAAGCTCAGGCCGGGGGACGAGGTGGAGCTTCGTCTGCGGCTCCCGAGCGCGTCGGAGCTTATACCTGAAGATATCCCGTTGAACATCGTTTATGAGGACGCGGATATCGCCGTGATAGACAAGCCGCGCGGTATGGTCGTGCATCCCGCGCCAGGCAACGAGCACGGAACGCTCGTCAACGCCATAATGTTCGCCGTGCACGATCTTTCCGGCATCGGGGGCGAACTGCGCCCGGGCATCGTCCACAGGATAGACAAGATGACCTCGGGCCTCATCGTCATCGCGAAAAACGACGCGGCGCATCGCGCGCTCGCGGCGCAGATGAAAACACACGAAGCCGGAAGGGTGTATGTCGCCATCGTGGACGGCAACATCAGGGAGGATGAAGGCACGGTCGACGCGCCCATCGGACGCAGCCTGAGGGACAGGAAACGCATGGCTGTTGTGGAGGACGGGCGAAACGCCGTGACGCACTGGCGCGTGCTTGAGCGCATGGGCGCATACACGCTCATCGCGGCCTCGCTTGAGACAGGCCGCACCCACCAGATAAGGGTTCATATGGCATATATAAAGCATCCTGTCGCGGGCGACGCCGTGTATGGCAGCGCGAAGGATCCGCTTGATATCGGAGGGCAGGCGCTGCACGCGGCGCGGCTCACGCTGGAGCATCCCGGCAACGGACAGATGATGACATTTCGCGCTCCGATCCCGGAATATTTCATGAAGGCGCTCAAAAAAGCCGGACACGATCCGGATATTCAAATAGACAGCTTGATCGACAGGGGTTGACGCGCATGACTGCCGGCGGCGGCGGAAAACGCTCTGAAAAATGGCTGGGCATATTGCTGGGGGCGGCGTTCATCACCGCAGCCGCGGCGCTTTTCCTCATGTCCGACGCGGGGCGCGCGGCCATTCGGGCGGAGCGCGAAACGGCGGAGCAAACCGAAGCTCCCTGCGGAGACGACGGCGCGGGTACGGACGCTCCTGATGAAAAAACCTTCGTCGAGACGGCGCTTGACGGGCTGGACGGCGCCTTCAGGAACGAAAGCCGCGATGAAAAGCGCGCGGTATACAGCATCGTGCGCGAGGGCTTTGAACAAAGCGGCATTATCCTTTCGCTTGAATACGGGCGCGTCGAAGCGTTCACGCTTCTGTGGAGCTGCGTTTCGATACCCGATAACGTCGCGCAGGGCTCGTCGGAGGTCGCGCGCAGCTATGGAGCCATGCTCGCCGCCGAGCGCGAGGAGGACAAAGCGTGGCTGAGAAACGCGTTCCATGCCCTGACTGCCGCCATGGATACCGAGGGCAGCCTCAGCTATGCCGAGGCTGATATGCTCGCGGACGATATACTGCTCACCCTTGAGGACGGGAAGGAAAGAAATTCTTCCGTTGAGGGATACGCCTTCAACGTGAAGATGCTCGACGGTGAAACGAGGATAAATTTCATGCGGACAAACGCGACGGATGACGATAAATGACACAATATCTTGATGCACACACTTGCAAGGCTGCACAATCGGTAGTATAATCAACATGAGGTGGTGCATCTATGGATAAAAATCGCGCGGTGGTCAGCGTTGCGGGGCAGGAATTCCGCCTTTCGGGCGACGAGAGCGAACAGTATATGCGCACTCTTGCTGATGATGTGAATTCCAGGATAGACAAAATACAATCCCAGTATCCGACATTGAGCACGGGCAACGCCGTGCTGCTCGCCTGTCTCAATATGGCGGACGAGCTGTATAAGCTGCGTTCGGATTATGAAGCGCTTGACGAACGCATATCGCAGTTGAGGGAGATGCCGCGCGCGGGCGCACCCGCGGCGCCGGTGAAGCGTCCCTTCGAGACGAGACAGAAAACATCTGTCTGATCGCTACGATATCTTGAGCCGCGGAGCGTTATTGCCCGCGGCTTGTTATATGTTGAAGGAAGGTATGGATATATGCAACAGCGCGTGCTTAAAGCACTTGAATACAACAAAATACTCGATATGCTGCGCGAACGGGCGTCCTGCTGCGTTTCGCGCGAGCTTGTCGACGCGGCGGAGCCTGTTTCCGACGGAGCCGAAGTCTCAAGGATGCTCAAGCTCACAAGCGAGGCGGAAACGCTTTTCATCCGTTACGGGAGAAGTCCCGTGGACGATTTTCCGGATATGCGCGAGTGCCTTTCACGCCTTCGCGCGGCGCTTTTCATTTCACCGAGGGAGCTTCTCGGCGTCGCCTCCTGCATGAGGGCGGCGCGGCTCACGCGCGAAACGCTCACAAAGGAAGGGTCTGAGGGCTTGCTTTTCAATATGGCAAGCTTCATAACCACGCACAGGAGCGCGGAGGAGGAGATATCGCGCTGCATAATCAGCGAGGATGAGATATTTGACGGCGCCTCGCCGGCGCTTTCGCGCATAAGGCGCGGGATGCGGCTCGCGAACGAGCGCGTGCGGGAAAAGCTCAATTCCATGATACACTCCGCGACATACCAGAAATATTTGCAGGAACCGATAATAACCATCAGAAACGGCCGTTTCGTGATACCCGTCAAGCAGGAATACCGCCAGTATGTGCCCGGCCTCATCCACGATCAGTCGGGCAGCGGCGCGACGATCTTTATCGAACCGAACGCCGTGGTGGAGCTTGGCAACGAATACAAGAAGCTGCTTGCGGAGGAAGCGGAGGAGATCGAGCGCATACTGACCGATCTCACGGCCATGGTCGCGCCTTATGCCGATGAGATCAAGGAGGATATGGCGGTGCTGGGCGAGATCGATCTTGCCTTTGCAAAGGCGCGCCTCGCGCGGGAGATGAACGCGGTGGAGCCGAAGCTCAACGACCGCGGCTATATAAGAATCGTGCGCGGAAGGCATCCGCTCATCGACGCGGACAAGGTGGTGCCGATCGATATCTGGCTTGGGCGTGAATTCCGTTCCCTCATCATAACGGGGCCGAACACCGGCGGCAAAACCGTCACGCTCAAGATCGTCGGCCTTTTTGCGCTCATGGTGCAAAGCGGGATGTTCATACCCGCGGATGAGGGCAGCGAGTTTTCCGTTTTCCGGGAGGTGTATGCGGATATCGGGGACGAGCAATCCATCGAACAGTCCCTTTCAACGTTTTCCTCGCACATGAAGAACATCGTCACGATACTTCACGACGCGGATGAAGGCTCCCTCATATTGCTCGACGAGCTCGGCGCGGGCACGGACCCGATCGAGGGCGCGGCGCTTGCGATGAGCATACTTGAGGAGCTGCACGCGCGCCGCTCGGTTTGCGTTTCGACCACCCATTACAGCGAGATAAAGGCGTTCGCACTCACGCATGAGGGGATGGAGAACGCATCCATGCAGTTTGACGTGGACAGGCTGTGCCCGACATACAAGCTTTTCATCGGCATACCGGGAAAGTCGAATGCGTTCGAAATATCCGAGCGTCTTGGCCTGCCGGGAAGCATAATCGAGAGCGCAAAGGGCTATCTCAAGGGAGAAGACGTGCGCTTTGAGGATATAATCTCATCCGCCCAAAGCCAGCATATGCTTGCCGAGGAGGAAAGGCAGATGGCGGCAGAGGCGCGCGCGGAGATCGAAAAGCTGCGCACGGAAGCGGAACGCGAAAGAAAGAAGCTCGACGCCGACCGCACCAAGCTGCAGACCAAAGCGCGCGAGGACGCGAAGAAGATCGTTGCGGACACAAAGCGCGAGATGGAAAAGCTGATCGTTGAGATACGCGCGATCAAGGGAATCGACCGCAGCGCCGCGGATCGCGTGATACAGCAGAGCAGGGACGCCATGCGCTCGGCGGAGAACGCGCTTGCGCAGACGGAGGAGATAGGGAAGGAAGACCCCGGCCTTCCGCCGAAAACGGTCCATCCCGGGGATACCGTGCGGGTGCTCACGCTCGATCAGAAGGCGACGGTGCTTTCAAAGCCGGACGCGAAGGGAGAGGTGCAGGTGCAGGCCGGCATAATGAAGCTCTCCGTCAAGCTTTCCGACATACGCCTTGAGAAGGAGGCGGAGAAGATCGTCACGCAGGCGAAGACGGGCCTCGCCGCGGACAGGCACATAGGGCTTGAGATCGACATACGCGGCATGCAGGTGGACGAGGCCACGATAATCGTCGACAGGTACCTTGACGACGCATATAACGCCGGACTTTCGGAGGTGAACATCATCCACGGCAAGGGCACGGGCGCGCTTCGCGCGGGCATACAGGATTATCTTCGCCGTCAGCCCCTTGTCAAAGGGTTCCGCATCGGCGCATACGGGGAGGGCGACGCGGGCGTGACGGTTGTGACACTTAAAAAATGATGTGTACGAATATGAAAAAATTAAGGCAAACAGGGCATATTCATACCATGTTCACAATTTGGTGCTAGTATATAAAAACGGACGCGCAGGTGGCTTTGCGCGGCGCATATGCAGGAAAAAACACGCAGGAGGGTTCCAATGGAGAACAACACCATTTTGGTCATTGACGACGATAAAAACATACTTGCGATAATCGGCATGTATCTTAAAAAAGAAGGGTACAACGTATGCACATGCGAACGCGGCGACACGGCGCTTGACGCATTCCGCGGCGCGCAGCCTGCCCTTGTCGTGCTTGACGTGATGCTTCCCGGCCTTGACGGATGGGGCGTGCTTGCAAAGCTTCGCGCGGAAAGCTCCGTGCCGGTGATAATGCTCACCGCAAAGGGCGATACGCTTGACCGCATACAGGGGCTTGACGCCGGCGCCGACGATTATATCGTGAAGCCGTTTGAGGCGAAGGAGCTGCTTGCAAGGATAAAGGCGGTGCTTCGCCGTTCGGCCGCGCCTGAAAACGACAAGGAGATCGCATATCCGGGGCTTACGGTTTCGCTTGATAATTATTCCGTCATGCTTGACGGGAAACAGCTTGAAATGCCGCCAAAGGAGATCGAGCTGCTCTTTTTCCTCGCATCGCGCGAAGGGAAGGTGTTCACAAGGGAACAGCTTCTTGAACAGGTGTGGGGGTTCGATTTCTTCGGCGACTCCCGCACGGTGGACGTTCACGTCAAGCGCATCCGCGAGAAGATCGGCGAGCGCAAGGAATGGGAGCTTAAAACCGTTTGGGGCGTTGGCTATAAATTCGAAGCCGCAAAATAAGGAGATACTGACCCTGTATGTTCAAAACGCTGTTTTCGCGTATGCTCGCCACCTATCTTGCGATGACGCTGTTGCTGCTCGTGCTGCTGGGCTTCACGCTCGGCGGGATGTTCCGCAGTCAGTATATCGACGAGAAGGAGAGCGAGCTTCGGCGCGAGGCGGAAGAGATCAACACCACCATATATTCAAAATACACGGACTCGGACAAGCGCTCCGTCGCGCGCGACCAGCTTTATACGATCGTGCGTAAATACGATGCGCTGCTTCAGCTTTACTTTGTGGATCAGACGCTTGGCCGGGTGTCGTTCATGGCGGAGGAATCCGTCAACAAGTGGGAACCTGTCAGCGATGTTGACGTTGCGGACGCCGCCAAAACGATAATCGAGGGCGGAACGGGAGAAAGCGTCACCACGGAAAAATACACCTCGGTTTCCGACATACCGATGCTCACCCTCCAGCGGCCGATCACGGACGCGCAGGGCGATATCATCGGGGCGATGTTTTTCCATGTGGATATGAGCCGCACAAACGCTTCCATCAAGCAGGTGTATATGGACGTGCTGCTTTCGGCGCTGGTCGCGGTTCTGCTGGCGTTTCTCGGCGTTTCATACATAACCAACCGCATGACGAAGCCGATCGCCGCAATGAACAACACGGTCAAACGCTTTTCAAAGGGCGATTTTGAAGCCCGCGTGGCCATATACGGCGGGGATGAGGTGGCGGAGCTTGGACAAAGCTTCAACGAGATGGCGGATGAGATAAACGCGCTCGAGCAATCCAGAAGAAGCTTCGTCGCAAACGTCTCACATGAGCTGCGCTCGCCGCTCACATCCATGCGCGGCTTCCTTGAAGCCATACAGGACGGCACCATCCCGAAGGAGGAACAGGGCAAATATCTTGACATCGTCATAAACGAGTGCAAACGCATGACGGGCATGGTCAACGATCTGCTGGATCTCGCGCGCATAGAAAGCGGCACATATGAGCTCAAGCTTGAACAGTTTGACATAAACGAGCTTATGATACGGACGCTGCTCACGTTTGAGACCCGCGTGAACGCGCGGCATATAGACGTGGTGATGGACTTTGAAAACGAGCACACGATGGTCGAAGCGGATCAGCAGCAGATCGCGCAGGTCATACGCAATCTTGTGGACAACGCGATAAAGTTTTCACCCGAGGGCGGCAAGCTCACCCTTCGCATAACGAGCGCAAAGGGAAAGGCGGTCGTCTGCGTGAAGGATGAGGGCGCGGGCATTGCGGCGGAGGATCTGCCGTATGTGTTCGACAGATTCTATAAAGGCGAGAAGGCGCATACGCCTTCCGGCTCATCCACGGGGCTTGGCCTTTCGATCGTCAAGCGGATCGTGGAACAGCACGATGAAACGATAACGGTGGAGTCCCCGCCGGGCAGCGGCGCCTGCTTCACCTTTACCTTAAAACTGCACGAGCAGCAGACCCGGCAGCGGCCGGTAAGTCAACGGAGGTGATTTTTATGGAATATCCGAACTACTATTATGAGAACCCGTCCGGCGACAACGGCAGCGGCGGGAAGAAAAAACGCGGTATCGGCGGCTATGTGATCACAGCGGTGGTGTTCACGCTTGTGGGCGCGCTGCTTGCGACGATACTCATGCCGGGCCTTGGCGGGACACAAAGCGGCGCGCAGGCTGAGGCAACGCCGACGCCTGACCTCGGCGCGTTCCTTTTCCCGGAAAGCACGCCTGAGGCAACGCCGTCTGAAACGGCACAGCCGGACACGAGCTCCGCGCCAATGATGACGCCGGAGGCCGCAACCGGAAAAATGCCCGCGCTTGACGGCGTTTTGCCGGTCATAACCGACACGGCCAATCCCATACCGGACATCGTCGAGCAGGTGAGCCCGGGCGTCGTGGGTATAACGAATTATACCTATGTCACGGATTACGGCGATTATGCCGAACAATCCTCCGGCTCCGGCTTTGTGATATCCTCGGAAGGGTATATCCTCACGAACGCCCACGTTGTGGACGGCGCGTCGAAGCTGGGCGTCGTGTTCAACGACGGCACGGAGCTTGAGGCGAGCCTTGTCGGGTATGACAACACGACGGATCTTGCGGTGCTTCGCGTTGAGAAGACGGGCCTGTATGCGCTCAAGCTCGGCACTTCGGCGGATATCCGCGTGGGCGAATTTGTGATCGCGATCGGCGATCCGACGGGGCGCGAGCTTGCCGGCAGCACGACGTTCGGCATAATCAGCGCGTCGCAGCGCACAATAACCATCGACGGACAGACGAACACCTATATTCAGGTGGACGCGGCGGTGAACCCCGGCAATTCCGGAGGCCCGCTCATAGACATGAAGGGCGAAGTTATAGGCATCGTTTCCGCAAAAACCGTGACCGCGAGCTATGACGATTACGGCAACGCGATAAGCGCGGAAGGACTTGGCTTCGCGCTGCCTATCGACGACGTGATAAAGATCGCGCAGCAGCTTATAACCGACGGCAGCATAAAGCGTCCGGGCATAGGCATCTCCGTGCTCGACTGGACGGAAGCTTACGCGCAGAAATACGGCACGGTCCAGGGCGTGCTGGTATACTCCGTCACAAAGGACGGCCCGGGGGACAAGGCGGGCCTTCGCAACAACGATATAATCGTTGAGGTTGACGGGCAAGCAGTGCCGAGCCAAAGCGATTTCGTGGCGCTCGTGCGCGGCAAAACCGTGGGCGACAGCATCGCGCTCAAGGTTTGGCGCGGCGGGGATTATATCGAAACCACGCTCACGCTCGGCGACCTGAATCAGATGGGGAGCGAGCTTGTCGACGGCGAGGCGGACTTCAACTTCTTTGAGTGACAGCCATTTGGTATGCGTATGCCTCCTTTGGGGAAAACTGACCCTGAAGGAGGCGTTTTTTTATGCTCAATGACAACAAGGCGAACAAAAGGCGCACCGCGGGCAACGCGATCGGTCTGTTCCTCATGGGGGCGCTGTTCACATTGCTTGCCGTCACGGAGTTCGCGGATATCACCGGGGAAGGCGCAGAGCCGCCGCAAACCGGGGACGTCGGCACGGCAAGAGAAACGGTATTATCCGCAAACGAGGTGACGGAATATGTCACGCGCTTCACGCTCTGCGATCATGAGGTCACGCGCACGGTGACCGGCGCGGACGCGGGCCTCACAAGGCGCGGCCTTGCAGAGGCGCACGAAGGATACGAGGTGGAGCTTTTCGATGAAGATCACGCGCGCCTCACACGCACGGCCGACGGCTGCTGCGCAGCGCACTATACGCTGCGCGCGGGCACGGGGGAGCTCATCATAACGCGGCGCGACGAAACGACGCTTGAGGACGTTGAGGTCATGCGAATAAAAACAGACGCTGTGCCGCAGGACGCCGCAGGCCTGGCGCAGGGGATCACATTTGACACCCTGGAGGAGATAAACGCATATCTTGAGGGCGCGGAATAAGGGTAAAACGTTGCCTCGGGATTGAAGACGTGTTACAATTATCCAAGTAATCAATGTGAGGGCGAGCGATTTGATAATACTTGGCATCGATCCGGGCTATGCGATTTTGGGCTACGGCGTACTTGAGGTACACGAGCGCGGGATGAAGCCTGTGGATTTCGGCGTGATCGAAACCACGGCCGGCGTGCCGTTCCCTGAAAGGCTCGAAAAGCTGTACACGGGCACAAAGCAGCTTCTTATGATGTTCAAGCCGGAGTGCGTCGTCTTCGAGGAGCTTTTCTTTTACAGGAACACCACGACCGCGCTTCAGGTCGCGGCGGGAAGAGGCGTCGCCATGCTTGCGGCGCAGCAGACGGGCGTGCCGCTTTATGAATACACGCCGATGCAGATCAAGCTTTCCGTCACGGGCGACGGTCACGCGGACAAAAAGCAGATGCAGCAGATGGTCAAGCTGTTGCTCTCTCTCAAATCCGTGCCGAAGCCGGACGACGCGGCGGACGCGCTTGCGGCCGCGATGTGCCACGCGAACACCATCGGCCCCGCGGTGGAGCAATTCAGGATAAAGTGAAGGACACGCCATGTACGCACATATAAGAGGCAAGGTTCAGGAAATAGAGACCGACCGCGCGGTGATCGAGGCCGCGGGGGTGGGGTATGAGCTTATCTGCCCGTCTTCGACGCTCAAATGCCTGCACGGCGGGCAGGAGCATCTGCTTTATACCCATTTCGGCTTTTCATCCACGCAGGAAACGATGACCCTTTACGGGTTTGAAACAAAGGAGGAGCGGACGATGTTCCGCCGCCTCATCGCCGTGACGCGCATAGGGCCGAAGCTTGCGCTTTCGGTGCTTTCCGCGCTTTCGGTTTCGGATATTGCGGCGGCGATACTCACGGAGAACGCGGCCGCGTTCGACAGGGTGCCAGGCATGGGCAGAAAGACCGCCGCACGGGTGCTTCTTGAGCTTAAAGAGAAGATAAGTCCGGAAGATATGGCGGGAAGTCCGATGGCCGCGTCGGCCGCGGACGCAAAGGGCATGGATATGCGCGCGGAGGCGGTAGCGGCGCTGGTATCGCTCGGCTACGACGGGGTGACGGCAGGGCGCGCGGTTTCGGCCGTGCCTGAATGCGCGCGCGTGGAGGATGTGATAACACAGGCGCTGCGTGAGATCGCCTCGAAAGGACGCTGAAGCAGATGGAAGAAAGACTGATAACCTCATCCATGCTCGCCGAGGACGATGTTTCGGAGCTGAGCCTGCGCCCGAAATTCCTCAACGAATATATCGGCCAGCACAACGTGAAGGAACATATGCGCATATATATCGAAGCCGCCAAGAAAAGGTCCGAGCCGCTCGATCACGCGCTGCTGTACGGCCCTCCGGGCCTTGGCAAGACGACGCTTGCCGCGATAATCGCAAACGAGATGGGCGGGAACCTTCGCATAACAAGCGGCCCCGCGATAAGCCATGCGGGCGATCTTGCGGCGCTTTTGTCCAACCTCCAGGCCGGGGACGTGCTTTTTATTGATGAGATCCACAGGCTCAACGCGACCGTTGAAGAGGTGCTCTATCCCGCGATGGAGGATTTTGCATACGATATTATCATCGGCAAGGGGCCTTCCGCCCATTCAATAAGGCTGGAGCTGCCGCATTTCACGCTTGTGGGCGCGACGACGCGCATGGGCCTGCTGACCTCCCCGCTGCGGGATCGTTTCGGCATAAAGGAGCAGCTCGAGCTTTACAGGCCGGAGGATCTGATGGAGATCATCACGCGCAGCGCCGGGATACTCAACATATCGCTCGACGAGGAAGGTGCGCTTGAGATCGCCTCCCGCTCGCGCGGAACGCCGAGGATCGTGAACAGACTGCTCAAGCGCGTGAGGGATTATGCGGAGGTCCGCGGAAGCGGCACGATCGATCTTGAAACGGCGCGCGCGGGGCTTGACATGCTCTCGATAGACGAGCTGGGCCTTGACGCGGTCGACCGCAGGATGCTGCTTGTCATGATCGAAAAATTCGGCGGCAGACCCGTAGGCCTTGACACGATCGCCGCGGCCACGGGCGACGACGCCACCACGATAGAGGATGTGTATGAGCCGTATCTGTTGCAGACCGGGCTCATCGCACGCACGCCGCGCGGCAGGATAGTGATGCCGGCGGGATATAAGCACATGGGATATGCGCCCCCGGACGCTGCGGCGCGCCAGGAGCGGATGGAAATATAAAACAGGAGGATGACGCATGATGGGACGCAGAATAAGGGAGCTTGAAGCCGCCGTCGAAAGCAGGAACAACGAAATAATGCAGCTCAAGCTGCGCATTGATGAGCTCAACGCCACCGTTGCGCAATACAGGACGCAGGAGACGGCGATCGCCGGCGCGCTCACACGGGCGCAGACAGCGGCGACGGGCATAATAAAGGACGCGGAGAACGAGCGGGACAAAATACTTGAGCAGGCCGATGCGAAGAACGCGGAGGCTTCGCGCGAGGCGGGGGAGATAATCGAGGACGCGAAGCACCGCGCGGATATGATCGAGCAGGACGCGAAGGACAAGGCGAAGGATACCGCCTCGCGCGCGGAGGGATTCATGGAGAATTACCGCGCGAACGCGCAGAAGCTCAACGATGAGATAAAGCGCGTGGCAGCGGAGGCCGCGAAGTATGCGGATGAGTTTTCAAAGCGCGCAGCGGGGCTTGACCTCGGCGCGGTGATCGAGATGGCGGGCGAATACCGCGGCGCGGCAATGGCGACGGAGAATTATGCCGAGCCTCTGCCCGATGATTACAGCGATCCCAAAACGCTCATGCACAGCATTTATGCGATAGAACGCCGCAGCGAGCCGGATGACGAAGCGGCCGGCGCTGCTGACGCGCGGGAAACGCCGGCTGACGCGCGGGAGACGCCGGCTGACGCGGCGGTGCAGGCCGAGCCTTCGCCGGAGCCGGAGCCGGAACCGCCCGCGGCTGAGGATCTGACGGACGCTGACGAGGAGCATGTTTGGACGGTCGAGGAGATCGTGGAACGCACGAACGCGGATGAAAACGCCGCGATCGACGACGAGCTGAACGCCATAATCGAGGACGTGCTCAAGGGTTCTTGACGAAACCTGAAGCGCGGTGATATAATCAACCGAATAATAGCTTTGAACGGGAAAATTCGCATCATCCTTCGAAAAAGAGAACGTGCCCCGCGGCTGAAAGGGCGCGCGCGTGAGGATCGCGATGTCCGGCCCCGGGAGCCGCGCGGAGGTAATGCCGTGCCGAAGGAGAGCGCGTTAAGCTCATAAGAGACCAAATTAAGGTGGTACAGCGGGTATCTATCCGCCCTTATGCAAATAGGGGCGGTTTTTTATTGCAAAAAAAGTTTGGAGGATATTTTTATGGCAAAGAAGAACGATAACGAGTTCGTTCAGCATATCGCGTCACGCACGGAGGATTTTCCCCAGTGGTATACGGACGTGATACTCAAGACCGACATGGTGGATTATTCCGACGTGAAGGGCTGCATGGTCATCAAGCCTTACGGTTACGGCGTGTGGGAGCTCATCCAGCAGCAGATGGACGCGCGCTTCAAGGCCACTGGGCACAAAAACGCATATTTCCCCCTGTTTATCCCCGAAAGCCTGCTTTTGAAGGAGGCGGAGCATGTTGAAGGCTTCGCGCCCGAGGTGGCGTGGGTCACGATGGGCGGAACGGAGCAGCTCACCGAGCGTCTTGCCGTGCGTCCCACAAGCGAAACGATAATCGGCTCCATGTATTCGCGCTGGATACAGTCGTGGCGCGATCTGCCGATGCTGATGAACCAGTGGTGCAACGTCGTGCGCTGGGAGAAGAGCACGAGGCCTTTCCTGCGCACGAGCGAGTTCCTTTGGCAGGAAGGTCACACGGCGCACGCGACCGCCGAGGAGGCGCAGGAGGAAACCATGCGCATGCTCGGCGTATATAAGGATTTTGCGGAAAACGTGCTTGCGATCCCCGTCATAACCGGACAGAAGAGCGAAAAGGAAAAATTCGCAGGCGCGGACGCCACATATACCATGGAGGCCATGATGCAGGACGGCAAGGCGCTGCAAATGGGCACCTCGCACAACCTCGGGCAGAATTTTGCCAAGGGATATGACATAACGTATCTCAGCCGCGAGGGCAAGCTCGAGTATTGCTACACGACATCATGGGGCACCTCCACACGCATGATCGGCGGCATAATAATGGTCCACGGCGACGATCGCGGCCTTGTGCTGCCCCCCCGCGTCGCCCCCACGCAGCTTGTTATACTGCCCATCGCGCAGCATAAGGAAGGCGTGCTCGACAAGGCGTATGAGCTGAAGCGGATGCTTGCGGACGCAGGCGTGCGCGTGGAGCTTGACGATTCGGAAAACAGCGCGGGCTGGAAGTTCAACGAGTGGGAGATGAAGGGCGTGCCTATTCGCCTTGAGGTCGGCCCCAAGGATATCGAGAATAACCAGGTGGTGCTCGTGCGGCGCGATAACCTCGAAAAGAGCTTCGTTTCCATGGACGGCCTTGCGGAAACTGTCAAGAAGCTGCTCGACGACGTGCATGACGGCATGTTCAGCAAAGCGCTTGCCTTCCGCGAGGAAAAAACCGTCAACGCCACCGATATGGAGCAGTTCAAGGCCGGCGTGGAGCACGGGTTCGTGCGCGCGATGTGGTGCGGCGAGCGGGAATGCGAGGACGCGATAAAGGCGGAAACAGGCGCGACAACGCGCTGCATGCCCTTCGATCACGCCCATGAGGAAGAGCTTGGCCATGTGTGCGTGCATTGCGGAAAGCCCGCGAAGAAGCTGATGTATTTCGCAAAGTCATATTGATCGAAAACCGATCGTGAAAAAACGGCCTTCGCGCAAGCGGAGGCCGATGCTTTGAAGGAGTGGGTATGGATACTGCATTTCATCGGATAGACGTTGAAAACTGGGCGCGCCGCGACGAGTTTGAAAGCTTCACGCGCGCGGGCTGCGGGTTCACAATGACTGCACAAGCGGACATAACGCCGCTTTTTGATCATGCCGGGGCAAACGGTCTGAAGCTTTATCCCCTCATGGTGTGGGCGGCGATACGCACGGCCAACGCGCATCGCGAGTTCAGATACGGCTATGAGGGCGCTTTCGGCTATTACGACACGGTGCATCCCATGTTCTTTGATCTCACAAAGGAAGGCAATGTCAAAAGCCTCGTCGCACAGTACAGGGAAAACGCCGTGGAGCAGGTCGAGGAGATAGAGCGCGTGCGGCGCATGTATCAAAACGTCGACGAATATCAGCCGCAGGACTTTTCGCAGAACGTGATAAACATATCGTCCGTGCCGTGGACGCGCTTCACGGGGCTTTCGTTTTCGCTGCAATATGTGGCGACGTATTACGCGCCGATAATCACCTTCGGCAAATATGAAAAGAAGGACGGAAAAATCACCGTCCCCCTCGCCGTATACATGAATCACGCGGTGTGCGACGGCAGTCATGCCGCCCTCTTCATCGATGAGTTCCAAAGGTTCGCCGCGACGCTCAATCCTTCGCGCGGCGCTTGAGCACGATCGCAAGCACGACGCCCGCGGCGAGCATCACAAGGCCGAGCACAATTACGAAAGTACCCATGATGACGACAGGATTTGACGGCTGTATGCTTTGCGCGACGTCAGTCACCGTCACCGTATAGCCGGGCATAATCCCGGTTGTGTCGAAGGCGTTGAAGGCCCCGAGGCCGAAGCCCGAAACGCTGTCGTTGAAGCTTTGCTGCATGGATGAGGCTATGCCTCTCATGAGCGCGCCTATCGCCGTGAAAACTGCGCCGGCCACGGCGAGGTATACGCCGAAAAGCCGGCCGTAACGCCTGATGAGACGCCCTATTGCGCCGGGTATGGAATCCACCCGCGACGCGCCGGGCGCGTACAACCGCGAAAGGCCGGAAGTGTTTGTCAACCGATGGTTGCATGGCCGGTATGCGGGCGATATCAGAGCGTCATTTCCATGGAAATATCCGAAAGCTCATAGTTTGTCTTTTCGTATTCCCTGTATTTGAAACCGACCTTTTCATACTGGTGCAGCGCGGCCCTGAGCTGATGGTTGGAGCTTAGGGTGAGCTTCTTCTTGCCCTCCGCGCGGGCGATGCGTATCGCCTCGTCGAGCAAAAGATAACCCGTCCCGTGTCCGCGAAACCCCTCTGCCACGCAGTATTTGTTGAGATCGAACGAATCGCCGTGGTTATCGAGCATCACCATCCCGGCGACTTCAGCTTCATCGGTCACGGCGAGGATTATGTGGCCGCCGTTTTCGATCATGCGCATGGGGTGCGAAAGGATATCGATATCGACGTCCTCCACAAGGTCATAGCGCCCGAGCCATTCAAGCGATATGCGCATGATGTCATCCCTGAAACGATCCTCATAGGCGATAAGCTTCATCGTTTTGCCCTCATTCAGCGTGTGAAAGTTTGAATTCCCATGCGCAGCCCGTCGGGTCATATCCCGCGACATCCGGGAAGCAGCTTATGCAGCGGCAGGTTATGCGCGGGTCGATCGTTTTTGCAAAGCCTGCGTATTCGACCTCGCCGACCGCGCGGCAGGGATGCAGCGGCATTCCCTTTGCGCTGCGCGCGTGCTGCACGCGGCAGTCGATATGGCGGAAGATGAGCGTGTTCGCGTCCGGCCGTGCGAATTCATAGCGGTTGATGTTCGCGTAAAAACGCAGCTCAAGCGCGCGGCAGAGGCCGTCAAGCCCTGGTTCGTCGTCAAGCTTGAGGAATTTTTTCAGGCGCTGCGCCTCGATCACGGTGAAACGGCGCCACGCTTCGACATCGTGGAACATCGCTTCATCCATGCCGAGCTTTTGCTCGACAGACTGGAACCAAAGCCCGTCATGGGCGAGCCAGTCCTTTGAGTATATCCCGATAAGCTCGATGAGCTGCTCCTTTGAAAGCGCTTCAAGCGCGCAGGACGGTTCCATTGCAAATCCCCCTTAAATCAAAACGGCCCCGGGACGCCCGGAGCCGCGAATTCCATGCTGAAGATCACTGAGATTATTTGAAGAACAGGCTCGCGGCCTTGTAGAATTCCTCATCAACCATTTTACGCTCGTTGACGGCCTTGTCAAGGTCGGCGACGACGATCTCCGTGCCGCGCAGTGCAACCATGTTGCCGTAATTGCCTTCAACGGCAAGATCGCCGGCCTTTACGCCCATGCGGGAGCCGAGAACGCGATCGAACACGCTGGGCGAACCGCCGCGCTGCAGATGGCCGAGCACGACGGAACGGGACTCGAAATACTGCCGTTTGCGGTCGAGCGTGTCATCGCTGCGGATGGCGTTTTCAAGCCTTTCGGCGAGGCTGCGCGCAAGCTCCTTGTTGAGAAGCAGCGGGTTGCCGAAAACATCGAAGCCGATATCCTTCTTGTCTTCGCCGATAAGCTCAAAGCCCTCGGCAACGGCGATGATGGTGTATTTTTCGCCGCGAAGATATCTTTCCTTGACAAAATCATAGATCTCGTCAAAGGTTTTCGGGAATTCGGGTATCAGCACAAGATGCGCGTTGGCGGCAAGGCCGGCCTGAAGCGCGATCCAGCCTGTCTGACGGCCCATGCACTCCACAACAAAGCAGCGCGAATGCGAGGCAGCCGTGGTGTGCAGACGGTCGATCTCCTCCATGGCGATGTTGGCCGCCGTGTCGAAACCGAAGGTGTAATCCGTGCATGAAAGATCGTTGTCGATCGTCTTCGGCACGCCGATCATGCCAAGACCCAGCTTGCGCAGATGGTTCGCAACGCCGAGCGTGTCGTCCCCGCCCACGGCCACAAGCCCTTCAAGCCCGTGACGTTCCATCGTGGCCTTGACGATTGCCGGCCCGTTCTCCACCTTCATGACGTTGGTGCGCGAGCTGCCGAGTATCGTGCCGCCGAGCGTCTGTATGCCCTTCACGTCGTCGTGCGTGAGCATGCGTCCGTCATCCTCGATTACGCCGCGCCAGCCCGAAAAAAAGCCGAAGATCTCCATGTTGGCGGTATCGCAGCGTTCAACGACGCCTCTTATGACCGCATTGAGCCCGGGGCAGTCTCCGCCGCCGGTCAGCAGACCGATTCTTCTCATTTTGTTCTCTCCTTAAATGCAATATTGGAAATTTATATAAGCTTTCTTGATTTCAAGGCGCTGAGCACTTCGTGAGAAATGTCGTCTATACCCATCAGCGCGCCGTCCTTCATGCAGGGTATAACTTCGCAGTCCTGCATCCTTGAGGCGACCTCGAGATATTTTGCCATCGCGCGGGCCTGGATGCCGTGCGAGGCTTCATAAACATCGCGCCCCGTGCCGCCGACATAATCCCTGAATCCTTTTTTGAGCACGTTCTGTTCGGCCGCGTTCGGAAGCACCGAAAAAATCAGGTTCACATCGGGCCGCGGCAGCTTGAAATGAGAATACTCAAGCTCGAGCACCCAATCCACGATGTCCGGTTTGTCAATATCAATATCCCTTATGCTCTGATATACCGCGTTTGAAAGAACATAACGGTTTATAACAAGAAAATCGCTTTCGCCGTCGCGATAATCCGAAAAGCTTTCCCATCTGTCAAGCGCGAACCACAGCGCCATGCTTTTGCCGTTCACGGTGTCCGCACAGACGCCGTCGCTGCCGGAAAGCAACCTGCCGACCTCGGAACCGAAAAACGTGTCATACATGGGATAATCGCGGCAGGCGACGGTCGCGCCCGCGGCGCGCAGGTTCGCGGCAAGCCGCCTGAACTGAACGCCCTTGCCCGATCCGTCGATCCCCTCGATTGCGATTATCTTCGTTTTGCCCATATCTTTTTCACGCTCCATTGTGTATTTTATCACATAATCGCATGCAATAATATATTTTCTCCGGATTCCCGTTAATGTTTTTGCTTATGAAAATACAAACAGGTATTGACATACAATATTATACGCCGTATAATATGATACGTCGAAGGGAGTGATAGGAATGACATTCCAGATCGGAAGCGCGCTGCTCGATGCGTGTGTGCTTGCAGTGCTTGACCGTGAGGACGCTTACGGTTATGTGCTCACACAAAGCGTAAAGCAGGTTATGGAGATATCGGAGTCCACGCTTTATCCGGTGCTGAGGCGCCTGCAGAAGGACGAGATGCTCAAAACCTACGATCAGCCGTTTTCAGGCCGACTGAGGAGATATTATGCGATAACGCCGCGGGGCAGGGTAAAGCTCGACGAATACCGCAGCGAATGGAGCATATACAGAGAAAACGTGGAAAAGATGCTGTTTGGAGGCAGGATATGAAAAACAAAATCGACGTAAAACAGACGGGTATCGGCGGCGAGCTTGCACGGGCGAGCGAAAGATACAATATGGAGCGTCGCGCGCTCAAGGCGCGTGAAGAGATGGATGAAATGTTCCGCGAATGCTGCCATAGCGGCGGACCAAGGGGGATATGCTGATGAACAGGCGCGAATACATGAACAGGCTCGAGAGCTGTCTCACCTGCATCGAGAAGAGCGAGCGCGACGCCGCGCTGCGCTACTATGAGGAATATTTTGACGACGCAGGCCCGGAGCGCGAGGCGGAGGTGATCGCCTCCCTCGGCACGCCCGAGGCGCTTGCAAGGGAGATAATCGGCGCCGCGGGCGAAGGGAAAAGCGCTCGCGCGACGAACACGGCGGAAAACATCGGCGGGGAATTCAATTCCATCAAGGCAAACCTGATGAACGCCAATTTCATCCTGACGCTGGGCAGCGGCTATGCCGTTGACATATCGTATCCGCAGGGGGCTGAAACGCCGGACGTTTCGATAAAAAACGGCGTGCTGTACATCAATGAAAAACGCCGTCAGTACATATGGAACATATTTACGCGCGACGCATGGAAGCAGGGAAGGGTGGAGGTGACGGTGCCGGACGCGAAGCTGAGCGACATCAACATTGAAAATGTGAACGGCAAGATCTATATACCCGCGATAAACGCCGACAGGTTTCACGGCGAGACCGTGAACGGCGGTGTGACGCTTGAAGGGACGCAGGGCGGGAACATACACTGCGAAAGCGTGAACGGGGCTGTTT
The DNA here is from genome assembly GCA_964487565.1 of uncultured Clostridium sp. Taxonomy (GTDB): domain Bacteria; phylum Bacillota; class Clostridia; order Christensenellales; family CAG-138; genus Phil1. The sequence goes on from CAZARN010000009.1 coordinate 32,784, forward strand.
CGATGACAAACTGCACCGCGCGCGACGGCGCGCACGGCGAGACCGTGAACGGTTCCGTCACGATCGCGGGGGAGCTTCGCGGCAAGATCCACGCGGAGGCCGTGAACGGCAGCGTGAGCGTCGCCACGGCGCTGCCCGTTTCGCAGTATGACATCGACGTGGAGACCGTTTCAGGCTCTGTCCGCGTGGACGGCGAAAAATACAAAAAGAGCTATCATTCGCGCCGCGGCATGGAAAACAGCATAAAGGCAGAAAGCGTAAACGGCAGCGTAACGGTCGAATTTGGTGTATAATGGGTTTATGGAAAAGCAACCGCTTTGGACGAAGAATTTTACCATAATCACGCTCGGGACGGTGGTGTCCATGCTTGGCAACGCCGTCTCAGGCTTCGCCATCGGGCTTCTCGTGCTCGATTATACCGGGTCCACGCTGCTGTACGCGCTTTTCATGGTGGTGTACAATCTGCCCAAGATCATCATGCCGTCGATCGCGGGGCCTTATATAGACCGCTTCTCGCGCGTGAAGGCAATATACACGCTTGATTTCATATCCGCGGGCCTGTATCTTCTCATATACGGTGCGCTGATGTTCAAATGGTTCAATTATCCCATAATGCTGTTCGTGTGCCTTGTCATCGGCACGATAGACAGCGTGTATCAGGTCGCATACGACAGTCTGTATCCGACGCTTATCAGCGATGGCAATTATTCGAAGGCGTACTCCGTTTCAAGCGTGATATACCCGCTTGCGATGGTCATGGTGCCCGTGGCCGCATGGTGTTATGAGCATGTGGGGATTGAGATACTCTTCCTCTTCAACTCGATCACGTTCCTCATCGCGGCGGCGTTTGAAACGCAGATAAAGACAAAAGAGACGCACGTCCTTTCGGGCGACATCAAATACGGGCTCAAACGCTATGCGGATGATTTCCGCGACGGCATTGGCTATCTCAAAAAGGAGAAGGGGCTGCTGTTCATCACGGCGTATTTTGTGGTCAACACGCTTGCCTTCAACGGTTCCGCAGCGCTCACAATGCCGTATTTCAAGGCCACCGTGGGACTCGGCGTTTCCATGTACACATACATAATGGCCTTCGGCGTGATAGGCAGACTCGTGGGCGGCCTTGTACACTATAAATTCAGGTATCCTGTGGATAAAAAGTTTGCGATCGCGCTTTTCGTATACATCGTGATGGGCCTTATCGAGGCGTTTTATCTGTATGCGCCGGTTTTGATAATGATGGCGCTCATGTTCGTATCCGGTTTCCTCGGGGTGACGAGCTTCAACATACGCATTTCCTCAACGCAGAACCATGTGCCAAACGAGATGCGCGGCCGTTTCAACGGAACGTTCCAGATGCTCACCACGGCGGGCGGTATCATCGGCTCGCTTGCGGCGGGCGCGATGGGCGACGTGCTGCCGATGCGCGAGGTGATATGCGGCTTCAGCCTTGTGAGCGTGATCGCGGCGGCAGCAATAATGCTCCCGGGAAAGGAGCATGTCAAGCAAATATACAACGTGCAGCTTTGACGCCGCTCACAAAACCTGCAAAGGCTTCACTTTTTGCGCGAAGCGGCGCTGAATTTGCCTTCTTCCCCGTGAAGAAGGCGTTTTATATTCGACCTGTGCATAACGAACACCATCACGACCGCAAAAATGCCAAGCGCGTATTGCGCCGGCGCATAGCCGCCGATGACGAACATCGCCGGGGGAAAAAGTATGACCGCGGAAAGGGAGGCCACGGAGGCGATGCGGACGCTGAGCATCACGATGATATAGACGAGGATTAGCGCCAGAAAAAGCCGCCAGTCGATCATTACCGCGATGCCCGCGCTGACAGCCACGCCCTTGCCGCCCTTGAAGCCGAAAAACACCGGATAGCAGTGGCCGATGACCGCCGCCGCGCCCGCAGTGCAAGCGCCGTTAACGCCGAGCAGCAGCGAACCGGCGAGCATGGCGAGCGCCGCCTTTGCGATGTCGCCCACAAGGGTGAGCGCGCCTATGCCGATGCCGAAGACCCGCACAACGTTTGCCGTGCCGGCGTTGCCGCTGCCGTGAAGACGCACGTCGTCGTGCATGATGTATTTTGTGATGAGTATCGCAAAATCGATCGAGCCTAAAAGATATCCCAGTATGATAACGCCAATCCATAAAAGGATCTGCATTTATACTTCCTCCGTTTCGCTTGATTACTGCTATGATAGCACATCGGCCCCTGTCGCTCAACGGTTGAAGGGATAATATACCGTGAGGTATAATAAGCGCATGGATAATAACGAAATAAGGGAATATCTGTTGTCGAACGCTGACGAAGCCTGTCGCGCGTTCACGCTGCGCCTTTCGGACACGCTTGAGCCTTCGCGCGTGCTCGGCGTGCGCATGGGCAAAATAAACGCGCTTGCCGCCGGTCTTCTGCGTGATGGGAGCGCGCGGGGCTTCATGAAGGCCCTGCCGCATGGGTTCCACGAGGAGGATATGCTCCACGCCGCGGTTCTGAGAAGCGCGAAAATGCCGTTTGAGGAGCTTGTGACGCTTGTGGAAGAGTTTCTTCCGTTCGTCGCCGATTGGTCCGTGTGCGACACGCTGCCGCCGCGCGCGTTCGCCGGGGCGCAGAAGGCGCTGCGTCCGTATGTGCTGCGTTTTTTGGGGTCGCGCCAGACCTATACGGTGCGTTTCGCGCTCGTTTTGATGATCAAATTCTATCTCCGGGATGAAACGTTCGACATGGAGCTCATGCAAAGCGCCTCGCGCATAAAAAGTGACGAATACTATGTCAATATGGCGCTCGCCTGGTATCTGAGCGCCGCGCTGACGCATCAATATGAAAGCGCGCTTCCTATAATTGAAGGAAACGCGCTTGAAAAACGGGTCCGTAACAAGACGATACAAAAAGCCGTTGAAAGCTTTTGCATAAGCGACGAACGCAAGGCTTATCTCAGATCGCTCCGCCGCTGACGCTATCTGATGAAGTTCGTGTGATGGCCTTTTTCCGCCTGAGGGGCTTCAATGCCGGCGTTCCTGCCCGCCTCAATGCAGCGCAGCATCCAGGCCATGTTGCGGCCGAGGTTGCGCATGATCTCAAGCCCTTCCTCATCCCGGGCGACTTCCTCGGGCGTGTTGCCGTGGACCATGTTCCAGTATGTGGATGACACCACGGGCATCTGGTTGATCGTAAAATACTTGTTTATCTCGTCGAGGGTGGCCGTGGTACCCGCGCGCCGCGCGCAGGCGACGGCCGCCGCAGGTTTGTGCGCGAAATATTTCGATCCGGAATAGAACAGCCTGTCAAGCAGGCTTATCACGCTGCCGTTCGCCGAGGCGTAATACACGGGACTGCCCACGACAAAGCCGTCCGCGGCGCATAGCTTTTCAAACACCTCGTTCACGGGATCATCATCAAAATTGCAGCCGTGCCGCTTGCATTTCGGGCACGCCTGACAGCCTCGCACGGGTTTGTTGCCGATCTGGAAAATCTCGGTTTCAACGCCGTTCTCTTCAAGCGTTTTGGCGACTTCCTCAAGCGCGGTGAAAACGCAGCCGTGCGCGTGGGGACTTCCGTTCAAAAGCAAAACCTTCATGCCTGACCCTCCATGGTTGTTGTTAACCGGATTATACCTCATATGCGACGGGCACACAAGGAGGGAGGGCGGGCAAAGGGCCCGTCAGACCGCGATCTCGCCGAAAAACAGGCTCGTGCCGCTTTCCCTTGCGGCGCGCGCGCGTATGAACATTTCGGAAACGCTCGTGTGCTCCACATGCGCACCGCGCCCGTCGAAAACGAGGAAGTCGCGTATGACGGAGTCGTTGCGCACGTCGGCCCTGCGGACGTGACCGGAGCGCGAATGCGAGCCGGAGGCGATGTCGAGTACATCCTGCACGACAGAGGTGCCCGTGGGATCCTTGCCGGCGCCCTGTCCGAAATAGCTTTGCACGCCCGCGTATTTCGCGTTGAGGGTGATGAGGTTGTAATTTGAGGGGACGTTTGCCTCCAGCGAATCGCGCCGCACGAGCGCCGGGGCGACATAAGCATATATGCCGTCGCCCTCGCGGCCGGAGTGCATGAGCAGCTTCACCACGCGATCCTTCGTTTCGGGCAGCGTCTGCGCCGCCTGCGCGGCCTCGCTGCCGAAATGCTGTATACCTTCGGTGAGCACCATGCTTTCCTCCACCACCGCGCCGAAGGCGATGCTCGCGCTTATGGCGCATTTGCGCTGCGCGTCAAAGCCGTTCACGTCGGCCGTGGGATCCGCTTCCGCAAAACCAAGCTCCTGCGCGCGGCGCAGCGCCTCGTCGTAACCTTCGCCGGCGGATTCCATCGCGTCGAGGATATAGTTCGTCGTGCCGTTGACGATGCCGGAAACCTCGTTTATCTCGTCGCAGCGCATCGCGCGCCTCAGGTTGTAAAGCCAGGGTATGCCGCCGCCCGCTGAGGCCGTGAAACGAAGCTCGACGCCGTTTTCCGCCGCCGCGCGCATAAGCGCGCTGTAATGCGCGCAGATGAGCTGCTTGTTCGCGCTGACGACGTGCTTTCCGGCGCGCAGCGCGCGCATGACATAATCGAGCGCGGGATCCACGCCGCCCATCGCTTCAACAACAAGTTCCACAGAAGCGTCGTTTATGATATCATTGATGTCTGAGGAAACGATCGCACCGGGTACGGTGATGGTTCGACGCGCAAGTATGCGCGCAACCTCAACAGCGCCGTCTGTGCGCTGCGCCGCGTCATATACGCCCGTGCCTACCGTGCCGAAACCCAAAATCGCTATCCTCATGATTGACCTCCAATATAGTGTCCTCAAAATAAAAACACTTGTGTTTTGTTGAGAGACAATGTATCATATTGGGGATGAAAAATCAATACCTTTTTTGGAGAATGTGTTATGTATTACTGCGCAACGAGGGATGAGAACATAAGAAAGAGCGCGTCGCAAGCGCTGCTTGAAGGGATGGCTGCGGACGGGGGGCTTTATGTGATGCCGGAGCTTCCGCGGCTTTCGGCAAAGGAAGCGCTTTCGATGGACGCCTGCGGCATAAGCGCCGCGGTGATAAGCGCGCTCATACCCGATATACCCGCAGGCAGGATCGGTGAAGCCGTGCGTCATGCCTATGAGGGGCGGTTCGAAACGCAGGATATCACGCCCACGGTGAAGGTGGGGGATAAATGGGTGCTGGAGCTTTTCCGCGGGCCGACGTGCGCGTTCAAGGACGTCGCGCTTTGCGTACTGCCGCATCTTTTGGCAAGCGCCAGGGCGCAAAACTCGGTCGCGGAGGATATCATGATCCTCACCGCAACGAGCGGGGATACCGGCAAGGCCGCCCTTTCGGGCTTTGCGGATGTTGACGGGATGAAGATCGCGGTGTTTTATCCCGATGGGGGCGTGAGCGCCATACAGCGCGCGCAGATGGTCACGCAGCAGGGAAGGAACGTCGCGGTGTGCGCCGTGCGCGGCAATTTTGACGACGCGCAGACGGGCGTGAAGGCGATCTTCGCCAAAGCCGCTGCGGAGCCGCGCTGCGTACCGGCGGGCGTGCGGCTTTCAAGCGCCAATTCGATAAACATCGGCAGGCTTGCCCCGCAGGTCATGTATTACTATAAAGCGTATTGCGATATTGTGCGCGCGGGCGGGATATCCTGCGGCGACAAGGTCGATTTTTCAGTGCCGACAGGCAATTTCGGCGACATACTGGCCGGATGGATCGCGCGCGGGATGGGGCTGCCGGTGGGCGAGCTTATCTGCGCATCAAACGCGAACGACGTGCTGACGGAGTTTTTGAACACAGGCGTTTACGACCGCCGCCGTCCGTTTTACCGCACGGCCTCGCCCAGCATGGATATCCTCGTTTCAAGCAATCTGGAGCGGCTGCTTTATTATGAAAGCGACGGGGACTGCGCGAAGGTGAGCGGGTATATGCGCGCGCTTGCAAAAGAGGGACGCTATGCGATCGACGCGGACATGCTCGGACGCATACGCGCGGTGTTTCGGGCCGATTCCTCAAACGATGAGGAAGGGTTCGGGGCCATCGCCCGCGTTTTCAAAACATACGGGTATCTTATGGACACGCATACCGCGGCCGCGTGGCGTGCGGCGGAAAAGCTGCAGGGCAGGCGGCCGTGCGTCGTGCTTTCAACGGCATCGCCCTTCAAATTCGCGCAGAGCGTGCTTTTCGCGCTTACCGGCGTGCAGGAGCCGGACGGTTTTGCCGCGATGGACGAGCTTGCCCGCGTTTCAGGACTCGCAGTACCTTCGCCGCTCGCGTCGCTTCGCTTTGCGCGGGAGCTGCATACGGACGTGATAAACAAAGAGGATATGTGCGCGTATGCCATGGAAAAGGCGGCAAGCATATGATAAAGGTGCGTGTTCCGGCGACGAGCGCCAATATCGGCCCCGGGTTCGACGCGCTGGGCGTCGCCCTTTCGCTTTATGCGCGTGTGGGCTTTGAGGAAACCGAAAGCGGTCTTGTGATAACGGGCACGCCTGAGCGCTATGCGGGGCCGGACAATCTCGTATACGCGGCATACAGGGCGGCCATGGAACGCATGGGGCTTGAGGTGAAGGGCGTGAACATAAATATCGAAAGCGCCATACCGGTTTCACGTGGACTGGGTTCATCCGCGGCGATGTATGCTGCGGGCGCGCTTGGAGCAAGCGCGCTGCACGGGAATGCTTTGTCCCGCGCGGAGCTTCTTGAGGTGACGAACGCGCTTGAGGGCCATCCGGACAACCTTGCGCCTGCGCTTTACGGCGGATTCACCGCGGCAATGATGCACGAGGGGAAGCCGTATGTTTCACGCTGCGCAACGGCTGCGCGGCTCCGCTTTCTCGCCTTCGTGCCGGAGTTTGAAACGAGCACCCATGAGGCGCGCGCGGCGCTGCCGAAGCTTGTCGCACACGCGGATGCGGTTTATACGCTCTCACACGCGCTCGCGCTTGTGAACGCCCTGCGCGACGGCGATGCGGCCGCGATCGGCCGCGCCGTTTCGGACAGGCTGCATGAGCCTTTCAGGAAAAAGCTGATACCGGGCTTCGACGAGCTCAAGCGCGCGGTGACGGAAGCCGGGGCCGTTGCGTTTTTCATCAGCGGCTCAGGTTCAACGTGCATGAGCATTTATACGGATGAGGATTTTCCCCTGAGGGCAAAAAAAGCGGCCTCGGCGCTGCCGGGTGGCTGGCGCACGCTGCCGCTTTCGATCGACACCGACGGTGCGGTCGTATTATGATATCCACATGGAGCCTTCCTCATATGTCCAGCGGCCGTCCGTGAGCGTCGCCTTGCAATCCTCCATGCCTATCGCGCCGTCGCCGCTGCGCCATTTGGAGGCCGAAAACGTGAAACTGCCGTTTTCGATCGCGGTGTCGGTTATTTTCAGGATCACTCCGTCCGGAAAACTGAGGTTGTCCTTATCCACATAGCCCTCGTCCGCAAGCTCCCCGAAGGAGCCTGTCAGCGGCTCGAGCGAGTATTTGCCGGAGAGCAGCCACGCGACCGCGTTACGCTCCGCCGGGGTGAGGTTCGTGCAGTTGTCAAGATCGAAGGCGAGATAGGTTATCCCGTCGTTGAGCGCCGCGTCATCCTCATACAGCGCGCACAGAAGCTCGATATACATCGATATCGGCGAACCGGATTTTTCCGTAACGCTTATATACACGGGGTCGGAGAACGTCGCGGGGTAGGTTTCCATTATGCTTCCCGAATATCCGATCTCGACCGTGTCGCCGGGGGCGGGAACCGATCCGGCCTTTGTCGCAAGAGCGTCCATTGAAAGGCTGAAAAGATCGCATGAATCCGAACGTTCACCGGCGCCTGCGATCAGCAGATATGCGCCGTCAATGCTGATGATCTCGCCCGTGTATACCGCTTCGGCAGAGGGCAGCTTCCCCGCGCCGCCCTGTGTGCAGGCTGCGGCCGCCGCAGCAAGGCAAAGCGCCGCGGCAAGGCATACAATGCGTTTCATCTGAATACCTCCGTTCCTATCCTGTTATATAAACGCAGCAAAAATGCGTCCGGTTGCATAAGCCGGGCGCATTTGACATAAAAACCCAAACAGGATCAAAGACAGGCTTCGATGAGGGGCTTGTACCTGAAGAGGACAGCCTTTATCGTTTCTATGCGCGCGAGATAATCGTCGTGCTTGAGGAAGGATACGGATACGACGTTCCTTATCCCGCCGGAGCTGTCGCAAAGGGGCACGCCCACGCCGATTATCAGCGGCGCGGTCTCTTCAAGCGAAAGCACGAACCCGTTTTTGCGGATGTTCGCGTATTCGTTGAGGATATCCTCCGTGCGGGTGAGGGTGTTCGGCCCGGTCTTTTCAAACCTTTGCCCGCGAAGCAGCTTTTTCACGGTCTCCCGATCGTGATAGGCCATGAGGCATTTGCCGTAGGTGCCCTTGTTCATCGGATAGTATTCGCCGGGAAGATCGTTCATCTTTATCGGCTGATGGCTCTCCACGGAATATATGGAGATGACGCTGTTCCCGTCGCGCCTTGCAAGACCGACGGATTCCTTGACCTCCTCCGCGATCCTTTCAAGCAGCACAAGCAGGCTTTCCTCATAATTGGAGCTTCGCAGATATACCGTGCCCATGCGGAAGGCCTTTGGCCCCATCGAGTATTTTTTCGTATGAGGGTCGCGGATGAGAACGCCCGCGTCCTCAAAAACGGAAAGATCGCGGTAAACGGTCGTGCGGTTCATGCCGGACATCGCGACGATCTCCGAAAGGTTGAAGCTGTACGGCTGCTGCATGAAATGCTCGATCAGCGAGAGCGCTTTTTCAAGGCTCGTCGACCTTGCGGATTCCGCCTCGCACAGGGCTGTCATGCGGTAAAGATATCTTGCGTACATCTTTGAGGCGACGATGAGCGTGTTGAGGCTCAGGCGTTCGTTCTCGGAATGGAAGCAGTTGGGATCTGTCCTGAACACAGGCCCCCAGGAGACGAAATTTGGCATCGCCTTCGCATACGAGGTGCCCGCGCTCGCGACGAACTCCGCCTTATAGCCGTATTCCTCATAAACTTCCTTCATTATGCGAAGCGGCTCGGTCGCGGTGGAGACCATCGTGCCGGGCAGGTAGCCGGGCAGCATGTGCGCGGTGAAGCCATACTGCGCGCAATATCCGTTGACGGCGGTGAGGATATCCTCCCTGTCAACGCCGAATTTCTGCCTTATGTTGAGGTTGAGCCGCACCTCGCCGCCAACGGCGGAAAGCACCGTCGGGCATGCTGTCGTGCGGCCGACGCGATCGCGCCCGATATAATCGCTGCCGTCGTCGATACGAAGGGCGGGGCAGAGGTCCTCATCCGAAGCGAAGTCGTTGAGAAAGCGCACGAAGTTGAACGTGTGCCCGCGGCCCGCAAGCGCGCCCGCAAGACGGAGGATCGCGTTGTTGCCCTCGTTTGGCTCGGAGCTGTGCGCGCTTTTGCCGTGGAACTCCTCCCGCGTGCCGTCGGTCCATGTCAGCGCGGCCTTCGACGGGATCGAATTCGGCGAATCGCCGGCGCAAAGGGATGCGATAAGGCCCGCGTTCGGCTCCATGAAAGTCAGCAGCACGTCGGCATAGCCCTTCTCCGCGTTGCATATGGGGAAATCCCCGTCGGGCGAAAAACCGTAATCGGGCCTGCCGAACTCCTCGATATAGTGTTCCATATCGGTCCAGTCGCCCTCTTCGTTTGTGCCGATGATGAGGCGGATCCTGCTTTTCAGCCCGCATCCGGCCTGCACGAGCGCATACATGGCATAAAGGCACATCACGGCGGCGCCCTTGTCGTCAACGGTGCCGCGGCCCCATATGAAGCCGTCCGCAAGCGCGCCCGAAAACGGCGGGAAACGCCATTTCGCGGCGTCGCCCACATCCACAACATCCATATGCACCAGCATGCCGAGGGCCTTGCTGCCGGAGCCTGTTTCAACAAAGCCCGCGTCACCTTCGCGCGTGCGCCCGGTGCGCATGCCCAGCGCCTGCGCGCGGCAAAGAAGCTGCTCGAGCGCGGCACGGCAGGCTTCGGTTTTACCGTTTATGCTTTCGATACCCACGAGCCGCCGGATATCCATTATCATGGCGTCGCGGCTCTCCTCGATCAGAGCGTCAATTGTCCGTTTCATGATATCCGTCCCCTTGCAGGATCAGTTTTTGAGAAACAGTAACGCGGTCCTGGCGTATACCTCCGCCGCAAGGCGCAGCTCGTCCACGGATACGGAATCGTTCACGGAGTGCGCGTTGCCCAGATGCCCCGGGCCGCACACCAGCGGACGGCAGTGCGTATAAGCGCTCAGCGTGCCGGCGTCGCTCCACGCGGGGAAGGCGGTAAGCACGCCCGCGACAGATGATTCCTCAAGCGCCGTGCATATGCTTTGCACGACAGGCTCCTTCGCGTCGAGACAATACGGGTAATGCGGTTTTTTGGTCTTGCCCTCCATCAGGTCGTATACGCTTGCGCAGAACGCGGGATCCTGCGCGTGCAGCGCGGCGCAGACGTCGCGAAGCTCCGAATATACGCTCTCGCGCGTTTCGCCGGGCACGTCGCGTCTGTCAAGCAGCAGCCTGCACGCCCCGGCAACGGTGCTCGGCTGGTCGCCGCCCTCGATGCGGCCGATGTTTATGCTCGCGCTGCCAAGCACGGGATGCGTGCGCGTCTTTATCAGGGGGGCGTATTCATCGTATATTTTGTTCACGAGCCGCGCGGCCATCTGTATGGCGTTCACGCCGAACGCCTGATCCCCGCCGTGTACCTTGCGGCCCAAAACGTCGATCGCGATCCATTCCAGCCCCTTGTGACCGAGCGCGACGTGCATATCTGTCGGCTCGCCGATTATCGCGGCGTCGGCATACGGCCCGTTGTCGGCGATGTATTCCGCGCCCGTGCCGCCCTCCTCCTCGTCGACGAGCCCCGCGAAGATGAGATCGCCCGCAAGGGCCGCGCCGCTCTTTTTCACGGCGATCATCGCGGCGGCCATCGCGGCCACGGCGCCCTTCATGTCGCACGCGCCGCGCCCGTGTAAAACGCCGTTTTCGACGCGCGGCGTGAAAGCGTCCGCCATGTCGTATGCGGGGACGGTATCCATATGGCCGCACAGCATCAGGGAGGGGCCGTCCCCGCCCTTTATGCGCGCGATCACGTTCGGCCTGCCGGGGACGACCTCCTGCAGGTATGCGTCCACGCCGTTTGCCGCAAAAAGCGTGCGAAGATGCTCCGCCACCTTCTGCTCCTGCATGGGCATGAAGGAAAAACTCGGTATTGCGATGAGGTCGGCCGCGATCGCGGCGGCGTCAACGCCTGAAAGATATTTTTTGATATCGCTCATGGATAAGCGCATTCGCCTCAGGCTTTGCCGAGGTTGTGACAGGCCGCGAAATGGCCTTCGTCAACCGTGGTGAAGCCCGGCTCCTCCTTTGAACATATTTCCGTCGCGTACGGGCAGCGGCTGTGGAATTTGCAGCCTGTAATTTCGCTTGCGGCGGACGGAATATCGCCCTTGAGTATCATGCGGCCGCCCTCGCGCGCCATGCCGGGTATAGGCATAACATCCATGAGGGCCTTCGCGTAAGGATGGCGGCAATCCTTGATTATCTGATCCGCCGTGCCTATCTCCATTATTTTGCCGAGATACATTATGGCGATCCTGTCCGAAATCAGCCATGCAAGGGACAGATCGTGCGTGATGAAGAGGAATGCGATGCCGTTTTCCTGCTGCATCTTCTTCATCAGCTTGATTATGCCGAGCCTTATCGAGGCGTCGATCATTGAGACCGGTTCGTCCGCAACGATGAAGTCCGGCTCGAGTATGAGGGTCGCGGCGATCGCCACGCGCTGCCGCTGCCCGCCGGAAAGCTCATACGGATAACGGTAAAAATAATCCCTCGCGGGCTGAAGCCCAGCGCGCTCAAGCGCCGTCTGCACGGCGGCCTCGCGCTCCTCGGGCGTGGTCACAAGTCCGTTCACCTCGAGCGGCTCCGCCACGATATCGATGATATACTGCCGCGGGTTGAGGCTTTGATACGGATCCTGATAGATCATCTGCGCGTGGCGGCGAAGCTGCTTCTCAAATGCCGGCGTATAAAACCGCGGCGTTATCACAAGAAACAGCGCAGCCGCGGCAAAGCCGATCATCACGCCGCCTATACCCCAGCCGAGCGAGACCTCCTTGTTGAGGGAGAGCAGTATCATCAGCGCGAAGAGAAGCCCCGCGCCCGCGGGCAGTGCGGCAAGCGCCGGCCGCTTTTTGACGGATATGCAAAGCGCGGCGCAGCACAGCGCTGAAACGATCACAAGCGCACTCAGCGCCGCGGCGCCCGTGCCCACGCCGTATACCGCGGCGTTTGACGCGGCGTTGAGCGTCAGCCCGAGGCCGCTAACTGACGAACCGTCGCCCGCGCGCACCGCCGGCAGCAGCAGATAAAGCGCAAGCGACGTGAGCGCGGCGATGAAGCCGATGAGGCGCGCGAGCCTGTGCGGCAGGTCGTGCCCGACGACGTTGTCCACGCGCGCGGCGCCGATCTCCTCGCCCATGAAGCGGATGCTGCCCGCGGTCGGCTCGATTATGCGCAGCACGGCCTTGCCGGTCGTGGTTTTGCCCGAGCCGGATTCCCCGACGAGGGAAAGTATCTCCCCGCGCCCGAGCGTGAAGGACACGCCGTCCACGGCGCGCACGAGCGCGTTACGCTTGTGCTTGACGGGAAAGTGGACCTTAAGGTCTTTCACTTCAAGGATGTTTTCAGCCATTGTCCGCCTCCTTGGTGGGTATCAGATGACACGCGACGGTGTGCTTGCCGCCGACGGATACCGTTAAAGGCTCCTCCATGGAACAGCGTTCGTCCGCAAACTCGCAGCGCGGGTGGAAGCGGCAGCCCGTGGGCGGCTCGATGAGTATCGGGGGATAGCCCGCGATGCCGTCCGGGATGTTTTTCGCCCCGCCCACATTGGGGAAGCAGCCGATAAGCCTTTTCGTATATGGATGGAGGGCGTTGCGGAATATATCGTCCGCCGTGCCCGTTTCAACGATCTTGCCGGCATACATCACGGCGATATGCGTGCATGTTTCCGCAAGTATCGCAAGGTCGTGCGTGATGATTATCATGCCCATGTTGCGTTCCCGCCGGAGGCGCTCGAGCAGATTGAGTATCTGCGCCTGCACCATCACGTCGAGAGCGGTGGTAGGCTCGTCGCCGATGATGAGCTTGGGATCGCACGCGAGCGCCATGGCGATCATCGCGCGCTGCTTCATCCCTCCCGAAAACTCATGCGGATAACGCTTGACGCGGTCGCGCGGCACCTCCACCTGTTCAAGCAGATCGCCCGCGCGCACCATCGCCTTTTCCATGCCAAGGCCCTCGTGCAGCACGATCGCCTCCGCGATCTGGAAGCCCACGGTCTTGACGGGATTCATCGCGTTCATCGCGCCCTGAAAGATGATTGACACATCCTTCCAGCGCCGCGCCCTTATCTCCTCGTCGCAAAGCGGCGCCATATCGCGGCCCTCAAGCAGTATCTCGCCGCCCTTGATATAGCCGTTTTTGGGGAGCAGCTTGCATATGGAAAGCGCGCTTGTGGTTTTGCCGCAGCCGGATTCACCCACAAGGCCCAGACATTCGCCGTAGTTCACATCGAAGGATACGCCGTCCACGGCCTTGAGCTCCCCCCTGGACGTATGGAACCAGGTTTGAAGATCCTTGACTTCAAGAAGCTTCATCGCGCTCACCTTCCTTTCAGCTTGGGGTTGAGTATCTCGTCAAAGGCATAGCCCATGAGGGTGAACCCAAGCGCCACGAGGATCACGCATACGCCGGGCAGCACGAAATACCACCACGCGCCGGAGGTCATCGCGCCGGTCGAATATGCGTCGTTGAGCATCATGCCCCAGCTTGGCTTTGTGGGATCGCCGAGCCCAAGGAAGGCCAGCGAGGTTTCCGTCAGGATGGAGCTTGAGATGATGAGTATCGTTTCCGAAAACACGAGCGGGAACACGTTGGGCAATATGTGGCGGAGCATAATATGCGCCTTGCCCGCGCCCACGGAGGCCGTGCGCTCCACATACTGCTGCTCCTTGACGGAGAGCGTCTGCGCGCGGATTATGCGCGCCGTGCCAGACCAGCCCGTGAGGCCGATGACGAGGATGATGTTCCACATGCTGTTGCCGAGTATCGCCGCGAGCACCATGCAAAACGGCAGCCACGGCAGCACAAGGAAGAAATCCGTGATGCGCATGAGGACGTTGTCCACCGTGCCGCCCGAATAGCCCGCAACTATGCCGATGAGGGTGCCCAGCACCATCGATATGGCCGTTGCCACAACGCCCACGAACAGCGATATGCGCGCGCCGCTCATCAGATACGCAAGCACGTCGCGCCCGAGATTGTCCGTGCCGAGCCAGTGCGCGGCCGACGGGGGATTGAACACCTCGTTGCGGGAGGCCGCGATATCCGTGGTCTTGAACGGAAGTATCATCGGCCCGAATATCGCCATCAGCACGAAAAACGCGATGATGATGACGCCTGTGAGCGCCATGCGGTTTGAAAGCATCTGCCTGACGAAGGCTTTCGCCTTCCTGCGTCTGAGCGTGCGCCTGAGCTTTGCCGCTTCTTTTGATCTCATACTCATACTCGCGCCCCCCCTCAGCCCTTGACGCGGGGATCGATGAACTCATACAGGATATCCGTGATGAGGTTCGCCAGTATCACCGCGACGGTGGTTATCATGAAGCAGCCCTGCAAAAGCGGATAGTCGCGCTTCAAAAGCGCGTCGTACATCAGCTTGCCGAGCCCCTGCCAGGAAAACAGCGTTTCAAGCTGTATAGCGCCGCCGAGGATCGCCGAGACGTTCATCGCGATGATTGTGACCATCGGCAGCATTGCGTTGGGCATGGCGTGCTTCATGAGGACATATCTGTTTGAAAAGCCCTTCGCGCGGGCGGTGGTGATATAGTCCTCGGTGAGCACGTCGATCATGGTGCTTCGCATCGTCAGCGAATACCCGCCGATCATCGCGAAGCCCATGCAAAGCGAGGGCAGGATGAGATGCTTTATATAGTCGATGATGTGCCTGAAGCCCGTGTAATTCGTACCGGCGGTGGTGATGCCGCCCGTCGGGAACCAGCGCAGACCCACGCAGAATATGAATATCAGCACCATTGCAAACCAGAACGTGGGCATGGAATAGAGCACGAGGGAGCCTGAAAGCAGCCCCGTGTCGATCGCCTTGCCTCTTTTCCATGCGCATACCACGCCGACAAGTATGCCCAGCGCGATCGCGATGATCTCCGCAACGAGCAGCAGTATCACCGTGTTGGGTATGCGTCCGGCAATGATGTCCAGCACGCCCTGACGGCCGTCATAGGTATTGAAGGCGTCCCCGAAATCGCCCGTGGCAAGATCCTTCATATAGATGCCGAACTGGGTCAGCAGCGATTTGTCCAGCCCCGCTTTTTCGATCATGCGCGCTTTGACCTCCGCCGAGGTGGTGCTTTTGGCGAGGATCGTTGAAACGTCGCCCGGCATGACCCTGAAAAGGAAAAAGTTGAAGGCGATGACGCAAAGTATCGTTATCAATGCGTATAAGAGCTTCTTGAGTATTCGTTTACCCAAGTTTTCCACCTCCCATAAGGGCAAATTTGCTCATATAAAGCTTTGACGCCATGGCGTATGCCGCCATGGCGTCAGAGTCCGGAACTCAGGCGACGGGTTCGAGGTTTATGTAAGTGTCAAGGCGTTCGTTGCCGAACATGCCAAGCGAGTTGAACACATATCCCGTCCATGCGGAGCTGTTGATCGCCTGCACGGACTGATCGTAGCAGATGCAGGTGTACGGGCAGTCCTCATACACGATCCGCTGGCACTCGTTGATATAATTGAGGCGCTCGTTGGCGTCCATCGTGGAATAGGCCTTCGCGTACATCTCGTCGAACGCGGGATCGGCATATGCGACGCCGGCGTATCCGAGATCGTTCCAATCCTGGAATATGCACATGATGAAGCCCGGATCCGCGTCGCCGCCCCAGCCGTCAAGCACCATCTGCCAGTCCGGGTTGCCGTCGCAGCAGGTATCCCACATGGTTACGGTCTCGACCGCGTTCCAGGTGATCTCCATGCCGGCCGCCTTGCAGTTGGTTATCATCATGTTGACGACCGCGCTCTGCCATGAGCTGCGGTCGCTCGAGGAGGTAAGCTCAAAGGAAAGCGGCTGGCCGTCCTTTTCGCGGATGCCGTCGCCGTCCGTGTCGAGATAGCCCGCCTTGTCGAGCAGGGCGTTCGCGCTCTCGATGCTGAACTCACGGATGATATCCGCCGGGGGCGTGTAAATGAAACCGGGGTTGTTGACGGGCGCGTAGGCGATCTCGCCGAGTCCGCCGTAAGCCATTTCAACTGCGTTCTCGCGGTCGAAACAGTAATCGATCGCATAACGGATGGTCTGATCGGCCATCATGGGGTCAAGCTGGTTGTATCCGAGATATTCGAAGCCGAAGTTCTCGCAGACCTCAACGTCGATATCGGAATTGCCGCTGAGCGTTTCATACTGCGCCTTGTCAAGGCTGTAGCAAGCGTCCACTTCGCCAAGCAGCAGCGCCTGGGTCATCGCGTCATAATTGTCATACGGGGCGAACACCAGCACGTCGATGTTGGGCTTCGTGCCCCAGTATTTATCGTTGCGCACGAATGCCACGTTGCCGTTGCCGCTGCGCTCCGCGCTGTAGGTGAAGGGACCGGAGCCGACAAGCTCGTCGCTTGCATATGCGGTGACGTCCTCGACGCCGCTCCACACATGTTCCGGCAGGATGGGGATTATCTGATAGAGCATATCGGGCTTCGCCGTTTCGCAGGTGAACACCACCGTGAAATCATCCGGGCACTCTATCGAGACGAATCCGCTTGCGTGGGTCGAATACATATAGCTGTCTATCGCGTGCTCATAAGTCCATTTGACGTCCGCGCTCGTCACCTGTTCCCCGTCGGAGAAATAGGCGTCATCCCTCAGGTGGAAGGTCCACACCGTTCCGTCATCGCTGTATTCCCAGCTCTTGGCGAGGCGGGGGACGGCGTTGTAATTCTCATCGTAGGCGATGAGGGAATCATAGCAGAAGTTCAGGAAATCATAAACGAGGCTGGACTCTGTTGTGAAAAAGTTGAGCGTGTCGAAAGTGCTGCCGATTGCCACGGTGAAGATGACTTCCTCATCAGAACCGGTTGTGCCGCAGGCTGTAAGCGACAGCGCGAGGACTGCCACAAGCACCAGCGCGATAAGACTTTTCGCTTTCATTTTTTGTTGCTCCCCTTCCTGACTCTTGCGAGTGGTTTGTTTCTTTTTTTATATGACTCCGCTTTCAAGAACCGTGAATTTCTTGGAAGTGGCATCAAGCCTTGCCGTGACGCCCATCGGCAGCGTGGCCATGTTGGGCGTGTGTCCCAACGGCAGCCCGTACAGCGCCGGTACGCCGAGCCCCTTGAGATAGTAATCGAGCACATCCTCGAGATCGATATCGCAGAAATAACCCGGATTGTGCTGCGAGGGCACGCAGTTCTGGCACTCCGCGATCAGCACGCCCGCGCACTGGTCAAGCTTTCCGGCGTTGCGCAGGTGCGAAAGCTGATGGTCGATGATCCACGGCTCGCTGTCCACCTCTTCAAGGAAGAGGATCTTACCCTCGACGTCTATCTCATACGGGGTGCCGAGCGTCGCGCACACGAGCGTCAGATTGCCGCCCACCACGGGCGCTTCCACAACGCCCTTCTGTATCCTGCGCAGCCAGTCGGTGTCGTTGGCGATCTTTATTTCGCCTATCGGCGCCGTGTCCGCCACAGCGCGGAAAAAATAGTCCTTAGTATACTGGGTGAGGTCCTTCTTGTTGAACCGCGCCATGCCCGGACTGTGGAACGTCACCACGCCCGCGAACCGCTGGATTGCAAGGTGCAGCGAGGTTATGTCCGAAAATCCGGTGAATATCTTGGGATTCGCGCGTATCACGTCATAATCGAGCCTGTTGATGATCTGCGCGGAGCCGTAACCCCCCTGCGTGACAAACACGGCGTCGATATCGTCGCGCGCGAACATCTCGTTGAAATCCGCGGCGCGCTCCTCCTCCGTTGCGGCAACAAAGCCTTTCCTCTTGTTGACGTTTTTTCCCATCACAATGTTATACCCCATTGCGGTGAGAGTTTCAACTGCTCTTGTGATTTCGCTGCGCTTCTGGGAGGGACTTGCAGGCGAAATAACTCCTATCGTGTCTCCTTTTTCCAGATGCTTTGCTTTTTTCAGTTCCATTTCAGCCTGCTTCTCCTTCCTCGATAAAATTTGATGTTCACAATATGAACGTTTATTTCATATAACGAACGGATATGTATGCGTATTATAACTGATGACAGTTACAATGTCAACGGAATAACACACTTCCGGCCGCGTCAGTGCGTCCGTTGCGGCCTTTGCCCCGCGGCATGAAAAAGGCGCGGGGCAGAGGTGCCGCGCGCCGTGACGGGGGAGTTGCGTTCAGACTTCCACGGGGGCCATGTCGGCCGCGTCTTCGACGGGGTGCGCCGCGAGGAAGGCCTCCACCTGCGCCGCGCAGCGGCCGGTGAACGCCGCGGGGTCGAGCCTTGTGCAAAGCTGATCCCTTGAAAGGGGGAAGGCGGGGTCATCCGCGAGCCGCTCGATGAGGTCGCAGGGGAAGCCCTCTCTCATGCGGGCGCGGCTTTCCATGGAGTGGGCGCGGATAAGCTCGTGGCAGGCCTGCCTGTCGCCGCCCTCGCGCACCGCGTCCATGAGGATATCCTCGCTTGCGAGGAAGGGGAGCGTGTTGTTGAGCGCGCGGGCGATCACGCCCTCGTTGACGACGATGCCGGAGGTCACGTCCGCCATCAGGCGAAGGACGGCGTCCGTCGCAAGGAAGCTTTCCGGTATGGAAAGGCGGCGGTTGGCGGAATCGTCAAGCGTGCGTTCGAGCCATTGGGCGGAGGCGGTCATCGCGGCGTTTTGCGCCGTGACACACACGAAGCGCGCGAGGGAGCATATCCGCTCGGAGCGCATGGGGTTGCGTTTGTAGGCCATGGCGGAGGAACCCACCTGCGATTTTGCGAAAGGCTCCTCAAGCTGCTCGTCGTGCTGCAAAAGGCGCATGTCGTCCGCGAATTTATACGCGCTCTGCGCCGTGGAGGAAAGGGCGTTGAGCACGCGGCTGTCAAGCTTGCGCGGATAGGTCTGTCCGCAGACCTCATAGCAGCGCGTGAAGCCGAATTTTGCCGCAAGGCGGCGGTTCAGCTCGTCCGCTTTGTCGCCGTCGCCGTCAAAAAGCTCCATGAAGCTCGCCTCCGTGCCTGTCGCGCCGCGGCAGCCGAGGAAGCGGAACGCCGAAAGCACGTCGTCGATCTCCTCAATGTCAAGCAGCAGATCCTGCATCCAAAGGCAGGCGCGGCGGCCGACTGTCACCGGCTGTGCGTTCTGATAATGCGTGAAGCCGGGCGTGGGGGTGGCCTTGTATTTTTCGGCGAAGGCGGCAAGGTTTTTCAGCACCGCCATGATATCGCCGCGTATGAGGCGGAGGCCGTCGCGCATGATGATAAGATCCGCGTTGTCGGTGACATAGCAGCTCGTCGCGCCGAGGTGGATTATCCCGCGCGCTTTTTCACAGACGAGGCCGTATGCGTAAACGTGCGCCATCACGTCGTGGCGGATCTCGCGCTCGCGCTCGCGCACCGCGTCATAGTCGATATCGGTTATGTGGGCGGCAAGCTCGTCCGCCTGCTCCTGCGTCACGGGCAGGCCGAGGTCGTGCTCGCATTGCGCGAGGGCGCTCCAAAGCCGCCGCCATGTGGCGTAGCGCGTATCGTCCGAAAAAAGCCGGAGCATTGCCCTGGAGGCGTAACGTGAAGCAAGGGGGCTTTGATATGTGTCGTGCATGGCTGTCTCCTGTTCTTATTTTATGATTATCGCGTCGCGCTCCGCGCCGACGGAAACATATTTGACGGGGCAGTTTATGCGCTCCTCGATGAACGCGACATATGCGCGCGCGGCCTCGGGAAGCTCGTCAAAGCTGCGGCAGCCGCCGACGGGGGTCTTCCAGCCGGGCAGATATTCGTAAACGGGCTTCGCGCGCGAGGCGGCGGCGGGGAACGGGAACTCGTCCGTGCGGACGCCGTCAAGCTCGTATTGCGTGCAGACGGGTATAGTATCCATGTATGAAAGCACGTCGAGCTTTGTGAGGGCGATCTCCGTTGCGGCCTGCATCGTCACGCCGTAGCGCGTGGCGACGATATCCATCGGGCCGACGCGGCGGGGGCGGCCTGTCGCCGCGCCGTATTCGCCGCCGGCCTCACGCAGCGCGGAAGCCTCCTCACCGAACCATTCGGCCGCGAAGGGGCCTTCGCCCACGCAGGTGGAATACGCCTTCACGACGCCCGTAACCTTATCGATCGTGACGCCCGGGCAGCCCGCGCCGATGGGCGCGTAAGCCGCAAGCGGGGATGAGGACGAGGTGAAAGGAAAAATGCCGAAGTCTATGTCACGCAGTGCGCCTAGCTGTGCCTCGAAGAGGATGTTCTTCTTCGCATTGCGAAGGTACGCCCCCGTATCCTTTATATAAGGAAGCAGTTGACCGCCGAAGCGCGCGAGCCAGTCCGTCATTTCATCGAGGGTGTAGCCCTTCGCGCCGTAAACGTTGCGCAGGGTGAGGTTTTTCCATTCGAGGATGCCGTCAAGCCGGGCGCGCAGGGCCTTCATGTCGCCAAGCTCACCCATCATGATGGTCTTCTTCATGTATTTGTCGCCGTAAACGGGCGCGATGCCGCGCTTTGTGGATCCGAACTTCGCGTCCGAAAGGCGTTCCTCCTCAAGCGCGTCAAGATCCCTGTGATAGGGGAAAATGATGCTCGCGCGGTCGCTTATCATGAAGTTTTCCGGCGTTATGGGCACACCCTTCGAGCGTATCGCGTCCATCTCCTCGACGAGGCGCTCCGGATCGATCACCGTGCCGTTGCCCAATATGTTGACGACGCCCTTGCGGAATATCCCGGAAGGGATCAGATGCAGCGCAAATTTGCCGAACTCGTTCACCACCGTGTGGCCCGCGTTGTTTCCGCCCTGATAACGCACCACCACGTCATAGCCGTCCGCGATGAGATCCACCATGCGGCCCTTGCCTTCGTCGCCCCAGTTTATGCCGACGATCGCGGTATTTGACATATAAAAAGCACCTCCGTTTCGAATACATCCGTATTATACCATGCAAAACCTGTGGGGGAAGGGGTTTCAGGCCCTGAGGCAGTCTTATATATTCATATGTTGACATAAGCGTGGCTTATGGTAATGGCCAAGCTGGCGGCGGCGCATAAAAAAAGGACTGCCGCGCGGCAGTCCGGTCGTTTGTGCGTCAGCCTTCGACGATCTTTATTCCGCTGCTCGCGCCGATGCGGGAAGCGCCCGCCTCGATCATGCGAAGCGCGTCCTCGCGGGTATGGATGCCGCCCGCGGCCTTCACGCCGATGTCGGGGCCGACGGTGCTGCGCATGAGGGCGACGTCGTGCGCGTTTGCGCCCGCGCTTGAAAAGCCGGTGCTCGTTTTGACGAAATCCGCGCCGGCGCGCACGGCGGCAAGGCAGGAGGCGACCTTCTCGTCGTCGGTGAGCAGGCATGTTTCGATGATGACCTTCACGATGGCTTTGCCCTCGTGCGCGGCGAGGACGACGGCCCTGATGTCCTCCTCGACATACTGCCAGTCGGCGGCCTTTGCCTTGCCGATGTTTATCACCATATCCACCTCCTGCGCGCCCGCGGCCACGGCGGCCCTTGTTTCAAAGGCCTTGGCTTCCGTGAGCATCGCGCCGAGGGGGAAGCCCACCACGCAGCACACGGCGACGTCCGTGCCGGAAAGCGCCTTCGCCGCAAGGGGAACATAGCATGAGTTGACGCAGACGGAGGCGAAGTGATACTTCACAGCCTCGGCCGCGAGGGTTTTTATCTGCGCGGGCGTGGCGTCGGCCTTCAAAAGGGTGTGATCGATGTAACGGTTGAGTTCCATATATAATCTCCTTGGGATAAATTATTTTTTGCAATAAGGCGTGTCCT
Organism: uncultured Clostridium sp.; assembly: GCA_964487565.1. GTDB lineage: Bacteria > Bacillota > Clostridia > Christensenellales > CAG-138 > Phil1. The sequence goes on from CAZARN010000009.1 coordinate 54,824, forward strand.
CAAGCGGGAGGGACGTGCGTTCGCGCCCGTCGAAGCGGTAATATGCCTCGGCGATGGCGGGGGCCGTGGGGATGGAGGTTATCTCGCCTATGCCTATCGCGCCGCGGGCCTCCTCGATGCCGGCCTTTTCGACGATGATGGGCACGATCTCCGGCACGGTGGTCGCCCTTGGCAGACCAAGCGTACCATATTTTGCGGTGGGTCTGCAATCTTCAAGCGGATATTTTTCCGTGAGGGCATAACCGCAGCTCATCGCGACGCCGCCCTCGATCTGACCTTCGACGGAAAGCGGGTTGATCGCGCGGCCCACCTCGTGCGCGGCCACCACTTTTTTGAGCCTGCCCTCGTCGTCGAGTATCGCCACCTGCGTGGCGTAGCCGTAAGCGACGTGGCTCACGGGATTTTTTTTGCCGGAGCCGGGAGGGTCAGTCACGGCAAGGTATTCGCCGTAATACTCGCGCCCCTCAAGATCGCGGAGGGTGCTGCGCTGATAATCCTCAAAAAGCTTCACGCCGGCGCGCAGGGCGGCCTCGCCTGTGATGAGCGTCTGGCGGGAACCGGAGGTCGTGCCGGAATCGGGCGAATCGAACGTGGTCGGCGGGTCGTAAACGATGCTCTCGCGCGGGATGCCCGTCGCCTGGGCGACATATTGCACGAGCACCGTGCCGAGGCCCTGCCCGATGCAGGACGCGCCGGCATGGATATGCACGCGCGCGCCTTCGATCTTGAGCCGCACGCGCCCCGTGTCCGGCAGGCCCACGCCCACGCCCGCGTTCTTCATCGCGCAGGCAATGCCTGCGTATTTTTCGCTTTGATATATATCCTTCACCGCAAGCAGCGTTTCCACAAGGCCCGTGGAGGCGTCCGCGATCTGACCGTTGGGCAGCTCGTCGCCGGGGCGCACGGCGTTTCGCATGCGGATCTCCCACGGGCTTATGCCAAGCGCGTGGGCGATCTTGTTGAGCATGCTCTCCATCGCAAAGCAGCTCTGCGTCACGCCGAAGCCGCGGAACGCGCCCGCGGGGGGATTGTTCGTGTACCATGCGCGGCCCTCGATGTCGAAATTCTGGAAGTTGTAAGGGCCGCCGGCGTGCGTGCAGGCGCGTTCAAGCACAGGTCCGCCGAGGCTCGCATACGCGCCGGTATCGGCCGTTATGCGCGCGCGCACGCCCTGTATCACGCCGCGTTCGTCCACGCCCACGGTGAAATCCATATCCATGGGGTGGCGCTTCGGGTGGATGAGTATGCTCTCCGCGCGGGTGAGCTTGACCTTGACGGGACGCTTTGTGAGGAAGGCGACGAGCGCCGCGTGGTGCTGTACCGTCACATCCTCCTTGCCGCCGAAGCCGCCGCCGACGAGCTTGTTCTCGACCTTCACCTTTTCAAGCGGAAGGCCCAGCATGGGCGCGGTCTCGTGCTGCGTGTCATAAACGCTCTGGTCGCTCGAATATATCATCACGCCGTCCCCGTCGGGCAAAGCCACGGCGCATTCCGGCTCAAGGAAGGCGTGCTCCGTGAAGGGCGTGGTGTATCTTCCGGTGAAAACATGCGCGCTTGCCCTGAGGGCGGCCTCCGTATCGCCGCGGTCGACCTTACGCAGCGCCATGAGGTTGTTCTTTTCGTGCTCGTGGACGAGCGGGGCGTTCTCGGCCATCGCCTCATACGCATCGCGCACCGGGGTCAGCGCTTCATAATCCACCTCGACGAGTTTTTTTGCTTCATTGAGAATTTCCGGGGTCTCCGCGGCGACGAGCGCTATCGCGTCGCCGAGATAGTGCGTCAGACTGCCCACGGGGATAAGCGTGTCCCAGTCCTTTTTGAGGTGGCCCACCTTCACGTCGCGCGGGATATCCGCGGCCGTCAGCACGCACACGACGCCGGGCAGCAGTTTCGCTTTTTCCGTGCGTATCGCGATCACCCGCGCCCGGGGATATGCGCTTCGCACGGCGCTTGCGTGGATCATGCCGGGCAGATACATATCGTCCGTGTACTGGCCGTAACCCAGAACCTTTTCGCGCACGTCGAGACGGGGCACGCGGCTGCCGACGCTCCAGCTTTCGCATGCGTCGCGCAGCGCGCCCGCGCGCAGATAGCTTCCCGCAAGCTTCACGGCCTCCTTGATCTTGACATAGCCCGTGCAGCGGCATATGTTGCCGTTGAGCGCCACGGCGATCGCCTCATCCGAAGGGTCGGGGTCGGCGTCGAGCAGCGCCTTCGCGCACATCACCATGCCGGGCGTGCAGAAGCCGCATTGTACGGCGCCCGCCTCCCCGAAGGCGCGGACGTATACCTCCTTTTCAAAATCGCTCAGCCCCTCGACGGTGACGACATGCTTGCCTTCGAGCCTGTCGGTCTGCGTTACGCAGCTTTTCACCGCGCGGCCGTCGATGATGACGGTGCAGGTGCCGCACGCCCCCTCGGAGCAGCCGTCCTTGACGCTTGTCAGGCGCAGCGTGTCGCGCAGATAGCGCATGAGCTTCTGATTTTTTTCAACCGTCACGGAATTTCCGTTAACATAAAACGTTGCCATGCGAGAGCCTCCCGCCCGTTTATTTGGTCAGAAACGGATACTCGGCGATTACGCTGAGTATGAAACATTCAACGTCCGCGTCAAGCGAGGAATCGTTTGCGAGGTTGCATTCCATGACCCTTTGCCCGACGCGCACGCGCACGCACGGCCCGATCGCGTCCGTCACAAGGAAACCGTCGTTCTCGCTTTCGTCAAAGGCCTCGCGGCTTTCAAACAGGGTGAACTTGTCGCGGTAGGGTCTGCTTTCATACGGGCAGAACACCGCGCAGTTGCCGCATTCGTTGCAAAGCCTGTCGATATGCAGTATCTGCGTACTGTCGTGCCCGGGCACCGCGATGGCGGCGTTTGCCCTGTTGGGACATACGGAAACGCAGCTTTCACAAACCGTGTCGCAGCCGAGGCAGCGCTTGCAGTCATGCTCAGAGGCCTGTTCAAGGGTGGCTTTGCGCGTGCGCATCTCGTCGGCGTCCCGCGCCGCCCCGTCGGGTATCGCGTATTCCCTTTTGCCGGCGATGACCGTCTGCGCGAACGCGGCGGCGTCCGCGATGGCCTCGACCACCGTGGCCGGACCGTGCAGCGCGTCGCCTGCGGTGAATATGCCGCCGCCGCAGTCAAAGGGCGCGCGTCCCCTGTCGTCAAGGGTCACGCCGTAGCGCGCGAACAGCTCGGGACAGGGCTTCTCGCCGACGGCGGCGATCACCGTATCCGCGTCCACCTCAACAAGCTCGTTCGTTTCGACGGGCTGTCTGCGCCCCGAAGCGTCCGGCTCGCCAAGCGCCATCCTGCGGCACACGAGCTTGCCGTCCGCCTGCTTCACGGGCGAGAGGAGCTGTGCGAATTCAACGCCGTCCGCCATCGCAAGCTCAAGCTCCTCAACATCCGCCGGCATGTATTTTTTCGTCCTGCGGTACACGACGGAGACCTTTTTCACGCCCATGCGCTTTGCCGCGCGCGCCGCGTCCATCGCGGTGTTGCCGCCGCCGACCACGGCCACGGCGTCGCCTGTGGCAAGCGTTTCCGGGGCTGATTTTGCCGCGCGCAAAAAGTCGATCACGTTTATAACGTTGCCCTCAATGTCGAGCCTGCCCTTCTTTTGCGCGCCGAAGGCCAGCAGGATGAAGTCGAAGCCCATCGCGCGCAGCACGTCCGCCGCGGGCGCGTCCTTGCCGGTGACGAACCGGGCGCCCGTCTTTCTGGCAAGCGCCGCGTCGCATTCGACGGCCTCGTTCGCGATGCGGAAGGCGGGTATGACGTTTCGCACGATGCCGCCGACGTTCGCTTCGCGCTCGAACACCGTCACGGGATAGCCTTCGCGCGCAAGAAAGTACGCGGCTACGATACCGGCGGGGCCGCCGCCGACGACGGCCGTGCGGGGCGCGTTCTTCTTCACGGGGACGGGGGCGATATGCTCCGTAAGGGCGGCATAGCCGCGCTTCGCGCATTCGAGCTTGATCTCGCGTATGCGCACGCTCTCGTCAAGATAATTGCGCGTACATTTGTCCATGCAGCGGTGCGAGCATATCGTGCCGGTGATGAAGGGCAGCGGGTTCTTTTCCGTGATGAGGGCGAGAGCCTTTTCGTATTCGCCGCGCTCCGCAAGCGCGATGTATTCCGGTATATCCTGATGGATGGGGCAGCCGTGCGCGCAGGGCGCCGTGAAGCAGTCCATCAGCGGCACCTTCATGTCTATCTTCCTCGAGGGGAGCGGCTTCACGCTTTTGATGTTGCGCGCGCTGTGCTCCGCCTCGGCGGAAAGCCTTGCGACGGCGTTCACGTCAACGCCAGAGAAGGGTCTGAACGGAGCGCTTTCCAAAAGGCGGGCAAGCTCCTTGAACCTGCCGTAGCCGCCGGGCTTCAAAATCGTTGTTGCCACGGTGATCGGCCATATGCCTGCCTCGAAAAGCGGCTTTATATTGAAATAATCCGCGCCGCCGGAGTATGACAGGCGAAGAGCGCCGTCAAACTCGCGCGCCATGCGCGCCGCCATCTCTATCGTGAGGGGATAAAGCGCGCGGCCCGACATGTACATTTCCTCACTGGGCAGCTCCGCGGCCTTCACGTCGACGGGGAAGGTGTTGGAAAGCTTCAGCCCGAACTCAAGACCGTTTGCCGCGGCAAGGGCGATGAGCCGCCTGAACATGGGCACGGCGTCCGAATACTGAAGATCCTCTTTGAAATGATGCTCGTCGAAGGCGATATAGTCGTAGCCCATTGCGTCGAGGCGGCGCCTGGCAAAATCGTAGCCGAGAATGGTCGGATTGCACTTGACGAAGGTGTTGAGGCGCTTTTCGGCGATGAGGTATGAGGCGATGGCCTCGATCTCCGACGGGGGGCATCCGTGCAGCGTGGATACCGTGACGCCCTGACAGATGCGGGGCGAAACGGAGTCTATATAATCGGATTCTTCGGGGAAAAGCGTTTTTGACACGCGCACGCACTCGGCCCATACGGGCGTTTGGGAGGCGTCCTTCATCCCCTCGATGAAGCGGTCGAGCTTCGGCGTTTTGATCCCATCGAGGTCATAGCCCACTGACATGTTGAACATGAAGCCGTCCGGATCGCCCAGTCCCCACATGCGGCTGATGAGCTTTATCGCAAACCACGCTTTGACGTATTCCTCAAACGCCTGCGGCACGGTAAGCTCCGTTGACCATTCGCAGTTATAGCCTTCGTCCGCGGCGAGGATGCAGGGCCGCGCAATGCAGGCGGCAAGCTGTGCGCCGTCCATCTTCTGCACGGTCTTCAGCTCGAAAAAGCGCGCGCCGGCATAATAGCCCGCGATTATGTTTTCCGCAAGCTGGGTGTTGGGGCCGGCTGCGGGGCCGAACGGGTTTTCAAGCCTTTCGCTGAAAAGCGGGAGCGTGCGTCCGTCGGTTTTTTTATAGCACTCGCCGACGCCAAAGGCCGTGTCGTGCTTTTCATGCTCCGAAAAGAGCCATTCGATAAGCGTCCTGAAAGACATCGGGTTCATTTTTTCGCTCATGCTATCCCTCCAGAAATTATTGTTGCGTATCCTGTTTCAACCGTTGAGCCGCTTCCAAAGATCCCGTGCGGCTTCAAGCGTTTTGGCGTTGACGGCTTCCTCGTCGATGCCGACGAGACGGCGGTCGCGCATGAGTATGCGTCCCGCGCACATCGTGGTCTCGCACTGGCGGCCGGTCATGCCGAATATCATGTGCCCGTCGATATTGTCCGCTGAAAACGGCGTGAACGGCTTGTAATCCATCACGATCACATCCGCGGCGGCGCCGGGCTTCAAAACGCCGAGCTGCTGCGGAAAATACTTCGCGGCGATCCTAGCGTTGTTCTTGAACAGCATCGACGTCACCTCGCCCCAGGCGACGTTCGGCAAACACACGTTGTGCCGCTGGATGATGAGGGCGACCTTGAGGGATTCGAGCATATCGAACGTGTATGCGTCCGTGCCGAGCCCCGCGAGGATGCCGCGCTTGAAAAACTCCAGCACCGGCGCGCAGCCGACGGCGTTGCCCATGTTGGATTCCGGGTTGTTGACGACCATCGTTCCCGTTTCCTTTATTATGTCCATCTCCGCCGCGCTGACGTGTATGCAGTGGCCAAGCAGCGTCTTTTCGCCGAGCACACCGAAGTTGAGCAGCCTGTTCACGCTGCGCGTGCCGTGGTTGCGCAGACTGTCGTAAACGTCGTTCATGCCCTCGGAAACATGGATGTGGAAACCCGTGCGGCCGTTGTTGGCCTCAACGCATTTTTCAAACGTTTTGTCGCTCATGGTGAAAAGGGCGTGGCCGCCGAACATCGCGGCGATCATGGGATCCTTCTCCTTCTCGCACCAGGTGATGAAATCCGCGTTCTCCTTTATGGCGGCGTCGCATTTTTCCGCGCCGTCGCGGTCGGACACCTCATAGCAAAGACAGGTGCGCACGCCAAGCTCCTTCGCGACGTCCTTTATTGCGAAAAGGCTCCCCTCGATCTGCCTGTAGCTCGCGTGGTGATCGAACACGGTCGTACAGCCGGTCTTTATCGAATCGATATAAGTGGTGTAGGCGCTTCGTATGGTGTCCTCAAGGGTGAGGTTGCGGTCGATCTTCCACCACATGCCGTCGAGTATCTCATAAAAGTTCGTCGGGTTGTGGCCCGCAATGGAAAGCCCGCGCGCGAGGGCGCTGTATATGTGGCTGTGGGCGTTGATGAAGGCCGGCATGATAACGCCGCCCTTTGCGTCGACAAACTCCGCATCCTTGTATTTTGCCCGTATGGCCGCGTTGTCGCCGACTTCCTTTATCGTTGTTCCCTCGACCGCGACCGCGCCGCACTCGATATACGGCAGCGCCGCATCCCTTGTGATGAGTTTTCCGTTTCCGATGATTATCATGCTCATTTCTCCCTTCCCGATGTGAAAAACGCACGGAAACCAGACGGTTAACGTCTGACGCCCGCGCGCGAAGCACTCCCTTACAGCAGTCCCGATGTGTTTTTTCTTATTTTATCATTGCCGGTTGCTTTTATCAAGGTAGGCGGCCGCTTTATAGACGCGCAAACAAAAATATTTAGCAAACCAAACAGATTTTGCTCCCGCCCTATTGAAATCCGCCGCGGATATGGTAAACTTATCAGTGGAGTAATGGCATACATCAATTCTGTGGAGGCTCACGCAATGGATGAAAAGATACTTGATCTGATGAAACGCATAGCAAAGGCCGTCGCGGCGCAGTTCGGCACGAATTGCGAGGTCGTCGTGCACGACCTCACCACGGGCGATCCGGAAAACACGATCGCCGCCATCGAGAACGGCCACGTTTCACACAGGGCTGTGGGCGAGGGCAGCTCGCACATCGCGCTTGAGGCGATCAAAAGCGGTGCGCGCGATCTGCCGGATCATTACGATTATCTCACCAAAACCGCGGACGGGCGCATCCTGCGCTCCGGCACGGTATATATAAAGGATGAATCGGGCAAGCCCGTGGGCATATTTTCAATAAATTACGACCTCACGCCGCTTATGATGGCAAAGTCCGCCGTTGATTCGCTCGTGAGGAGCGAGAGCGATTCCGGGGAGCCTGAACGCATCCCGACGAATGTGAACGAGCTGCTCGACGATCTGCTTGAGCAGAGCGTGAAGCTCGTGGGCAAGCCCGTCGCGATGATGAACAAGGACGACAAGGTCCGCGCGATACGCTATCTCAACGACGCGGGGGCGATGCTCATCACCAAATCGGGCGACAAGATCGCGGGTTATTTCGGCATAAGCAAGTATACGCTTTATTCGTATTTGGATTCCGGCGTCAGCAAGGGCTGAGGCCGTGCAATAAAAAAACCAGTGCCAACCATAAAAATAAAGGAGCGGAAAATGAATTTCGAAAAGATCAAAACGGCCGCTGAAGGCTATCTGACGGATATGACGAAGTTCCTGCGCGATCTTATCGCTATACCCGGCGAAAGCTGCGGTGAGGAAGGCGTCATAAAGAGGATCGCGAAGGAGATGGAGAAAGTCGGCTTCGACAAGGTCGAGATCGACGGCCTCGGCAACGTTCTGGGCTATATGGGACAGGGCGCGCGCCTCATCGCTTACGATGCGCATATAGACACCGTGGGCCTCGGCGAGATGAGCAACTGGAAATTCGATCCGTACAAGGGGTATGAAAACGCGCAGGAGATCGGCGGACGCGGCGCGTCGGATCAGCTCGGCGGCATAGTCAGCTCCGTTTACGGCGCGCGCATAATGAAGGATCTCGGCCTCATCCCTGAGGGGACGACCGTGCTTGTGACGGGCACCGTGCAGGAGGAAGACTGCGACGGCATGTGCTGGCAGTATATCCACAATGTGGGCGGCGTCACGCCGGAGTTTGTCGTCATCACGGAACCCACGGACGGCGGCATATACCGCGGTCACCGCGGCAGGATGGAGATCCGCGTCGAGGTGAAGGGCGTTTCCTGCCACGGCAGCGCGCCGGAGCGCGGGGACAACGCGATATACAAGATGGCCGACATACTCAAGCAGGTCGAGGCGCTCAACGAGAACGGCTGCGGCCCCGAGTATGAGATAAAGGGCCTCGTCAAGATGCTTGAGCCGGAGTTCAACCCGCAGCATTATGAGGATGCGCGCTTCCTTGGGCGCGGCACCGTCACAACATCCCAGATATTCTTCACCTCGCCCTCGCGCTGCGCGGTCGCGGATTCCTGCGCGGTATCGCTTGACAGGCGCATGACCGCGGGCGAAACGTGGGATTCCTGCATAAAGGAGATCGAAGCGCTGCCCGCCTGCAAAAAGCACAACGCGAAGGTCACCATGTATATGTATGACCGTCCCGCGTGGACCGGCACCGTGTATGAGACGGAGTGCTATTTCCCCACCTGGATAAACCGCGAGAACGCCGCCCATGTGCAGGCGCTTGCGGACGCGCATAAGGCGCTTTACGGCGAAACGCGCGAGGGTGACGCTGGCGCGATGGATAAGCGCCGCCGCCCGCTGATCGACAAGTGGACCTTCTCAACGAACGGCGTTTCCATCCAGGGCCGGTACGGCATTCCCTGCGTGGGCTTCGGCCCGGGCGCGGAGAGCCAGGCGCACGCCCCCAACGAGATCACCTGGAAACAGGATCTTGTCCACTGCGCGGCGGTATACGCGCTCGTTCCCACGATGTATAAGGGCCGCGGGGCGGAGGACGCAACGCAGTTCCGCGCGACGCTCACAAACAACGACATAAAATAAAACCGACGGAGGATCACATGTCAAACGTCAAACAGTACACGGATATCATCAGCGCGCTCAACCTCAGGGATATGTATGAGGGAGACTTTTTCCTCACATGGGAAAAATCCTTTGATGAGATAAAGGGCGTATTCGCCGTGGCGGACGCGCTGCGCCATCTTCGCGAGAACAATATTTCCCCGAAAATATTCGACAGCGGCCTCGGCATAAGCCTTTTCCGCGACAATTCGACGCGCACCCGCTTTTCCTTCGCTTCGGCCTGCAATCTGCTGGGCCTTGAGGTGCAGGATCTCGACGAGGGCAAGAGCCAGATCGCCCATGGTGAGACCGTGCGTGAAACAGCCAACATGATATCCTTCATGGCGGACGTCATCGGCATACGCGACGACATGTATATCGGCAAGGGCAACGCCTATATGCACAACGTCGTCAACGCGGTCAGCGCGGGATACAGGGACGGCGTGCTCGAGCAGAAGCCGACGCTCGTGAACCTGCAGTGCGATATCGACCACCCGACGCAGGTCATGGCTGACACGCTGCACCTTGTGCACGAGTTCGGCGGCATTGAGAATCTGCGCGGCAAGAAGGTCGCGATGACTTGGGCGTATTCGCCGAGTTACGGCAAGCCCCTCTCGGTCCCGCAGGGCGTGATCGGCCTCATGACGCGCTTCGGCATGGATGTTTCCCTCGCGTATCCCAAAGGATACGAGGTCATGGGCGACGTTGTTGATATCGCCAAAAAGCAGGCTGCCGAATCTGGCGGCAGCTTCACCGTGGGTCATGACATGAAGGAAGCCTTCCGCGGCGCGGATATCGTGTATCCCAAGAGCTGGGCGCCCTTCAAGGCGATGGAGGAGCGCACCGAGCTTTACGGCAACGGCGACACGGACGGCATAAAGGCGCTCGAGAAGCGTCTGCTCGCGCAAAACGCCGCGCATAAGGACTGGGAATGCACCGAGGACATGATGAAGCTCACCAACGGCGGCAAAGCGCTGTATCTGCATTGCCTGCCCGCCGATATAACCGACGTATCCTGCGACGCGGGCGAGGTCGCCGCGAGCGTGTTCGACCGCTATCGCGATCCGCTTTACAAGCAGGCTTCCTTCAAGCCGTATGTCATCGCCGCGATGATATTCCTTGCGAAGGTCAAGGATCCCGCCGCGAAGCTTCTTGAGCTTGAGGCGAACGGAACAAGAAGGCACAACGGATAAATTACTGCTGTGTGCGATCACGGCATGAGCGAAGCGGCGGCCACACGGCCGCCGCTTCGCGTTATGCGCGGCGCGCGATCCGGCCGCTGCGCAGGGTATATTTGACGCGCGGTATATATTCTGATAAAATCATCGTACTATAAATACAAAGGCGGCAGACGCCGCCGCGTATGACGGAGGTAACCAGCATGAAGTCCTGGCTCAGGACGCTTTTATATTTTGCGGCGGCAATACTGATAACCGCCGCAGTCACGGCGACTGTCACAGTCAATGTGATAAACGCGCAGAGGGGAGACGAGGTGATACTCACCGCCGACGAGTATTCAACACTGAGCGATCTCAGCGTGTTCAACGAGGTCATAAGCAAGATAACCGACGAGTATTACTACGATCCGCCTTCAAGGGAGCAGCTCATCAATTCCGCTGTCAACGGTATGGTGGATTCCCTCGGGGATAAATACGCCCAGTATTTCACATCGGAGGAATACGAGTCGTATCTTTCAAATATAAACGGTCAGTATGCCGGCATAGGGCTTCTTGTGGGTCAGCCGGACGAGAACGGAGCGCCGATACTCGACGTTTACGACAATACGCCGGCGGCCGAGGGCGGCGTGCTTGCGGGCGACATCATCACGGCCGTGGATAAAGAGAGCGTCGCGGGGCTTGAGATCGATGAAATCGCGGCGCTTATCGACCGCGAAATTGGAGAAGCCGTAACGCTCACCCTAAAGCGCGGGAATGAAACGCTTGACGTCACGCTCGTGTGCGCGGAGATAAACGTTGAGCATGTCGAGCACAAGCTCTTCAAGGAGCGCACAGGCTATATAAAGATATCGATGTTCACGGGCAACTGCGCGGAGGAATTCAAGGAAGCCGTCGAGGATCTTACCGACAGGGGAATGAAGAGCCTCGTCATCGATCTTCGCGACAACCCGGGCGGCACGCTGACGGACGTTGTGAGCATCGCGGACACGCTTCTGGGCGAATGTACCATCGTGAGCGTGCGCGGACGCGCTGAGGACGAGGGGCAGGTATACACCTCGAACCGCAAGGGCGTGAACGTGCCAATCGCCGTGATCGTCAACGGCAATTCCGCCTCGGCAAGCGAGATACTGGCCGCCGCGGTGCAGGAAACGGGGACGGGTAAGGTGGTCGGCACGACGACATACGGCAAGGGCATCGTGCAGACGACGTTCCATCTCGCCTCAAACGGCGGCTGGCTCAAGATGACGACGGACGGCTATTATACGCCAAACGGCAACAGCATACACGGCAAGGGGGTCGTGCCGGATATAGAGGTCGATCTTCCGGACGAATTCAAAAACCTCACCCTCAACGAGATAAATCAGGAGGATGACGCGCAGCTGTGGGCCGCGCTCGACTATGTGCGCTCGGTGGTCGACGGTACATACGGCGCGGATTGAAGAAGCATATTATGCCTGTGCGGCAGCGCCGAACAGGCGGAGTAACATAAGGAGAATACAGAATGGAAATCACAAAGGACGTCAGGTATGTGGGCGTGAACGATCACGCGGTCGATCTGTTTGAAGGGCAGTATAAGGTCCCCAACGGGATGTCATACAATTCATACGCAGTCATCGATGAAAAGATCGCCGTGTTCGATACGGTGGACCGCCGTTTCGGGCATGAGTGGCTTGACAATATTGAAAAAGCGCTTGCCGGACGCAAGCCGGATTATCTCATTGTGCAGCATATGGAGCCGGATCATTCCGCAAACGTCACCCGCTTCGCCGCGGAGTATCCGAAAGCCGTGATCGTCGCCTCATCTAAGGCATTTGCCATGATGGAGCAGTTTTTCGGCAAGCAGTTCGAGGACAGGCGGCTTGTCGTGTGCGAGGGGGATACACTCTGCCTCGGCGCGCACACGCTCACGTTCTACGCCGCGCCGATGGTGCATTGGCCGGAGGTGCTCGTAACATACGACAGCAGGGACAAGATCCTCTTCTCGGCGGACGGCTTCGGCAAATTCGGAGCGCTCGACGCGATCGAACCGTGGGAGGATGAAGCGAGACGCTATTATATCGGCATCGTCGGAAAATACGGCGCGCAGGTACAGGCGCTGCTCAAGAAGGCTTCGACCCTTGACATAAGCATGATATGCCCGCTGCACGGGCCTGCGATCAGCGAGAACGTCGCCCGCTGCATCAACCTTTATGATATCTGGAGCTCATATGCCGTCGAGAAGGAGGGCATCGTCATCGCCTACACCTCGGTTTACGGCAACACGAAACAGGCGGTGGAGCTGCTTGCGGACAAGCTGCGCGCCAAGGGCTGCCCCGACGTGAAGGTCCATGACCTTGCGCGCTGCGATATGTCGGAGGCTGTGGCAGATGCGTTCAGCTATCCGAAGCTCGTGCTTGCGACCACCACATACAACGCCGATATTTTCCCGTTCATGCGCGCGTTCATAGAGCATCTGACGGAGCGCGGCTTCAAAAACCGCACCGTTGCCATGATAGAGAACGGCACATGGGCGCCGCAGGCGATAAAGGTGATGAAGCAGCTTTTGGAATGCGCCAAGAACATAACCTACGCGGAAACGGGCGTGCATATCAAGTCCGCCCTCGGCGAGGAAAGCCGCGCGCAGGTGGAGGCCATGGCGGAGGAGCTTTGCCGCGCGTATTCCGCACCCGACGCGCCCGCCAAGAACCGCAACGACATGAGCGCGCTGTTCAAAATCGGTTACGGGCTTTATGTGGTCACCTCAAACGACGGCAGGAAGGACAACGGCCTTATCGTGAACACCGTTTCCCAGGTGACGAACACGCCCAACCGCATCGCCGTGACCATAAACAAGGATAATTATTCCCATCACATAATAAAGCAGACCGGCGTCATGAACCTCAACTGCCTTTCGACGGAAGCGCCGTTCAAGGTGTTTGAAGCATTCGGCTTCCGCAGCGGAAGAAACGTTGATAAATTCGCGGACTGCACGCCGCTGCGCTCCGAAAACGGGCTTGTGTATCTGCCGAGATATATCAACGCCTTCATGTCGCTCAAGGTGGAGCAGTATGTCGACCTCGGCACGCACGGCATGTTCATATGCGCCGTGACTGAGGCGCGCGTCATTAATGACGTCGACACGATGACATACACTTATTATCAGAAAAACGTAAAGCCCAAGCCCAAAACTGAGGGCAAGAAGGGCTTCGTGTGCAAGATATGCGGTTATGTCTATGAAGGCGACGTTTTACCCGATGACTTCATCTGCCCGCTTTGCAAGCACGGCGCGGCGGATTTCGAGCCGATCAAATAAAACGACGTTCGCACATGAATCAGGCCGCGGCAAATGCCGCGGCCGTTTTGTTTGCCATGGGGAGAGTTATCTCGAAGACTTGTCGTACGGTATGCCTTCCGCCTTCGGTGCGCGCGAGCTTTTTGAGGTGAACGCGAGCACGAGCAGCGTTATGATGTAGGGCAGCATACGGTAAATATGGGAGCTTATGCCGAGCTGTGCGAGCAGGTATATGCCGTCGCCGTTGATATCGATGCTCGAATAGCTCGACGCGATGCACTTGAACAGGCCGAACAGCAGCGAAGCGCCGGCGATGTTGAGCGGCCTCCAGTTGCCGAATATCATCACAGCGAGGGCGAGGAAGCCGAAGCCCGCGACGTCGCCGTTGGAGATGCAGTTGGCGGTCGTGAGCGCGTATACGAAGCCGCCCATACCGGCGAGCGCGCCTGATATGGTGGTGCCGATATAGCGCATGCGGTAAACGTTTATGCCGAGGGAATCCGCCGCGGAGGGGTTTTCGCCGCAGGAACGCAGCCTGAGGCCGAACCTTGTTTTATAGAGGATTATTGAAAGCACCACGAAAAGGATGATGCAGATGTATGTCGCAAGATACACCTTGTGCAAAAACGTGTTGCCAAGAAATCCGAGGTCGGCCGTTTTGTCAAAGCCAAGCGTTGACTTCTTTATCATGAACCAGCTCGGCGCGTCGCCCGTCGCAAGGCGCAGCTCGTTCTGATTGGCGATTATGCGGATGAGGAAAAGCACGAGCGCGGGCGCCATGAGGTTGAGCGCGGTGCCGCCGATGGTCTGATCGGCCTTGAGGTTGATGGAGGCAAACGAGAGCAGAAGGCTGAATACCGCGCCGAGCGCCGCCGCGGCGAGCATGGCAAGTATCTCAAGCAGCTGAAGCGTTCCCCACGCGCCGTTTGCATAGGCCGAGGAAAACACATCCGTCTTTTGCATCAGGTTCACGAACAGCACGCCGACGAACGCCCCGAATATCATTATGCCTTCAAGGGCGAGGTTGATTATGCCGCTGCGCTCCGCAAAAACGCCTGCAAGCGCCACGACCATGAGCGGGATCGCGAATATGAGCGTTTGCTGAACAAGGAATGTCATTGCGCGTCGCCTCCTTTCGCATTTTCATCAACAGGCGGCGGGGGAGGCGCGTCCTGTGCCTCAGCTGCCGCGTCCGTTGCAGGCACGGGGGCGGGGGCATTCTGTTCCCTGTGCTTTTTGCGCCCGCTGATGATCATCTTGATGACGAGTGAGAACGCCGAAAGATAAACGATGACGGCAATTATCACGTCGGTTATGTATTCGTTGTATGCGGTGAGGTTGGTGAGCTGAAGTCCCGCGATGTTGAGCATGGACATGAAGCAGCCAGTGAATATTACGGCGATGGGATTGCTTATCGCAAGCAGCGCCACGGGGATGCCGTTGAAGCCCGTCGCCGGCAGCGACTGATAGGTCGACCAGTAGAATTCCGTATTGCCGGCAAGCCAGTACAGGGCGGCGCCGCCGCCCGCAAGCGCGCCCGCGATCGCCATGGAAAGCACGATGTTGCGCTTGTCCGCAATGCCGGCATAACGCGCGGCGTGGCGGTTGCTGCCGCAGGCCTTGAGCTCGTAACCGAGCGTGGTCTTGTTCATGAGAACATACATCAGGATCGCAAAGACTATCGCGATAAGTATGCCCATGTTGACCTGAGAATTCGGGAAAAGCTTGTCGAGGCCGAGCTTCGGCGTGACGACGCCGTTATAGGACGTTTTGTAAATATAGCCCGTTTTGCCGAATTCCACAGTGTTGCAGTACATGCTGCCTTCAAATATGAGCGTGACGAGGTTTGCGGCGATCCAGTTGGTCATTATGCAGGCGAGCACCTCGTTGATGTTGAGGAATGCCTTCACAAGGCCTGGTATCGCGCCCCACAGCGCGCCCGCCAGGCAGCCGCCGAGAAACGCCAGCAGCCAGATGAGACCCGCGGGCACCGCGTCGGAGGGGACGCCGAGCGCGATCGCAAGCGTGACCGCCGTGCCGATCAGATACTGGCCTGAGGCGCCGATGTTGAAAAGGCCGGTCTTGAATGCGACTGCGACGGAAAGACCCGTCATGATAAGCGGCGTCGCGCGGAAAAGCATGTTGCCGATATTCGTCGGATTGAAGCCGAAGGTCAGGCTGCCGGAGGCGTCGCGCCCGGTGGAGAATATTCCGGCGAACACGAGCCTTATGCCTTCCCATGCGCTTGTGAGGGAAAGGTTTTTGCTGAAAATGCCGACGACCAGTATAACGATGCTGCCGACGAACATGCCGATGAGGATCGATATAACGGAGGCCATCACGGAGTGCATTCCGTCCGTTTTGAAGAGTTTCCGGATCTTTTCGTTCATGCAAGCTCCTCCTGCGCGGTCCGCTTTGCGCCCGCCATATAAAGGCCAAGCTCCTGGACCGTGGTCGCTTTGGGGTCAAGTTCGCCGACGATCTCGCCCTCGTACATGACGAGTATGCGGTCGGAAAGGCTCATGACCTCGTCAAGCTCAAGCGAGATGAGAAGCACCGCCTTGCCGGCGTCCCTCTCCGCGACAAGCTGATTGTGGATGTATTCGATCGCGCCCACGTCAAGTCCGCGCGTGGGTTGCACGGCGACGCAAAGCGGCATGTTGCGGTCAAGCTCGCGTGCGATGATGGCTTTTTGCTGGTTGCCGCCGGACATGCTGCGCACGCGGGTCACGGCGCCCTGTCCGCTGCGCACGTCATACTGCGCGATGAGCTTGTTGGCGTATTTACGCACGGCAGGCTTGTTGATGAAGCCCGCGCGCTGGAATTCAGGCTCAAGATAACGCTGGAGCACAAGGTTTTGTTCAAGCGTAAAATCGAGGATGAGGCCGTGCTTATGCCTGTCCTCCGGGATATGACTCATGCCGCGCAGCCTCGTGCGGATGGACGCGCGGGATATATCCTCGTCGCAGAGCTTGACCGTGCCGGCGGTGCTTTTTTCAAGCCCCGTGAGACCGTAGACAAGCTCCGTCTGACCGTTGCCGTCAATGCCGGCGATGCAGACGATCTCGCCAGCGCGCACATCGAAGCTGACGTTTTTCACGGCGTCCTTCTTATGCACTCTCGACGGAACAACAAGACCGCGCACGCTCATGATGACCTGCGCGGGTTTCGCCTCGTCTTTAACGACCTCAAGCTGTACAGGACGGCCGACCATCATGTTGGAAAGCTCCTGCTTGTCCGTATCGGCGGTGTTTACCGTA
This sequence comes from uncultured Clostridium sp., assembly GCA_964487565.1. GTDB lineage: Bacteria > Bacillota > Clostridia > Christensenellales > CAG-138 > Phil1. Next base: position 71,769 of record CAZARN010000009.1, read on the forward strand.
CCGACGCATTTGCCCTTGTGAAGGACGGTCACGCGGTCCGAGACCGCTATTATCTCGTTGAGCTTGTGGGAGATGAAGAGGATGCTTTTGCCCTCTTTCGCGAAGGCGCGCATGGTGGCCATCAACTCGTCGATCTCCTGCGGGGTGAGGACGGCCGTCGGCTCGTCGAATATGAGTATCTCGTTGTCGCGGTAAAGCATTTTCAGTATTTCAACGCGCTGCTGCATACCAACGGTGATGTCCTCGACCTTGGCGTCAAGATCCACCTTGAGACCGTATTTTTCGGAAAGCTCAAGCACCCTGCTGCGCGCTTCCTTCTTTTGGAGGAAGCCGAATTTGGTGGTTTCCGCGCCGAGTATTATGTTGTCGAGCACCGTGAAAACATCGATGAGCTTGAAGTGCTGGTGTACCATGCCTATGCCGAGGGCTGTCGCGTCGTTCGGGCCTGTGATGTTGACCGTTTGGCCGTTTTTGCGTATTTCGCCGGCCTCAGGCTGATACAGACCGAAGAGCACGCTCATAAGAGTTGATTTTCCGGCCCCGTTTTCGCCCAGAAGCGCGTGTATTTCACCTTTCCTGAGCGTGAGGGTTATATCGTCGTTCGCGACGATGCCGGGGAACTCTTTCGTGATGTGGAGCATTTCGATGACGTATTCAGGCATATATCACGATTTGTTTCCTCTCTGCTTATTCTTATTTAATTATAAGGCAGCGATTGGCGAAACACAAGTTTGAATAAGCCTTATTTCCGTTAAAGAGTTTCGTTTTCGCGGGATAAAAGAAGGCCGCCCTTTGCGGGCGGCCTTCGATGGGCTTGGTTTATTCAACGATGGTGAGGGTCAGGTTGGAGTACTCCTGCTGGAGGTTGGCTTCGTAATTGTTGTCGACAACAAGCGTGCCATCCTTGACAGCGGCAAGGACCTTCTCATAATCCTCAACGGTGAAGTTGGTCATGGACCAGGTGGCGGTCGGGATGCCGACTGCGTCGTCGTTCACGCCGAGGGTGGTGGAGGTGCCGCCGATCTCGGACCAGGTACCATCATAGTACTTGGCGATGGCGTACTGCGCAGCCTCGCCGATGCCCTTCATTGCGGAGGTGACAACGGTGTCGGACTCGCTGGACTGGTCGGTATCAACACCCACGACATGACCGTCGTTGGCGGAAGCCGCAGCCGCGACTGAGGAGAACATGCTGCCGCCGCAGGCGAAGATGACTTCGGTGCCGTTCTCATACCAGCCGTTTGCCATGGTCTGGAGTTCCGGGGAAGCACTGTACGAAGAACCGTACAGCCAGCTGTAATTGCACTCAACGTTTACGCCCATCTCAGCAGCGGCCGCATTGGCGCCCTGGACGAAGCCGTAACCGTAACGGCAGCAGGCAGGATTGGTGCCGCCGCCACCGCCGCAGAAGCCGAGCTTGGTGTAGCCTTCCTTCACGACGGCATAGCCGGCGAAGTAGCCGCACTGCTCTTCCTGGAAGGCGATACCCGCAACGTTGGCAAGCGGGGTTCCGTCGTCATTCATGAGGGTGTAACCATCGATGAAGACGAACATCGTGTCCGTGAATTCCTTGGCTGCGCGGGTCATTGCAGTCTCCTGAAGGAAACCGGCGCATACGACGACCTTGGCACCGGCGTCGACAGCGGCCTTCATGGCGTCATAACGATCGTCATCGGTGGCTTCGTTGCCGTTGGCGGGCTGATAATACTTGTAGGAAAGCCCGTTGTTGTAAGCATAAAGCTTCACGCCGTTGTAGGTGCCTTCGTTGAAGGACTTGTCCTTCAGCTGACCGATATCGGTGACGAAGGCGATCTCATACTTGCCGTCTGCAGAGGTCATGTTGTCCTCGATCTCGTCGGGAGATACGGCTGCGGTCTCGCCTTCGCCGCTCTGCTCCGGCTGATCGGTCTCAGCGGGGGTCTGCTGGCAGCCGAAGCACCCGATAACGAGCGCAAGGGCCAACAGGATCACAAGAAACTTCTTCATTTGAAATCCTCCTGATTGATTTGCGCCGCATGGCGCATGTTGACGTTTATATTATATCACGTCCGAGACACAATACAAACAGAAAATTAAAGCGCATCTCATTCGGGCCGCGGATGTTAAAAATGTTTGAAAAAAGCCGGTGTCGACGGTTGTTTTCGGGTTTTGACCTGATGTTCTCATTTACGCATTTGAATTATTTCCGTACACACTTCGCCGCATTCGCACGGGGAAAGCTCGCGGCAACGTCGTGCTTTACTGCGTCGAAGCAGCCGTGCCGGCTTTCGATCATCCGTTTTACGGGCGCCGGAAGATTGCCGTGCATCCGCTACGCCGGCACATATTATTCAAAGCTTTGACCTCAGGCACAGAGCGTGCTAAACCGCCGCGGCGGATGAAGATCACGGCTGCTGTATAATGATAAAAGCCAGGCGACACCTGGCTTTTGACAGTTCGGAGCCGCGTATGCCCCGATGCGCGCGATGAAAGGATTTTACTTCCTGATGCTCACGTTGGGGTAATACATGCGCGTTGACGGATCCTGCATCTTCTCAACGATGTTGAGGCACTCGCCGAAACGCTGATAATGCACGATCTCACGCTCGCGCAGAAACCTGAGCGGTTCGAGTATTGCGCGATCATCCGTGAGCGTCATAAGATGCTCGTATGTTGCGCGCGCCTTCTGCTCTGCTGCAAGATCCTCCACGAGATCGGCCACAGGGTCGCCCGTGCAGGAGATGTATTGGGCGGTGAACGGTACGCCGTTCGGATCCGCCGGGTATACGCCGTGGTTGTGCATGGTATAATAACCCAGCATACCGGCCGCCTCAAGCTCTTCATATGTTGCGCCGCGCAGGCTCTGGTAGATCATAGTGCCGAGCATTTCCCAGTGAGCAAGCTCTTCCGTGCCTATGTCGTTGAGCGTGGCACGGCAGCGGTCATCGGGCATTGTGAATCGCTGCGTGAGATAGCGCATACCCGCGCCAAGCTCCGAATCCGGCCCGCCGTACTGCGCCATGAGCAGCTTTGCCATCCGCGGGTCGGGGTTTGAGATACTGATGGGATATTCAAGCTTTTTTTGATAGATCCACATATTTCCTCCTTATTCCCACGGCCACTGGGAGGTGACATAACAGCCTGCTTCGGTGGGAGAATGGCCGAAGCTCATGAGCGGGCCGTAAACTGCCTCATACTCACCGATAAGCGTCACCAGGCGTTCGGAATAGCACAGATAATCGCTCCTTGCGGCTTCATCCTCCGGATGGGTGTCAAGATAGAGATTCAATTCTATACAGATGAACTGATACTCGCTGATCTTTGTGAGAAGCGCCGCCTGACTCTGTTCCATATGGCGCCTCCTCACATCACGAGCCCGGGGAACATCGTCCCCTGCTCGAGCGCTTCCGCAGGGCAGAAGCCTTCAACATATATCTGGTCCTCCATACAAAGCATGGCGAGGTTCTGCCCCGGCACAGCAGCGATATCGCCGCACGCGCCGCTGCGGCACGCCTCGCCGGCCTGTACGAGCACGGTTTCATCATTGCGCATCGCGTTCCCGGCTGCCGCGCCCGCGCATCCGCATGATCTATACACGATCGTGTCCTCCTTTTATTTCATAGCGGCATGTTTTTTCATGCCCTGTAGTTTAAGATATTCAACAGGTTCCGGGGTGGTTACGCTTGCATTCAAAGACGGTATATTGTATAATGTTTTTCGCGTGACCGGCCGTGTGCGCGTATCGTGCAGAGGTATCGAAGCGGTCATAACGGGGCTGACTCGAAATCCTCTCGCCAAACGGACGGTCGTGAGCCGGAAAACCCAGTAATCATGCGGGTTTGCCGGATTTGAAAATTTCATATTTCTATGATGTCTGCCCTGAATGTCTGCCCTTTTTCTCAGGTCGCGTTCAGTGAAGATAGATGTGGAGAGGTATCGAAGTGGTCATAACGGGGCTGACTCGAAATCAGTTTGCGCGAAACCGCACGTGGGTTCGAATCCCACCCTCTCCGCAAAACCGT
>CAZARN010000010.1:0-63062 GCA_964487565.1 uncultured Clostridium sp.
TCAAGGCTGTTATAGAGAACAATCCCACATACGAGCTGGTAAAAATCTATACGGACGAGGGCATTTCCGGGACTTCGCTGAACAAGCGTAAGGGCTTTCAGAACATGATTGATGATGCAATGAATGGCAAAATCGACCTCATTCTGACGAAGAGCATCAGCCGCTTTGGACGCAACATAGTGGACATTCTGACTACGCTACGGAGCCTCAGCAACTTGGAGCCGCCCGTGGCTGTGAGCTTCGAGTCGGAGGGTATTTTCAGTAGCGACGGTAAAAACAAGCTGATTATATCCATTCTGTCAGCGCTTGCAGAGCTTGAGAGCCAGCAGAAAAGCATCGCAATCAAAGAGGGCATACGCTACCGTATGCAGGAAGGGCTTTACAAATTTCCTGTGAAAAATCTAATCGGATACTATCGAGACTACAGCGGCATGGTAAAGATCGAGCCAGCCGAGGCGGAAATTGTAAGATACATTTTCGATAGTTTTCTTGAAGGTGCGTCTCCGCAGGAGATAGCAGCATCCCTCACCCAGCAAAACATAGGCTCGCCAATGGGTATGGAAGCATGGCGTCAGGCAACGATACGCAGCATTCTTTCAAACGAGAAATACTGCGGCGATGTCTTATACCAAAAGACATACTCCAAAGACTATCTGTCTCACAAAACCGTGAAAAACAAGGACGTTCTCCCGCAATGGTTCTGGGAGAATAATCACCCAGCCATCATCAAGCGTGAGAACTGGGCAAAAGCGCAGGAGCTGCTTGCATCTGGTAAATGGAGCAAACGCGCCACTTCACTTCAAGCGATGAAGCGGCAGTTCACTGTTGCAAAGGTGAAATCCGGCGTTTTACGCGGTTATTTCCTTATGGATATGAATTGGACGAGTGACGAGCGTGAGCAGTTTATCAACATCATTCACAACATCAACGAGCTTGGCGATTACCAAGCAGAAAAGGAGTAATATTATGGCTATAAAATTTTCCAATATCAATCTGGAGGTGCTCGACCTCACAACAAACGCGACCCCAGATATCTTCGTTAATCAGAACGGAATCACCTTCAGCAAGCGCGTTCTTGAGGATTTGAACTATCCCCAGACAGTGCAATACTGCAATGACCCGGCTCAACACATTTTTGCAATTCGCGTATGCAAGAGCAACGAGGCAAAAGCTGTATCATTCTCCAAGCCCCGCGCCGAGCAGACAAATACGCTCGGCTGCAGTAATAAGAATCTTCACGATGTGATTGCCGCGCTCATCCCGGATTATAAGCCGAAAAAGCGTTATAAGGTGGTAGGTGAGTTTGATGCCGAAAATCGTGTGATATACTACGATATGTCCACGGCAGAGGTTTCTGAATTCCGCGCAGTCAAGGACTAAAACGAGCTACATCACTGGTGTACCGCCATCAGCGCGGTAAACTTAGGGATTTTCTTAAAACGCAAAAAAGCGGCCATGCAGGAGCATAATGCTCTTACATGGTCGCTTTCCTGTTGCCGCCGCTTGAAGCTGTTCACTCAAGTTTTTTCGTTAATCCCTGTGTGAACGCTCCAAAAGGGGCGCTTTTGATTCAACTCGTTATGCGGCGTTTGGAGTTGCGGCCGGGTATCACCAGCATGTAGCCCAGCATGAGCGCGGCGCTCACCGCAAGAAGGATGATTACGGCGCTCCTGTAACCGCCTGTCGCATCATAAACCGCGCCGCCGAAATAAGGGCATATCGCGGAGCCAAGGTTGCCGACGGCGCTGTAAAAGCCAAGCTTCGTGCCGAAATCGCGCGTGCCGAACATATCCTTCACAATGACCGCGGGCGCGATCGTGCCGAAAGGACAGCCTATCGCAACGCCGATGAACACGAGGATGAACATCCACGCATTTTGTGAAAACACCATCCCGACAAAGCCGAGCGTCATCGCCCCCATGCCGCAAAACGTGGCTGTTTTGAGGCCGAACCTGTCGATTATCTTGCCGAAGAGCACCTTGCCCACGGCCATCCCGCCCATCGATGCGGACGCGCAGAACGTGATGAAGGCGGCGCTGTGTCCAAGCTCCTCATAATACGGCGCGATATATGTGCTCACGCCGTAGCTTGCCACGGCGTTCAACACGGAAAAAAGAAGCATCAGATAAAACGAGGGCATGCGCAGCGTCGCGCGCATCGTGCCTCCGGTATCAGGCTGCTCGCGCGTTTCGGGCGCGTTCGGGTCGCACAGCGGCTCAAGGCCCATGTCCGAAGGTTTCACGCGCAGCATCAGGAACACCGCCGCGAAGTTCACCACCGCCATTATTCCGCCCACGATGAAGAAGGAATACCGCCAGCCCAGTGTGCCGATTATCCCGCTGATGACGGGGCTGAATACCATGCCGCCTATGCCGCTGCCCATGAACGCAAGGCCGAGCGCAAGCCCGTATGAGCGCTTGAACCAGTTGCGGATGATTATCGCAAGCGGTATGGTCGTGATGAAGCACTGCGCGCTTCCTATCACCGCGGCAAGGACGTAAAACTGCCAAAGCTTTTGGCAGAAGCCGTATGAGATATACGACGCCACGAGCGCGCATACGCACACGCGCATGACCTTCATCAGATCAAAGCGTCTGTAAACAGCGCCCGCAAACGGCGCGGTGAGCATGAGCGCGATGAACATCAGCGACTGGGCGAATGAATAGCTTTCGCGCGAAAGGCCAAGTTCCTTTGTGACAGGCGCAAGATAAAACGCATAGCAGTTGTTGACCACTCCGTAAACGCTTACCATCACAAGCATCGCCGCGGTGACGATCACATAACCGTAAAAAGGTCTTTTTCTCATTGCCGCACCAGCTCCGCCCCGCCCGACGCGATGAGTTTATTCTTCACCCTGTAATAACACACCATTTCAATGAGCGCCGTGATCGCCCAGGTGACGGGATACGAAAGATAGATGACGGCCATCGTGTGCCAAACCTCGCACACCGTTTCAAGCCATACTATGCGCAGCACGCATGCGCCGAATATCGTGACGATCATCGGCATCACCGATTTGCCCATCCCGCGCAGCGTTCCCGTGAATACCTCCATGAAACCGCAAAGGCAATACGGCGTGCCGATGACGAGAAGGCGGACGCTGCCGTATGCGATCACCTCCGGATCGCTGTTGTAAAGGCTGAGCAACGGTCCCCTGAAGAGTATTATCACGACGCCCGTCACGGCCGCAACGATGAAAACGAGAATGTTGCAGTATTTGACGGATGTGCCGATACGCTCGTATTTCTTTGCGCCTACGTTCTGGCTCACGAACGACAGCGCGCTCTGCGACACGCAGTTCATGGTGATATATATGAAGTTTTCAAGATTGCCCGCCGCGCCGTTCCCGGCAACCGCAAGCGAGCCGAAGGTGTTTATCGAAGACTGGATGAGCACGCCTGAAATTGAGAAAAGCGAGCTTTGAAGGCCCGCCGGCAGACCGATGCGCATCATCGCGCGCAGCTTTTCCCAGTTGATGCACATTTTTGAAGGATAAAACCGCACCGCGCCAGGCGTGTGCATAAGACAGTATACGACGAGCACGGCCGAGAGCGTTTCCGATATGATCGTCGCCCATGCGACGCCGGCAACGCCCATTTTAAACGATATGACGAACACGAGATTAAGCGCGCAGTTCAGCGCGCCCGAAACGATGAGGAAATACATCGGACGTTTGGTATCGCCCACGGCGCGCAGTATCGACGCGCCGAAGTTGTATATCATGAGAGCCGGAAGACCCAGAAAATATATCTTTGTGTAAAGCGCCGCCTGATCGAGCACGTCCGCGGGGCAGCTCATCCAAGAAAGGAAGATGCGGCTCATGAAAAAGCCGAATATGCCGATGAGCACGCCGCCCACAATGCTGACAAGCATCGCCGAATGGACGGTTTTTTGGACTTCGTCGGTTTCCTTCGCGCCGTAATGCTGCGCCACCACCACCGACACGCCCACGGATATCCCCATGAAAAGAGCTACGATGAGATTGATCAGCGACCCCGTGGAACCCACGGCCGCAAGCGCCGTCGCGCCCGCGAATTTGCCTGCTACGATCATATCGGCCGCATTGTAAAAGAACTGGAGTATCCCCGTCAACACGACCGGTAGTGAGAAACGGATGATCTTCGGGAGCAGATTTCCCTCGGTCATATCCATTTCATAATTCTTCTGCGTAGTCATATTCCTCCTTGGCGGTATAACACCGCGAATATATTCTATCACTTTTCGAGAAATATGCTATCGCTATTTCCCGCTTTATGGTATAATCCAGCCTCGGGGAAGGGAAAAGCCTTCTCTTTATGGTTTTTTTATGCCGTTCGTTCCATGAGCTCATGTTGGCAAAAGGCCCGGATGGTAGTATAATTGAATAATTATATTGAGTAAGAGGACGGAAATGAAAATCGTTATCGTCGGCGACGGCAAGGTGGGCTATACCCTCACCAAGCGGCTTTCCCAGGAAGGTCATGACGTTGTCGTCATTGATTCAAACAAGCGTATACTTCTCGAGAGCCAGGAGGCGCTCGACGTGGCTGTTGTGGACGGCAACGGCGCGAGCGTCGAGGTGCAGCGCGAGGCGGGCGTCGAAACGGCGGACCTGCTTATTGCCGCAACCTCCGGCGACGAGACAAACCTTTTGTGCTGCATGGTGGCCAAAAAGCTTGGCTGCCGGCACACCATCGCGCGCGTGCGCAATCCCGAATACGATCAGCAGACCCGTTTCCTGCGCGACGAGCTTGGCCTTTCCATGGTTGTCAACCCCGAAAAGGCCGCCGCGCTTGAAATTTTCCGTCTGCTGCAGTTTCCTGTATTCCTCAAAAGGGATTCGTTTGCAAAGGGAAGCGTGGAGCTTGTTGAGCTCAAGCTGAAGGAAGGCAACGTGTTGACCGACAAGCGCCTGAGCCAGTTCAGGAGCGTGGCGGACGTCAACGCGCTCGTCTGCGCCGTTGAACGCGACGGCGTCATAACAATCCCGAAGGGCGATTTCACGCTCCTTGCGGGCGATAAGGTCACGATCGCCGCGGACGCCGCGGATCTCGTGCGCCTGATCAAGAACCTCGGCGTTTATTCGCCGAAGGCCGAACACATAATGATTATCGGCGGCAGCAGAACAGCAAAGTATCTTTCGCTGCTCCTGCTTCGCAGCAAAGCAAAGCTCACCATAATCGAAAAGGAGCTCGACCGCTGCATGCAGCTTTCCGAAAGCCTGCCCGATGCGACGATAATCCACGGCAACGGCACGCAGCAGGAGCTTCTCCTTTCCGAAGGCATCGAAACGATGGACGCCGTCGTCACCCTTACGGGCATGGATGAGGAAAACCTCATCGTTTCCATGTTCGCGAACTACATCGGCGTGCCAAAGACCGTGACCAAGATAAACCGCACCGAATATAACGCGGTTTATGAGAGCAAGGGCGTCGACAGCATTGTGAGCCCGAAGCTTCTCACCGCAAACGAGATCGTCCGTTATGTGCGCGCGATGGAGAACACCTCCGGCGGAAGCGTCGTTACGATGAGCCGTATCGTCGACGGCAAGGCCGAAGCGCTTGAGTTTTCCGTCAAGGGCGAGGGAAGCTTCGTCGGGGTGCCGCTGCACAGGCTGCGCCTCAAGCACGATGTGCTTATCGCCTGCATAATCCGCGCGCGGCGCGTGATAATCCCCTCCGGCGGCGACGTCATGCAGAGGGGGGACACCGTGATCGTTGTCACGGGGGCGGATCACTCCATCGGCGACCTTAAGGATATCTTCGGAGCGGAAGCATGAATCTGAAAACCATAGGCTTCTATATGGGGCACGTAATGCGGCTGCTGGGCGTCCTTATGGCGCCGGCGCTCATTATCGCGCTCTTTCTCAGGGAATGGTCCTCCGCGATCGGCCTTGGCGTCGCTATGGCCGCGATATTCCTCGCCGGATTCCTGCTGCTGTTTTGCAGACAGCCCGAGGAGGGCGGTCTGCATCCGCGCGAAGGCTATGTCACTGTGGCGCTTGGCTGGATAATGATCTCCGTATTCGGCGCGCTGCCGTTTTGCATCAGCGGCTATATCCCCCGCTTCATCGACGCTTTCTTTGAGGTGGTTTCCGGCTTCACCACGACCGGCGCCACGATCCTCAAGGATGTTGAGGCCCTGCCGAAAAGCCTGCTTTACTGGCGCTCCTTCACGCACTGGATCGGCGGCATGGGCGTGCTTGTGTTCATCCTCGCCATCGTTCCCCTCAACAAGGGCAACGGCGAAAGCTTCCATCTGCTGCGCGCGGAAAGCCCCGGCCCGTCCGTCGGCAAGCTTTCACCCACCATGCGGCACACGGCGCGCACGCTTTATGTGATCTATTTTGCGCTCACCCTGCTGCTCATCGTGCTGCTCCTGCTTGGCGGCATGCCGCTGTTCGACAGCATCGTCCATGCCTTCGGCACGGCGGGCACAGGCGGCTTCTCCATCAAAAACGCGAGCATCGCCGCGTATGACAGCTATTACCTGCAAACCGTGATCGCCATATTCATGGCGCTTTTCGGCGTCAACTTCAACCTTTATTATCTCGTCCTCGTCGGCCGCGCCTCACAGGCGCTCAAGAGCGAGGAATTCCGCGCGTATGTCGGCATAATGGCGGCGGCCACGCTCATCATCGCGATAAACATTTTCGGTATCTACGGCAATGTGCGCGACGCGCTGCATCAAAGCTTCTTCCAGGTTTCCTCCATAATGACCACCACGGGTTATGTGACGGCGGATTTCGACAAATGGCCGGAGCTTTCGCGCATGATCCTTCTCGGGCTTATGATCGTCGGCGCATCCGCCGGCTCCACCGGCGGCGGCATGAAGGTCGCCCGCATACTCATCCTTTGGCGCTCCCTCAAGGTGGAGACCAAGCGCATGCTCCGTCCCCGCACGATATCCGTGATCTGCCTGGATAAAAAGCAGGTGGACGGCTTCGTGCTGCGCGGCGTGTATGCGTTTTCGGTCGCGTATATACTCATAAGCATTGTATCAATGCTCATAATATCGCTTGATAATTTCGATCTTGAAACGACCGTGTCCTCCGTGTTTGCCTGCATCGGCAATATCGGCCCCGGCCTTTCCATGGTCGGCGCCGTCGGCAATTACAGCGAGTTTTCGGTTTTGAGCAAGCTTGTGCTTTCCGCAGATATGCTTTTCGGCAGACTCGAAATATTCCCTCTGGTGCTGATGTTCTCGCCCTCTGTGTGGAAAAACCGGGGCTGAGCGCTCACGCCCGGCTTGAGACGTGCTTTTGAAGCGGCAACAGCGCTTCTGCGAAAGAGGCGATCTGCTGCGGCTTATACGGCTCAAGGTCTTGAAGTATGTCCCTGTCCCCTTCCTGTTCCCTGTAAAGCTGAAGGTACCATTTTTCGAGCTCCGGCACGGCGCGCGCCATGGCGCGAAGCTCCTCCGTGCCAAGCTGCGGCACGAGGGTCGTGCGCAGCTCCCACGCGACGTCCGACGCAAGGAGGATGTCAAGGCTCTCGCGCACGCCCGTCGACGGCGCGCGGCATATTTCGGGATACATTTCAAAAGGCGCTTTATAGTCCATCGCCACATAATCCACAAGCCCCGCGCCGATCGCGCTCCGGAGCACCTCCGGACGGCTGCCGTTGGTGTCCAGCTTGACGCTGTATCCGAGCTTTTTGGCGCGGTTGAGCTGCCAGAGAAGATCCTTTTGCAGCGTGGGTTCGCCGCCCGTGAACACGACCGCGTCGAGAAGCCCGCGGCGCTTTTCCAAAAAAGCCCACACCTCCGCCTCGTCGATCAGCGGCGGACGGTCCAATATGTTCCTGTTATGACAATAAAAGCAACGATAATTACAGCCCGCCGCGAATATCACCGCGGCGAGCTTTTTCGGAAAATCCAAAGTGCTTGTTTTTTGCAGACCCGCAATTTCCATATCGGCTTACAGCTCGGCTTCCTTCACGACGTATTTCACGCGTTCGGCGTACTCCTGCTTCTTGCCCTTGTGGAAATTCTGCACGGGCCTCAGATATCCGACCACGCGGCTCCACACCTCGGCAGGCTCGCCGCAGTCCGGGCATGTGAAATGCTCGCCTGCGATATAGCCGTGCTTCGGGCAGACCGAGAATGTCGGCGTGAGCGAGATATAGGGCAACTTGTAGTTGGTGAACACCTTGCGGATGAGGTTTTTGGCGATCTCCCTGTCGGGTATGCGCTCGCCGAGATACAGATGCAGCACCGTGCCGCCCGTGTATTTTGACTGAAGCTCATCCTGCAGATCGAGCGTTTCGAATATATCGTCCGTGAAGCCCACGGGAAGATGCGTGGAATTGGTATAATATGGCGTATCCTCCGTACCTGCGCAGATTATGTCGGGATACTGCGCGCGGTCAAGCCGCGCAAGGCGATAGCTGGTGCCTTCGGCGGGCGTGGCCTCGAGGTTGTAAAAATGGCCCGTCTCCTCCTGTATCTGCTGCATCTGGCCTCGCAGATAATCCATCACGTCGAGCGCGAACTTCTGTCCCTGTTCGGTGGTTAGATCTGTCTGCGGCCCGAACAGGTTCATGCAGGCCTCGTTCATGCCGATTATGCCTATGGTGTTGAAATGATTGTACCAGAACTGGCCCGTGCGCTCGTGGATATTGCGCAGATAGTGCGCCGCGTACGGATACAGTCCGCGCTCAGTCTGACGCTCGATCACCTTGCGTTTTATCTCAAGGCTGTTCTTTGCGATCTGTACCATGCGCCACAGACGCGCGAAAAATTCCTCCCTGCTTTTGGATTTGTACGCGATGCGCGGCAGATTCACCGTCACGACGCCTATCGAGCCCGTAAGCGGATTCGAGCCGAAAAGTCCGCCGCCGCGTTTCCTCAGCTCCTTCGTGTCGAGCCGCAGGCGACAGCACATCGAAAGCGCATCCTCCGGCGAAAGATCGGAATTGATATAGTTGGAAAAATACGGTATGCCGTATTTGCAGGTGATATCCATGAACTTGTCCACGACGGGGCTGTCCCACCCGAAATCGGCGGTGACGTTTATCGTCGGTATCGGGAATGTGAACACGCGGCCTTTCGCGTCCCCCTCAAGCATCACATCGCAGAAGGCGGTGTTGAACATATCCATCTCGCGCTGAAAATCGCCGTATTTATCCTTCATTATTTTGCCGCCGACGATCACGTTCTCGTCCTTGAGCGTGCGCGGAGCCTTTATGTCGAAGGTAAGGTTGGAAAACGGGCACTGGAAACCGACGCGGGTAGGCACGTTGATATTGAATATGAACTCCTGCAGCGCCTGTTTCACCTGATGCTCGGTGAGGTCGTCGTATCTTATGAACGGGGCGCAGTATGTGTCGATGCTGCTCCAGGCCTGCGCGCCCGCGGTCTCGCCCTGGGTAGTGAAGGTCGAATTGACGATCTGGCCGAGGAAAGAACGCAGATGCTTCGCGGGCGAGGATTCCACCTTGCCGCCCACCCCGCCGAAGCCGTCCGTCAGAAGCTGCTTGAGATCCCACCCCGCGCAGTACGGCCCGAAAAAGCCCAGATCATGCAGGTGCATATCCCCGGCAAGATGCGCGTCGCGCACCTCCTCGGGATATATCTCATGGAGCCAGTATTGCTTGGTGAACGTTTCACGCACATAATTGTTCATCCCGTTGATGGATTTCTGCGTGTTTGCGTTCTCCTGTATCTGCCAGTCCTTGTCGTCGAGATAATCCGAGAACATGTTTATCGTCGCGCCTATGAGGGCGTTGTTCTCCCTCGCGCCGCGGCGTTTTTCACGGTAAAGTATGAAGGCCTTGGCGGTCTTGGCGTGTCCGTTTTCTATGAGGATCTTCTCGGCGGCGTCCTGGATCGCCTCCACGTCCGCCGTATCGCCTTCTGTGCGCGCGCTCACATAGTCCACCACCTGATCCGCAAGATGCTGCGCGCGCGCGAAGTCATCCCCGCCTACGGCCGCCGCAGCCTTGTATATCGCCCAGGTTATCTTTTCCTTAGCGAACGGAACGAGCGATCCGTCGCGTTTCCTGACCTTTGTTATCATGGCGTTACCTCATAGATGTATTTTGATTATCTTGTCACAATATATTGTGCCATATCAATTATCTGTTCGCTAAATATAGTATAACCGCGGATACGGTTTGTCAATTGGGATTATGGACAAAAATACGCCCCGGGCGTTTGCCCGGGGCGCAAAAGCGCGTGTTTCGTGCGATTATCAGTTGAGGTTGTTGAGCTTCTCGTAATACTCGTACTTTTCCTTGGCTTCCTTCTCGGCGCGATCGAAGAGGGTGTCCGCGACCTCCGGGAAGAACTTCTTGAGCGAAGCATAACGGGTCTCGCCCATTATGAACTCGCGGTAAGAGGAAGTAGCCGCCTTGCTGTCGAGCGTGAACGGGTTCTTGCCCTCGCTTGCGAGATCCGGGTTGTACCTGTAAAGCTGCCAGTAACCTGACTCGACGGCCTTCTTGGCCTCGGCCTGCGCCTTGCCCATGTTGATGCCGTGGTTGATGCAGGGCGCATAGCAGATGATGAGGGACGGTCCCTTGTACGCTTCGGCCTCGGTAACGGCCTTGATGAGCTGACTCTGGTTGGCGCCCATGCAAACCTTGGCGACATAAACATAACCGTAGGACATGGCCATCATGCCGAGATCCTTCTTGGTGGTGCGCTTGCCGTCCGCGGCGAACTTCGCAACGGAGCCGGTCGGCGTGGCCTTGGAGGCCTGGCCGCCGGTGTTGGAATAGACCTCGGTGTCGAGCACGAGCACGTTGACGTCCTCATCCATTGCAAGGACGTGATCCAGTCCGCCGTAACCGATATCATAGGCCCAGCCGTCGCCGCCGAAGATCCAGACGGACTTCTTGACGAGCATGTCGGCGTCCTTCACGACCTCGCGCGCAAGCTTGCAGGCGTCGCAGTCGCAGCCCTCGACTATGCCTTCACGGCATGCGGTGAGGAGCTTCTCGGAAGCCTTCCTGGAGCCTTCCGCGTCGTTCATGTTCTCGAGCCATTCCGCGCCAGCGGCCTTGATGTCCGCATCGCACCAGTCGATGGCGATGAGAGCCTTCACGTTCTCGGCGGTCTTCGCACGGCGCTGCTTGGTGCCGAGGTTGATGCCGTAACCGAACTCTGCGTTATCCTCGAAGAGGGAGTTCGCCCACGCGGGGCCCTGACCCTTTTCGTTCTTGCAATAAGGCACGGTGGGCGCGCTGCCGCCGTATATGGAGGTGCAGCCCGTGGCGTTCGCAATTATCATCCTGTCGCCGAAAAGCTGGGTGACAAGCTTGATGTAAGGCGTCTCGCCGCAGCCTGCGCATGCGCCGGAGAACTCGAAGAGCGGCTGGAGGAACTGGCTGCCCTTGACGGAGGCCTTGTTCACGGCAACTTCCTTCTTCTTCACGTTCATGGCGAATTCCCAGTTGGCTTCCTCGTCCTTGCGCACGGTGTGCATGGGAACGAGCTTGAGCGCCTTCTCCTTGGCGGGGCAGACCTCGATGCAGTTGCCGCAGCCGGTGCAATCCAGCGGGCTTATCTGCATACGGAAGTTCAATCCCGCAAGCTCCTTGCCCGTGGCGGGCTTGGTCACGAAGGACGCGGGCGCCTTGTCGGCGGCGTCGGTCAGCACGGGGCGGATGCAGGCGTGCGGGCAGACCAGCGAGCACTGGTTGCACTGTATGCAGTTTTCGGGTATCCAGGCGGGTATATCCACCGCGATGCCGCGCTTCTCGTATTTGGTGGTTCCGGTGGGCACCGAGCCGTCCGGATTCATCATGGAGACGGGCAGCTTGTCGCCGTTCTGCTCCAGGATGGGCTTGATGAAGTTGACGAAGTACGGATCGTCGGTCACGCTTTCGGGAACCGCGCCCACAGTGGTGGTGGCCCAGCTTTCGGGATACTTGATCTCGGTGATGTTCTGGGCGCCGGCGTCTATGGCGTCATAGTTCTTCTGAACGACCGCGTCGCCCTTCTTGGCGTAGCTCTTCTTCGCGGCGGCCTTCATGTAATCGATGGCCTGCTCCGCGGGGATGATGTTGGCGAGCTTGAAGAACGCGCTCTGCATGATGGTGTTGATGCGGCTGCCCATGCCGACTTCCTTGGCAAGCTTGATGGCGTCCACATTGTAGAACTTGAGATGCTTCTTCGCGATGATGTTCTTCATCTTTGCGGGAAGCTCGCGTTCCATATCCTCAAGCGTCCATTCGGAGTTGAGCAGGAAGGTGCCCCCCTCCTTGATGCCGTCCGCCACGTCATAACGGGTGACATAGGACGGATTGTGGCAAGCCACAAAGTTCGCGGAGTCGATGAGGTAAGGGCTCTGGATGGGCTTCTTGCCGAAGCGCAGATGCGAAACGGTGAAGCCGCCCGACTTCTTGGAGTCATACGCGAAATAGCCCTGCGCGTACATATCGGTATGGTCGCCGATGATCTTTATGCTGTTCTTGTTGGCGCCGACGGTGCCGTCGGAACCGAGGCCGTAGAACTTGCAGGCGATGGTGCCTTCGGGCGCCGCGTCCACCTGCTCGTTGACGGGCAGTGAAAGGCCGGTGACGTCATCAACGATGCCCACGGTGAAGCGGGGACGGGGATTGGCAAGCGCAAGCTCGTCATAGACGGCCTTGACCATCGAGGGCGTGAATTCCTTGGAACCGAGGCCGTAACGGCCGCCGATGATCTTCACATCGGTGATGCCCGCTTCCGCGAACGCATTCACGACGTCCTGATAGAGCGGCTCGCCCTGGGAACCGGCTTCCTTCGTGCGGTCGAGCACCGCAACCTTCTTGCAGGTCTTGGGCAGTGCGGCGATGAGCTTATCCGCGCAGAACGGCCTGTAAAGACGGACCTTGATGAGGCCGAGCTTTGCGCCCTTCTTGTTGAGATAATCGACGGTCTCCTCGATAACATCCGCGCTGGAACCCATGGAGATTATCACGCGGTCGGCGTCCGCCGCGCCGACGTAATCGAACAGATTATAATGACGGCCGGTCAGCTTGCCGACCTCGTCCATGTAATGCTGGACGATGCCGGGGACCGCTTCGTAATACTTGTTGGCCGCTTCACGGTTCTGGAAATAGATATCCGGGTTCTGCGCCGTGCCGGAAAGATGGGGATGCTCCGGGTTGAGGGCGCGGGCGCGGAAATTGGCGATCGCGTCATAATCGACGAGCTTCGCCATGTCTTCGTAATCGATAAGCTCGACCTTCTGTACCTCGTGAGAGGTGCGGAAGCCGTCGAAGAAGTGAACGAAAGGTACCGAAGCCTTTATCGCAGACAGGTGGGTTACGAGCGCAAGATCCATGACTTCCTGCACGGAGGCGGAAGCGAGCATGGCGAAGCCGGTCTGACGGCAGCTCATAACATCGCTGTGATCTCCGAAAATCGAGAGCGCGTGATACGCGAGGGCACGCGCGGAGACGTGGAACACTGCGGGAAGCAGCTCGCCCGAGATCTTGTACATATTCGGGATCATGAGCAGCAGACCCTGGGAAGCGGTGAAGGTGGTGGTCAGCGCGCCTGCCGCAAGGGAGCCGTGCACGGCGCCGGACGCGCCGCCCTCGGACTGCATCTCTGCGATGCGTACTCTCTGGCCGAAAATGTTCTTTCTGCCGTTGGCGCCCCACTCATCGGCGACCTCCGCCATGGGTGAAGAAGGCGTGATGGGGTAGATCGCCGCCACATCCGATAGCGCATATGCCACATGCGCCGCAGCGGTGTTGCCATCGATGGTCATGGTCTTTGCCATTTTGTTGGAACCTCCTGTGCATTTAATCCGATTTTTCCTATATCAAATAAGGAAATTTGGTCCGCGGTTATTATAGTATACCCGGGTAAAGGTGTCAACCTCAAGCATGACGGAATAATTGCTTTTCACATTTAATTTGCAAGTAAAATTGCGAAACGCAAACGTTACGCCAACCAACAAAAAATTTCACAATTTGTACATTGCTTTCACCTGTTTTATGATTTATGCTATTAAAGATTGTTTTGAACCGTTTTTGACCGTTTATGCATCAAATGATGCAAGTTATGTCAAATCAGCGCACAAAATGTGTAAAGGAGAACATGGAATGCCTGCTAAAATGAAGATCCGTTCGGCCTATGCGACACTCCCGTCAGCAGAGAGGAAAGTTGCCGATTTTATCCTCGAAAACCCGGAAAAATCCATGCACATGGTCATCAATGAGATCGCGGACGCGGCAGGGGTCAGTGTGCCCTCTGTAACAAGACTTGCCCGCAAACTCGGGTACAAGGGTTTTCTCGAGTTCCGTGTCGCCCTCGCGAGCGGCACCGCGATAAGCTCCGAAACGCATAAGCTGACCCCCGTCGAAATCACCGATTCCGACGAGACGGTCATTGAAAAAATATATCTGGCTTCCATTCGCGCCCTCGAGGACACCTACCGTGCGCTCGACCGTGAAAAGGTCTGCGAGCTTGCCAAGAAGATCGTCGCCGCCAACCGCGTTTTCCTCTGCGGAGGCAGCGGCTCCACGCTGCTCGTTGAGGACGTCGCCTATCAGCTCGACGTGCTCGGCATCGAGGCCGTCGCGATAACGACGCCCGCCGCCCTCAATATGTACAAATCCCGTTTCAATCAGGGCGACATATTCATCGGTTTCTCGCGCGCAGGGCGCAACAAACAGCTCACCGAAGCGATACGTCAGGCCAAAAAACAGGGCAGCACCTGCGTGTTCATGAGCAACTATGTCAACGCGCAGGGCGCGCAGGCCGCGGATTATTTCTTCTGCACCTCCCGCGTGGACGACATGAAGAAGCTGCTCGGCACGGAGAGCAACAACGCGATGATCGCCATCACGAACATCCTTGTTCTGCTTGTCGCGCGCAATCTGAACCGCCGCATCGACGACGAGCCGGAAACCGACGCCTGAACATAATGGACACGCCGCAGGTTAAAAGCGATCTGCACACGCACACGCTATACAGTCACGGCAAGGGCACGCCTGAGGAAAATGTCCTTGCCGCGATAAAGCTCGGCCTTGAGCGCATCGCGATAAGCGAACACGCCTCGGGCCATATTTTTTACGGTGTGCGCGGCGAAAAGCTTGCGGCGCTTCGCCGTGAAACAGACAGACTCGCGCGCAAATACGCCTCGGACATCGAGGTGCTCATGGGTTATGAGTGCAACCTCACGGCCTTTGGCGAGTGCGACGCGCCCGTCGACCGCTCCATGTTCGACGTGCTGCTGCTCGCCTATCACAAGGGCGTGTTCGCGCGGGACGCCCTCACGCTGCGCTGCGCGGCGGAAAGCTTCCGTATCGGCCATGCCGATCCCGTGCGCGTATCTGAAGCGCTGCTTGCCGCGGCGGATAAATACCGCATCGATATTTTTTCGCATCCATGCACATATGTGCGCGCGGACATACCCACGCTCGCAAAGGGCGCGGCGGAGCTTGGCGTGCTGCTTGAGCTCAACGGTTCGCACACCGATCTTACGCCCGACGACGTCCGTCTCGCCGCCTCATACGGGGCGCGGTTCTGCGTCAATTCAGACGCGCATACGCCTGAGCGCGTCGGCGATTTCAAAAAAGGCCTCGACATCGCCGAAGCCGCCGGCATAGATATCGTCGAATGGGAAGGCCGCACGGCGCGCGCGCGCTGAACCGCGACGCGGCGCCAGTTCATCGGCGACAAAATACGATCTGCCCCGTCCGGCAAAGACGGGGCAGTTCTTTTTTCACTTATTTCTTTTATTGCGGGCGAGCGCCTCAAGCCTTTTGACGCGCCTCTCCTTCTCGGTTTTGAGCTTGACATAGCTTTCGTACCGCTTCCTGTCAAGCTCCCCGCGCTCCACCGCCTCGCGCACAGCGCAGCCCGGTTCGCACAGATGGGCGCAGTCTGCGAATCGGCAGCCCGCCGCAAGCGCGTCGATATCGGAAAAAGCGCTCTCGACGTCAGCGTCGTCAAGGGCGAACTCCCTCATGCCCGGCGTGTCGATCAAAACGCCGCCGGCGTCCATGAGTATAAGCTCGCGATGGGTGGTGGTGTGTCTTCCCCTTCCGCCGAAGCCCGTCGTCCCGGTTTCGAGCGCCGTTCCGGCAAGCGCGTTGATAAGGGTCGATTTGCCCACGCCCGACGCGCCCATCAGCGCCGCCGTCACACCCGTGCCGAGACAGCCGCGGGCGCGTCCGTATCCATCAGGCGTGCTGTTGGTGCACAGTATCACCTGCGCGTCAGGCAGCGCCCGGCGCACCATGCCCGCGGTCGCATCCGCATCGGTGCAAAGATCCGCCTTTGTCAAAAGCACGACCGTCGCGGCGCCCGACGCCTTTGTCGCAGAGAGGAAGCGTTCTATCTTTCGCATGTTCACATCGTTTGCCGGCACGCACACAAGACATATGTCCATGTTTGCCGCGATGGGCTGCGAATAGCCTTCCCTGCCGGCCGCGGCGCGTTCCACGAGCGTTTTTCTTGCGACGAGCCTTTCGATCCCCCGCTCCGACAGGAGCACCCAGTCCCCGGCGACGGGATAATCCACGGGCGCCGCCGCCTCATGCGCGTACTTTCCCGTAACGCACGCCGTGCGTTCTCCCGTTCGGGTGATCACGGTGTACAGCCCGCGTTCCTGCAGTATCACGCGCCCGAGCGCAAGTGCGAAGCGCTCCGCCTCGGCGTATTGCGTCTCCGTGGCGCCGTAAAGCTTCAATATATCGTTTTCGATGAATGTTTTTTCCAATTCGTATGCCTTTCTTTTTTCATCCGTCTTGTGCATAACGGGCATAAAAAAGCCCGGGAACATCGCTCCCGGGGCATACGTTATAATATGTGTATGCGAAACGTCGTCAGCGTACGGCGTCGCGGGAGCGGGCAAATAATACCGTATCCGTCGCTTTGTTTGTCATAACGGAAGCCCCCTTCGCATAAAAAAGTCGGTTTTGGCCGCAGCGACAGTATACTAAACTCATGCTTAATATGTCAAGAGTTGTGTGTTATAATAGTGCACCGGAGGGTATTATGGATAAAGTTAATAAAATGCGCAAAAAACTCAGGTTCTGGCAATGGCTGCTTATCATTGCAGCCGCGGCGATCGCCGCGGTGGCGCTTCGCTATGCGTACATGTTCTTCATCGACCCGATGAGCGCCTTTTCGGATCAGCTCGCGACCCCATCGCCCGTGCAGAGCGAGACCGTTTTGACCCCCTTGCCCGCCGATACCGAGCCGCCCGCAACGCCCGTGCCGACAACCGCAGCTGCAACGTCCGCGCCGACGGCGTCGCCCGTCCCGACGGCGGAACCGACTGTCGCGCCGACGCCCACCGCAACGCCCAAGCTTGATCTCGCGTTCATGAAGAACCGCGTCAACATACTCATCGTCGGCTGGGACGAAAGCCCGGAGCGCAACGACGAAACGAGCGAAGTATACCGCGACGAGGGCAACAACTTCAGAAGCGACGTGATAATGTTGCTAACCGTTGATTTCGACACCGGCCGCGTGTATCTCATCTCCGTGCCGCGCGACACGCTCGCGCCCATATACAAGGATAACGGCGAGCGGCTCAGCGAGACCGCCCACTGGAAGATAAACGCCGCCTTTGCCAAGGGTGGCAGCGCCGCGGGCAACGGTTTCGGGTATGCGATGACCACCGTCTCCAGGCTTTTCGGCGGCATTCCCATCCAGTATTACGCCGGCGTCAACATGCAGGGCATGAAAGCCGTGGTGGATGCGATGGGCGGCGTCGATTACGATGTGGACGTGCGCATCGAGCTGAACGGCCGCGTGCTTGAAAAAGGCTATCAGCATCTTGAAGGGCAGCAGGTGCTGGACTACTGCCGCGCGCGCAAGGGCATATCCACGGACGTCGGCCGCACGGACAGACAGCAGCGCATGCTCTTCGCGATCTTCAATCAGCTCAAGAGCCGCGACCAGCTCAGGAATTTCATCAACGTGTACAATTCCGTTAAGGGCTATATATACACGAACCTCAATTCCGATCAGATCGCCACGATGGCCTCCTTCGCAGCGGGGCTCGACACGGAGGATCTGCACCGCAAAACGCTTGAAGGCGATTATGTTTCAAGCACCGCGTACAACGGGGCCAGCTTTTACTGCCTTTATAACGACAAGCTCACGGAGCTTGTTGATAAGGTGTTCGGCATAACCATCACGCCCGACCCGACGCAGGATATCGCTTATGTTCTCGGCGACAAGGCCGCAAAGATCGGCCGCGAATACGTTGCAGGCGCGCGTTATATCCTGAGCTTCACCGAAACCTATCTTGAGCTTTCGCCCGAGACCGGCGTTTCCTCATCCGCAGGCGGCGGCGCGCTCGGCGGCTCCTCCTCTTTTTCCTCCGACCTGTACGGCGGCGATCCGGAGCTTCAGCTCCTCTCGCGCACGGCGGATCAGCTTGAGGAGCTTTGCGTGCGGCGCGAGGGCGAGGATGTGAACATCCCCTTTGACAGCGAAGCTGTCGGCGCGCTCACCGACACAATATCGGAACTCATGGGCGGTCTTTGCACCGAATACGGTTACACGAGGGAAATGCTCGACGAAAAATCCCTCCCGGCCGCATTCTTCAAGGAGCTGCCCAGAAAATAAAATATTTTTTCACGGAGGGAACAGATGGAAGCAGGACATAAGAAGAACCGTTTCGCTGCTTTTCTCGAAAAGAAGGGCGTTGTGATCAGCGCGAAGCGGTATTTCATCGATGCGATGAGCTCCATGGCGCTGGGCCTATTCGCATCGCTCCTCATCGGCACGATTTTGGACACCCTCGGCAGCAAGCTCGGCTTGACATGGCTTTGCGATATCGCGGCCTATGCCAAGGGCGCAACAGGCCCCGCGATGGCCATCGCCATCGGCCTTGCCCTCAAGGCGCCTCTGCTGGTTGTGGCTTCCCTTTGCGCGGTGGGCCTCGGCGCGAACGACCTCGGCGGCCCGCTCGGCACGCTTTTCGCGGCGATACTCGCAACGGAGCTTGGCAAGATCGTCTCCAAGGAAACGAAGATCGACATCCTCGTCACACCGACAGTCACCATCGTATCCGGACTGCTGCTTGCAAAGCTGATCGGCCCCGGCGTTTCAGCCATCATGACGGGCTTCGGCGGGCTTATCATGCGCGCGACAGAGCTTCAGCCCCTTTGGATGGGTATGCTCGTGAGCATGCTCGTCGGCGTGGCGCTGACCCTTCCCATAAGCTCCGCCGCGATATGCGCGACGCTCGGCCTCGTGGGTCTTGCGGGCGGCGCGGCCACGGCGGGCTGCTGCGCGCAGATGGTCGGCTTTGCCGTGATGAGCTTCAGAGAGAACCGCTGGGGCGGACTTGCGGCGCAGGGGCTCGGCACGTCGATGCTCCAGATGGGCAACATCGTCAAAAACCCGCTCGTCTGGCTTCCGCCGACGATCGTCTCCGTTATCACCGGCCCCGTTGCCACATGCGTTTTCGGGCTTGAAAACGGCGTCGCCGTCGCCTCCGGCATGGGCACCTGCGGCCTTGTCGGCCCGATCGGGATAATGGCGTGGGAAGGTTTCGGCACATGGCAGAGCTGGGTCGGCATGATAACCGTATGCCTTGTGCTGCCGGCCGTGCTCACTCCGCTTGTGGCGCTCCCGTTCAGGAAGCTCGGATGGATAAAGGAAGGCGACCTCAAGCTTGAACTTTGAGCGCCGCCGCATCTGACCCGTATTTGGATTTTTCAAAACCTCCCGCATCGCGCAGGAGGTTTTTTTATCATCCGACGTGCATGAGATAACCCTCCATGCCGTCCCTGTCGCTGATATTCAGCTCGTATATTCCCATGCCGCGCATTATGTAGAGCAAAACGAGCGCGCCGGGTATTATCACGTCATGTCTGTCGCAAAGCAGGGGCATGCGCGCCCTCGCCTCATCCCCCGCCTCGTAAAGCGAGCGCGTCAGCGCCGTTACCGTATCCTGTGTGAGCACAACGCGCCGCACGGCCTCCCCGTCGTATTCCGAAAGTCCGGCAGACAGGGCGGCAAGCGTGGTTATCGTGCCTCCGACGCCCGTCCAGCGCGGTATCAGCATACGGGGAAAGCGGTATATCATGTTGCAGCGCGCCTCGAGAGATGCGCGCATCGCCTGAAGCGCGGGCGCGCCGGAGCATATATCGGCGGCGCGGACGCAGCCCATCGGGAAACTCGCGCGCCAGCCGGACGTGACGAGCTGGCTTGAGCCGCCGCCGATATCCACAAGGCCGCCATCGGCGCAGCCCGCGCCGAGCAGCGCGTAGCGGGCTTCGTCGTCGCCCGATATAACGTCCACGGCAACGCCGGTCTTCTGCATTATCCGCCGAATGAATTCCGCGGAATTGGCGGCGTCGCGCACGGCGCTCGTCGCGTATGCGGCGGGTATAAGGCCTTCCTCGCGCGACAGCGCGGCGAACCCGGCGACGGCGGCAACGCTGCGCTCCATCGCTTCCTCGCAAAGCACGCCGTTTGCATCAAGCCCCGCGGCAAGGCGCGTGGTGACGAGGCGCTTGTTTGCGCTTCTGCCCATATAACGCACGCTGTTGCTGCCTATATCGATGATCGAATGAATCTGTTCCATATGATGATTATAGCAAGCGCGGGCCTTTGTTGCAAACGCCGCGGCCGACATTTATAATGAACGCATGGGATACAGAATTTTTATCGTTGAAGACGACGCCAATATCGCCTCCGCGATGGCCATGCACCTTTCATCATGGGGGTTTGAAACGGCGTGCGCGCAGGATTTTCACGATATCCTGCCGCAGTTCGCCGCATTCGGCCCGCACCTTGTGCTCATGGACGTCATGCTGCCGTTCTTCAACGGTTATCACTGGTGCAGCGAAATAAGAAAGATATCAAAAGCGCCCGTCATGTTCGTTTCCTCGGCGTCCGACAGCATGAACATCGTGCTTGCCATGAACATGGGCGGAGACGATTTCATCGCCAAGCCCTTCGACCTTTCCGTTTTGAGCGCGAAGGTCCAGGCGCTGTTGCGGCGAAGCTACGATTTCGCGGGGCAGACAGCCCTCATCGAGCACCGCGGCGCGATGCTGAATACGGCCGATGCGACGCTGCATATCGCCGGCGAGCGGGTGGAGCTTTCGCGCAACGAGTACCGGATAATCGAGATGCTCATGGAAAACCGCGGCGCGGTCGTCTCGCGCGAGGCGCTCATGACGCGGCTTTGGGAAACCGACAGCTATATCGACGAGAACACCCTCGCGGTGAACGTATCCCGCGTAAGGAACAAGCTTGCCTCCTTCGGGCTTGACGGGTTCATCGCCACAAGGCGGGGGGAAGGCTATATAATCGAATGAAACTTATCCTTTCATATCTCAGGCGCCATATAACGCTCCTCGTCGGGCTTGCAGCGGCCGGGGGCATTTTCGCGCTCGTCTTTTCGCTCTACGAGCTGCCGGCCGAGGCCGTATGGTATTCCTGCGCGCTCACGCTCGCGGTGTTCGCGCTGCTGGGGCTCATCCGCTTTCTTTCTTATAAAAGGCGGCACGATGAGCTTGCGCTCGTCATGAAGCGCATGGAAACGGAGCTTTCCGGCCTGCCCCAGCCCGCCGATATGATCGAGGAGGATTACCAGAGGCTGCTCGCCGCGCTTTACGAGAGCAAAAAGGCTCTCGCCGCAAGTTTGAATTACAGGGACAGGCAGAACACGGAATATTACACGCTTTGGGCGCATCAGATAAAAACGCCCATCGCCGCGCTCTCGCTCATGCTCGGCGCGGACGCGCGGGATGATAAGCTCGCCGCGGAGCTTCTGCGCATCGAACAGTATGTGGACACCGCGCTCGGTTTTGTGCGCGCGCAGAGCCCCTCAAGCGACTTTGTGCTCTCGAGGACGAATCTTGACGACGTCGTGCGCGGGTGCGTGCGAAAGCTCGCGCGCGTGTTCGTCGTCACAAAAACCGCTTTCGCATTTGACGAGACGGGCCTCACGGTGCTCACGGATGAAAAATGGCTCGCGTTTTGCATCGAACAGGTGCTCACCAACTCGCTCAAATACGCATCGGGCGGACATGTGCGCGTTTTTGCCCGTGGCATGACGCTCGTCATCGAGGATGACGGCATAGGCATCGCTCCTGAGGATGTTCCGCGCGTGTTTGAAAAGGGTTTCACGGGCTACAACGGCCGCGCGGACAAAAAAGCCACCGGTATAGGCCTTTATCTCACGCGCAGCGTGCTCGCGAAGCTCGGCCACTCCATATCGCTTGCGTCGCGGCCGCATTGCGGCACCCGCGTTTGCATCGATCTCGCCTCGAACACGAGCCGTCCCGAATGAACCTTACCGAAACGTAAGCCCCGTGCGCCGCCCTGTAAGCCGTTTCGATGGTTTCCCGCGGGGCGTTCCTGCTATACTCAGGCCATAAACTGATTTTTGCGGGAGGATCCTATGGCACTGCTTGAAGTAAGGAATATCAAAAAAATATATACGACCCGCTTCGGCGGCAATCCGGTGCAGGCGCTCTCAAACGTCGTGTTCGACGTTGAGGAGGGTGAATATGTCGCGATAATGGGCGAATCCGGCAGCGGCAAGACGACGCTTCTCAACATCATCGCATCGCTTGACAGGCCGACCGAGGGGGACGTGCTGCTTGGCGGGCAAAGCATTTTTTCCATAAAGGAAAGCGACGTCGCAGCCTTCAGGCGCGATAACCTCGGCTTCGTTTTTCAGGATTTCAACCTGCTTGACACCTTCTGCGTGGAGGACAACATATTTTTGCCGCTGGTGCTTGCCGGGCGCAATTATTCCTATATGGAGACGAAACTCGCGCCCATCGCGCAAAGCCTCGGCATAACGGACATACTGCGCAAATTTCCGTATGAGATCTCCGGCGGGCAGAAGCAGCGCACGGCCGTGGCGCGCGCGCTCATAACCTCGCCCAAGCTCATCCTTGCGGACGAACCCACTGGCGCGCTTGACTCCCGCGCGACGGACGGGCTCCTGCGCGTTTTTCGGGAGATAAACGCCGGCGGCCAAACGATACTGATGGTCACCCATTCCGTGAAAGCCGCAAGCCACGCGCGCCGCGTGCTTTTCATTAAGGACGGCGAGGTTTTCCATCAGCTCTACCGGGCCAACATGGATGAGGAGGCGTTTTTTGCCCGCATAAGCGACACCCTCACCGCCATCGCGACAGGGAGCGAACGCCATGCGTAAAGGACTTTTCACGCGGCTCGCGCTCACGAATTTCAAAAGCAACCGGCGCATGTACGTACCCTATCTCGCTGCCTGCATAGGCTGTGTGGCCATGTTTTACATGATGCTTTTCCTCGTGATGAACCGTGGGCTTTCGCAAATGCAAGGCGGCGACTCCCTGCGGGGCGTCCTGTCCTTCGGCTGTATAATCATCGCCATATTCTCCGCCGTGATAATACTTTATGCAAATTCCTTTCTGATGAAGCAGCGGCGGCGGGAGCTTGGCCTTTACAACATACTCGGCATGGGCAAAAAGCACATCGCCCGCCTTATGGCGACGGAAACGCTTTACGCTTCGCTCGCTTCCATGACGCTTGGCCTCGGAGCGGGAATACTTTTTTCAAAGCTGCTGCTGCTCATCGTGTGCAGTATGCTCTCCCTTGAGGTACCCTTCGGCTTTGAGGTGAGCATATACGGCGTCGGCCTGACGCTCGCGCTGTTCTCCTGTGTGTTTGCCGTCACGCTGCTGTGGAACATCTCCCGCGTGGGCGCGGCGAAGCCTGTGGAGCTTTTGTCAAGCACAAACGTCGGCGAGCGGGAACCGCGCACAAAATGGGTGACGACCATCCTCGGCATACTGACGCTTGGCTCCGGGTATGCCATCGCGATCCTGACCAGGCGGCCGTCCGTCGTGGTCGCGCTTTTCTTCATTGCGGTGATACTCGTCATCACAGGCACGTACTGCCTTTTCACATCCGGCAGCATAGCGCTTCTGAAAACGCTGAAAAAGCGCCGCAGCTTTTATTACACGACAAGGCACTTCATCTCCGTGTCCTCGATGATATACCGCATGAAGCAGAACGCGGTGGGGCTTGCAAACATCTGCATACTCTCCACCATGGTGCTCGTCATGCTTTCAACGACGATATGCCTTTATTACGGCGTGGATGATACGCTGCGCGCGTTATACCCGAAAAACGTCGAGGTGCACGCGGCCGATCTGACCGAGGAGACTTACGCCCGCGTGACGGAGCTTACGCACGAGGCGGCCGCATCCTCAGGTATCGACGTGAAAAACGTCGTGAAATACCGTTATATGGAATACTGGTGCAGCGTTACCGGGATGGATTTTACCTCTCTGGATAACGACGACGGCGCGTCACTCGTGTACCTGCTGCCGGTTGAGGACTATAACGCGCTTACCGGCGCGCACGAAACGCTCGAGACGGACGAGGCGCTGTATTATTCAAAAAACCATCCCTGTTCCGGCGCGACGGCATCCCTTTGCGGCCACAGCTACCGCATCGTGGACTGCCTCGACGAGTTTTCGCTTTACAACAACGTTTACACGAATGATAACGAAAGCGTCATATACATCATCGTGCCGGACGTTGAGGATATGCTCGATTTCAACGTGAGCCTGAACGGACTTGCCCCGGGCGAGGACGCGCAGTATTATCGCCGCTTCTCGTTCTACTGCGGCATGGACACGAACGACGTGTCGGACGAGGCCGCGCTCTATGAAAGCATAGCCGCGGCGTTCAACGGCTATGAAAGCTCGCTCCCGGAAGGCGAAGGCTTCTATCTCAGGGTATCATACATGGAGCAGACGCGCGAAAACTATTACAACGCATACGGCGGGCTGTTCTTTCTCGGCGTGTTTCTCGCGCTTATGTTCACCTGCGCCGCGGCGCTCATAATGTATTACAAGCAGATATCCGAAGGCTATGACGACCGCGGCCGGTATGATATCATGCAGAAGGTGGGCCTCACCCACGCGGAGGTGAAAGCCTCCGTGCGCTCGCAGGTGCTCACGGTGTTCTTCCTCCCGCTCGTCGCGGCGGGCATACATGTGGCCTTCGCCTTCCCGCTCATCACCGTGCTTTTCCGGGTGCTTGCGCTCACAAACGTGACGCTTTTCCTCAAATGCACGCTCGGTTGCTATGTCGCCTTCGCCGCAGTGTACGCCGCGGTCTACGCCCTGACCGCGAGAACATATTACAAGATCGTCGCATAGAGCGGCTTCGCGAAAAGCGCGCGAAAGGCCCTTCGCGCATGCAAGTCAAAAGCGCCCCCGGCCAGCCGGGGGCGCTTTTTTGATTATGCGTTCAGTTTTCCATTATCGGGCCGCCGCGGCGCACGACCGGGGAATCCCAGTATCTCAGCTCGCCGCCGTATCTTTCCGCGATGCGTATCGTGCGGGTGGTAAGCTCGTCTATGCCGGGCTTTTCAAGCGTCGAAAGGCGGACGATCGTCATGCCGTAAGCAAGCTCATGCTCCGGCTCGTACACGGGGCCTGAAATGGCAAAGCCCGAAAGCCGCGCCTCCTCCGCAAAAAGCATCATTATGCTTTCCGTCGGAAAGAACAGCGAGAACGATACGCGGCGAAGGCTCACGATGCCGTCCCCGTTTTTGCGCATAAGCTCGATATGGTCGCGGTTGCGCTCGGTCTGTAGCTTGGCCGCGTCCGGATAGAGCAGCGAACGGTACGTCACCCATGAAGGTTCCTGCGCGGCGCCCGCGCGGCATATGAGCAGGAGCTTTTCCTTCTGCGCGATCGAAGCGAGGGTACGCTCGGCGCTCTTGTCGTGGGCATAGAAATAATACTGCCTCTGCGCGCCGGTCTCGATATAGCCCGCATACAGACAGGAGGTGTTTTTCAAAAACGTCTTTCTTATCGCCTCGGCGCGCGCGGTCTCAAGCGCATTGAGCGAGGTGGCGTCCTTGCGGCGGCTTTCACAGGAGATATAGGACAGATACGGCCACGCTTCGCTTTGCATGTCCGTAAGCGCCATATCCACCGCGAAGCGCGCCGTGTCGCCTTCTATCGGCCAATCGTATTCAAACCACTGCGCCATATGCTTATTCCAGCACGGCCTTTATGCGGCGCACACCCGCGCTTGAGGCCTCTTCTTTTTTGATCTTGAACGCGCCGAGCTCGCCCGTGTGCGAGGCATGAGGCCCGCCGCAGATCTCCTTGGAGAACGCGCCCATGGTATACACCTTGACGCGCTCGCCGTATTTGTCGCCGAAAAGGCCGATGGCGCCTTCGGCGCGCGCTTCGTCCACCGTCATCTCAACGCAGGTTATGGGCGCGTCGGCCTTGATGGCCTCGTTGACGAGGCGTTCGACCTCCTTGAGCTCCTCCGGGGTCACCTTGCGCTCGAAGCTGAAATCAAAGCGGAGGCGTTCCGCGGTGATGTTGCTGCCCTTCTGGGCGACGCCGTCGCCGAGAACATGCCTGAGCGCCGCCTGAAGAAGATGCGTCGCCGTATGCAGGCGCGCCGTGGCCTCGCCCGTGTCGGCAAGGCCGCCCTTGAAGCGCTGCTCTGCGCCCGCCTGGGACTTCTTCTGATGCTCCGCGAACGCTGCCTCGAAGCCCTCGCGATCCACCTTGAGGCCGCACTCCCCCGCCATCTCCTGCGTGAACTCGATGGGGAAGCCGTATGTATCATAAAGATGGAAAGCGGTCACGCCGTCAATCATGCCGTCGGGGAAGTTGTTCTTGATGCGCTCGAACTCCTTCATGCCGTTTTTGAGCGTGCGCTGGAACCTTGCCTCCTCGCGCGAAAGCTCCTCGAGGATCTTCCCGCGGTTGTCGACAAGCTCCGGATACACGCGGCCGTAATGCCCGATCACGGCTTCCGCCACAAGCTTCAGGCTGTCCTCGGGCATATTGAGCTGCATCGCGTAGCGGATGGCGCGGCGGATGAGCCTTCTCAGGATATAGCCCTGATCGATGTTGGACGGGGTCACGCCGCGGGGATCGCCCAGGATGAACGATGCGCAGCGGATGTGATCCGCGATTATCCGAAACGCCCTGACGGTCTCCTTCGAATCCTTGTAGCCCTGATGCGAAAGCTCCTCTATCTTTTTGATTATGCCGGTGAAGGCGTCCGTGTCGAACACGCTCTCCGCCCCCTGAAGGGTGGCGACGGTGCGGTCGAGCCCCATGCCGGTATCAACGTTCTTCTGTTTGAGCGGCTCGAATCTGCCCTCGCCCAGCTTGTTGTACTCCATGAAAACGTTGTTCCATATTTCAAGATACTTGCCGCAGTCGCACGAAGGATTGCACCCTTCGCAGCAGGCGGGCTTTCCGGTGTCATAGAATATCTCGGTATCCGGGCCGCAGGGGCCGGTCATGCCGGCGGGGCCCCACCAGTTATGCTTTTTGCCAAGGAAGAATATGTGCGATGGATCCACGCCCATTTCCACCCAGCGATCGTATGCAACCATGTCGCGCGGCGCGTTGGCGTCGCCCTCGAACACGGTGAAATAAAGCCTGTCCTTGGGTATGCCGAGCCATTTTTCATCCGTGAGGAATTCATAGCTCCAGGCGATCGATTCCTTTTTGAAATAGTCGCCGAGCGACCAGTTGCCGAGCATCTCGAAGAAGGTGCAGTGCGAGGTGTCGCCCACCTCGTCTATATCGCCGGTGCGCACGCATTTCTGCACGTCCGTAAGGCGCGTGCCGGCGGGATGCTTCTCGCCCATGAGATACGGCACAAGCGGGTGCATGCCGGCCGTTGTGAAAAGCACGGTGGGATCGTTTTCGGGTATTACGGAAGCCGATGGTATCACGGCATGGCCGCGCTCGGCAAAAAATCTGAGGTACAGCTCGCGAAGAGCATCGGAAGTAAGGTTGCGCATAGGCTTATTCTCCTTGATTGTTTACACTTTGTTTGTAACGATTCAGTATATCCCAAATCAAGCCGCCTTGTCAACGCGGCCCGCGCTGGGGTATAATCTATCACATGAAGGTTCGGCGCATGAGGGGCGTGACGCGCCCCGCTGAAAAGAAGAAGCACGGCAAACGGCTGTTCACGCTGCGCGGCGAAAAGGGCAAGCGCCCGCGCCGCGTGCTTGTCGTCGTCGCCGTCGTTGCGCTGCTTATTGTCATGACACGGCTTTTGCGCGCGGAACCGATGGCGCTCTCCTCCGCCGAGATCGCGACAATTTGGGATAACGGCGTGCTTCGCGTCGGCATAAGAAGCGACGTGCCCGGCATGGGCGAGGACGGCGCCGGGCTTGAAGCGGAGCTTGCCGCGCTGCTTGCCGAAAGGATAATGGGCGCGGACGCCGACCGGTCGGGCGGTACGGCCGTGGAGCTTGTGGATGTGACCTCGATGAACGTCGCCATCAAGCTTACCGACGGTGATATAGACGCCGCGATATGCCTTATGCCAAAGGATGCGTTTTCCGGCTATTCCTACTCTTCGTCATATTACACGGATCCGATCTATTTTATCGCCAAAGAAGGCGGCGAGGACGTTAAGATTACGAAAACGACCGTCATCGGCTACATCCAGTCCGCAAGCAGCACGAGCCTTTATGTGCCGACCGGCTGCATGTACAACGCTCTTTCATCCTATATCGAGGCGCGCAAGGATGACGGCTTCACAATGAGCGGCAACACGGCGAAATTCGCCTCATACGACGAGCTTTTCCGCGCGCTTGATTCGGGCCGGGCGGACGTTATCGTTCTCACCGGCATAATGGCCGCAAAATATGAGGATCAATACAGCTTTTCCGTTTGCGGCGAACAGCTGGGCACCGTCGATTACGCGGTGGCCTGTCTTTCGGACAATTCCGCCGTGGCCGCGGTTGCGGACATGATGCTTTCCGAAATGCGCGCAGACGGCACGCTTGACGCGCTAAAACAAAAATACGGCCTTCCCACAAACTGAAGTTTAGCTTTTTTACCCCTCCAAAAGTGCAAAATGATACTTTTTAGTCCCGAAACAGGTACTTAAAGCCCGTTTCGGGCTTTTTTGCTGTTGCGCAAATCCAAACGGTGATATAAAATGCTCTCAAATCCAAACAGACGTTCTGTTTTTGAGTGGGAGGAAACAAAAAAATGAAGATGCAGGATCAAAGCATCGAGAACATGATGGTGCTGCCGCGACCGGCGATGAAGCGGCAAACGCAGCGCGTTTCACACGAAGACGCGCAGCGCGCGGCATATACCGCGGCGGAAAAACGCCTCAGCGAGCTTTCGCTCGTGCGGGCAAGACTTGAAGATGAAAATGAGGAGCTTGCCGAGCTTGAGAACCTTGGCGTGGAAGCGCTCAGGCACTGCTCCGCGTCGCTCGTGAGCATTCTGCGCCCCGGAATGCGCGTCGAGCCGGAGGAGGTGCACGCGATGCAGATGGCGCGACTGCGCAGCCGCATAAACGCGGACGAGCGCGAGGTGACAAAGATGACGAACGCAATGGAATGTCTCAAAACGGACCCGCTTTTCCAGCTTCTGGAGCTTCGCTATACGCGGGGCATGAACGATACCGATATCGCGGACAAGCTGCTGTGCGACCGTTCAACGGTGCTGCGTCACAGGAAAGCGCTCATCACGAAGCTTGCCGCGCGGCTTTACGGCAGCATTTGAAAGGGGGTCTCGACGCGATGATACTCGTCCTTCGCGGCACGCCCAATCCGCGTCAGGCGGAGTTTTTTGCATCCGTTGCCCGCCACACGGCCTACGGCGGCGCGCGCGGCGGCGGCAAAAGCTGGGCCATGCGCAGGAAGCTCGTGCTGCTTTCCCTCGCGACGCCCGGCCTCAACAGCCTGCTTTTGAGGCGGACCCTGCCGGAGCTTCGCGAGAACCACGTCGTCCCGCTTTTGAGGGAACTTTCCGGCGCGGTCAGATACAACGCTTCGGAACGCACGTTTCTCTTCCCTAACGGCTCCCGCATACGCCTCGGCTATTGCGACGCGCAAAACGACGTTTATCAGTATCAGGGTCAGGAGTACGACGTGATAGGCATGGAGGAGGCCACGCATTTCACAGAGGAGCAGATGCGCTTTCTCACCACCTGCAACCGCACTGTGAAAACCGGTTTCCGCGCGCGCATGTATTACACCTGCAACCCCGGCAACGTCGGTCACGGATGGGTCAAGCGCCTTTTCATCGACAGGCGGTATAACCCCGGGGAACGCGCCGAGGATTACCGCTTCATACCCGCGCGCGTGTGGGATAACGAGGTGCTGCTCGCGGCCGACCCTGATTATGTAAAAACGCTTGAAAGCCTGCCCGAGGAGCTTCGCAGGGCGTATCTCGACGGCGACTGGGATGTGCATGCCGGGCAGTATTTCAGGGAGTTTTCGCGCGACAGGCACGTTGCGCCCCCGTTTGAGATCCCCGCCTGGTGGAAGCGCTTCCGCTCCATGGACTGGGGCTACAACGACCCCTGCTGCGTGCTGTGGCACGCCGTGGACGGCGACGGAAGGGTCTATACATACAGGGAGCTGTATGTGCGCGCCATGCGAGCGGATGAGGTCGCTGCGAAGATACTTGAGCTTTCCGGCAAAGAGCGCATTTCATACACCGTGGCAAGCCCCGACATGTGGCAGAAACGCGGCGCGACGCTCAAGGGTCTCGGCGGTTTTGAGGGTGAAAGCATCGCGGAGCTGTTCCTTAAAGCGGGCGTGGCCGTGACCCCGGCGGACAATGCCCGCGTCGCCGGCTGGCAAAGGGTGAGAAGCTTCCTTGCGGCATCCGGGGACGGTCTCCCCCTCTGGCGCGTTTTCCCGCAGTGCACGGAGCTTATCCGCACGCTGCCCGGGCTGGTTTTTTCCGAGCACGACAGGGAGGACGCGGCCGACGGGGAGGATCACGCGCCCGAGGCGCTGCGCTACGCGCTCATGTCAAGACCCGGCAGGACGGGCACGGCGACTGAGAAAATCTGTGAAAGGCGATACGACCCGTTTGAGGAAACAAAGCCCCCCGCGGGCTTCATGGACAGATGAAAAAAGGAGGAAACAAACATGAAAAAAGCAAGTGAAACGAAGGCGGACAGGCTGTATACGCTCTTTGGCGAATACAGGGACGCTTATGCCGCCGAATGGGAGCGGCTCGACAGGTGCGAGAGGATATACTGCGGCGGCCACTGGGACGAAGTGCCGCTGAAGGACGCGAACGAGCCGCGTCCCGTAACGCCCGTCATACAGTCCACGGTGGAAAGCATACGCGCGGATCTCATGGATCAGCTGCCCGAAGCCGTGATAAGCGCGGATTCGCCCGAAAACGAAAAAACGGCGGAGGCGCTGACGGCGCTCGTCGCGGAAAACCACCGTATCGGCAGGTTTGAGCGCGAATACGGCGAGCTTATCCACGATCTTCTCGTCGGCGGCTACATGGTGATGGAAACGGGTTATGACGAAAGCGAGAACAACGGCCTCGGCGCGGCGTTCATCAGGCGGGCGGACGCGCACAACGTGCTCTTCGACCCCCTCGCCGCAGACATCCAGGATTCGCGCGCGATATTCAAGATCGCGCCCTATCCAGCGCAGTGGTTCGCCGCGCATTACCCGGCGCGCTTTGAAAGCATGGGCGCAGAGCCCGTCACGGTGACCCCGCGCAAGGACGCATTTCTGTCGCGCGGACTCGGCGACGAGATGCTGCTCATCGAGTGCTGGGAGCGCGAATTTGACGCTGAAACATCAACCTACAGCGTGCATATGACGAAGCTCGCCGGCGGTATGATCCTCGAGGACAGCCGCGATGTGAAACCACAGGGCTATTTTGCGCACGGCAGGTATCCCTTTGTGGTCACGCCGATGTTCCCGCGGCGCGGCACGGCGCTCGGCTTCGGCCTTGTCGACATGTTCGAAACGCAGCAGCTTTACGCCGACAAGCTGGATCAGATCGTTTTGAAAAACGCCTTCATGGCTTCCCACAACAAGCTTCTTGTCACGGGCGCTTCCGGCTTCGACGCGGACGACCTTCGCGACTGGTCGAGGGACGTTCACGAGGGGGACAGCCTCGCCGGCGTAACATGGTTCCAGACTCCCCCGCTGCCCGCTTATGTTGCGGGCTTCGCCAAAGTGCTGCGCGACGGGGTAAAGGAGGAATCCGGCGCGAACGATTTTTCGCGCGGATCGGCATACGGCGGCGTGACCGCGGCCTCCGCCATCGCCGCGCTTCAGGAAGCGTCCTCAAAGCGTTCCCGCGTGGCCGCGCGCATAGTGCACGGCGCGTTCGAGGAGGCCGTGCGGCAGGAGATCGAGGTGGAACGGGAATTTTCCACCCTGCCGCGCAAGGTTTCCCTGCCCTCCGGCGAGAACACGGATTTCACCTCGGACGCGCTCTATCGCGTGAGCGCGCTCGATAACCGTCTGCCGCTTGAATTCGCGGTGAGCGTGCGCGCGCAGCGTGAAAACCGTTTCAGCGTCGCCGCCCACAACGAGACCGTGATCAACATGGTGCGCCTGGGCATGCTTACGCCCGCGGTCGGGCTCCGGCTGATGACGTTTGACGGCAAGCAGCAGGCGCTCGATCTGATGCAGGCCCAAAAAAGCGCCGCGGAAGGTCAGGCGAATGACGAAGCTTGACATCGCGATAAAAAAGGCCGCCCTTTCCGGCATGGAAACGCTCCTCTACATCTGCGAGCACGCCGAAAAGGACGCCGACCGCATCGCGGCGGCGCGCGCTCTCGTCGAATACGGCATGAAGCGCGCTGAGGCCGCAAAGGGCGACACGGCCGGCGAAGCCCTGCGCGTGGTGCTTGAAAACGTGCCGGGCGAATATGTGGTGTGACGGACGCCGGGTAAACGTAAAGTTAATATAGGATATATTATGCCCCTGCGCGTTGAATGCGGCATGATTAAGCAGTAAAATACAAATGTAAGCGTTTAACAAACAGTATTCACATAATCGTCCATTCAGAACGGAGGTTATCCAACATGCCGCAGTTTTCGCACAGTCTTGACGGTATAACCGGAAGCGCTATCCGTGAGCTTTTCAAGCTGCTCGCCGCGGGGGACATAATATCCTTCGGCGGAGGCAACCCCTCGGCGGAGTCCTTCCCCGTCGATGAAATACGCATCATCGCAAACGAGCTGCTGCTCGAAAAAGGGCCTGAGATACTGCAATACGGCGCCACGGAGGGCTATGCCCCGCTCAGGCGCGCCGTCAACGAGCATATGCTCAAACCGCGCGGCGTCGACGTGCCCGATTCGGCCATACTGCCCACGACAGGCTCCTCGCAGGCGATCGACCTCCTTTGCCGCGCCTATATAGACCCCGGCGACGTGATCCTCGTTGAAGCGCCCACTTTCCTGGGCGCGCTGCAGACGATGCGCATTTCGGGCGCAAAGCTTGTGGGCGTACCAAGCGACGACGAGGGCGTGATGGTGGATGAGCTCGAGCGCCTCATGCGCCTCCATCATCCGAAGTTCTTCTATTGCATACCCACCTTCCAGAACCCCTCCGGCCGCACGATAGGCGTTGAGCGCAGGCAAAAGATCGCGCAGCTTGCGGAGGAATACGACGTGACGGTCGTCGAGGACGATCCGTATTACGCGCTCCGCTTCAGCGGACAGGAGCTGCCCCCGATAAAGCATTTTGACAGGCACGACCGCGTTGTGCTGCTCAACAGCTTTTCAAAGACGATGAGCCCCGGCATGCGCGTCGGCGCGGCGGTAGGCCCCGCCGATCTCATACGCAAGATGATAATCATCAAGCAGGGCGCGGACACGATAACCCCGACCCTCATGCAGGCAATCGCCGCGGAGTTTCTCACCCGCGGGCTGCTCGGCCCTCAGCTCGCGCGCATATGCCCCGCTTACGGACGCCGCCTCGACACGATGCTTTCCGCCATGGATGAATACTTTCCCGAGGAGTGCGCATACACGCGGCCCGAAGGCGGTCTTTTCGTCTGGGGCGAATGCCGCGCGCTCGATATGCTTGCGCTCGTCACCCGCGCGACGGGCGAGAAGAAGGTCGCATACATCCCCGGCGTTCACTTTTTCAGCGATCCCGCGGGGCACGAAGGCACCTTCCGCCTCAATTTCTCCGGCTGTCCGATCGAGGATATCCCCGTGGGCATCCAAAGGCTCGGCGATCTGATGAAGGACGTGCTTTTGAAAAAATGACCCGGCGCGCCGTTAAGGCGTCGTCGCGTCAACACAACTACAAGCGCCGCAAAGCCATGGCTTTGCGGCGCTTTTATCATGCTTTGTCCGGTTTATTTTTTCGCGTTCTCCGCGGCGTAATAATTCATCAGGCAGCCGTCGAGAAGGATCTGCTTCTCATCCGCCGTGAGGCCCTTCACATAAAGGGTAACGTCGTCCACCGCGCCCGACTTTCTGATCACCTTGCCCGGTATGCGCTCAACGCCGTTCTCAACCGCGGCGCGCACGCCCGGCACGAACACCATGTCGCCCGGTTCATAGTCGAACTTCGCGTCCGCATCGAGCGTGAAGGGCAGTATGCCCCAGTTGATGCAGTTGCTGCGATAGCGCTTCGTCGCATATTCATAGCAGATGTTAGCATAGCCGCCGAGCACCTTCTGGCAGGAGGCCGCCTGCTCGCGCGCGGAGCCGTCGCCCGGCTTGTTGGCGAATATGGCGGAGCCTGTGGAGGTCGTGTCGATGAGCTTTTGCGCGTCGCCGACCTTGGAGAGCGCGTCCATGAGCTTCTGCGGCTTTTTGCCCGCGATGCGCTCATCCTCAACGGCCTTCGTCTGCTTGCTGCGGCCGACGTATTCCGGCACGCGGCGCGACAGGGTGAACTCCGCAAGGCGAAGCGGGTTGGAACGGTAGCTCGATGTTTCGCCGGAGGGGATAAGCTCATCCGTCGTGGTTACGGGATCCGTGATGACCGCCGCAAGCTCCACGAGCAGGTTCTCATTGAGGGCGTACATCTTGGGCCAGTCGGTTATGTTGGGCCCGAGGCGCAGCTCTTCGGACGGTATCGGATGGCCGAAGCCGTTATACACGCGCTTTTCGTATACCGAGGGATCGAACTGATATTCGATCTCGGGCATATCGTACTCGACGTCCGTCGCGGCGGTGATCACGCCGTGGTTGCGCGCAGTGGCCGCGATGGAGCGAGCGTCCATGAGGGCGACCGTCGCGATCTGGCCCTCGCCGGGCTTTGAGCCTTCGCGGTTGGGGAAGTTGCGCGTGGTGTGGCGCAGCGAAAGGCCGTTGTTCGAGGGAACATCCCCCGCGCCGAAGCACGGGCCGCAGAAGCACGGCTTTATTATCGCGCCCGCCTCAAGCAGCTTGTCGCTCGTGCCGTCGCGGTTGATGGCGAGGTTCACCGGCACGCTCATCGGATAAACGCTCATCGAGAAATATCCGTTGCCGACGTCGCCGCCGTCCATTATTGCCGCGGCCTCGACAAGGTTGTCGTATGTGCCGCCCGCGCAGCCCGCGATGATGCCCTGATCGGCAAGCACTGTGCCGTCCTTCTGAACCTTGGAAACAAGATCGGTATGCGCTTTGGGGAATTTCTTCGCGGCCTCGGCCTCCACCTCGGCAAGCAGCTCCTTCGCATGGGCGTTGAACTCATGGATGGTATGCGCCTTGGAGGGATGGAACGGCAGGGCGATCATCGATTCCATGCTGTCGAGATCGATGGTTATCATGCTGTCATAATAGGCGGTCCTGCCGGGCTTGAGCTGCCTGTAATCCTCGGGACGGCCGTAAACTTCATAATAATGCCGAACCTTTTCATCGGTTTCCCATATGGATGAAAGGCAGGTGGTCTCAGTCGTCATGACGTCTATGCCGTTGCGGAATTCGACGGGCAGCGCGGCAAGGCCGGGGCCTGTGAACTCGAGCACCTTGTTTTTGACAAAGCCGTTTTCAAACGTGGCGGCCACGAGGGCGAGCGCAACGTCATGCGGGCCAATGCCGCGGCGCGGCGTGCCCTTGAGATACACGAGAACGACCTCCGGCGCGTTGACGTCATAGGTGTTCTTCAAAAGCTGCTTCACAAGCTCCGGCCCGCCTTCGCCGACGCCCATCGTGCCAAGGGCGCCATAGCGCGTGTGGGAATCGGAGCCGAGTATCATGCTGCCGCACTTGGCCATGGCCTCGCGGGCATAGCTGTGGATGACGCTCTGGTTTGCAGGAACATAAATGCCGCCGTATTTTTTCGCGGCGGAAAGGCCGAACACATGATCGTCCTCATTGATGGTGCCGCCGACGGCGCAAAGGCTGTTGTGGCAGTTGGTCATCGCGTAAGGCAGCGGGAACTCCGTGAGACCGGAAGCGCGCGCCGTCTGGATTATGCCGACATAGGTTATGTCGTGGGACATGAGACAGTCGAACTTGATGCGCAGCTTTTTGGGATCGTCGGAAACGTTGTGCGCACGAAGTATGCGGTATGCTATCGTCTGTTCACGGCCCTCGTCCGGGGTCATGCTCACGGGGGCGTTCTCCTGCACCTTCCCGTCGACGAGATACACGCCATGCGAGGTCAGCTCGATCATGTTGATTCTCCTTAATTATTTAGATTTAGAGCCTCATGGGGCTGAGTTTATCTTAGTCAAAATGCAAAATCTTTTCAATAGCGTCAAAGCATATATACCTGTATACATTCTGCATCCCGACATACAACCGCTGTGGCGCGGCGCGTATATTCATGGTATAATCCTATCCATGGAAACAAAAACCGAAATCGCGATAACCGCGTCGCTTTCAGGCGTGCTTGCGGCGCTGTTCATATGGAGGGCCCTCGTATCGGACGCATCGCTGCTTGGCGTTTTCACCGGCGCCGCGCTTGCGTTGCTTTTCGTGTTCTGCCTCATCCGCTTCGTGCACGCCTTCGGCCTCTTCCACACGAAGGACGCCGCCATCCCGCCGGACGCGGCTTTGGGCGAGCGCAGCCTTCGCCGCGAGCGGAGACATCCCTGGGCCGAGATCGTGATGTTCATGCTCATCACGCGCGTTTTCCTTTATGTCGCCGCTTATGCCGCGTATTATATCGCGCGCGACGCATATCCGGGCGGCATATTCGACACTCTGCGCACGATCTGGCTCCGTTCGGATTCGCCGAGCTATCTCGGCATATCGGAGCGCTGGTATGTCACCGTCGGCGACCCGCGCTTCCACATCGTATTCTTCCCGTTCTATCCCGTCGTGTGCGCTCCGCTCAACCTTGTCACGGGCAACTCCTTTGCCTCCGCGATGATCGTTTCAAACCTTTCCTCCGTCGCGGCCGCCATCCTCGCATACGAAACCGCGGCGCTTGACATGCCCCGCGGCACGGCCCTCCGGGCGATGAAATATCTTTTCATCCTGCCTGCGGCGTTCTTCTTCGCGGCGCCGATGACGGAGGGGCTTTTCGTGCTGCTGTGCCTTGCGTGCGTTTATCTCGTGCGCAAAAAGCACTACCTTTTCGGCTGTATATTCGGCGCGCTTGCAGGCTTCACAAGAAGCGTGGGCGGCCTTCTCATCATATTCGCTTTCTCCGAGTGGCTTTATGAGCTTTTATCCGAAAGACGCGCCGGTACGCTTCGTCAAAACGCAAAAACGCACGTCCTTCGTGCGCTCTGCCTTTTGATAATCCCGTGCGGTCTTTTGGGTTATCTGTATATCAATTATGCCGTTACGGGCAGTCCCTTCACATTCATGAAATATCAAAGCGAGCACTGGAGTCAGGGCTTCGGCTTCTTCTTCGAGTCCGCTGCCACGCAGATCGAGCATTTAGTATCAAGTCTCGGCGCGGGCGATCTTTCAAAGGTGTTCGGGCTGTGGCTGCCTAATCTTGTGTACAGCTTCGGCGCGCTTGCGATCGTATACGCCGGTTCAAGGAAGCTGCGTCCTTCATACACGGCGTTTTTCCTCGTATATTTCGTCGTGGCCTGCGGGGCCACATGGCTTTTGAGCTCCCCGCGCTATCTCACGGCGGCGTTCCCGCTCGCGTTCGCCATGGCTTCGATCACCGACACGCCGAAACGCGACACGGCCGCAACGCTCATATGCCTCGTTCTGCTGGTGCTCTATCTTGCCATGTACGCAAACGGTCAATATGTTTATTGACGCCGCGGCTCACGCCTCTGCGTTTTTCATCCTGTGACTGAAGCACAATGACGCGATCAAAGCGATCAAAGCGGTGTAACCAAGCACGACGGCGATATGTCCCCATATGCCCTCTGTGCCGGAAAGCGCGCAGCGCACCGCGTCCACGGCGTGGGCGAACGGCATCATGTAACACGCCCTGCGAAAGCCTTCACCGACCAGATCAAGCGCGAACCATGTGCCGGAGAGCAGCGTTGCCGCGTTGATTATCAGGCTCGCAATCCCGCCAACCTGTTTGTCGCTCATCAGCGTGCCCATCAGTATGCCCAGCGCGATGTACATCAGCGCCGCAGGCAAAAGCGCCGCAAGCGCATAAAGCATGTTCACCGACAATTCAAGCCCCATCGCCATTGCGGCGGCAAAACAGAACACGCCCTCGATGAGCGCCATGAGTATGAGCGGCAGCGAATAGCCGGCGATGAACTCCCACGCGCGCATAGGGGATGCGAACACGCGCATCAGGAACGAGCTGCACCTGTCCTTGGCGACAAGAAGCCCCCCAAAGAGCGAAAGGAACGCAAGGCTGAACACCGCCATCCCCGGCGCGAACCCCTCGATCGCAAACGGCGCGCCCGGTATTTTCCGGTTTATCACGCTCATCAGCACGATCAGCACCACCGGCAGCCCTATGCCGAAAATATACGTCAGCGGATCGCGCATGAGCTCCTTTTGCGTGCGCGACGCAAATACGATCGTTCTTTTCATATTTCCGCCTCCGCAGCGTCCGTTATCTTCAAAAACGCCTGTTCGATATCCTGCGTCGCGCTTTGCTCCATCAGCTCGCGCGCCGTGCCGAGGGCAAGCAGTCTGCCCTCGTGCATTATGCCGATCCTGTCCGCAAGCGCCTGAGCCTCCTCAAGATAATGGGTGGTAAGCACCACCGTGACTTTGGTCCTGAGGCTTTCAATGACCGTCCACAGATCGCGCCGCGCGCGCACGTCAAGTCCAAGCGTGGGCTCGTCGAGGAAAAGCACCTCTGGCTTTGATATGAGCGCCATCGCGATGGAAAGCCTGCGCTGCATGCCGCCCGAAAGCGTTTTTGCCATGTCGTCCGCGCGCTCCTCAAGCTTGAACGATCCTGCCAGCTCGTCAGCAAGGCGCATGCTCTCCTTCCGGCCGGCGCCGTATATCCCCGCCATGAAGGCGAGGTTCTCGCGCACGGTGAGATTCGGCGCTATGGCCGTTTCCTGCGGCGATATGTTGTTGAGCGCCTTCACCGCCGGCGCGTCGTGCACTATGCTTTTGCCCATGATGAGCGCGTCGCCGCCGCTCGGCGGCAAAAGACAGCACAGCATCCGTATCGTCGTTGTTTTTCCTGCGCCGTTCACACCGAGCAGCGCGAAAAGCTCTCCCTCCTTCACGGTGAGGTCGAGTCCGTCCACGGCCGTGCGCGCGCCGAAGCGCTTCGTGAGGCCTTTGATTTCTATCGAGTTCATTTTTTCTCCCTGTCGGCCGCGCCTGTTATCCCGCTGAAAAGCGCGTTGAGCGCTTCGCTTGTGAACACGGCAAGCCCGGTGCCTTCTTCACCGCCGACCATCAGCATGTCGCCCGGTTTTATGTTGAACATGTCCCTCGCGTCCTTCGGTATCACGATCTGGCCCTTTTCACCGACCTTTACCGTGCCGAAAAGCCACCTTCCGTCAGGCCCCTGTATTTTCATGCTTGCGCCCTCCCGAGTTAGTTTATTCATACTGGTATGACCAGTATAACATTTCTAACTCACATTATCAATATCCGCACGTTAAAATGTGATAAAACTGTCACGGCGGAAAATGGCTGTTCCAATGTGAGCGCAGGTGATGTTATAATAAAATCGGAAAAAAAGAGTATTATGATAAACCGGAGGGCGTGATGCGCCGTATTTGTATATTTGCCGCCTCGTCGGGCAAGGTCGAAAGCGTTTACACGGACGCAGCGTATGAGCTGGGCGTGCTGTTTGCAAAGAATGACCTGGAGCTTGTTTTCGGCGGGGGCACGACCGGGCTCATGGGCGCGTGCGCGCGCGGCGTGAAAAGCGCCGGCGGCCGCGTCGTCGGCGTGATACCGAAAAAGCTCAACGTGCCCGGGATCGCGTTCGAGCACTGCGACGAGCTGATCGTGACCGCCGATATGCACGAACGCAAAGCCGTCATGGAGAAGCTGAGCGACGGATATGTCGTGCTGCCGGGCGGTTTCGGCACGCTCGAGGAAATGATGGAGGTGCTCACCCTCAATCAGCTTGGCTATATTTCAGCGCCGGTGGTCATATTTAACACAAAAGGGTTTTACGATATGCTTTTTGCGCAGTTCAACACCTTTGTGGAGCGCGGCTTCACGGATGAGCGCTGTCTTGCGCTGCTCGCGGCGGCGGATACGCCGCAGGGTTGCGTCGAAAAGCTTTTAGGCTTCTCGGCGCCGGAATTGCCCGACAAGATAAGGGATGCGATAAGAGACAATGAAAAAGGCGGAAACAGCAAGTGACATAATGGTGTGCGTCACAAATCAGCGCTCCTGTGACAAGCTGATGGCGCGCGGGGTGGAGCTTGGCGCGGGCGCAGGCGCGCGGCTGCATGTCGTGCACTGCGTCGAGACGGGCCGCAAATTCATGAACTCCGCCTTTGAAAGCGACGCCATCGAATATCTTTTCACCGCGGCACAGCTTGCGGGCGCGGATCTTTCGCTGCTGCGGGCGGAAAACGTGGACGACGCGCTCGTCGAATACGCGCTCCGAAACGGCATTTCCCTCATCGTCCTCGGCGAGGGCAACGCCGGCACAAATCCCAAGGATCACATCGCGATGCGGCTTCAGCGCCGCCTGCCAGGCGTGATGTTCGACATCGTGCCGATGAAAGATTGATTGAATATAAAGGAGAAGATACGGCCATGATAATCGTCGGGATATGCGGGGCGAGCGGAAGCGGCAAAAGCACCCTCGCGCGCGAGATCGCGGAGTCGCTCACATGCGAGGCCGTGATCATCGGTCAGGACTGTTATTACCGC
This sequence comes from uncultured Clostridium sp., assembly GCA_964487565.1. Taxonomy (GTDB): domain Bacteria; phylum Bacillota; class Clostridia; order Christensenellales; family CAG-138; genus Phil1. The sequence continues at coordinate 40,838 of CAZARN010000010.1, forward strand.
AATCACGCCGAAATGACCTTTGAAGAGCGGATACACATCAACTATGACGAGCCGGACGCATTCGATTACGACCAGCTTGCGGCCGACGTGGCCGCGCTCTCCGAGGGAAGAAGCGTCACGCGCAAGGGTTACGACTATACCAACCATCTGCGCGCGGATACGGAAGAGCTCATTCCACCGCCGGATGTTCTCATCCTCGAGGGGATACACATGTTCCGCGACGCGCGCATCAACCGCATGATGAGCCTCAAGGTCTACATGCACGTTGACAAGGATATCTGTCTGCTGCGCCGCATAAAGCGCGACATCCGCGCGCGCGGCCGCTCCATCGAAAACATATCGGAGCAGTACCTTGCCACCGTCAAGCCCATGTATGAGGAATACATCAGCAAATATATCGACGACGCCGATTTCGCCGTCATGCGGGGCGGCAAAAACCGCATGGCGATCGACGCGATAAGCGCCTATATTTCGGCGAAGCTTCTTGCGGAAAAATTCGACAGGGAGAACGGGCGTCCTTCGGCGCCCACGGTTTGATATGGAAGGTAAAAAGCCTGCCGACGGGGATCGCGGCAACAACCGGTTCAGCGAGCTGTGGCGGCGTTCAAAGCGGACGCTGCTCGTCGTCGCCTTCGGGGTGGTGCTCTATCAGGTGCTTGCGAACCTTCCCGCGGTGACGGTCGCCGTCAAAAGCTTCCTCAGCATCCTCGAACCCGTCTTCATCGGCATCATCATCGCTTTTCTTGCCAACATGCCGCTGAGCTTCCTTGAAAAGCACGTTTTCAAAAGATGGAAAAAACACAGGCTGCGCCGCGTGGTAACGACGGTGCTTTCCTTCATTTTCGTCCTTGCGGCGGTGATCGCCGTCATGCTGCTCATAATACCCAAAATGGTGGACAGCGTCGTTTCCCTTGCGGACGGATTCGACGGGTATGTAAGCTCGCTCACGCGATGGGCGGACGGCGTATGGCAGCGGATCGACTTTTCGCCCGATATCGAAACGAAGGTAAAGGAGCTTGCCTCACAGCTGTTTGCGGCTTTTGACAGCTTCCTCACAAACGCCGTGTCCTATGCGCTCAAGGCCACGATAAGCGTGCTTGGCTTTGTGATCGATCTGCTCATCGCGTTCATCATCGGCTTTTATGCCCTTTACAACAAGGAAAAGCTGACCTTCGGCGCGAAGAAGCTGATCGTCGCCGCGCTTGACGAGCACAAGGCGGAGCGCGTGATGGACGTCTGCTCGCGCACATACAAATCCCTTCACGATTATTTTTTCGGCATGATAACGGAATGCACCATCCTGGGCTTGATGACATATCTCATGATGGTGATATTCGGCTTCCCGTATGCCGTGCTCATCAGCGTCTGCGTCGGCGTGACTCAGATGATACCCATCATCGGGCCGTGGGTGTCGGGCGCGTTCGGCGTGCTCATCATATTTGTGACCGATCCGCCGATGGCGCTGTGGTTCGCGCTCGGCGTGTTCGTGGTGCAGCAGCTTGAGGCGAACCTCGTTTATCCCCGTGTGGTCGGCCGCGCGGTCGGCCTTTCGGGCATATGGGTGCTCATCGCGGTGATCCTCGGCGGCGGTCTTTTCGGCATCGTGGGCATCGTGCTTTGCGTGCCGATAATGGCCGTGGTATACACGCTCGTTTCCGAATGGATAAACCGCCGCGTGGAGGAAAAGCGCTTTGCAAAGGGCATGCGCAAAACGCCGCCAACGGAGGATGAGATCAAACGTATGACCGAACCGTAAAATAAATCCAGATTGTAATAACGCGCCGCCTTCATGAGCATAATAATATCAGAAAGGCGGTGTTTTTTATGGTGAAGAAGACCAAGACCAGAAAAGCGGCCGAAGCGATGCGCGCACAGGGCCGCGGAGAAATACTCTCGGATGTTGAGGGCAGCTACACCGGCACCGGTGAAAACGGCGAACAGCCCGTGCAGGACGCCGACGATCTGTGAAAAAAGGGGACCGCTCGCTTTTCCGGCGGTCCCTTTCCCTGATTTTCAAAAGCTCACGGCACGGCAAGCTGCGCTTCAAACCAGCCGCCGGTGCTCTCGCCCGTCACGGCGTCAAACGCACCGACAAGATCCTCCTTCGCGGCGACGGAAAAAGCGTTCGCTTCATAATACTGCCTGAGCGCCGCGTAGAACACGTCGTGCCCCAAAAGGCCGTACAGCTTGCTGTACATCTGATAGCCCGCAACGTATATCACATAGAAGTAATCCCCCGCCGACATATACACCGCGGAATCCATGCGCGATATGCGCACATAGCTTTCCGCCGCGCCGTAGCGCGCGCTCTTCTGCTCCTGCGCGGCCGAAGCGCCGAGATACTCCTCAAGAAAATCCATGCCGAGAAACTCCACAAGCGATTCATCGAGCCAGGGCGAGTTTATCTGATCGCTGCCGACCACGCCGTAAAACCACTGATGCGCCGTTTCATGCCCGATTATCATAACTCCGTCGTTTCGCTTTGCGCTTTTGAACGCCGCCTCCGAAACCATGATGAGGCCGGGATACTCCATTCCCCCGCCCTGATCAAACGGCACCACATAAAACGTTTCATAAGGGTACAGGCCGATGTTTTGCGAAAAATAATCGAGCGCCGCCGCCGCCGTTTCCGCGCCGAAATCGGCCTTCGCCTGAGAAAGGCCGTAGCAGTATACCTTGACGCCCGCCTCCGTGACGCTCTGCGCCACCGCCGGGTCACGCATGAGCGCCATCGCGAACTCCCTCACGTTTGACGCGGCGACATACCATGTGGTCATGCCGTCCGCCTCCTCCGTCTGAGCGACGGAGCCTGTCGAGGCGAGCGCATAGTATTTCGGCGCGCTTATCGCCGCCTTGTAATCCGCGCATTCGCTGTAAAACGCATCGCCGACATCCGTATATTCGTCCTTGCGCCACGCGCCGTTTTCATAAACCGCGGCGACAGGTAGCGCGTTGCCGAGCATTATCCCCGTTGTATTCACGCCGAACCGGCTGCCCGTCTGCGGCAGAATTATGCTGAAGTCAAACGATATCACGGCGCTTTCGCCCGGCGCGATCTCCATGTCAAGAGGAACGCTGAGTATGCTGCCGTCGTCGCCCGAAACAGAGTAATCCGCGCGCATGGCGTTCACCGCGACACGCGATACGCTCATCGAGCCTTTTTCCACGGCGTTGGGATAGAGCCTCAGCACCACCTCATAGAGCGTGTCCCCGGTATGGTTCACATATGTTATGCGCATCTCGCCGTTTACATACGGTTCTTTGGCGTTTGCATACACCGTCAGCGCCGTTTCATAGAGCGTGCGCGCGTCGTTCGCCTCCGCCGCGGGCGTCGGCTGCGCCGTTTGGGAAGGCGAAAAGCCGCCCGCCGCGGTCTGCGCGGCCGTGCTCTGCGGCGTCTGCGCCGCGGTCGTGTTCAGCCCCGCCGAAGGCTCCGGCACGGTTTCTGTCCCGGCGCGGAAAACATCCGTCGCAAAGAACAGTATGGCAAAGGCCGCGGCGATTACCGCCGCGGCAACGATGACAATTATCCGGTTCCTGCGTTTTCTCCTGCGTTGTCTCAATTATGCTCCTTATTGCCCTTCGCTGTGCGAAAAGGCTCAATTGCCCCCGATAAGTCCTCCAGAACTGCCGCCTGACGGTCTGCTTGTGCCCGAAGGCTGCGAATTCCCCGATGTTGAGGCGCCGCCGCCGAGAAGTCCGCCGGTCGAACCCGTGCCGCCTGCGGACGGAGTGCTTTCGGGCGTTTGTGTAAGCTCCGGAAAAACGTAATCACTTACGGTCTTGACATACTTGTTCCTTATATAGCCCGTTACCCCGTCATATGTGCCGTACCACCAGCCGTCGCTCACCCTGCTGATGAGCGTGAGCCTTGCGCCTGAAGGAATGCGCTTGAGCGTTTCCGCGCTCGTTTTGGCGGAAGCGTAAACATAGGTTTTCGCGCTTGCCGCGTAGCCCTGCGCGGTTTCGACGGCGGAATCCGGATACGCAAGGATATACTGGCTTTTCACATACCCTATCTGTCCCGCGTCGGTGCGCACCTTGCACCAGTCCTGCGCGAGCTGCAAAAGCATTATCTTCGTGCCCGAGGCAAGATAACCGATGGTCTTGTCGTTCGTGCTTGAGGAACCCGTGCGTATCGGGGTGCCGTCATATCTGATGACCGCCGGTATCTCGGACGGATCAACCTTTGAATCCTTCGGCTGCGTATAATTGTCATAAGAAGGTATCGCGGCCTTGAGCTTTTTCACAAGCTCTTCGTCCCGGGCCTTCTTCGTCACCTTGCACACCGTTCCCGGCGGGCAGTTGTAATAAATCCACTGGGCGACGTCCGGCAGCACGCGCACGCAGCCGTGGGACACGTTTTTGCCCAAATCGCGATACGCGCTTTTTGACATGCTTGAAACTTTTTTGGAGTTGTACATGACGGAATGGATGTATATCCCGCGCACCACCTGCGACCAGTACTGCGCATACTGTCCGTATGCGACAAAATATCCGAAACGCTCCTTGAGCGCGCCCATCTTATATGTTCCGCGGCTCGTGGGATGCTCATCGCTTCCCGTGGTGCAAAGGCTTTGGAGCACGATCGCCCCGCCGATAGAACCGCTGTACACCGTTATCACCTGATTTGTAACGTCGATCTCCACCGCGTATTTGTTGGGATCAGTGTTTTCATAATCCACCTTGCTGGCCCAGCCGGAAAGCACCGTCGCCTCCGCGCCGGCGGGTATGAGCGCGAGCGCGAACGCAAGCGCAAGCATCAGCGACAGACCCTTTTTCAACATCAACAATATCCCCCAATCATATGTCTTTCAATTTTCGGCGCCGTTTTCGCCGTTTTCAACCGATTCCTCGCTTTGGCCGGCCTCGTCGCCGGCCTTGCGCGCCTTTCCCGCCCCGCCGGCGGATCGCCCACAAAGCAGGTATGTTATCACGAAGCACGCCGCGAAAAGCACGGCGTCAAGGGCTATCTGCCAGCCCTTGCCGAAGCCCGGGAATATGAGCGCCACCGAAACCGCAAGCAGCCCCAGCGCCGCATAGTAAGCATAACCGTGATGCCTGTCGAACAGGCGTTTCACAAGCGCCACGAGCGCCGCGATCACCACGAGCCCGCCGCCCACCGCGCAAAGCAGGATGGGTATGTCAAAGCGGTTGAACGCCGCAAGAAAAGGCTCATATACGCCCATGTACATCATCAGAAACGATGTGCTGATGCCGGGTATCACCGTGCCGAGCCCGATGAGCGCGCCGCAGAGCGCCGCTGTCCAGCCGTTGAGCGGCAGCGCCTCTCCGCCGGTCAGGAGCGCCTGCATAAGAGCCACCGCGCCGATTATTCCTGCGCCGACGGGTATGCCGATGAGATAACGCTTCCTGAAGCCCTGCTCGTTCGCTTCCCTTATGAGCGAGGGTATGCCGCCCGCGACCATGCCGATGAGCGCCCACATCACGGGGCGTTTCCAGTTGAGCATAAGCCATTCAACGGCGTTGCTCGTCGCGAAGAGGCCGGCCGCCCCGCCTATGCCAAGCGGCATCAGGAACAGCACGTTGCGCCTGAAGGCTTTGAAAAGCGTGGTCACCGCGTCGAGCACCGGACGGTATACGCCCATCGAAACCGCCAGCACGCCCCCGCTTGCGCCGGGAAGTATCGCGGCGACGCCGATCACGATCCCCTTTATCAATCGTATGAAAAAATTGCCTGATCTATCCATATGTCCTCCAAAGCGCTGTGCGCACACAAATTGATTTTAACAGATATGGTCGTCTTTTGCATCTTTCAAGGTAAACATTTACACTTTCGTAACCTTATTCACCGATGCGCCGCGCGCAGGCGCCGCATTGCTTTTGAAGCGCGGCGGCGTTATAATATTATTTTGGATAATGATGCGAATGTGCTTCAAATAACGGCGTTTTGCCCGGGAGGAACGATGATCGAGATCGAAAACGTGTCATACTGTTACGAGGACGGCGGAAGACCCGCCCTTGACGGCGTGACGATGAGCATAGAGCGCGGCGAGTTCATCGCCGTGGTCGGCCACAACGGAAGCGGAAAAAGCACGCTTGCGAAACACCTCAACGCGCTGCTTCTGCCGAGCGCGGGCCGCGTGCTTGTGGACGGCATGGACACCGCGGATGAAAACTGCACCATACCCATACGCCAAAAGGTCGGCATGGTGTTCCAGAATCCGGACAATCAGCTTGTGACGACCGTCGTTGAGGAGGATGTGGCCTTCGGGCCGGAAAACCTCGGCGTACCGAGCGCCGAGATCCGCGCGCGTGTCGACGCGGCGCTTGAAGCGGTGGGCATGACCAAATATGCGACAGGCGCGCCGCATATGCTCTCCGGCGGGCAGAAGCAGCGCATCGCGATCGCGGGGATGCTCGCGATGGAGCCAGAGGTGCTCGTGCTCGACGAGGCGACGGCGATGCTCGATCCCCGCGGAAGGCGGGACATCATCGATACCGTATCCGATCTGCATGAGAAAAAAGGCATCACGGTCGTGATGATAACCCAATATATGGAAGAAGCGCTCGCCGCGGACAGGATCGCAGTGATGAGCGGCGGCAAACTGCTCATGGCCGGCACCCCGCGCGAGGTATTCGCCCGCGGGGACGAGCTTCGCGCGCACAGGCTGGACGTACCCGTGATGCGGGAGCTTGCGGACACGCTCAACGCCGCCGGCGCGCAGCTTCCGCGCGACATACTTACAGTGGAGGAGATGGCCGAAGCAATATGCCGATCGTTATCAAAAAACTGAACTATTCATATATGCAGGGGAGCGCGCTGAACAACGCGGCCCTCACCGATATCGACCTCACGATCGAGGACGGTGAGTTCCTTGGCCTCATCGGCCACACCGGCAGCGGCAAAAGCACCCTCGTGCAGCACCTCAACGGCCTTTTGCAGCCGACCTCCGGCTCCGTCTGCGTGGACGGATACGACATGCGCGACAAGAAGCAGCGCGTGCAGGGCCGCAGGCTTGTCGGCATGGTTTTCCAGTATCCGGAATACCAGCTTTTTGAGGAATCCGTCGCGCGCGACGTCGCATTCGGCGTGAAGAACATGGGCGTCGCTGAAGCCGAAGCCATGGAGCGCGCCGACGAGGCGATGGCGCTTGTGGGCCTCGATCCCGCCCGTTTTCGCGACAAAAGCCCGTTTGAGCTTTCGGGCGGCGAGAAGCGCCGCGCGGCGCTTGCGGGCATAATCGCCATGAAGCCGAAATACCTCGTGCTCGACGAGCCCATGGCGGGACTTGACCCGCTCGGGCGCAAAGCCATACTCGACACGATCGATTCCCTCCGCCAAAGCCTCGGCTGCGCGGTGGTGATGGTCTCCCACTCCATGGACGATATGGCCGACCGCGCGCAGCGCGTGGCCGTGCTCAACGAAGGCAGGCTTCTTATGGTGGATACGGCCGAAGCCGTGTTTTCAAAAAGCGAGCTGCTCATCTCCGTCGGCCTTGACGTGCCGCAGATATCAAGGCTCGGCATAGAGCTTCGCCGCCGCGGCATAGCGATACCGGAAGGTATTTATGAAAAGTCCAAAATGGCGGAGGCGCTCACGGCTCTGCTCCTGAAGGGAGAGCGCGCATGATAAAGGATATCACCCTCGGCCAGTATTACCCGGGAAATTCCGTCATACACCGGCTCGATCCGCGCACGAAGCTTCTCGGCATGATCGTGTATATAGTGATCGTGTTCCTCGTGAAGAACATCGCCGTTTTCGCCCTGCCGGCGGCCTTCATCGTGCTGACGGTGCTGCTTGCGCGCGTGCCCGTCTCATACCTCATCCGCTCGCTCAAGCCCATACGGTTTCTGCTTGTGTTCATGTTCGTCATCAACCTTTTCATGATCCAGACGGGCGACGAGATACTTTCCTGGTGGATCATACGCATGACCTGGGACGGCGTGCATCAGGCCGTGTTCATAACGCTGCGCCTTATCCTGCTGCTGCTCGGCACGAGCCTCATGACCCTCACGACCACCCCGATCGCCCTCACGGACGGCATGGAAAAGCTGATGCTGCCCCTTTCAAAGATAGGCTTCCCCGCGCACGAGCTTGCGATGATGATGACTATCGCTCTGCGCTTCATACCCACCCTCATAGAGGAGGCGGACAAGATCATGAAGGCGCAGATGGCGCGCGGCGCGGATTTCGAGTCCGGCAACATCGTCAAGCGCGCGAAGAGCATGGTGCCCGTGCTTGTGCCGCTGTTCATCAGCGCGTTCCGCCGGGCGGATGAGCTTGCGATGGCGATGGAAAGCCGCTGCTATCACGGAGGCGAGGGCAGAACGCGCATGCACGTTCTGCGTTTCCACAAGGGCGATGCGTTCTCCGCCGCGGCGTTGCTGCTGCTCACCCTCATGATAATAGCCGTGCAGGAGTTCCTGACGTGAACGAGCGTGCAAAAACTGCCATACTTATCGCTGCGGCGGTGCTCATCGGCGCGGCGCTCATACTCGGCCTTGACGTGCGGCGCGACGACCCGCTTTCGGCTGTCGCGGACGAGATCAACGCATTTGGCTATTCCCTCGCTTCAGATGATTTTTACGTCCTCGGCGGCGCGACCGATACGACCATAGCCTCGCTCATCGCGGAAACGGAAAGCGACATCACCCCCGTGCTCGACGCGAGCGCGGCATGCGGTTTCAAAAACGGTGTGGATGAAAAGGGCGATATCACGGTGTTGCTGGCGCAGGTCGATAAGGGCGTGCTCACGCTTTACCTTCGCGACGGTGTGATCGAGGTCGCGTTCATACAAACTTCAGACGGGGAGATATTATCGCTTTCATGACAAGGGTGCGCATGATAATCCAATACGACGGCACATGCTATGAGGGCTGGCAGCGTCAGAAGACGGGGCTCGGCATCCAGCAGGTGCTTGAGGAGGAGATCGAAAAGCTCACCGGCGAGCGCGTATGCGTCCATGCCTCCGGACGGACGGACAGCGGCGTGCACGCGATGGCGCAGGTCGCGCATTTCGACACGGCCTGCCGCATCCCGCCCGAAAAGTTCTCCTACGCGCTCAACGTCGGACTGCCGCCCGACATACGCATCGCGTATTCGGATGAGGCGGAGGGTTTCCACGCGCGCTTCGACGTCGTCCGCAAGCATTACCGCTATACCGTGCAGCACTCGCCCCACGCGGACCCCTTCACGAGAAACACGGCTTATCATATTTACGGCGCGCTTGACGTCGCTCTTATGAACGAAGCCGCGGCGCTCATACTGGGCGAGCATGACTTCGCAGCGTTCAAGGCGACCGGCACGGAGCTTGAAAGCACCGTGCGCACGGTGTTCGAATCCCGCTGGACGGACGACGGACGAAGGGTTTATTACGACGTCGCCGGCAGCGGCTTCCTTTACAACATGGTGCGCATCCTCGCCGGCACGATGATAGAGATCGGTCAGGGCAGGCGCGATATCGGCCGGATGGCCGAGGCGCTGTCCACGGGCGAGCGCACATGCGCCGGGCCGACCGCGCCCGCAAAGGGCCTGATGCTGACAAGGGTCGAATACGCGGATTTTGACACAAAGGAGCACATATCATGCTGAACATACTCGTGACGGTTCCGGTTTATCCCGAACACATACTCAAGCTCAGGGCCGCCGCGCCGGACGGTGATTTCCGCTTTGTGAGCGCGCGCTGCGCCACCGTGCGGGACGCCGCGTGGGCGGATGTGATTTTCGGCAACATCGCGCCTTCGCTCGTCGCCGAGGCGAAGAAGCTGCGCCTTTTGCAGCTTTATTCCGCCGGAACGGACGGATATATGAACGTGCTTGCGCAGGGAGCCGCGATCGCGAACACTTCAGGCGCGTTTGGCCTTGCGATAAGCGAGCATATGCTTGCGATGCTCCTCATGCTCATCAAGCGCCTGCATCAATACAGGGACAACCAGCATAACAGGGAATGGCGCGACATGGGCTCCGTCACATCCGTTGAGGGGGCCACGGCGGTGATACTCGGCCTAGGCGACATCGGCGGTGAGTTTGCGCGGCGTCTTAAGGCGCTCGGCGCGTATACGATAGGCGTGCGCCGCACGGACGGCGTCAAGCCGCCCTATGTCGACGAGCTTGTGCTCACCGGCGCGCTTGAAAGCGTTTTGCCGCGCGCCCAGATACTTGCCATGGCGCTTCCGGGCACGCCTGACACCGCGCGCATACTCGACGCCGGGCGCATTGCGCTCATGCCGGACGGCGCGGTCGTTCTCAACGTCGGCCGCGGCACGGCGATCGATCAGCAGGCCCTTGCAGATGCCATACAGACGCGCGGCTTCCGCGCGGGGCTCGACGTGACTTATCCGGAGCCGCTCCCCGCGGACAGCCCGCTTTGGGGTCTTGAGAACTGCGTCATCACGCCGCATGTTTCCGGTTATTTCCACCTTCGCGCGACGCTTGACAACATGGTCAAGATCGCCTGCGAAAACATCGCGCGCCTCGGATCGGGCAAGCCGCTCATAAACCTTGTTGACTCCGGTACAGGCTATCGCAGAAATAAATACGACGGGGGAAGCGAGGTTTTACGATGAACATCAAAAAGCCCAATACCGCACAGCTCGTGCGGGCTGCGCTGATGTGCGCCATCACCACGGCGCTCACGCTCATCGTGCTGCCCGTGCCCATCACCAACGGTTATCTCAACCTCGGCGACGTGGGCGTATACGCGGCGGTGGGCGTTGTCGGCGGCGTTTGGGGCGTGCTTGCGGCGGCGGTCGGCAGCATGCTTTCCGATTTCATTCTGGCTTATGCCGTGTACGCGCCCGCAACATTCGTCATCAAGGGGCTTGCGGCGCTTTTCGCGCTCGTCCTGCTGCGCCGGGCAAAGGGCTTCTTTCGCTTCGTGTGCCTCATCGCGTGCGGCGTTTTCATCGCCGCCGGGTATTTTCTTTTCGAGGGCGTTTTCGTGTGCGACAGCTTCGCCGCGGCGCTCATCAACGTGCCCGCGAACCTTTTGCAGGGCGTCGTGGGCGCGGCGCTTGGTTATGTCGTGCTGAGATTCACCGAAAAGCTTCATCTGGACACAAAATAAGAAAAGAGGTGCGGCCCATGGATCAGAATACCGTGCTCATCATCATCCTCATTGTGCTTGCGGCGCTCAACGTGCTGCTCACGGCGCTTATAATTTCAAAAAGATCGCGCGACGCGGACGCTTTGGAACGCATGGGACGCGAGCTTGACGACAGGCTGCTTGCCGTGAAGGACGAGCTTGCGGAGGGCACCTCAAGAACCGTGCGCAACATGGGCGAAACCATGATGAACGCGGAACATCGCAGCGCGCAGAGCGCCGAACAGCGCTTCGCGACCTTCTCCGCCGAAAACGCGCAGAAGCTTGCGGCGATGCAAAGCGCGGAGGAACTGCGCCTCAAGACCTTTGCGACTGAGAACGAGCAGAAGCTCGAAAACATACGCGAGACGGTCGAGCGCAATCTGAAATCCATGCAGGCGGACAACAACAAAAAGCTCGACGAGATGCGCGGCATGGTGGATGAAAAGCTCCAGAACACGCTTGAGGAAAAGCTCACAAAATCCTTTGCGCTGGTCAACGAGCGCCTTGAACAGGTTTACAAGGGCCTCGGCGAAATGCAGACCCTCGCCGCCGGCGTGGGCGATCTTTCAAAGGTGCTTTCAAACGTCAAAACGCGCGGCATTCTCGGCGAAATTCAGCTTGGGGCCATCCTTTCCGAAATAATGAGTCCGGAGCAGTATCTCACGGATACCCCCGTGCGCAAGGGCGCCTCCGAAAGGGTCGAGTTTGCGATAAAGCTTCCGGGCAGCGACGCTCAAAGCGTGCTGCTGCCCATCGATTCCAAGTTCCCGATGGACGCCTATACCGCGCTTACCGACGCATACGAATCCGCGAATCCCGAAAGCGTAAAGGCCGCGTCCGAGCAGCTTCGCGCGCGCGTGAAGGGCTTCGCGCGCGACATACGGGACAAGTATATCTGCCCGCCTGACACCACTGATTTCGCCGTGATGTTTTTGCCCACGGAGGGGCTTTACGCCGAGGTGGTCAAGCTCAACATGGTGGAGACGCTCCAAAGGGATTATCACGTCAACATCGCCGGGCCAAGCACGATGGCCGCGCTGCTCAACAGCCTTCAGATGGGCTTCAGGACGCTCGCCATACAAAAGCGCAGCAGCGAGGTGTGGAAGGTGCTCGGCGCCGTAAAAACCGAGTTCGAGCGTTTCGACAAGGTGCTCGCCAGCGCGCAGGACAGGCTCGAGCGCGTCCACGTCGACCTTGACACGCTCATCGGCGTGCGCACGCGCAAGATAAGGAGCACGCTGCGCCACGTCGAGTCCCTGCCGGAAACGGACGTGCCCGCCCTCCTCGACGAAGCGGACGCAGCGGAAGACGAGGACAGCAACATATAATATATTCTCTCATATTCGATTGACACTTTTGAGCCGCGATGCAAGAATGAATCATCACACATCGGAGGTTATTTTATGTTCGGTTCGCTTGACGAAGTAAAAGCATATTGCGCTGAAAACGAAGTTAAAATGATCGATTTCAAAATGACGGATATCGACGGCCGCTGGAGGCATATCCTGATCCCCGAAAAGCGCCTCACGCCCGACACGATGAAATACGGCATCGGCTTCGACGGCAGCAACTACGGTTATGCCCCGGTGGAGAACAGCGACATGGTGTTCATACCCGATCTTTCGACCGCGGCAATGGATCCCTTCGCGAAGGTACCCACCCTCACCATGACTGGCGACGTGATGATAATCGACCGTCCGGACAACCGTCCCTTCGATCAGTATCCGAGGAACGTTGCCCGCGCCGCGATAGATCACATGAAGGCGACCGGCATTGCCGACAGGATGGTGATCGGGCCTGAATTCGAGTTCCATGTGTTCGACTCCGTGAGCTATCAAACGCTGCCCAACCGCGTCGGCTACACTGTCGATACCGCAGAAGCGGAATGGAACAGCGGGAACGAGTTTGAAAACAACGGTTATCAGACGCCGCACAAGGGCGGCTATCACATCGACCGCCCGCACGATATAACCTGCGATCTTCGCAGCCGCATGTGCATCATGCTCGAGGATATGGGCGTCGGCGTCAAATATCATCATCACGAGGTCGGCGGGTGCGGTCAGCTCGAGATCGAAGTCGAGCTTTGCGAGATGATGAAGATGGCGGACGACACCATGACCGTCAAATATGTGATACGCAACACCGCCGCGCAGGACGGGAAAACGGCCACCCTCATGCCCAAGCCCGTCGGCGGGGAAGCCGGCAACGGCATGCACGTTCACATGCTCCTGTTCAAGGACGGCAAGCCCCTGTTCTATGATGAAAAAGGCTATGCGCAGCTTTCCGAAACGGCGCTCTTCTTCATCGGCGGGCTGCTGACCCACGCGCGGGCGCTTTGCGGCATCACGAACCCCTCCACCAACAGCTACCGCCGCCTCGTGCCCGGTTTCGAGGCGCCCGTCACCATAGGTTACGCAATGGCAAACCGCAGCGCGGTCGTGCGCATCCCGGCCTATGCCAAATCGCCCGACACAAAGCGCTTTGAGCTGCGCAATCCGGATGCGACCTGCAACCCGTATTATGCGTATGCCGCAATACTCATGGCAGGACTTGACGGCATAAAGAACAGGATCGACCCGCACGCAAAGGGCTGGGGCCCGTTCGATTTCAACCTTTTCGATCTCAGCGACGAGGAAAAAGCGAAGATCGACGGTCTTCCGACGTCCCTATCAGAAGCGCTTGACGCGCTTGAAGCGGATCACGATTTTCTCACGTCGGACGGCGTGTTCCCAGAGCGGCTGATCAAGCTTTGGATCGCGCGCAAGCGCCGCGAGGCAAGCGAGATCGAGCGCGTGCCGCATCCTGCGGAATTCGGGAAGTATTACGATCTTTAATACCGATCCCCTGCATAACGTTCAATCAAAACGGCCGGCGGAAAAATCCGCCGGCCGTTTTTTCAGCATTCCGTTTTCAGCCCTCGGCCTCAGCCGGCGCTTTCGCGCTTTCGGCCGCGGCGGCCGCGGCTTTCTCCGCCTTCTCCTTCTGATACGCGATGGGGTCCATGGCAAGCTTGAAGGATTCGATCGCGACTTCTATCATGTCAGGCGTTGGCTCCTTCGTGGTTATATACTGAAGCCCCATGCCGGGCGCGCGGATTATTCTCGTCAGTATGTTGTCATGCTTTGCCGCGAACTTCAAAAGCTCATATGAAAGCCCCGCAACCACCGGCAGGAAGATTATTCTTTCCGCAAGGCGCACGAGAAAGTTCGCGTTCCAGCCGATAGCGGCAAAAAACAGTATCGATACCGCCATCACGAGGAAAAGATAGTTCGTGCCGCAGCGCGGATGCAGACGCGAATGCTTCATCGCGTTTTCCGGCGTAAGCTCCTCCTCCGCCTCATAGCAGGCGATCGTCTTATGCTCCGCGCCGTGATACATGAACACGCGGCGAACGTCCTTGACCGAAGCGCAGAAGAGGATATACCCTATAAAAACAACAAGGCGCACAAGGCCCTCGGTAAGGCTCTTCCATATGCCCGCCGTCGCCGCCCCGGCCTCGCCCGAGCCGAAAATGAGCGATGAAACGAGCGTCGGCAGCACGAAGAACAATCCCACGCACAGCACGACGGCTATCACCACGGCAAGCCCTATGACCACGTTTTCAACGGATTTGCCGAGCTTCTCACTGAGCCATTTTTCAAACTTTGTCGGTTCCTCGTCTATCTCCTCACCGGCAAGCTTCGCGCTGTCCGTCAGGGTCTTCATGCCCGTGGAAAGCGATTCCACGAACGCGACCACCCCGCGCACCACAGGAAGCCCCAGAAATGTGCCTTTTTGCGCCTTTGAGCGCATTGGTTTATATTCGGTGGCGATTGAGCCGTCCCCAAGGCGCACCGCGACGGCAATGCCGTCCGGCGATTTCATCATTACGCCTTCCATGACGGCCTGACCGCCCACAGAGCAGATTTTTGACATATTAAGCAATCGGTTCCTTTCGTTTCGTGAGGTCATTATAACATATATTGATGATGCGCGGCGGACGGTAATGTGAAAAAAGAATGAAAAACGCATCTTCAGGGAAAGCTTGCCACGAGGTGATGCGAAAATGATGCAAAAGTTCAAAACATTCTTTTTGGCAGCAAAAACGGGCACGGCGAAATTTCTCCGCGCAAAGGGCATATACGTCGTCATAATGACGCTTGTCGCCTGCGCGGGGACCGCCGCCGCGCTGATATTCATCCCCCGCGGCGAAAGCGAAGCACCGCAGCCGACCGATCCCGGCAGCGAGGTCAACCTCTCCGGCGACGAGCGCCTTTATGTGATGAAGACGCCCGAGTTTTCGCCCACGCCTTCGCCTTCCCCCATACCAGACTTCACGCAGGCGCCCGCAACGGCGGCCCCGAGCGCAAAACCGCTCTGGTCTCCTCCCGTGCGCGGCGAAATAATCTGGGGCTATGCCGTCAACGAGCTTATATATTCCCGCACCCTCCGTCAATGGATGACGCACGCGGGCGTTGACGTCGCTTCACCCAAAGGGACGGAGGTCAACGCGGTTTTCGGCGGAACGGTCGAAGCCGTGTATGAGGATGATCTCATGGGCGTCACGGTCGAGGTCACAAGCGGCGAATGGACCGCCGTGTACGCGAACCTCGCCGCCCAGCCGCCCGTTGAAGAGGGCGTGAAGATCGAAGCCGGGGACGTCGTCGGCCTCATCGGCGACACGGCGGTGTCCGAATGCGCGGATAAGAGCCACGTCCACTTCGGCCTTTCGCGGGGCGGGGAGAGCGTCGACCCCACGAAATACGTGAGGTTCATCAAGGAGTGAGCAGTGTTCTTCATCCCGAACGAAGGGGGGCGATCCGCTTTGGATCGCCCCCCTTTCTGATTTTCCCTTTATCGCTTTTCTTCGGGTTCCTCTGGAACGTCGTCCGGCTCCGGCACTGGCGGGAAATCGCCCGTATAGCCCGGCTTGACCTTGGGTATGCCCATGCCTGCAAGCTCCTGGAACGAGGCGTATTCCTCCACCGTTCCCGGCAGTACAGGCATCATGCCCGTGCTGCCGAGGGCGGAAGCCGTCTCGTCCTCGTCCGTGAAATCAATTGGCGGGAATGTCATCCTGTCCGGTGTTTTCGGCATAACAGCGTCCTCCTTTCGCTTTGAACTAGTTTGCGCAGATCCCGCTGTGCCGATACCGCTTTTTTTCATGCCGTATTTGTCAATTCGCTTCCGGTGTGCTATGCTTTTTATGCCGCTTTCGCGCGTTGTGGCCGCAATGCGTGTCGCGCCGCTTAAAATGGCGATTTTTGCCTTATTTTGTTAAATTACGGCAATGTGTAATGCGTTTTACCGTAAATCAGTTTATTATTGTTTTGAGGGTGATTTTTGATGACCGACACTACCTGCGGCGCGTTTCCCGCGCGTTTTGAGCCTGACGCCGAACAACGCGCGGCCATTGCCTGTGCGGACGGGCCGCTGCTGCTGCTGGCGGTCCCCGGCAGCGGCAAAACCACGGCCCTCGTCTCCCGTCTTGGCAGGATGGTGTTCGAGCTTTCGATCCCGCCCGAAAGTATAACCGCGCTCACATACACCGTGGCGGCGGCGGCCGATATGAAGGGGCGCTTCATTTCGCTTTTCGGGGAGCGTGGCCACGCAGTTGCCGAAAGGATGCAGTTTCGCACGATAAACGGGCTTTGCGCCTCCGTCATCGCCCGCTGCTCACGCAGCGCCGGGCGCGAGGCGTTCAGCCTCATGAGCGACGAGGGCGAAACCGCCGCGCTCATCGCCGCGATACTCAAAACGCACGGCGCGGAATACCCGGCGGACGGCGATATACGCGACGCGCGGATGCTCATCACATATGCCAAGAACATGCTCCTTACTGACGCGGAAGCGGAAAAGCTGGTGCTTGACTGCGCGCCGTTCGGGCCTGTTTTCACGGATTACAGGGCATATCTTCGCAAGAACGGGCTGATGGATTATGACGATCAGCTCATATACGCATACAGAATATTGCAGAAGTATCCCGACGAGCTTGCGTACTGGCGCCGCCGCGCAAGGTATCTGCTTGTCGACGAGGCGCAGGACACCTCGAAGATACAGCATCTCATCATCCGCCTTATCGCGGCGCCTGCGGACAATCTTTTTATGGTGGGGGATGAAGATCAGAGCATATACGGCTTCCGCGCGGCGTATCCTTCCGCCCTCATGGATTTTGAGCGCGACCATCCCGGCGCGCGCGTGATGTTTCTTGAGCGCAATTACCGCTCCGGCGCGTCGCTTTGCGCGCTTGCGTCGGCCTTCATCGCCCGCAACCGCACAAGGCGTGAAAAGCACGTCATACCGGCTTCGCCCGAAGGTGAGGACACCCCGGTCACATGCGTCCGCGTGCGCGACAGGCTCGCCCAATATGAATCGATCGCGGATATCGTCTCATCCTCGACGACAGAAACGGCCGTCCTCTATCGCGACAACGACTGCGCGCTCCCCATTATCGACCTTTTGCTGCGCCGCGGCGTTGTTTTTCGCACGCGGGGCGCGGACTCGGCTTTTTTCACCAACTTCATCGTGCGCGACATATGTGATTTTATCGGCCTTGCCGCCGCGCCGTCCGACGCCGGCCGTTTCCTTCGCATCTATTATAAAACATCCGCGCGCATACCCAAATCCGCCGCCCTGTGGGCTGCCGAACATTCCGCGGCAAGCGGAAAACCCGTGCTTGAAACGCTCATGGATTCGCCCGAGCTTGCGCCGTATACCCGCACGCGCGTCAGGGGACTTGCGGAGGATCTCGCAAAGATCCCCCATGTCGGCGCGTCGGCGGCGCTTGAGATCATCTCATCCTCGATGGGATATGAGGAATACCTTGAGCATAAGCAGGCAAATCCGTTCAGGCTGCGCGTGCTCGAGGCGATCGCCTCGCGTGAAAAAAGCGCAAAATCGCTCATCGAAAGGCTCGGCATACTGGATGATACCGTTCGCTCTGGCACCGGCAGGGCTGACGCCGCAATCATCCTTTCCACGATCCATTCGGCCAAAGGGCTGGAATTCGAGCGGGTGATACTTATGGATGTTGCGGACGGTATCTTGCCGAAAACGCCTCCTTCAAAGGGCAGGACGCCCACGCGGGAGGAGCAGGACGCGCTCGAGGAAGAGCGGCGCATACTATACGTCGGCATGACGCGCGCCAAACGCGCGCTCACGCTCATCAAATACAGCGATCCCGCCGTGCGCTCGACATTCATGGATGAGCTCTTCCCCGAAGAACATCCGCACGCACCGTTGAAAAAGCCGAAGGCCGCCGAAAAACCGCCCGTCCTGAACGCCGCCCTCTGCGCCGGGATCATTGCGCGCATGACCCCCGGCGCGCGCATCATGCACAGCCGTTTCGGCCCGGGCACGGTTTTGGAAATCAAAAACGGAATAATCAAAACCGACATCGGCGGTAAGGAGCGCAGCTTCGCGCTTGCCTTCGCCGTGTCGGCAGGAATAATAAAGCCGCTCGATCAATGATATAACGCTTGGGCAGACCGCCGGCCGCGTGTCATTTCCGCTTTTCACCGACGCAAAACCGGCCGGCTCGTCAAAGCCGGTCGGTCCATATGAACAGTGCGATTTCGTTGCCACGAACGGCTCTAGCACCCGAAAACTCCGGTGTTTACGGGGTTCTTCAGGCTTATGAAATCATTCCCACTCGCCAAGGTAATCCTCGTTCTAAACAATACTGTTTAGAAAATGTGATTTCTCGTTGTCTCTCTTGATTTGGATTGTCCTACGCATACGGTGTTCTTGGATTCCTGTTATCAAAACTTTATCAGTAGTTCGTTATCAATGGTTGCCTTACTATTGCATGCGCCGGTTGCTTGCGGGTTAAACTGTTCGGCTATAGTATGCTGATTTGTGGAATACTGTGAGAATCTTATTATATTTGCTGTGATAAATTCACATCAAAATTGGATAAAGCGTTATCAATGAATCATGCCTACATAGTATCACGGCAAAACAAATGAATCAACAAGTTTGACCTCAAAGTTATGCAGCTGCCGCATTGGCGTTGACCTGCTCGATTACCTTGCGGATGCCCAGCCAGACGGACATATCGGTAAACACCTCGACCACGCTGCCTTTATCCGTAAACGGCGATTCCTGCAGCACGGAAAGGTCCTTCATCAGCCCGTTATGAACGATGTATTCGACGATCTGGTTGACAAAATAGATCTGGCGGCTGTCAAGGCTGGCACTGTTCAGGTACTCCGCAAAGGCGGCCTTCGCCGCGTTCATGTCCAGGCCGACGATCTCACGCACAAACTCACCCAGCGGCTTCTCACCGCACTCTGCTTCATAGTCCTGCTTGGTCCCGACCTCGCTCCAGAGGATGTTTTCCAGTTCCTTCACGTCGGCGGAATTCAGCGGCACGTTGCTTTTCAGCTTGGCGATGGCGGCGTTGTCCTGATGCTGACGGATATAAAACTCTGCTTTTGCCTTGTAATTTTTCAGATCATCGTTTTCCAGCTCCGAATCGTGCCAGTCGGTGGAGAGAAGCTCGTCGGCAAAATTGGTCGTATACTTCACGCCGTTATGCGGTATGTACTTCATCAGGTCGCGGAGGTTCTCACGGATGTCCTCAAATTCGTTGATCCCGGCATTGTCCAGATAGTCCGTGTGCAGGATTTTGTTGATCAGCTCGGACTGCGCCATGATCTCCGGGATATTGGCGACGCCCGCGACGCCGCTGACCCGGCCGAACAGATCGCTGCGGGCGCGGGTATACTTTTTCCCGATCAGATAAGCCAGCTCAATTCCATAGAGCAGCGCGTCGAAGCGGACGGCGCTAGCTTCGTCGTCATCCGGCAGGATGAGAGGCGCAAGCTCGTCTCCGATGATCAGCGTGTCCTCGTAGGTGAGCGCATCGTAGCTTTTGACGTCAGAGTACAGATCCACATATTTCAGATGCTGCTTCACGGCAAAATTGTCCCGGTTCAGCTCGCGGACCTTGTTTACCATCTCGCCGACCAGGCTCTTGCGGAATGGGATCAGTTCCTTCGTCTGATAAGCAATATCCTGCAGTTTGAAGGCAATCTGCGCTTTCAGTTTGAAAATGGCTCCCTGCAGGGCGATCTGGTTTGCCGTCGGGCGGCCCTTGTTCATGCGGAAAAACTCAAAATTCCCGCAGAAATCGAAAATATAGAATTTCTGCTTGTCCCCGCCGTCCAGCAGACCGGGGCAAAGCCGGGTGCCGCGCCCGATCATCTGCCAGAATTTTGCCTTGCTCAACACTTTCTTGAAGAAAACGAGGTTCAGCACCTCCGGCACATCGATGCCGGTGTCCAGCATGTCCACCGAAATAGCGATCTGCGGCAGCTTGTCCGGCTCGGAAAATTCGTCGATGGCGCTCTGCGCGTAGGTCATGTAGTTGTCGATCACTTTGGCGTAACCGGGCAGATTCGGGTATTCTTTCCCGAACACGTCCAGGATCTTTTCCGCGTGGTCGTGATTTTTTGCGAAGATGATGGTCTTGCCCAGCTTCTCGCCGTAGTGGATTTTAATGCCCTCCGTCATCAGCACATGGAGTACCTGACGGATCGTGTCCTCATTGAAGATCCACTCGTTGAGCGCCGAGGAGGCGATGGATTCCGGCAGTTCGCCGTTTTCATCCTCAAACGTCGCCTCATAAGCGGCTTTGTCCTCGTCGGAAAGCTCGTCGTAGGCGATTCCCTGCTCGATGAATTTCAGCTTCGTTTCCACGGACAGAAAGTCCACCAGATAGCCGTCCTTCACCGCCTGCGCCAGGTCGTAGCCATAGGTGGGCACGCTGCTTTCCAGCTCGAAAATTTCATAGGTGTTCTTGTCAATCTCATCCTTCGGCGTCGCGGTCAGGCCGACCAGCGGCGCATCGAAATAGTTGAAGATATCCCGGTATTTGTTGTAGATGGAGCGGTGCGCCTCGTCGCAGATCACGAGGTCAAAATGGCCGCAGGTAAACAGACGGCCCTCGTCGTCGCCGGCGGTGTCGATGCAGTTCATCATGGTCTGATAGGTGGAAAAAACGCAGTGTGCCGCGTAATTTTCCTTGTCCTCGCAGAGGTTCGTGATAGAAAGGTCCGGCAGCAGATTCACGAAATTGCGTTTTGCCTGCGTCACCAGCGAGTTGCGGTCGGCCAGAAACAGGATATTCTTCACCCAGCCGTGCTGCAGCAGCACGTCGCACAGGGCAATGACCGTGCGGGTCTTGCCGCTGCCCGTCGCCATTACCAGCAGCGCCTTGCGTCGGTTGCGCTGGTCGAAGCTGTCACAGACGGCCTTGACCGCGGCCTCCTGATAATACCGGCCGGCGATCTTTTTGTCGATCATGATATGGGCAAGGCTTGTCCGCAGCGTCTGCAGATTGAACAGCTTTTCCAAGTCGCGCTTGGAGTAAATGGCCGCGACCTTCCGCTCCGGATATTGGTTGTCCACAATGCGCGTCTCGAAGCCGTTGGTTAAGAACACAACAGGACGACGGTGATGTTTCTGCTCCAGCAAATCCGCATACAGCTTCGCCTGCTGACGGCCCTTTGCCACGTCCACGCAGGTGCGCTTGGCCTCGACGATCGCCAGCGGCCTGCCGTCGTCGCCGTACAGCACATAGTCGGCATAGCCGACCTCGGACTTGTTCGGCATGCCCGGCAGCTCCACTTCGTTCAGCCAGTCACGGC
Organism: uncultured Clostridium sp.; assembly: GCA_964487565.1. Lineage (GTDB taxonomy): Bacteria > Bacillota > Clostridia > Christensenellales > CAG-138 > Phil1. The sequence continues at coordinate 62,517 of CAZARN010000010.1, forward strand.
CCTCCGTCCAGCCCGCGTCCGTCAGCATCGTGTCGATGTAGATTTTGCGGGTCCTGTACTCCGAAAGGTCCAGCGGCTTCGGCACATAGGTCTGCTGCTGCTCCTCGCGGCGGGCGGTGAGTTCTTCCTTCAGCGCCTTGTTTTCGGCAACCAGCGCGGCAAGGTCGATGTCCGGTACGGCAGCCGGAACCGGCGCGGGTTCCGCTTTCTGCGTCAGCAGCGCGGGGTCAAATTTTCCCTCCGTGTAATTCTTGCCATAGCAGTAGGCGACGAAATCGAGAAAAACATAGAGGTTTTCGAGGCACAACTCCGCCTGCTCCGAAGTAACTTTTTTGCCGGAGTGCACCGCGTTGTTGCCCATCTTGCGGATAAAATCCATCCGCCGCCAGATGTCCGTGCCGATGATGTCCCGGAATTCTTCGGTGTTCATCAGGCTGACCAGCGTGTCCTGATATGGCATGACCAGACTTTTATCTGCGGAGTACATCCACTTGACGGCAAACTCCATCGCCCGGCGGCAGTTGAGCACACTGGCCTCCGGGTCGA
>CAZARN010000011.1:0-9729 GCA_964487565.1 uncultured Clostridium sp.
GATCTGATCGCCGATCGTGAAAACCGGGTTAAGGCTGGTCATCGGTTCCTGGAATATCATCGATATCTCGCGTCCGCGGATCTTGAGCATCTCGCCGCGCGGCATCTTTGCGATGTTGTAGCATTTGCCGTCCGACGAAGCGTAGCGGATCTCGCCCTGTGCGATCTGACCCTGAGGCGCCTGCACGAGCTGCATCAGCGAAAGGCTCGTGACGGATTTGCCGCAGCCGGATTCGCCCACGACGCCTACAGTTTTGCCCTGCGGCACATCGAACGAAACTCCGTTCACGGCCTTGACGGTGCCGATATCCGTATAGAAGAACGTATGAAGATCGTCGAACTCGACCACGTTTTCAGGGTTCTTCATCGTGGTGAGGTATTCCTCCTCAGACACGTTCTTGCGGTTCATCCTGCGTTCGAAATCGCGCATGATCTTAGCATTCTGCTTTTCGATCTCACGTTCTTCCTTCATGCTCAGATATGCGACGTCATCAACGCCCTTTATCTCTTTTTTCTTGAACAGATTCTTGATAGCCATACCGTCACCTCTTCATTCTGGGATCGAAAGCATCCCTCAACCCGTCGCCGATGAAGCTGAAGCCGAGCACGGTGATTATTATGAGCACGCCGGCCGGTATCCACATGTTCGGATAGTTGGCCAGTATCTCCTGTCCCTTGGAAGGATCAGCAAGCGCAATCATCGAACCCCATGCAGCCCTCGGGAACGGAACGCCGAGGCCGAGATACGAAAGCGTTGACTCATACAGTATGACTCCGCCGAGGCCCAGCGTGGCGCTCACGATAAGCTGCGGCATTACGTTTGGTATAAGATGCTTCGCGATTTTCTTCCTCGCGGGGATACCGGTGGTTTCCGCGGCAAGCATATATTCCTGCTCTCTGAGCATGAGTATCTGTCCACGGACCATGCGCGCGACGCCGGACCAGCCCATCAGGGTCAGGAAGCCCATGAGGTAATATATCCTGTGTTCGGGCGGGATGGCCTTGATCGAGGCGATGGTGGCTGAAAGTATGAGCAGTATCGGAAGCGTCGGCAGGCAGAAGAAGATATCGACTATCCTCATGATGAGCTGATCGACCCATTTTCCGAAATAACCCGAAATGCCGCCGAGTATGACGCCGAGGAACGTTTCGAGGAATATGACGATGAAGGAGATTATCAGCGATATCCTGCCGCCGTACATGAGGCGGACAAAAATATCGAAGCCGGAGGTATCCGTGCCGAGCCAATGATCCTTCGATATGGGAGCCTTGAATTTCACGACGGAAAGCGACTCGTCATAAAAGTTGTATACGCTGCCGTCCGGCGCGTTGAAATCGTATTTGGAGACCATCGTCGATACGCGCTCGATCTTGAAAACCTCCGTCTCGCCGTAGCCCCACGTCGCGTCGACGATGACAGGCCCCAGGAACGAGAAGAGGAACACAAACACGATCATCGCAAGACCGGCAACGGAAAGCTTGCTCCTGAAGAAGCGCTTCGCGACCATGCGGCCCGGGGACATAACGCGGAAATTCTCGTCTGCGGAAAGCTCTATGCCCGTAACGTCCGTGTATGCGGAACCTGTGGTCTTCTGCTCCTTGGAAGGCTCAACGTTGTTGCTGTTTTTCTTCTTGTTTTCCATTATCGTTTCGCCTCCCTTACTTCAGTTTGACACGCGGATCGACGACCATATACATGAGGTCGGAAATCAACATGCCCAGAACTGTCAGGATCGCAAGGAACATGTTATATCCCATTATGAACGGTATGTCGCCCTGCTGTGTTGCGCGCAGCGCCATATAACCGATGCCGGGTATGGCGAACACGGTTTCCGTGATCATCGCGCCGCCGAAGAGGCTCGGCAGAGTTCCCGAAAGGGACGTTACCAGGGGGATAAACGTGTTTCTGAAAGCGTGCTTGTACACGACGGTGTGCTCGCTCAGGCCCTTTGCCCTCGCGGTTCGTATATAGTCGGAGTTCATAACTTCGAGCATATTCGTCCTCGTGTACCTCATGAGTCCGCCGATGCTCAGTATTGTAAGCACCAGTATGGGCAGCACAAGATGCCAGGCCTTATCTATGAATATCTCGAATCCAGCATTCGCCGCAAACACCTTTGTTGCCGTGGTCAGGCCCTGCAGCGGCAGCCATCTGAGTTTTATGCAGAATACATTCATCAACAATGCGGAAAGGAAGAACGATGGCAACGCAGTGCCCGCCATCGCCAGCACAGATACTGTATAGTCATATCCGCTGTACTGGTTCACAGCCGCTTTTATGCCAAGTGGAATTGAAATTACTATCTCAAGTATGAAAGATATGAGCGCCAGTATGAACGATATCCACATATACTGGTTTATCACCGATGTGACCGGCATGCCGTAAAGGAAGGAATAGCCGAGATCACCCGTTATCGCGCTCGTGAGCCAACTGAAGTAGCTCTTGATTATGCCGAAGAAGCTCTTATCGGCAAGGCCGTACAGTTCCTTCAAACGCTGAACATCTTCAAGCGTCATGGTACCGTTTGAAACCGCTGCCGCCGTCTGATTATCAATATAGTCTGCGGGCATAAGCATACTGAGCATGTATATGAGAACGGACACGCCCAACAGTATTATTACGGCCAGCAGAAGCCTTTTCTGTATGTATTTCCACATGTTTTTCTCTCCAGCCCGTTCGTAATATTAGCTGGCGCAAGGCCCGGCTTAAACGCCAAGCCTTGCGCCATAGCTTTTTACTTAATCAGTCTGTTTGTGCTCACGGTGATCAGCCGTTGAGCTCGACGTTCCAGATGAAGGCTATCGGGCTCTGGAACGGGGTCACATCGTCGCCGCTGAACAGGGTCGCCGCGTTGATGAGATCCTTGTTGTAGACATACATATTCTTCCTCTGATAGGTCGGGATCTCGGTGGCAAGGCCGGTGGAGATCTCAAGCGCCTGGGCGTAGATCACCTTGCGCTCTTCGACGTCGAGGGTGGAACGGCCGGCGTTGATCAGCTCGTTGAGCTGCTGGAGGGCAGCCTTCTGATCGTCGGTGCCGTTCTCATAGAGCCAGAACAGGCCCTTCGCAGCGGGCGAAGTGGACTGGTTCACAGCGGGATCGGAATACCAAACCTGGAACATGTCAGGATCCTGACCGCCGTTGCCCCAAGCCGCTGTCCAGATCTGGATGCCGGACTCGTAAGCGGTGGAGAGCTTGTTGAGCAGTGCGGTATCGGTCTCGATGTCAAGCTTGACGCCGATGGACGCAAGAACCTTCTGCATGTCGATGAGGACGGAGCCCGCCGGATGGTCGGACGCATTGGCGGGGAGAGTGGCCTTGAAGGTGACCTGCTGGCCGGCCTTCTCGTTGCCCTCGGGGTAATACATTATGTTGGCGGCTTCGTCATAGATGTAGCCCTCTTCAAGGAACAGAGCCTTGGAGGTCTCGCCGGTGCCGTCATACGGGAAGAGGTTCTCGGGGTTCTCAGGATATGCCCACTGGATCTTGGTCATCGTGCGATAGTTGACAGTGGCCAGTTCGCCGTAGTAATCGTCGATGGTGAGCTGGGTGTTCATCGCATGCGCAAGAGCCTTGCGGACGTTCCATTCGGGAACGGCCTGGGCGTTGATGCCGATGTAGCCGTAACCGTCGTTATCAACGAGGGTGTAGGCAAGCTTGGCGTAATCGCCTTCGCCGGCGGTTATGTCATTGATGATGGTGGTCGAGGCGGAAGGATCCGTGAAGTTGACGGTATCGGTGAGGATGGCGTCAAGCTCGGAACCGGACGCGATCTCCTGCAGACGGAGATACTTGATCTTCGGGGAACCAAGGCAGAAATACTCGTTGGCTTCGTAATAGACCACGTTGTCCTTGTACTCGACAAAGGTGTACGGGCCGGCGCCGACGGGCTTCACGTTCTTGTCCTTCAGGCACTGGATGAAATCGGGGTTGTTGAGCGACACGCCGAACTCATTGAGCTCGCCCGTGAAGCCTTCGGTGTAATACGCCATAGGCGCAACGGAGATGCCGAGCTTGAAGATGGCGGTCGGATCCACGCCGTTGCAGACGACCTGGATGTACTCGCGCTCTACGCCGTCATCGCAGACTTCATTGCCGGTGGTTATACCGCTGATGCTGGCCACGCCGCCTTCGACGTTGCCTTCATTGGCGATGTACAGATCACGGACATAGTCTTGGATGGCAGTGGTGGCCTTCTCATAGTTGATACCCGCGTCGGAGAGATCATAGCCGTATGCGGCCAGGATGTTCTGCCAATAATTGGTGACGGTGAGGGGATCGGTGCCGATCACATAGGTGTTGCCCTGCGCATCGGTGAAGGTCGTGGTGGCTGCGTCATAAGAGCCGTAGCCCCACATTGCCATGCCGAACGCAACCTTGAGATCTTCGCTCGCGGCGACATCGGCATAGGTGAGTTCGGGCGCGAAATAGCTCTGGACATAGCTGTCGGTGCCATATTTGGCAAGGACGTAATCAACTATGCTCTGCGCGAACATTTCGCCGGCCTGATCGAAATAGCCCCAGAAGGCAGCCTGCTGCTCAGCAGTGGCGCCGTCGGCCGCGTTGTATGCAAGGGTACCGTCAGCGGCGGTATAGATGCCTGCATCAAGGATGGCCTGCGCAACGTCGAGAGCCTCGGCGCTGGTCTGGAGACGATATTCTGAGAGGCCCTGGATGTCCATGGTGTAGAACGTGCTGGAGCCGTCATAGAGAGGATCGCAGAGAACGTAGATGTTGAACAGGACGTCCTGCATGGTGATCGCAGAACCGTCGCTGAACTGCATACCGTTCTTCAGATAGATCTTATAGGTGGAAGTGGAGTTGTCGTCGCTAACTTCCTGGGTGTAAGCATAGGCAAGGCAGGGATACTCGATGCCGGCCTGGGGAGCACCGGTCTTGTCAAGATAGATAAGGCCGAGCTGAGTGTAGCCGTAAACATCGGTGTCATAGGCGGAAGTTGCAAAGAAGGGGCTGAACTTGCCGTCAAGAGTGCCTTCGCTGATGACCAGCGGGGTCTCGGCGTTGGCGCCGGTCCTCGGGGTGGTCAGTGCGTCATAACGGTCCGCCGGTACGTCGGGCAGAATTACCGCCGGCTCTTCGGTTGCTGCGGGTGCTTCTGTAGCAGCGGGAGCCTCCGTGGCTTCCGGCTCAGTCGTCGTGCTGCAGCCCACCACGCCGAAAACCATCAGCATGCAGACCAACAGGGCGACGATTTTCGCGATGTTGTTTTTCATTATCTTACCTCCATATTATTTATTTTAAGCCGGCGTCCCCGCCGGATTAAAATCTATTTCTTATATATCGCCTTACGGCGCAGGAGTCACCTGGGGATCGGCCGCCGTCTCTTCGACGACCGGCAGCGTGAATATTGCAAGCTTGAGCTTCTGCGGTTCTCTCACATTCGGCACAAGTCCGGCGGCGGTGCAGTTGTTGAACGTCACATTTTCGCTTGAGCCGAACAGGTCGCCGAGCGTGTAACGCGCCTTGCCGTCGTCTCCCTTGCCGCCCGTGACGGTGAGGCCGTCGAACGTGCAGTTGTTGAACGTCACGTTCTTCGCCTGAAGCGCGATCAAACCGCCGGTCACCTTGATGCCGGAATTGACCTGAAGATTTATCACCGCGTCCTTTATGGTGAGATCGTTTATCGTCGCTCCGTCCATAAGCGCGGTCAGACCGATCGACTTTTCCTTATCTGTATCAAGCTTTTTGCTTATTGCCGAAACCGTAAGGTTCGAAAGCGTGTAACCGTTGCCGTTGATTATACCCGAAAAGCTTTCGCTCATCGTGAAGGTGACGCCCGAAAGGTCGATATCGGCCTCGAAGCTGTAACCGTCGATCGGATTGCCGGCGGCGTCCGTATCGAAGAAACCGTACTCTGTGCCGCGCTTAAGATCCTTCGCGCTGTTCACGCGCACGTAGTTTCCTTCCGTGAATTTGAGGTAGACGACGCGGTTTGCGGTGTTGGTGATATATGCTTCGATCGCATCCTCCACAATCTGATCCTTCGCCGCTTCGATCTCCGCCAGGGCGGCCTCGTCATCCGTTGTGACGTTATAACCGAGCTTGTTGAGGAAAAGCCAGCTGGTATCGGCGGTCTCGTCGGTCTCGGCGTCCTCGTCGGCCTCGACGTATTCTATCTTTTCTATATATTGCGGGAATTGCTCGTAAAGGGCCGCGTAAAGCGTTTCTTCGGAAGGATTGGGATCAATATGGACATAGGAGGAGAAATCATACTCCTTCGTGCATTCCGGATCGGAATAATAGCCGGCGAAGGTCGTCCCGTCCGGTTTCTTGAGATTGAGAACGCTGTCCGAAAGCGCCTGTATTGGCGATTCGGTGGTTATGTTCTTGCTGAAAATGACTTCGCCCGTATCCGCGTTGATATAGTCAACCTTGCCCCGCGGCAGCCAGCGCGCATAAAGCGTGGTGTCACCTGCAAGTCTGTCGGTGTCGAAATCCCATCTGTCGGCGCTTGAAAAGGTGTAATCCTCAACGCTGCCTTCGGTATGATCCGATTTCGCCGTGTACCAGCCGGCAAGGATATATCCGTCGCGCGCGGGTTCCACAAGCATGTTGCTCGAGCCTGACGGCTTGAACACATATGAGTTCTCCATATAATAGGTAGTACGGACCTCTCTCGCGTTGATAACGCCGCCGAGAGCATCATAGGTCACGACGCAGTCATATCCCCACTCGCCCGGATCTGTTGCCTGACCCTTCAAACCACATGAAGAAAGGACCAGCGCACAGCACAGCGCCGCACTGAGGATGAGTGCAATCCTGATGCTTTTATTCTTCATTTAACATCCACCTTATTCATTTTGGGCAATCCGGCTTGTGCCGCCTTGTGAATAATCACTTGTGAGATTATTCTTGAGTTATATTACAACATAACGGGTTTCATGTCAACAACGCTTCATTTTCCTGCAACCGCGGCCTTTTTTCAAAATGTATAAATATTACAAATTATGTATAATCGGTTATTGTTTACCAGTAATACAACCTCTCCGTTGTCATCCTTCATCAACGAATTAACATTTGATGCGATTGAGCGCCGACAAATGTTATGCTATAATCAGTCACATGAGGAAGCGATACCGCCGCAGAAGGAATTACCGCCGTAAAAGGAGCCTTTCAGCCAGCAATTGGGGTCCTGTGCTTGCGTTGCTTGCAAGCGTTGTCGGCGTGCTCGGCGTCATCGCGCTCATCGTCTTCGTCGGGCTGCCGAAGCTGATGCCCCTCATCGGTATTGATTACAACGCGCCCTTCGCGCCGACGCCCACCCCGTCTCCCACCCCAAAGCCCACGCCTACGCCCAACCCGATGGACGGCTTCGTGGCCTCAAAAGCACAGACCGAGGTCGTTTTTGACGCTGCGTCAAGCTATCGCTGGTTCGGCGATCCATACATATATAACGGCAAAATGGTATTGTCCGCCGGCAAGCTTATCGATTCGAACGCAGAGCTTGTCGACCTCTATTTTTATTATCCCGATACGCGAACGGCTGAAAAGCTTGATATAACGCTGCAAAACACCCATTTCATGTTCCCCAAATTCAACGATAAGTGGCTTGTGTATCTCGATGCGGCTATCGACGGTGGCGGCAACATAATGGCGCTCGATCTTACCGACAGCGCGGCAAAGCCCGTCCTCGTCAAGGAAGTATATTCGGGCCAGCCCGAGCTTATGCTCGACGGTGACTATCTTGCATGGACGGATCGCACAGGCACAAAGATGGACAAGCTTTTCGTGTGCGACCTCAACACGCTTGAAAGCACGGTCGTACATATGTTTTCCAACAATTCCTACGGGCAGAGTCTGCCGTCGCTCAGGAACGGGCTGCTCGTCTGGTCCGACGCGGGCACAGGCGACGCCAGCGTGATATACTCAATGAGGATCGGCTCCGCGGCGCTCAGCACATACAACGCGGGCGTTTATGTTCACGATCCGGAAAGCAACGGCCGCTACACCGCGTGGCTCGACGCGCACCACAGTCCCGGAACGAATCTTTATCTTTCGATAAGCGGCGGCGAAGCCCGGATCATCGCCACAGGCGTGGTCGAATTCGGCATGTCGGACACCTTTGTCGCATACAGCAAGGATGAAGTCATATATGCTTACCGTTTCGACAACGGCAGGACATACCGTATATCCGCGGAATACGAAGCCGCCCAGTTCCTCGGCGTTTCGGATTCATGTGTGATATGGATGGACGTCACCTCGCGCGAACGGGACATACTCAAGTTTTCACGTCTGCCCTAAAAGCGCAACAACAGGAGAAAACACATGGCAAAAACGCAAAAGACCGTTTTCGTTTGCGGCGAATGCGGGTATGAAAGCAGCAAATGGCTCGGCCGCTGCCCCAACTGCGACAGCTGGAACACCATGATGGAAGCGGCGCCCGCGGAAACGCAGCATTATCAGGGCGGCACCGCGCGCGCATTGCCGCTTCACGAAGTGCGCGCCGACGCCGCGCGCAGGATCTCGACCGGCATGGCCGAGCTTGACCGCGTGCTCGGCGGCGGCATCGTGGGCGGCTCCACAGTACTTCTCGGCGGTGACCCGGGCATAGGCAAATCCACGCTGCTCATGCAGACGGCAAGCAGTCTCGCGTCTTCGGGCGTCGTGCTGTATGTTTCAGGCGAGGAGAGCGCCGCGCAGCTCAAATTGCGCGCGGACAGGCTCGGCCTTGCGGCGGATATGCTCATTCTTGCCGAAACCGATATTTCCGTGATAGAAAGCGAGGTGCTGCGCGTAAAGCCTGCGTACCTCGTTATAGACTCCATCCAGACGATGTTTTGCGGCGAGCTTACAAGCGCGCCTGGCAGCGTAAGTCAGGTGCGCGAATCGACGGCGTTTCTCACGCGCATCGCAAAATCCTCAGGCTGCGCGGTGTTCATCGTGGGACACGTCACCAAGGAAGGCGCGATCGCAGGCCCGCGCGTGCTCGAGCACATGGTCGACACCGTCCTTTATTTCGAGGGCGACAGGCACGATTCCTTCCGCCTGCTGCGAAGCGTCAAGAACCGGTTCGGCTCCACAAACGAGATCGGCGTTTTTGAGATGTGCGACAGCGGCATGAATGAAATCCCCGATCCCTCCGCGCTTTTTCTTTCCGGCACGAACGCGCCGGGCTGCGCTGTCACCTGCTCGATCGAGGGTACGCGCCCGATCCTCGCGGAAGTGCAGTCCCTCATTTCCGCCTCGCCGTTCAGCAATCCGCGCCGCATGGCGGCCGGCATCGATCCCTCGAGGCTGATCCTGTTGCTCGCCGTACTTGAAAAGAAGGCGTTTCTTTCCCTTTCGGACAAGGACGTGTATATAAACATCGTGGGCGGACTTCGCATTGACGAGCGCGCGGCGGATCTTGCCGTGGCGATGTGCGTGGCCTCGTCCCTCCTCGACGCCCCGCTGCCGCAGGGGACCGCATGTCTTGGCGAAATATCGCTCACCGGCGAAATACGCCCCGTCGCGCGCATGGACAAACGCATATCCGAATGCGTGCGTCTCGGCTATCCGCGCATCATCGTTCCGCGGGGGGCCAAGCTTCCCGCGACGGACGGCGCAGAGTTCATCCGCGTATCGACGCTTGCGGACGCCGTGCGCATACTCACGGGAAAATGAAGTTTGCCAAATCCGTCCGATATGGTATAATGATTCCCGTGCCTGTACCCGTAGCCCAGCTGGATAGAGCGTTGGACTCCGACTCCAAAGGTCAAGGGTTCGAA
>CAZARN010000011.1:9829-62323 GCA_964487565.1 uncultured Clostridium sp.
TCCCTTCGGGTACGCCAAAAGAAGCCATACCGCATATGCGGTATGACTTCTTTTTTATGTAATAACCGAAGGGATTCGAAGGGAACGGCCGCGCCGCGCGCGGCGAAAATTCCTCCCGTGGAGGGATTTTCAGTTCCCCGGGCTGGCGGCAAAACCGCCCCGGTTTTGCCGGTGAATCCCTTCGGGTACGCCAAAAGAAGCCATACCGCATATGCGGTATGACTTCTTTTTATATGTAATAACCGGTATAATAACCTGCTTTTCGGCTTAGTTTTAGTTGCTAAACCATACTCGGTTCAGAGATTACTGTATTTTTACTCCATCGTTCCACAGTCGCTGCACAAATATATTATATGGAATACGTTCTGGTTTGCTTTTGCGCGCGGGTCACATTATAATTTGACTAGAAGTGTTAATCCATATGAACGGAGCCTAATATGAAGGATTTCAGCCTCAAACAGTTGCGTGTGCTGGTTGCGGTGGTGGAATACGGCAGCTTCACCGAAGCGGCCAACCGCCTTTTCATATCACAGTCCACCGTCAGCAGTCATATACAGTCACTTGAAGAATGCTTTAACGTCATGCTCTTTGAGCGCGGCGCAAAGAAGCACATCGAGCTTACCGCCGACGGGCGGCGCGTTTACAGATACGCGAAGGAGATCCTCGGCCGCTGCAACGCTTTTGAAGCGGATATGAGCGACGACGCCGATCTTGAGGTCAACCTCGGCGCGTCGACGATATCGTCGCGCTGCATACTGCCGGCCTATATCGCGGGCTACCTCGAGGAGCATCCCGGCCGCTGTTTTTATCTCAAAAACGGGGACAGCGAGCAGATACAGCAGATGCTGCTGGACAACAGCATACAGATAGGCTTTGTCGGCACATCCGATCACAGGCGGGAGCTTATATACGAGCTTATCGCGGAGGATCCGCTCATCGTTGTCACGCCCAATACGGAGCGCTTTGCGCAGCTCAAGAAAAAAGGGGTATACGGGCGTGAGCTTCTCACGGAGCCGCTGGTGCTTCGCGAGCAAGGCTCAGGCACGCAGCGTCTTGTGGACAACTATCTCAGCTCCATAGAGATGGACGCGGGCAAAATGCACGCCGCGGCGCGCGTTTCAAGCCCGGAGACCGCAAAGGAGCTCGTGGCGCTGGGCGTGGGCGTCGCCGTCACATCGAGCCTCATCGTCAAGGATGATATCGAGGCGGGCAACCTGCTTGGCTTTGCCCTTTCTGAACAGCCCCTCATACGCAACATATATATGGTGAGGAGAAAAAGAGGGCTCCTTACGGAGCCCGCCGGCGAGTTTTTCAATTATGTGCACGACCGCTGTCATTGACAGGCGCGCATTCCGACTTTTTATAAACGGCGTCAGCGCGTGATATCCACGCATATGCCGTTTATTTTTTTGCCCATGCAGCCTATCGTTTCGGCAGGCAGTCCGGCCGCTTTGAGCGAAGCGAGCAGCGCGGCGGCCTCATCCCGACCGACTGCGAGAAGCAGTCCGCCTGAGGTCTGCGGATCATAGGCAAGATCGAGCTTTTCCCGCTCTATTTTTTCGGAAATACGCACGGTGGGCGAAAAGCAGTCCATGTTGGCATACGCGCCTTTGGGTATCATACCCATGCGCGCCATCTCAAGGGCGTTTTGCATCAGCGGCAGAGCGTCCGCGTGTATCTCCGCCGTGAGGGCGCTGCCCCTTGCCATCTCGGTAGTGTGTCCGATCAGGCTGAAGCCCGTGATGTCCGTGCAGGCATGTACGCTGAAGCCCGCCGCGATCTCGGCCGCTGTTTTGTTGAGGCGTTTCATGCTCTCCACCGCCTCCGCGATATCCTTTTCCTCAAGGAAACCGCCCTTCAGGGCCGTCGTCAGCACGCCGGTGCCGAGCTTTTTTGTGAGGATCAGCGCGTCGCCCTCCAAAGCGCCTGCGTTGGTCAGTACGCGCGAAGGATTGACGAAGCCGTGCACGCATAAACCGTATTTCGGCTCGTCGTCAGCTATCGTGTGTCCGCCGGCAATTGCGCAGCCGGCTTCCTTTGCCTTGTCCGCGCCGCCGCGCAGTATCTCCCCGGCCACCTCCGCGCCGAGACACGCCGGAAAACAGAGCAGATTGAGCGCATGGCTCGGCCTCGCGCCCATCGCATATATGTCCGACAGGGCGTTTGCCGCCGCGATCTGGCCGAAAGTGTACGGATCATCGACCATCGGCGGGAAAAAATCCACAGTCATCACGGATGCGAGGGTATCGCTTATCCTGTATACGCAGGCGTCGTCCGACTTGTCAAAGCCCACAAGGATATTTTCATCCTCAATACCGGATATGCTCCCCAGCACCTGAGTGAGCATGTCCGGCGGAAGCTTTGCCGCGCATCCGGACGCCTTTGTAAGACTCGTCAGGCGCGCTTTTGGATCTACGGACATGAAACCATCCTCCTTTCGCGTTATCCCGCGTGTGAAATCTCACACACGGCCTCGGCCGCGCGCAGCACATCGTCGGGCGTGTTCGCATAGCCCGGCGAAAAGCGCACCGTGCCGTTCGGGAATGTGCCGAGCGTCCTGTGCGCCATGGGCGCGCAATGCAGTCCACAGCGCGTGAGCACGCCATAGTCCTTCTCGAGCAGGTATGCCGCGCGCGCGTTGTCGATATCGAGAAAGTCAAGCGATATCACGCCCACGCGCTCCGCGCTGTCCTTAGGCCCTATTACGCGCACCGCGGCGCCCTCAAGCGCGCCGATAAAACCCTCCGTGAGCTGTTGTTCATGCGCGCGCACGGCGTCGATACCCGTTTCAAGCAAATACCCGAGCGCCGCGTCAAGGCCGATAATGCCGGGTATGTTCAGCGTGCCCGGCTCAAATTTGTCGGGCAGGAATTTAGGCTGCGTGAAGCTGTCCGACGCGCTGCCCGTTCCGCCCGCAACGAAAGGACGCAGCGAACGCGCAAAATCGCGCTCCAGCAGCAGCGCGCCGATACCCTCAGGCCCGAGAAGGCCTTTGTGGCCGGGCACGCACAGCGCGGCAAGCCCCAGCGCGTCAAAATCCATGTTCATGTGGCCCGCGGTCTGCGCGGCGTCCACCGCAAGCGGTATTCCCCTCTCACGGCAAAGCGAGGCCGTTTCCTCAAGCGGAAAAAGCGCGCCGCATACGTTTGATGCGTGATTGACAAGCACAAGCTTTGTATTATTTTTGAAAAGCGGCAATATATCGCGCGCGTCGGTATGCCCGCATCCGTCCGCCGGGATCACGGAAACCTCCGCCCCGCACCGGGCAAGACGCTCAAGCGGGCGCATGAGGGCGTTGTGTTCAAGCGCGCTCACAATAATATGCCCGCCGTCGGCCAGGATACCGTTCACGAGCATATTGAGGCCCCATGTGGCGCCCGGAGTGAACACCGCCTGCACCGGCCTTGCGCCGAAGCGGAAAAGACGGCACAGCTTTTCGCGGCAGCCGAGCACGGTAAGCTCCGCCGCCGCGGCTTCCGCATATGAAGCGCGGTTGATGTTTACGGAGCTGTTTTCGATATAATCGCAAACGGCTTTGGCAACCCCCGGCGCCTTTGGGAAAGCCGTCGCGGCATTGTCAAGATAGATCCTCTGCATTCAGCGGCCTCTCATTCGTCGGTGAACCGGCGCTCAAGCGCGTAAAGCGTTTTTGCGTTTGCATCCGTTATACTGTATACCGCCTCCGCGTCCTCGTCCATGAATCCCTCAAGCGTATCTTGGGCTTCATACAGCACGCATGTGCCGCACGAGGAGCTAAGCTCCCTCGGGACCGGCGCCATATGCACGTTGCGCGCACCGTGCGCGCACAGCGAACGCCCGGTGAGTATCGCCGAGGCATGGGTATGGAACGTGGCGACGAAGCGGCGCGTCATTTTGTGAGGATGAGGAGGTAATCCTCCCCGCGGTTTTCGCTTTTCACGCTGTATCCCGCGCTTGCCGCGAAACGTGAAACGTTCTCGAACGCCGTCCTGTCGTCCACGAGCACCTCAAGCGCCGCGGGGGCGTTCTTCTTTATCTCCTTTTGCACCATGACCACAGGTATGGGGCATGAATAACCTCTTGCATCGATCATTTTACCTTCTCCTTCGCCCGCTTCATGTTGATAAGTGAAACCGCAAGCAGCACCGCGATCCCGACAAACACGGCGACCTTGCCCGCTGTGCCTATACCGCCCGTCACAAGCTCTCCCGCCTCATTGAGCGAATCGGGATTGCCCGCAAGGCCGAGATTATGCGCGATCGCCGCGCCCGCGACCATGCCGAACACCGTCACGGCCGAATCGCCGCTGCCCTCGCCCGCAAGGATGAGCTGCCTCAGCGGACAGCCGCCGAGAAGCACCGAGCCCCAGCCCACCAGCACCATGCCCAGCGCGTTCCAAAGCTCGCTGCTGTGCGCGACAGGCTGCATCGCCGTGCCGGGATTGAACTTGCCCAAAATGAGGTTCCCCGCAAGGACGGTGACGAATATCGCAACAAAGCCCGTGAGCAGGTTTGCATCCTTAAAGAGCATCATGTCGCGTATTCCGCCGACGAAGCAAAGCCTCGCCCTCTGCGCAAGCGCGCCCACGGCGATCGCGATAACAAGCGCGATGAAAAACGGCGCGTGCATTGAGCCCGGGCCGGCCTCGCTCGCCTTGAGAAGCGCCGGAAAAGCAAGGTATATGACGAGCAGCGCACACATCACGCCGGGAAGAACGATCCCCTCCGAAAGCGAAGCGTCATGCGCGCGGCGAAGCTCAAATCCGCCCTTGAGGAACAACACGCCGACGCCTATGCCCGCAATGAAGCCGATAAGGCCGAACACTGCGTTCACATCGCCGCCGCCGAGGCGTATCACCATGCGAAGCGGGCAGCCCAGAAACACAAGCGCGCCCACCATGACCGTCGCGCCGAGGATGAAGCGCGTCGCGGTCGACGAGCCTGTTCTCGGACGGAACTCCTTCATGACGAGCGACATAACAAAAGCGCCCAGCACAAGTCCCAATATTTCCGGACGCATATACTGCACCTTCGCGGCGCTGTGCAGACCGAGCGAGCCCGCGATATCACGCTCAAAACACGCAATGCAAAAGCCCATGTTCGCAGGGTTGCCGAGCGCCGTCAGCACCAGCGCCGCAATGCCCGCCGCAACGCCGCAAGCGGCCACCAGCCATGTTTTTTTGTTGAGTCCAAGCATCGTTAAATCACCTGTTCCTTAATAAATCGGGCTGTTCCCCGTCAAGGTTCAGGTTAATCGCGCACACGCGCAATGTCAAATCGGAATGTATGGCGTTATTCTCACCAAAGTATTTAATTTTATCTATAAATGCGATGCACATCATTCACCGTCTCCATGCGCCGCGGCGCCGAGGGCGCTCAGCTCATCTATTATGAATGCGGCCGCAGCGCCCAGGGGCATATCCTCTCTGTACACGGCATAGAACTGCCGCTTTGCATACGGCGCGTCGAAGCGGAAAAGCACAAGCTCGCCCGCCGGGGCGAATCGCTGCGCCGCAAGACGCGACACGATCGATATTCCGAGCCCGTTCATTACGGCGCGCAGCACGGTCTCCGTCCCCGAAAGCACCGCCGCCTCGCGCAGGCCTTCGGTGCGCACGCCTATGCTTTCAAGCAGCTGTTCCGTCCGTTCGCGCGTGCCCGAGCCTTCCTCGCGCATTATGAACGGAAAATTCTGCACCACGTCCGGCGCGAGCCTGCCTTCCATCGCGCGGAAATACTCCGTGTCCGGCGCCGCCGCGACAAGCTCCTCCTCTATCACCGGCACGAACCTTAAGCCCGCGCGTTCCGCGCGCGTGCCCACGATGCCGAGCGCCGCCGCGCCCGTTTCCACCATTTCCAAAGCCTCGGCGCTGTCGCCCTCGTTCACGCGAAGCTTCACGTTCCCGAAGCGCTCGCGCACGCGCGGCAGTATCTCGGGAAGAAGGTATTGCGCAGGGACCGTTGACGCGGCGACCGTCAGCGACGTTTCGCCCCCGCCGCGCATGGTCCTCAATTCGTCCTGCGCCCGCTCGCAGAAGTTGACGATCTGCGCGGCGTATGTGAAGAAGACCCTTCCCTCGCATGTAAGGCTGAGCCCCTTTGTGGAGCGCACGAAAAGCTTCGCGCCCAGCTCATCCTCAAGCGAGCGTATGTGCGCGCTGACTGTCGGCTGCGTGATGAAGAGCGCCTGCGCGGCCTTGGAAAAGCTGCTCAAACGGGCCACTTCAATGAAAATGCGGAGCTGTCTCAGCTGCATATGCCCTGTATTCCCCCCGAAACGTATATCATATGATCGATGTTTTCGCTTTCATTATATGAGGCGGAAGGTATCAAGTCAATCGCGACGCTCAAAAAGCGCCCTTTTTATATCGCACGCTATATATTTTTTGTCATGTGGTCATCTAATTTGGATTTTCGGGGCGTTATGATCGATTTTATCGATGGATTTTCAGTAACTATCAGAACTATCTATTGGCAAAATCGCCGCCATGGTTCTACAATCATGCTTAGAAAACAATTTAACATTTTTATCGTGCATTTTATATTTCGGAGGTAAATATATGGACGTCTTTTTATTTCTTGCGCCCGTTTTGAGCGTGGCTGCGCTCGCCACGGCCCTGATACTTGCCGTCAAAACGTGCAAGCTTGACGCTGGTACCGAAAAAATGCGCGGCATCGCGCGCTCCATAAGCGACGGTGCAGAGGCCTTTCTCGGTTCCCAGTACAGGATACTCGCCGTGTTTGTTTTCGTTGTTTTCCTCGCGATAGGCTTCGGCATCGGCAACTGGGTCACCGCCGTGTGCTTCATCGCAGGCGCAGGCCTTTCCGTGCTTGCGGGCTTCTGCGGCATGAAGGTCGCCACAAAGGCGAACGTGCGCACTGCGAACGCCGCCAAAACATCCGGTATGAAAGCGGCGCTCTCCGTCGCGTTTTCCGGCGGCGCCGTTATGGGCATGTGCGTTTCCGGTCTCGGGCTTCTCGGCTGCTCGCTTGCCTATATCATCACAAGAAATATCGACGTGCTTTTCGGCTTCTCTCTGGGCGCGTCAAGCGTCGCGCTTTTTGCCCGTGTGGGCGGCGGCATATATACGAAGGCGGCCGACGTCGGCGCCGACCTTGTGGGTAAGGTCGAAAGCGGCATCCCCGAGGACGACCCGAGGAACCCCGCCACCATCGCGGACAACGTCGGCGACAACGTGGGCGACGTTGCAGGCATGGGCGCGGATCTTTTTGAATCCTATGTGGGCGCGCTCATTTCGGCGATAACGCTCGGCATAGCCCTTTCGGGCGAGACCGGCGCGATGTTCCCGCTGCTCCTCGCGGCGGTTGGCGTGTTCGGTTCGATCATCGCGACAGTCGTCGTCAAGTCAGGCAAGGTGAACGACCCGCAGAAGGCGCTTTCCCGCGGGACATACGCCGCAAGCATAATCGTCGCCATAGCCTCACTCATAATGAGCAAGCTCATCTTCAACGGCTTCGGCCAGTCCGTCGCCGTGATAATGGGTCTTGCCGTGGGCACGCTTATAGGCATAATGACCGAGTACTACACTTCGGATAAATACAAGCCCGTCCGCCACATCGCCGATCAATCACAGACGGGAAGCGCAACCACGATAATTTCCGGTCTGGCGATAGGCATGAAGTCCACCCTCGTGCCGATCGTGCTCATCTGCATTGCCATCGGCGGCGCGTTCGCCGCGGCGGGACTTTACGGCGTCGCCCTCGCGGCGGTCGGCATGCTCTCCACCACAGGCATCACCGTCGCCGTGGACGCATACGGCCCCATTGCGGATAACGCCGGCGGCATCGCGCAGATGTCCGGTCTGGATGAATCCGTGCGCAAGATAACGGACAAGCTTGACTCCGTCGGCAACACCACAGCCGCCATCGGCAAGGGCTTCGCGATAGGTTCAGCGGCGCTCACGGCGCTCGCGCTGTTCATCTCATACGCGCAGACCGTTGGCCTTTCCATTATCGACGTGCTCGAAAGCGAAGTCATAATCGGCCTGTTCCTCGGCTCCATGCTCACCTTCCTCTTCTCCGCCCTCACGATGGATTCCGTCAGCCGCGCGGCGCAGAAGATGATCGAGGAGGTCCGCCGTCAGTTCCGCGAGATCCCCGGCATACTCCAGGGCACGGCCGAGCCTGACTGCAAGACCTGCGTTGCCATCTCAACCAGCGCGGCCCTCAAGGAAATGATCGTTCCCGGCGTGCTCGCCGTGGTGAGCCCCGTGCTTTGCGGTCTGCTGCTCGGCGTTGAAGCGCTTGGCGGTCTGCTCGCGGGCGCTGTTGTCACCGGCGTGCTGCTTGCGATATTCATGAGCAATTCCGGCGGCGCGTGGGACAACGCCAAGAAATATATCGAGGACGGCAACCTCGGCGGCAAGGGCAGCGAAGCGCACAAGGCCGCCGTCGTGGGCGACACCGTGGGCGATCCCTTCAAGGACACCGCGGGTCCCTCCATCAACATCCTCATCAAACTCATGACGGTCGTCGCGCTCGTTTTCGGGCCGCTGTTCGTGAAGTACGGCGGGCTGCTGCTCAAGTGATATCAAAACGTTAAAAACCGGGGAAGGCTGTCGGCCTTCCCCTTTTTCGACTTCATTTTTTCGTTCTCGGCCGGAATATAACGGCGTTGAGCGCACCGAATATTATCGCGGCCGCGACCCCGCCCGCCGTGGCCGTTATGCCGCCCGTGAACGCGCCGAGCACGCCCTTTTCGGCGGCGGCCTCCATGGCGCCCTTGCCGAGCGCGTATCCGAAACCCGTCAGCGGCACCGTCGCGCCCGCGCCGGCAAACTCCACAAGCGGCTCATACAGCCCAAGCGCCGTCAGTATCACGCCCGAGGTCACAAACAGCACGAGTATCCGCGCCGGCGTAAGGCGCGTGTAGCTCATCAAAAGCTGACCGATCACGCATATCCCGCCGCCCACAAGAAACGCGAAAAGATAATCCTTCCACTGCATACTCACAACCTCTCAAGCACAACGCCGTGCGCGACGCCCGGTATGCTTTCCCCCTGCATGCCGGAGGTCGGACTCATCAGTGCGCCCGTGGCCATGAAAAGCGCGCGTGAAAAGTCGCCCGCCTCCATGCGCTTCAAAAGATATCCGTTGAGCGTCACCGCGCAGCAGCCGCAGCCGCTGCCGCCGCAATGCACGTTTTGATCCTCTGCGAAAATGATGTTGCCGCAGTCGAGGTGTCTGTCGGCGACGTCGATCCCATCGCGCGCGCACAGCTCCACAAAAAGCTCGCTGCCGAGGCGGCCGAGATCGCCCGTTATGACAAGATCGTAATGCGAGATATCAAAGCCTGTATCCTCGAGATGCGCCCTGAGCGTATCCGCGGCGGCGGGGGCCATCGCAGCCCCCATATTGGCCGCGTCCGTTATGCCAAGATCCACAACGCGCCCAAGCACCCCGCCTGTCACGAACACATGTTCATACCGACCCTTATCCCCGCATGAAGCGTCCGCGATCACCGTGCTGCCCGCGCCCGTCACCGTGCGCTGCGAGGTCGGCACGGCCTCGACGCCCATTTCAAGCGGCATGCGGTATTGCCTCTCCGCCGTGCAAAAGTGGCTCACGGAAGCGCAGGCGATATGCGAAGCATATCCCCCGTCGATGAGCATGGAACCCACAAGCAGGGATTCCGCCATGGTCGAACACGCGCCGTAAAGCCCGAGAAAGGGTATGCCAAGCTCCCGCGCCGCGTAATTGGCCGATATTATCTGGTTCAGAAGATCGCCGCCGAGCAGCATGTCCGCGCCCTCCGGCGCAAGGCCGGCCTTGTCGAGCGCCATGCGCACTGCCTGCTCGAACATCTTGCGCTCCGCAAGCTCCCATGTTTTTTCGCCCCAGGTGTCATCCTCGAGCACCTTGTCAAAATACGCGCCTATCGGCCCGTCGCCCTCCATGGAACTGACGATCGCCGCGCCGGCCACGACGCGCACCGGATTCAAAAAACGCATCGTCCGGCGTCCTGTGCATTTGCTTCTCATTTTTCCGCCTCCGGATATGTAATGGGCTTATTTTCGCCCGGAAGCGGTCTGATTATGCGAACATCAAAAAGCCGCGGCGCCCGCCGCGGCAAAAACGCCTGATCCTCTCATCTGTCCGCCATCCTGTATCCCACGCCCATCTCGGTGAGGATATACTTCGGCGAAAGGCTGTCCATTTCAATTTTTCGTCTGATGTTTGACATGTTGACGCGGAGTATGCGGTTGTTGTCCGCATCCGCGTAAGGCCCCCAGACATGTTCGATTATATAGCCGTATGTCAGCACTTTACCGGGCTGGCGCGCGACAAGCTCCACGATGCGGTATTCGACCTGTGTGAGCCGCACGGGTTCGCCGGAAACGCTGACGCTTCTTTTTGCAAAGTCGATCTCAAACTCGCCGATGCGATAAGCGTCCTCCCTCGTGCCGTCGGACGCGGAACGGCGGCGCATCACCGCGCGCATCCGCGCAAGCAGCTCCGGCGCAGAAAAAGGCTTTGATATATAGTCGTCGGCCCCGTGATCGAGCGCCACGACCTTATCCCTGTCAGTTGTGCGGGCCGATACAACGATCACAGGCACGTCCGTCCATTTGCGCAGCGCCTTCAGAACCTCAATGCCGTCCATATCGGGAAGGCCGAGATCGAGCAGCACCACGTCCGGCATATGCGAGGTCATCATCGCGTTTGCCTCCTGCCCGCTCCTCGCGCTTATCACCTTGTATCCGCTTGCCGAAAGCAGCGTTTCAAGCACGCGCAGTATATAGCCCTCATCCTCGATCACCATCACGGTGTTCTTTATGCTGTCCATCGGATCATCCCTTCTTTGGCAGCGTGAAGCTGAACACGGCGCCGCCGTCCTCGCTGTTGCCGCCCTCAATCTCTCCGCCGTGCGCGCGGATGACGCTCCTGCATATTGATAGGCCGAGGCCCATGCCATGGCGCGAATCGCCGGTTTTTGCCGCCGCCGGTTTGAAAAGCGTGCCGAGCTTGTCCTCGGACAGCCCTCGGCCGTAATCGCGCACATAGAAGGTCACATCGTTTTCCCCGTCGCGCACGATTATATCTATCCTGCCCTCTTCGCCCGAATAACGCGCGGCGTTTTCGATGAGGTTCATCAGCACCTGCACGATCATCATCGGGTCCATAGGTATCATTATAAGCTCATCGGGCTGCTGCGCGTGAAGCTCCGCCCGCGGGAAACGCTTGTGCGCGCGCTCGATTGCCTCGCCTATGACCTCTTCAACAGGCTCGAGACTTTTTTTGAGGTCAGGCCCGCTCGGCCCAACGCGCGTGACGGAAAGAAGGTTTTCGACCATCCGCAGAAGCCACGCCGCTTCCTCCCCGATGCTGTCGATAAGCTCCCGTTTGGCCTTTTCATCGAGCGTGACCCCGCTTCCCTCAAGCGCGGAGCACGCGCCTATTATGCCCGTCAGCGGCGAGCGGAAGTCATGCGAAATTGCGCGAAGGAAATCCGAGCGCATCCGCTCAAGCTCCTTTTCCATCTCGGCGCGCCTGTTCTGCATGGTAAGGCGCTGCTTTTCAAGGGCTACGCCCGCGCGCACGAGGATCATTTCCACCGTCTGCATCATATACGGATCGGGCGGGGCCGCGCAGTCGCACAGTATGCCCACCACCGCAAGCGTTTCCTCCCTCACCTTCACAGGGATATATCTGAACGCGCTGTGCGTGAACGAATCAGTGCCGAAACCCGTGTATCGCCCGCTTTCAAACGCGGCCTTCGCCGCAGCAAGCTCCGTTGGATAAAGTATAAGCCCGGACGGAAAGCTTTCGGCCGCGCGGAACCCCTCCTCATCGGGGACATAGAAAGCCGAAGCCCTGCCGCTCACGTCAAACAGATGGCGGAGCGTCAGCCTGTAAAGATCCTCCGCCGAAGCCGCGGTGAGCAGATGAAGATTTATCTCCGAAACGAGTTTTTCACGATAGCTCTGCTCGCGGTGCGCGTTTTGCTGCTCCCGCATCCGCGCGGTCAGTCTGCCCGTGATGAGTGACGCCGTGACAAGACCGACGGCGGAAACGAGCAGGTATACGGGCGATGCGGGATTGCCCGCCGCAAGCGCAAGCGTTGCATACATCAGAAGCGACGCAAGCACGGTTGTGATGTTCCACAGCGCGCCCGTCTGCGCGCGCCCCGCAAGCACCGCCACCGGGATGAGCAGCGGTATGCCGAAGTATATGTTCTTTGTGAACTGCGCGCATATGAATACGATCACCGCGGAGATGAGCGAGAGCATGAGCGCGCGAAGATCCCTTGCAAGGGAACGAGGCATATGCCTTTTTCCGCTTTCCATATACATGCCCCTCCGTTTATCATTTTATACCGCAAAGCCCCGCCGCGCAACCGTGTCCGGGGCGGCGCGGGCGCCAAGGCTTGTTAAAAAAATGCTAAGAACGCTTCCAAAAGGTTGAACACGCGGTGTAAAAGAATATATTATTAGCCTGTTAAAGGGTATACATATCACACTGCCTATCAAACACTACAAGGAGGAACTCACATGAAACGTCTACTAGCGATACTGCTTGCGGCAATAATGATTTTTGCCGCGGCGGCATGCCAGACCCAGACAGCGGAAGAGCCCGCGGCCGAGCCCACGGCAACACAGGCTCCCGAAGAAGTTGTCGGAGCGGCGGAAGAGATAACGGAAAGCAAGGAATACGAGCGCGTATATAACACCTACTTCTCTTCTTCCTATGCTTCTTTCAACTACTTCTCCACAGCCTACGCCACGGTGCGTGAGATCGTCGCCAACTGCATCGACGGTCTTGTCGAACCGGATATCTACGGCGTATACGTCCCCTCCCTCGCGGAGAGCTGGACCTGCAACGAAGACCAGACCGTTTGGACCTTCAAGATCCGTCAGGGCGTCAAGTGGATCGACAACACCGGCGCGGAGACCGAATATGACGTGACCGCCGAGGATTTTGTCGACGGCATCCGCTATATCGGCGATCCTTTGAACGGCGCATACTCGCTGCGCGTCGTGCGCAACCTTATCCACGGCCTCTATGATTACTATTGGACGCTCGACGACATAGACTCCGGCGCGATCACCGATCAGAAGCGCGAGGACGTCGTCGCCTCCTTCGATGAGACGGTAGGCGTCAAGGCGCTTGACGATTACACCCTTGAGTACACGCTCGACAGCAGCGCGCCTTACTTCCTCTCCCTCATCGAGAGCAGCATGCTCCTTCTCCCCGTCCAGTATGATTACGCGATGGAAATGGGCGAAGATTTCGGCATTGACAACGAGCATATGCTCTATTGCGGCGCATACTACATCTCCAGCTTCGAGCGCGACAAGGCCATCACCCTTACCGCCAACCCGTCTTACTGGGATATCGGCAACATCACCATCGATACCGTCCAGTATCAGATGATTCCCGACGGCACCACCTCACTTGAGATGTTCAAGCGCGGCGAGACCGATTATACCAGCGTTGAAGCCGAAGAATACCTCTCCATGGCCGGCACGGAATGGGAGGATAACCTCCTGCCCACCAGCCACAGCTTCTCCACGAACTATCTCTGGCTCGACTTCGCGGGCGAAAACCCCGAGTTCAACGCCTTCATCAACAACGAGAACTTCCGCAAGGCGCTCCAGTACGGGCTTGACCGCGAGTCCATCGCGTCCCTGCGCGAGCCTGTCGACCCCACCCGTATACTGCGCAACACCATCAACGCCGAAGGCGCAATATTCGACTCCGAAGGCGTGGATTATACCGATTACAGCCCCCTCAAGGAGGTCAAAGAGACCGACTATAATCAGCCCGAACTCGCGAAGCAGTATATGGAAGCCGCTATCGCCGAGCTTTGCGACGCCGACGGCAACATAATCGGCGTTGACGCATGCACGGTCGATTACCTGCCCGTCTGCTCGTTCGACGTTGACGGCAAGCTGCCTGTCACCATCTGCTATGTCGGAACCGACGACGAAGAAGAAATAATCATGGCGCAGCTCTTCAAGGCCATGCTTGAAGCCTCCATCGGCGCGGAGTATATCGATTTCCAGATTCAGGCGTTCAGCGGCTGGACCTATGGCACGGTTGCCGATCCGCTCAACTATGATATCTATTTCGATTCCCTCTCCACCGGCTATGCCGATCCTTCCGGCATCCTCACCCGTCTCACCACCGACGGCGCGGAGAACGTCGGCTGCTACGAAGTGCCCGAATATGATGCGCTCATCGAGCAGGCGCTCAGCGCGGCCACATTTGAAGAAAGGCTTCAGTATTTCGCCGAGGCCGAGGCTTACCTTTGCAACGGCGCTTATATCATCCCGTTCATTTCCTCCCTGCGCGGCTATTACATGACATACTCTGTCCCGTATACGAGCCCGCTCACGCTTTACGGCAATGAAAAATACAAGGGCACGCTCGTCATGAGCGATCCTCTCACCATCGATGAATACAACACCCTCAAGGCGGCGTATGAGATCGAGAGAGCGAAAGCCCTCGGCGCCGAATAAGACGCATCGCGTCCGAACGGCCCGTCCGCCCGCCGAGTGGCGGGCGGACGGGCTTTATTCAAGCAATAATGCGTTTAGGGAGGAATGACCTTGGCAAAATACATTCTCAAACGAACGCTCAATTCGATCCTTACGGTCATAATCGTATTTGTGACGGTATTCATGCTGCTTCGTCTCATGCCGCTGAGCGGGTATTTCCCGCAGGAGATGCTCAAGGAGGCGGATGAAGCGACGCGCATGTCATATCTGCGCAATCAGGGTCTGCTCGACCATCCGCTCGTGCAGCTTTGGCGTTTCGTAAAAAATCTGTTCGCAGGCGATCTGGGCCGAAGCCTCACGGTTTATCCCAAGGTGCCGATAATCACTCTTCTTGAGGAAAAGATACCCGTCACGGCCGCTTTCGGCTTTGTGAGCATGCTGCTGGGCATCGTGTTCGGCCTTGCGCTGGGCCTTTTGATGGTCCGTTTCAAGGATCGCTGGGGCGATATGCTGGGCACGGGCTACATACTCATCGTTCGCGCGATCCCTTCGCTGATATATCTGTTTTTCATCCAGGTATGGGTCTCCAAGTGGTTCAATCTTCCGCTTGTGTTCTATAAGGACAGACCGGATTCCTGGATATTGCCCGCCATATGCCTGTCGCTTGGCAGCATCGCCTGGTACGCGCTGTGGCTGAGGCGCTTCATGGTGGATGAGGAGAACAAGGATTATGTCAAGTTCGCGCTCGTCAAGGGCCTGCCCAAGAAGGTAGTGCTCAAACGCCATATTTTCAAAAACGCGATAATCCCGCTGGTGATATATCTCCCCAGCGATCTGCTGTTCATCATTTCAGGCTCCCTCGTGATCGAAACGCTCTTCGCGATCCCCGGCACGGGCGGCCTTTTGACGACAGCCATAAAAAGTCAGGACAACAACCTTGTGCAGGTTATCGTGCTCATGTACGCGGTGCTTTCGGTGATAGGCGTTTTCCTGGGCGATCTGCTGATCGCGTTCGTCGATCCGCGTATCAAGCTTACCGATGATGAGGAGTGAGAGCATGGAAGCAAAAGAAAGACCGAACCGTATACTTGACCCGCTGAAATTCCGCTCCGCTGTGTTCGATTATCAGCTCAGCGAGGACACGGGTTATTCCAACTATTCATACTGGCGCTCCACCATACGCACTTTTTTCAAAAACAAGGCGGTGCTTGCGCTGGTCGTCCTCATCGGGGCGATACTCGTGATGAGCTTCGCTTACCCGATTTTCAGCACCGTCGATCCGTATGCCGTGACCCTCAGGCCGCTTGAATGGAACCTGCGGCCGAGCGCGGAGCATCTGTTCGGCACGGACACCCTTGGCCGCGATATCTGGGCAAGGGCCTGGTACGGCGCGCGCAACTCCTTCCTGCTTGGCTTCTGCATCGCCTGTTCGGACGTCGGCATAGGCATGATCGTGGGCGCGCTCTGGGGCTATAACAAGAAAATGGACCCCGTGATGATAGAGATATACAACGTCATGACCAACATCCCCTCCACCGTATATCTCGTGCTGCTGGCCTATATCATGAACACGAGCTTTCTCACGCTGTTCATTTCGATGGCCTCGCGAGGGTGGGTGGTCGAAGCGCGCTTCTTCCGCAACCGCATCCTCTCCATAAGGGACAGCGAGTATAACGTCGCGTCGCGCTGCCTCGGCACGCCAATGCGGCGCATCGCCACAAAGAACATCATCCCGCACATCATCAGCCTCATCATCATGGAGGCCGCGCTGTGCATACCGTACTCCATCGGCTCCGAGGTGTTTCTGGGTTTCGTCGGCGTCGGCATGCCTGTTGACGCGATAACCCTCGGCAACATCGTCAATCAGGGCCGCGCCTCGTTCACGCTGCATCCTTACCAGATGCTGCTGCCCACGGCGATACTTTGCATAATCACGATCGCATTCTACGTCATCGGCAACAAGTTCGCCGATGCGTCGGATCCGCGAAATCACGTTTGAAGGAGGGAAGGCAATGCAGGGACACGAAAATCCGCTCATCCTTTCCGCAAAGGACGTTGAGATCAAATTCAATCTGCGCGGCAAGACGCTGACAGCCGTGCGCAAAGCGTCGCTCGATCTTTACGAGGGGGAGACGCTCGCCATCGTCGGCGAATCCGGCTGCGGCAAATCCGTTTTCACGAAGTCTTTCATAGGCATGCTGGACAAGAACGGCTTCATCAACAGCGGAAGCATCACATACCGCGGCGACGATCTGACCAAGTACAAGACCGAGGCGGAATGGCTGCGCGTGCGCGGCAAGAAGATCGCCATGGTGTTTCAGGACCCCATGACGAGCCTCAACCCCGTGCGCACGATCGGCGAACAGATAACCGAGGTCATAACATGGCATTTCGGCACGGAGCATGAGGAGGCCAAGAAGGAAGCGATCGACATCCTCAAGCGCGTTGGCATAGCGGACGCTGAATTCCGCTACAAACAGTATCCGCACGAGTTTTCCGGCGGTATGAGGCAAAGGGTCGTCATTGCGACGGCGATCGCCTGCCGGCCCGAGATACTCATATGCGACGAGCCCACCACGGCGCTCGACGTGACGGTGCAGGCGCAGATACTGCATCTGATAAAGGAGCTTCAGCAGGAGCTGAAGATGACGGTCGTATACATCACGCACGACCTTGGCGTTGTGGCAAACGTCGCGGACTGGGTCAGCGTCATGTACGCGGGCCAGATCATCGAATACGGCACGGTCCATGACATTTTCAAGAACCCCGTCCATCCGTATACGAAAGCGCTGCTGCAATCGCTGCCTCAGCTCGGCGTCAAGGGTCAGGATCTGTACTCCATCAAGGGGACCCCGCCGAACCTTTTCAAAGAGATAAAGGGCGACGCCTTTGCGCCGCGCAATCCCGAGGCCATGGAGATCGATTTTGAGGAGGAACCGCCCGTCGCATGGGTATCCGACACGCATTACGCCAAAACCTGGCTGCTGCATCCCTATGCCGCGGACTATCTCAAACAGATAAAGGAAAAGGACGAAGCCGTGAAGAGCGCTCCGCCCGCGCCTGCCGCACCGTTTGAATACAACGACGCCGAGAAGCTGCTTCAGGTGAAAAACCTCACCGTCAGGTTCAAGCTCGGCGGGCACGAATTCCGCGCTGTGGACGACGTGAGCTTCGATATATTCAAGGGTGAAACGCTTTCCCTCGTGGGCGAGTCCGGCTCCGGCAAAACCACCATCGGGCGCGCGATAATGCGCATTTACAACAAGGTGGACGGCGATATATACTTTAAGGGTGAATCCATGAAGGGCAGGCTCACCAAACACAAGACGCGCGAGCTGCACATGGAGATGCAGATGATATTTCAGGACCCCATGGCGAGCCTCAACGAGCGCGCGAAGGTGGACTATATCGTCTCCGAGGGCCTTTACAACTATCATCTGTTCGACAACGAGCAGGACCGCCTCAAAAAGGTTGAGGACATTATGCACGAGGTGGGGCTTTCCAAGGACTTCTCCTCGCGCTTCCCGCATGAGTTCTCCGGCGGTCAGCGTCAGAGGATAGGCATCGCGCGAAGCCTTGTTATGAATCCCGATTTCATCGTTGCGGACGAGCCGATATCCGCGCTTGACGTTTCCATCCGCGCGCAGGTAATCAACCTGCTCAACAAATTGAAACGCGAGCGCGAGCTGACCTATCTCTTCATCGCCCATGATCTGTCGGTCGTGCGCTTCATATCGGATCGCATCGCCGTCATCAACAAGGGACGTATCGTGGAGCTTGCGGAATGCGAGGAGCTGTTCGCGCGTCCGCTGCACCCGTATACGAAGGCGCTGCTCTCCGCCGTGCCGTATCCCGACCCCGATCTTGAGCGCGGCAAGAAGCTGCTCATTTACGACAGCTCCATGCACAACTATACCGAGGATAAGCCCTTCTGGAGCGAGATCGCCCCGGGCCACTTCATCCTCGCCAACGACTACGAGCTTGATATTTATAAAAAGGAGATCGAACGTTAAAAGCATTGACTCCTTCTGAAAAGAAAAGCTATATCCGTCTGATCTATTCGAGGGCGTTCCGTTATCTCGGCGTTTGTCTTGCGCTTTCCGCCATTGTCGGCGGGCTGTATCAGGACATGCTGTATACGGTGTACGCCCTTTGCGCTTTTGGTATGGTCATGATATGCTGGGGATGGTTCACATACCTTAGATCCACCGGTATGCGCATCTTCGGCAGGAACCCTGACGGCAAAGCGCGCAAAACGCCTTATATCCTCCGACGTTTCAAGGATAAAAAGCCTGCGCGCCCTTCGTTCCGCATGACGAGCGCGGATTTTGACGACGATCTGACCTCGGCCACCGCCGTCAACGAGGAACCGTTTACCAAATTGCAGACAACCCGCGCAAGGATCATTGCAAGGGTGGCCTGCGGGGCGCTGCTCGTTGTCATTTCCCTGATTATCAACATATGAGGTACAAAAAATGAGGATCGAAAACGGCATTCTTGTCACCATTGAAAACGGGCGCTTCGAGCGCGGCTTCCTTGATTTTGAAAACGGAAAGATCACCGCCTTCGGCGACATGGCTTCAGCCCCCGGCTACGCTGGCGAAAGATATGACGCGGCAGGCGGCTTCATAATGCCCGGCATCATCGACGCGCACACCCATATCGGCATTTCCGAAGAGGGCCTTCGCTGGGAGGGTGAGGACTGCAACGAGTCCACCGATCCCGTGACGCCCGAAATGCGCGTTACGGACGGAATAAACCCGCTTGACACGGCGATACCCAAGGCCCGTCTTGCCGGCGTCACGGCTGCCGGCGTATCTCCCGGCAGCGCTAACGTGATCGGCGGACAGATAGCCGCGGTCAAGCTTTACGGCCGCACGACCGACGAAATGGTGATCAAGGCCCCCGCCGCGATCAAGTTCGCAACGGGCGAGAATCCCAAGCGCTTTTACGGTGAAAACAAAGGCAGAAGCCCCATGACACGCATGGCCACCGCCTCCATAATGCGCACGGCCCTCACAAAAGCCCGGCGTTACATGAAGAAGCAGTCCGAGGGCGGCGACGAATACGACCCGCAGATGGAAGCGCTCATCCCCCTGCTCACGCGCGAGATACCGGCGCATTTCCATGCGCACCGCGCGGATGATATAATGACGGCGCTGCGCATTGCGCGCGAATTCGATCTGCGCTGCTGCATAATCCATGCGACAGGCGCTTCCAACATACTTGAAGAACTTGCGGCCTCCGGCGCGATGCCCGTGGTCGGCCCGTCGATGGGCCCTTCCGGCAAGCCCGAAACCAACGGCGGCTCGTTTGCGACCGCAGGTCAGTTATATAAGCTCGGCGTCGAGGTCTCGATCACCACGGATCATGACGTGACACCGCTTTGGCTGCTGCCCGCCTTCGCCGCGATGAGCGTGCGCGAGGGTCTGCCTGAGGACGCGGCATTGCGCGCCATCACGATAAACCCCGCGAAGGCGCTCGGCGTTGACGCGCGTATAGGCTCGATCGCCTTGGGCAAGGACGCCGACGTCGCCGTGTTCGACGGCCATCCCTTCAACTATCTTACCCGCACGAAGGCGGTATTCATAAACGGAAAGCAGGTGGGCTGATTGAAGCGGGACAACGAGGCGCTCATTTCATCCGTGCTTGAGGAGATCAAGGCATTTCGCCGCGATCTGCACATGAATCCCGAGCTGTCCGGCGAGGAAACGCAAACGAAGAAGAAGATATGTGCGTTCCTCGAAAAAGAAAACATCAGGTATACCGTTTGTCCGCGAAACGGCGGCATTGTAGCCGTCATAGGACACGGTGAGAACGCCGTGGGCGCGCGCGCGGACATAGACGCGCTGCCCGTAACCGAGAAAACAGGCCTTGCTTACGCATCGCATACGCAGGGCGTGATGCACGCCTGCGGACACGATGTTCACACGGCGATCCAGCTTGGCGCGGCAAAGGTCCTCAAGGCGATGGAAAACGAGCTGCCCGGCACGGTGAAGCTCTTCTTCCAGCCCGCGGAGGAAACCACTGGCGGCGCAAACGACATGATACTTGACGGCTGCATGGAAAATCCCAGGCCAAAGGCGGTCATGGGGCTCCACGTCGATCCCCGTTCGCCCGTCGGCAGCGTTTCGCTTTTGCCCGGCAAGATGAACGCCGCCGTCGTCGACCTTAAGCTTCGCGTTCTCGGCACCTCATGCCACGGCGCGCATCCGGAGCAGGGCGTGGATTCCATCGTCGTCGCAGCGTCGATAATAACCGCGCTGCAAACCGTCGCAAGCCGTTTCACCTCCCCGACCACCCCGTGCGTCGTGACGATAGGCGTGATAAACGGCGGCACAAAGAACAATATCGTCGCGGGCGAGGTGTATATGCACGGCACGATACGCGCGCTCGACGACGCGACCGCGACTTTTCTCAAAAAGGAAGTGCGCCTTATCGCGGAAGGCACGGCTGCGGCTTTCGGCGCGAAATGCGAAGTCACCCTCACGGACGATTATCCCGCGCTCGTCAACGACAAAAACGTCACGAAGCTTCTCGGCGACATGGCTGAGGGCATCCTCGGCCGCGACAACGTCATATACCTTGACGAGCCGAGCCTCGGCGCCGACGATTTCGCGTATTTTTCCCGCATGGCCCCAAGCTGTTATTTCAACATAGGCACGGCCGCGCCCGGCGCGGCGAGGCAGGCGCTGCACGCCGATGATTTTGCGCCCGACGAGGGTTGCATGGAGGTCGGCGTCAAAATGCTTGTGAACGGCCTGCTGATGCTTCTGGAGGCAAAATTATGAGGATCGTGACGGATACGGTCATCCGCGTCGACCTTGACAGGCTCGGGCGCAATATGGATGCGATACGCGCAATGTGCGGCCCCGGTGTCGCGGTGATGCCCGTGATAAAGGCCAACGGTTACGGCCACGGCGCCGTCGGCATAGCGCCAACGCTCATTGCCCACGGCGCAAGGTATCTTGCCGTGGCAAGGCTTGAGGAGGCGATGGAGCTTCGTGAAGCCTATCCGGAATATCCGCTTTTCATACTTGGCTATACGCCCGACAGGCTGCTTGAAACGGTTGTGGAAAACAACATCACGCAGACCATATGGAGCCTCGCCCAGGCAAAGCTGCTCTCTGCCATCGCAAAGCGGCTGGGCAAAACCGCGCGCGTCCATCTGAAGGTGGATTCGGGCTTCCACAGACTCGGCACGGAGGATGTTGACGAGCTGTACGCCGTCTGCAACACCGAAAACATAGATGCGGAGGGGATATTCTCCCATCTTGCGCTCGCTTCGCGCGCCGAGGACGAACGCCAGCTCGCGCGGTTCATGAAGGTCGTGAACGCGCTTGAGGCGCGCGGGGTCGTTTTCCGATATAAGCATATCGCGGACAGCATCAGCGGCGTTGATTATCCGGATTTCCGTCTTGACATGATACGCCCCGGCGCGCTCGTTTTCGGCATGAAGAGCTTTGTGAGCGACAATATCCGCGTGGAGCAGGTCATATCCTTTGAAAGCAGGATATCGGCGATACATGTGATCGAAAAGGGCGAAGGCGTAGGTTACGACTACCTTTGGCGCGCGCCCGAAAAGACCCGCGTCGCGACGATCCCCTTCGGCTATGCGGACGGCTATCCCCGCAATATGCGCGACAAGGGTTATGTCACGATACGCGGGGTGAAGTGTCCCATAATAGGCGTGATCTGCATGGATCAGTGCATGGTTGATCTGAGCGCCGTACCTGAGGCCGCAGAAGGCGACCTCGCCGTGATATACGGCGACGGCAGTATGAACACAATGACGATCCAGGAAGCGTCGACCCTCGGCGGCACCAACAAAAACGAGATCATCTCCCGTCTGACCGGTCGTCCCGCAAGGATCTATGTTTCAAACGGCAATGAGTTCGTGCTTTGACGGTTCCGCCTGACCGATCCCGGAAAACAGCGCGCACGCTGCGCGCCTTCATCCACAAAACAGTTCGCGGCGCAGCCACAAGGCTGCGCCGCTTCATTTTTCAGCTCAATGCGTTCAGTATTCCACCTCATACCCGCTCTCGCCCAGCACCCGCACGGCCTTTTCAAAATTTTCCGCCTTTGTGAGCACATAGTCGGTATTGTATGTCGATATCGCGAATATCCCGATCTGATTTTCCGCAAGCAGCCCGGCAATGCGCGACAATATGCCGATGAGCGAGAAATCAAGCTCGCCCACGATGCGAAACGCCCTCCAGCCGTCATCCCGTTCAACGGTATCGGCCGGCACGCGCGACGTTTCGCAAACAAGCGAATTCTCCTCGTCCGTGTGTCCCGTGAAGCACAAGCCGGCGTCAAGCCTGACCGTCGCGTAATCCGTCACCTTGCAAACCGAAAGCTGCTCCTTGATTATCTTTATGCGCATCGCTGACCTCCGTTCTTTTCTAAAAGCATAACACGCAGGATCTCCGTGTGCAAGCGCTTCAACCGCCGCCGAAAACGAGCGAAAGCAATCCTACGATGATACTTGTGGATATGCCGTACACAAGCACAGGCCCTGCGATGGCGAAAAGCTTCGCGCCAAGGCCGAGCACCAGCCCCTCGGATCTGAATTCCATCGCCGGGGATACGATCGAGTTTGCAAAACCCGTTATCGGCACCACGGAGCCCGCGCCGGCCCATGACCCTATCCTGTCATACAGGCCGACGCCCGTGAGCGTTGCGCCGATGAACACCAGCACGATCGCCGTGAATGCCGCTGTGCCTTCCTCGTCAAGACCCATGGAAAGCGTTGCCCAATCCCTGAGCAGCTGCCCTATGCAGCAGATCAGCCCCCCGACGACAAACGCGCGCACGCATTGTGAAAACACGCGGCTTTTCGGCGTGCGCTCGTTGACCAGCGCCTGATACTCTATCTCTTTTTGCGTTGGTTTTCTTTTGTCAGCCATTAAGTTCCTCCTTATCCGAAGCCGTTCGCGCAGTGCACGGGGAGTATCTCGTCTCCCTGTCCATCGGATTTCCGCTGCCCGCGTTCTGAAGGTTCATATCCGGCGCCGGGATGCTGCAAAACCCGGCCCCGGCCCCGCCGCCGTTCCCGTCATATCGCTTCATGGCTCTGTGTCAGCACGAAACGTGCCCCGTTCATCCCGTCCGCTTCATCATCAGCAAAAAAAGCGGTATATATAAGCGCCGCTGTCAGCGCAGCAAACGCCAGGGTCAGTATCGCAAGCGTTATTTTTCTTGCAGTAAGCATGGTTTTCGCCTCCGTCAATTTTATATGAATATCATGCGCAGCGCGCGCGGAAATTATAACGGTTACAATTTTGCCGCATAATTTCGTTTTTATCAGATCGGTAATTGACAAAGTTCTATGCGGTGATATACTGATATTAGTATTTAATCCTATTACTGGATATAATACGGGAAAGGAGTTAAATCATGAGCGATCTCAAGAAACTCACAAACGAAGTCGGCGCGCCTGTCGCCGATAACGAAAATTCGATCACGGCGGGGCCGAGAGGGCCTGTGATGATGCAGGATGTTTGGCTGCTTGAAAAGCTTGCCCATTTTGACAGAGAGGTGATCCCCGAACGCCGCATGCACGCCAAGGGCTGGGGCGCATACGGAAAATTCACCGTCACGCATGACATTTCAAAATACACGCGCGCGAAGGTGCTCCAGAAGGGCAAGGAGACCGAGGTATTCGTCCGCTTTTCCACCGTTGCGGGCGAACGCGGCGCGGCGGATGCGGAGCGCGATATCCGCGGCGTTGCGATAAAGTTCTATACCGAGGACGGCAACTGGGATCTTGTCGGCAACAACACGCCGACCTTCTTCATCCGCGACGTGCATAACTTCCCCGACCTCAACCGCGCCGTCAAGCGCGATCCGTATACGGGAATGCGCAGCGCCCAGAACACATGGGATTTCTGGACGCTCCTGCCGGAGACCTTCCATCAGCGCACGGTGGTCATGTCGGACCGCGGCATACCTGACGGTTTCCGTCACATGCACCTTTTCGGCGAGCATACTTTCAGTTTTTACAACGATAAAAACGAGCGCGTGTGGTGCAAGTTCCATTTCAAAACGCAGCAGGGCATAAAGAACCTCACCAATGAAGAGGCTGAAAAGCTCAACGGCATGGATCGCGAAAGCGCGGGGCATGACCTTCTCGGCGCGATTCAGCGCGGGGATTATCCCAAATGGACGATGTATGTTCAGATCATGACCGAGGAGCAGGCCGAAAAGCATTACGAGAACCCGTTTGACATTACCAAAATATGGCGTCATGCGGAGTATCCGCTCATCGAGGTCGGCGAGCTTGAGCTCAACCGCTGGCCCGACAACTATTTTGCAGAGGTGGAGCAGGCCGCATTCACCCCGGCGCACGTTGTGCCCGGCATCGGCTTCAGCCCGGACAAATTCCTTCAGGGCCGTCTTTTCGTATACGGCGACGCGCAGCGTTACCGTTTGGGCGTGAACCACAACCTCATCCCCGTCAATCAGGCAAAGGGCGTCAAGGGCGGCGTCGCGGATTATCACAGGGACGGCTTCATGCGCACGGACGGCAACTACGGCCGTACCCCCGCCTATTCACCCAACAGCGCCGGCTTCTGGACGAGTCAGCCCGAGGTCGCGGAGCCGCCGCTTGATATCGAGGGCGCAATGTGGCGCTATGACCCCAAGGACGATCCCACGGACGACTGCTTCCGCGCCGGCGGCGATCTTTGGCGCGTGATGAGCGAGGACAAGAAGGCGCTGCTCATCTCAAACACCGCCGCGGATATCGCTTCCGTCACGGAAAACGTGAAATACCGTCATGCGGTTCATTGCTTCAAGGCGGACCCGGAATACGGCGAACGCTTTGCAAAAGCCGCGGGGCTTTGCATGGACAAGGTGAAAGAACTTGCGAAGCTTGACAACGCCGGTTTGATAAACGCCACGCTTTGCGCCGATATGCGGTAAATCCAAAAAGAGGCAGGCGTTTTTTTGAATGAAACAGTTACGCAACACGAGGCAACGGCAGCTTGTGCTCGACGCCGTCCTCGCGCGCGCCGACCATCCCACGGCCGACGACATCTATATTGATGTGCGCGCGCTTGACGGCAGGATAAGCCGCGGCACGGTATACCGCAATCTCAGCATTCTTGCGAAAAACGGCGATATATTGCATGTGAAGGTGCCTGCCGCCGACCGGTATGACAGACGCACGGATCTGCACTATCACCTGCTGTGCACGCGATGCGGCGCCGTTGCCGACGCCCCGATCGCTTATCATGCGGAGCTGGATGAGGAGATGTGCGAAAAAACAGGCTATCGCATAATGCGCCATCGCACTGTGTTTGAAGGGCTCTGTCCCTCCTGCCTGACAAAATGAAAAAAGCCCCCGCGGCTTGAAGTACACCCCGGATCGTTTTTTGGTATGTCAGCGTGTCTGACGATCCGGGGGCGCTTCGTCTTCGCGGGGGCTTTTATTGTCGCTTTATACGTCGCCGCCCATGGCTTTCTCCATCGCCGCATACAGCACATCGGGCTCTATGGGCTTTGCAAGATGCTCGTTCATCCCTGCCTGAAGTGACTCCCTCACGTCCTCGTCGAACGCATTGGCGCTCATGGCGATTATTGGTATGCTCTTCGCGTCAGCGCGCTCAAGCTTCCTTATGCGCCGCGTGGCCTCAAGCCCGTCCATTTCAGGCATCCTGATATCCATGAGTATACACTGATAATGTCCAACGGCGCTTTCCGCAAAGCGCGAGAGGCCCTGCGCGCCGTTCTCCGCGCAGTCAACTTCGCACCCGACCTTCTCAAGCAGGCTCACCGCGATGCTGCGATTGAGCGGATGATCCTCGCACAGCAGCACCCTGCTGCCTTTCAGACTTATTTCCTGCTTTTTCTCTTTGCTTGCCGCATCGGGATTGTTTTCTTTGTACTCCCGGTCAAACTCAAGCGTGAACACCGTTCCGCGGCCCGGCTCGCTCTGCACGCTTATGCTCCCGTTCATCTTGTCAATTATGCTTTTGACTATCGCAAGGCCGAGCCCCGTGCCCTGTCTCGCGTTGTTTTTCTCGTTATGCTCCTGCATGAACGGTTCAAACAGATGCTCGACAAATTCATGGCTCATGCCGCAGCCGTTGTCCTTTATGGTGCATGTCACATGCATGTGCGCATCATCCGTTATGACGTGCCGCACCATCCATTCGACCGTGCCGCCCGGCTGAGAAAACTTGATGGCGTTGTTGAGGATGTTGATGTATATCTGCTGGGAGCGGAGCTTATCCATCTTGACCCACGGCGTCAGGGCTTGGCTTATATCCGTTTTCAGCGTGATGTTTTTGGCTTCCGCGAGCGGCTTTACCACAGTCTCGATCCCGCGCAGGAACTCCGGCCCGTTTACGTATTCCTCATGAAGCTCCATCTTGCCGCGCTCGATACGGCTCATATCCAAAATATCGTTTATAAGGCCCAGCAAAAAGGCGCCGGACTCATGGATATCCCGGAAATACTGCCTGTCATCGCCGGCTGACGAATCCTCCCCCATTTTGGAAAGACCGATTATCGCGTTCATGGGCGTGCGGATCTCATGGCTCATGCGGGCAAGAAAGTCCGTCTTCGCGGCGTTGGCTTCCTTCTCCGTCAGCGCGCTTTCCACGAGCTTGCGGTTGAGCTTGCTCATCCACAGTATATCGAGCACAAGCATTATCGCAAGTATCGATATTATCCCGAAGACATACGCATTGTCATATCCCTTGTTGTGGAATGATGATAACGGTACGCAGCTCACGCTGTAAATACTCGAACCGTCCGCCGTCGCGCACACATAAACGCAATCCTTTCCGGTGCTGTTTTTATAATACAACGTATTGTTCGCTTCATACAAAACGCTCTTTTTCAGGGCGGTTTTCTCATCAAGGGAAAGAGAATTGAACACATACAGATACTGGTAGAAATTGTTCGACTTGAACTCCGGCTCGCTGATTATATAATTGCCCGATCTATCCATGAGCACCGTTGAAAAATCATCAAAGCTGTTCTCCTGATGCATGAAACGCAAAAACTCATCCGAGCGCGTGACATACATGAGCGTATATGTCTGCTCCTCGCCCGTGCCGTCCATAAGAGAAATATAGGTGTAAAAGGCGAAGCTCTTGTATGCGCTGTATCCGTCCGTAAACTCCGGAGTATACGATATGAGGCTTTTTCCCGTCCCCGCAGCGGCTTCAAATATGGTCTTGAGCTGATAATAGCTGTAGTTGTCATAAGAAACGGGGATATATTCCCCCGCTTTATCCTTTTTTGCGAGAAAGCCGGAGCAGTCGCCGCGGATGAGCTCAAAGCAGCTCTCGTCATCCGCGCATGAAAAGCAGGCGTAATCGAGCGCTTCGTAGAGCTGCATATCCATTGCGCGCATATATCTCACCGTGTCGGCGAGTTTCTCCGCCTTATCCGCGAAAACGTTCGTCATCAATGCCGCCGCGGAGCGGTTGAGGTTGGATATTTCGCTTATGTTCTGTTTATGCAGCTTGTCATGATACGCCGTGCTGTAACTCGCGAACATACCGACTATAAGGGCAACACAAATAAGGTTCACCACGATGATGCTTAAATTGCCGTGTTTATTGATCGCTTCAGGCCTCATTGTGCCGCGCTGCCTCTCATTCTTCAATCCTGATGAAATCTCTCCTCAAGATGCTGCATGTAATACTCGAACGGATACATCGTATATGTGCCGTTGCCGTTGTCCTGCATGTACTTGGGATTGTTCGCCTTTGATACTTCTATAAGCACATCCGAAAACACGCCGTAGAATTTGTAGCTGAACGTCACGCTGCCTACCTGCGCGATCCGCTCTTCCGGCACGTCGAATTCGCTTTTGACGAGATCGAACGCGTCAACGGTGTTCGGCGTTATATGGTTCAACTGGGCGAATATCTTATTGTTTTCCTTTTCAAAAAGGAAATCCATGAATTCAAGCGCCCAGAGCACATGCTGTGAATTCCTGTTCACGGCGATGCCCTGTGCAGGCGACATATAGGCATAGCCGCCGTCTTTTCCGACAGGCGATAGGATGAATTCGTATTCAACGTTGCTGTGATAGTCGCTGATAAGCCTGTCCATGCGGTTGCTCATCGACATTGTGCCCGGCATGAACGCAACGATACCGGCGTCGTTCTTCATGGAATACGTTCCGTTTTCATCGACTATATTCAAAAACCCGCAAATGCTTGTCTCATTTGTGGAGTTTGCGAAAGTGCCGTAGGTATTTTCAACATACTTATAGTTATAATAACCTTTTGAAACGAGCGTGTAAAGCAGCTCCATCGGATCCCTGAAATATTCGCTGACGCCTTCTTTGCGGCTTTCGATATCGCGGTATGTTTCGTCGTAATCCTTTGAATTGGCAATAAGGCTGCAAATATACGGATACATGAGAAGCTGGCCCATATTGCCCGGGTTGCCCTGAAGCGGCACATACCCCTTTTCAAGCAGCTTCGCGCATGCGCTGAGGAATTCCTCCCTGTTACCGGGGATATTTATGTTGAGACTGTCAAGCAGCGTTTTGTTGACGAACATCCCGCGAAGCTCCGCCCCGAGCGGTATCGCATATATCAGTTTTTTATCGGCAGGCTCGCTTTGCATATAGGTGAAGTTCTCGATGAGGCCGTGATAGGTATCGGAAAGATCCAGTTTATCTGCCTCGCCGAAAAGCTCAAGCGCATACGGTTCAAAGTCGGAACCCGGCTGTATGTTGCTCGTCAGGAAAAGATCGACGCCGCCGTTTTTGTCCGACAGCCTTTTGACCGCGGATTCATTGTAGTTTTGCACGCATTCATACACCACCGTGCAGTTGGGATACTTCTCGGTGAACATGGCGATGACCTTTTCCATCGCCGGAAACTCATCAAGCTGACCGATGAGCTTCAACGTAACTTCCTCGCTCGTGTCAAGCGCCGGATTCAGCCCTGACTGAGCCGCGCCGCAGCCTGTAAAAAGCGACGCGGACAGCATCGCGGCAAGGATGAGCGTCCCAAGTCTTTTCTTCATAATACTCCTTCTGTCGAATTGTGTCGCGGCGAAGTCAACGGCATTCAAGCACCCGGATGAGTCCCTGTCGCGTTTTAACGAGCCGGCCGTACAGCTTGTTCAATCCATCGGTATCGCCGCGGCGAAGAAGCTCCACGATATCGACGATTATCACCAGCAGCGGGGTTAAGCCCGTGTTTGCGATGATCCCCTTGAGCGTATGCGCAGCGTCGAACGCTTCCTTTGTTTTTTCAGCCTCAATGCTGCGCCCCAGCTCATCGAAAGCCGGATCCTGCGACACCTGAACGATACATTCCAGCATGAACTCCTCATCATTCAAAAATCTCGGCAGCGCGCTTTTAACATCACAGCCCCACCGCTCCAGTTGAACAAGCTTTGCATTCATCGTAATCACCTCTCATTCCCTGTCAAATACCGTGCGATCGTTGCAAACAACAGTTCAGGCTCTATTGGTTTTGCAAGATGCGCGTTCATGCACGCCTCTATCGAAAGGCGGATATCCTCTTCATATGCGTTGGCTGTCATCGCAATTATTGGTACCTGAGCCGCATCAGGACGCCCAAGACTGCTTTTTTGCGGCGTCGGACCCGTCCGTCACCGGCATCTTTATATTCATCGGCACCGCGTCATACCGGCCGGGCGCGCTCCTCTCGAACGCCTCAACGCCGCCGCCCCGTTTTCCGCAGCATCAACAGCCTTTCTTTTCAAGCGGGCGTTTTATCGCCCTTATATTGAGCGGATGATCCCCGCAAACCAGTATCCGATGCAATATCTGTCTGCCGGTGTTCAAGCTCCGCCTGCTTTGCGGCGATCTCCGGATCGTTCTTGCTCCGCAATGCACTTTGTCCGTGACATTATTCAAGCAGCTTGGCCTTTTCAAGCGTCCGCATCACGGTTTTACCTTGCGGATGAAGCGAAATCCCATCCCGCAATTCTTCGGGCGCTCAGGGACGCATTTTGCGTTGAACGCGCTCGCCCGCCAATAATCCAATTGAAAGATTCGTCCCGGTTTTCGCCCGTACGGTCGCCCCCGGCATCGCGCAGCTCTCCTCGGTTCCGGTCAATCAGGCAAGCGCGGCTTCGGATTTATGTGAGCGCGCTGTTTTTGGCCTTGTACATCGCCGCATCCGCTTCACGCAGCATCGATTCAACCTCTTCATATGAGCCGCTGAAGTTCTGCGAATAAGCATAGCCGAAATCGGCGCTCACCTTGCACTTGTCCGTCCCGTTGATCGATATGGAGCCCAAGGCATCCTGCATGCGGGAAATGGCGTTCTTCACCTGCGCCTCGGCGCAGTCGGTCAGCGTCACCACAAATTCATCCCCGCCATAGCGTATCACCGAATCATTCTGGCGCACGGTCACGCGCAGCTTCTCTGCCGTTGCGGCAAGCAGCTTGTCCCCGGCCTCATGCCCGAATCTGTCGTTTATCTGCTTGAAGCCGCGAAGATCGAGCAGCACTATGCCAAGCTCCGAGCATCCGCCTCTGCTGCCGGTCTTTATGAACAGCAGCTCTGAAAGGAGCCGTCTGTTATATGCGCCCGTCAGCGCGTCGGTATAGATCTTGCGCTGCGTTTCCTCGATTATTTCCGTTATTGACTTGCCGGCGCCGGCCCCCTCAAAGCCAAGGTGCGAAATGCCGGACACCGCGGAGATATACCTTCTCTCCATGGCCTTGAGCTCCGTTATATTCTCCATATGGCCCATGAGGATGTACTTGAGCCCGACGCGCTGCGCGTATTGCAGCGTGAGCCTTATCCAAAGCACGCTACCGTCCGCTGTGCGCCTTCTGTACTCGCACTGTTCCATCGCAAGGTTTTCCGCGCAAGCCTCAAACGCGCCGAGCACCGTTTCATGATACTCCTGTAAAATGTGATTGAGCGGCGCAATATCCGCGGGCGACAAACCGAAGCCGAGCATGTCCTTGAAGGCCTTGTTTACGCGAAGTACCTCAATGTTTCCCTCGTTGTACTCGTATATAGCCCTCGGCGACGGATCGTCTGAAAACAGAAGGAGTATTTCCGGCTCAAGGCTCCACAGCTTGTCGGGATTGAGTCCGTCGTATCTTTCGGCATAGTTGACGTCCGCGGCCTTCTGTTGCCTGACAAATGTCAGGTATTCCTCCGCGGGCATAGGCTTCGCGTAATAGAAGCCCTGTACGTCGTCACAGCCGACGCTGCGCAGGAAATCGATCTGCTCTCTCGTCTCCACACCCTCCGCCGTGACGGGGATGCTCAGCCACTTCGCCATGCGTATTATAGATGCGATTATGCTTTCGCCACGCCCCGATATGCGTGTTTTTTCAAAGAAACGCATATCGATCTTCAAAACGTCCACTTCGACGTTCTTGAGCACGCTCAGCGAGGAATAACCGCTGCCGAAGTCATCCATGAGAATTGTGAAGCCTGCCGCGTGCAGCTGTTCCACCGCTTTCTCCATCACCTGCGGGTTATCCATATATGCGCTTTCGGTGAGCTCGAGCTGGAGCAGGCTCGGCGGCACGCCGTATTTTTTGACAAGCCCGCCGATAAGCTCCGCAATGTTCGGGTTGTATAGATTCACCCTTGAAACGTTCACGGATATCGGGGACGGCGTGATACCCTTCTCGATCCAGTCGTTCAGAAGCGAACAGACCATCTCCCACACATTGTAATCGAGCTTTGAAACGAAACCGTTCTTCTCAAAAACCGGCATGAACTCGCCCGGCGGTATGATACCCTTTTGGGGATGCTTCCAGCGCACGAGCGCTTCAGCGCCGTCAGGAAGATTGGAATTCAGGGAATACTTCGGCTGAAGATAAACGCAAAACTGCTTTTCATTGAGCGCGGTGGTCATCTCATTGATGATCTCCTGTTCCTTTTCGAGCTTGCGCGTCATCTCGTTTTCATAAATCGCGGTCGTGTCAAGATAGTTGCCCTTGCAGGTTTTTGCGGCAAGCGTCGCCCGGTCGAGCATCTCGCTGACAGGCAGCGAAGTGTCGTCAAGGAAATACACGCCGTATATCGGAACGATATCGAAGCTGCGGTTATACGCCTTCACGCGCTCCTTCGAGGACGCAAGATAGCTTCTCACATCATCCCGACTCTCGTACGCGAAGCACGAGGCGAACACATCCGCTTCCATGCGTCCGAAGGCATAAAGCTCGCCCGTATAATTCGTTTTGAGGCTGCTTGCAAGATAGCACAGCAGTCTGTCGCCTTCCTCAATGCCGAAAAAGGAATTGATGAGCTGAAAACGGTCTATGTCAAGCCTTATGAACGCAAAGTTCTTATCGGGATTGGCGTCGAGCATAGCGCGCGTCATTTCAAAGAACTTCGACTTGTTATATATGCCGGTGAGCGTATCATACTCTGCCAAATACTTCAGCTGTTTGAAAGCCGAAAGCTGACTGCGGTCGATCGCGTTGCGCAGCCTGAACTTTATTATCTCCCCGTTATACGGCTTTGTGATGAAATCCCACGCGCCGAGCTTGAGCGCATCCATTTCGGATTCGTCGCCTCCGTTTCCGGTTGCAACGATTATGGGTATGTTCTTATATTCCTCGACG
Organism: uncultured Clostridium sp.; assembly: GCA_964487565.1. GTDB lineage: Bacteria > Bacillota > Clostridia > Christensenellales > CAG-138 > Phil1. The sequence continues at coordinate 42,823 of CAZARN010000011.1, forward strand.
CCCTGTATCGCGCGCAGAAAGCCGAACCCGTCAAGCACCGGCATGACGAGATCGAGGATCACGCCAGATACAGCCGTGCCGTATTTATGCAGCAGCTCAAGCGCATCGCGGCCGTTCTCCGCTTCTATCGGAGTATATTCGGAGGAGAGCAGCTTGACGAGCATCTTGCGGTTCACAACGGCGTCGTCAGCAATTATGATCAGTTTACCGAGTGGCATAAATATACCTCCGTTCCCCCGTTTTTGCGCGTTATATGCATTCACCGCTGTTACCGTGCTGCATCGCGCCATGCTCTGTTCCCTTGCTTTTTTCAGTAATATACGATCCGGCGATCGCATGTGTTTGCATTTCCGGCACATGCGCCGCATGCGGTATCCGCCAATGCTCAGGCGCGCCGACGCACCGGTCTGTGCATGTTCGCAGCAGTTTTATCGGGAAAGCGCCGATACTTTTCCCGGAGTATTTACGTTTCAATTTGCCTGCGGCAGAAACCTGCATATCGTTTGCCGAATCCCGTATAAACCTTTTTTCGGCCAAGTTACATTTATTTTCATGCTGCCAGGTACAATAGTATTCAATATCATTATATATACCACATATCCTGTAAAAATCAATAGTCTGTAACAAAAAACAGGTTAGCATGTAACCATATCGCCTTATGCAACGGCAGTTTTTGCGGTTTTCCGTCATGCATAAAAGCCCGCCTTAAACTGCTGTTAAAGGCGGGCAAATGCAAATAATTCAGCTCTGTTTAAGTTATCAGGCTGTTATTTCTTCTCGTCGGGCAGCAATCCCTTGCGGGTGAGATCGATCTTACCGTCCGGTTTTATCTCGATGACGCGCACGAGTATCTCGTCGCCGATGGAAACCTCGTCCTCCACCTTTTCAACGCGATGGTTCGCAAGGCGGCTGATATGCACGAGGCCCTTCTTGCCGGGCTTAAGCTCCACCTGGGCGCCGATGGGCAGAATGTTGACCACCTTGCCGAGGAATACCTGACCGACTTCGATGTCGCGCACGATATCGTCGATCATCTTCTTGGCGGCGGCTGTCGCTGCCGCGTCCGGTGAAAGTATGAACACGCGGCCGTCGTCCTCAATGTCGATCTTGACGCCTGTGTCGGCGACGATCTTATTGATGGTCTTTCCGCCGGAGCCTATCACCTCGCGGATCTTGTCGGGGTTGATGCTGAACTGGAGCACGCGCGGCGCATAGGGTGAAAGCTCCTTGCGCGGCTCGGCGATGGTTTCAAGCATCTTGCCCAGTATGAACATTCTGCCGCGGTTCGCCTGCGCGAGCGCACGGGTGAGTATCTGCTCGTCAATGCCCTTGATCTTGATATCCATCTGTATGGCGGTGATACCGTCGCGCGTACCGGCGACCTTGAAGTCCATGTCGCCGAGGAAATCCTCAAGACCCTGTATATCGGTCATGACGGCGATATTGCCGTTGTTGGGATCCTTGATGAGGCCCATCGCAACGCCGGCAACCGGCTTTTTGATGGGTACGCCGGCATCCATGAGCGCCATCGTGGAGGCGCAGATCGAGGCCTGTGAGGTGGAGCCGTTGGAGCTTATGACCTCGGAAACGAGGCGCAGCGCATACGGGAACTCCTCCTCGGAGGGGATCATGGGCAGGAGCGCGCGTTCCGCAAGTGCGCCGTGACCTATCTCACGTCTGCCGGGGCTGCGCACGGGTCTTGTTTCGCCCGTGGAATACGGCGGCATATTATACTGGTGCATATAGCGCTTCGCGGTCTCCTCGCTTATTCCGTCGAGGGTCTGGCCGTCGTCAAGCGCGCCGAGCGTCGCGATCGTCATGACCTGAGTCTGCCCGCGGGTGAACACCGCGCTGCCGTGGCAGCGGGGCAGGAGGCCAACCTCGCACCAGATGGGGCGGACCTGCTCCATTGTGCGTCCGTCAGGCCTTACGCCGTGATTGATTATCTTGTCGCGCACGACCTCTTTGGTGATGTTGTAAAGTATGGAATCAACATCCTTCGCGCTTTCGGGAAACTGCTCCGCAAAATGCTCGACGGTCTCCTTCTTGACGCTCTCGCCGCGCTCCTCGCGCTCGGTGCGGTCAAACGTGTCAAGGCTCCACACGACCTTGTCGAATGCGTAGCTGCGCACGAGATCCACAAATTCGGGATCGGGCTGATATATGTTGACTTCCATCTTGGGCTTGCCGACAGCCGCCTGGACCTCCTCGATGAAGGCGACGATCTGCTTGATATAATCATGCGCGAAAAGTATGGCGCCGAGCATCTGATCCTCGGATATCTCGTTTGCACCGGCCTCGACCATCATGATGGCGTCCTTGGTGCCGGCAACGGTCAGCGAAAGGCTGCTCTGCTCGCGCTGTGCGCAGTCGGGATTGATTATGTATTCTCCGTCGATCATGCCAACGCTCACGGCGCCGGTCGGCCCCATGAAGGGCGCGTTGCTGATGGAGAGCGCAACGGAAGAACCGATCATCGCGATGATGTCAGGCTGGATGTCCTGATCCACCGAAAGGACGGTGGCGATGACCTGAATGTCGTTATAGAAACCCTTGGGGAAAAGCGGGCGAAGCGGCCGGTCGATGAGGCGGCAGGCAAGTATGGCCTTCTCCGAGGGACGTCCCTCGCGCTTGATGAAACCGCCGGGGATCTTGCCCACGGAATACATTTTTTCTTCGAATTCGATGCTCAGCGGCAGGAAATCCACGCCGTCGCGCGGGGCCTTGGCGACCGTCGCGCACACGAGCACGGTGGTATCGCCGCAGCGCATGAGCGCGGATCCGCCGGCCTGCTCTGCATACTTGCCGGTTTCAACGGTGAGCGTTCTGCCCGCAAGCTCCATTGAGAACTTTCTTTCCATTTCTTTTGTAACTCCTTTATCTCTTCTCATTTATTCACAACGATTCATTATATCTTACCTTGCGCAAAAATGCACCAGTTATTTGCTCGCGAGGTGTGAAATATCTATTTTCTTCACCTTTCGCGCAAATATCCGATGCAATACCCGATATAAACATACAGTTGTGTGTATATGCGCGGTGCTCGCGTCAAGCGCACGCGCCCGGCAAAGTCATCTGCCGTCGTCGCCCGGATCGGGCCACTGGATATTCTGTTTGCCGCGGCGTACCTTTTTATCCGAAACAGGCTCCGGGAAATCCTTCCAGACGCGAAGATCATAAGCGATCATCACGGCGGAAAGCACGACCGCGGTTATTGGATAAATGATGAACGGCCATGCGAAAGCATCATATACGCTGCCGGCGCCGTTGATGAGAAGCTCCGCCGTCAGCGCAAACGCGAACCCCGTCCACAGCCTGCCCTTGTTGATGAAATCAGCAAGCATCACCGCAATGAACGCATCCACAAAGCACACCGCCATCGTGAACATGCCGTTTGTGAGCAGCACCCCCGAGGCGGCATAGTCTGCGCCCGTCTCTATATAAGCTATGCTCGTCCAGATCACGCCGATCGCGCGATAAGCGACCATCGGTATAACGACGCCCATGCCAAAGGCCACCGTCTCCTCGGCCGATCTGCGGCCGTTGAGCGGCTTTGCAAGCATGATCGTCATCAGCACCGCAAGCACCGTCGCGATCGTGACCGCAAGATAGAAGTATGCCATGTCTGTCTCTATGAACGCCGCGCCGCCCGATGCTTCCACGATCGCATTTATAAGCAGCACTATGAATGAAGAGCCGAAATAGCCGATCATCATCGTGACCGAACCCAGAAGCAGCGGCTTGCCGAACGGCACATGCTTTTTTGCAAGGTATATAAGCGCGAATACGGGTATCGCGATGAAAACGAGTGCAAATATAATATTTATTGCCGATAAGATCATTTCTTGTTCCTTTGCTTGAATATTAAACAAGCGGCGCGCCGATTAAGCGCGCCGCTTTGGATCGATGGATCAGATAAGCTCGATAACAGCCATTTCCGTTGCGTCTCCGCGACGGGGCCCGAGTTTGTAAATGCGGGTATAACCGCCCTTACGGCCGTCATACTTGGGAGCGATCTCGCGGAAGAGCTTCTCCAGCACGGGATGCGGGGTCTCCTTCATGCGCTCGGCATACTCGGTCTTGGTTTCCTTGTCCTTGCGGGGCAGGGGAATGTCATAAAGATAAGACATTATCTGTCTGCGGGCATGGAGCTTGCCGGGCAGGTCGTTGGTCTTTGTGACCTTCACGATCTGCTGCTTGTCGTTGCGGGTCTCCTTTTCAACGGAGACGGTGTTCTTATATTCGCTTATCGCAAGAGTGATTATCTTCTCCGCGATGGGGCGCACTTCCTTCGCGCGGGCTTCGGTGGTGACGATCTTGCCGTTCCACAGCAGCGCCGTGGTAAGGTTCCTGAGCATGGCGTCACGGGTATCGCTCGCCTTGCCAAGCTTACGGTTCGGCATTTATGTATCCTCCTTAGTTAATCTTCATTGTGGCGGAGCGAAAGGCCAAGTCCGTTGAGTTTCTGCTGAACTTCTTCAAGCGACTTGCGGCCGAGGTTTCGCACCTTCATCATTTCCTCTTCGTTGCGCTGCACCAGCTCCTCCACGGTGTTGATGCCCGCACGCTTGAGGCAGTTGTAGGAACGGACGGAAAGATCAAGCTCTTCGATGGTCATCTCAAGGATCTTTTCTTTCTTGTCCTCTTCCTTCTCAACCATAATCTCCACGCCCTGCACATGCTCCGTGAGGTTGATGAACAGCAGCAGATGCTCGGTGAGTATCTTCGCCGCAAGGCTCACGGCCTCGTCCGGCTTGATGCTGCCGTCAGTCCACACCTCAAGGGTGAGCTTATCATAATCGGTGATCTGACCTACTCGGGTATCCTCCACGCGGAAGTTTACCTTGCGGATGGGGGTGAATATGGAGTCCACCGCGATCTGCCCGATGGGCATATCCGGCTTTTTGTTTTTGTCGGCGGATACATAGCCGCGGCCGTGCTCAAGGATTATCTCCATATAGAGCTTGCCGTTGGGGCCAAGGTGTGCAATATGCAGCTCCGGATTGATTATCTCGATGTCCGCGTCGGCGATTATATCGCCCGCTTTGACGTCGCACTCGCCTGAAGCGTCAATTATCACCTTCTTGGGGCTGTCGCTGTGCATTTTCACGACAAGCTCCTTGATGTTGAGCACGATCTCCGTCACGTCCTCGCGGACGCCTGCGATTGTGGTGAACTCATGCAGCACGCCGTCTATCTTCACAGAAGACGCCGCGACGCCGGGCAGACTTGAAAGCAGCACCCTGCGAAGGGAGTTGCCGAGGGTCGTGCCGAAGCCGCGCTCGAGCGGCTCCACCACAAAACGACCGTAATCTTCGCTGATCTCCGCGCATTCTATCTTGGGTCTTTCGATTTCTATCATTACTTAATCCCCTCTCTTGATACTTGGTCAGTCGATAAGGGCCGCGGGTATCATCATTACCTGGAGTAGTACTCGACGATGAGGTGCTCCTCGATGGTGAGGTCGATGTCGTCGCGCTGAGGCATAACAACCACCTTGCCGGTGAGGTTCTCGGCGTCAAGCTCGAGCCACTTGGGGATGGGCTTTGAAGCGCCCTGTTCGCGCAGCTCCTTGAGGTAGGGCATATCGTGGCTGCTCTCGCGGACGGTCACGGTCTGACCCGGCTTGGTGAGGAAGGACGCGATGTCGACCTTCTTGCCGTCCACAAAGATGTGGCCGTGGTTCACAAGCTGACGGGCCATCGGGCGGCTGGGCGCAAGACCCATGCGGTAAACGACGTTGTCCAGCCTGCGCTCGAGCAGAGAAAGCATGTTCTCGCCGGTGATGCCGCGCATATTGGTGGCCATGTCGTAATACTTACTGAACTGGGACTCGCTCACGCCGTAAGCCCTGCGGCACTTCTGCTTTTCACGAAGCTGCACGCTGTATTCGGAAGCCTTGCGCTTCCTCGCCTGACCGTGCTGTCCCGGAGGTGTATTGCGCTTGATGAGCGCGCACTTTGCGGTGTAGCAGCGATCGCCCTTGAGGAAAAGCTTCGCGCCTTCCCTGCGGCACTGCCTGCAAACGGACTCTGTATATCTTGCCATAATTTTCCCCTGCCTCCTTAAACTCTTCTGCGCTTGGGCGGACGGCAGCCGTTATGCGGGATGGGCGTCACGTCCTTTATCATGTTGACCTCGAGACCGGTGGTCGCAAGGGCGCGGATCGCGGATTCACGGCCGGAGCCGGGGCCCTTCACATAGACCTCGACGGTGTGGAGGCCATGCTCCATCGCGGCCTTTGCAGCGGTTTCAGCCGCCATCTGCGCCGCGAATGGAGTGCTCTTCTTGCTGCCGCGGAAGCCGAGGCCGCCGGCGGAAGCCCAGGATATCGCGTTGCCCTGGAGATCTGTGATGGTAACCATGGTGTTGTTGAAGGAGGAACGAATGTGCGCCGCACCGCGCTCGATGTTCTTCTTCTCGCGGCGTTTGCGGGTACCGGCCTTCTTGACTTTGCCTTTGGTTGTATTAGCTGCTGCCATTTTAGCTTATCCTCCTTACTTCTTTCTGCCGCCGACCTGGCGTTTCGGGCCCTTGCGGGTACGGGCGTTCTGCTTGGTGCTCTGTCCGCGCACGGGCAGGCCTTTGCGGTGACGCACGCCACGATAGCAACCAACCTCGATGAGGCGCTTGATGTTCATGGAGGTCTCACGTCTGAGGTCGCCCTCCACCTTGCAATTGTGATCGATATACTCTCTGAGCTTGGTTACGTCAGCTTCGCTCAGATCCCTCACGCGGATGTCTGGATCAACGCCCGTGGCCGAGAGGATGTCGGAAGCGGTCTTGCGGCCGATGCCGTAGATATAGGTCAAACCTATCTCGACTCGCTTGTCTCTGGGCAGGTCCACGCCGGAAATACGTGCCATAATTCTTCTCCTTACTAAATATAATCGCTCGTTTCACCCCGCCGGGATCCGCGCATATCATGTGCGGCAGCCGCGCCGGCGGGCGGTTTCCTCTATTAGAGGCCCGCTCCTTGTCCTTTCGGAGCAGATTTCTAATATGCCAAACGGCAAACACCGCCTGACGGAGCCCGGGAAATCAGGCTCGAAACTTGCCTTGGGCAAAGCTTGCCCAATCCGTCATTTTCAGCGGCATGACGGTATCCTTCAGGCTGCAACGCCCCGCGCTCAGCCCTGCCTCTGCTTATGCTTCGGATCTTCGCAGATCACCATCACGCGGCCTTTGCGCTTGATGATCTTGCATTTGTCGCACATGCGCTTAACACTGGGTCTTACCTTCATTTTTTTAGCCCTCCTTAATTCTTTGCGCGCCACGTTATGCGGCCGCGCGTAAGGTCATACGGGGACATCTCCACCGTGACCTTGTCACCCGGCAGTATACGGATGTAGTTCATCCGCAGCTTGCCGGAAATGTGCGCCAGGATCTTGTGCCCGTTTTCGAGCTTGACCTCGAACATCGCGTTCGGGAACGAATCCGTCACGACGCCCTCGACCTCGATCACATCCGTCTTGGACAAGCTATCTCCTCCTTAATTTTCATGGTCATTTCTGAGCGCTTTCCTGAGCGCCGCATCCGCAGTCCCGCCCGGGAGCGAAAGGATCTTCTCGATATCATCGATCCTGCCGTTCTCAAAGGCGAGGTGCATGAGCTTTTTCTTCTTCGGCGACGCCAGTTTGTGTTTGGCGCCGTCGGCGATAAGCACATGCGCGTCGTCGAACGCGGCTGTCACCGCAAAGCGTCCGCCCTTGTCGCGCCCGGCTTTTGAGCGCGCGATCCTTCCAAGATACTCCTGCATCATCCACCTCAAAGCGTGAGAAGCCGGGCTTCTCCGTCGGTTATGGCGATGGTGTTCTCATAGTGTGCGCTCAGGCTCCCGTCGCGCGTGACGACGGTCCAGCCGTTCGCCTGCGTGTTCACCTGCCATGTGCCGGCGTTTATCATCGGCTCAACGGCTATCGTCATGCCCTCGATCAGCCTGATGCCGCGCCCCATGCGCGGATCGGTGAAATTGGGCACCTCCGGCGGTTCGTGCATTTCGCGCCCTATGCCGTGGCCGACAAGATCCCTCACCACGCCGTAACCGTACTCGTGCGCGTGGGTTTCAATTGCCCGGGCAATATCAGCAAGATGTTTGCCCGCTTTCGCCTCGGCAATGCCTGCAAAAAAGCACTCTCTCGTAACGTCGATGAGCTGCTGTGCCTCGGGGCTTATCGCGCCGACCGGAAAGGTCCTTGCGGCGTCTCCGTGGAAGCCGTCCTTGACCGCGCCCACGTCCACGCTGATTATATCCCCTTCCTTCAGGCGGTAAACGCCCGGTATGCCGTGTACGACCTCGGCATTGACGCTCGTGCAGATGCTTTTGGGATATCCCTCATAATTGAGGAACGATGGAACCGCGCCGCAGCTTCTGATGAAGTCTTCGGCAATGGCGTTGAGCTCCTCTGTGGTTATGCCCGGCTTTGCGCTTTTGCCCATAAGCTCCAGCGTATCCCGGACTATCCCACCGGCGACCTTCATCTTTTCGATCTCGGCCGCAGTCTTTATCGTGAGCCTCGCCATCAGCGCGCCTCCAGTGCCTGCGCAATACGGCAGTGCACCTCTTCGGGAGCATCGGCGCCGTCCACAGTGCGCAAAAGTCCCAGTGCCTCATAGAATTCTATGAGCGGCTTTGTTTTGCGCTCATATACCTCTATGCGGTTAGCCACGGTCTCAGGCTTGTCGTCATCCCTTATATAAAGCGGTTCGCCGCATTTTTCGCAGTTTTCGCTTTTATATGTTGAAATGTGATAGCCCGCCCCGCAGCCGGGGCACATGCGTCTGCCGCCGATCCTTTCAACGATCAGCGCCGCCGGCACGTCGATGTTTATGACCATGTCAATGTCCGATATAGCTTTCAGCGCTTCCGCCTGAGCAAGCGTTCTCGGGAACCCGTCGAAAAGATACCCGTTCGCGCAGTCAGGCTTTTTGATGCGCTCCCCGACCATGCCGAGGATCACATCATCCGGTACGAGCTCGCCGCGATCGACATAGCCTTTCGCCTCAAGACCAAGCGGCGTGCCCTCGCGCATCTCGGCGCGCAGCATATCGCCCGTGGAGATGTGGGCGATGCCGTACCTTTGACTTATCTTCGCCGCCTGGGTGCCTTTTCCGGCACCCGGCGGTCCAAGAAAGATCAGTTTCATATACCGATCACCATCAACCCAGGAAGCCCTTGTAATGACGCATGAGCATCATGGATTCGAGCTGCTGACTTGTTTCGAGCGCAACGCTGACCATTATCAGAATGCTCGTGGGGCCGAAGGTCGAATTGAGGCCGAAAAGCCCTAGTATGACCGTCGGTACGATCGCAAGCACCATGAGGAACACCGCGCCGAAAAGCGTGAGCCTGTTGCAGATCTTCTGCAGATAATCGCCGGTGGGCTTGCCCGGACGGATGCCCGGTATGAAGCCGCCGTTCTGCTGAAGGTTCTTGCTGATCTCCACCGGGTTGAACGAAATGGTGGTGTAGAAATACGCAAAGCCGAGTATCAGCAGTGAGTATATCACATAATAAACTATGGGGCCGACGGCGTTCGTGGAGGATGCGCTCATGTAAGTCTGATAGAACGCATAGAACTTGCCGTTGGGCCAGAACTGACCGATCATCGCGGGGAACTGCATGATGGTCATTGCGAATATGAGCGGCATGACGCCGTTCGCGTTCGCCTTGAGGGGGATGTGCGTGCTCTGGCCGCCGTAAAGCTTCCTGCCGACAACGCGCTTCGCGTACTGCACCGGTATGCGGCGCTCCGACCTGTCGATGAAGGTGACGCCCGTGACAAGCACGATCACGAACACGATGAGGATCGGGAGTACCCACCAGAAGTACGATCCGCTGATGACGCCCTTGATATAGCCAAGCGTTACGTTGGGGACGCGCGCGCAGATGGAGGCGAAGATCAGCAGCGATACGCCGTTGCCTATGCCCTTTTCCGTTATACGCTCGCCGATCCAGACGAGGAACGCTGTACCTGCGGTACACACAAGACCGATCGTGATGTAGGTAAGGATGCTGTCGTTGACAAGCACGTTGCCCGCGTTGCTGCTCTGCAGACCGGCAACGATGCCGATGCTCTGCACGAGCGCGAGGCCGATACCGACATAACGGGTGATCCTCTCGATCTTCTGACGGCCGTCCTCTTCCTTGGAGAGCTTCTCAAGGGAGGGGATCGCGATGGTCAGAAGCTGGATGATTATCGAACCTGTGATGTAAGGCGAAATGCCCATTGCGAATATTGAGAATTCGCCGAAGGCGCCGCCGGAAAGCAGGTTAAGGAAGCTTAGCATGTCGTACTGTTCGGCATACTGCGCTATCGCCTCGGCATTGACGCCGGGGACCGCGATAAAGGAGCCCACGCGGTAGATAAGTATAAGCAAAAGCGTATACAGGATCTTCGTGCGGATGTCCTTTATCTTCCAGGCGTTGGCCAATGTCCTAAACATCAGAGCACCTCAGCAGTTCCGCCCGCGGCCACTATGGCTTTTTGGGCTGTCTCGGAGAACTTCGCCGCCTTAACATCCAAACGCTTGGTCAGCTCGCCGCGACCCAGAACCTTGAGGCCATCCTTCTCGATCTTGCTGATTATGCCGGCGTCCTTCAGGGACTGCGCGGTCACAACTGAGCCATCCTCGAGTTTGTTGAGGTCGGCGATGTTGACGATGGTATATTCCTTCGCAAAAATGTTGGTGAAACCGCGCTTCGGCAAACGGCGTGCAAGCGGCATCTGGCCGCCCTCAAAGCCGTTCTTCTTGCTGCCGCTGCGGGCCTTCTGGCCCTTGTGGCCCTTGCCGGAGGTTTTGCCCAGGCCGGAACCGGTACCGCGGCCGACGCGCTTAACGCTCTGCGTCGAGCCCTCTGCGGGCTTCAAATCGTGTAGTTTCATTCAGGCCACCTCCGATTATATCTCTTCGACCTTAACAAGGTGCTTGACCTTGAAGATCATACCGCGGATCGCGGCGTTATCCTCCTGGACGACGGAACTGTTGGTCTTCTTGAGGCCCAGTGCCTTCACTGTTGCCTGCTGGTCGTCCAAAGCGCCGATCGTGCTCTTTGCGAGCGTTATCTTAAGCTTTGCCATTCTTATCCTCCTGTCAGCCGAGAATTTCTTCTACGGTCTTGCCGCGCAGGCGGGCGATCTGCTCTGCGGTCCTCAGCTGGGAGAGACCTTCAAGCGTCGCCTTGACACAGTTGGCGGGGTTGTTGGAGCCGAGGCTCTTTGTGCGGATGTCCTTTATGCCTACCATCTCCAGCACAGCACGGGCGGGACCGCCCGCGATAACGCCGGTACCTTCTTCAGCGGGGAGCATCCTGACATGGCCCTTGCCGAACTTGCCTTCAACCGCATGGGGGATCGTGGTGCCGACGATGGGCACCTCGATGAGGTGGCGCTTCGCATCCTCGACGCCCTTGCGGACCGCCTCGGGTATCTCAGTCGCCTTGCCAAGGCCAACGCCCACATGACCGTTCTCATCGCCGACAACCATCAGCGCTGTGAAACGGAAATTCTTGCCGCCCTTGACGACCTTCGCGACGCGGTTGATGTAGACAAGCCTTTCTTTGAGTTCTGTTGCGGAAGTATCGTAACGATTCTGCATCTTATCCTCCTTAGAATTCCAGTCCGGCTTTGCGGGCGCCTTCGGCCAGCTGCTGCACACGGCCGGTGTAAAGATAACCGCCGCGGTCGAACACGACCTCTTTCACGCCCTTCTCGATCGCCCTCTTGGCGATCAGCTCGCCTACCATCTCGGCAGCCTCGCTCTTGGTCTTGCCATCAAGCTGATTCTTCAGCTCTGCATCAAGCGTAGACGCCGCGGCGAGCGTATGCATCGCCTCATCATCGATAACCTGTGCATAGATGTGGTTAAGGCTGCGGTATACGTTGAGCCTCGGCCTCTCGACGGTTCCGATGATATATCTGCGGTTACGGACGTGACGGCCCATGCGCACAGCGTTTTTATCAATTCTTGAAATCATACTGTCACTCCTTATCTACGCATTACTTCGTCTTGCCGGCCTTACGACGCACATGCTCGCCCGCGTACTTGATGCCCTTGCCGGTGCCCTGCTTGTTCAGGTACGGTGAAGGCTTACGCGATGCGCGGATGTCCGCTGCGATCTGGCCAACCTGCTGCTTGCTGATGCCCTTGACGGTCACCTTGTTGGCAGCGGGCGTCTCGAAGGATATGCCTTCGGGAGCGACAAACTCTACTGGATGCGAGTAACCAATGCTCAGCACGAGCTTATTGCCCTGAACCTGAGCCTTGTAACCGACGCCGTCGATCTCCAGATCCTTCTGGAAGCCGTGGGTCACGCCTGTCACCATGTTGTTGATGAGCGTGCGGGTGAGCCCGTGCAGCGCGCGGTGTTCCTTATCGTCGGTGGGGCGCTTCACATGGATAACGCCGTCTTCTTCGGTGATCTCCATATCGCGGGAGAGCTTCTCCGTGAGAGTGCCCTTGGGGCCTTTGACGGTAACGGTGTTATCGTCAGCGACCGTGATTGTCACTCCGGCGGGAATCGTGATCGGAAGTTTTCCGATTCGTGACATTGCTTACACCTCTTCTTTCTGTTCTTGTTTAGTATCCGGTATTGTTGATTTTACCAGATATAAGCGAGGACTTCGCCGCCAACGCCCTGTTTGCGGGCTTCCCTGTCGGTCATTATGCCGCGGGAGGTGGATATGATGGCGATTCCGAGACCGTTGAGCACACGGGGCAGCTGATCCTTGCGCGCGTAAACGCGAAGGCCGGGCTTGCTGATGCGCTTGAGGCCGGTGATTACCCTCGTCTTGTTCGGGCCGTACTTGAGATCGATGTGGATATACTTGGCCACGCCGTCCTCACGATAATCGAACCCTTTGATGTAGCCTTCGTCAAGAAGAATCTGGGCGACGGCCTTCTTCACCGTGGAAGTGGGAACGAGCACGTCCTCATGCTTGGCGGTGAGAGCATTGCGGATACGGGTGAGCATATCGGCGATGGGGTCTGTGATCAACATAGCTTTCTTCCTCCTTTCGATATGCTTACCAGCTTGCCTTACGCACGCCGGGGATCTCGCCCTTGTAAGCGAGCTCACGGAAGCAGATGCGGCAGATGCCGTACTTGCGCAGGACCGAGTGCGGACGGCCGCAGATGCGGCAGCGAGTATACTCGCGGGTCGAATACTTGGCCGGGCGCGCCTGTCTTATTTTCATACTGGTCTTAGCCACTGTTTCGTCCTCCTATCAGTCCTGTACGAAAGGCATGCCAAACTGTGTAAGCAGCTCTTTCGCCTCTTCATCGGTTTTCGCCGTTGTGACGAAAACGATGTTCATGCCGCGGACCTTATCCACATCGTCGTAATTGATCTCGGGGAATATAAGCTGTTCCTTGACGCCCATGGCATAGTTGCCGCGTCCGTCGAAGCTTACATCCGATACGCCGCGGAAGTCGCGAACACGGGGAAGCACGATGTTGATGAGCTTGTCGACGAAGTAATACATCCTGTCGCCGCGCAGCGTTACCTTTGCGCCGACATTCATACCCTCGCGGACCTTGAAGTTTGCGACGCTCTTCTTGGCCTTGGTCACGACCGGCTTCTGGCCGGCGATGATCGCAAGCTGCTCAAGGGCGGTCTCCATACCCTTCGGATTGTCCTTTTCGGAACCGAGGCCCATGTTGATGACGAGCTTTTCAAGCTTCGGGATCTGCATGACGTTCTCGTAACCGAACTTTTCCTTCAGGGCGGGGGCGATCTCTTCCTTATACTTTACGCGAAGACGGGCGGGCTCGGTAAACGGGCGGGCGTCTTCAGCGCCCTTCTTTTTCTTTGCGGGTGCCTGAGCGTTTTCTTTCTTAGCCACTTGTTTATCCTCCTTCCGCCTCAGTCGATGTTCTTGCCGCACTTTTTGCAAACGCGGACTTTCTTGTCGCCCTCAATGGCATGGGCAACGCGGGTCGCCTTGCCGCACTTCGGGCACACGAGCATGACCTTGGAAGCTGCGATGCTGCCTTCATGCTCTATACGGCCGCCGGGCTCGCCCTGCTTGCGGGGCTTCTTGTGGCGGACCACGATGTTCGCGCCCTGAACGGTCACGCGCTCATCGGTGGGATTGGCCGAAAGGATCTTGCCCTTCTTGCCCTTGTCCTTGCCGGAGATGACGACTACGGTATCGTCCTTCTTGACGTTGAGCTTATTCATCGGATACCTCCATCAAAGCACTTCGGGCGCAAGGGACACGATCTTCATGTAATCCTTGGCGCGAAGCTCCCTCGCGACCGGCCCGAAAATACGGGTTCCGCGGGGTTCTTTCTTGTCGTTGATGATAACGGCTGCATTGTCGTCGAAACGGATGCTGCTGCCGTCTGCCCTCTGGGTGGGATAGGTGGTGCGCACGACGACCGCGTGCACAACATCCTTCTTCTTCACGGCGCCGCCGGGAGAAGCGGACTTCACCGAAGCCACAATAACATCGCCTATGCTGGCGCTCCTGCGGAAGGAGCCGCCCAGAACACGGATGCACATGATCTCTTTTGCGCCGCTGTTGTCGGCAACTTTTAACCTGGTCTGCGGTTGAATCATTTTCTTCTCCTTTCCGGCTTACTTGGCCTTCTCTATTATCTCGACCAGCCTCCAGCGCTTATCCTTGCTGATGGGGCGGGTCTCCATGATGCGCACTTTATCGCCGATGCCGCATTCATTGTTCTCGTCATGGACCTTGAACTTGTGCGTGCGGTTGACCATTTTCCCGTAAAGGGGATGGCGGACCTTCGTCTCGATGGCGACCACGCAGGTCTTATCCATCTTGTCGCTCACGACCATGCCGACGCGGGTCTTACGATAACCTCTGATCTCTTCCATGGTAATTATCTCCTTTCACCCGTTACTCGGCGGCCTTGAGCTCGCGCTCGCAAAGGAGCGTTTTGACTCTGGCCACGTCCTTCTTGCACTCGCTTATGCGCTGAGTATTGCTCAGCCCGCCTGTGGCAAGCTGGAAACGAAGGTTGAAAAGCTCCTGCTTGAGTTCCTTCTCCTTGGCGACGAGCTCTTCAGTGGAAAGCTTCCTCAGTTCATTTGCTTTCATTTTTCTCTCCTCCTGCCTCGGCGACTTTCTTCACTACCTTGCACTTGATGGGCAGCTTGTGGGCTGCGAGCCTCAGCGCCTCATGTGCCGTCGCTTCGTCAACACCCGCGATCTCAAAGAGGACCCTGTCGGGTTTGACAACCGACACCCAGTACTCGGGCGAGCCCTTGCCGGAGCCCATGCGGGTCTCGGCCGGCTTCTCGGTGACAGGCTTGTCGGGGAATATCTTGATCCAGACCTGGCCGCCGCGCTTTGTGTAACGTGTCATTGCAACACGGGCAGCTTCTATCTGCTGGCTGGTGATCCATGCCGGTTCCAGCGCAACGAGGCCATATTCGCCGTAGGTCACGGTGTTGCCGCGCGTCGCTCTGCCGGTCATGCGGCCGCGCTGTACTTTCCTGCGCTTAACTCTCTTAGGCATCAACATGGTTATTTGCCTCCTTACGCTTTCTTCTGACGGTTGAGCACTTCGCCCTTGTAGATCCAAACCTTGCAGCCGATGCGGCCGTAGGTGGTATGCGCTTCGGCAAAACCGTATTCGATGTCTGCGCGCATGGTCTGCAGGGGGATTGAGCCCTCGTGATAGCCTTCGGTGCGGGCGATCTCGGCGCCGCCGAGCCTGCCGCCGCAGGCGAGCTTGATACCCTTTGCGCCGGCCTTGGTCGCGCGCTGCATCGCCTGCTTCATCGCGCGGCGATAGGATATGCGCTTCTCGAGCTGGGCCGCGATGTTCTCAGCCACAAGCTGAGCATCCGCATCCGGGTTCTTGATCTCCATTATGTTGACGTTGGCGGGCTTCTTCACAAGGTTTGTGACCTCAGCCTTTATCGCGTCCACGCCGACGCCGCCCTTGCCGATGAGCATGCCGGGACGGCCGGTGTATATGCTTACGTTGACCTTGCCCGCGGCGCGCTTGATCTCTATGCGGCTGATGCCGGCGGCATAATAGGTCTTCTTGAGGTGATCCCTGATCTTCTTATCCTCGATCAGGAAGTCCGAAAACTCCTTCTTGGAAGCGTACCAGCAGGTATTCCAATCCCTGATTACGCCCACGCGGAAACCGTTCGGATTAACTTTCTGTCCCATCTTGTCCTCCTTACTTGACCTGATCCAGGATGATCGTTATGTGGCTCGTACGCTTGAGGATCCTGCTCGCGCGGCCCTGCGCCCTGGGGCGGAAGCGCTTGAGCGAGGGGCCCTGATTGGCGAACACCTCAGCCACATAAAGCTGATCGGCGGGAAGATCGAGATTGTTCTCCGCGTTGGCCACCGCTGAGTTGAGGAGCTTGAGCACCGGCTCGCTTGCGGCCTTGGGGGTGTACATCAGAATCGCTTTCGCATCGGCGACGCTCTTGCCGCGGATGAGGTCGATGACGACCTTCACCTTACGGTTGGAGATACGCACATACCTGGCGATCGCATGGGGGCGGCGGTCTGCGTTTGCTTTACGCGCCGCGCTCTTTTCTCTTGACCTGGTTGCCATAATCTCGTTCCTCCTTACTTAGTCGCGGAGGCCTTCTCGGTCCCCCTGTGGCCGCGGAACGTGCGGGTGGGTGCGAACTCGCCCAGCTTGTGGCCGACCATTTCCTCGGTGATGTACACAGGCACATGTTTCCTGCCGTCATGGATCGCGATGGTGTGTCCGACCATCTGCGGGAATATCGTTGACGCGCGGGACCATGTTTTGACGACCGTCTTCTTGCCGCTCTCGTTCATCGCTATGATGCGCCCGAGCAGGCGTTCTTCAACAAACGGTCCCTTTTTGACTGATCTGCTCATTGATAGACTCCTTTCAGCTTACTTGCCGTTCCTGCGGCGCACGATGAACTTATCGTTGACGTTCTTGGTCTTGCGGGTCTTATAACCAAGCGCGGGCTTGCCCCACGGTGTGACCGGGCCGGGACGGCCGATCGGGGCCTTGCCCTCGCCGCCGCCGTGCGGATGGTCGCAGGGGTTCATGACGCTGCCGCGAACGGTGGGTCTGAAGCCCTTGTGGCGGGTACGGCCGGCCTTGCCGAGCTTGATGTTCTCGTGGTCGATGTTGCCGACCTGGCCGATCGTCGCCCTGGCGTTCATGGGCACGCGCCTCACTTCGCCGCTGGGCAGCCTTACCTGCGCATACTTGTCTTCCTTGGCCATGAGCTGCGCCGCGTTGCCTGCGCTGCGCGCGATCTGCGCGCCTTTGCCCGGCTTAAGCTCTATGCAGTGGATCATGGTGCCAACGGGGATCTGGCTTATCGCCATGGCGTTGCCGACCTTTATATCAGCGCCTTCGCCCGAAACGAGCGTGTCGTCGACCTTGAGGCCGAGCGGAGCGATGATGTAACGCTTTTCACCGTCCGCATATTGCAGAAGGGCGATGTTCGCGCTGCGGTTCGGGTCATACTCGATGGTCACGACCTTCGCAGGTACGCCGTCCTTATCGCGCTTGAAATCCACGATGCGGTACTTGCGTCTTGCGCCGCCGCCGCGATGACGGACGGTTATGCGGCCATGGTTGTTGCGGCCGCCGGAGGAACGCTTATCCTCGAGCAGGGACTTCTCCGGAGTGGTGCATGTGATCTCCTCATACGCGGAAACCGTCATGAAACGCTGGCCGGGGGTTGTGGGTTTGATCTTCCTTATTGCCATGGTGAGCCTCCTTACTGAGCGATGCTGTCGAAGAACTCAATGCCCTTGGAGTCCTTCTTGAGCTTCACATAGGCTTTCTTGGTTGAGGCGGTGTAGCCCTGGGAGCGGCCCTGCCTCTTCAGCTTGCCGAGCTTGTTCACGGTGCGGACGGTGTCGACCTTGACGCCGAACACGGCTTCCACAGCCTGACGGATCTCGACCTTGTTGGCCTTCTTGTCCACGATGAAGGTGTAAACCTTATCGGCAAGATGGTCATAGCTCTTCTCTGTGAGAACGGGCTTTATAATGACATCATAGGGGGATTTCATTATGCGTACACCTCCTCGATCTTGGCGACGGCGTCCTTGGTGAGGACCAATGTCTCATACTTGAGTATCTCGTACACGTTGAGAGTGCCCACCAAAGCGGTCTTGATGCCCGGGATGTTGCGCGCCGCGCGCTCGACGGTATCGTTGGATTCCGGAAGCACGACGAGGGCTTTCTCGGCGTTCACAGCCTTGAGGACCTTTACCATCTCGCGGGTCTTGGGGGCTGCAAGCTCGATCGCGTCAAGCACGATGATCTCGTTCTCGTTGACCTTCGCGGTGAGCGCGCTCTTCATCGCGATGCGCTTCACCTTGCGGTTGACGCTGATGCGATAGTCGCGCGGCTTGGGTGCAAATACCACGCCGCCGTGGGTGAACAGAGGAGCGCGGTTGCTGGCGTGACGCGCACGGCCGGTGCCCTTCTGCTTGTAGATCTTGATGCCGCCGCCCCGCACTTCCGCACGGGTGAGGACGCTCTGTGTGCCCTGGCGCTGATTGGCGAGATAAGCCCTGACGACCTCGTGCATGACGGGCACGTTCACCTCTGCGCCGAAGATGTTCTCGCTCAGTTCGAGCTCGCCGATATTCTCGCCGGCGATATTCTTCAATGCTACTTTAGGCATTTTTCTTTCTCCTTTCGCTCGGCCTTTACTTAATCGTTTCCTTGACGACCACGAGGCTGCCCTTCGCGCCGGGGATCGCGCCCCTGACGAGCAGCAGGTTGCGCTCCGCGTCAACCCTCACGATCTCGAGGTTCTGGACGGTGACGGTCTCGCTGCCCATGTGGCCCGGCAGATGCTTGGTCCTGAAGACCTCGCCCGGGTAGGTGCAGGCGCCCATGGAGCCCGCAACGCGGTAAGAATGGGAACCGTGGGTCTTGCGGCCGCGGGACTGGTTCCAACGCTTGATGTTGCCTTCGAAACCCTTGCCCTTGCTGGTGCCGGTGACGTCAACGCGATCGCCCTTTGCGAACACATCAGCCTTGATGACCTGACCGACCGTATAGGACGCGGTATCATCCAGCTTGAGCTCGCGCACATGGCGGTGAGCGCTTACGCCGGCCTTCTTGAGATGGCCGAGCTCCGGACGGGAGATCAGCTTCTCACGGACGGGTCCGAACGCGACCTGAACGGCTTCATAGCCGTCATGGCCTTCGGATTTGACCTGAACCACGGGGCAGGGGCCCGCGAGGACTACGGTGACGGGAACCATCGTTCCGTCTTCTCTGAACATCTGGGTCATTCCGACCTTGCTGCCCAATATCGCTTTCTTCATCTTAAATCCACCTCCGTGATCACAGCTTGATCTCGATGTCAACACCGGCGGGAAGATCGAGCTTCATGAGCGCATCCACCGTCTTGGCGGAGGGCTGAAGGATGTCGATCAGGCGCTTGTGGGTCCTCATCTCGAACTGCTCGCGACTGTCCTTGTGCTTATGGGGCGAACGGAGGATGGTAACAATTTCCTTCTCCGTCGGCAGGGGTATTGGGCCGCTTACGC
>CAZARN010000012.1:0-59282 GCA_964487565.1 uncultured Clostridium sp.
TGGAGCGGGAGACGGGGCTCGAACCCGCCACCTCTGCCTTGGCAAGGCAGCGCTCTACCGAATGAGCTACTCCCGCAGGGCGTTTCCCTAACGCGCTTTGTTATTGTAGCGCAAAGGTAATCGGATGTCAAGATGTCCATGCGGAAAAAATCGATTATTCCGCAGAGACTGATTTTTCCGCTTTCGGCTTGCTTGTCAATCCCTCAAATATGCTTGCGAGCGAAATGCCGCCGACGATCAGAACGGCGCCGATGACGCCGAGCAGGTTGAGCCGCTCACCGAGCATGAAATATGCGGTTATCGCCGTGAATATCGGCTCGGTGCAGAAAACCATCGCGCCGAAAGTCGGGGAAACATGCGAAAGGGCGGTGTTTTGAAAATAATACGCAAGGAAAGTGCAGCCGACGACAAGGAACGCGATCACATACCATACGATCGGCGAGAAGGAGGCTACATCGGGCAAAGGCTCGATGATAAGCGCCGTGATAAGGCAAACGATGAAGCATACCGCACATTGGATGACCGAAAGCACAACGGCGTCCACTTCGTGCAGATACTTGCTGCTTGTCACCAGCATGAACGCGCTTGCGACGGAACAAAGAATGGCCAGAATATCGCCTGTGGCGAGGCTCGTGAGACTGCCGCCGCTGAAGCAGAAAAGACCTGCCGAAGCGATGAGCACGGGAATGAGCATGCGCGGCTGAAACTTCATTTTGAGAAGCGGAACGGAAAGCAGGGGCGCGAACACCACGGCAAGGCTCATCAGAAAGCCGCAGTTTGTGGCGCTTGTGTACGCAAGCCCCATAAAGCCCAGAATGAACGCCGCCGCCGTGAAAACGGAAACGATCACACAGGGCTTGAGGTCGGACTTCTTGAAGTTACGGCGGAAGCGCTTGCCGAAAACCGCGATAAAGAGCCAGAATGATGCGAAATATCTGAACACGAGACACCATACGGGCGTTATCTCATCAAGGCCTAGCTTTGAAAAGGCGTTCGAGAATCCCCATATCATACATTCGGCCACAAGCAGCAGACCGTAGACGGAGGAAGGTATAGGCTTTTTTTCTTTCGATTCACATTTTTCCATACGGTTATGATATCATTTAGAAAATCAAAAGCAAGCGTTTATTTTGGAGGAAGCGATATGGGAATGGCGGAGGAACGTGATTTCATGCGCTCGGCCCTTGAGGAGGCGGCCTGCGCCGCATGCGAGGATGAGGTGCCGGTCGGCGCCGTGATCGTGCGCGAGGGTGAGATAATCGCGCGGGCGCATAACATGAGCGTGCAGAGCATGGATGCGACAGCCCACGCGGAAATGCTCGCGATGCGGCGGGCTATGGCCGCGCTTGACACATGGCGTCTGACGGGCTGCACGATGTATGTAACGCTGGAGCCGTGCGCGATGTGCGCGGGCGCCGCGGTGAACGCCAGACTTTCACGCATCGTGTTCGGCGCGCACGAGCAGACGACAGGCTGCTGCGGTTCCGTGCTTGATGTGACGGACGGACTTTTCCTTTGCACGGTGGAAAGCTGCGGCGGCGTGATGGAGGAGGAATGCGCGGCGCTGCTCGCCTCATATTTTAAGAAAAAACGCCGAAACGCCTGAATTACGGGCTGTTTTTGACCGCGTAAACGCTTTGTTCACATAACGTATACCGATTATTCATTCGAATGACGCACGCGCGTCACATTCCTATATTATCATAACATCATCGGAAGTGAGCGATCCTCTTCCGCAATGTGATACCTTCCTGCAAAGATACCGACTCGGGTTGACCCGGGCCGGTATCGCCTATTTTGGCCGCCGTCAAAGATTGCATTATGCAGATCAATATAATATAATGTTTGCAACACATCTACATGACGGAGGTAACGAATGGAAAAAAAGAAACATACGGGGCGAAATGTCGCGCTCATTATCGTCGGCGTTGTCGTTCTCATACCGGCGCTCCTGTTCGCCTACCTGTCGTTGATGGGTTTCGGGGCGGAGAAAATGCGCGCCAGATACGATGCGCAAGCGCCATATGATGGCAGGACGGGCATAAATGCTGACGGCACGGCAAGTTTCACCCTCGGAAGGAACGAATTTTTCTACTTTATCGATGAATACGGATTCGAAGATGACGCCGCGGAAGCTCTTGCCTCGATCACGGACGCGGTGAGCATAAAAGCTGTCGCCGCGGACGCGGTGGCGTCCGGGCTTACGATATACGCGGACGCCGTGGCATTCGGCTTCATACCGCTGCCGCTCAAGGCTGAGTGCAGCGTTACGCTGCCGCAGGAGGGCGACAAGGTGATGCTGAAGATACAAAGCGCGTATCTTGGCAAATGGATAAAGCTGCCGCTTGATAAACTGGGCGTTGACGGCGAATTTGAGGTCGAACTTTCCGAACTCGACGCAACGCTGACCGGCGTTTCATTCGCGGATGACGGTATGACGCTCACACAGCGCTTCCTCGATGAATACTATGTATATCCGGGTTATGACGTTTCACAGCTCGCGCATGTGATAACGATGTATGAAAACGACGGCCTGTATCCATCGGATCCGCTCATCGGGCTTTGCGCGGATAAGTATGCGGTAACGCTCAAGGAGCTTTTTGAATATGTCGCCTCGTCGGCGGATCAGCGCGCGGCTCTCACGGAGCTGCTCGCCCTGAGCAATGACGCGGTATCCTCAGCCCTTTTGAGAAAGCTTGAGCCGTATGAAAAACGCTTCATATACCCGTGCGGAAGCGACGAGGTCGAGCGGGTGCGGAATGCGCTTTACGCCCTGCCGGCCGAGGGACAGCGCAGGTATCAGACGCTGCTTGACGCATTGCGCAAAAAGTATTGCGCGCTGGAGCTGCAGCTTGACGAGACGGCGTTCAACGATCTTTCGACCGGGGAGCCGCTGCTGCTTTCATCGCTTGAAGGGATGGGGTGGGTCGACGATGAGGCGACCCGCGTCGCACTTATTTATTCGCTCGACGCGGCGTATGCCGTGATGACGTCCGATATGCCTCAGCTTGCGGACGTACCTGACACGGGGCGAAAGGCCACGAAGGACATTTACACGGACATGACGTATGATCTGGCGCTCGTCACGCTTATGCCGGACGGCATGCCGGCCGTGATATACTACGTTGCAAAGGGGTATTTTGTGATAAATGAAATAAGCGCAGAGCAATACGAAAGCTATATGTCGGCCCAAAGGCTGCCGGTAATACTTTCTGATGAACTGCCAAAACCGCCCACGCGCACGAACTATCCCGCCCCGGCGGATGATCTTATGCAATACACGGCGCTTTTCATGCCGGTTACGGCTCAGGGCTGAAAAGACTTGAAATACTGAAAAAAGCGGCTGCCCCGTGATCGGGGCGGCCGCTTTTTGAAGGGGTTCGGATCAGAACACGCGCTTTGCAAAGAGGAAGTTGTTTTCGCTCCATGTGCCCCAGCTCGTGATGCAGATCTGGCCGGCGCTTGTGGATGCGTGCAGGAGCTGACCGCCGCCGAGCCATATCGCGACATGCGTGACGCGGGTGCTTGAGGAACCGTTGCTCTTATAGAATATGAGATCGCCCGGCTGCATGTTTTCCTTGCCGTAAACCGTGGTCCATGAGCTTATCTGCGAAAAACCGCTCGCCGAATACCTGCCTACCTTCACGCCCACGCTCCTCAGGCAATAATACACAAGACCTGAGCAGTCGAACGTGTCCGGGCCTTCCGTGCTGAGGACGTAACGCTTGCCGATCTGCTGCTTTGCAACGGCGATGAAATCGCTCACCGTGCCGTTGGCGGTGACAGGCGTTTGCGTATAGGTCGGGGCTTCGGTGTCTATGGGTTCCCATGAGGCGGACGCTTTGGGCGTGGCACTGCTATTGGGCGTCGTGCTGCTCTTGGGCGTGGCGGTGGGCTTCGGTGTGGCGGTGGGCTTCGGGGTCTTTGTCGGGGTTGGAGTCGGCGTCGGGTCTACGGCGGGGCGCGCGTCCGGGGAATATACAAGCTCGCGCGTATCGATATCCGCGCTGCCCGTCACATCAAGCTTGTTCTTTGTCTGGAACGCGGCCACCGCGCGATATGTCGCCGTGCCGAAATAACCGTTGAGCTTGTCCGAATAATAGCCAAGCGCCTTGAGCCTTTCCTGAAGGGTGAGCACATCGTCGCCGGAATAACCTTTTTCAATGACGTAGAGCTTTGCGGAATCCGAGAAGAGCACGGCCTGTGTCTGCGCGTCCGCAATGCCGGTTTCCTTCATATAGTGCGTGCGCTGGAAGCGCTTTATCGCGGCTTCCGTCGCCGGGCCGAAATAATCGGTCGCCTCATCGCTTTCCATATACCAAAGATCCATCAGGCGCTGCTGGATGGCCGCGACCTGCGGATCGCTGTCCTCGAAACGCAGCGAGGTGTAGCCTTCAAGCGAAAGCGCGGCATGCGGCGATGCGTCGGGCGTTTGCGCCGGGGATACTTCAACTGCCGGCGTATCCTCCGCGTCAGCCGCCCTCAGCGGGGCGGCATTTTGCACAACGGCGGGCGTTTCGGCAGGGTCGGACGCGACCTCAAGCGTTTCGGCGTTTGCAGAAAAGCCGCCGAAGGCGAGCGGTATGAGAACGAGCGCCACGAAGAACGTGCCGGATACGATCATCAGCGGTATGCGTATGGCGCGCAGCAGTCTTTGGGCCGCTTCGCGGCGTTCACGTTTTTTTGTCCACTTGTTATCCATGTCGTCAATTATATAGTGAATGGGGCTTTTTGTCGAGCCGATGCGAAGAATGTTCATATTGCCCGCGGCGCATCTTGCGGTTATAATTAACCTGATATCATATGTGCGGAGGTAAAATCATGCAGCATGAGATAATTTCGGCAGCGCCGCTGCTGGATGGATCGGGCAACATCGCGGAACCCGGATGGGCGAGGAGCCTCCTGCCGGTTTACCGCCGGTCTGATATAAAGGCCTCCGCAATGAGGATCAAGGAATGGGATTATTATATTGTATACGACGGGGACTGGGGCCTTGCGCTCACCGTCGCCGATAACGGCTATATGTCGCTTGTGAGCGCCACCGTGCTGGATTTCAACCGCGCGTGGGAGCAGACCACGACCGTGATGGGCCTGTTCCCGATGGGGAAGCTGCGCCTGCCTGAAACCTCAGCCTCAGGCGTTACGCGCTATAAGGACAAGCGCGTGGAGATGGAGTTTGAGGCGCTTGAGGGGGAAAGACACATAAGCTGTGTCTTCGCGGATTTTCTTCCCCAAAAGACGCTTCGCGCGCAGATGGTTCTCAGTCAGCCTCAGATGGACTCCATGGTGATCGCCACCCCGTTTGATAAACCCGCGCACTTTTATTACAACCAGAAGATCAACTGCATGCCAGCGAAGGGAAGCTTCACCTTCGGCGAAACAGAGCATACTTTTTCGCCGGAAACCGCGTTTGGCACGCTCGATTGGGGCCGCGGCGTGTGGACGTATGACAACACATGGTTCTGGGGCAACGGCAACGGCGTCGTTGACGGCAAGCCGCTCGGCTTCAACATCGGCTACGGGTTCGGCAACACGTCCGCCGCAAGCGAAAACCTTGTCATATATGAAGGCCGCGCACACAAGCTGACTGACGTTCGCTTCAACATCCCCGAGGATTCATATACAAAACCGTGGACGTTCACAAGCGGGGACGGCCGATTCGAGATGGACTTCATCCCTGTCATCGACCGCGCCGCGCACACGAACGCCCTCGTCATCGAGAGCGACCAGCATCAGGTGTTCGGCAGGTTCACGGGCGAGATCGTGCTTGACGACGGGCGTATACTCAGGCTCAAGAACTTTCTGGGCTTTGCGGAGAAAGTCCGCAACAGATATTGATATGGCGCGCGAGACGACAGCCTGCTTTTCGGGATACAGGCCGCAAAAGCTTCCGTGGGGCATGAATGAGGACGATCCGCGCTGCGCGGCGCTCAAGCTGCGCCTGATGGACGCGATAGATTCGGCATATGCGCGCGGGTATCGCACGTTCATAACCGGCATGGCGCCGGGGGTGGATACATATGCCGCGGAAGCGCTTATCGGGATGAAGCTTGCAGGGACGGAGCTTGTGTGCGCTGTGCCGTATGCGGGTTTTGCGCTGCGCTTCAACGAAAAACAGCGCGCCCGTTTCGACAGGCTTGCGCTTTACGCCTCGCGCTGCACGGTGTGCGCGGCGGAGTATACGCCGGAGTGCATGGGGGTGCGCAACAGATATATGGTGGATAACAGCTCGCTTTTGATCGCTGTTTACGACGGTCAGTCGGGCGGCACGAGATACACCGTGGAATATGCAAAGCAACGGGGACTCGACGTTTGGACCGTCGCCCCGCAAGTGAAGGAGACCGGGCATAATGCCTATAATATCAGTACATGACCTCAAAAAGGTATTCGTGGAGCGCGTGCTTTTTGAAAACGTGAGCTTTGAGATCGGCGAACGGGATCGCGTAGGCTTTGTGGGCGTGAACGGAAGCGGCAAAACGACGCTTTTTCGCATGCTCTCCGGCGTTGAGACGGCCGACGAAGGCGCGGTGTACAGAAGCCGCGGCGCGCGCATAATGACGATGGAGCAGTACATAAGGGACACCTCCGAAACCGTGTACGACGCGACGCTTCACGCCTTTGACGCTTTGCTCGATCTTGAGGGAGAGCTTGAGCGCGTGAATGCGGAGCTTGCGGGCGCGGACGGCGACGAGCTGACAAGGCTTGTCAAACGCCAGCACGAGCTGAACGAGAAATATGAGGACGGAGGCGGCCTTACTTTCAAAAGCCGCACCCGGGCAACGCTTTTGGGCCTCGGCTTCACGGAGGCGGAGCTTGACAAGCCCCTCGACAAGATGAGCGGCGGCCAGCGCAACAAGGCGCAGCTTGCGGGCGTGCTGCTTTCCGGCGCGGACCTGCTGCTGCTTGACGAACCGACAAATCACCTTGATCTTGACGCGATAACCTGGCTTGAGGAGTTTTTGAAAAGCTATCAGGGCGCATATATCGTGATATCGCACGACAGGTATTTCCTCGACGCCGTGACAACGCGCACGATGGAGCTGAAAAACACCCATTTTTATATGACGGACGGCAATTATTCCCGCCACGCGCAGCTCATGGAGGGCGAACAGGAATTTCTTCGCCGCAAATACGCGAGGACGCAGAAGGAGATCGCCCGCATCGAGCGCATTATCGATCAGCAGCGCCGCTTCGGACAGGAGCGCAACTTCATAACGATCGCGTCGAAGCAAAAGCAGGTATCGCGCCTCAAAACCACGCTCGTCGCACCGGAACGCGACACGGAGTCAATCCATTTCCGCTTCCACGCGAACGCCGTGAGCGGGAACGATGTGATCGTCGCCAAGCGCCTTGCAAAAGCCTATAACGGCAAGACCGTTTTCAAAAATGCGGAGCTGCTCATCAAAAAGGGCGAGCGCGTGTTTTTGCTCGGCGCAAACGGCTGCGGCAAGACGACGCTGCTGCGCATACTGCTGCACAGGGAGCGGCCGGACGAAGGCGAATGCTACCTCGGCGCAAACGTGCAGGTCGGATACTATGAACAGAACCTGCCCGTGCTGCATCCGGATTTTACGCCTGTGGACGAAGTGCGCGAGCTTTATCCGCGCATGGACGATACTGAGATACGAAACGCCCTGGGTGCGTTCCTGTTTCGCGGGGATGACGTTTTCAAGCCGATGAAGCTCCTTTCGGGAGGGGAGAAGGCGCGCGTGCAGCTTTTGAAGCTGATGCTTTCAGGCGCGAACCTGCTGCTGCTCGACGAGCCGACGAACCACCTTGATATCGCCTCGCGCGAGGCGCTTGAGGCCGCGCTTGAGGATTATGAAGGCTCCATGCTCATCGTGACGCATGACAGGTATCTTGTCGAACGTCTTGCCGACCGCGTGCTTGAGATGCACGAGGACGGCGTTGAGGAATATCTCGGCGGATATGAGGATTATCTCGCCGAGAAGGAACAGCGCCATGCCGCGGCGCCGGCGCGTGAAAAGGCGCGTTCCGCCTTCGCGGAGGATTACAAGGCGAAGAAGGAGCGCCAGGGCGCCGTTAACCGCGCCTCAGGCGAGCTGAAACGCGCGGAGGAGCGCGTCGCGGCGGCAGAGGGCGAGATAGCTGCACTGGAACAGAAGCTTGCCTCGGACGCCGTGGCGACGGATTACGTCAAGGCGGGCGAGGTGAACGCCGCGCTCGAACAAAAGCGTGCGCAGCTTGACACGCTGTACCGCGAGTGGGAACAGGCTGAGAAGACGCTTGACGAACTGACGGAGGACGCATAAAGCTTCAAAACGCGAGAAGAGCACCCAGCGCCCGCCTGACCGGCGCCTGCGCCGAAGCTGAAATGAACGCATGATAAAACCGCCCCCTGATGAAAAGGGGGCGGCTGTTGCGTGTTCAGTCTATGTCGTAATATACGGTTTCCGGCGGCGTGTCGAGCTGGAACGGATCGCGCAGGATGGATTTTATCGTTTTGAAAGCCGATGCGTAATAAAATCCGTCGCATATGCGCTCGTCCGTCACCCATGTGTATGTGATGGAGCGGCGCTCCGTCACGCTGCCGTCGGGCTGCAGCTCTGGCCGGCGCTGCTTCGCGCCGAAGGAGCAGAAGACGGGCACGTTGCCGAAATCATAAAGGTGATGGAATATCGGCGGGATGCCGAGAGAACCCATCGAGGTTATGAACATCGAGCCGTGGAACGGGCTGAGATCGGTGAGGTACTTGGGCAGACCGCCGAAATAGTCTATCATCTTGAGAATCCATACGGCAAATTTGAGCACGAGGCCGGGGATATGGCTCAAAATCTTCGCCGTACTGTCGAAATTGCTCGTTTCGCTCTCGTTTCGCGCGCCGTCGATGGCTTCGCTCATCAGGTTGTAAACGTCGGTCGCGGTCGCAGCGCGATCCGGACATATCTTGATTATCGTTTCGGAGCCTGTGGTCGTCATCTCAAGCTTGACGGCCATGTTTATCTCGATGCCGTAACGCGCGTAAACCTTCTGTCCCGAGATGAAACGGTTCACGGCCGGCTTTTGCGAGATGCAGCGCACATAGGCCGCGATGAGAACGTGCATGAGGCCGAAGCCTGTGAGACCTTCATCCTTGCGCTTGTGGCGGATATAGCGCTCGATCTCGTCGATGTCGATGCTGTCCATGAAATTGTTGGTTGCGCCGCTGCGGTTGACCATGATGTAGTTTGCGACCCTTGTCATCGGGTCGAGCGAGCGCAGCCTGCGCCCGTCCTTCCTGTCGCCGAAACGACGCTTGTAAATTTCCATTCAATGTGCTCCCAAATAATAAAATAAAGTATGAATCCGCATGGAATACAAATGGAATTGTACTATTTTATTTATAGATATGTCAACTTTTGCGGCAAATACATGTCAAAAAACGGATAAATAATAAAAAACCGGCGGGATCGAGGCATCCCGCCGGTTGTGAATGAACTGACGCTTACGGCTGGCGTTTGTCGCCGAAATAGAATATGGTGAAAAGGCCGGGGCCGCAGTGCGCTCCGATAACCACGCCGAGACTCGTTATCCGCACGCCTGCTATTGTCGGGAACTCGTCGAGCACGCGGTCGCGCACATATTGGGCGTCGTCAAGACAGTCCGCGTGAAGGATGTGTATTTGCTGACCGTCCGGCTCGACAAGATCACGTTTCATCCCTTCGACGATCTTGTTGAGGGCAGCCCTGCGGCCGCGCACGTTGGAAACGGCGCGCAGCGTGCCGTCGTCGGGCACATACAGCACGGGCTTTATGGAAAGCAGGGAGCCTATCATGGCGGTCGCATTTGAAACGCGCCCGCCGCGCTTGAGATAGCTGAGATCGTCCACCGTGAAGCGGTGCATTATCCGCAGCTTGTTCTCCTCGCCCCAGGCGATGACCTCGTCGAAGGACATTCCGTCCTCCTTGAGGCGGACCATGTTCTCGAGCAAAAGACCGAGACCGCCTGATATGCAGCGCGTGTCCATGATGTAGAGCCGGTTGTCCTTGAATTCCTCCGCGATCTGCCGCGCGGCCTCCTCCGCGTTGACATAGGAATGGCTCATTTCCCGGGACATATCCAGATAAATCACGTTTTTGCCCGTTTCCATCAGGGATTTGAAGAATGTGTGATACTCGTATGCGTTGATCATTGAGGTGGAAAGCAGCGTGCCTTTCCGCATACGGCGGTAAATGTCCTCGCGCGTGGATTCGCGGCTGTCGTCCGCGAAGGCTTCGCCGTCGATCAGATAGGTGTAGCTGATGAACGGCACGTTGTGTTCATCGAAAAACTCCCTTGGGGTATCCGCCGTGGACGCGGATGCGATGATATAATCTTCCATGAATAATGCCTCCGATAAAAAATAATATGGCGACGATATTATATCAACGATAAAAGATGCTGTAAAGCGGTCCGCTCAACGCACATATTACAAACGGCGGAAAGATCGCATGCGATCTTTCCGCCGTCAAAGATGAGCTTTGCTGTTCCGCACAGCGGGATTATTCTTCCTGTTCGTTCCTTTGCGTGAATTCCTTGAACACCGCGTCGAGGATCGCGGGATCGTCTATCCCTTCGAATATTTCCTCATCCTCGGTCTCGCCGCTTTCCACGCGAAGGATCGTAACCTCGTCGCACTCGCCCTCGCCGTCGGCGGGGAGCAGCACCGCATAGGTGTGGTCTTCGTATGTTATCACGTCGAGGATCTCAAAGAGCAGCTCGTTGCCTTCCTCGTCCGTGAGGGAGATGATGTCGCTGTTCTCTTCCATCGCTTACGCCTTTCCGTTGCAGCCGAGCACGTCAACGATCTTGTGCGCGACCATTTCCTTGATGGCCTGACGCGCGGGCTTGAGATACTGGCGCGGGTCAAAATCGGCGGGATGCTCAGCCATATATTTGCGTATTGTGCCGGTCATGGCGAGGCGCAGATCCGAATCGATATTGATCTTGCACACGGCCATGCGCGAAGCCTGGCGCAGCATATCCTCGGGCACGCCGATGGCGTCGGGCATATTGCCGCCGAATGTGTTTATCATTTCAACGAATTCCGGGATGACGGAGCTTGCGCCGTGGAGCACGATCGGGAAGCCGGGCAGACGCTTCTGCACCTCTTCGAGGATATCAAAGCGAAGCTGGGGCTTCGTGCCGGGTTTGAACTTGTATGCGCCGTGGCTGGTGCCTATGGCGATGGCGAGCGAATCAACGCCCGTGCGGGTCACGAAATCATACACCTGATCGGGATCGGTATAGCTGCCCTGACCTGCGGCCACCTTGACCTCATCCTCGACGCCTTCAAGCCGGCCGAGCTCGCCCTCGACGACGACGCCGTGATCGTGCGCGTATTCGACGACCTGCCGTGTGAGGGTCACGTTCTCTTCGTATGAATGCTTGCTGCCGTCGATCATGACGGAGGTGAAGCCGCCGTCCACGCAGCTCTTGCACAGCTCGAACGAATCGCCGTGATCGAGATGCAGGCAGATGGGAAGGCCGGTCTCTATGACGGCCGCTTCAACGAGCTTCATCAGATAGGTATGGTTGGCATACTTGCGCGCGCCCGCGCTGACCTGGAGGATGAGCGGGGCGGAAAGCTCCTTCGCAGCCTCGGTGATACCCTGGATGATCTCCATGTTATTGACGTTGAAAGCGCCTATGGCGTATCCTCCGTCATAGGCTTTTTTGAACATTTCCTTACTTGTTACAAGCGGCATGTTGAATCTCCTTTGCTGTTATTTTCCGCATTCATTATACCTTATATTCAGCTTTATTCAAGGGAGGAAAAGTTATATCGCCCCATATTGTGGAAAAGCGCGCTTATGGGTATAATTGTCGGGAAGAATAATTTTTGAAGGCGGGGCAGTTAAATGTCAAAAACACTTTCGCTTATCGTTCCGGTTTTTAACGAGGAGGACGCCATCGATGAATCCTTCGCGCGCATGTATGCCGCGATGGAGGCGATCGGCCATCCTTTCGAGATCGTGTATGTGAACGACGGCAGCAGGGACGCGACGATGGCGCATCTCAGGCCAATCGCGGCCGCGCATGAGAACGTGCGCGTGCTTTCGTTTTCAAGGAACTTCGGCCATCAGCTCGCAGTCACCGCGGGCATGGACGCCGCATCGGGCGACGCGCTCATAATAATCGACGCGGATCTTCAGGACCCGCCGGAGGTGATCGGCGAACTTGTGCGCGCGTGGGAGAACGGCGCGGATATCGCATACGGAAAACGCAAAAAGCGCAACGGTGAGACTTTCATGAAGAAATTCACGGCGTTTTGCTATTACCGTCTGCTCAATTCCATGAGCGCGTATCCGATACCGCTTGATACGGGCGATTTCCGCCTTCTTGACAGAAAGGTCGCGGACGTCTTTTTGAAAATGCGGGAGCATAACCGCTTCCTGCGCGGGATGAGCGGCTGGATGGGCTTCAACGCGGTGCCTGTTGAATATGTGAGACAGGAGCGCGTCGCGGGCAGCACGAAATATACGCTGAAAAAGATGCTGCGCCTCGCGTTTGACGGTATTCTGGGCTTTTCATATAAACCCCTCACGCTTGCCGGTTACCTGGGGGCGGCGCTTGCTGCGCTGGGCGGCCTCGGCCTCATCGCGCTGATCGTGCTTGCCTCGACCGTCGGCTGCGCGCCGTGGCTTTGGGCGGTGGACGGACTTGTCGTCATCGACGCGCTCATGCTCATGGCGATGAGCGTGCAGGGCGCATATCTCAACAGGATATATGACGAGGTGCGCGACCGTCCGCTTTATATTATTGCGGAGAAGCTCAACGAAAAGGCGTGAATAAACCAGCCGGTAACGATCGGGCAAAAAAACATAAAAAAGGGTGCATTTTTACTTAATATTAAGGAAAAGATATAACTGTGCATTATGACACTGCCGCTTATGCTACGATTTTTTGACAGTTAAAAAAATAACATTGCAAAAATTGGGCATATAGTATATTATTAGTCGCATGAAATTGCAGGAACTCAGCCGTTAAAATGGCTTTGTACAAACTTGATATCATTATTTGTTAGAGGAGATTTGAGTATGATAACTAAAGTTGGCATCAACGGATTCGGACGCATCGGCAGGCTGGCTTTCCGCGCCGCCGTAAAGAACGACGAGGTGGAAGTGGTCGGCATCAACGACCCGTTCGTGACCCCGGATTACATGGTCTATATGATCAAATACGATACCGTGCACGGTCAGTTTGACTGCGATGTCGAGGCGAAGGACGACAAGCTTATCGTCAACGGCAAGGAGGTCGCCGTGTACGCCCAGATGAACGCGCAGGATATTCCCTGGCGCGATTGCGGGGCTGAGTATATCGCGGAATGCACCGGTATAAACACCACCGTTGAAAAGGCGAGCGCGCATTTTGCGGGCGGCGCGAAGAAGGTCGCCATCAGCGCTCCCTCGTCGGACGCGCCGATGTTCGTGATGGGCGTGAACCATAAGACCTATAATAAGGATATGAAGGTCGTTTCAAACGCAAGCTGCACCACCAACTGCCTTGCGCCGCTTGCAAAGGTCATAAACGACAACTTCGGCATCGTGGAAGGCCTTATGACGACTGTCCATTCCATCACCGCCACGCAGAAGACCGTTGACGGCCCATCCAAGAAGGACTGGCGCGGCGGCCGCGCAGCGGCCCACAACATAATCCCCAGCTCCACAGGCGCCGCAAAGGCCGTCGGCAAGGTCATCCCCGCGCTCAACGGCAAGCTGACCGGCATGAGCCTGCGCGTCCCCACGCCCGATGTGTCGATCGTGGATCTTACATGCAGGCTTGAAAAGGCCACGACCTACGACGAGATAAAGGCCGTGATGAAGGCCGCCTCCGAGAGCCCGGAGTGGAAGGGAATAATCGGCTATACCGAGGACGCCGTGGTTTCCTCCGATTTCTATACCGATCCGCGCACATCCATATTCGACGCCGGCGCCGGCATCGCGCTCAACGAGCATTTTGTCAAGCTTATGGCCTGGTATGACAACGAGTGGGGCTATTCCAACAAGCTGATCGATCTCATCGCACACATGGCGAAGACCGACGCGGAATAAAATCAGACTGCAATAAATGGGCTGCCCGTTGCGGGCAGCCCATTTTTATCGCGTCTGACAACAACGCAAATACAGTCTGTTCATGCCGGATTGCCGATTCTTCGCCTTCAGAAACAGGCCCCGCGATGGGTGCGTCAGCCTGATATGCTCACAAGACCGTCCTTCATTTGGTATATCACGTCCATTTCGTCAAGTATGCCCATGTCGTGCGTGACCACCGCAACGCAGTAGTTGCGCTCGTGCGAAAGGCGGCAGAGAATTTCGATGATGTTGCGGCTGTTCGTGCTGTCGAGGTTGCCGGTCGGCTCGTCCGCAAGGATGAGGTTCGTATCCATCGCTAGCGCGCGGGCGATGGCGACGCGCTGCTGCTCGCCGCCGGAGAGCATGGAGGGGAAGCGGTTGAACACCGTTTCGGGCAGATCCACCTGCAATATGTATTTTTCGGCGCGCAGCTTGGCTTCCCTGGGGGATATGCCGTGCAGCTCCATGGGATACATCACGTTTTCGGCCGCCGTCAGCAGCGGAAAAAGCCGGAAGCTTTGGTATATCAAAGCCGCGTCGTTCCTGCGGTATGCGTCAAGATCAAGCTCGCGCGTCGATTTGCCGCGGAAAAACACGTCGCCGGATTCGGGCAGATCAAGTCCTGCCATAAGGGAGAGCATGGTCGATTTGCCGCTGCCGCTCTTACCCACAACGGCGTATATCTTGCCCTGCTCGAAGCCGCAGGTTATGCCGCGAAGGGCGTGTACGGTCTGATATTTGCTCCTGTATGTGTATTCGACGTTTTCAAGCGAAAGTATGCACATGTTTCCCCCTTATTCCTTCTCGGAAAGTATTGAAAGCGCGCTTTTGGCGTTGTGTATCAGAAGCGAGGCCGCGCTGCCGGCGGCATAACAGATGACGAATGCGTATACGTCGGCTTTGGCAAGCGGCGCGGGATCATAAAGCAACGCCCATACAGCCGCGCCGATACCAAGCCCAGCGGCAAGCAGGATGAGCTGCTCGAGGAAGAAGGACGCGAATATGCGCAGCTTGGGCGCGCCGAGGCCGCGCATGACGGCGATCTCCTCCCGGCGGCTGTTCATCATGAGGTATGACGCGATAACGCCCACGCATGAGACGAGCGCAAGCAGTATCGGATAGAGGATCTCCATATATTTGCTCCGCTGGGCGATGCTGCTTATTGATTGCAGGAAGCTCGCATCGTCGATCAGAACGGCGCAGCGTATGTGCTTTTCCTGCCTGGGGCCGGAGAAGCCCGCCTCCTCAAGCGCGTCCTTGATGGAGGAAAGGCGGCGCGCGTCGCTTACGGTGAAGCTCATCGATGCGACATAGCTCGTGTCGAGCAGCAGATCGAATACCTGTTGCGCGCTGAGAAGCGAAAAGTCGAAGCCCTCGAAAAACTGAGCGTTGCTGCCAATCATGGAGCGCAGCGCGTGGCCGAAATGCGTATAGCGCGCGGAGGAAGCCTCCTCGCCGTCCTTAAGCCCTGCGGGATCGACCGCGCCTGAAGAAAGCGGAGCGTATATGTGATCCTCGCTCGCCTGACGGTAGAACGAACCGATCACCTTCATTTCTATGCCTATGAAGCTGGGCGCAGGCGTGCCCGTCGTGTTGGCGACGTAAACGCGGATCGTGTCGCCCAAAGATACGCCGTTTTGGGCCATGAACTGGGTGGAGACCATGCAGAAAGGCTCCGTCCACGAGGTATCCGCAAAGGAAGAGGCGTCGTAGCCGTCAAGGAAGACGGCGGAAAACTCGGAAAAGAAAAACTCAGGCGCCTTGTCCACGGCGTTGGTGAACACGAGATAAGGCGAAATGCCAAGCTGATTGTTCAGCGCTTCAAGGCGGTAGGCGTTGTCGGGCACAGGCACTTCCTCAGCGCTGCCGGGCGTGCCGTCCGCGAAGCTTGAAATGCCTAGGTAACGGTAACGCATATGGTAGGTGATCTCGGACGAATCGATATATTCCATATCTGCGATCTGCTGCGCGTATGCGGGCTTGATGAGCAGATTGCCGGCGTATTTGCCGCCCATTGTGGTGGAATAACCCTCGAGCACGGTGCTGTCATAAAGGGCGTCGCGCGCGTCGACATAGGACCGGGCGGTGGCGAGCATGGTGGACACGAACAACAGCATCACAAGCGAAAGCGCGGGGACGATGAGGGTTCGCGCGCCGCTTCTTCGCATGGAGATCATGCTGTATCTTATCGCGCCGCGCCCTGCTGTCGAAACATGCTTTTCGGGACGGCGTGTGCGCATCCTCGCGCGCGCCTGCATCACGCGCCCTGTTATGGTGCGGTTGGCAAAATACAAACACAGCGCAAGCGCCGTAACAAACACGACCGCGCCGACGGCGACGGCAAGCGGCACGGAGGTCACGGGTATTGGGGTGAAGTCCCGCGTCACACCCAGATATGAGCTGCTGTATCTCGTGTCGAGCGCCTGGAGGGAGGATATGAACGAATAAGCGTCGGTGATGAGGGAACGGGCGTACTGCGTGCCGATAAGCACGCCGGCGGTTGTTGCGAAAAGCGCGATCAGCCCAGCGCCGAAGAGCAGATACAGCCGCGTCTCGTCACAGGTCGTGCCGAAACAGCGCATCGTTTCAACCGTGTCGCGCTGCTTCTCAACGAAAAGATAAGCGAAGAAAATCAATACCGCGGCCGAGGCGACGAACGCCACCGCAGAAAGCGCCGCCGAGGCGCTTCGTATGACCGAAAGGGAATCCGCGACCGCCTGATAACCCTGATCGTATACGTTCACCGATACGCGCGCAGGCATGAGGGGAGCCACGTCGCCGATGAATTCATCGGCCGTGCCGTTTTTTATGGTTGCCTGACCGAGGCGGTATATATATTTCACCGGCGCCGCGTCCGTGAACGAAGCGGGAGTATAAACGTTATACTGGAGCCCGTCATAGTAATTGACGATGCCGACAAGCGTGTATTCCTCCGTAAGCTCGCTGCTGTTGCCGGGCCAGAGACAGTCCGCGGCGGGCAGACCCGTGTTGTCGAGCGTGGTGAGGGAGAAGACGTCGCCTATCTCAAGTCCGGCGCGCGAGGCGATGGTCTCGGTCAATATGCAGACCTTTGCGCCGGAGGCATATTCATCCTCCGTGAAAAAACGCCCTGAGGAAAGCTTGACTTCGCCCTGATGAAACTCCTCAAGGGACTCGATATCCGCCGTTTTATAAACATAGACCTTGTTGTTCATCACGCGGTAATACTCCGCGATATCGGCGTATATGCCGGATTTGGCCTCATCCGCGGAGGATGTGCCGGCAAACGGCGCTATGCTTTCGCAGTCAACGCCCGCGAGCAGCGCGGAATAGCTTGAAAAGGAACAAAGGCGCAGCGTAGGCACGCCTGAGGACATATTCTCGATATAGCCGTGCGCGATATACAGCCCGTCCGGTTCCGGCGCTATGTCGAAACCGTCCGCCTGGATGAAAATATGTCTGCCTTCAAGCTCCTGTCTGTAAGAATAAAGGCAGTTCTCGATCTTTCCGTAATAGCGGCCGTCGGTCTCATAAAGTGAAACGTCCGAAATGACGAAGACGCAGTACGATTGATACGGAACCATGGAGGAGTGGGCGGTAAAACCGTCCACAAAGCCCACGGTGCAGTCCGAAGGCTGAAAAAGGACGGTGCTCGCGTTGCCGGCAACGGCTTCGAAATCTATGCCTGAAACCTCGCGGAGCATGTTTTCATCATATACCGACTCGTTGGGATAGTTATCGCCGAGATATTCGAAAGTTACGATCGTGGTGTAATTTCTGTCGCATTCGCTCAGCATCTGCTCGCTTGCGGCCCAAGTGTTCACGCCGAGGAACAAAAATGCCGTCACGGCCACGATGAGAAGCGTGAAAAATACCGTTTTGACAGGCATTCTGAGTATACTTTTCGTGCTGTTGCGAATTATCATAAACATGGCCTTTCGGATGCGGACGCCCGATCAAGACGGTGCGTAATTCACACATTATAACATCTGTTACCCGAATAATACAGGGCCGGTAAAAACCGGCCCGAAAACGTAATGCGTATTCATTTGAAACGCAGCGCGCGCATCGCGTTCGCCGTGGCGATAACGCTTACGCCGACATCCGCGAAAACGGCGATCCACATATTTGCAAATCCGAACGCGCCGAGTATCAGCACGATGGCTTTCACCGAAAGCGCGAAGACGATGTTCTGCCTGACGAGACGCATCGTGCTTCTTGCAAGGCGTATCGCCTGCGCCACCTTGAGCGGCGCGTCGTCCATGAGCACGACGTCCGCGGCTTCGATTGCGGCGTCGCTGCCAAGCGCGCCCATCGCGATGCCGATATCCGCGCGTGTAAGCACGGGCGCGTCGTTTATGCCGTCGCCGACAAACGCAAGCGCCGTGCCGTCGGGCTTGGCCGCGATCAGCTTTTCCAAAACGGCGGTTTTGTCCGCGGGCATGAGATTCGCGTGTATCTCATCTATGCCGAGACTGCGGCCGACGCTTTCGCCGACGACCTGGGAGTCGCCCGTGAGCATAACGGTTTTTATCACGCCGGCTTCGCGCAGCTTTTCGACGGCCGCGGCGGAATCGGGCTTCACCTCGTCGGATATCACGATATGACCGCAGTATTCGCCGTTTGAGGAAACGTGGATTATTGTGCCGATATCCTCCGGGCAGGCGTTCCAATGTACATGCTCCGCGTCCATAAGCTTGCTGTTGCCCGCAAGCACATGCTTGCCGTCGACCTCAGCGCGTATGCCCAGCCCCGGCATTTCCTCGATCTCGCCGAGGCGGGATTTGTCTATATGCCCGCCATGCGCACGCACGATCGACAGCGCGATGGGGTGGTTGGAATAGCTTTCGGCGAGCGCCGCGACGTCGAGAAGTTCCGCGCGGGACATATCCTTCGGGTGTACGGCGGTCACGTTGAAGTTGCCCTGCGTGAGGGTCCCCGTTTTGTCAAACGCCACGGTGCGTACCTTCGCAAGCGTTTCAAGGTAGTTTGACCCCTTTATAAGTATGCCGCTGCGGGACGCGCCGCCGATACCGCCGAAAAATGAGAGCGGCACGGAGATCACGAGCGCGCACGGGCACGAAACGACGAGGAAAATGAGCGCGCGGTTGATCCATTCGCTCCAGTCCGCGCCGAACGCAAGCGGAGGGATGAGGGCCAGCAGCGCCGCGCCGAAGACCACGACCGGCGTGTAAACGCGCGCGAAGCGCGTGATGAAGTTTTCCGCCTTTGCCTTCCTTGAGGCGGAGTTTTCAACAAGCTCAAGGATCTTGGCAACGGTGCTTTCGGCATAAACGCTTGTCACGCGGGCTTTTATCGGCGCGCTTATGTTCACGGAGCCAGAGATCACGGCGTCACCCTCCGCACAGTCGCGCGGGAGGGATTCGCCGGTGAGCGCGGCGGTGTTCACGGAGGTGGAGCCTTCTGTAATAACCGCGTCGAGAGGTATCTTCTCACCCGGACGGATGATTATCGTTTCCCCGGGCAGGACTTCTTCCGGATCGACGTTCACCTCGCCGCCATCGCGAAGGACCGCGGCGTGGTCGGGGCGGATGTCCATGAGCGCGGAGATCGACTTCCTGCTCTTGCCGACGGCGATGCTTTGGAACAGCTCGCCGATCTGATAGAAAAGCATGACGGCGACGGCTTCCGGATATTCTCCTATCGCAAGCGCGCCCACGGTCGCAATGCCCATGAGAAAGTTCTCGTCGAACACCTGCCCGTGGAGGATATTGCGTATCGCACCGAGGAGCACGTCGTAACCCACGATGAGATAAGGTATCAAAAACGCGGCAAGCCTCAGCCGGCCTTCAAGCGGGGAAAGGATCGCCGCCGCAAGAAGGACGCCCGCGGCGATTATCCTGATGAGTTCCTTCTTTTGCCCGTTTGTCATATAAGGCGCTCCCTCACAGCAGTATTTTGCAGTCAGGATCGATCCTGCGGCACACCTTCACGGCCTTTTTGATTATCTCGTCAAAGGATTCGTCGTCGGCTTCGATGGTGAGCTTCTGCATGATGAAGCTTACGCTCGCGGCCTTGACGCCGTCGATCTTTTTTATTCCGTCTTCCATCTTTGCGGCGCAGTTCGCACAGTCGAGGTCCTCAAGCTTAAACGTCTTTTTCATTTTTCTTCCTCCTCAGTAATATGGTCGTAGCCCTGGCCGATTATCGAGCGAACATGATCGTCCGCAAGCGAATACATGTTGGTTTTGCCGTCCCTTCTGCTGGTGACGAGCTTTGCGTTTTTAAGGATCTTGAGCTGGTGGGATATTGCGGACTGCTCCATCTTGAGCAGCTCCGCGATCGCGCACACGCACAGCTCCGACTCAAAAAGCGAGTAAAGGATCTTGATGCGCGTCGTATCGCCGAATATTTTGAAAAGATCGCCGAGATCGCAAAGAATATCGTCGCCGGGCATCATGCCGCGCACGAGCGAAAGCGTTTCGCTGTGATCGTGCTTCTTTACTGTCATATAAGGATTCTCCTTTCATATGAACTTATGCTCATATGATAGAACATTCATATGAATATGTCAACGGATAAAATGAGATATGACGGACTTAAAGCAAAAAAACGGTTCCGCGGGAAGACGCGATTATTTAATTTCGATCCATGCTTTGTAATAATCCCAGCGTTCGCCCTTATACTGTGCGACGGTGACATAGCGCACGATTATGTCGCCGATTTCATGGCCGAGTGATGTGAGATATGCGATGGCTTCGCCTAGATTGCTGCGCATACGGTCCACAATGCTTATCATAAGGATGAACTGGACAAAATGACGGTCGTTGCCTTCATATTTCCATGCAAGCTCCTCGTCGTCGCCGCAGTTTTGCGCCGCCCAGCCCCATATCCAACGGTGCTCAGGCGCGCCGAGACGTATCCCCGCGAACTGATATTCGCCGGAAAAATATTTGCTCCAGACTTTCTGATCGTATAAACGTGTATGTGCGATGAGGAGGGGAACATCGGGCCGTGCTTCGGCAAAGGGATGCTTGCTGACTTCTTCAAGCTCGCCGATCAGGCGCAGCGTCTCATTGAGCATGGAAGCGGTGTTGCACAGGCTGTTGATCTGTTCGTCGAGCGCCGCCTTTTTATGAAGATACAGTTTTTTGTTGTCTTCAAGGCCGAGATCTCTGTTTTCCTTTATGGCCTTAACCGGGATGCCGAGCTTTCGCATATAGATGATATCGCTTATTTCAAGCAGCGATGAATATGTGTATTCCCTGTAATTGTTGTCGTGCCTGTCAAGCGAGATCAACCCCATCGATTCCCAGTAGCGAAGAGTTGAACAGGGGATGTTGAACGTTTCGGATACGGTCGATATGTTCACGGTTGTATGTTTATCCCACATATGCCAAATTCCCCCCATTTTTGTTTATATAAATTCAGTATCTGACACAATTCTATCAAAAACCGTATTGACATTCAAGCAGCTTTAGGCTTTACAATACAAGCTATCAAAAAGAAATATACTATGTAATAATTGTGGAATTCAAAGACGATATCAAAGTGACGAAAAATCTTGAAATGGACGTTCGAACAGCTGCAAAACAGAACAGGGGAAGAAAGCGTGTTCGACGCTCAAATATAAAAAACTCAGGAGGGTAAAATGAAAAGAAGTCTGGCGTACCTTATAGTGTTTCTGATGGTTGCGTCGCTTTGCACGGCGTGCAGCGGCGTGCAGGGAAGCGCGACAGGGGACAAGAAGGTTCTCTACTATGCCTGCGGATCGGAGCCGTATCTTACGCTCGATCCCAGCGTTGAAAATTCAAACGGCGTTTGCGTGCTGCAAAACGTGTATGAAACACTCACAAGGTACAATGATCAGACCGGCGAAGTTGAGCCGTATCTTGCCGAATCCTGGACACATAACGAAGACGGCACCGTGTGGGAGTTCACTCTTCGCGAGGATGTGACTTTCCATGATGGCAGCAAGCTCACGGCCAACGCCGTGAAGAAGTCCATCGAACGCACGATGAGCATGGGCAAGGGCGCCGCGTACATTTGGGCCAATGTTCAAAGCATAGAGGTCGTGAGCGATTATGTCGTCCGTTTCACCTGCTCTGCCTCCACTTCGCTTGATCTTGTTGCTTCCGCCGCATACGCAGCCTATATAATCTCGGAGAGCGCATGCGATGAGGACAGCGACTGGTTCAACAATGAAGAAGGCAACGACGGCGGTTCCGGCCCTTACACTGTAAAGAGCCTTGTCACCGGCGATCAGGTCGCACTCACTGCGTATGACGGATACTGGCGCGAGTGGAAAGAGAATTCCTATAAGAACATAATAATCAAGAAGCATGTTGAAAGCAGCACCCGCCGCCAGCTTCTTGAGACGGGCGACGCCCAGATATCATATAACTTCTCCACCACAGACACCGCTGCGCTCAAGGAAAACGATTCGCTGAGCGTGCAGTATGTCAGCACATACAACAACATCATACTTTTCCTCAACAGCGAGAAAGCGCCCTGCGACAATCAGGAATTCCGCCTTGCGCTCGCATATGCTTTCCCGTATGACGAGGTCGTCGAGAACGTGCTTGAAAACCGCGGCCAGCAGTCCGTCGGCCTTGTTCCGCCGGGACTTTGGGGCCATGACGACAATTGCACAACCTATGAATTCGACCTTGAAAAGGCAAAGGAACATCTTGCCCTTTCGGGCATTGATCCTTCAAGCGTAACGCTTGAATTCGCAATACAGTCCGGCTATTCCGAATACAGGGATCTTGCGCAGCTTTATCAGTCCTATCTCAAGCAGATCGGCATCAACATCGAGATCCGTGAGAGAAGCTGGGACTCCCATATCGAGCATGCCCGCGCCACCCGTCCGGAAGACAGGCAGGATATCTTCATCATGATATGGTGGCCTGACTATGCGGATCCTTCAAGCTGGTTCCAGAGCATGGTCCACAGCGAGGAGAGCCCCTCGTTCAACCTTTCATATATCAAGAACGCCGACTGGGATGCGAAGATCGACGAGGCGATGAAAGTCACCGCGACTGACCGCAGCCGCGCGGAGGAACTGTATCTTGACGTGCAGAAGGGCGTGATCGATTCCGCTTACATGCTGCCGCTTTATGACCAGGTCATCGTTTACGCGGTTTCAAACGATATTTCCGGCTTCTATTACAACCCGGCATACCCGAACGCCATACAGTATTTCGACATAACCCATAACTGAGGCAATTTGCCCACAGGGGCAGCAGATGCGGGGGCGGGATACCGCCCCCGTACCAGTAAAGGAGAGAGAAAGCCAAATGGTTAAATACATCATCAAACGGCTTCTGAACGGTCTCATTGTGCTGTTGGGCGTGGTCACGATAACATTCTTCATCACGCGCGTGATCCCCACGGATGTTGCCGGCAAATGGGCGGGCGAGCGCGCGACCGAAGAACAGCGCCAGCAGGCCATTGAGGAACTTGGCCTCGACAAGCCGCTCATCGCGCAATACGTTGATTATCTGAAAGATCTTTGTCAGGGCGATCTCGGAAGATCGCTGCGCACGAAGGAACCCATCACCAAGGAGCTTGCGGCATATTTTCCCGCAACGCTCGAACTGGTGCTTATCGGTTTTATTTTTGCCCTGTTTGTGGGTATCCCGCTGGGAATTTACTCCGCCAAGAAAAACGGTAAAATGCTTGACCATGCGAGCCGGTTTTTCTCAATCGGCGCGGTTTCGCTGCCGACGTTCTGGGTGGCGATGATATTCCAGCTCGTGTTTTACAGGATATTGAACTGGCTGCCTTTGGGCGGCCGGGTGAGCATAGACGCTTCGCTGTTTTATGATATCCCTCATGTTACGGGCATGCTGCTGCTCGACTGCATCCTGACAGGCTCGTGGAGCCTTTTGGGCGATGCGTTCGTTCATATCATATTGCCCGGCATAACGATCGCGCTTTACCCGATCGGACTTGTTACGCGCATGACGCGCTCCGCTCTGCTTGAAATACTCAACGAGGATTATATCATCGCGGCCAAGTCATACGGCATTAAGGACCGCGTGGTACTGTGGAGCTATGCGCTCAAGAATTCGCTCGGCGCAACGGCTACGGTGGTGGCGCTGTCGATGGGTTATTCTCTGACAAACACGTTTTTGACGGAAACGAT
This sequence comes from uncultured Clostridium sp., assembly GCA_964487565.1. Taxonomy (GTDB): domain Bacteria; phylum Bacillota; class Clostridia; order Christensenellales; family CAG-138; genus Phil1. The sequence continues at coordinate 24,145 of CAZARN010000012.1, forward strand.
ATTCAGCTGGCCGGGGCTTGGAAGCTATGTCAGCAAGTCGGTGGTTTCGCTCGACTATCCGGCGATCATGGGCATCGCGATAATATCCGCGATATTCTATGTGGTGCTCAATCTCATTGCGGACGTGATAATCGCGCTTGACCCGCGCATCAGGCTGTGAGGAAGGGAGGAAGAGCATGAATACGAATTTTAAGGAAGCCCTTCGTCCGAAACTGAAGGAATTCAAGGATATGGTGTTCCTTCTGCGCAAGAACGCGCTCACGATGGCCGCGGTGATCGTGATAATACTTATATTGCTGCTTGCGCTGCTTGCACCGATCGTGGTGCCGTATCCTCAGGATATTGCGGATGCGACGCATCTTTCAGAAAAATTTTCCGAGCCTTCCGTCAGCCATCTTTTCGGCACCGATGAGCTTGGACGCGATATATTCAGCCGCGTGATCTACGGCACGAGGATATCGCTTACGACTGCGATCCTTGCAGTTGCGCTTTCCCTTGTGATCGGGGTGCCGCTTGGCGCGATCGCCGGCACATTCGGCGGTGCGATAGACGAGCTTATCATGCGTATAACGGATATTTTCCTGAGCTTCCCGCCGATGCTGCTTGCGATACTGCTCGTTTCCATGCTTGGACCGAGCCTCAATAACGCGATACTGGCGATCGCGCTCGCGTGGTGGCCATGGTATACGCGGATCGTGCGCGGGCAGGCTATATCGCTCAAGGAACGCAAATTCATCCAGGCTGCGGAAACGATCGGCACGCCCCGGTGGAAGGTGATAACGAGGCACATAATCCCCAACACGATTTCACCTGTCATCGTGCAGGCTTCCATGGATATGGGCGGCGTTATTCTCACGATCGCGTCGCTGAGCTATCTTGGCCTCGGCGCGCAGGCTCCGTCGCCGGAATGGGGCCTCATGATAAGCACCTCGCGCAATTACTTCCCCGATATCTGGTGGTACAGCGTGTTCCCCGGGCTTGCGATATTCGTCACGGTGCTTGCTTTCAACCTGTTGGGAGACGGCGTGCGCGAAATACTGGATCCCAAAACACGCAAAAAGTGAGGTGTGGGATAAATGAGTTATTTTGAGATAAACGATCTTCGTGTCACCCACAAAACGGCGGAGGGCACGAAAGAGGTGCTGAATATCGAGCATCTTTATATTGACAAGGGCACGACCTACGGACTTGTGGGCGAAAGCGGTCAGGGCAAAACCGTATTGGCTCTCACCATACAAAAGCTGCTTCAATGTCCGCCGGGCGAGATAGTTTCGGGCTCGGTGATGCTCGACGGCGAGGATCTGCTTGCGTGCAGCGAAAAAAAGATGGAATCATCCATACGCGGCAAGAAGGTCGCAATGATCTTTCAGGACCCGATGTCGTGCCTGAACCCCGTGTTCACGATCGGGCAGATGCTGCGCGATGTGATCCACAGAAACCGCGGCCTCAAAGGTCGCGAAGCGCTTGATTATGCCTATGAAGTGCTTGACATGGTTAAGCTTGTCGACGCCGAAAGCACGCTGGAAAAGTATCCGCATCAGCTTTCCGGAGGACAGCGTCAGCGCATCATCATCGCGCTTGCGCTGTGCTGCGGGGCGGAGTTCCTCATCGCCGACGAACCCACGCGCAACCTTGACGTGACGATACAGGCGAGCATACTGAACCTTCTCAAGGAATTGCAGGACAAGCTTGATATAACGGTGCTTTTCATCGCCAATAACATGAGCCTTGTCTCATCCTTCTGCAACCGCGTGGGCATAATCCACGGCAGCCGCATAATCGAGGAGGGCGAGACCGAAAGCATCATCCGCAATCCGCGTCAGGAGTATACCAAACTGCTTGTCGAGGCCGCCAAGCTGCACACGACGGCCGTGGAGAGCGGGGAGCTGGGCGACACGCTCCTTCGCGTCGAGCATCTGAAAAAGTATTTCGATGTGAAAAAGAACGGTAAAAAGCAGAGCCTGAAGGCCGTTGACGACGTGAGCTTCGAGTTGCGCCGCGGCGAGGTGCTTGGCATCGTCGGCGAGTCGGGCTGCGGCAAATCAACGCTTGTCAACACGATACTGAACCTTTTCGATCCGACGGACGGCAAGGTCTTCTTTGAAGGGCAGGATGCTTTTTCCGGCGGGAAAAGAGAACGCAACGTTTTCAAAAAGAACGTCCAGATCGTTTTTCAGGATCCGTACTGGTCGCTCAATCCGCGCTGGCTCGTGAAGGATATTGTGGCCGAGCCGCTGGACGCATATGAGAAGCTCGGCGCATCAAAGCGCATCGCAAGGGTTACGGAGCTGCTGGAGATGGTCGGTCTTTCAAGGGATGACGCATATAAGTATCCGCATGAGTTTTCGGGCGGTGAAAGGCAGAGGATAGCCATTGCCCGCTCGCTCGCATCGGAGCCGAAGCTTGTCGTTCTTGATGAGCCGACTTCGTCGATCGACGTTTTCTCACAGGCGCAGATACTCAATCTGCTGCGCGAGCTGAAAAGCAAATTCCAGCTCACGAACATACTTATCTCGCACGATCTCGGCGTGGTGAGCCAGATGGCAAACAAGATCGCCGTCATGTATCTGGGCAAAATTGCGGAATTCGGGCCGACGCACGAGGTGTTCAGCAACCCGAAGCATCCGTATACGAAGGCGCTGCTCAACGCAATACCGAAGTTCGAAAACATAGGCATGGGGCAGCTTGTGACCCTTGAGGGCAGCATACCCAGCCCGATCAATCCGCCTTCGGGCTGCGCGTTCCATACCCGCTGCGCCGAGGCATGCGAGCAATGCAAGAGCTGGACCCCGGAACCGGTATATCTCAACAGCGAGCATTACGTCTCCTGCATTCACTATGTAAAAAAGGAGAATGAGGATGCATAACGCCGTTGCGGTGATAATGATGGGACAAAGCCCCGAAAAACCCGAATCAAACGATGTTTACAGGACTTTGTCGGAAAAATTCGACACGCGGATGATGGGTCTGCTCGACGGCATGGACGACGCGGCGATAGATGCGCTGCGGCCGCATGGGAACGAGATGTTCATAGTGAGCACAATACGCTCCGGACGCGGCGTACAGATCGCCGAACGCGAAGCGATGCGCCTCACAAGGGAGAAGCTGGTCGAAGCGGAACGCGGCGGCGCGTCCGCCGCGCTGATACTCTGCACCGGCCATTTTGAGATCCCCGGGCATCTCAAGATCCCGGTATTTACGCCGGAGAGGATCATATTCGCGCTTTTCAATTCGCTCAACATCAAGAAGCTTGGCGTGATACTGCCTGAGGAAGGTCAAAAATGCTCCGCTCTCACCTACTACGCTTCATTCAGCCCCGTGGTGCTTGCGGCTTCGCCCTATGGCGGTCGCGAGCGCATCGCAGAGGCTGCGGGCGAACTTGCGCAAAGCGGGGCGGACATAATACTTGCCGATTGCATGGGTTTCACTTCGGAGCTTGGCGCATTGATCGCGAAGGAATCGCAAAAACAGGTCTTTGTGCCGCGCGTCGTTCTGCCTCAGCTCATCATGGCGACCTTAAACTGAAGAAACAGACACTAAAGACGGGAAAGGAATTGTATAAATGAAAAATCTCAACAGGGAAGATATACTCGATATACTCTATGGCGGCGCGATACTCGGCACCGGCGGCGGCGGCAGCCTGCTCAAGGGCCTCGAGATGATCGATCGTGCCTTCGCACAGGGGAAAACCTTCAAGCTTGCGTCGTTTGACGAGCTCGATCCCGACGACATGATCGTTTGCCCGTATTCCTGCGGCGCGATATCCCCGATGAGCGAGGAGGAACGCAAAAAATACGAAGGTCTGCCCGTTTTTGAAAATGAATATCACATAATGGCGCTGCGCAATATGGAAGAATACCTCGGCAAGCCGGTCAAAGCCGTCATATCCACGGAGATCGGCGCGGGCAATACTGCAAAGGCGCTTTACTGCGCGGCGATGAGCGACAAGCTGCTCGTCGACGGCGACCCCGCGGGCAGGTCCGTGCCCGGGCTTCAGCATTCGACATTCTTCCTTAACGGTGTTTCGATAACGCCGATGTCGGTCGTCAACAAGTTCGGCGAGAGCATAATCATCAAAAACGTTGTGAACGATTATCGGGCGGAGAGCATAGTGCGTTCGTTCGCGGTTGCAAGTCAGAACACCACGGCGGTATGCGATCACGCGAACACGGCGAATGTCATCGGCAAAAGCGTTATACGCGGCGCGATAAGTCACACAAGAAATGTCGGGCGCGCATACCGCGAAGCCGTGGCCTCGGGCAGGGATTATGTGGAGGCTTCGGCTCAGGCGGGCGGCGGTTTTACAGCGCTGCGCGGCAAAGTGGTCAAAAACGACTGGGGCACCGAAGCCGGCTATACCGTCGGAACGATGTATATAGAAGGCACGGGCGCTTTTGCCGGCAACGAATACAGGATATGGTATCAGAATGAAAACATCATCATGTGGAAGAACGGAGAGTACTATATCACCGTACCCGATCTGATATGCGTGTTCAACGATGACGAGAAGGAACCCCAGCTCAACCCGTATGCCAAAGAGGGCGAGAATGTTTCTGTCATAATACTGCCCGCCCCCGCGGAATGGACGACCGAACGCGGCCTTGAGGTATTCGGGCCGAGAAGCTTCGGCTACGATGTGGACTGGAGGCCGATGGGAAAATAAAATGCGTATCGGAATAATCGATGCGGTGGTCAAAGAACCGTCAAGATATACAGCGGCGGAGGCTTATATCAAGGGCTGCCTCCGCCCTGATACACAGTTAAGCTTTGCCCATCTTGAGCATGGGTTCCCCTCTATCGAGTGCGATCTGCACGCGGCGTATAACAAGCCGGGTATAATCTCGGCCGTGACAAACGCGCAGATGGACGGATGCGACGGCGCTTTTATCAACTGTTTTGACGATCCGGGCGTATATGAATGCCGCGAGCTTTTGCACATACCGGTGTTCGGCGCATATGTGCCGTCCGTTATGACTGCGCTTTCGCTTGCGGAGCGGGTGGGCGTGATAACCACCGACCGCGACGGCATACTCAGCGAGGAGCGCAAAGCGCGGATGCTTGGCATTGAAGGCAGGATCGTTTCGATCATGCCCGTGGAGCTTGGCGTGCTTGAGCTGCAAAAGGATCCGTATGCGCTTGCACAAAGGGTGTTCGAGGTGTGCAGAACGATGCGCGAACGCGACAGGATAGGCGCGGTCTGTCTCGGCTGCACGGCGATGTACTGCATGATCGACATCCTCCGCGCGAGGCTCACGCAGGAAAACTGCCATGTGACGGTCATCGAGCCGCTTGGCAACGGGGTGCGCTATCTTGAACACTGCATCGGCAGCGGTTATACAAACGCTCTCAACGTCATAAACGATATTTCCCGTCTCAAGTGAAGCGGAGGAGGCCCTGATATGATGAATGAGATGAATGCAGCCGGGTTCGAAGCCGTCATTGCACAGCGCCGGACCTGCCGCGCATACAAAAACGAGCCTGTAAGTGATGAAGTGATGCGAAGACTGTATGAGGCGGCCGCGTCGGCGCCGAGCTCAGGCGGATTCCAGCGCATCGCGATCATCGAAGTCAGGGACGATGCGAAAAAAGCGGCCCTCGCTGCGATGTCGCGTTCGCAAAGCTTTGTCGCAAAGGCCCCGGTCAATCTGATGTTCTGCATCGACGGGCGCAGGATGCGCCGCATCGCGCGCAGCGAGGGCGCGCCGTACAGCGCGGATTGCAGCATAGGCGCGCTTGCGATGGGGCTTGTTGACGCCTCGGTCTGCGCGCAGACGCTCGTCCTTGCCGCCGAAGCGGAAGGGCTTGCAAGCTGCTATAACGGCAATGTTACGGATATGGCAAGCGATGTGTCCGACCTGCTTGAACTGCCGGAATATGTTATCCCGGCGTTCATGCTTACGCTCGGCTATCCCGCGTCAAGGGGCGTGCGATCAAAAAAATACCCCCCGGAAGTGCTTGTTTGCCGGGAGACCTATCGCGATATGGATATCGATGAGCTGCGCTCGTATCATGAGGCAAAATGCGGCAAGCCTGCGTTCGTCGTGAACGACAAGCGGCTTTCCCAGCTTCGGGCGGTCCTTGCGCGTCAATACGATGAAGCGTTTGTCCAAAGGGCTGTCGCCGATACCGTGCGGCGCGGCACGCTGAGCGCGTATCAGTATTGGTTCGGCTGCTACTATCCGTCAAACGAAAAGGACGTGATGGACAACGCCGCATACAGAGCTTTTTTGAAGCGAAAGGGTTACGACATAACAGAATAATATCCGCCGAACAAAACAACAGGCGCGGCCCGGGCAAATCGTGCACGGCGCCGCGCCTTTCCTCAATATGCGAAAAAAGCGCAGTTCGGCTTACATTATGCTTCCAAAACAGCCGCGGAAATGCTAGGATAAGAATGTTAGCATATCGATTTTCGGAGGTTGCCGACCTTTATGACAAAAAACGTTCTTTCCGGCGTAATGGGGCTTGCTGTCGGGGATGCGCTGGGCGTGCCCGCGGAATTCATGACGCGCGCAAGGCTTGCGCTTGACCCGGTGACAGGTATGCGCGGCGGAGGCTTCCACAATCAGACGCCCGGCACATGGTCCGACGACACGTCGATGAACCTTGCGTTTATGGATTCCGTTGCAGAATGCGGGCGCATCGACGAGGATGACATCATGGCGCGGTTCTCACGATGGATGAGCGGCGGCGAATACACGGCGCATGGCAGATGCTTCGATGCGGGCGGCGCGACGCGCAGCGCGATACACAAGTATCTCTCCGGCGTTCCGGCGGCGGAGTGCGGCGGCAAGGGCGAATTTTCCTGCGGGAACGGCTCGCTTATGCGGATACTGCCGGCGGCATTCATCGTGCGAGCGCATATAGGCAACGGCCCGTTCACGGACGCCGCGGCAGGCGCGATAAACAGGATCTCATCCGTGACGCACGCCCATCCCATCTGCCTTGTCGCCTGCGGCATATATGTTTCAATGGCGATATCCGTCATGCGCGAGGGGAACAGGCGCGACATGGGGGAGGCGCTGTGCGAAGGATATGAGCGCGCAGCGGATTATTACAATAAGCCCGCATATTCAAAGACGATGCAAAAATTCGACGGGCCGCGGCAGATCGGTTCAAAGCCGCTCGGCGAGATAAGCGGAGGCGGCTTTGTCGCTGACACGCTGCAGGCGGCGGTGTGGTGCCTTATGAACGCCTCCTCATATGAAGAATGCGTAACGCGCGCGGTCAGCCTGGGGGACGACACGGACACGACGGCGGCCGTCGCGGGCGGCCTTGCGGGGCTGTATTACGGCTATGACGCGATACCGGAAATGTGGCTTTGCATGCTTGCAAAACGCGAGGAGCTTGAAGCCGCCGCACGGCGTTTCGCCGCGTGCGCGGGGAATATACCGCTTGCCTGAGCATACCCGCTGCGGATAAAAAAAGACGCCTTGCGGCGTCTTTTTTGTTTGGCTTTACAGCTTGTCGCGGTTTATCGCCATGCTCATGCAGCGGGGACCGCCGCGGCCGCGGACAAGCTCCGCGCCGGGTATGGTGTTGACCTTTATACCGGCCCTTGCGAGCAGGTTGTTTGTCACGTCGTTGCGGTCATAGACGATGATGTTGCCGGGCGCAAGCGCGAGGGAGTTTGAACCCATGTTCCAGTGTTCGCGCGCCGCAACGATGGGATCGCCGCCTCCCATCTCTATGAAACGGACGGAAGGAAGCCCGAGCGCGCGGGCGAATATCTTGTCGACGGGATCTGTCGTAAGGGAGATGCGAAGCGCGCCGGGCTTGCCGGTCAGCTCATACACGTCGAACTGCTTGTCGTATATGCAGGGGTGGGTGAGGAACTTGTCATGATCGATCATGGTGCACAGCACGTCAAGGTGCATGAACTTTCTCGATTTCGGGTTGTTGAACACGAGGATCTTCTCATAACCCTCCCTGAATATGCGGTTTGCAAGCGTTTCGACGGCGGCGATGTTTGTGCGTTCGCCGCATCCGATCGCAAGCACCCTGTCGGAGAGCATGAGCACATCCCCGCCCTCGATCGTATAGGGGTTCGTGTTGTCGCACCAAACCGGCGAATCCTTGAAGAGGGGATGGTGATCGTGGATGTATCGCGTGAAAAGCGTTTCACGGCGGCGGGATTTCATGCTCATGGAGCTTATCACCATGCCGCGTCCGATGCAGATCGACGTGTCGCGCGTGAAATATATGTTGGGCATGGGATCGATGAGGAAGGGATATGCGTCGCGCACGCCGAGCGTCACGCTTTTCGGCGCGGCAAAGGCGATGTCCATCGGCCGCACACCGCGTGATACGGCGCGGAACAGCTCGCGCGGGGCAAGCGGCGCAAGGTATTCCCCGACCGCCTGACGCACGTCGTCGCCCTTGATGTCGCTTTCGCGGATATAGTCGGCGATATACTGCCGCCTGAGGGCGTCGTCCGTTATGACCTCGCAGAACAGATCGGCAAGGTAATATACATTTGCGCCGCTGTCTTTTATCGTTTTGGCAAAAGCGTCGTGATCCCTTTGCGCCGCGGGCAGATACAGCGTGTCGTCTATGAGCATCTCTTCAAAAAAATCCGGTGTCACCTGATCGATCTCAACATCAGGCCTGTGCAGCATAACAGCTTTGAGTCTGCCGATTTCGGAAAATTGATTTACGAATCCTTCCATAAGCCACCTCGAAATGCCGAATTTTAAAAACTGTATAAGGAATATGAGTATGCAATCAAATTATACAATACTTTTATGCATTAGTAAAGCCCGAACACGAATGAATGAGCGGTTTTTGCGGGCGAAAAAATATATTAGTCGCTTCAGGATGATTTAGGTGCTAAAACGTGTTGCTTTTAGGGACTTGCGGCGATATAATGCAGAGTGAAAGGGAAGCGTTTCCACATCGGTGGGACCATCCCTCAAGTATATCATTATGAACAGGAGAAACGTTATGGCTTACGACAGGATCTACAATTTTTCAGCCGGTCCCTCGATGCTGCCCGTTGAGGTGCTCGAAAGCGCAAGGGACAACATGCTCAATTTCGAGGGCAGCGGCATGTCCGTGATGGAGATGAGCCACCGCTCCAAGGTGTATGACAAGATCATCGTGGAAGCAGAAGCGCAGATGCGCAAGGTCATGGGTATACCGGATAACTACAAGGTAATCTTCATGCAGGGCGGCGCAACGCTGCAATTCGCGGCCGTGCCCCTCAACCTCATGAACAAGAACCACAAGGCCGATTATATCGTCACCGGCAGTTTCTCCGGCAAGGCCGCCAAGGAAGCCGAGAAATACGGCAAGGTCAACATCGCCTGGACAGGCAAGGACACCAATTTCTCCCGCATACCGCGTCAGGAAGAGCTCAAGCTCGATCCGGAAGCGGATTACGTACATATCTGCTTCAACAACACCATATACGGCTCCTGCTGGGATTATATTCCCGATACAGGCGACGTGCCCCTTGTGGCAGACCTTTCAAGCTGCATAATGAGCCGTCCCATCGATGTTTCGAAGTTCGCCGTGATCTATGCCGGCGCACAGAAGAACGTCGCCCCCGCCGGCCTCACCATCGTGATCATCCGCGAGGATATGCTGCACAACGTGAACCCCATCACGCCCACCATGTGCGATTACACCATCAACGCCGAGGCCGGTTCAATGCACAACACGCCTCCCTGCTGGTGCATTTACATCTGCAAGCTCGTCATGGACTGGCTCATCGCAAACGGCGGTCTTGAAGAGCGCGAGAAGATCAACCTCAGGAAGGCCGATCTGCTTTACAAGGCGCTCGACGAGAGCAAGTTCTATACCACCGCTATCGAGCCGGGCAGCCGCTCCATAATGAACGTCCGCTTCAACACCCCGAACGAGGAGCTTGACGCCAAGTTCGTCAAGGAGAGCGTTGCGGCCGGCATGTCCAACCTCAAGGCGCACCGTTCGACCGGCGGTCTTCGTGCTTCCATTTACAACTGCATGCCCGTGGAAGGCGTGGAGTACCTTGTGAAGTTCATGAAGAAGTTTGAAGAAGAGAATAAATAAGGAGAACTGAAAATGAGGATTCTTGCATCAGACGGTATGGATAAATCCGCCGTGGCCGCGCTTCAGGCGAAGGGTCACGAGGTTGTCGAGCAGTTTTATGAGCCGGAAGAGCTCGCGCGCCAGGTAAAGGATTACGATATCCTCGTCGTGCGCAGCGCGACCAAGGTCAGGAAGCCCATCATCGACGCAGCGAAGGAAACCGGCAGGCTCAAGCTGATCATCCGCGGCGGCGTGGGTGTGGATAACATCGATGTGGATTACGCGAAGGCCAACGGCATAGAAGTAAAGAACACCCCGCGCGCTTCCTCAAACACCGTGGCGGAGCTTGCGCTTGCGCATATGCTTTCCGTCGCGCGCTTCATCTCCATCTCGGGTCATACCATCCGTGAAGGCCAGTGGCTCAAGAAGGATTACAAGGGCATCGAGCTTGCGGGACGCACCCTCGGCGTGATCGGCTACGGCCGCATCGGCCAGGCGCTTGGCGCAAAGGCTCAGGCGCTGGGCATGAAGGTGCTCGCGTATGATATATTCAAGGTGGACAGCCTGGAGAACGCGAACATGAGGTATGTTGAAATGGACGAGCTGCTTGCAAAATCCGATTTCATCTCCGTGCATACCCCCAGCATCGACGGCAAGCCCCTCATCAACGCGGAAACCATCGCCAAGATGAAGGACGGCGCGGTGCTCATCAACACCAGCCGCGGCAACAACGTGGACGAGCAGGCGCTGCTAGACGCGCTCAATTCCGGAAAGCTTCGCGGCGCGGGCCTCGATGTTTTCGCGGACGAGCCGGCCACCAACAAGGCGCTCTATTCCCATCCGCATGTTTCCTGCACGCCGCATATCGGCGCACAGACCGCGGAAGCGCAGAAGCGCGTGGGCGCCGAGATCGTTGATATCATCAACGCTTTCTAAAAGCAAAACCGCAACGCAGCGCCCCGCACATTATCTGCGGGGCGCAGCTTTTTTGCAAAAACTTCAGGAAGTTGCGGACGCGGACAGAGCGGAACGGGACCGGAGGCTCGGGCATGGAAAAAATCATCGCCGGGAAGCGGATAACGCTGATGCCGTACAGGGAATGCGACAGGGAGGATCTGATCGCGCTTTTGACGGATGAGCATATATGCAAGACCTACATGATGCCGCCGCTTGAAAGCGAACAGGCGCGCAATGCGATGGCGGACAGGCTGATAGGCGTTTCACATGACGATGCGCATTTTGAACGCGGCATTTATGTCGGAGGGAAGCTCATCGGCTTTGTGAACGATGTGGAGACGGGCGCCGACGCGATAGAGCTCGGCTATGCTGTGTCGCCCGCTTTCGAGGGCCGGGGTTACGCGGGGGAGGCTTTATGCGCCGCGGCGGAAGCGCTGTTCGCGGCGGGCTTCAAACGGATCGCCGCATGCGCGTTCGAGGAAAACGAAGCAAGCTTCGCCGTGATGCGCAAATGCGGGATGCGTCCGACGGGAGCTGTCAAACAAATCGAGTACCGCGGCGTCATGCACGAATGCCCGTGCTACGCGATCGAAAAATGACCGCAACGGGTGAACCGCACAAAAGCTCATTCGTGCCTGCGATCCGTATCCGTATAAAAATAAACGCCGCGCTGTTTTTGCGCGGGAGGACTTTGATTGAAGAAAGCATATTTCAAATACATACTTTCCGTTGTGCTTTTCGGCATGAACGGAATCATCGCAAGCCGCATCGCGCTTTCAAGCTATGAGATCGTGTTTTTCCGCACGATGATCGGCAGCCTTTTCCTCGTCGCGCTTTTCCTTGTCACAGGCGGCAGATTCACCTTGAAAGAGAACCGGCACAAGCTCAAATACATCGCCGTTTCGGGCGTCGCGATGGGGGCGAGCTGGATGTTCCTGTATGAGGCGTTCAACAGGCTGGGCGTTGGCGTCGCCTCGCTCGTGTATTATACCGGGCCGGTGATCGTGATGGCGCTCTCGCCGCTAGTCTTCGGCGAAAAGCTCACCGCTATCAAGCTTATCGGCTTTGGCGCGGTGCTTGCAGGCATCGTGCTCGTCAACGGCACGCCAAACGGCGGCATTGGCGCCGACCTGTGGGGGATGGTGTGCGGCGCGCTGTCCGCCTGCACATACGCTGTGATGGTCATATTCAATAAAAAAGCGAAATATCAAAACGGAATGGAAAATTCTGCCCTCCAGCTTCTGGTGAGCTTTGCTGCGCTTTCGGTCTTCATGGCGGTAAGGGGCGGTTTCCCGATTGCGGTGGCGCCAGGGGATATCGTATGGGTGCTGATGCTGGGCCTTGTCAATACGGGCTTCGGCTGTTATCTTTATTTTTCATCCATAGGCAGCCTGCCGGTGCAAAGCGTTGCCGTGTGCGGTTATATTGAGCCGCTGTGCGCGGTCGCGCTTAGCGCGCTGCTGCTTGGCGAGCGCATGAGCGCGGTGCAGTTTTGCGGCGCGGCGCTTATAATCGGCGGCGCCGTATTCGCAGAAACGGCCGGCTTGAAAAAAGCCACGGGCGATGCCGCGGCATGAACGCAAGCCATTTGCGCGGCGTTACCGCGCAGGCGTTGACTCCTGCGCCATGACGGCCGCCTCGCGCTCCGCATCGAGCCTGTGATTGCGAAACCACAGCGCCGTATCAATGCTTATCATGACGAGATTGAGAATATAAAGATATAAGACGAAATCATTGCTGTAAAGAAGCTTGTGAATTATCCCTGATATATAACCGACTGTCACCGCAAGCTGGAACATAAGGCTTTTGCCGGCGGCGGTGCGCGCTTTGTAGGATTTGTAGATGTTCATCGGCCATGCCGCGCCGAAACAAATAAGCATAACGGCTTCAAATACGCTCATATGATTTCATTCTCCACTTCAAGCGGTATGCGCAGGACGTTTACCGCTTTTTTGCTGCTATTATACCAGATGTGGCGTGTGTTACGGCGACACATTAAAATATATTGTGTTATTAAAATAACTTAGCCTTTGCGCGGTTGACAAAAGCTGTATTCATTGATATAACCATGTCTTGGGGAAAGATATTTTCCCAAAAGAAAAAATTATATATTTTCATGGAGGGTAGCAGCCTTATGAGGGTGAAAATCGGCATCAACGGCTTCGGACGCATCGGGAGGGTGGCGCTGCGCATCGCATCGCAAAGACCGGACGAGATCGAGGTGTGCGGAATAAATCTGCGCAAGGCGGATACGGAATACATGGCATACCTTATGAAGTATGATTCCGTGTTCGGGCCCTTTCCCGGCGAGATCGGGCGAAGCGAAGACGGAATAAGCATGAACGGCCGAAACATACCGGTTTTCAGCGAGAGCGACGCCGCCGTCATCCCCTGGGACAGGTGCGGCGCGCAATACATCCTTGAAACCACGGGCGCGTTCAATACCACTGAGCTTGCAATGGGGCATCTCGCGCACGGGGCAAAAAAGGTCATCCTTTCCGCACCGGCAAAGGACGAGCAGACACCGACGTTTGTTTACGGCGTGAACCATGAGGAGTATAACGGCGAATATAAAGTTATTTCAAACGCAAGCTGCACGACAAACTGCCTTGCGCCGCTTGCAAAGATAATCGAGGATAATTTCGGCATCGAACAGGGGCTCATGACGACGATACATTCCGCAACGTCCAAGCAGAAACCCGTGGACGGCCGCGCGGGGCGCGACTATCGCACGGGAAGATCGGTGTTCAACAACATCATCCCCTCGACGACCGGCGCCGCAAAGGCGTGCGCGCTCGTTATGCCGGCCCTCAAGGGCAGACTGACGGGAATGAGCTTCCGCGTGCCGGTGAACGATGTTTCCGTGGCCGATCTTACGGCAAGGCTCGGACGCAGGACGAATTACAATGAAATATGCGAGGCCGTGGAAGCGGCGTCGAAAACATATATGAAGGGCATCGTCGCATACACGCGCGACGAGGTGGTTTCAAGCGATATGAAGGGCCGCAGCGAGACATGCATATTCGACGAGAAGGCGGGCATAATGCTGGACGATACGTTCGTGAAGCTTATCGCATGGTATGACAACGAATGGGGTTATTCGAACAAGCTGCTCGACCTTGCGCAGTATATCGCGGCGGCGGACGCGGAATAAGCAGAAAGCGCGAGCTTCCATGACCGGGCAGGCAAGCCCGGTCTTTTTGATGCGCGCAAATGCCTGCCGGACGCTTGAAAAAAGGCGCACGGCAAATGTATACTGTATATACGTTACAAAACTGAACAAGAAGGAACACGCATATGAAATATGATTTTACTTCGCTCATCGACAGGCACGGCATGGACGCGATGGCTGTGGATCTGCCCGAACAGTTTTCGCCATACAAGGGCGGGGTCGAGCTGAAGCCCGGTTTCGACATGATACCAATGTGGGTCGCGGATATGAATTTCAGCACCGTGCCGACTGTGGCGAAGGAGATGATCGCGCGCGCGGAGCACGCTGCGTTCGGCTACTTCGTGCCGACGGATGAATACTTCGGCTCCGTCATCGCCTGGCAGGAGACGCGAAACGGCGTTTCCGGGCTGACGCGCGAGTGCATAGGGTATGAAAACGGCGTGCTGGGCGGGGTCATCAGCGCTATGCGCGTGCTTTGCTCAACGGGGGACAGGGTGCTGCTCAATTCCCCCACATATATCGGTTTCACGCAATGCCTCAGGAACAACGGATACGATATGGTGCTAAGCCCTCTTTTCCAGGATGAGAACGGCGTCTGGCGCATGGATTTTGAGGATATGGAGCGCAGGATAAAGAAGGATAAGATACACACGGCCATTTTCTGCTCGCCTTACAATCCCTGCGGCCGCGTTTGGGAACGCTGGGAGATCGAGCGCGCGATGAACATATTTGAGGAAAACGGCGTTTATGTAATATCCGACGAGATATGGTCGGATATCATCATGCCGGGCCACAGGCACATACCCACGCAGTCTGTTTCCGATTATGCGAGAACGCATACTGTGGCGCTTTACGCCCCGTCAAAGACGTTCAACCTTGCGGGCCTTGTGGGCAGCTATCACATCATCTATGACAGGTATCTGCGCGAGAGGGTCGAGAAGGAAGCCTCGCTTTCGCATTATAATTCCATGAACGTGATGAGCATGCACGCGCTCATCGGCGCATACAGGAGCGAAGGATACGAGTGGGTGGATGAGCTTTGCCGGGTGCTTGACGGGAACATCGCTTTTGCCTGCTCGTTCATCAGGGAGCGCTTCGAGGGCGTTTCCGTGTTTCGTCCGGAGGGGACGTATATGCTGTTCCTCGACTGCACGCAATGGTGCGAAAAGCATGCGAAGTCCATCGACGAGCTGGAAAACGCGGGTTACAGGGTGGGCGTTGTCTGGCAGGATGGACGTGCCTTCCATGGTCCGTGCCATATCCGCATGAATCTTGCCCTGCCGCTTTCCCGCGTGGAGGAAGCGTTCAGGCGGCTTGACAAATACGTTTTCAACGCGAAATGAAAGCCGAGTGAGAATGTATCGCGCCCTGTGCGATAAAAGACGGCCCCCGTTAAGGGGCCGCCTTTGTTTATCTGCCGCGTCGCACGGGACGTTCAATTGCCGACGAACGGCTGCACGACCTGCACCGCGTATTCCTCGCTGTTGAGCACGAACGCCTGATCCACGTCAAGCGTTTGGAGCGTATCGTCCGATGCCGTGTATGATAACGTGAGCGCATGCTCCGCACTTGAGGCGGGGATGCCGAAAAACAGCTCCGCGTAATGCTCGGCCGTGCCGTAGGTCATCACGACGCCGACGTTGTAATTCGCGCCGTCAACCGTGACGTAGCTTCCGGTGATGAGCTTGTACATGTCGGTGCCTTCGGCATAATCCTCCGCGGCGATGATGCGTATCGCGATGGAGATATAATCGTCCGCAAGTTCGCTCACGCCTACGCTTGTGATGGCGCCGAGCCCGGCGGCGCTGGTGTAGGTTTGCACGAGGGTGAACGTGCCGAATACAGATTCGATCGTTTCGGGCGAGATATCCTCATGCGCCACAAGCCGCACGGGCATATGCAGCGCGCACTCATCGAGGAGCCTGTCGGCGTCCTTGAAGCCTGAAAGCGCCGCAAAAGCCGAAGCCGCCGCGGAATAATCGCCCGCCTCATATGCTTCAAGCGCGACGGCATAGGCCGTCTCTTTTTCACACTCGGCTTTTTTTGCTTTCGCGTCGAGATAGTTTCCGCAAAGACCGAAGGCGTCTGCCGCGGCAACGAAATCCCCGGCTTCCATGTAGGCCGTCGCTTCATCATAACTGATGGCGGCGCTGCATTCGTCGATGCGCCCAGCCGCGCCCTCATAGTCGGGTATCGTTTCGTAAATCTTCATCGCCTCTTCATACCGCTCCTCACCGAACAGCTTTTCGGCAAGCAGGAAACGGATTTTCCCGGCGCATCCGGTAAGCAGCAGCACCGCGGCAAGCATGAGCGCCGCAACGATCAGCGTTTTTGTTTTTTTCATGTTGTCCCCCCTGAATGATATAAATCTAATATATCAGCGACATGTCAAAAAAAGGTGGGCAGTCAGCCCACCTTTTATGCTTTGCATGGTTGGTTTTCAGTTGAGCTCAACGCCGCGCCGCGCGAGCGCCGCCGCGGTCTCTTCGGATGAGATAGCCCCGCTGCCGACGACGCATTTGAGAAAGGCGAGCTTTTCAAGCGCTGAACAGGATGTGATCTTCGCTTCAAGAAGATCAAGCGTCTCAAGGTTCGGGAGGCGTTCTATCCCGTCAAGCGAGGCGAGGCGGAGTTTCTTGAGGGAAAGGAAAACAAGCGAGCCGGTCGCCGGGAGGGATTCGCATGAGTTGACGAGGGTGCCGCCGACGTCGAGTGTTTCAAGACCCGGACATGAAGCGAGGCATGTCAAATCCGAAACGTTCGTATCGAAAAGCGACAGCGTGTTGAGCCTTTTGAGGCCCGAAAGCGGCGTTGCATCGGAAAGATAGCAATGCATGAAGGCGACGCTTTGCAAGTTCTCAAGCTTCTCGATGCCGGAAATATCGCGCAGCGTCTGATATGATATGATGAGCGAGGTTATGTTTGGCATGAGCGCAAGATCGGCGAGCGAGGATATATCGCCGCGCGTATATGTATGCGCAGCGCCAAGACCGGCTGAGAACGCATCGCCGTCGGCTGAAACCTCTGTGCCGAATATGTATAATCCGGTAACGCTTTGAAGCTCCTCGGCCGTCAGCGGCTCGTCCGCGCTCTTGCCGAGCTGAACGCGCGCGGCGCTCTCGATGAGCGGTTCGGTAAACTCAACGTCCGCGCCGCCGGAAAGCGCCGGCATGATCCTCCCTGCGGCGAAGCCGGCGCACAGGGCGAGCGCGGCCGAAACGGCAAGCGCCGCCGCAAGACCCGCGCGTGATATATGTACGCTCCTTGCGCGTCCGAGGGCGCGCGCAAGGCTTTTTGCAGAGGGATACCGCCTGTCGGGAGAAAACGCCGTACAGCGCTTCACGATGCGCCTGAGCGGCTGCGGGATCGCTGCGTCGCGGGAATCGCGCCCGCTCCCCGTGATGAGAAAGCGCAGCAGCACGCCCGTTGAATATATGTCCGCGCGGCAGTCTGTCTGCGAGAAACCGTATTGCTCCGGCGGGGCGTATACGCGCGTGCCGAAAAACTGCGTGTCGGCGTCAGCGCCGTCGCTGTATCTGCGCGCGATGTCAAAATCGATCAGCGCGATGCTCCCGTCCGCCTTCACGATGATATTCTCGGGTTTTATGTCGCGGTGGATCACGGGCGGATCCTGACGGTGCAGACAATCGAGTATGTCGGTAAGCTCGAGCAAAATGCGCACCGCTTCATCCGTGCCTATGCGGCTTTTCGCGTATTCGTCAAGCGGCGTGCCTTCGATATACCGCCTGACGGTAATATAAACGCGCTCATCCTCAAAACGGCCGACATATTCCGGCAATGCGCTGTGATGAAGCTCATTCGGCACGGCGTTTTCCGGTATTTCGGAAAAAACGCTCCTGTCGTAGCATTTGGCGACGAAAAGCTCGTCGGTGCCTCTTTCGCGCACGAGGAATGTCTCCGTTGCGCGCCCGGAGGAGAGCAGCTCGAGCTGATCGTATTTTTGGAGGAAGTCGGGCGGGTATTCGTCGTGGAATGAGCGCCTGAACTCGTATATGCCGGCGCTCATATGGAACCTCCGCCTATAAGCGGCAGAGAAAGATCGGAAAGCATCTGTTGAGCCTCGATGAGAGGCATACCGTGCTCAAGACAGTAACACACCGCGGCGTCCCGCCTTATGCGCGGATAAAGCGGACTGTGTCCGGCATGGCGAAGGAGGCTTTGGGCAAGCTCGGTATCCGCGTTGAAGCCGAACGCGAGCTGAAGCACGGTATCGCGCGAAGGGTTGCGCGCGCCGCGAAAGATCTGATGTCCGAAGGAGCGCTCTATCCCGGCGCGGTTGATTATGTGCTCGGGAACTTCGCCCTGCCCGCGGCAAAGTGCGCCGATATAAAGGGCGAAGGACGGGGGATCAAGCTCGTCGCTGTTGTGCTCGATAAATTCGCTAACGGAAGGGGCTTTGAACAGACGCGTCCACAGGACGTCCGTAGAAACTTTCTTCTCCATAGGCCGCTCCATTGTGATGATTTATGCTAGTTATAACATATGTGGCCTGAATAATGCAATAATATACGAAAAATGCACATGCGTCATGTGAATCCGAGAAAACAACAGCACGCCGCGCCAAAGGAAAAGCGGCCTGCCGGCCCGGCAAGCCGCCTGAAAACACATGGGGATCAGCCGTTTGATTCGGTCATTATGTCGAGTATTTCACGGTCGGTACCGCGCATACCTATGCTTGCCATGCGGCCGACTGTCCTTATGGTGTTGTCAACGCCTTTTTTGACGATGCCTTCACCGTCCAGAAACTGGTTTCTCCCGTTGTGATACATTTCGTATCCGAGGAAACCGGCTTCCACAGCCATCGCGATCTTCGCCGCGCAGGACGGCTTCGCGCCGTCGCATACCATGCCCGAAAGTATGGCCAGCGTGTTGACGATCGTATGGGCGATCACATCAAAGCCGTCGCCGTTGAGATAGGCGATGCCCGCCGCCGCCCCGCAGCCGGCGCTGACGGCGCCGCAGAACGCGGAAAGACGGCCGATGCTCGTTTTCTGATGTATCGTGACGAGATCGGACACGGCGAGCGCGCGATACAGGCGGTTTTTATCCGCGCCAAGCTCCTTTGCGCATTCGATCACGGGCAGGCTTGCCGTCATGCCCTGATTGCCGCTGCCGGACACGATCACGACAGGCATTTCGCAGCCGCTCATGCGCGCGTCGGAACCGGCCGCGGCCGCCGCCATCGCGCGCACGCAGGTATCGTTTGAGCGTGAAACAAGAAGCGTCCTGCCGATGCGCGCGCCCCACGGATTGGCAAGTCCCTGCGCCGATATGGCGCTGTTGCACGCGATCTGGCGCTCGAGAACATCCGCTATATCGGCCGTGTCGACGCAGTCCGCAAATGCGACGATGCGCTCGACGTCAAGCGTGCCGTAATCCGGCTGTGGGGAGGACGCGGCGGCGCAGGACGCTGGCGAGGCCTTTTCAAAAATGCAAACGCCGTCTTTTTCGATATGCGTTATGTTGGTATGGAAGTCCTCGATTGTCACGCGGGCTGATGAAGCGCCGCTTTTGACGGACACGGCGATGAAAAACACCTTGTCGCCCGCCGAGGGGATCACCTCGCCCGAGCGGGTGTTCCTGTATGCGAGGATCGCGGCGCGCTCGCTTTCACACACGTTTGAAAGCACCTCAAGCTCTGCCGAGGCGTTGCCAGCGACGATCCCCGCCGCGGCTGCGGCCTCGATCCCGCGCATGCCCGACGTGTTCGGCACGACGACGCTTTTTGCGTTTTTGATTATGTTACCGCTTGCTTCGACGGAGAATTCATCCGGAAGAACGCCAAGGACCTCGCGCGCCTTTGCCGCGGCATAGGCGATGGCGATCGGCTCCGTGCAGCCCGTGGCGCAGATAAGCTCCGCGTTGAGTATCTTTATGTATTCCGCATAGACGGGATCGGATCTTGTGAGAGTAAGCATGTGCCGCTCCTTTATGATGAAAAAAATATGACCGGGCGCGCAACGGGAGAGGCAAGTCTGCCTCTCCCGTTGCGCTTGCGCATTTCCGATGCCTGTTATTCGATGCCGTGCACGATAAAACCGCCGTCTTCCGCGGTCTTTTTGAGCACGTCGTTGGATATGTCTTCCTTGAGCGTTACGATCGCGGTGCCGTCAACGTGATTGCACAGGGCTTCTTCAACCTGGGGAAGCTCCTCGAGCCTTCTCTTGAGCCTGCCCTCGCAGCCGCCGCAGTGCATACCTTCAACTTTCATTGTCTTCTTCATTGTAAATATCTCCCTTCGTTTGATTTTTATTTTATCGACACCGGATGAGCTTCATTCGATGCCGTCTACGATGTAGCCAGCGCCTTCAACGGCCTTACGCATGATATCGTCGGGAACTTCGGCCTTGAGCGTGACCCGCGCGGTCCCGCTCACATGGTCAGCCGTGGCTTCCACAACGCCGTCGATGGCTTCGAGCGAGGTCTTGACCATGTTCTCGCAGTGCCCGCACATCATGCCGGTGATCCTTATGGTCTTTTCAAATGTTGCCGGAGCCTGTGTTTTCTTTACTTTGCGCTTTTTGTCCTTCCTGGCGTCTGTCATATCAAAAAGATTGAGACGCAGCGCGTTTGACACCACGCAGAAGCTGCTGAGGCTCATTGCCGCGGCGCCGATCATCGGGTTGAGCGTGAGGCCGAGCGATACGAACGCGCCGGCGGCGACAGGAATGCAGACCGCGTTGTAGAAGAACGCCCAGAACAGGTTCTGATGGATCGTGCGCAGCGTGGCGCGGCTCAGACGAATGGCGGCGGAAACGTCGGTGAGGCGGCTCTTCATGAGCACGACGTCCGCGGCGTCTATGGCGACGTCGGTACCGGCGCCGATGGCGATGCCGACGTCGGCCCTTGTGAGGGCGGGCGCGTCGTTTATGCCGTCGCCGACCATTGCGACTTTACCCTTCTTCTTGAGGTCGCGTATAACGCTTTCCTTCCCGTCGGGAAGAACGCCCGCGATCACCTCGTCAACGCATGCCTGAGCACCTATGGCTTTGGCGGTACGCTCGTTGTCGCCGGTGAGCATGACCACATGGATGCCCATGTTCTGCATCTCGCGCACGGCGGCTGCGCTGTCCTCCTTGATGACGTCGGCCACGGCGATTATGCCGATGAGCTTATCGTCCTTCGCAAAGAACAACGGGGTCTTGCCGTGCTCGGCGAGCGTTTCGGAGTTTTGTCTGATGGAAGCGGGTATCTCGCTCATGGAGCTTATGAACTTGTAATTGCCGCCTGTGAGCTTGCTGCCGTTGAGCGTGGCGGTGAGGCCGTTGCCCGGCAGGGCCGTGAACTCGCTTACTTCGGCGGCGCTGATGTTGGATTCCTCGGCCTTTTGCAGTATCGCGCGGGCAAGCGGATGCTCGCTCTTCTTTTCAAGCGCGTAAGCCATCGTGATAAGCTCGTTCTCGCTTACGCCCTCGGCGGGCAGTATATCGGTCACCTTGGGTTCGCCGGTGGTTATCGTGCCGGTCTTGTCGAGGGCGACGATATCCATCTTGCCCGTTTCCTCAAGAGAGACGGCGGTTTTGAACAGTATGCCCTTCTTGGCGCCCTTGCCGTTGCCGACCATTATGGCGACGGGCGTCGCAAGACCAAGCGCGCAGGGGCAGCTTATGACAAGCACCGAAATGCCGCGTGCAAGGGAGAACCCTATGTCGCGTCCGACGATGAGCCATATCGCTGTGGTTATCACCGCAATGCAGATGACCACGGGAACGAACACGCCCGAAACCTTATCGGCGATCTTCGCGATGGGCGCCTTCGTGGCGGCGGCGTCGCTGACCATCTGGATGATCTGGGAAAGCGTCGTATCCTCGCCCACACGGGTGGCCTCGCATTTGATGAAGCCGGACTGGTTGATCGTCGCGGCGGAGACCACGTCGCCGACGGTCTTGTCAACAGGTATGCTTTCGCCGGTGAGGGCGGATTCATTGACAGCGCTGTGACCTTCGGTAATGACGCCGTCAACAGGTATGTTTTCGCCGGGGCGCACAACGAAGAAGTCGCCCTTGCGGACCTGATCGATGGAAACCTCCGTCTCCTGTCCGTCGCGGATGACGACGGCTGTTTTGGGGGCAAGCTTCATAAGGCTCTTGAGCGCGTCCGTGGTTTTGCCCTTTGAGCGCGCCTCAAGCATTTTGCCGACGGTTATAAGCGTCAGGATCATCGCGGAGGCTTCAAAATAGAAACCGTGATGATATTCTGCGATTTTCGCGGCGTCGGCCGCCTGCACGGCGGAGGCCAGGGCAAAAAGAACGCAGGTGCTGTATATGAATGCGGCGCTTGAACCGAGGGCGATCAAGGTGTCCATGTTCGGCGAGCGCTTGAAGAGGCTCTTATAGCCGTTGATGAAGAACTTCTGGTTGATGACCATGACGATGGCCGCAAGCAGCATCTGAACGATGCCGACGGCGACCGGGTTCTTTATCACGGCAGGTATGGGCCAGCCGAGCATCCCGTGACCCATGGAAACATACATGAGCACGATGAGAAAACCGAGCGAGCAGAACAGGCGCTTTTTGAGCAGCGGCGTTTCGCGGTCCTTGAGCGCGTCCTCCGATGCGGCGGCGGAGCTGCCCGCGGCGCCGCCCTGCGGCGCGCCTTTTTCGGTGCAGCCATAACCCGCGCCCTGCACGGCGGATATTATGGCGGCGGGGGCCGCCGTGCCTTCCACGCCCATGGAATTCGTCAGAAGACTGACGGAGCAGGACGCAACGCCCGGTACCTTTGTGACGGCTTTTTCAACCCTTGCGCTGCAAGCCGCACAGCTCATTCCAGTTACGTTGTATTGCTTCATAATACCTCCCTGTAATATTTCATGCGATTATTTTATTATTACATGATAACTGTGCTGTTATCACGCACAGCCGACGGCAGTGATACCGGCCTTACGGCAGACGCCGTTAATGTGCGATTTCAACGGATCGGACCCTCTCAACATACCCTTCGGTGACAAATACATGATATACCCCATACGGGTATATTGTCAACAGGCAATTGACAAAAAGAGGGATTTGCCCGCCCGACGCGAATAAACGCCTGCTTTTAAGGATGGACGTAAACGTCGATACCGCCGCTTTCAAGCGTGTCGAGCGCCTGAGCGTCAAGCGTGTCCGCAATGAAAACGGGAGCGATGCTCAGCGCAAGCTCCGCGAGGCTCATATCGGACGAACATGCCACGATCTCCGGCACGGCGCATTTGTACATGCCGTCGGTCACATCGACAAACGGGAATACGGTCTCGCCGCTGCCGTAAACGTAATAATTATCCTCATCCTCATAACCGAAAGGATAATCGTGCAGATAAACGATGCTCACAGGATGCGCAAAGGAGAGCGTTTTCCAGTTTGCGATCACATTGCCCTGCCTGTGCGAAAAGGTATAATCGAACCGGGTTTCAGGCGCGTCGCCGAGGTGGCATATGAAACCGTCATAGCTTATGACGGTGCCGCGCGTATAGCCGTTTTCGCGCAGCGCGGCGGCGATATAGTCCGTGCAAAAGGCGTTTTTCAGCCACAACAGATCGATATAGCGCGATATCGCGTTGTCGAGCGCAAAGCGCATATATTCATCCGAAACGGACAGGCGCATCGTATCATCGCCGAGAAGATCAAGCCCTACGCAGGCGGGATCATTCGCGTAGGCCGCGCATTGGATGAAAAAAGCCCTGAGCCCGGCGTTTTGTGCGGGGTCGTAAGATGCGGCTTCCTCGTCGTCCGAGCATCTGAAAAGCGAAGCGTAAAGCTCGTATGCCGGGGCGAGATAATGATAGCGCGTGCCGCTGTTTTCAAGCGTGGAGAGCGCTTCGTAAAGCGCGTGGGGCACCTTTATATCGGTGTTGGGATGGCTGTTGATATAGCTGAGATTTATTACATCCTCATATTCGGCGTCTGCGCAGAAAAGCTGATAGGATTCCGTGACGGCTTTTGAATACAGGCTTCTAAGCGCTTTCTTTTGCGCCGCGGGCGAGGAGCCGTCCGCGCCGATATCGTAATAAAAGGTGAAATACTTGCAGCACTCGAACGCGCCGGTGGCGTCGAGCGTGATCTCCTGCATACCGGCCTTCGCGCCGATAAGGGCATTGAGGCCGAAAAGCATCGATGCGAGCGTGATGCAAACGAGCGCGATGAGCAGCGCAGTCCTCAGCTTCACATGTTTGTCCGAAAGCCTGACATGCGTTATGCGTTCCGGCACGGGTCTTTCGTTGCTTGCGTTTTGTTTCATATTATCGCCATCAGTATCAGAAATCCATAGAGCGCAAGCATTGCCCCGAGGAAAATGAACGAGGCGACGGCGCCCTTGCGACAGGCCTTGAAGGTGCGCATATAGTTGTGCTTTCGCAGTATATATGCTGCCGGCAAACCCAAAAGGGGCAGGAGAAAGGATGCGGCCGTATACCATCCGCTGCCGGTATCGTGGATGGGTCTGTTGAGGATCACCTCGCGCGACTGCGTGGGTACATGGGGCTTGCCTTCGCCGGACTTTTCCGCGTTTACGCCAATGACAGAAATGGATTTGAGCGGTATGTTCTTTTCGCGAATTGCCCTGTACTCATCGGCTTCGGCTTTGCTCGCATAAACGTAATGATCGTGTCCGATGTTAATAAGCTCCGGCGCGTCTTCGGGGGCATAATCCCTGTCGGACCCTTCGTATATGAACAGGACCTTGTTCCTTTCAAGCTTCGGATCCGGAAGCGGTATCGCGGAGATCAGGGAACGGGTGTAAGGATGCAGCGGATAGTTGAAAAGCTCCTCGGCCGAGGCGATCTCCATTATCCGTCCCTTATATATGACGCCGATGCGGTCCGATATATAGCGCACGATGGAAAGGTCGTGCGCGATGAAGAAGCATGTGGTGTTCCTCTCGCGCTTGAACTTGTTCATCAGGTTGAGTATCTGCGCGCGTATGGACACGTCGAGCGCCGATATCGGTTCGTCCGCAATGATGAGCTCAGGCTCCATCACCATCGCCCTTGCGAGGCCGACCCTTTGGCGCTGCCCGCCGGAAAACTCGTGCGGATAGCGCGTCAGGTGCTCCGGCAGCAGGCCGACCTCACCGATGATGTTTTCGACCTTGCGGATACGGTCGGCCTCGTTTTTATAAAGGCGGAAATTGACGAGACCTTCCGAAATGATCTGTTCCACGGTCGCGCGCTCGTTGAGGGAGGTCGCGGGATCCTGAAAGACCATCTGAATATTGCGTATGACTTCCCTGTCAAGAGTGTGCGGAATGCGTCCGGAAATGCGCACGCCCTTATAATATATCGCGCCGCCGGCGCATGTGTTGGCGCGGATCACGGCGCGTCCGACGGTGGTCTTTCCGGAGCCTGATTCGCCTACGAATGAAAATGTTTCGCCCTTGTAAACATCGAAGGTAACATCCTTGGCCGCCCGGACGACGGAATCACCCTTGCCGAAATTGATGTCCACATGCTTGAGGGAAAGGAGTATCTCCTTCCCGTTTTCGGCGATGGGGCCATGCTCCGGGAAATGGGTGAATTTGGCTTCATGAGCCATTTGGCAGTTCTCTTTACCCATTGAAGTTAATCCTTTTTATATATTGAATGCTTTTTTGAGCGTCGTGCTTATGTCGCATATTATGGCGGGTTTGTCGATCTTGGGCGCCCGCGGATCAAGAAGCCATGTTTTCGCGTAATGCGTTTCCGATATCTTGAACATGGGCGGCGCCTTGAGGGTATCCACTTTCAGACAATAAGGATTGCGTGGCGCGAAAGCGTCGCCGGTTATCCTGTTATACAGCGACGGGGGAGTGCCCGCGATGGAATAGAGCATGGAGTTTTTGTCGCTCAACTGGGGCAGGGAGGATAGCAGTACCCATGTGTAAGGATGGCGCGGATCGTAGAACACCTCGTCCACTGTGCCGATCTCGACGATCTCGCCGGCGTAAAGCACGGCGACGCGATCCGCGACATTTGCAACAACGCCGAGGTCGTGCGTGATGAACACGGTCGTATAATGCAGCTCCTTTTGAAGATCCTTGATGAGCTGGAGTATCTGCGCCTGAATCGTGACGTCGAGCGCGGTCGTGGGTTCATCGCAAATGAGTATTTTCGGCCGGCAGGAAAGGGCGATGGCGATGACGATCCTCTGACGCATACCGCCGGAATACTGGAACGGATAATCGTCGAACCTGTTTTCGGCATTGGGTATGCCGACCTTTTGCATGAGCGTTATTGCCCTTTTGCGCGCCTCGAATTCGGACACATGCTGATGCTTGATGATAACCGATGTGATCTGGTTGCCGATAGTGAGTATCGGATTCAGCGAGGTCATCGGATCCTGAAATATGGTCGCGATCTTGTTTCCGCGTATATTCGTCCAGTTGTTCACGCACGAGGTCTTTGCAAGGTTGAGCGTCATGTGTCCGTTCAATCTGTCGTGCGTTTCATCAGTGAGGCGCACGTGGAACACGGCGGTCTCGAATATGGCGTCAAGGAGCGCGTCGTCCGAAAGATCCACGCCGAGCTGCATTGCCTTTTTGAAGGAGCGCATGATCGTGCGCAGAAGACCGGCTTGCTTGTGCGCGGGATACCGGCTGACGGAAAGGTAGACGTCCTTTGCGAGACGCTTGTTGCGCACGCGCGTCTCGTCGGATATTTCGGCTGTGCATTCCACGGCGTATCGCGCCTTGAGTTCGGCGTGCCTTGCCCTGTAATCGGCGTTGTACGCGCCGTCTCTTCTCGTCCTTCGCACGTCCTCGCGTATGGTCTGCTTTTTTTGCGCTTCGAGCGCCTTGAGCTTCTCATCGCAGTCGTCGATCTGCTTTGAAAGCTCATGTATCTCTGCTTTTTCCTTCATGGTGTCAAGCGTGAGCCTGCGGTTGTTGGCCTCCGTCCGCTCGAAAATCAGCTCCCTGCGTTTTGCTTCAAAATCGGTTTCCGCTTCGTCGCTGAGGGTGAGCCGGCTTTGTCTGTCCTTTTCAAGCGCGATCAGCTCCCTGTATGTGCCGCAGGAAAGCTCAAGCTTTGAATAGCCGTTGAGACGGTGCTCCGTCTGCGCTATCAGCGCCTTGACGGCGGGGTTTAGCGGGGCTGATATCGCCGTCAGCTCTTCATCGTTGAATACTATGGAACCTTGATCGATGAAGCCGTTGTTGTCCAGCATACCGGCGAACGTTTTGGTCAGCACGGACTTGCCGCAGCCGGATTCGCCGACGATCGCGATCGTTTCGTTTTCAAATATATCAAGCGAAACGTTGCGTATGGCGCTTAGCACGCGGCCGCGCACGCGGAATTTGACGTTAAGGTTTTTGATCGAAAGCAGTATGTTTTTATCTTCCATAGCGACGGCTCCTCACAGCATGTGCGTTCTCGGGTCTGCGGCGTCGCCGAGGCTTTGACCCACGAGGAACAGCACGATGGATATAAACGCGGAAAGTATGACGGGGCACCAGAATTCCCAGCCCCAGCCGGGGGTCACCATGGCGATCTGCGAGTTGAAAAGGATCTTGCCGAGCGTGGTTTCCGAAATGCCGAGCCCTATATAGCTCAGGAACGCTTCGGAACCGATATATCCCGGCAGCGAGGTCGCCGCCATCGTGACAATGAAGGAAATCAGAAACGGGAGCATGTTCTTCGTCGCGATGCGAAGCGTTGAGGAACCGAGGCATTTTGAGGCCAGGTTGTAGTCCCTGTCCCTTATTATAATGACCTGCGTGCGGATCGAATAGGCGATGCCTATCCACCCGGTTATGCACATGGAGAACACGAGCGTCCAGAAGCTCGGCGAAAAGACCATCATAAGCACGGAGGTGACAAAAACGCCCGGAACGACGATGATCACGTTTCTGATCTCGTTGAGCACGATATCGACTTTTTTGGAGAAGCCCCATACCGCGCCGATGAGAATACCTGTGGTGAAGTTGATGAGGGCGCATATGAGGGCGATGGAGATTGATATCCTCGCGCCGTACCACAGACCGTCGAACGTCGACTGACCGGATTCGCCCGTTCCGAAAAGCCAGTGTATGCTGAAGCCGAACTTCTGGAAAGCGGCGGCGGGCGTAAGATGCTTGGAGGCGGAATCCATTATGTTCTGATACTTGTCATAGCCTGAGAAGAAAGGGTAGATATAGGTGAACACAAGTATCAGGGCAAGGCAGGCCAGCACGACGATATTTATTTTTTTGTGGAAAAACACGCGGCCGACGGAGCGCCAGTACGAATATCGCGGGGCGGTGATCTTTTCCACGGAAAGCGCATCCTGCGGTATGCGTGAAAAAAGCTCCTCGTCGCGAAGACCGGTGTCCGAAAGGTCGATCGGGGTCCTGTTTGTTTCATTCATCGCTCTCACCTCGCTTTGGTCGTATATGAGATGCGCGGATCCATCACGGACATGAGGATATCGCCAAGGATCGAGCCGATGATGGAAAGCGCGCCGTAAAAGAACGCCACGCCGAGAATGACGGCGTTGTCATATGCGCCGATCGCCTGAACGAGCAGACCGCCCACGCCGGGGATGTTGAATATCCGCTCCATCATGATCGAGCCGGAAAGCGCCATGATTATCGTGTTGGGTATGCCGTGGACGGTGGGTATGGCGGCGTTTTTGAAAATGTGCTTGGTGAAAATTTCGCCCTCGCTCAGGCCGCCCGCCCTTGCGAATTTGACATAATCCGAGTTCATCTGATCCACCATGTAGCGGCGCATCCACTTCATTGTGCCTGCGACGGACGCCGCCATGCTTGCGAGCACCGGCGTCAGATACATGAGCATTGAAGGCTCGTCCAGCGAAAAGATAACGGGCAGGCCCACGTTGATCGCCAGTGCCTTGAACATGAAATAATACGCGAGCGAAGGCACCGCGATCATGAATATCACATATGCGTTGCCGAGATTATCGACCCATGTATCCTTTTTTTTCGCCATGAGAATACCGAGCGGAAGTCCGACAAGATAGGTGAAGAACGAACCCAGAATGCTGATGATGAATGAGTAGTATATTTTGGATCTGCTGTCCTTTATGAGGGATGTGTTCGTGTAATCATCCGTGTATTGATCGGCATATACGAGACTGAGCTGCTGCGAACCCGCAAGATATGTCGCTGTGTGCAGATCGTCCGCGCTGTCGGCCACGAGACCTGTCGGATAACACGTCCTGCAGCATACATAATTGCCCTGACTTTGCGTCATCGTGTCAAACGCATCAACGCCCTTGTTGACGGTGAATGAAGTGCCCAGCCTGAGCGTCAGGAAGTTCTGGTGCAGGAAAGGGAAGCTCGAGTTGAAATATATCAGATACTTATGGAACGTTCCGTTGCCGATTATCGCGGGCGAGAACGTTTCGCCGCCGTAGGCCGGGTCGTATAAAGTGAATGTCAGCCCTCTCTCGCCGACGTCCTCCCCGACATAATGTATGTTGTCGAAGAAGAGCAGATTGCCGAAGAAATTGGCCATCCTTTGGATAACGGGCGTGTTGATGTAAGCGAAAAGGGTCTGCGCGCCGCCGGTTGCGATGCGGCTTTTTGTTGCCATAACGGCGTCCAGACGGCAAACGGTATATCCTTTTGACGTATAGTAAGAGGTGAAATCCTCAACATAATGCCTGACATCTTCGGAGTCGTCTTCGGGGGTCCTGCCGATGCTCGCGATGCCGGCCTTGAACGTCTCGTCGATTTGGCCTTTCGCGGCGAGCGCATTGAGATAATCGTTATAAGTAACGCGGGTCAAATAGCCGTATTTTTCCCACATTGTATACATATATATAGTCTTTTGGTTGTTCGTGAGCTTTTGATACTGTTCGTCTTCTGCAAATATGAGCGTTTTGTCCAACACGAAGAACAGCAGAATGATTATAACGGAAATGGCGATCACAACGGAAACGCAGCCCCGCAGCAGTCGAATGAAAAAATACTTCAGCATGGCTCTTTACCCTTCTGTTATGGCAGAATGGATGACGTTTGGCCATCCATTCTGCCTGTGCTGTACAACCTTAAGGCATCAGATATTAAACGGTATCACCAGAGGCCCATCTTCGGGGTCAAAGATCCGTCGCCGTAAGGCAGCATACCGTCAAGATAACATCTCGGATCGCCGTGATCGGATCCTATGCAGCCGAGGCCGCCCATGTCCGTGTTGTGCTCAGCACCGCAGTTGGTGTTGTTCTGGACGTTGAGGAACTCTGTCACGTCATTGAGGGGCAGCGTGTCGAAACGGACCAGCCCGCCGAGCGCGCCTTCAATGCAGGTCTTGAGGACATAAGCCTGATTCTGTCCGACCTCGTTATATGAAGGGTAAGGATAATCGATGACGATCGGGTTCTCCGCGGTGACCTCATAGCCAAGCTCCGCCAGATCCTCGATGGCAAGCGCAAGCTCCTTGGCGGCAAGCTCCGGGTTATACCAGGCGTCCCAGCCGTCGGTCGTGCTGTTTTCGGGATCCCAAACGGTGACGGGGAAACCGTCCGCGTCAAGCTGGGCCTGAACGATAGCGCCATACCAGGTGTTTTCGTCAAAGGTAACGTCCTCGCCGTTGATCTTGACTGTGGTTTGCTCATCAAGCTTCACATAGGTGCCAGGCGTCATGGTGTTGCGGATGCTTATGCTCTTGAGCTCCTCGCCGACGTTCTGCGCGATATATGAGGCGCGGTCGATGGAGTGGCCGATCGCAAGGCGGAAATGGACGTTCTGAAGCGCCGCGATGCTGATCTCCTTTTCAAGATCGGTCTTTTGCGAGGGGGCGGCTCCGTCCGCCATGTTGGCATAATTCTGGCGGTGCATATTGAACCAGAAAAGGAAAGTGATGCGGCCGACGTCGTTCACAAACGCGTATTTATCAAAATCGCCGCGTTTCTTTGCAAGCTCTATGCGCGATGCATTCAGATACATGGAGACGGTGTTGCCGTTGATGAAATCGTCATACACGCGGGAAACGTCGCTTCCGTCATTGAAAACGAGCTTGACGGCCTTGAAGTTTACCTGATCCGCCGCCCAGTAGTTTTCGTTGAGAACGTAGGTGACGGAGTTCTTTTCGGTCATGTTCGTGCAAAGGAACTGTCCGCAGATGGCGATGTGGTTTTGATCCGTGCCGTAAACATAGCTCGGCTGCGCGGAGGCTTCGGCATATTCGGCAAGGCCGAACGCGCCACCCTGCGAAAGGAAGTAGCTCCTGCAAAGGGGAACGAAATCAGTGCCCTGGAACAGGCTCATGAAATATGTCGCAGGCGTCTTGAGGGTATACTGGAGGGTATAGTCGTCAAGCGCCTTTATGCCGACGGTTGAAAAATCGGTGTTTTCACCGCTCAGATATTCGGTCATGCCTGCAATATACATATTGAGGTCATAGCAATTCTGAAGGTCGGCTTCATGCTGCGCGGCGGCGACCCAGTCGTCGGCGACGACGTCGGCGATCTTTCTGCCCTGGGAATCAACCCATACCTGACCGGGACGGATGTGAATGGTATATGTCGTGCCGTCATCCGATATCTCGCAGCTTTCGGCAAGATGCGGCTCCATCTCGCCCTCTGCGTTATAGGCGAAAAGATAATCGTAGGTGGGGCCGATGATGCCGGAATCGTTTGACGTTGAGGCGGCGAATATATCCCATGTGGTGGGATTGTCAACGAATGTGGAGGTGTATGTATCGCGGAAGGTATACCCCTTGGAGGTCAGGTACTCCTTCGCTTTATCCATATACGTGCCGGTTCCCATAAGATCGTTCCTGAGCGTCTTGAGATAATCATAGTCTTCCTTGAGGATTATCTCGTTGGTGACGAGCATATGGGTCATGTCGCTCATCGCGCCGCGCCACGGGGCATAACCGCCCGAACAATAAACGATGCGGCTCATGTTATAACCCGCGGTGCCGCCGTACATCGGCGTGCAGACGCCGGATTCGAGCGCTTTCGCTTCGGCGATCGCGAGAAGCGCGTAGCACTCGGACACGTTGTCGGCAGCTATCGCTTCTTCGTAAGCGTCATAGAAATTGCCGAGATTGTTCATGTAGATCTCTTCATCGTCATCGGATACGGTGAAGGGCGTCTCCTCAGGCTCAGCTGCGACCTCGCCGGTTTCTGCCGGGGCTGCGCTTTCTTCAACGGGCGCCGTGGTGGTCGTGCCATCATCAGTGACCGGTGAGGACGTACTTGCACAGGCTGTTGCCGCGAAGAGCATTGCCGCGCACAGTATCAGCGCAATGAGTGATTGAAACCGTTTCATCTTCATACCAATTTCTCCTCCTGCTTTTATTTTTATCAGCAATCGTGCTGTTGGAACCTATAAACTTGCAGTTTCCCGGTAGGCAGGATCAGTAGCAGTAGTTGAAGCACGCGCCGTTGTAGCCGACGCGATACCCGTAACAAGCGCTGTTGCAGCCGTTGTTATAACCGTTGCAATAACCGTTGTTATAGCCGTAGCAGCCGTAGCGCGCCGCGTTGGAACTGCCGCGATAGCCGTAGCAGCCGCCGAAACCGTTGGAATAGCCGTTTGCGTTGTTGCCGTAATAGCCGTTGCCGTAGCAGCCGCCGAAACCGTTGGAATAGCCGTTGGAATAGCCGTTGGAATAACCGTTTTCATCGTTGCTGCCATAACCGTTTCCGCCGTTGTTATTGTAATTGCCGTTGCCGCAGCCGCTCCTGCATCCCTGCTTATACGAAGCGCCGGGGTATTGCGCAGAGCCTGCATTCATCGCGTACGATGCGCCGGAGGCCTTCACGACGGTTGAAAAGGCCATCACGCACACGAGCGCAGCAACTGCCAACGTAAGCGCCAATGCTTTTTTGACCCAATTGCTTTTCATTTTTTCATCTCCTTAATATTGCTTGTCTATCTTGTCAACTCATATGCCTATCACGGGAAACTGCGCTGAAAATCACTGCCTGCAATGCTTTGCCGAAAGGATGCCGGAATGTGCCGACACCGGAAATCAAAGAAAAGAAACGTCGTCCGCAATAACAGAAAATGAGGGCGGCGCTTGTTCGCAGATACCCGCATCCCGTATATTTGTGGTTAAATAATATACCGCCCATGGGTATTTGTCAATTGAAAATGGAATATTTGTAAAAAAAACGGATTATTTGGAAACGGCGTAAAATGACGGAACATCAAAATGAAATACAAAAACAGCGACCTGTTCGGCATGCCGCAAAACGGGTCACTGTTTGATATGATTGCGTGGGTGAGACTATTTCATAAGCTTTTGCAGCGTTGCAACAAGCTCGTCGATCACCTCGTCCTTGCCGTTCCTGATATCGGTGGCAACGCATGTGCGGATGTGGTCTGAAAGCAATTCCTTATTGAACGCATTTATTGCGGCGGAAACAGCCGCGGACTGCACGAGGATATCGGTGCAGTATACGCCGCGTTCGACCATGTTGCGTATGCCGCGTACCTGGCCTTCGATGCGGTTGAGTCTGTGGATAAGACGCTTGTATTCTTCGTCTGTACGGACCTTGGTCTTCATAGTGCAATGACATTCCCTTTTAGCAGAATCGCTCATGGTTGTTTCATTTCTCCCATATAATCGGCGTAGTTCATATTATTATCAATATATAATAAGAAACGGGTCATTGTCAAATGATTTGAAAAAACAGTTCGTTTTTCCCCCTTTTCGGTCCCATGCGGAAAAAACAAACGCCACCGGAAGGCGACGTTTGGTTTATGTGAACAGCATCCTATTATAATATAAAACTCACACCCTTGAATTTTCGTTAAAAGGTTCGACGAATAGTTTAAAGATGCACAAGGCTTCCGTCGCGGCTGCTCCGCATGTGTCGGTTTCTCCGTGCAGCGGATTATAAACGACTTGATTTCTGTGCTGATGCATTATGCTTGAAAACGCCGGTGGGCCGTCATGAGCGGTAAAGGTTTTTGCCTTATAAAACTTCGTATAGCGGAATACTTTTGAAACTGATATAATATAACAAAAATTGATGGAGGAGTGAAAAAATGAAGAGATTTGTCATGATAGCGCTCTTGCTTTTTGCGGCGATATTTGCATTTTCTTCCTGTACCGGCGGTGTCGGCACGGCGCCAAAAGTCTCTCCCACACCGACATCGGATATTTTTCAGGCCGGCGCGCCGCAGGGATCGGACGCACCCGCACCCACACCAACAGTACCTCCCATTCCACCGGACAGCATCTGGACGCTGAAAGGTACGGTCGATCACAGGCATGTTATACAGGAAGGCTATTATATGGATTACACGGTCGAGCTGGATTTTTATAAGCTCGACGGCGCTTATCCTTCCGGCAATTACACGGGTGACGTCTATTTTACAGTCAAGGCTGATGCGGACGACGCTATTAAGCAAGCGCTCAGCGCGTTGCCCGAGGGCATGGCAAGCGTCAACTTCGACATGTCGGGTTACGGACTGCGCAACGCAATCTCCCTGAATGTACTTGGCTTTACGGATTTCCAAAAGGAAGGGACGACCTGGGAGTCCGACCATACAAAAAACACGGACGGCGAGCAAGTAAGCCCCATGGCGGAGTCATACGTAGCGGATACGTCCTTCATGATGAGCGTACAGGCGACCGGTATCGCAGGGGGTTCGGGCAGTACGGGCGCTGCGGAATTTAAGATAGGTGATTTTGTCTTTAGCGGAAGCGACGACGCAAATATCAGGCTCCGTATTATCGTCGAGCCAGACTCGGTATGGGGCAACGATTTTTACGCGGGCACAGGGGGATCGCGCAATGTGCAGCTGTTTTTTGACGTGAACGGTATAGAATTCTCGGGAGAAGGTACGCTCGAAAGACAGCCAAATAGTGAATCCAACCGACAAAATCAGATCAACCGTGAAAGATTGGGTGAAAAGTATAATGTTGAGGAGATGCCATAAACGCTCCGCCATTCAACCTATTGACCTGCAGTTCCCTTCCAAATAAATATGGATGAGGAAATAACACGACAACAGACGCCGACCTTGTATCTCACGATCGTTTTCGGCGCTGCCGGAATAACATCTGTTTTGATATTCGCGAACAAATCGCGTAAACTGATAATAAAGATGTGAGCAGCCATTG
>CAZARN010000013.1:0-53940 GCA_964487565.1 uncultured Clostridium sp.
TTCAGTCTTATCGGCGCTCTCGCCCATGGCGGCTGCAAACAGATCGGCCATGGAAGTGCTTACCGACTGCACCGGCGGCAGATCGTAATCGTTCTCCTCACGGCGCGGACGCTCACGGCGTTCACCGCGATCGTTGTTGTTGCGGCGTTCCGGACGCTCCGGACGTTCCGGACGCTCAGGCTGCTGCTGCTTTGAAGCTTCGGCAGCGGCACGCTGCTCGGCACGCTCTGCGTTGATGCGCTCACGCTCCGCCTTTTCGGCTGCAAGCTCCTCGGCGATCTCCGGATGCTCATCAAGCAGCGCCTCACGGCGGCTGAGGCTGATGCGCTTAGCTTCAACGTTAACATCGAGCACTTTGCAGCGGACGATGTCGCCGACGTTGATCTCGTCCTCGACCTTGGCAATGCGCTTCACGCCGACCTGGGAAATGTGGATAAGACCGTCGATGGTGGGCTCGAGCGCGACAAACGCGCCGAAGGGAACTATACGAACGACCTTGCCTTCAACGATGGTGCCGACGGGATACTTCTGATCGGCCATCGTCCAGGGCTTGGGCTGAAGCTGCTTGTAACCGAGGGAAACGCGCTGACGCTCGGTATCGACGTCACGGATGATGACCTCGATCTCCTGACCCACGGAGAGGACATCCTTCGGATGCTTGACACGGCCCCATGCGACGTCGGTCACATGGACAAGACCGTCAATACCGCCGCCGATATCAACAAACGCGCCGAAATCGGTGAGCCTGCGCACAACGCCCTTGACCTTTGAACCGATCTCAAGCTCGGTCCATTTCTGCTTGCGGGCTTCTTCGGCCTCGGCAAGCATAACGGCCTTGTGGGAAGCAACGATGCGCTTGCGCGCCTTGTCGACCTCAATGACCTTGAGCTTGATCGGCTGTCCGACATATTCGGCGATATTCTCAACATATTTCGTTGAAAGCTGAGAGGCGGGCACGAACGCGCGAACTCCGTCGATAGCGGCAATAAGGCCGCCCTTTACGACTTCCTTGCCCACGCCGTCAAAGAACTTGTCCGTGATCTCCTCATCCTGCATGAGGGAATCCCACATCTTCTTGCTCTCAACGTTTTTGCGGGAAAGCAACACGTTGCCTTCGCCGTCATTGACTTTTATGACCTCGACCTCGATGGTATCGCCGATCTTCACGGCTTCCTCGGGGTTCACGTCGGGGTCTGAAGAGAATTCGTTGCGAGGAATGAATCCGTCGGACTTGTAACCGATGTTGACACAGACTTCGCCGTCAACTATCTGCACGACGGAACCGGTAAGGATCTGTCCGTTTCTTATGCGGACAAGAGTCTTCTCAAATTCCTCGGCAAAGCTGGTTTCGGCATTCTCGGCCTTAGGCTCTTCCTTTGTCTCATCGGCTGCAGGGGCTTCTTCTTTGGCCTCGCACTCACATTTGCACTCGGCGGTGCACTCGGCTGAAGGCTCGTTCACGACGGGTTCTTCGACGGTAGCTGCTGCTTCCGCTTTAACCTCTTCGTTTTCTACGGGATTCTCAGCCATCGTCTTTTCCAGTTCACTCATTCTAGTAACAACCTCCCAAATTATCGCATCCGGCGCAGAAGCGCCCGAAACAATTCCTATTATATCATTCGCTATGATTTTTTCAAGTGGCAGTTCATTTACTTTTGATGCTGAATATACATTGCGGCAACTTTTTTTGCAAACCTCGGTCAGTTTTGCCGTGTTGGAGCTGTGTCTGTCTCCGATAACCAGCATTTTCGTGCATATTGCGCTCAGGCCTGCCGCTTCCTCCTGCCTTTTCTTCGTTGCGCTGCAAAGCGTGTTCATTATCTTCGCAGGGTAATTTTTTTGCCTTATCGCGCCGCATATCCTTTCAAACTCCTCGGCAGACGCCGTTGTCTGCGCCACGACGCATATTTTTTCCCCGGGATTCAGTTTTTCGACGTCTTTCGCATCCTTTATGAAAAAAGCGGTGTTGCCGCAGCAGCCGTTTATGCCGATACACTCCGGATGCTCCGGATCGCCGAAGATCACCGTCCTGTAACCGGCGCTGCTGTTCTTTTTCACCTCGTCGTGTATGCGTTCGACAAACGGGCATGTCGCGTCGTGCACTTCAAGCCCGACCGCGCGGCATTTGTCGATCACGTCCGGACTCACCCCGTGCGAACGTATCAACACCGCGGCGCCGCGCGGAGCGTCCTCAGGCTTTTCGATCGCAAAAACGCCTTCCTTTTCAAGCTCGCGCGTCACATATGAATTGTGGATCAGCTCACCGAGCGTATATACCCTGCTCTCTTTGGCTGCGAGCGCATGCGCCATGTCCAGCGCGCGCTTCACGCCGAAGCAGAAGCCGATGTTCTCAGCGACGATTACTCGCAATATATCTCCTCCAGCTCAAGCTTAAGTGCGTTTATCGAATCATACAGTTCATCCGTCACGACTTCTATCATCGAGGACTTGTTTGCGTTTGCAACGATTGCGCCGATGTCTATCGGCTTGCCGACGATGAGCACAGGCCTGTTTCTGCGCGAACCGTCCGGATGCATATACACGGGTATGACAGGCGCGCCGGAGCGGATCGCGAGAAAAGCCGTACCCTTTTCAAATTCGTCAAGCGAATCCGAGACCTCGCGTTTGCCTTCCGGGAATATGCCGAAAATTTTGCCCTTGTTCAACACGCCGAGCGCGCTTTTCAGCGATTGAAGGTCTACATTTTTTCTGTTCACCGGAAAAGCGCATACAGCGCGGAAGAAAAGATTCCCGAGTTTTGTTTTGAATATCTCCTTTTTGGCCATAAAGTGTATCACCCGCGGCGTAACAAGGCCTAATACGATGGGATCAAGCATGGAACGGTGGTTGCATATGATGATCGCTTTTCCCTGCACGCGCAAATTGTGTTTTCCGTAAACGATCGGCCTCAAAAAGATATACAGAAGCGGCCCGAGCAGTATTTTCAAAATAACGTACAGCATCAGTCATTCCTCCCGATAAAGGCGATTACAGTCCGAACCGCTTCCTCGATGCTCATTTGCGTCGTGTCGACAACAACGGCGTCCGGCAATCTTGTAAGCGGCGAAACCGCCCTGTGCGAATCGTTATAATCGCGTTCTTCGATTTCGCGCTGTATCTCCGCGAGCGTTTTTCCGTTTTCCTGACCTTTTCGGGCAAGCTCCGCAAGGCGGCGCTTTGCGCGCTCGGCGCACGACGCGGTGATATAAAATTTGTTTGCGGTCCATGGCATCACGACCGATCCTATGTCGCGCCCCTCCATCACAACGTCGTTTTCGCGGGCGATCTTCTGCTGACATTCAACAAGCTTTTCACGCACCTCCGGTATGGCGCTTATGTCCGACGCGCCGCGCGAAACCTGCTGCGTTCTTATCAGCGCGTTCACATCCTCCCCGTCAAGGAAGGTATGCTGCACGCCGTTATCGCTCATGACCGTTATGATGGTATCGTTGAGTATCGGAAGCACCTGAGCGGCGCAGCCAGGCTCGATGCCGAGTCTTATCGCTTTCAACGCGAGCGCGCGATACATGGCTCCCGTGTCGAGGCACAGTATGTGCAGCCTGTCCGCGACTTCTTTTGCCACGGTGCTCTTGCCTGCACCGGCCGGCCCGTCCAGCGCAATGTTGAGCTTCTCAGTCATCAGCCGCGCTCCTTCCCGCAAGTGCGCCCGTGGAACAGGCGATCTGTATGTTAAAGCCGCCTGTGAACGCATCCACATCTATCATTTCTCCCGCAAAATACAATCCGGGAATCAGCTTTGACTCCATCGTTGAAGGGTCGATCTCGCGCACGCTTACGCCGCCCCGCGTGACGATAGCCTCGTCTATCGGCATGGCACGATCGACGCTCATTCGCATATCCTTCAAAAGCGCAGCGAAGCCTCTGCGCATTTCGCGTGTGATCTCGCTCACGTCCTTATGCGCGGGTATACCAGAAAGCTCGACCGCCACCGGGATGAGCTTCTGCGGCAAAAGCGCGTCGAGCGCGTTGATGAACTGCTTTCTGTTGTTGTCAGCAAAATCACGCAATATGCGTCTGTCAAGCTCTTCCTCGTCGAGCGCTGGCTTAAGATCCACCGCAAGCACAGCTCCTGCGGGATCGTCCGCAAGCACGCTGCTTGCGCTGAGCACAAGCGGGCCTGAAACGCCGTAATGCGTGAAAAGCATTTCGCCAAGCTCCTCAAAACGCTTCCTGCCCTTTTTGTCATATGCCCTGAGGGTTACGTTTCTGAGCGAAAGCCCCATTAGCTTTTTCGGCCATTCCTCCTTTGTCACAAATGAGATGAGAGACGGCTTAAGCTCGGTTATATCGTGCCCGAGCGCGGAGGCAAAGGCAAAGCCGTCGCCCGTGGATCCTGTCGAGGGATAACTTATACCGCCTGTCGCAAGTATCACGCGCTCAAACGCACGGTCGCGGCCGTTCACCCGAAGAATGAAACCGTTTCCCGTCCGTCTTATGCTTTCAACGCGCGAGGAAAGCTCGACCTTCACGCCGGTTTTTTTCAACCTGGCAGTAAACGCACGCAGTATATCGCTTGATTTGTCCGATTCCGGGAAAACCCTCCCCCCGCGTTCCACCTTTGTGCGCACGCCTTCATCTTCGATCATGCGCACGGTGTCCGCGTTCGTGAAGCCGAAAAGCGCGCTGTAAAGGAAGCGCGGATTCCGTGGGATCGACGCCATAAAATCCTCTATCTGCGCGCTGTTTGTTACGTTGCATCTCCCTTTTCCGGTTATATAAAGCTTTTTGCCGGTTTTCTCATTGCGCTCGAACAGCGTGACGTCCGCACCTTTCGCGGCCGCTTCGGCCGCGGCGATCATTCCGGCCGGTCCTGCGCCCACAACTGCAATCGTTCTCACAGCAATCCTCCAAGATACGAAGTATCGTTCCAGCAACGCAGCGTGACGCATCCGTCAGCTTCAAACTGAAGCACGCTGCTGCCGCAGTTATCCGCGCGAAGCCATCTTATCCGCTCGACCGGCAAGCCGATGCAATGCGCCGTAAGAAGCTTTATCGGCATCGTGTGACTGACCGCCGCAACGGTTGCGTCTGCCGGGTTTTCTTTCATGATGATCCGGAGGCTGTCAAGCGCCCGTTCAAGTATCTCCTGCGCGCTTTCAGCCCCAATTTCACGGCACAGCTCCGGATGAAGCACCCAGTTCCAGTCTTTCCAATGCCTCGGGAATTCAAGCGTGAGCTCGTCGTTTGTTTTGCCCTCCCAGCCGCCGAAGTTTATCTCCGTGAGGCCCTCGAGGGTCGTGAGCGTCTTCACCCCGGCCTTTGCGGCAATGATATTTGCCGTTTCAGCCGCGCGCATGAGAGGGCCTGCATATACCGCCGAAATGCCGCGCCCTGAAAGATACTCTGCCGCGGCCTCGGCCTGAAGTAGCCCTCTCGCGTTGAGGGCCGTGTCTGTCCTGCCCTGCACGCGGCGGGCGGTATTCCAGTCCGTTTCACCGTGTCTTACGAGAATAAGCCTCATTTCGTCATGCTCTCTCCCGTTTCACGGGTGACATATATCTTCTGCGTGCCCCATATCGACTCAAGCTGGCTGAAACGGTTGTATACATCGTCCTTGCGCCGCAGGCTGCAAGCGACGATAAGCGCGTTGATTAGGCTTAACGGCGCAACGAGCGAATCTGCAAACGACGCCATATCGCTTCGCGCGATGAGAGATTTGTCCGCAAGTTCCGCGATCGGCGAAAACACGCTGTCGGTTATTGCGACGATGCCCGCGCCTTTTGTTTTTGCAAACTTGAGCGCGTCGATCGTTCTCGAAGAATATCTCGGGAAGCTTATGCCTATGCAAAGATCTTTTTCCGTTATTCGCACTATGCTCTCATAAACGTCGCCGATCGACGAGCCCACAAGGATAACGTCGTCCAGCACGAATCCGAGATAATATGAAAGAAGCTGCGCGAGCGGCGCCGCGCTGCGGATGCCGAGAATGAATACCTTCTTCGCGCCGAACAGA
This sequence comes from uncultured Clostridium sp., assembly GCA_964487565.1. Classification (GTDB taxonomy): domain Bacteria; phylum Bacillota; class Clostridia; order Christensenellales; family CAG-138; genus Phil1. The sequence continues at coordinate 5,975 of CAZARN010000013.1, forward strand.
GAATCCACAACAGAATTGAAAGTTGCATTGTCGATGGTATCTATCGTTGCGCGGATATTCGACATGTCGGCCTTGAGCACGGTCTTCAGCACATCGTTCTGATTCATGTCGGATGTGAGCTGTATACGCTGCACGCTGGTGAGTTTGTTTCTTATAAGCTCCTGCAGCGATTTTTGAAGCTCCGGATAACCGTCATAGCCCAGAGTGTATGCAAAACGGACCACCGTTGATTCGCTCACCCCGACGATCCTGCCCATTTTTGACGCAGTTATAAACGCCGCACGGTCGTAATTTTCCATTATATATGACGCGATCTGCTTCTGTCCCTTGCTGAGGGACTTGAACGAACGGTTGAGGCGCACCAAAAGGTCGCTTTCTTCAACGTTATCTTTCGGCTTATACATCTTCGTTCTCCTTTTGCCCGTCACGAAGTTTTTTTATCATTTCACAATCGCTCATATCGCAAAGCAGCGGCGTGATGGCGGCGTAGCCCTCTCCCGTCCATCTCAGATCGTCGTCGGCGTCATTGCCGCCGACAGATACGCGCTTTGGATCAGCCCAGTAGTATTTCACCCCGTAAAGATCCTCGCGCTCATCGAATTTGTTGACGTATCTGAATCTTGCAAGCGGAGTTATCTTCATCCCGCGCAGCGAAGCTTCATCGGTATCCGGCGCGTTTATGTTCATCAGCGTTATGCCCTTTTCCTTTTCCATGAGCTCCATGCCGTAATCGAGCGCGGCAAGCGACGCGCCGTAATCCCTCGGCGGAAAAGCGCACGCGGAGACAGCGATCGCCCTCACGCCGGAGAATGCCGCTTCCATCGCTGCGGCCACAGTGCCGGAATAGAAAGTGTCGGAGCCTCTGTTTGCGCCGGCATTTATGCCCGATATCACAAAATCAGGCATTGGCACAAGATTTCGTATGGCAAGCTTCACGCAATCCGCAGGCGTGCCGTTCACAGCATATGAAGGTATTCCTTCAAGCCCCTGCAATTCCACCTTGCGCGCGCGAAGGATGGTCAAATATGTTATCGAATGCGAAGCCCCGCTCCGTTCCGCATCGGGCGCGCTTATAAACACCTCATGTTTCGCCTTGAGATGCAATGCAAGCGCCCTTATGCCGGACGAGGTCACTCCGTCGTCGTTCGAAAGCAATATCCGCATATATTCACACTCCGTATTTCATCATACCCGTTAATACTATCAGATGGTTGCTCCTTTATCAACAAAAAATCGAAAATGATGAAAGAATTGCATCTTTTTGTTTCATCCTGCAAAAAGGCCCGCGCCATCAGGCGCGGGCCGAATGTGTGTCAAACTCGCTTCAGACTATGCTTGCATCCTCGACATACAGCGTTCTGACTTCGTTGTTGCTCACTGGCGCAGTTTTTGGCGCTTCCGCGGCGGGCGCCGCCGGCTTTGCCTCCTGCTCGGGCGCGGGATTGTTTCGCGCTTCAAAGAACTTCATCGCGACCTGCGGGAAGAGCGCGTAGCTCAGAACGTCCTCTTCCTGACGCATGACGTCCTTTATCTCTTCGCGGTAGTTATCAAGTTCGGGCTTGAGCAGGTCCGCCGGGCGGCAGGTAATGACCTGCGCGTCGCCGATGGCTTTGCGTCTTACCTCCTCGTTCACCTCGCCCGGCAGCGCGCCGTATTCGCCGCGCAGCACAGCCTTGGATTCCTTCGTGAAGCTCTTGTATCTTTCTCCCGAAAGCACGTTGAGCACAGCCTGCGAACCGACGATCTGGCTCGTGGGTGTGACGAGCGGCGGATAACCGAAGTCCTTCCTCACGCGAGGGATCTCGGCGAGCACATCATAATACTTATCCTCTGCGTTGGCCTGTTTCAGCTGAGATATCAGGTTGGAAAGCATTCCGCCCGGCACCTGATATATGAGCGTGTTCGTATCAACGCTGAGCACCTTCGGATCAAGGAAGCCCTCTTCCTTGAGCTTTGCCGCCACCTTGCGGAAATGCTTTGCAGCCTCCGCCATCTTCGTGAGGTCAAGCCCCGTGTCATACTCCGTGCCCTTGAGCGTTGCAACAAGTGACTCTGTCGCCGGCTGCGAGGTGCCGTTTGCAAGCGGTGAAAGCGCGCAGTCCACGATATCCACGCCGGCTTCAACAGCCATGAGGTATGTCATGTCGCCCGTGCCTGTTGTGTTGTGCGTGTGAAGATGGATGGGCACCCCGACCTCCGCCTTGAGGCGTTTTACGAGCGAATATGCGTCAAAGGGCAGCAGAAGATTCGCCATATCCTTTATGCATATCACGTCCGCGCCCATCTCAACAAGCTCCTTGGCCACCTTAACAAAATAATCCTCATTGTGGACGGGGCTTATCGTGTAGCTTATCGCGGGTTCGCAGATGCCGCCGTATTTCTTGGTGTATTTGATCGCGGCTTCAAGGTTGCGCACATCGTTGAGCGCGTCGAATATCCTTATCACATCGATGCCGTTTTCAATCGCCTTGCGGCAGAACTGCTCCACGACGTCGTCTGCATAATGCTTGTAGCCCAATATGTTCTGTCCGCGGAAGAGCATTTGCAGCTTGGTGTTCGGCAGCGCCTTTCTTAGTTTTCTCAGCCTGTCCCACGGATCCTCGTTGAGGAACCTCAGGCAGCTGTCGAAGGTCGCTCCGCCCCAGCATTCAAGGGACCAGTAACCAATGCTGTCCAGTATTTCACATGCCGGCAGCATATCCTCCGTGCGCATGCGTGTTGCAGCCTGAGACTGATGCGCGTCGCGCAGAATAGTATCCGTTATCTGAACTTTTCCGGCCATCTTTATCTCCTTTCCGTTTATTGTTTACGCGAAGAGCGAGAGGAATACGCCCGCCGCGATGGCAGAGCCTATCACGCCGGCCACGTTCGGACCCATCGCGTGCATAAGCAGAAAGTTTCTCGGATTATCCTTCTGACCGACGGTCTGCACGACACGCGCAGCCATAGGCACGGCCGATACGCCCGCAGCGCCGATGAGCGGATTGATCTTGCCGCCTGAGATCCAATTCATCAGCTTGCCGAGCAGCACACCGCCCGCCGTGCCGAATGCAAACGCAAGAACGCCCATCACAAGTATGCCGAGCGTTGTCAGGTTGAGGAATGCGTCGGCCGTGGCTGTCGCTCCGACGGATATGCCAAGGAATATAGTCACAATGTTGATAAGCTCGTTCTGTGCGGTTTTTGAAAGCCTCTCGACAACTCCGCACTCGCGGAAAAGGTTGCCGAGCATCAGCATTCCGATAAGCGGCGCCGCAGATGGCAGCAGCAGCGAAACGAATATCGTGACCACTATCGGGAAAATTATCTTTTCCTTCTTTGAAACCGGCCTCAACTGCTCCATAACGATCTCGCGCTCATGCTTTGTGGTGAGCGCCTTCATTATCGGCGGCTGTATGACCGGCACAAGCGCCATATACGAATATGCCGCCACAGCTATCGGCCCGAGCAGCTCCGGCGCAAGCTTTGACGTGAGATAAATCGCCGTCGGTCCGTCCGCGCCGCCGATGATGCCTATCGACGCCGCCTGCATGGCTGTAAAAGATATGCCGATATTGTTCATCGCGAGCGCGCCCAGGAAGGCGACGAATATGCCAAGCTGAGCCGCGCCGCCAAGAAACAGGCTTTTGGGGTTTGCGATGAGAGGGCCGAAGTCCGTCATCGCGCCGACGCCCATGAATATGAGCGAAGGATATATGCCGAGCTTTACGCCGAGATACAGATAGTCGATAAGGCCGCCGTGGCTGCCCATTTCCGACCAGTGCACCTCGCCGCCTTCAAAAAACTCGGGATGATACATATTTGCTCCCGGGAGGTTTGTGAGCAGCATGCCGAAGCCTATCGTCAGCAACAGCATGGGCTCGAATTTCTTGGCTATCGCAAGGTAAATAAGCACAAGCGATATGGCGATCATGATGAGTGTTTTCGGATCGTCGAACAAGAGCGCAAACCCGGTCCCCGAAAGGAATTTTACAACAGCTTCCATTCCGTTCTCCTTTCCGGTCGTTGTGCGTTAAGCGTTATTGCTTCTTCAGTTGATCACGCAAAGCACGTCGCCGGAATTGACGGTGGCGCCTTTTGTCACGTTGATGGATCTGACCGTTCCGTCAACCGGCGCAAGGATCTCGTTCTCCATCTTCATGGCTTCAAGTATAAGAAGCGTCGCGCCGGCCTTCACCGCGTCGCCGGTCTTGACCTTTATGTCCAATATATTCCCGGGCATCGGCGCGCTCACGCTTTCGCCGCCGCTTACCGCCGCGGGCGCAGGCGCCGCCTGCTTTGCAACAACGGGTGCGGGCGCTGCAGGCGCCGCGGGCTTTACGGGGGCAGCGTTCATCTGTGTGCTGATCTCTTCCACTTCGACTTCATATGACGTCCCGTTGACGTTTACGATGAATTTACGCATTTCTGTTTCCTCCATATTTTTTTGCTCTGTGAGTATACTTGCGGATCAGATTCGCTTCATGCTTTTGATCCTGATTCCCGATACATCCTCGCCCATCGCCGTTGCAAGCGAAGCCGATACCGCCGCCACAAGAGCGCCGCGGTCAAATGACGGCTCCCCGCCGATCCTTTTTATCGATTTGATCCTCATCGCGCCCATCTCGTCGCCGGTATACTCGGCGATGGCGGCAGCAATTACCGCATCGAAAAGCTTCCTGTCCCCGATCTCCGGCGCCGCATAACAGGGCGCAGGTTCGGTCGCCGCCGTTGGGGCTTTGTTCTCGATTTGTGAAGGCGCATCCTGTTTCGATGTTTTGTTGATCACAAAGCTCATCAGTTTTGTCAACATTATCAAACAAAAAAGTCCGATGAACACCGTTCCCATTCCCAGCACCATTACAAACCAGGGGTTGTACTCCATATACACGGTTCCTCCTTTCTAAATGATGCTTATAGCTGAAGCCCGGTCTCTAATTATGGCTATAAGCAGGAGTTTGATTTTTGATTACCCATCAAATCCTGCCAATTTCACTTATTCGTCATTAAATACTTTTTTCCTGCAATGAAAATATTTATCTTTACAGGCAACTTTTTCTAAGGGTTTCAAGCTCGGTTTCGTTGAGTTTTTTCTTCTCTCCCGGTTTAAGCGCGCCAAGCGTCACAGAACCTTCGGCAGTCCGCCTCAAAAGGAGCGTTTCATGGCCGACAGCCGTCAGCATCCTCCTCACCTGACGGTTTCTGCCCTCGTGTATCGCAATAAAGAACGAAGTATTTCCGTTGCCGGTTTTATATTCGTCCGTTATGCGCGCGGGCGATGTCACACCGTCCTCCAGCATGACGCCGCCGCGAAGCGTATTCTTCTCTTGTTCGCTGAGCGATCCGTCGCAGATCACATAGTAGGTTTTTTCTATTTCATGGCTCGGGTGCGTAAGACGGTTCGCAAGCTCGCCGTCATTTGTCATGAGCACAAGTCCTTCGGAATCGTAATCAAGCCGGCCAACGTTATAAAGCCTTCCCGGCACATCGCTGAAATAATCCTGCACCGTTTCCCGTCCCTGAGGATCCGAGGAAGAGCAGATGACGCCCTGCGGTTTATAGAACGCATACACGACGCGCTCCTCATGCGGCAATATCTTTTTGCCCATATAAACCACCTCGTCGCACAGCGGCTCCACACAGCAGCCCGTTGAAGCGACGCTTCCGTTCACGAACACCAGTCCTTTTGCGATAAGTTCCTCGCATTTGCGCCGCGAGGCGATCCCGGCGTCCGCCATATACTTCTGAAGCCGCATGTTAAACCTCCGCGTCAGGCGCTCCATCTTTTCAGAAGCGTTTTGAGCCAGTCCGAATATCGTTTCGGTTCCACATCGTCTGCGGCGACAAGCCCCGCGGCGGCGATACGCTCACCTCCGTCGTCGATCACAAAAACCGTGCCCAGCTTTTCCCCGGCTTTGATCGGCGCTTCAACGCGATCCGGACAATCCACCTGCGTTTTCAGTTGCAGTTTTTCGCCCTTCCTGACCGGAACTATTATATCTTCTTCCGCTTCAAGTGCCAAGGCATAACTTCTCCCGTTTTCAACCGGCACGCGCGCGACCGTCTGCCCTTTTTTCACCGCGGACGCCATTTCAAAATTATCAAAGCCGTAATCGAGCAAGCTCATCGCGCTGTTGAACATGTCGGGACAGTTTAGCACCACCCCTATAAGCGTCATTCCGTCGCGTTCGGCCGCAAACGAAAGGCACTTGCCGGCAGCCTTCGTATAACCGGTTTTGATGCCGCAGCCTCCGTCATACTGCCAAAGTATCTTGTTCTTGTTTTTCAGCGTGCGTATCACGCTGCCCGTCTGCGTGCGGTAATACTCCGTCGAAACGATATTTCTGAAAGCCTCGTATTCCATCGTTTTTGCCGATATAAGCGCAAGATCGTATGCGGTTGTATAGTGACCGTCGTTCGGCAAACCGTTCGGCGTCACGAAATGCGTGTTCAAACAGCCGAGTTCCTTTGCCCTTTCGTTCATTATCTGCGCAAAGCCCTCTATGCTGCCTCCCATATACACGGCAAGCGCCACTGCCGCGTCGTTGCCCGAAACGAGCATAAGCCCGTATACAAGATCGCGCACGCAAAGCGTTTCGCCAAGGCCCAGATACATGCTCGAGCCTTCAACGCCATATGCCTGCGCGGGCGTTTCTACCAAATCGTCGAGCGAACAGCGTTCGATCGCAAGAAGCGCCGTCATGATCTTCGTCGTGCTTGCCATGGGGAGCTTCAGGTGCGCGTTTTCGCCGATCAGCACCTTTCTCGTGCCGGCCTCGATGAGCACATACGAACCGGCCTGTATATCCGGTTCGTCAGCAGCAGCGCCGCGCGCAGGGCACAGCGTCGCAAGCGCGATCAGGCATGCGAGGATGCACTTTATTCTTTTTCCGGTGTTTTTTGCGAGCATTCGCAACCCGCCCCTTTCTCGCCGTCGCGAACAAGGTTTTCGATCATGCGCATAAGCTCAGGCAGCATCTCCACCGCCCTGTCAAGCGAACCGCTGTACTGTGCCGGCAAAACGCGCACGTTTTTGCCGCATACGGAAAGGAACGCCGTCGGATTCAGCGTCAGACCCGCGGCGGCAGCGCCCGCGAACGGATATTTTCCTTCCGCAGCGTCAAGTTTTTCTCCCGCCGACTTTATCGTGTTCTGTTTGTCCCTGCACTCGCCGGCAGCATATTCGCCGCCGCCCGAAACGAAGCCGAGGCTTACCTTTGAAACCGGCAATACCATCGTTTCCCCGGTGATAACGACGGGATCCCCCACAATTGTATTCACATCGACCATTTCTCTGAGCTTTGCCATGGTGGTCTCCATGATGTTTTCGATCGGATGAGCCATTTACGCATAACCTCCCTTATAAGCTTGCCGATTATCATACGGATAAGTTTCCCCGGATATACGACGAGGATACCTTCCATATATATCCACAGCATACCGCGATCAAATTCAGGTTTTAGGTCAAAATCAAGCTTCGCTTTTTTGCAGATCGCAGCGCCCGCTGCATCAAACAGCGCGCGCAGCACGCCGCATGTGAACGCTGTCGCCGCGGCGTCGTCCTTTATGCCTATTCGCGCGTGTGCGTACAGACGTTTCAGTTCAAAGCAGGCGATTACCTCGCCCGCATTGAGTTTAAAGCCGTTTTTTTTGTTTTCCTTTTCGCCGATCAAATGCCAAAGCCTGTCGTATGCGCCTTCAAACGTCAGTTTTATGCCCAAAACCCTAATCATCGCCCTGTATCCCTGGGCGGAAAGCACCAGCACAAAAGACACCCGCTTTTTCAAAAGCGCGGCAACGGCGCCGAGGGCTGCGATTAAAAGCAAAACAAAAAGGACCATACGGTCCTTATTTTCTCATTTCGGTAAAATAATTATTCTTCGCCGCGTTCTATATCCGGTCGACCGGTTTCAGGCGTTTCCTCTGCGTCATCCTCCGGCATGGAAAGCGGCGGAAGTTCCTCCAGCCCGTGAAGCCCGAAATGCCTCAGGAAAGCATCCGTCGTACCGAACATCATGGGTCTTCCGATCACGTTTTTGCGTCCAAGCTCCTGTATCATGCCCATCTTAAGCAGCTCTCTCACCGCGTATTCGCATCTTACGCCGCGCACAGCCTCTATGTCCGCGCGCGTCACCGGCTGACGGTACGCAACCACGGAAAGGGTCTCAAGCATTGACTGCGAAAAGCTTTTCTCCTGCACCGGCTGAAGCAGCTCCTGCACGAAGGACGCATATTCCCTGTTTGAAACAAGCTGAACCGTGTCCGGCGTCATATAAAGCTGAACGCCGCGCTTGTCGGCGCGGAATTTTTCATCCATCGTGCGCAGGATATACTGCATCTCGATGTCCGTCGCGCCGATCGCACGCTGAAGCTGGATCGTCGGCACCGGTTCACCGGAAACGAAGAGTATACACTCGATCGCGCCGAAGCGCTCATCGTTCTCCATCAGTCCGCCCCCTAATTCATCTCGTCCATGTATTCATAATCCTCGTCATCCTCGGCAAGACTGCCCGCAGTCAGCGTTATCGTGCCGTAAGGCGTTTTTTGTCTGAGGATTATCTCCTGTCTTGCGATCATCTCAAGAAGCGCCATGAACGTCACGATCTTTTCCATCTTCGCGCTCTGCTCTTCAAAAAGCTCTTCGAACGTGACGGTTTTGTTTCCGGCAAGCTTCGCCCTGATGAAGGAAAGCTGCTTTCGCACAGTATACGCATCCGCATTCACCGTGCGCGCGATGGAATCCTCACCGATCACGTTTGTGCGTTTGAGTATATCGGCAAACGCGGCAAAAAGCTCCTCCGCCGTTGCATCGGATATGCTGTATTCGCGCGGTGGCAGTATGAATTCCTCCGGCGGCTTTATGAACATCATGCGCGCCTTTTCGCGAAGCAGCGTAAGTTCCGCGCCCGCCTCCTTAAACAGCTTGTAGTCGCGCAGCTGCCGCATAAGGACGATCTCCGGATCCTCCTCATCCTCTTCGGTTTTCGGCGGTCTTGGCAAAAGCGAGCGCGATTTTATATAAACAAGCGTTGCCGCCATGGTCAGGAACTCGCTTGCGGTATCCATATCAAGCTCGTCCAGCTCTTCCATGAGCGCGAGATACTGATCGGTTATTTCGGAAACGAATATGTCCTTTATATCCACCTTTGCATCCTCAATAAGATGCAGCAGGAGGTCGAGCGGGCCGTCAAATTCTTTAAGATGAACCTCGTATGCCATTTTACATGAACAAGCCGAACAGCCAGCTGTATGCAGAAGCAAAGCCGTTGAGTATCGCCTGAACGACATAGCTCAGGAAGCCGAAGTTCGAATTGAGGATCAGCACCGCGATGAGTATTATCGTCCCGTATCTTTCGATAAACTGAAAGAACTTATAGCTTATTTTGCGCATGAGCAGACACTGCGCCACATGATAACCGTCAAGCGGCGGCACCGGCAGCAGGTTGAACACGAAAAGGGCAAGGTTTATCACGACCACGTTCATGAGAAGGTTCACGGCGATCTCGTTGTATGCAAACGCCGCGACAGCGATCCATATGCCTGTGAACACGAACGCGATGGCAAGGTTTGTTATTACGCCCGCAAGGGATACGATGATTTCGTCCTTTCTCGGATTCTTGAAGTTGCGCGTGTTGATTGGGACAGGCTTCGCCCAGCCAAAGCCCACAACGAGCAGCATGAGTATGCCGATCGGATCAATATGCGCCGCGGGGTTCGCCGTCATCCTGCCGAGGTTTCTCGCCGTAGGATCGCCGCGCTTGAACGCGGCATAAGCATGCGCCCATTCATGGAAGGAAAGGCCGATGATTATTCCCGGTATCCTGTAAAGCACCGCAAGCAGCCAGCTTGTTATATCGAAATTTGCAAACAAAAGCTTATAACTCCTTTATTTTATCTTATGTATTATACGATAGAACCTCCCATGATGCAAGAAAGCGTTAAGCGTGGACCCAGCGCCGCAGCGCCTCCATGATAAGTCCCGCAAGGTTTGCCTCCGGCACGTCATCCGAAGCAAGCACGTCAATTGAAACGGGTTCTTCATCCTCGCGCGACGAATACAGCGCGCGCCCTATAACGTCGCCCGCCTTGACCGGCGCAGTCAGCGCTTTCATCTCGAGCATGACATTCCATTGCGCATCCTTTTTTGCAAGCATCACCACGTCCTCTGCCGCAACGCCGTTGACCGTCCCCTTCATTCCTCCCGTGACCGGTACCCCTTCGGCCACGATTTCGCCTTTTGCGGCGGCTTTTACCGGTCGGAATGAGGCGAACGCCGTTTCGATCGCCTCCCTGGCTGTACTCGCGCGCTCATCCGCGTTCTTCGCGCCGATCACCGCGGCGACAAACGTCACGCCGTCGCGTCCGACGGCAAATATGCCCGAATAACCTGCTGCGGCGGAAGAGCCGGTCGAGCCTGCGAAACAACCGTCAATGGTCTTCAGCAGCTTGTTCGGGTTTGCAAGCTCTGTTTTCGCCGCGTTCTCATGCGTGATCTCGTCAAAGGAAAGGCCGCTGTATTTTTTATATGTTGCCGATGAAGCAAGCCTTGAGGCGATCTTGCACAGCTCTTCGGCGCTCATGTTTTGTTTTCCCTGCATAAGCGTAAAATCTCCGCAGCTTATGCCAAGTCCGCAAAGCATTTCCCCGATCGCTTTTTCCGCAAGCGAAACACTGCCTGCGGCGCTTTCCGCAAGCGCAAAACATGCGTCCCCGGCCGTTATCATCACGGCAGCCTTCAAGAGAAGCCCCGTCTGTATCCTCTCGCCCGGACTTATGAACGCCGTCTGGCCGCTGACAGACGCGGCGGCGTCGCTCACGCTGAGCATCGCGCCTTCGTCAAGCGTTCCCCTGTCCGTTTCCTCGCACACATACAGCAGCGCGGGCAGTCTGCATAATCCCGCAACGTCAAATGCGCTTTCAGATTCATAGGCGACGGCATACTGCATCCCCGACGCTTCCGCCACCGCGACCGCCTTTGCGCCGCCGTATGCCGCGCCCTCCTGAGGCTGCGCAAGACACGTTGCGCACGTCGCAAGCAAAACGAGCGCCGCAAGCGCCGAAGAGATAATCTTTTTTACAAGCATAAAAAAACACTCCCGGATATCGTCATACTGAATAATATGTCGCATCCGGGAGCAATAGACGGTTCAGTTCGCGTCAAATGAGCCTGTTGAGGAATGATCTGCCGGTTTTGAACGGCTTCCCTGTCAAGTATTCGAACACGGTGCTGCCTATATCTGCAAACGATTCCGCCGTTCCTATGCTGCGTCCGCCCTTCACGCCCGGCCCGAACGCAAGAATGGGTATATATTCCCTTGTGTGATCCGTTCCGGGGAATGTCGGATCGCAGCCGTGATCCGCCGTGATTATAACGATATCGCCGTCGCGGAGCGCCGCGTTGATCTCCGGCAGCTTCGCATCGAAATATTCAAGCGCCGCGCCGTAGCCCTCAACATCGTTGCGGTGACCGTAGAGCATATCGAAGTCGACAAGATTCGTGAATATAAAATCTCCTGTCCCTTCCCTGAGGAAGCGAAGCGTCGCTTCGATCCCGTCGTGATTATTCTTGGTATGTTCTGTGATCCCTATCCCCCTGTGACAGAAAATATCCTCAATTTTGCCCACGCACACCGTTGTGAAGCCGTCTGCGCTCAGCACGTCGAGTATCGTATCCGATACCGGCGGCACGGCGTAATCCCGTCTGTTTTCGGTGCGCGTATATTTGCCGTTCTCTCCGATGAACGGACGCGCGATCACGCGGCCCACGAGATCGTTGCCGGTCAGCATTTCGCGCGCCTGCTCACAGTAGTGGTAAAGCTCGTCAAGCGGGACGATTTTTTCGTGCGCGGCGATCTGAAAAACGCTGTCCGCCGATGTATACACGATAAGCTTGCCCGTGCGCATATGTTCATCGCCGAGGCGCTGGATTATCTCCGTTCCGGAGGCAACGCAGTTTCCGAGCGTTCCCCTTCCGGTCCTTTTTTCGAATTCTTTTATCACACGCTCCGGAAAGCCGTTGGGATATGTGCAAAACGGCGGATCCATTATCACCCCCGCCATCTCCCAATGCCCGCTCGTCGTGTCTTTCGCCTTTGTAATCTCTTTCGCGCGTCCGTAGCAGCCCTCAGGATGCTCAACTGCCGGCAGCATTGAACCCTCGATGTTGCCAAGCCCCATACCGATCATGTTCGGAATTTTCAGACCGCGTTTTTTGTATATGTTGCCAAGCGTATGCGCGCCCGAATCGCCGAATTCGGCCGCGTCCGGCTGTGCGCCGATGCCGACGCTGTCAAGCACGATTATTGTTGCTCTCTTTTTCATCATGATCACCTCGGAAAACATATTATCACCCAAAATACGCCCCCGTCAACAAGGAGCGTCTTCATATAGCCTGCTGATGTTATTCATTATTTGAAGCTTGCGGCCATCCTTATGCGCGTGCGCTCGGCAATAAGCGAAATGCATTCCTTGTTTGTCGGACGGCCTTTGTCTTCCTTCACGGTATAACCAAACAGCCGGTACTGATTTTCAACGCTGCCGCGCAGCCATGCAGTTTCTATCGAGTATCTTATGGATCGTTCAACAACGTTCACCGACACGCCGTATTTGCGCGCGATCTCAGGATAAACATGCGTCGTGAGGCCGACGCTGCGTTCCTTTGTGTCGATACATATATTGACGGCGTCGCGCATGTACTTGAATCCGTCGTGGTGCGCGCTCATACCCATCGCGAAAAGATACCTTGTGATCGTTTCGTCGCGTTCCCTGAGCTGCCTGTTTTTCAGTTCCATATATACGCCTTTGCCGTTGTTTTCAAGCCCGGCTTCAAGCAGCGAGCATACCCGCGCGTATATTGATTCAGGCTCCGCCGGCATGGCGATCACATATGATATACCGATAGACTGAACAAGCTTAAGCGCGACATCCGAGATCAGCCCGCTCATGCCTATAAGCATCGTATGCTCGGCAAGGTGCTCCTGCTTCAGGCGCGTGACAAGGCCGATCCCGTCGCACACCGGCATCATTATGTCGATCAGCGCGACATCGGGCTGCGATTCTTCCCTGAAGCGCTCCAGTGCCTCGTCCGCATTCTTCGCGCATTCGCATACTTCAAACGCCCTACTTCCACAAAACTGTCCTTGCAGGGCGTTGATCATTCTTATGTTGTCATTGACAATTAACAATTTGGCTTTGGGCATAAATATTCTTCTCCCGAAATGCCGCGTTTCATTATACTAAATAAAATTAATATTAATACTTTGCTGATTTCTTCATAATTTGGTATATTTTACTATATATATAATAGAACATTCAAGTCTAATAGACAAGTTGGGAATGTTGTCATATTTTGTCGATATTTTCGTTTTGATTATTCCGCGATCCTCTCGTACATCCAGTAAGCGTATATTGCGTATCCTTTTTCAGGATCGTTAATAAATACATGCGTGACAGCGCCTGCAAGTTTTCCGTTCTGTATAAGGGGGCTTCCGCTCATCCCCTGTATTATGCCGCCCGTCTTTTCAAGAAGCTCTTTGTCGGTTATCCTTATCACTATTCCCTTTGACTCCGTGAGAGGCTGTGAGTATACCCTTATTATCTCGCAATCGTACGCTTTCACTCCTGTTTCATCGATGCTCGCGAGTATCTGCGCGTGTCCTTCACGGATCTCCTCCGGATACGCAAGCGGTATACCTTCCGGATAAAGCGTATTTATGATTTCCTCATCAAGCGTGCCGTAAACGCCGTAACTCGTGTTCTCGATTATATTGCCCAGCTTCCTGCTGAATGTGCCGAAAGTGCCGCGAAGTTCCCCTGGAGAACCCTGTTTGCCCTGAGTTATACCGACCACATCGGCCTTTGTTATCTTTCCGTCGCGCGCGGGGATCACCGTTCCGGTATCCGGATCGGTCACGGCATGTCCGAGCGCGCCGTATGAAAGACTGTTCATCACATAGAAGCTGAGCGTGCCTATACCCGCGCTGCTCTCCCTCACCCACATGCCAAGCTTCGCGCCGCTGCCGGAAATATCCGTTTTCGGCGTGATGTAGACTTTGATTTCTTCTCCGGCCCGTTTTATTTTCAGTTCATATATCCTGTCGCTTTGATTGCACGCTTTGAGCAGCGCTTCGATGCTGCCGATACGCACGCCGTCAACCGCCGATATCACGTCGCCCGGTTTAACACCCGCTTCCTGCGCGGGTGAAACCTTTCCGTTTTCGGTTTCTATCGTTCCGAGTCCCGCAACCATCACCCCGTCGCAATATATCGAAAGGCCTACCGTCTCGCCGCCGGGCATAACATATATCTCGTCGCGCACATGCACGTTCACCGTTTTTACAGGAATACCTAACAGTTCTATGCTGCACGAAGCGTTTTGCGCGTCGCTGCCCAGCCGTTCCGACATGTCGCCCGAAACCTCCGTTCCGGCGGCGTCAGTCACGCTGAAAACGCCTTCAAGGCCTTCAAACACATTTGTCCGGCTGCCTGCGTCGATATACACGTCGTCGGGGAGCTTGCGCAGCGCATCCATCTGCGGCAGGCAGTTGAACGCCATTATGAGCGCCGAAATTATCAAGCCCGCGGCCTTGACTGCCGGTGAAACAGAGCGTTTTCCCACCTTTTGCATTACTCCTTGAATAAACAAATTAAAAAAACCGCGGAATCACCCGCGGCTTTTATCATTTGCAAAAACAGCTTGCCGTATTCAGTTTTTGGCTTTCAGCTTCTGTGCGCGTTCGATGAGCATTCTTGCATGTTCGTATCCGTATGAGGAATCCGCGTCTCCATCCATCATCTGGGCGATCCTTCGATATTTCCCATCCTCGTCGAGCTCGCTCACTTCAACGCTTGTGGTCTCGCCGTCCGTATGCTTTTCGACCATAAAATGTCTGTCGGCAAGCGCCGCAATCTGCGGAAGATGCGTCACGCATATCACCTGATGAGCAGATGCAATGCCGAGCATCTTTTCGCCGACCATCGCCGCGACCTTTCCGCTGATGCCGGTGTCGATCTCGTCAAAAATGAGCGTGCCCATGCTGTCGTTATCGGCAAATATCGCTTTGAAGCACAGCATTATCCTCGAAAGCTCGCCCCCGGATGCAACCTTTGCAAGCGGTTTCAAAGGCTCGCCCGGATTTGTCGTGAGCAGAAATTCACACGTCAATGTGCCTTCAGGCTTTATTTCGCCCGCTTCCGACGTAAAGGACGCGCAAAAATCAGACTTGTCAAGGCCAAGATCCGCCATGTTCGCCAGCACCCTGCCGCGTAGCTCGTCGGCGGCCTTTTTCCTTATTTTGGAAAGCTCCGCGTCGAGCGCAGCGTACTTTTTCGTCACGGCATCAAGCTTGGCGTCAAGCTCCGCGATATACTCGTCCGCGCGCGTGAGCGATTCAAGGCGTTTTGCGGAACTTTCGGCATATTTGAGTATTTCTTCGATGCTGCCGCCGTATTTGCGCTTGAGCGCCGCTATGCTTTGCAGTCTCTCTTCGATTTCATCAAGACGGCCTTCGTCGAATTCGAGGGAATCGTTTGCGTCACGCACGGAGTAAGCGATATCTTCAACGCTGTAATACGCCTCCTCAAGGCGGCTGTACAGCGCTTCATAATCCTTTGAGAACGATGAGATATCGCGCATTTGCCTTCGCGCCGCGTCAAGCATGGTAAGCGTGCTGTCGTTCTCCTCGCCGGAAAGCGCCGCGTGCGCGGCGTCGAGGGCGCTTTTTATGCGCTCTGCGTTTTGCAGTATCAGCCTTTCGGCGTTAAGTTCATTATCCTCGCAGGGTCGAAGAGAGGCGGCCTCGATCTCCTGTATCTGGAAAGAGAGCATATCGGCTTCGCGCTGTCTTTCGGCTTCGGAACCGAACCCGGCATTTTTTTCGCGCATGAGCGCGAAGTGCTCTGCGCAGATATCCTTAAGCTGTCCAAGCAGCGGTTCGGTTTTTTTATGCGCTGATCTGTCAAGAAATCCCGTGTGGTTTTCAGGCGCAAGCAGGGATTGATGCTCCTGCTGACCGTGTATGTCAACAAGCATGTCCGAAACCTGCTTGAGTACAGACACAGGCACGAGGTTGCCGTTTATCCTGCATGTATTTTTTCCTGATGACGTTATTTCGCGCGAAAGGATCAGCTCGTTGTCGTCGCATTCTATCCCCTGCGCGTCGAGGAGCGCCGCCACATTTTGGGAATCCGATATGTCAAAAAGCGCTTCGGCCTTTGCGCGCTGCGCGCCGGTTTTTATAAGCTCACGGCTTGCACGCTCACCCAAAACGAAATTCACCGAATCAATAATGATCGACTTGCCCGCGCCCGTCTCGCCGGAAAGCACGTTGAATCCATCGGCCAGTTCAAGCTCCAGCTCATCTATAAGTGCGATATTGTTTATATGAAGTCTGCGCAGCATGGCGCCGCCTTTCATTTGTGCATCATTGACGATATGCGTTTGACGAGATCAGGGACGTTCTTGAGGTCCTTCACCGCAATGAAGAGCGTATTGTCGCCCTGTATGGTGCCCGCGATCTCATTCCAGTGCATCGAATCGATCGCCTCGCCCGCCGCAGGTCCGGAACCGGAAAGCGTCTTCACGATAACGAGGTTGTATGAGCTTGTCACCCCGGTCACAGAGTCGCTGAATATGCGGATAAGCCTGTCCTTCAACCCGGCTTCGGCCTTGTCTACCGTCGCATATTTATAGCTTCCGTCGTCTGTGAGCACCTTGATGAGGCGAAGCTCCTTGATATCGCGCGAAACGGTCGCCTGCGTCACGCTCACTCCCTGCTCCTTGAGCGCCTGCGCGAGATCTTCCTGCGTTTCGATGTTCCTGTGCTCGATCATATCAAGGATCATAGCATGTCTGTCGGATTTCATCGGAATGTGTACCTCCATACTTATTTAAGCTTTTTTCGGTTTATGAAAGTCGCTTGCGTATCAACTGATAAAGATTGTGGTCGCCGAAGCGTACAAAGTCCACATGCCTGTCCGAGCGCTTGATGCTTATCTCATCCGCCTTGCTTATCTGGGACGTATAGATGCCGTCAAGCGACACATATCCTTCGCTGTTCATTGAAAATCTCGTCTGCGCGTCTCCCGAGGCGATTATCGGCCTCACAGAAAGCGTATGAGGGCAAATAGGTGTAATAATAATTACATCGAGTCCGGGTGCGACAACGGGTCCCCCGGCGGATATCGAATAGCCTGTTGCGCCGGTCGACGTGCTAATTATTATTCCGTCGCAAAGCACGGAGCCGGCGTTCTTTCCATCGATTTCCATGCTGATATCCACAACGCCGGAGAATGAACGCTTGTATAACAGTGCTTCGTTGAGACAAAGTCTGTTTTCGCCGCCGTTGACGGAGCAGGAAAGCATCATCCGCGGATCAAGGGTATACTCGTCACGCTCTATTCGTATGAGCGCATCGTCAACTTCTCCCGGGGGCACTTCGCTCAGGAAGCCTATCCGGCCGAGATTGACGCCGAGTATAGGTACGCCGTAAGTATAAGCAGGTACCGCAGCATGAAGAATCGTACCGTCGCCGCCGAAAGCGATTATCATATCAGGCGCGGCTTCTTCAAAAGTCGGCGCGGCAGCGCTTACGCGATTTCTAATCTCGCTGTTCACGCAGCAGGAATAGCCGAGTTTTTTTGCTTTGAACAAGGCGTAATTCAGACATTCTATCGCATTTTGTCTTTCCGGATTCGTAAAGAATCCGAGTCTGTTTCCTTTTTGCATAACAGCTCCGTTCCTTTTTTGCATTATACATTCTATGAGCTGCATATTCAAGCAGAAAATGAAATTTTATACAATTCCGTGTTCGGCATGAGCCTTCGCGACCACGTCTTTTGCCGTGTCTTCCAGCTCAGGCATATCAGGAACGATTCCGTTGCTTTTTTTCAGCAGCATCAGGAATTCAATGTTTCCTTTCGGCCCCGTTATCGGCGAATAATCGAGCTGTTCCACAACAAAGCCGGTTTGGGAAGCAAACTGCGCCGCGTCGCGCAATACGTCAAAATGTGTGGAAGCGTCGCGCACGACGCCGTTTTTCCCGACCTTGCCGCGTCCCGCTTCAAATTGCGGTTTTACAAGTATAACAGCCCGCGCGCCGTCCTCAAGGCACGAATATATACCCGGAAGTATCAGCTTGATCGAGATGAACGAAACGTCCATCGACGCAAACGTCACTTCCTCGGCAAACCATGCCTTTTCCATGAATCTGGCGTTCGTGCGTTCCATCACGGCGACGCGCGGATCGTTGCGGAGCTTCCAGTCGAGCTGGCCGTATCCCACGTCGATCGCGTAGACCTTCACCGCACCGTGTGAGAGCATGCAATCCGTAAACCCGCCGGTCGATGCGCCCACATCCATTGCAACCACGCCCGAAAGGTCAAGAGAATACTTTTCAACCGCTTTTTCAAGCTTAAGTCCTCCGCGGCTGACAAAGCGGTTCTCTTCACCGCGAAGCTCAATCATTGCGTCCTCGGGCACGTTTTCGCCCGGTTTTTCAACGCGCCTTCCGTCAAGCCATACGCTGCCGCTCATTATCAGCGCGCGCGCCTTCTCGCGGCTCTGTGCAAGGTCAAGCTCCACGATGCGTATATCAGCCCTCGTACCTTTCATTTTACCGCCTCCGCGATCGCTCTTTCAATTTCGGCGCGTACCATTGCCGCCGATATGCCGCATTCCTCGTCCTGCTGCGCGATGGATGCGTGCAGCACGGGCCTTTCAGGCATACCAAGCGTGACAAGCTTTGTTTTGCCGCAAAGATATTCCGCAACAGCCGAGCCAAGTCCGCCTTTGACTATACCGTCCTCAAGCGTGATGATGCACTTTGAGCCGGCGGCCGCCCGATCGAGGAGGACTGTATCCGCCGGATTGATGAATCGCGCGTTGATCACGGCGGCGTCAAGCCCTTCAGCGGCTGAAAGCGCCGTGCGCACGAGCCTTCCCTCGGCGATAACCGTTATGCCGCCCGCTTCTTTCACCGTCTCCCACCTGCCGTATTCAACGGGCGTATCGAGCGGTATTGAAGGAAGCGTTCCCCTGTTATATCTGATCGCGCACGGATGGCCGAGACCGAGCGCAAGCGCAAGCATCGCCCGAAGTTCCTCCTGGGATGAAGGCGCCATCACCGTCATATTTGGCAGATTGCGCAAAAAGCTCATGTCATACACGCCGTGATGCGTTTCACCGTCCTCGCCGACAAGTCCCGCGCGGTCGATCGCGAAAACCACCGGCAGATCCTGAAGGCACACGTCGTGGATTATCTCGTCGTAAGCGCGCTGCAAAAAGCTTGAATACACCGCCACGACGGGCTTCATCCCGGCGCTTGCCATGCCGGCCGCCATCGTCACGGCGTGTTCTTCCGCGATGCCGACATCAAAGAAGCGCTCCGGATATTCGCGCGCGAACAGATCGAGGCCCGTGCCTGTCGGCATTGCCGCGGTGATTGCGGCGATCGTAGAGTCGCGCCGTGCGAGCTCGGTCAGCGCCGCCGCAAAAATTTCCGAATTGCTTTTCCCCTTCTTCGCGATACATTCGCCTGTGTCAGGATCGAATTTCCCTATCCCGTGGAATTTTTCCGGGTCCTTCTCCGCAAATTCATAGCCCTTGCCCTTCGTCGTGATCATATGCACAACAACCGGGTGGCATAGCTCTTTGGCCTGAAAAAGCACATGCGACATCGCTTTGATATCATGCCCGTCCACGGGGCCGAGATATGTGAAGCCCATCTCCTCGAACATCACATTCGGCAGGAGAAGGTATTTTATCCTGTTTTTGAAACGAAGCACGCTGTTTGAAAGGCGCTGTCCTATCCGCGGTATCCGGTGGAGCAGATCGGCCACAAAGCCCTTGAAGCGCTGATATGAAGCGCTTGTGCGCATATTGTAAAGGTGACGGCTCATCGCGCCGACATTGTGCGATATCGACATATCGTTGTCGTTAATCACGACGATCAGCGGCAGTTTGCTTTGCCCGGCGTCGTTCAGCGCTTCATAGCTGAGGCCGCCCGTGAGCGCGCCGTCGCCGATGATCGCAACCACCGCGCCCTTCTTCCCGAGTATCTCATTCGCGCGAAGTATCCCCAGCGCCGCGGAGACCGAAGTGCTCGCATGGCCGGTATTGAAGGCGTCATGCGGACTTTCGCTGCGTTTGGGGAAGCCGCTCATTCCGCCCTTCTGCCTCAGCGTGGCAAACTCATTCCTGCGCCCCGTAAGGAGCTTGTGTACATATGACTGATGTCCGACGTCGAATACGAGTGCGTCGTTCGGTGAGTCGAAAACCGTGTGCAGCGCGATCGTCAGCTCCACAACGCCAAGATTCGAGGCGAGATGACCCCCTGTTTTCGATATGGTTTCAACAAGAAAAGCGCGTATCTCGGCGGCAAGCTCAGGCAGCCTGTTTCTGTCGATACGCCTGAAATCTTCAATTGAATTTATCGTGTCAAGCAGCGGGGTTTCTTTCATCAGTTCACAATGCCTTTCGTTCGCGTCAAATGCCCGCGTATTATATCACAATGAAAGCCGCCGGGCAACTTCAATGCGTGCGGGTCAGCGTATTTTTCACCAGTTCAAGGAGAAAGTCCGCTTTCGCGCCGTTTCTTTCTATCGCCGCGCATGCGCTCGCCGCCGCGGCCTCCGCCATCATGCGCACATCGCTCACCCCGTAAACGCTTACCATATTCTTCGGATCATCCTTCTCTTTTTCCGCGTCGAGTATGTCGTCCGTTTGCTGGAAAAGCATTCCGTAGCATTGGCCGAAGACCGAAGCGTACAGCTCATCCTCAGCATCTGCGCCAGCGATAGCAGCCCCCGCGCAGCATGATGCGCCTATCAGCGCACCCGTCTTCTTCTCCTGTATGTCCGCAAGACTCGCGATCCCGTCCTCAAGCGCGCCCGAAAGCTCAAGGCTCTGCCCCGCCACCATTCCGGTTACGCCCGCGCCTGAAGCAACAAATTTCATCGCCCTTATATAGCGTATCAGCTCGTCAGGTTCATCCGGCGCGTTTGCGAGCATCCATTCAAAGGCATAGGTCAGCAGCCCGTCGCCCGCGAGCACCGCGCCGCCCTCACCGAATACTTTATGGTTCGTGGGCCTTCCCCGGCGAAGATCATCGTTGTCCATACACGGAAGATCGTCGTGTATGAGCGAGTAATTGTGTATCATCTCTATTGCGCAGGCGATCGGCAGCGCTTTGTTTATATCCCCGTCAAGCATGTCGCAAAAAGCAAGACACAGCGTCGGACGCAGGCGTTTGCCTGCCCCCATGAGGCTGTATTCCATCGCGCTTCGCAGCACGTCGGGTATATCCTCCTGTGCAAGCGAATAAGCAAGCATTGCCTCGATCTTGTCGATATAAGGATTATTCATCCTTCGCGTCCTCTTTGTTATCGATGGTGAGAAGCTTCGCCTCGTACCCGTCCAGCGCATTGCGGCATTTTTCGCAAAGCTCAACGCCTTTTTCATACAGCTTCATCATCTCGTCCAGCGTGATTCCGCCGTCCGAAAGCTTCTCCGTTATCTGCCGGAGCTGTTCGGCGTCCTTCTCATATGTTCCGGTTGATTTCGCGCTCATTCTGTCTCCTTTGCAAGCTTCACTTCATTTGCCGTCGCGCCTATTTCAGCGCCCTTCATCACGACCGTGATCCTGTCCCCCGGATGTATGCTCTCCGCCGTCGCCAGGGTCTCCTCGTCCTTCTTTATTATAGCGTATCCCCGCGCGAGCGTATGCGCCGGTGAAAGCGCCTCAAGCGCAGTCTCCGTTTTGCAAAGCATCTGCCTTTCCGCTTCAATACGGGCTTTTGCAAGGCGTTTTACGCTCTCCTCGATGCCGACAAGCTCCGCGCGCGCGCTTTGCAGCGCATATTTCGGCTTCGCAAGCGCTCCGCTCCCCATTGCGGCATTTATACGCTGCCGCTGCGCGTCGAGCCTTTGACGCACGATCTGCTTCAGGCTTTGGGCATATGAGTCGATATCAAGGCTCACCGCCTCGTATTCAGGCACGCATAACTCGGCCGCCGCGGAGGGAGTCGCCGCGCGCAGATCAGCCGTAAAATCCGCGATCGTGAAATCCGTTTCGTGCCCCACGGCGCTCACGACAGGCACTTTACACTCATATATCGCACGCGCCGTTTTTTCTTCGTTGAAAGCCCACAGATCCTCAAGGCTTCCGCCGCCGCGGCCAACAATGATCACATCGGCGCGGCCGTCGGCTTCCACGCGGCGTATCGCGCGCGCGATCTCATCCGCCGCGCCTTCGCCCTGCACCTTTGCGGGACAAAACACGATATCCATCGTCGGGAAACGCCGCCTGATGATCTTTGTGATATCCTGGACCGCAGCCCCTGTCGGCGAAGTGACGATCCCCACGCAACGCGGCAGAAACGGTATCCGTTTCTTGTGCGCTTCGTCGAAAAGTCCCTCTGCGCCAAGCTTTGCCTTGAGACGCATAAAGCGCCTGTAAAGCTCGCCTTCCCCGTCGCCCTCGATCGATTTGACGTAAAATTGGAACTGACCGTCCCTTGAATAGAGCGAGGCATAACCCGTCGCGACCACCTGCATGCCGTCCTCAAGATCGCAGGACAAGCCCATCGCGTTCTGTCTGAACATCACGCAACGCACCAGCGCGCCTTCATCCTTCATGGAAAAATACAGGTGTCCTGATGAATGCCGTTTGAATCCGCTTATCTCGCCTTTTATTGAAACAGATGAAAGCAGCGCGTCATTGGAAAGAAGAGTTGTTACGTATTCGTTGAGCTGCGATACGCTCAGCACATATCCTCCCCTCATTGCGCGGCCTCCTTCTCCGTATGCTCAGCCATGTCGCGCGTGAGCAGCGCCGTGCCGACCGCGTTGTCCGAAGAGAGCGCGCTCTCTCCGAAAAATAGCTTCGGCCCCCCTTTTTTGCTCATACGCCCGGCCATGAGCTTCCTGAGCAGCGCGCTTGACGCAACGCCGCCGGCGATCAGCGCGACATGGCAGTCCGTCTCAAGCGATGCGTTGCACAGCATCGCCGTGAACGTGCGCGCCATACAGTCGTATACCGCATAGGCAATCGCTTCGTGAGAGGTGTCCTTCGCGCCGAGAAGCCTTTGCGCCGCGCTCTCCACGCCCGAAAAAGAGCACGAACAGCCGCGCACCGAAGATGGCAGCTTCAATTCCCGCGCGCCGTCATATGCCCAGGCGAGCTTTTCCATCTCCCGTCCGCACGGGAAACGCATCCCCATTGCAACGCCGAGCCTGTCCACAAACTGGCCGGCATGAAGATCCTCCGAGCCGCCGATAAGCCTTATCCCAAACTTCTCGTCAACATCCAGTATTTCTGTCGTCCCGCCCGAAATGTGCATTGAGAGCATCCTTTTTCCCATGAGCTGCTCGTTGCCCAGAAGCGCCGCGCGGATATGTCCCTGCTGGTGCGAAAATTCGTAAAGCGGCACGCCCAGCGCAGACGAAAGCGCCGCCGCCGCGGTTTTGCCCGCGAGGAAGACCGGCATGTACGAATCCTCGCAAAGCCGCGGTCTCGCGCTCACGCCCACCGCGCGTATCCGTTCCCTGTCAAGGGCGGAAAACGCCTGCGGTATCATGGCGCCAAGGTTTCGCACATGCTGAAAGACTCCGTCGCTTTGGCGGAGTCCTCTTTCCCCTTCGGCGACAGAGAGCACCGTTCTGTTGTCAAGAACGATGCCCTTTTCGTCAACGCATGAAAACGAAGTCGTATAGCAGCTCGTGTCGAGCCCTATGAAGAGGCCTTCCAATGTCAGTCCCCTTTTCTGTTTTCTTTTTCAAGTGTGCCGAGCATACCGTTTATGTATGACGGCGATCTGTCGCCGCCGAAACGCTTTGCAAGCTCGACAGCCTCGTTTATGGACACGCTGTCGGGAATATCCTTCCGATAGAGCATTTCATAAATCGCAATGCGCAATATCGTCAGATCGACCTTCGGCATACGGCCTATGCTCCAGCCGATGGCAAGCCGTTCGATGAGCTCGTCTATCTCCTGCGCGTGCTCCTCTATGCCTGCAAGCACCTCATCCGTATAGCGGAGATCATCCGCCGTCGGTTTTTCACTGATGCCGGATTTTTCAAGTATGTCCTCATAAGTGTCTTCTCCGCCGAAGAGGCGCGCGAACGCATGCTTCATCGCCACCTCGCGGGCTGTTTTCCTGCTCATATCTTCTGTATTACCCCCGGTTTCAACTTCCCTTTCTGCCGAACAATCCGCGGAAGAAATCCGCGACTCTCTCCCGGCCGCCCTGATCCATGAGGGTGCCTATGAAGTATGCAAACGCGACGATGACCGTCAGCAAAAGGGTGCGCCAGAAATTGATGGTGAAAATCAGTATCGTAAAAACCACTGCTGCCGCGACGCCGATTATTCTCCATTTATACTTTTTGAAAAACTCCATTAAATCCATTGTCGCAGCTCCGTCAGATCGTTTTGGGCGCCTTTGGCTGCGCCGTCGGCATGATGATTATGTCAACGGAATTAACCGTGATGCCCGAAAGATTTTCCATGTATTCCTTGAGCGACTTCTGCAGTTCACCGCTCATCTCCGGTATCACCGTTTCCGGCATGACCTGAAGCTTAAGCGATATTCCTATCCCGCCGTTCTCCGATGCTGTGACGCGGCTTTCGCATTCCTTGATGCGCTGGTTCGTGCGGCAATGACGCTGTACAAGCGCGTCGAGCGCTGCAAGGGTTATGTATGCGCTGCCGTTATCCCCCGCGTGGAGCAAAGCCGAGGTGGGCGTTTTTTCTGTTTTCTCATGCCGGCGGTTTCCCATGCCGATGAAAAGCCTCAGCGCGATGACGAGCAGAACAAGGCCCGCACCGCCGATGATGAGCTTGTTTTGGATGAGGCCGTTTGTCGCGACGCCCACCCAATATGATATCGTTTCACCGGACACGATATCCATCGCCGTACACACGCAAAGCGCCGACAGCGCAATGGTGAACAGCAGAAGCAGCACCAGCAGGAATTTGTCTATGAATTTCATTTGTAACGCTCCTTATCCTTTGCGCGGGCTTGAAAAATCACTGCGCGTCCGCGGGCGTTTCGGGCTTCTTTACCGATGATTTTTCAAATGAAATGCTCTGCACGGAAACGTTCACCGCCGTCACGCGAAGACCGGTCATCGTTTCGATGGCGTTCTTTATGCTCTTCTGTATATTCTGGCAGACCTCGTGCAGCTTGTAGCCGTATTTGATGATTATCGCAAGATCAACGCTGACGTCATCCTCGTTCACATCAACGCGCACGCCCTTGGTCATGCTTTTCTTTGTGCTGAGCATACCTGTTATTCCTTCCATCACGTTGCCGGACATGCCGTCCACACCTTCGATGTCGGCGGCGGCAAGGTTTGCGATGGTTGCTATCACGTCGGGCGCGAAAGTAATTTTTCCACCCTGTACCGTATCCATTTCACGGGAGATCTCATTCTCGGATGCCATAATATTTACCTCCTCATTAGTCTTTTGGGTATTATAGCAGAAAATCGCTTTTCTGCATAGCGCAACATCCTCCGCGCGCCGCAATTCACAGAAGGTTTGCTTTTATTTCGGATTTGCCGTAATTTTTACATTTTCTGCGGTTGCGCCCGTCGCGCTGCGCACGATCTCCAGTATCTGTGCCGCCTCTTCCGCGGTGAGTTCTTCGCAGTCGACGGCAACGTTGACCGTGCCTCTGCTTATCGTCACCGCCGCGTCGCTGAAGCCTTTCGCAAGTATCATGCTTTCCGCGTTGAACTCCATCTCCATCTGCTCAACGAGGGCAAGCTTCTGCGCCTGAGCGTCCTCAAGCGTTTCGGAATCATTTGCGCTGGTGCTGATTATTTCATCAAGATATGATATTTCAAGCGCGCGCGTCTGTTCCCGCTCCTCACGAAACGCCGCGTAATAATCCGTTACGGGTGCGTTCACGCTCATTCCGTCCTCTTGCGGCGCGTCCGCCGCGACACCCGCTTCGCCCGTCTGCGCCGTTCCCGCGGACGCGCTCGAATCTTCCTTTGCGGAACCCATCGATATGCTCCACCATACCGCGCCCGCAAGCAAAAGCGCAATCATCCCGATACCGATATATTTTTTCATTTGATTCAGCCCTCCGTGCTGTTTTTATACATTGTATATATGCCAACATTTTCCGCTTTAACGCCAAGCGCCGTAACTGCCGCCGTGTGCAGCGCATTCCTCACCCCGATATCCGCCGCGCCTTCTGCGACGACGATAACGCCCTGTATCGTTCCGTTTTCATCCTCGGTTATCATCACGCTCACCTCGCCTGCTCCGACGATGAGCGAAAGCGTGTCGGCAAGCTTTTTTTCCTTCGCGCTCATGGTATATGCGCCGCTCGAACCGCCGTCGGCACTTTGTGTTTTTCCGGCGTCGCACGATGAAACGGCGAACATCAGTATACCCGCGCCGATCAGCAGGGCATATACCGCGATCTCAAGCTTTTTGTTCGCTTTCATCTTTGCGGCAATGCTGCCGATTATGCTTCCCGATCCTTTTTTGCCTTCACCTTCCATCATATGCCCCCTATAAGCCCTACAATACTTTCGGCGATCGCGGCAAGGATCATCAGCGACATCGCGCGTCTGCCGCTTTCGCTCAGGTTTCCCTTCGGCAGGGCAAAGCCGCAAAGCGCCGCCGTGAGCGTTATCGCCCCTATGCGCGTCATAAGCCCGGTGAGCGCGCTCATGGGTTCCCCGCGGCAAACGTCAGGCCTACCGTTATCATGAACATCGCCGCAACAGCCGTGATGACGGCAAACAGCAGCGTGCATACGTCGGCGGAGCGCGTGAGCATTTCCGGTATGCGGCTGTCGCCCAACGGTTCGCATATCGCCGCCACCGCACGGCAGGCAAGCGCCGCGCAGGCAATGGCGATAAGCGGCGACGCGACGGCAAGCACCGTCGTCACAACAGCCGCAGCGCCCGCCGCGTTCTTTATCACTGCCGCGCTCGCTATAAGGGCGTCAAGCGAGCCTGATACGGCGCTGCCCACGATAGGTACGGATTTGTCCAGCGTGTAGCGCGCCGTGCGAAGCATGATGCTGTCTCCTCTCGCGACCGTTATCCCCTGTATAGACACGATGCCGAAATAAACGGTGAACACCGCGCCCGTTATCCATTTGATGGCGGAGCGCATAAAGCCGAAGAGATGCTTCATGCTGCCGTTGCCGCCCACTGAGCCCAGCATAGCCGCCATCCCAGCAGCCATCACAAGCGGCAGCACCAGATCCTTGAACACACGCGCGACGCAAAGCGTCAGAAAAGCTGTCAGCGGCTGCATCAACGCGCCGGATACCGCGCTTCCCGTCGCGGCGAGGGCCGCGCTCATCACGGGCGTCACGGTCTCCATGCAGGCGGTCAGCGTTTCTATTGCAGACGAAGCAAGCTTTATCATGCGCGCCATGTTGTATGAGACCGCCGCCATGCCAAGCCCGAAACAGAGGAAGCCCGCCGCCTCGCCGAGGCCGTCCTTCTCGCGCGATATCAGCGCCATTACGCTTGAAAGGATCGCCACCGCGATAAGCGACACATAAGCCGCGAACGAGTTTGAAAACGACTGTTTCACGGCGTTTGCAAGCGCGTCCAAAAGCGTCGCGCCGTCAAGCGCGCTGCCGTCGGCAACGGCGCGGATAAAATCCCCGACCCCCGCAAAACCGAGCGCGCTGCCGTCGGAAAGGCTTTGCCAAAGCTTTTCCCAGGCGTCAAGATCAAGACCGGTTATGTCAATCCCGTTCAAAGTACGCCTCCGGATATTTTCAGCATAAGCTCGAACACGGTTTTTATCACCGGAACGCATACGGAAAGTATCATCACCCTGCCGGCAAGCTCCGTTTTTGCCGCGATCGCGTTCTCGCCCGCGTCGCGGCAGGTCTCTGCGGCAAACTGAATAAGATACACGATGCCCGTGACCTTGAGCATCGCCTTTATATAATCCGTCGGCACGCCAAACGATTCCGCATACTGCGCAAGCCCCGTGTATACGCCCGCAAGCTCCTCCGTCACGATGAGCAGCAGCATTATCCCCGCCGCCACGCCCGTCTGAAGGGCAAGCTCCGGCTTCCATGCGCGCACCGTCATCGCAGCCGCACAGGCAAGTATCGCAAAGCCCGCGATTCGAAGCGCGTTCATGCTCAGTATAAGCCGAAGATATTGCGCACGTTCTCAAATAGCGTGGCAATAAGATCGACGACCATCGCAAGCGTGATGATTAGTCCCGCAAGCGCGGCGAGCATCGCCATGTCGTCCCGTCCGGTCTGCTTGAGCAACTGGCATATTATGGCCACCAGTATGCCGATGCCTGCGATTCGAAGCACGATCGTGATATCCATCCGCAATCCCCCGTCTTCATGCCGCGATGAGCGCCAGCGAAAGTCCGATCAGCACTCCCATCGAGGTATACATTTTCCCTTTCTTGGCGTATTCTCCGGCGGCTTCCTCCCGCCTCAGGTCGAGCCGTCTTATGATAAGCTCCGCTGCATTCACCTGTGCGCAGAGCTCCTTTGTCGTTAGCACTGCCGAAAAGCTCCTCACAAGCTCAATGTCCTGCGCAAGTTCCGTTTCGCTTTTACAGGCGTCGTTCCACGCTTCCTCGAGCGTTTTTTTATCGAGATCCCCGCAAAATCTTTGCCATATCGTGCATGAAAGCGTCGGTGCGAGCGCCGTTATAGGCCTTGGCGAAAGTTCCGCTGCGTCGCGGAAGCTTCGCACGTCCGCCGTGAAACGCTCAAGCGCTTCAACCCTTCGCGCGAGCCGCGCCCGTTTTGCCGCCCCCGCGCCCGCAGCGATGCCGAATGCCGCCAACGCAAGCAACAGTCTCATATCTGTATCGCCCCCGTCACACGCGCATGGAAGCCGTCCGCGCCTCGTTTGAGCACAATAAGCTTTGCGAATGCGCCGGAGCGCATCAGCGCGGCAAGATACGGCTTTCGCATCGCTTCCGATTCATCCCTCGCATGCGCGCTCGCGATCACGGCGATCCCGGATGACGCGGCATAAAGCACAGCCTCCGCGTCCGTATCGCCGCCGATCTCATCCGTGATAAGCACTTCGGGCGACATGGAGCGGATGAGCGCCCTCATCGCTTCCGCCTTCGGACAGCCGTCGGTTACATCCGTGCGCGCCCCAAGGTCAAAGCACGCGCGCTCCGCGCCGGCAAGCTCGCTGCGTTCATCCGCGATGCATACCTTTCTTCCCCTTTCCCCGCCGACGCCTTCGGAAAGCAGTCGTGCCGCATCCCTCAAAAACGTGGTTTTGCCAGCGCCCGGCACGGAAAGCACAAGCGCGCTCAAAACGCCGCCGCATCCGTCGTACAGTTCGCCGGCGGCTTCAAGCGCGCAGTCGCGCACCTCGCGCGCAAGCCTTATGTTGAAGCCTGTCACGCCGGAATAACGCTTGACCTCGCGCCCCATTGCGACCGCGTGTCCGCAAATTCCCACCCTGCACCCGCGCACCGTGATGAACCCTTGCGCAAGCTCCCTTTCACGCACGGCCACGGAATGCTCGCACAGATTTTCCAGAAGCGCCTCGCACATAGCCTCGTCCGCGACAACATCCGAAAGCGCTTCGCCGGTCACGCCTGTGAACTGCACGGGTCTGCCCGTGCGCACGCGGATCTCCTCGATATCGCAAAGACCGCACTCGTCGAGCGCGCGCAGCAGCCATCGGGGAAGCATCGGCCTGAGTTGTTCAATTGGGTCATAAAGCTTTGTCATCGTGCATGTCCTCCACGGTCAGTTTATGGATATGTACATGCACACGAAAATATCACACGCTTTGTCGCGACGGACGGGAGACCGTCAAAATCGCCGCGGTGAGCGCGGTTACGGCAAGCTGAGCGGCGCATATGCTCTCAGCACGCAAAACATATGAAGCGTATCGCGTGGAAATGAAACAATAAAGCATGTATGCCGCGCACACCGCGGGCGGCAGAAGGGAGGATATCGCAAACAGCCGCAGCGTGTGCACGGTCAAAGGCTTCCTTCCCAAGCCCAGCAGCATGAAGGCGACAGGCAGCGCCAACACCGACGCATCAATATCAAGCTCGGCGACAGGCTTGAGTCTGAATGATGAAAATGCCGCCACGCAAAGCGCGGCAAAAGCGATATCCCGCCTGTTTACGGCAAGCTTGCCGCAAAGTCCGTCAAGGCACCCCGTCACGGACAGTATGACGATGCAAATCGAAAAGGCTATATAATGCTGCATATAAAAAAACCTCCGGGTCTGTTAAAAGCTTTCCCGAAGGCCGCGCTGTTGTTCCGCGTCAATTTTATGTAAGTTTTATGAATCCTGCCATATCGCCCGTCACGCCGTTCTGCCTTCTGTGCGAAAAAAGTCTTTCCTCGTCTTCAAAGGTACATTTTTCCATGAGCGTTATGTTTTGCGGCCTCACGCCGGCGTCGAGCAGCTGAATCGCGGCGGCTGTTTCCATGTCAAGCTGCGCCTTGCCCGGTTTTCCGGGGTACGAGCATACATCAGTGTCAAATTCACGGCTGAACCGCGCAGCGAGCTCTTCATCAACTTCATAGCATTCGCGACAGATGCAAGGTCCCGTGGATGCGATAATATCCTGCGGATCACACCCGTATTCGCTTTGCATGAGCGCGATGAGCTTGCCGCCGATGCGGCCGAGCGTGCCCTTCCAGCCCGCGTGCGCTATACCCACGGCGCGCTTCACGGGATCAAACGCAAATATGCAGCCGCAGTCCGCGTGATCCGTCACAAGCGTTATGCCCGGATCGTTTGTTATGAATCCGTCGCACGGCGGCAAAAGTTCTTTGTCAAAGCCGCGGCCGCAGAAGGCGCTGTCGACGGCAATCACGTTGTTGCCGTGCACGAAATTAACAACCGCAAGCTCGCCGTATACAAGGTTTTCAGCGCGGCACAGCCTTAGAAAGTTTTCGCGCACGTTTGCGGGATCGTCCACCTTGCCGAAGCTCAGGTTGAGCGATGCAAACGGGCCTTTGCTCACGCCGCCCCCGCGCGCGGTGAAGCCGTGCTTCACGCCGGGCTTTGCCGCAAGCGCCGCGCTTCTGAACACGCCTATGCCGATGTTCTCTTCATAAATACAGCCGTGCTGCATGAGCGCGGCCTTTTTTTCAAACTCAGCGCGTGTTATCATTTTTCCTCTAGTAAAAGTTTCAATTCGTCCATAAAGGTGCTTATATCCTTGAACTGCCTGTACACCGAAGCAAAGCGCACATACGCGACCTCGTCAAGCTCCTTGAGGCGCTTCATCACGCACTCGCCGATATACTCGCTTGTGACCTCCTGCTCGAGCGTGTTGAACACCTCGCGCACCACTTCTTCAACGAGCTTATCCATATCCGCGGCGGATACAGGGCGTTTTTCGCATGCTTTGCGCACGCCCGCAAGAATTTTTTCGCTGTCGAACGATTCCCGTCTGCCGTCCTTTTTGACGACCATTATCGGGATCTCCTCAATTTTTTCATATGTGGTGAAGCGGCGTCCGCATGAAACGCACTCGCGCCTGCGGCGTATACTCGTCCCATCCTCCGTCGGGCGGGAATCAACGACTCTGCTTTCCGTGCACAGACAATACCTGCATTTCATTATGAAGCGTCCTCCGCTCTTTTTTCAGATTATAACATAGTATATTGTGCCTTTTCCATAGCGAAATTACATAATGATGTCCACAAGGATAACATCGTCGCCGATTTTTGTTATTCTGTTGTACGGTATCACAAGTTCCTCATCGCTCCTGATCAGGCCGAACAGGCGCGGAGGGCCCGGCACGATGATCGTGTGTACCTGTCCCGTGCAGCGGTCCATCTCCATGTCGCAGATCGTGCCGAGGCGCGCCCCGTCGCGCATGTTGATGACCTCCTTGCGTTTCAGCTCGCAAAAATTTATATCCGGCATATTCTGTCACCTCTTGATAAGATATGCGAAACGTTCAAAAAAGAGAAAGACCCGGGCATAAATGTCCGGGTCGGTTTCATCTGTTGTGTTTTGCCAAAAGGGGCTGCGGTATCGCCTGAATTATAGCTTTCTGCGGGCGGGGATCAATACTTGCGCTTCCTCGCGGCTTCGGCTTTTTTCTTACGCTTTACGCTGGGCTTTTCATAATGCTCGCGCCTGCGGACCTCAGCGAGGACGCCGGAACGGGCGCACTTACGTTTGAAACGCTTAAGGGCACTCTCCAGGGACTCGTTTTCGCCAACACGGATTTCCATCTATATCCCTCCCCTCTGATTGCAACATAGCGATTATAACCGCAAAAAACAACGCCTTATGCAAAACTCAAAGCAATTATACGGTAATGGCGGAGCAAAGTCAACACATAATCCGAGAGGTTTTTCTATCCCGGAGGCCACCCGAGCTCGCGCGAGCCGAGAAGATGTATGTGCAGATGCGGTACGCTCTGCCCTCCGTCCGCTCCTGTGTTAATCACAAGACGGAAACCTTTTTCCGCAACGCCAAGCTGCACGGCAAGCTTTTTTGCTGCGTCGGTCAGCGCTGTCAGCGTTTCATGATCCGCTTCCATTATGCTCTTGAAATGCTTTTTGGGCACGATGAGCACATGCACAGGCGCTTTCGGATCGATATCGCGAAACGCGATAACCTTGTCGTCCTCATAAACGCGCGCAGACGGTATGTCGCCGCCGACGATCCTGCAGAACAAACAGTCGTCCATGTTATCCTCCTTTACAGCATATTTCCTTCAAGCGTCCCCGCGGACGCGGAAGTCACAAGTATCCTGCCGAATTCCCCTTCACCGGCGGAAGCGTTTTTGACGCGCACCGATAAATAGGTGTCGGTGTGTCCCGTTATATAAGCGCCGCTGCGCTTCTCAAAAAGAACCTCCCGAACGGTTCCGACATGGCTTGCCGCATATTGCTGGGCAAGCGTTTTGCCAAGCGCGATGAGCTTTGCCGCGCGCTCCTTCTTCACTTCAAACGGCACCTGATCCGGCATGTCGTAAGCCTTCGTTCCCCGCCGTCTCGAATATGGAAAAACATGTATGCGCGCAAATCCGATCTCCTTTGCAAAATCGAGCGTTTCGATGAACTCATCCTCTGTTTCGCCCGGAAATCCCGCAATGATATCGGTCGTTATCGCGCATCCCGGCATTGCGGCGCGAAGCGACGCGACGCAAGCCCTGTAATCATCCGGCGTATAGCGCCTTGCCATGCGCGAAAGCACTCCCGCGCTGCCGCTTTGCAGCGAAAGATGGAACTGTCTGCACACCTTTGCGTTTTGCGCGAGCGCCCGCACAAAATCATCTCTCAGCAGCTGAGGCTCAAGGGAACCGAGCCTGATCCTTTTTATGTTATCAAGATCGTTTGCAAGCGCTATCGCGTCCGTGAGCGAACCCTGCGCCATGTCTTTGCCGTAACTCATGAGATGAATGCCGGTAAACACGACCTCATGATATTCTTCCGCATCAAGCGTTTCAAGCTGACGGCGCACATCGTCAAGCGGTCTGCTGCGCACCGGGCCGCGCGCGTAAGGGATTATGCAATATGTGCAATATCTGTCGCAGCCGTCCTGGATCTTGAGATAAGCCCTCGTGCGTCCTTCCCTTGAAACGTCGAGCGCTTCGAAACAGGTTTTGCCGTGATACTGCGCAACATCCGTTTTGCGTATCCCGCGAAGCGCTTCCTCCGCGATGCGCACGATATCCGCGCGCTCCTTCGTACCTGCGACCGCTGCGACGCCGGGCAGCGCCGCGGCCTCCTCGGGCGCACTCTGCGCAAAGCACCCGGCGACGATCACCGCCGCGTCGGGCGCGAGCGCATGGGCTCTTGCGATCATCTGTCTGGATTTCTTGTCGCCGACAGCCGTCACCGTGCAAGTGTTCACGACGTATACATCAGCCGGCGCTTCAAAAGGCACGACCTCATGGCCCGCCTTTTCAAACAGCTCGCGCATCGCGTCCGTATCGTATTGATTGACCTTGCAGCCAAGCGTTGCAAACGCTACCTTCATGCCTTCTGCTCCAGTTCGTACAGTATCATCGCAAGTGCGGCAGGCCCCGCGGTTTCGGTACGGAGTATGCGCGGGCCAAGCGATACGCTTACCGCGCCGAGCGAAACGAGCGTTTCGGCTTCCGACGGTTCAAAGCCGCCCTCAGGCCCGATTATGAACGCGACGTCCGTTACTGCATCCGGCACGATCCCGCGCAGCGCCGTCTTGAGCGAGGTCGCGCTCTCCTCCTCATACGGGAAAAGGAATGCGCCGTGGCTTTCGGGCGATATCTCGCAAAACGCCGCAAGCGGCGCGATCTCCGGCACGATCCCGCGTCTTGACTGCTTTGCGGCTTCATATGCCACGCGCTGATATCTCGCGCGCTTCTTTTCAAATTCCGCCGCGGTGAGGCGCACAACGCTTCGCGCCGCCGCAAACGGCACGATCCTGTTTACGCCGAGCTCCACGCATTTTTGTATTATCGTTTCAAGCTTCCCCGCCTTCGGCAGCGCCTGATAAAGCGTCGCCTTCGCGCGAGGCTCCGTCAAAGAAGGCGAAGGGTCGCCGACGCGGAGCGTCACGGCAGTTTTATCCGCGTTTTCTATGACCGCCGGATAATCCGTTCCGCATCCGTCGCACAGCACGACCTCATCCCCGGGCGCAAGCCGCAGTACGCCCGTTATATGATGCGCGTCCTCGCCGCATATGCGCGCCGCGCCGTCGAGGATATCCTCTTTTTTAACAAAAAACCTGTTCATGCGTGTTTCGCGGTTATCTGCCGCCAGTCGCCGTCCTCATGGATCTCAACGCAATCAAGGCCCTGCGCCTTCATCGCGTCGATTACCTCAGGTAGTCTTTCTGCGATTATGCCGGAGGTTATAAAGGTTCCGTCAGGCGCAAGAAGCGTCTTCACCGTCGGCATCAGCGCGATTATCACCGAGGCCACGATGTTTGCCGTTATGAAGCCGTACTTTTCGCCGCAATACTTTTCGCGAAGGGCGTCGTCGGTCACTGCGTCGCCTATGAGCACCTCGTATTTTTCGTCGTCGATCCCGTTCATGCGCGCGTTTTCATGCACGACCTTTTCCGCAACGGTATCTATATCCACGCAAAGCGCGTGTTTTGCGCCGAGCAGCAGCGCGGCGATGGCAAGTATGCCGCTGCCGCAGCCGAGGTCGAGCATATTGCGCCCGATATCGCTTATTCGCTCGATCGCCTCAAGGCACATCCGCGTGGTTTGATGCGTGCCGGAGCCGAAGGCCATTCCCGGGTCAAGCGAGATCACCTTTCTGTCGCGCGGATCATAATCCTCGATCCACGAAGGGCGTATCATGAGCTTCTGCCCGACATCGAACGGCTTGTAATTCACCTTC
Source organism: uncultured Clostridium sp. (assembly GCA_964487565.1). Classification (GTDB taxonomy): domain Bacteria; phylum Bacillota; class Clostridia; order Christensenellales; family CAG-138; genus Phil1. Next base: position 41,255 of record CAZARN010000013.1, read on the forward strand.
CAGCTGTTGGCCCAGTCCTCGTCGTCCACAATGCGCGTCTGCACCCTCAGCGATCCGAGATCGATGCCGACGTCCTCCTTTTTCAGCGCGCGAAAAGACGCGCATATGTTTTTGACGAGCTTCGCATTATCCCCCGCGTCCGCAACGTAAGCCTTGACGCACGGCTCGCCCAGGCAAAGCTCATCCATATCGGCAAAATCCCAGTATTTGGCCGTTTCCTTCAAAAATGCTTCGATCTCGTCGCGTCCCTGCTCAATCATCACCTGTGGAACGCCCAGAATATCAAACCTTGCCGCAACAGCGTCAAGGCCCTGTTCCGTTGTAAATACGGCGATTTCAGTCCATTTCATAAACCTTTCAATACTCCTTTTCAAAACAATATCATAGAACATTTACGCTGCGCTGGCAAGCGCCGCGTTTCGTAATAAATCGTACACCTTTTTACCGTTTATTGTGGATTTTAACAACAGCATAATGTATAATCACAAATAAAGTTACATTTTCCGGAGGTTGATCAGCATGAAAATAAAACGTGCGTTCGCAACATTTCTTGCCGCAGCGCTAATCTGTGTGCTCATCCCCGCCGCTGCGCTCGCATATGACGACGGTCGCGTGGGTGAAAAATACTACGAAACGCTTTACACCTTCGATGAAAGTTATTATTACGAATACATCCAGATAAACTGGTCTGGCGATCTTCCGGAAGGCATAAGCATGAAGCTCAAAAGCACCTGGACCGACGACTCGGGTTACGAGCGCGGCGGCAAGCTGTATCTGACCGGAACGCCGAAAAAAGCAGGCACGTTCGTGTTCGATGTGGAATGCTATTACAACGGATCGATGATCGCGAGCGGATACGATCTTGAAGTAACCATCAAGAAGGCCGCCGCGACAGCGGCGCCGACCGAGGAACCGACGCCAACGCCGACGGAGGCGCCGACTCCGACTCCGACCCCGACCCCGACGCCCGTGCCCACGCCTTCCCCGACGCCCGCGCCGACGCCCACGCCGCGTCCCGCACCCATTGAGATCAAGGGCAGCTTCCTTTCTTATGACGCGGGCACGGCAATAACCGTCTCCGCGGGGCTTGAAAGCGAAACCGTGCTCTTCAACGGCATGGGCGGCGCATCCGCCCTCAGCGCGACAGGCGCGCCCGCGGGCATGAACGTATCGCTCAACTCCGACGGAACGATATCACTCCGCGGCACGCCGGAAGAAGAAGGCGTGTATACGCTCAACATTTCGCTCACGCTCGGCGATCAGGATTATTATAAAAACGTCGCCGTGATCGTCAGCAAGGCGAAGTTCGGCGCCGGTATGTTCGGCTCAGGTTCAGGCCCCGTCATAATAGTCGTTATCGCGGTCGCAGCCCTCGCGCTCATCGTGCTCGGCATAATTTTGCTCGTCCGCGGCGGCAAAAAGAAAAATGCGCCGCCCGACGGAGCATATCCTTCCGGCCCGGTGCAGCCCACGCCGCCCTACAATCCCCCTCAACAGTACAGGGAAGCTTACAGCCAGCCTGCGACGCAGGCATTTAACCCCATGGGCGGCGCGCCTCAGGCCACGCAGGCATTCAATCCCCTCCAGAACGCGCCTCAGCCTCCGTTCCGGCCGCAGCAACAGCAGCCTCAGCAGCCGCAGTATCAACAGCAACAGCAGCCGCAACAGCAACAGCAGCCGCAGCAGCCACAGTATCAGCAGTATCAGCAGTATCAGCAGTATCAGCAGTATCAGCAGTATCAGCAGTATCAGCAGCCGCAGCAATCCGTTGCGAAGCTTGATACCCGGGCTGAGAATACCGTAATACAACCGCCGGAAGATCCCTCTGCACCTTACGGCGGCAACAATTGAAAGGATAAACAAAGATAATATGCTTTTCGCTTTGCCCGTTTTCGCAATACTCGCCGTATACATCCTCGCGGCCGTTCTGCCGGCGGTGTTTTTGATGCGTTATATTTATCGCATGGACAGGATCGAGAAGGAACCCCCGTTCCTTCTCCTTTCGCTGACTCTCATGGGCGTGGCTGCGGCGCTTGTTTCCATAGTGCTTGAGTATCTTGGCGAAAGCATCCTCTCGAGCGCCTTGAGCGAGGACAGCCCGTATTACACGCTTGCGCTCGCCTTCCTCGTTGTGGCGGTCGTCGAGGAGGGGATGAAGTTCCTGTTTCTCTATCTGCGCTCATGGCGAAACCCCAATTTCAATTATCGCTTTGACGGCATCGTATATGCCGTGTTCGTATCCCTCGGGTTCGCCGCGTTTGAAAACATCCGTTATGTGTTCGGTTACGGGCTTACTGTCGCCTTCCCGCGCGCGATACTGGCCATACCCGGCCACATGGCCTTCGCCGTGTTCATGGGCTTGTTTTACGGCCGTGCCAAGCTGTGCGCGAACCGCGGCAATCGCTTCGGGAAGGTGATGAACCTTATCGCCGGCTATGTTTCATCCGTGCTTCTGCACGGTATATATGATTCGTGCGCGATGATCGGCAACACGCTTTCCACGGTTATATTTGTCGCGTTTGTTGCGGCGATGTACTTTATCGTGATAAGGCTCGTGCGTCGCGAATCGCTCGGCGACAGACCTGTCGCATAAGCCTTTACAGAGGCAAGGCGTCCGGATCAAAACAAAAAAGGCCCCCGTAAGGGAGTCTTTTTGCGTCCGCACCGTTTGTTCAGTGTGGCAGTCGGACGATTTTCGCTGCCATCGGGCAGGGTGGTCTCAGAGCGGCTTTGTCTCCTTATCGCCGCGCTGATTGTCACGCTGACGTTCGCTTTCGCTTCCGTTCACGTTGTTTTCTCCGCTCTGTCTTTCGCGGTGCTTCCTCGCGCGATTTCTCTCGAGAGGCAGATACTCATCTTCATAGATGGGGCTCATATGCGCTCCTCCTTTCAGACTTTCTGAACATATTTTGCGTGCTTTTCAATTTCGTATGCCTGTTTTTTGCTTCTAGGAATTGCATTTACAGGAAGCGTTGCTCTCAAAAGCAATTTTTGATATTTTCTGCTTGCAAAACACGCTTCTATCCGCTATAATATCGATGTTTGAGCAAAACGTTACGCTTACAGTCGGTAAGGAGGTGTATAGCATGGCTAAGTTTTGTGAGGTTTGCAACAAGGGCGTTATGTCCGGCAATCTGGTCAGCCATTCAAACAGGAAGACCAAGCGCGGATGGGCGCCTAACATTCAGTCCGTGCATGTTGTCGTTGACGGCACCACGCGCAAGATGAATGTTTGCACTCGCTGCCTTCGCTCCGGCAAGGTTGAGCGCAGCTTCTGATTTAATGTGACCGCACATGAACCCCTGTCATTCAACGGCAGGGGTTCTTTTGTTATGCCCTGCTGCCTTAAGGCAGCACGAGTATCCTTACCACGATCACGGAAGCGCCCGAAAGCAGCATCGCCGTCAGGAAGTTCACATCGCAGCACAGCAGGATCATCGCAACGAAAACAAACAGCAGTACGCAGCGCAGGGTCTTGCGCTTAACGCAGCACTTTCTCACATATACTGTGGACGGCCTCGTCTGCATATACATCACGCCTTTCATACCATATATTACGCGCAACGGCTGTTTCGCGTTCACCCAAGCGCGAATTTGAGAATACATTGAGGCATGGAGGCGAATATGGGCGATATTGCAGTTGACATAAACGATGTTGGTCTTATATACCATGAGCGCAGCGGGGAAACGCCTGCCGTAGAGCATCTTTCAATGCAGGTGCGGCGGGGCGAGTTCATATCCATCGTCGGTCCTTCCGGCTGCGGCAAAACAAGCGTGCTTTCCCTTATCGCGGGAATCATCGCGCCCTCAACGGGCACGATCATGCTCAGCGGCGGCAAGCCCGGCTATATGCTCCAGCGCGATCACCTGCTCGACTGGCGCACGATCGAAGGCAATGTTCTGCTTGCGCTTGAGGTGCAGAAGCGTCTTACGGATGAAACCAGGCGCGGCGCGCTGGAGCTTCTTTCAAAATACGGGCTGGATGATTTCAGGCGTTGTTATCCGCGTCAGCTTTCAGGCGGCATGCGGCAGAAGGTGGCGCTCATCAGGACGCTTGCCGCTTCGCCTGAGGTTTTGCTGCTCGACGAGCCTTTCTCCGCGCTCGATTACCAAACGCGCCTGCGGCTTGCGGACGAAGTCTATTCGATCATCAGATGCGAAGGAAAAACAGCCATTCTTGTCACGCATGATATTTCGGAAGCGATCTCAATGAGTGACCGCGTGCTCGTGTTTTCCGGAAGGCCGGCGACGCTCAAGGCAGAGCATGTGATAACGCTCAGCTGCGGCGAAGGCCCGCTTGCGCGGCGCAACGCGCCCGAATTCAAGGATTATTTTGATATGATATGGAAGGAGCTTGACGCAGGTGAAAGCTGAAATCAACGCCTCATACTCGCTCGAGCATATCGAATTTTTGAAAAAACTCACCCGGCGCGAACGGTTTGTCACCCTTATGCGGTTTGCCGTGCTTATAGCGATCATCGCATTGTGGGAGCTTTTTGCGCGCATCGGCGTGATCGATCCGTTCATCGGCAGCTCTCCGTCCCGTGTTGTTTCAACTATCGTCAGGCTTTATTCGGACGGCGATCTGTTCCTTCATATCGGCGTCACGCTTTATGAAACCGTCATGGGCTTTGTCATGGGCACTGCCGCCGGCACGCTCATCGCCGTGCTCCTCTGGTGGAGTCCCACGTTATCGAGTATACTCGACCCGTACCTCGTCGTGCTCAACGCCCTTCCGAAGATCGCTTTGGGGCCGATACTCATCGTTTGGTTCGGGGCCGGCATGACCAGCATAATCGTGATGGCGCTGCTCGTTTCGCTGGTCGTCACGATAATGAGCGTGCTTTCGGGCTTCAACGAGATCACCGGCGAGAATCAGCTCCTCATGAAAACGCTCGGCGCGACAAAGCTGCAAATTTTCGCCAAAGTCGTGTTCCCGGCTTCTGTACCGACGATAATGAACGCCCTCAAGCTCAGCGTCGGTATGAGCTGGGTGGGCGTTATCGTCGGCGAGTATCTCGTTTCAAAAGCGGGTCTCGGATATCTCATCGTTTACGGCGGTCAGGTATTCAAGCTCGACCTTGTAATGGCGAGCATCGTTGTGCTGTGCGCGCTGGCCGCGCTCATGTATTACGGCGTTGCATATGCGGAAAAGCGCCTCGTATCGTGGAGGCTGCACGGCTGATCAAAGCGTGACGATGCGAGGATAAATTTCCCCGTCGTTAATATCAAGCATGGCGATCGAAGGTTGCATCCCGCCCCGCGGCAACGCGGGGCTTCCCGGATTTATGAGAAGGAGAGGCCCCCAGGCCTCGACAAGCGACATGTGAGTATGCCCGAAAAGCGCCGCGCCGCAGCAAAGCTCCTCCCCGCGGCAGGCGAGCCGGGTCGTTGATGATGAGACCCCGTAACGGTGGCCGTGGGTGATGAAAAGCCTTGCCCCGCAGAGGGTGAGCACGCGCTCATCCTCCGCTTCGCTCGCCATGTCGCAGTTGCCCCGCACGCTGTAAACGGTCTTTTGCGTAACCGCCTCGATCGAGCGCGCGTCGCGCACATTGTCCCCGAGATGGATGAAGCAGTCAGCCCCGTCGGCCGCGTTCAGCGCGCGGCGTATGGCGGCGTCGCTGCCGTGCGTGTCCGATATCACGCATATCTTCATTTTGCGTCCTCGCGCCCGAGCGCCTCCTCAAGCGCGCACAGCGCGCGCTTTCTGTGGCTTATCTCGTTTTTCGCCTGCGCGCTCATCTGGGCAAAGGAAAGCCCCGCAGGTGCGTAGAAGAACAGCGGATCGTAACCGAAGCCGCTCTCACCGCGTTTCTCGCGCAGCAGCGTACCTTCCACCGTGCCGCGGCGCACTATTGCCGCACTGCCCCTTCTTGCAAGGGCCGCGGCGCACACGAACCTGCATCCGCGCGCCCCGTCCGGAACGTCCTTCATGGCTTCAATAAGCTTTGCGTTGTTGGCTTCGTCGTCGTGACCGTTTCCCGCATAACGCGCGCTGTACACGCCGGGCGCCCCGCCGAGCGCATCCACTTCAAGGCCGCTGTCGTCGCTGAGCACCGCGTCAGCGTCCGTCGCCGCAAGCACCTCCCGCGCCTTTTTGAGCGCGTTTTCTTCGAATGTGGCCCCGTCCTCCAGCACGTCGATATCGACGCCCGCCTCGGCGAGAGAGAGTATCTCGTCGAAGTGGGCGCCCAGTATTGCCTTGATCTCGGTTATTTTGTGTTTGTTGTTTGACGCGATGATAAGCTTCATGCTCTTTCTCCTTTGTATACAGGCGTTTATCTGAATTCGTTTATATATAACGGCGCCGATGTTTCCGTCGTGAACTCATAAGCTTCTCCGTCCACGATGATGTCAAGACGTGCAATGTCCTCGATCGCGTCAAGCGTAAGGAACATCGTGTCATACGCAGCCGCGTCAAGGCCGACCGTGCCGGACGTCACTGCAAGAAACTCGCTTGAAAGCTCCACCGTTGCGACGCCGTCCTCGATCACTGCGGAAATGAGCTTTGTGCCCTCGGGGAAACAGTTGAGCAGCGCGCCTGCCCTGGGGCCTGCAATAAGCTCTCTGACGGCGGTCTCCGGCGTCACTGCGCCTTCAATATAGCGCGTGACAGGCACGTTGAGGCTCCCGGAAAGGTTTGGGAAGTAGAGCGTGAGCGCGCTTGCCCCGTCGGTCGATACCGTGATCTCCCCTTCCTCCGCGTTGAGTGCGCATGAGGACATTGCGCCTGAGAGCTTCGTGCCGTTTGGAAGCGTCACATCCGATGCGCCGTTTACGGTGATCTTCACGGCGTCGATCGTGGGAAACTCCGTGAGTGTGTTCACGATAGCCTCCACCATCGCCCGTTCCTCATCGGCGCTCGCGCACGCGGACAAGCCGATGAGATCGACAGTCGCCGTTGCGTCGTCAGCGATGCGCAGCGTGAATTCCGTTCCTTCGGGCACCGGCAGCGAAAGGCCCATCGTTGCCGCCGCGTCGCGGTTCTCCTCAGTGTTCACAATGCAGCGCAGCGCTGCGCGTCCTATGCCTTCCTCCCACGGGATGGGCTTTGTGACCGGCACGACAAAACCGTCGTCCGTCGTGAAATAGAGCACCGTCTGCCTGAAGCCCTGATAAGGGTCCAGGCCTTCCTCGGATATTTCAGCAGCAGTCTGTGCGGCGTCATTGCCCGCACAGGCGGCGATGCACAACACGAGCGCCGCGATCAGCGCCGCAAGCGCCGCAAAACGCCGAATTCTCTTCATAATTCCCCTCCGTCTGCGTTATATTTGATAAATATTCCGCGGAGGGCCGCTTTATTCGCTCTTCCCGGCAAGCCTCCTGACGAGCGCTTCATCGGGCGTCACATATATCGTGCGGTTTGTTGAATATATCACCATGCCGGGCTTTGCGCCGGCCGGTTTTTTCACGTATTTTCGCGGCGTATAATCCACCGGCACGCTTGTGCCACCGCGCGCGCGGCTGTAAAACGCCGCAAGTACCGCCGCCTCGTAAAGCGTCGTGTCGGGTATATCCCCTTCGCGCCTGATTATCACATGAGAGCCGGGGATGTTCTTCGTATGCAGCCACATCTCGTTTGGCAGCGCGGTCTTCAGCGTGAGCCTGTCGTTCTGCACGTTGTTCTTGCCGACCAAAAGCTCTATCCCGTCGCTCGACACGAATCGCATGGGTTTTGACGCGGGCAGCTTCTGCTTTTTGCGCGCGCCGCGCTCCGCCTTGATATAGCCTTCGGCTTTAAGCTCGTCTATAAGCTCCGCAAGCTCGTTCTCCGCGGTGCACTTCGCGAGGTTGTCAAGTTGTCCTTCAAGATATGAAAGCTCTTCAAGCGCCGCCTCGCGCTGAACGGCGGCCATGTCGCGTGCGGCCTTCTGCTTCTGGTATTTTTTGAAAAAGCGCTGCGCGTTCTCACCCGGCGTGAGCAGCGGGTCAAGCGCAATGACCGTCTTCTCAGGCGGGTCGGTATAGTAGTTGTCGAGCGCGACCTTTGCAAGCCCCGGCTTGAGCGCGTGCAGGTTCGCCGTGACAAGCTCGCCGCAGAGCCTGTTTTTCTCCATGCTTTCTGCGGCGTTGAGCGCATCTGCGTACAGCTCCAGCTTTTTTTCGCAGCGGGCTATATTGTTATCGATTATCTTCCTTGCGCTCGCACCGTGGCGTTTTATCCATTGCGTGCGTTCGCGCTCCGCGTATAAAAGGTCATACGCTTCGCCTATGGACGCCGTCTCCTTAACGGTCATGCCTCGCGGCTTATATGGGTATACGGCCGTCGGCGCGCCGTTTTCATCAACGGCCACATATGCGTCGGCGCTTTGGCGGAAAGCCGCAAAAAAGTCCGCAAGTCCCTCCCTGCCGCAGGCGTCGAGCAGCGACGCGGCCGATTGCGGCGATATGCCGAAAAACGCCTGCGAAAGCGCTTTTGCAGGATCTGTGGGCGCGCAAAGCGCCGCCTCGAAGTCGCTTTTTTCAGCGCTCAGCGGGTCAAGCTTGTCCTGCGCCGGCGGAAGGCTGTATTGTACGCCAGGCATCATCGGCCTCACGCTCGACATGCCAAGGCCCACATGCTTTATCGCGTCGATCACGGTCCCGTTATCGCCTACGAGGATTATGTTGGAGTGTTTGCCCATCAGTTCGCAGTTGAGCGTGAATTCGGCAAGGTCTCCAAGCTCGTTATAGGTTTCGATCCCTATCGACAGCACCCTGTCCGTATTGGTCTGTTCAAAGCCAAGTATTCTTCCCGCGGTTATGCGCTTTCTCAAAAGCATACAGAACATCGGCGCGTCCGTCGGCGACTGCTTCCGTTCATCGGTAATATGCACGCGGTTATCCGCCGCGGATACGTTGATGAGAAGCTTGTAATTCTGCGATGCGCTGCGTATTGAAAGCAACAGCTCGTCCTTTTCAGGCTGCTGTATCCTGTCGATTTTTCCGCCCGTCAGCTCGCGGCGCATATCAAGCACCGAAGCGTAAAGGCAAAGCCCGTCCATGGACATATCATTTCCTCACGATCTTCAAAAGATTTCAAGCGTCCGGCATGACACTTCGTATGCCGTGCGCGTTTCCTCCGCGCCGCCCGGAAACCGTTTTATGTATTCGCGGCTCTGCATCCGGCCGGTAAGCCGTATCCTCGCGCCCGGCTCAAGCTCCGCCGCAAGATGTGCGTCCCTTCCCCATGCTATGCAGGGGATATAGTCGCTGCGTCCGAACGCGCGGTTCACTTCAACGAGCATATCGGCGATCTCACGCATGAATGGCGTCGTGCGGAACACCGCCTTTTTTGCAAGCGTCCCCGCGAGGCCGATCTCGTTCTCATCCGGCGCGTCCGGGGCCGCGTCCCCGATGAAGCGCGCAAAAAGCGTGAGCGCAAGGTGATTTTTCTCACCCTCGCGCATGCTGTACGAGCGTATCTGCGCCCGAAGCGAAACGGCGCCTTCGCCCGAAAAACCGTCCATCAGTCTGCCCGGCACCGAAAGCGGCAGTATATCGGGCGTTCCGCTTGAGCGCATCACGACAATGCGCCCCGTATATATGGTCTCAGATCGCATGACGTGATCCGCCTTTAGCTCCCCGTCGAGCGCGCCGGTGATTTTTGCAATGTTCTCCTGCGCAAAACACTCCATACCCCAACCCCGATTTGCATGTACTTCGGTTTAAGGTATGTGCCGGCACGCAATGTTATGAATCGCGTCTGGGGTTTGCGCTTATCACAACGTCGTCAAGCAGCGCCATCACAAGCAGCGTGCCCTTGCCCGCGCGAAGGTCGATGCGCACAAGCTCCGTGTCGAATTCGCTCACCGTGCCGTGGAACTGCGTCACGGTGAAGGTGAAGGGCTTCCTGACGTGCATTGCGGCAGCGATCCGCGTGCCGTTGCTCCCGTTCTTCTTGAAATCGAACGTCTTGAGGCCCTTGCCGTTTCTTCCCTGAACCTCATATTCGAAAACGAAGCTTCGCTTCGCGTATCCCCTGTCCGAAATTGTCAGTATCTCGCCCTCGTCGTTCATCTGGCCGAAATAGAGCACCTCGTCGCCGGGATCGAGCTTTATGCAGCGCACTCCGCCCGCAACGCGCCCCATCTCCGGCACGGTATCCGCGGCAAAGCGGATGCTCATGCCGCGCCGTGTGATGAGGAGCATTGTGTTGTCCTCCGGCCGCACCTCTTCGACCGCGATAAGCTCGTCCTTATCCTTTATGGCTATGGCTTGCAGCTTCTTTGTGCGCGTTGAGTATTCCTGATCCTTTGACAGCTTAACATTGCCGAGCTTTGTCGCAAATACAAGCTGTCCCTCGCCTGCGTCCTCAAACGACGCGATAACGCGCTCGTCGCTTTCCATGGGAACGATCGTGTTGAGGTTGACAGGCTTCGCAGCAAGCTTTGTTTCCGGAAGCTCCGAAACGCCAAGCGAGATAAGATTGCCGTGGTTTGTGAAAAGGCGCAGCTTTCTTGACGTGTTCGTATCAAAAACGCGCTGCACGTTTTCTCCTTCCGCCGCGACGCTCTGACCGCTCTTGTAAGGCATCCGGCGAAGCCTTCCGCCTTCGATGAGCGCGACGGTCACCTGCTCGATGAGCGTCTCGTCCTCTTCTTCCTTTATTTCGACCGCATTTTCTTTGATAAGCTGCGTTCTGCGCGCCACAGCGTATTTTTGCTTGATCTCCGTAAGCTCTTTCTTTATCACGCCGTGCAGCGCCTCATGCGAGGCAAGTATCTCCTTGAGGCTCTTTATTTCAAGCTTGATTGCCTTATAATCGTTTTCTATCGCGGCAAGCTCCAGGTTCGTGAGCCTTTGCAGCCTGAGATCGAGGATCGCCTGCGCCTGTATTTCGGAAAAGCCGAAGCGCGCCATGAGCTTTTCGCGCGCCTCGCGCGGGTTTTTGCTGGCGCGGATGAGGGCGATGACCTCATCAAGGTTGAGTATCGCAAGCTTGTATCCTTCGAGGATATGCTCCCTGCGCTGCGCGGATTCAAGGTCGAACTGCGTGCGCCGCGTGACCACGTCCTCCTGATGGGCGATATAGAACGCGAGCATCTCCTTGAGGCTCATCTGCTGCGGCTTGCCTTCGGCGATTGCCACCATGTTCACGCCGAAGGTCACCTGAAGATCCGAATATTTATAAAGATACTGAAGTATTTTCTCCGCGTCGTAGTCCTTCTTCACCTCTATCACGGCGCGAAGGCCCATCCTGTCGGATTCATCCCTTATATCCGAAACGCCCGCGAACATGGCCTTCTTCTCCTGTGTGAGGCGAAGGATATCTTCAAGCGCGCGGGCTTTATTCACCTGATACGGCATCTCGCTTATCGCGATGAGCTTCTTCCCGTTGCGTCCTTCCTCGATCTCGGCTTTTGCGCGCACGGTGAGTTTTCCGCGTCCGGTCTCATATGCGGTGCGTATTTCGGGAGAGTCGATTATAAATCCGCCCGTCGGGAAATCGGGGCATGGCATGATCTTCATCAAAGCGTCAAGCGTGATGTCCGGATTCTCCATTTGGGCGATCACGACGTCCACGGCTTCTTCAAAATTATGCGGAGGTATGTTCGTCGCAAGGCCGACCGCAATGCCCGATGCGCCGTTGACGAGAAGATTCGGGAACCTTCCGGGCAGGAGGTCAGGCTCCTTGAGGCTGTCGTCGAAATTAAGGCTGAATTTGACCGTGTCCTTGTCTATGTCGCGCAGCAGCTCGAGCGCAAGCGGGGTCATTCGTGCTTCGGTATAGCGCATCGCGGCGGCGCTGTCGCCGTCTATGCTGCCGAAGTTGCCGTGTCCGTCCACAAGCGGAGACTGCATGTTGAAATCCTGCGCCATGCGCACCATCGCGTCGTAAACCGATGTGTCGCCGTGCGGATGGTATTTGCCAAGGCAGTCGCCGACGATGCGCGCGCTCTTTCTGTGCGGCTTGTCCGGCGTGACGCCGAGGCCGAGCATCGTGAAAAGTATCCTGCGCTGCACGGGTTTCAGCCCGTCCTCAACGCGCGGCAACGCGCGCTCAAGTATGACATGCTCCGCGTACGGCAGCATTGATTCGTGCATCACGGTATCCATGCTGCGCGTCATTATGTTGCTGTCCGTGCCTATCGGCGGCCGTTCAATCGTCTTCTTCGCCATATGCTTCCTGTGTCCTTCCGCCTGTAAAATGGGCCTTGGCCTCAAAAATGTCAAACTTGTTGAAATCAGCGAACTCGCTTATATATTCCTTGCGCGGGCCGACCTTGTCCCCCATGAGTATCGTCACAAGATGCTCCACATCCGCCGCGTCTTCGATCGTCACCTGCACGAGGGAGCGGTTTTCCGGATTGAGCGTTGTCTCCCAAAGCTGCTCCGGATTCATCTCGCCGAGTCCCTTGTAGCGCTGGAGGGTATAGTTTTTACCTGCCTTTTTTATTTCGCGGTTGAGCGCCGCGTCGTCGTACAGGTACTTGCTGTCCTTGCCGCGCACTATCCTGTAAAGCGGCGGCATGCCCATGTACACATGCCCTTCGGTGATCAGCTCCTTCATATAGCGATAGAAGAACGTGAGCAGTATCGCCCTTATGTGCGCGCCGTCCTGATCGGCGTCCGAAAGGATGATTATCTTATCGTATTTCAGACCCGAAAGCGAAAAGTCCTCGCCTATCCCTGTGCCTATCGCGGTTATGATGGAGCGGAACTCCTCATTCGCAAGCACCTGATCCATACGCTTTTTTTCA
>CAZARN010000014.1:0-53746 GCA_964487565.1 uncultured Clostridium sp.
TTCCAACTCCGCCGGGAAAATCCACGCCCGAAAGATATTGCGTCATGTCCTCCTGCAACTTTGCCTCATGCATTTCCGGGGTCGTTATCTCTTTGATCTTTACCGAAGCATGAGAACCGTCGTCCGGTATCTCATAAAGCAGCCCGTCACCCAACGCGGGTTCGCCGATTATCTGCTTGAAGTTCATCCCTATAAACAGTATGTCGCTATTACCGCTCGGATAGGCGTCAGGAGCGCACATTACCGTTAAGCCCGATATGTCCACCGTGCCGCTCTCAACGTCCGGGTTCTCGCCGATATCCAGCACGCCGCCCTCCATGTTGATCGTACCCGTAAGAATCAGCGCATGGCCGTTGCAGACGATAAATACGTCGTGCGTGAGCGCCACGCCGTCGAGCGCGACGGTAAGGTCGTTATTCAGCGCTATTTGCTCCGTATCCGCTTTGGGAAGAAACTCGAGGAACTCCTCCGGCGTGGATATCTCGCAGGTGCCGCCCGGGCCGTCATCCTGCGGTTCCTCATCCTGTGGCGCTGCATCCTGCGGACGCATTGCCTTGATGCTCGTCCATTCGTCGTTTGACGTATCCACAAAAAGGCGCTCCTGCGCCTGCGGAGGAGTCAGCTCCACGTCGGAGCGCACCTCAAGAAACGTCGCCTCCTGCTCGGCGGCAAATGCAAAGCTCAACGCAGAAAGGTCGAGCATGGGCTTGTCGCTTCCTTCGCTTCCGGCACGCACGGTGATGCAGCCCTCGCCGGGCGCGAAAGTACCTTTAAGCTTAAGCGTAATGCCTTCCCCCAACAGCACGGTCCTGTCTGCGGAAACGGCGGCGCCCGTCAAATCGGCTTCGGCGTCATCCGTAAGGAGGTAATCCTCGTTGCCGCTGCCCGTAAGATAGGCAATGAGCCCCTCCGCGCCGCCCTCCGTGACCGGGGCAGGTTTTCCGCCGCCGCAGCCTGCAAACAGCGAGACCGACAGGACTGTTCCCAGCAATATGCAAACAACTTTTTTCATTCCGATTACCTCCTGCTTATTCCAGCGGCGCAGCATCATCCAGCGTCAGCGCGTACATCACGCCATAGTGCCTGTCCTCCACGCTGCCGCCCGCAAAGCTGACGATATACTTGCAATCGCCGCTCATATATAGCCCCCAGCTCATGGAGTTATCGTCAAGGGCGATGATCGCGCCGTAAAGATGCTCGCCTGTGGTTGTCCAAAGCTGAAGATTGCCGCCGCTGCGCAGGGCCACATACCTGTCGTCCGCCGAGAACGCCGCCGCCTGCTTCCCGCCGAGCGTTCCCCAAAGCGGCGTTCCGGTTTCCATATCGATGAACATACAGCCTTCGTTTGTGGCGCCGGTGTCCGTGCCCCAAAACAGCGTCTTACCATCGTGAGAGAGGCACATGCTGGAGTTTCGCATGCCCACATCGAGAGTCCAGAGCGTTTTGCCGGTTTTAAGCTCCGTGCAGATGAGGTAGCCCACGCCGGTCGCCTTGGTAGAGGTCACAACGCAGGTGTCGTTCATCGCCCAGCCGAAGATCGTGGCTTCAATGTACTTTTTCCAAAGTGTTTTTCCTGTCGCGACCTCGGTGGCGCGAAAATCGCCGGCCTCCGTTCCGGTATAGACCATCCTGTCGTCCTTTGACCAGAACAGCTTGTACATTTTGGCGTTTGTGAAAAAGTCGCAGATGATCTTTTCATCCGCAAGGCGCACAACGCTTACGTAGCCCTCGTCGGTGGAAAGCAACAGCAGCTTGCCGTCGTTTGAGATTTCGAGGTCGCCGAGCTTGGAGAACACTTCCCCGTCATTTCCTCCTTCCGCCTGCACATAGAGCGCCGGGTTATCTTTGTACGGCACCTGATAAGAAAAAACTTCGTTGCCGCTCAAATCCCACACAACGGCGGTATCCGCCTCGCCCTCGTTCTCTCCGTGGACGACAGAGGCGACAAGCGTTCCGTCCGTTGAAATGTCGCAGAAGGCGCTTTCGCCGCGCAGCCACTTTTCAAAAAGCAACTTGCCTGTCTTGTCGAACACATGCAGATAGCCGTTTTCATATTTATACTCGGTGCTGAAGGTTGTGTGGAAGGGCGCGGTGACGACGACGTCGTTTGAGATATCCACGCAGTACGCCTGCATCTTCATGTCGTGCTCCGTTTGAAGCGTATAGTTGACCTGCGCGGGCTTCTTTTTAAGCGCAAACGTCAGCTCCGCGGTTTCGCCCGCGTGCGGCTCGATAATAACGGATTCCTGTGCATAAGTATCGTTCACTTGAGCCAGTCCGTTGCTCAACAAGCCAAGCTCATTTATAAAAACCGTCGTGCGCGCCCAGTTGCCGGTCGAGTCGAATTGAAACGCGGGGACCTCAATCGTAAACTGTCCCTTGATGTCGGTCGTCGCAAAATCGCCGGTACGGGAGGTCTGCACATCGGTAAAGGGGATCGGCAGCCCTGTTTCCTCATCGTATACCGTGCCCGTCACGGTGCAGGTGGTCGTCGGGAACTTGGAGGGCCGGATGTGGTTGAGCGTAAAGCCCATGATAAGCCCGGTGCTTTCCCCGTCGGTGACATAATATGAGAAGCGGGAAATGAAGTCGAAATCCTCGTCCTCCCGGCCAAGATAGGCGTACCGCACCACCGTGGATTCTCCCGGTTCCAGCACGCTTGACGCATTGAGCGGAATCAGGTTGATGTCCGTATACGCGCTCGATTCCCCGGTCGTCGGGTCATAGGAGCCCGACCAGTCCAGCACGAGGGACGGGTCGTAGCCCGCGAGCTTCCGCCATTCCGAATCGGGCAGATCATTTGCCGCCGTGAGCTGGACACGCTTGCCGGAGTTGTTGGTGATGAGCGCGCAGCGGGCAATTGATAGGCCCAAACCGACCTCCCGGTTGAAGGTGGTGGTATCCGTCACCTCGCGGGGCGCGGTCAGCGTCACTCCCAGCGCCGTGTCCTGCACCTCTGGGTTGAAGTTTTTGAAGCACGGCAGAAAATCCGCGCCGTCCTCAGGCTTCGGATAAGCCGTCCTTCCGTCAACCATGTGGTTTGTGTTCCCTGCGAGCTTTGCTTCAAGCGCCTCGGCGGAAAGCGGCTCGGAATTCATGGCGACCAGCATTTCCGGCGTGTAGCCGTGCAGCTGCAACACTGCCGCAATGGTAGCTATATCATCGTCCGTTAGCTCTGTTTCAGGGTCTTCGCCGAGCTTAACCATCTTGTATTCGCCGATGTGCTCGTTGAGGCAGGTCACCACGTCCTGCGGCAGGTATTTCTGATCGGCAACCAGTTGCCTGCACCATTTTTCGCTGAACAAAAGACCGCCCCGGCTGATCGCTTCGGCAATTTCCGCGTCCGTACAGGGCGTCTCCCTGCCGGCGTTGACCGGCTCTGCGCTCACCGGCGCGCCCGTTTCTGTCCGCGCGGGCACATCGGACGGCGCCGGAATATCGCTGCTTCTTCCGCAAGCTGTCATGCCTATCGGCAACAAAATTGCCAGAAGTACGGAAACAGTTTTTTTCATCGATGGTTTTCTCATTATTTCATCCTCCGCTGTCGCCTGATCATTAAAGTATCCGCCCTCATTTTTCTCCTTCAAGCGCCTCTGTGAAATACTCCGCTCCGTCCGTGTAGAACGACCAAGCTCCCAGCGGCTCCGGATATTCGTATATATAGATGCCGTCGTCATTGAGGGTGACGCTGTATTCCCAGCCGTCACTCATCACAAAGGCAGCGGTGAGCGTGGTGGCGGGAGGCTCCGTTCCCCGCAGCGCATACATGACAAAATTTATGGAATAGAGCGAATCGACCGCCTTTTCTATCGTTTCGGGATCGGTTATCACGGATTCTATCCCGTCGCGCACGACCCTGACGCTTGCGGGCTGCTCGGTCTTGCACCTTTCAAGGAACTCATACATCCGTGGATCCGGGCCGTCGAGCGTCAGCGTATCCCTGTCGGTTTCTGCGGGGAAGTCAATCTTTCCAAGCGCTTTTGTGTTCCCGATCTCATATTTTTTCCCGCCGCAGTCAAGGTAATCGCCATTGAAGGATACGCTGCCCGCCTCTGTTCCGTCCGCGTTCAAAAAGGTGTAGCTTGTGTCGCTGTCGGTGACCGTCCTGTCCGTTTCGCAGGTCACGGTGATTTCGGCTATTGCGTCAAGCACGGCATTAACGTCGGCATCGCCATAAAGCGGCGATTCCACGCGCACGCCGTCGCCCTGAAAAACATATATGACCGCCGCGGGAAGCTTTGTTGCGCGGTTTTCGTAAATGGCAAGCATATCATCCCCCAGCATCTCCGTAACGGCGCTGCCCGCGCCGCTCCCGCCGTCGCCCGCGGGTGTGTTTGCTTTTGCAAAACAGCCAGCGCACAACACAATAAGCATTACCGAAACAAAAAGCGCGATATATTTCATAAACGGTTCTCCCCTCAAGGCGATTTGCTGATACAATATAATTGCTTTTATTGCAGTACCGCATTTTCCATCTTGCTTTATATCGGTTAAATTTTACACCTTCCGTGCGCGGCGGGAAACCGTGTTGACTTATCTGTCAATGACTGACCTGGCAATTTCGATGATTTATATGGAACGCAGGAAAGTCACATGCCATACTTCCATTCAAAAGGAGAGCTTCCCATGACATTTAAGGAACTGTTGAACCAATATATAGAACGGCTGTCCTGCACGGGGAAAGAGCTGTCCGAGGCGTGCGGCCTGTCGCCCTCAGTGATCAGCCGCTATCGCAAAGGGGCGCGTGTCCCTGCCGCCGGAAGCGAACCTGTCGCAAAGCTTGCGCGCGGAATTTCCGCCCTTTCCGGCGATACTGAGGGTATGGACGCGAAAGAGATACGCGCCGCGCTCAACGATGCGCTCAGGCAGGAAAGCGGATCGGATACCCAGGCGCTGGCCGATAAGCTGAATGCGCTGATCGACGCTTTGGGAATTGCCCCCGGGGAGCTTGCGAGGGCTTTGAGCTATGATTCTTCCTATATTTCGAAGATCCGCGCCGGGCAGCGCCGCCCCGCCGACGTCGCGGCATTTGCACAGGGTGTGGCACAATATACTATAATGCACTATAAGCGCCAAACCGACTGGGAACTGCTTGAAGGGCTCATTGGCCCCGGTCCGCAGTCTGCCAGCGAGCCGGCGGCAAAAATGCAGCTGCTTTCCGAGTGGCTTTGCACAGGAAACGCTCCTGGCGGCGACGCTGTGGAGCATTTTCTTGAAAAGCTTGACGATTTTGATCTCAACGCTTTCATCCGTTCCATCCGTTTCGACGAGCTGAAGGTGCCGTCGCTGCCCATCGGCATCCCGGTATCCCGCAATTACTACGGGCTTGCCGAAATGCGGCAGGGCGAGCTCGATTTTTTCAAGGCCACGGTACTCTCCCGTTCTGTGCAGCCGGTTTTCATGTGCTCAGATATGCCCATGACCGACCTTGCGGAAGATCCGGAGTTTCCGAAGAAGTGGATGTTCGGTCTTGCGGTCATGCTCAAAAAAGGTCTTCACATCAACATGGTCCACAATCTCGACCGCCCGTTCCACGAGCTGATGCTGGGCCTTGAAAGCTGGATCCCGCTTTACATGACGGGTCAGGTTTCGCCCTACTATATGAAATCATCGCAAAACGCTGTTTATGATCACCTGAACTATGTGTCGGGCGCGGCGGCCCTTGTCGGCGATTGTCTTTCAGGGTTCCACGGTGACGGCAAGTACTATCTCACAAACAAGACGCGCGAACTCCAATTTTATACGCAAAAGGCGGAGTGCCTGCTGACAAAGGCGCTGCCGCTGATGGATATTTACCGAGCCGAAACGAAAAAGAGTTTCCTGGCTTTTCTCAAGGACGAAGAGGAACGGATCGACTCCCTCCGCTGCGTTCTCTCGTCGCCGCCGGTCTACACGCTCCCGGCGGATCTGCTGACAAAAATACTGCGGCGGAACGGCGTTTCTTCGGAGGATCAGGCCCTGATCCTGGAATATGCCGCCATGGAGCGGCAGCGGATCGGGCGGATCCTGTCTCACGGTACGGTGTGTGATGAGCTGTATCAGCTGCGCGCGGAGGACTTTGAAAAATACCCGCCGGCGCTTTCGCTTACCGGCATGTTCTATGAAAAGAACATTTTTTATACGTATGAGGAATATTCGCAGCACAAATGCGCGACGGAACAATTTGCGCAAAGCCATGCAAATTACTCTGTGACGATGAATCCGGAGAAGGCGTTTCGAAACATTCAGCTCACCATACGCGAGGGCGAGTGGGTAATGCTTTCAAAGAACCAGTCTCCCACGATACACTTTGTCATCCGTCATCCGAAGCTGCGCAACGCTATCGAGAACATGGAAATGCCCGTTGTGGAGTGAGTAAGCCGTCGAGACCCGGCCCCGGACGGAAACGGCCTGGCGGTGCGCGCAAAAATGCCGAATAAAAAAGCGAGAGTCACATTTCTGTGCTCCCGCATTTTTTTGCCATGCAATGCCGTTTCCGTTCAGGTTATCGTCCTTCGGGACGCCCTTCATGCGCCGCGGCCCTTTTGTTGCGTTTTATATCTTACAGCTGCTTGACCCAGAGGCCGTGGAGATTGCAGTAAGCATACACCGCGACGGGCTTGTCGCCCTCGGTGAGAGCAAAAGAGGTCTCCGGCTCGCTGCCGACGGCGAGGCACTTGCGCTGACCGCCGTTATTGCTCTGGAGATACACCCACTCGATGTGGTGCGCCTCGATCATGGGATGGGCGACGGCGCCGATCTTTACCTTCACTGTGTTGCCTTCAACACTCACTTCCGGAACATGCTTTTCACGGCTTGCGTCAACGGAGTTCGCCTCCATGAGCGTCATCGGTTCGCCGCAGCAGATCACGGGGACGCCGGACGCATGGATCATGCCGATTATGTTGCCGCAATGCTTGCAATAATAGAATTTGATATCACACATTTGATTTATTACCTCCATGTAGTTTGTACTGTAATTATATGTGTTACAGATATTTTGTCAATACCGTGCGCAAAATATTGTCCGCGTGCTTTCGCGCTTCATGCAGCGCAACCCGTCGGGGCCGCGTCTGTCCGATCGCTTATTTCTCCTCGAACTCCGCCTTTGACGCGCCGCACAGCGGGCACTCCCAATCCTCGGGCAGATCTTCCCATTTTGTTCCCGGCGCTATGCCGTCCTCGGGGATACCCTTCGCCTCATCATAAACATATCCGCACAGTGAGCATACATATTGTTTCATAACCGATTGTCCTCCTTCATTTTGTTGACGTTATTATACGCCGAATATTCGTTTTCATCCGTGACAAAGTCACACTTTGAGAATCGTTCTCAATCTTTTCCGATCAGCTTTTCCGCTTCCGCCGTAAGCGGGATAAGGTCATTTTGGTTGAAAAGCGCCGCGTTGAACTTGCGGTTCAGCGCGCCGAAGTGCCTGAGGCCGAACGCGATCTTGTTGAGGTATGAGAACACGCCGATCGCGCCGGTTGAAAAATCGTTCGCCTGACGGCCGTAAAGCGCGCGAAGATCAGGCAGGTCGCCGAATATCTCCCCGATGCTCGAGCCGTACTTCTTGAACGCCTCCGGCACGCGGCCGGCCTTTATCGCCTCACCGACGCTTTTCCCGCGCATCGCGGCCGCCATCGAGGCGCGGCAGATGCCCACGGCTTTGACGTATCCGTCGCCGAGCGCGAGCGCCTTGAACACCTTGTCCTCCGATGCAAAGCCGCCTGCCAGCGCGATCGCGGGCAGCTTCTTTCCCTCGGCGGCAAGGCGTGCCGAGATCCCGACGAGCGCATGTTCAAGCATGATCGCGCTCAGGCCCCATTCGTTCATCATCTTGCACGGGCTGTATCCGCTGCCGCCGCCCGCGCCGTCGAACGTTACCATATCGACGCGGTTTTCGGCGGCGATGCGCAATACCCGCTCGATATCCGAAGGGTCGTAACCCGCCATCTTGAAATAGACGTTTTCAACGCCGAGCGCGCGCAGCTTTTCAATGCGGCGGGCAAAAAACTCCTCATCATACTGGGGAAGACGGCCGTACATGTAAAAATTGGGGCAAACGCCATCCTCATACGCCCGCTGGACGAGAGGATCCGACGGATCGGGACGCACAAGCGCGCCCATCGCCTTTTTCTCCTTTGCCTGTTCAAGCCCGGAGAGACGGTTCACAGGCTGCGTCCCCTTCGCGCTTTGACCGAATTTGAACTCGATCGCCTTCGCGCCGTACTTCGTTATCGCGATCTCCGGCACGCCAAGCATATCGTCTTCAACGTTGCACTGCGGCACGATCTGTCCGTACCCGCGATAATACCTGTTGAAGCTTTGGATGATCTCGCCCATCAGAGGAAAATCCGTCACCTTGCCGTGTTCGACGCGAAGCGCGCCGTCCTTGCTTTTTGCGTCCTCGCCCACCATGCACGTCACGCCCGCCATCGCCGCGCCGCCAAAATAATCGCGCCAGTTCAGCTTCACAAGCGCCGGCAGAATCACGGGCATTGCAAGTTTGACCCTGTTCATGCTGCCGTATTCTACCGCAAGATCCACGTTGTAAATCTCCGCATGCTCATAATCGGCGCTCGTCCCCGCCGCGCCGAACACGCGGCCGTTTATGTTGAACGCGGAATAATCAAGCGGAAGCTGCTTTTCCGATGCGATCTGGTTTGCGCCGGTCGTCGTCGGATACACGGTCTCCGCGCCGCGCACCGCCGCAAGCCCAAGCTCGCATATGCTCTCGCAGTTCTCCGCGCACAGCGAACACATGCCGGATGCGGGACTCGTCTGCGCGCTCCTGTTGCGCGTGTTCGAAAAAGCGGAATCCATGGTGAGATATTTCATTTTGTCTCCTTTCGGAATTGCTGCCGG
Organism: uncultured Clostridium sp.; assembly: GCA_964487565.1. Classification (GTDB taxonomy): domain Bacteria; phylum Bacillota; class Clostridia; order Christensenellales; family CAG-138; genus Phil1. The sequence goes on from CAZARN010000014.1 coordinate 8,849, forward strand.
TTCATTCAGTTTAGTAAATATACCATCGGCTTAAATGATAATCCATTTTCGGCATATGTCAATATCCAATTGACACGCGCCGCCGAAAAAGTATAATTAAAAATGAATGGAAAGGAGGCGGTTTTTTACGGAACTGTCCGATTGTTTCCCCATCTGGAACGAGCTTGCGCAAGCCGACAGGCAAACGCTTCAGGCGTCCGCCGTGCTGCGCAGCGTGCGCGCCGGGACCGTGCTGCACAACGGCACATCTGATTGTGTGGGACTCATCGCCGTTGCAAGCGGTCAGCTTCGCGCATACCTGATGTCCGACGAAGGACGCGAGGTCACGTTATACCGCCTTTTCCCACGCGACGTATGCCTCTTTTCAGCCTCGTGCATGCTGCACAGCATCCAGTTCGAGATCATCGTCGAAGCTGAAAAGGACAGCGCGTTCTATCTTATCCCCTCAGATATATACAAGGCGCTCATGGAGCGCTCGCTGCCCGTCGCGAATTTTACGAACCAGCTCATGGCCTCGCGTTTTTCGGAGGTGATGTGGCTCATAGAACAGATAATGTGGAAGAGCTTCGACAAGCGGCTTGCGGCGTTTCTCATCGATGAGAGCGGCATCGCCGGCAGCGCCTTGCTTGAGATAACGCATGAGCGCATCGCCGCGCACCTCGGCACCGCGCGCGAGGTCGTCACAAGGATGCTGCGCTATTTCCAGTCAAACGGCATGGTCCGCCTTTCGCGCGGCTCGATCGAGCTTACCGACATAAAAGCGCTCGAGGCGCTTTCCCGCTGAAAAGACCGGCCGCCCCGCATGATGCGTGGCGGCCGGTCTGTATCCGGTGTTTTTCAGGATATCATATCCTCGATCTGCTCGCGCGGCTTTGCGCCGACGGAACGCTTGGCAACGCGGCCGTCCTTCATGACGATGAGCGTGGGGATGCTCATCACGCCGAACTGCGCCGCAAGCTCCTTCTGCTCGTCAACGTTCACCTTGCCGACCTTTATCCCGGCGTTGTCCTCCGCGATCTCATCTATCACGGGCGATACCATCCTGCACGGGCCGCACCAGCTTGCCCAGAAATCGAGCAGCACGGTCATCTTGCTCTCCATGACTTCCTTCTCAAAGTTTTCCTTCGTTATCGTAATGACTGCCATATTTTTATCCTCCCGTATCCTTTCGGTTCTTTTATGCCCTTATGATACAGGAACATCGCGCCCTTTTCCGTGACAATATCACGCAGGAAGCGCCCCCTTTCGGGGGCGCTTCGCATGAAAACTTTGTTTTATTTGCCGGCCTTTTCGGCTTTGATCTTCCTGATGGCCTCGGTGAGCATCGGCGTGACCTTGAAAAGGTCGCCCGTGATGCCGTAGTCGGCGATCTCGAAGATGGGCGCGGTATCGTTCTTGTTGACGGCGATTATGCACTCGCTGTCCTGCATACCGGCCTTGTGCTGGATTGCGCCGGAAATGCCCAGCGCGATATACACCTTCGGATGCACGGTCTTGCCGGTCTGTCCGACCTGATGATCGGAGGAGAGCCAGCCGGAGTCGATGACGGCACGGGAGCCGCCCACAACGCCGCCGAGCACTTCCGCAAGCTCTTCTGCAAGCTTGATGCCAAGCTGCACGTCGCGGCTTATGCCGCGGCCGACGGAAACGATGTAGTCCGCGCCGACGAGATCAACGATCTTCTTGGCGGCCTTGACGACTTCGGTGACCTCGGTCTCAAGATCTTCTGCGGCAAGCCTGACAGCGGGACGCACGATCTCGACAGCCTTCGCACGGGCTTCGTCAAAGGGGGCTTTTCTCATAACGCCCGGACGCACCGTCGCCATTGCGGGGCGGAAGCGCGGGCAGATGATGGTCGCCATAAGATGGCCGCCGAATGCCGGACGGGTCATCTTCAGGTTGCGGTCCTCAAGATCCCACTTGGTGTTGTCCACATCGATGGTGGAGGCGGTGCGCAGGAACTCGACATAATTCGCAACGTCAACATCAAGATGCGTGCAGTCCGCGCAAAGACCGGTGTGCAGTCTCGCGGCGCAGCGGGGGCCGAGGTCGCGGCCGATGTTGGATGCGCCGATGAGGAATACCTCAGGCTTCATCTCCTCGATCGTGTCGCAGATGACCTTCGCGTAAGCGTCGGTCGTGTAATGATGGAGCATCGGGTGGTCACAGAGGACGATCTTGTCCGCGCCGTAACCCGCGAGATCGTGGCAGAGGCCCTCGACCTTGTCGCCGAGGAGCAGTCCGCACAGCTTCACGCCCAGCTCGTCGGCCAGCTTGCGGCCTTCGGAGATAAGCTCGAAGTCAGTGGGCATAAGCTTGCCTTCACGCTGCTCGCAGAACACCCATACATCCTTGAAGGCGGGTATATCCATGCTGTTATAAGCCATGTTCATTCTCCTTTCGATCAGATGATGTGCTTTGAAGCAAGACGATCGGCAAGATCCTCACAGGTGCTCTTGTCCGCACCCTCAAGCATCATACCGACACCCTTCTGGGGCGGCGTGAAGGACTTGAAGATGTTCGTCGGGGAACCCTTGAGGCCGATCGTTGCAAGATCGATAAGGGGCTCGTCCTTGAGGGCTTCAAAATCGAACACGGTCAGCGGCTTGCTGTAACAGCCGAACACGCCGGGGATGCTCATGTAACGCGGAACGTTGAGTTCCTTTATGCAGGTGACAAGGCAGGGGGTCTTGACCTTTATGGTCATGTAGCCGTCCTCGAGCATACGCTTGATGGTGAGCGTGTCGCCGGTTTTGTGGATGTCGGCGGCATAGGTGACCTGGGGCAGATGCAGCTTTTCAGCGATCTGCGGGCCGACCTGCGCCGTGTCGCCATCGATGGCCTGACGGCCGCACATCACGACGTCATCCTTCTCGACGCCGATCTTGTGGATCGCGGCGGCGATGATCTGGCTCGTCGCATAGGTATCGGAACCGCCGAACTCACGGCCGGAAATGAGCACGCCTTCATCGGCGCCCATGGCCATGATCTCGCGCAGCATCTTCATCGCGGGCGGCGGCCCCATGGAGACGACGATGACCTTGCAGCCCGTTTCTTCCTTGAGCTTCAATGCGGCTTCGACCGCGTTGAGGTCGTCGGGGTTGGTGATGACCGGCATCGACGCGCGGTTGAGGGTACCGTCAGGATTGACGGCAACCTTTCCGGAGGTATCCGGGACCTGCTTCACACAAACTATGATCTTCATTGTCTGCCTCCTTACTTCACGCCGAGGCGGCTCGCAATGACCATGCGCTGGACCTCGGAGGTACCTTCATATATCTCGGTGATCTTCGCGTCGCGCATCATGCGCTCCACGGGATACTCGCGCGTATAGCCGTAACCGCCGAAGAGCTGCACCGCCCTGCGGGTGACGTCGCTCGCGGCCTCGGCCGCGAACAGCTTCGCCATTGCGGCGTCCATGGAATACGGCTCGCCCTTCTTGCCGGCCATTTCAAGCTCGACATACGCCTGCTTCTTGCACGCTGCGCTGTACACGAGGAACTGCGCGGCCTGCATGCGGGTGTACATGTCGGCGATCTGGAACTGGGTGTTCTGCATCTCGGAAAGGCGCTTGCCGAACTGCTTGCGCTCCTTGACATACTTTATGGTCTCATCGATCGCGCCTTCGCCAAGGCCAAGCGCCTGGGAAGCGATGCCGATGCGGCCGCCGTCGAGGGTCTTCATGGCGATGGCAAAGCCGCCGCCTTCCTTGCCGAGAAGGTTTTCCTTGGGCACGATGCAGTTTTCCATTATCAGCTCGCATGTGGCGCTGCCGCGGATACCCATCTTCTTTTCCTTCTTGCCCACGCTGAAGCCGGGGAAGGTCTTCTCGACGATGAACGCGGAAATGCCGTGGTTGCCCTTCGTCTTGTCGGTCATCGCAAATATGACGTAAACATCCGCGTAGCCTGCGTTGGTGATGAATATCTTGGTGCCGTTCAGAACATAGTGGTCGCCGTCGAGCACCGCGATCGTCTGCTGACCTGAAGCATCTGTGCCCGCGCCCGCTTCGGTAAGGCCGAACGCGCCCAGCCATTCGCCCGAGCAGAGCTTGGGCAGATACTGCATCCTCTGCTCCTCGGTGCCGTTTTCATAAATAGGCGCGCAGCAAAGGGAGGTATGCGCGGAGACGACGACGGCCGTCGTGCCGCAAACCTTGGCGAGCTCTTCAACCGCCATGGAGTAGGCCAGCACGTCGCCGCCCGCTCCGCCGTATTTCGCGGGATAGGGGATACCCATGAAGCCGTACCGCGCGAGCTTTTTGACCGTTTCAACGGGGAAGCGCTCTTCCTCGTCGATCTCCTCGGCGAGGGGCTTGACTTCGGTCTCGGCAAACTTGCGGTACATATCGCGCAGCATCTGATGCTCCGCCGACAGATTGAAATCCATAGTACCTTCTTCTCCTTTTTTCTTACTTTCTCTTGAAAACAGCCTCTGCTGTTCATTTTGCTTTACTCATCGGTCACGATGATTTTCAGTTGTATTCGTATATTCCTTTTTTGGTCTTTCTGCCCAGCATACCGGCGCGCACGAGCTGACGAAGCCGCGTGTGCGGACGGTATTTCGGGTCACCCGTTTCGCGGCAGATCGTTTCCATGATGAAAAGCACCACGTCAAGACCGATCATGTCCGCAAGCTCGAGCGGGCCCATGGGATGGTTGCAGCCGAGCTTCATCGCGCTGTCAATATCGCGCGGCGACGCCACGCCCTCCGCCCAAAGGCCTATCGCCTCGTTGAGCATCGGGATAAGGAGCCTGTTGACCACGAAACCCGGCGCTTCGTTGACGGCGACCGGCGTTTTGCCTATCGCCTCAGCCTGCGCGCGCACGGCTTCAAAGGTTTCATCCGTGGTGAAGGCGCCGCGTATGACCTCGACGAGCTTCATGCTTGTCGCCGGATTGAAAAAGTGCATCCCGGCAACGCGGCCCGGATCCTTCGCGGCGGCGGCTATCTCCGTTATGGAGATGGAGCTCGTGTTGCTCACGAGGATCGTTTCGGGCGCGCAAAGCCCTGACAGCGCCGTGAATATCCCGCGCTTGACCTCCGTTTTTTCGATCACAGCCTCAAGCGCGAGCTGCGCCGCGGCGCAGTCGGCAAGCTCGGTCGTGAACGATATGTTCCGGGTGATCGCCGCCGCGTCGTCCGCGCTCATCTTCGCACGGGCAACGCGCTTCTCAAGCGAACCGGCAAGGCGTTCCTTTGCGGATGCGATAACATCCCTGCTCACATCGCAAACGGTGACGTCTCTTCCCGCCGAAGCAAAGCACTGGGCGATATCAAGGCCCATCGTGCCCGCGCCTATCACTGCCACCCGTTGGATCATATTACGCTCCTTTGAACTCATCCTTCGGTTTTTTTGTAAGGAAGGCCTCCATGGCCATGCGCTGATCGGCCGTGTCGAAGCACTCCGCGAACACCTGCGCCTCATAGTCGAGATCGTTTTCGAGGAAGCGGTCCACCCTGCGGCTCATCGCAAGCTTGCAGTAATGCACGGCAAGCGGTGCGTTTGCGGCGATCGTCTCAGCCATTTCAAGCGCCGCGTCGAGAAGCCTGTCATCCGGATATATCTCGTTGACAAGTCTCATGCGCAGCGCATGCTCTGCGTCCACGGGTTTCCCCGTGAGCGTTAGCACCATGGCGTTCGATGTGCCCACAACGCGCGGCAGCCTCTGCGTGCCGCCGAACCCGGGCGTGATCCCGATACCGACCTCCGGCTGACCCAGCTTCGCGCTTTGGGCGGCAAGGCGGATGTCGCAGCAGAGCGCAAGCTCCAGTCCGCCGCCCAGCGCATAGCCGTTGATCGCTGCGATCACCGGAATATACAGATCATCGATACGCTTGAAAGCGCGGTGACCCACATCCGCAAACTCGGCGGCCTCGTTTTTGCTGAGGTTCACCATTTCCGCGATATCCGCGCCAGCCCCGAAGGCCTTGCCTGCCCCGGTCACGACCAGCACGCGCATATCGTTGTCCCGTTCCACCTGCATCGCCGCAAGCTCTATCTCGTTGAGCATGCGGGTGTTGAGCGCGTTGTACGCATTCGGGCGGTTGAGCGTGAGCAGACCGATATGGCCGCGCTTTTCAAGCAGTATGTATTCCATATGTTATTTCATGCCCCTCTTGACCATCTCGGTGACGGCAAAGGAAGCCACGTCGGGCGCGTATTTCTGCGGCCCGAAGCCCGCGTCATAGCCAAGCTCCTTGGCAAGCTCGTGCGTGATGCGCGCGCCGCCGCAGATGACGATGAACTTGTCGCGCAGACCTTCCGCCTCAAGAAGCTCGATGAGCTCCGTGAGGTTCTGGATGTGCACATCCTTCTGTGTGACGGTCTGTGAGACAAGCAGCACATCCGCGTGGAGCTCCACGGCCTTTTTGATGAACTCCTCGTTCGGTACCTGCGCGCCGAGGTTGTATGCGTCGATCATCTCGAAGCGCTCAAGGCCGTAATGGCCTGCGAAGCCCTTGCGGTTCATGATCGCGTCGATGCCGACCGTATGCGCGTCGGTACCGGTGGAAGCGCCCACCATCACGACCTTGCGGCCGATGTTCTTGCGGATATACTCGTTGCACTCCTCCATCTCCATGGTCTCGCTCTCGACGGCCTGAACATGGATGTTCGTGTAATCCACGCTGTGCACGCAGGAGCCGTAAACCACATAGAAGGTGTATTCCTTGTCGAGCGGCTTTGAAAGGGCGACGTTCGGCTCAGGGAAGCCCATCAGCTTCGCGAGCTGACGCGCGGCTTCCTGCCCCTTCTCATCGTCCTTGACGGGGAGGGTGAAGCTCATCTGCACCTTGCCGTCGTTCATCGTGTCGCCGTAAGGACGCAGCTTGGTGAGATCGAGCGTTTTGTCAAAATCGTTCTTTGAGGTGTTATAAAGTCCGCTGCTCATTAAAAGCGCACCCCCTTCATCAGCTCAATAAACGGGTTGAAGTAGATCTCGTCCTTGGCAACGACGCCCGCAAGGCCCTTGCCGCCGTCGCGCGAGCGCTTGATATCGGCAAAGGTGCCGCGCTCAAGCGTGCCGAAGAGACCGATGCTCTCCATCTCGCCCAAAAGGCCCGTCGCCTTTTCAAGGACCTCGTTCGCGCGGTTCTGCATTATTCCGCCCTCTTTGTAGACGATCTCGTCGCCGAGGTCATGCATCGTGCGGAAAATGTACTGCGCGTTCTCGATCGAAAGGGCGCGGTCGCTCATGAACGGAGTATGTATGGCTTCGGTGAGCATGCCGAGAAGATGCAGCTTCTGATGGGTGAGGATGGTGACGATGTTGAACAGCGCATCCTGTACATGACCGCGGAATATGTTGCCGGTCATGAACTTCGTGGGCGGCATGTATTTAAGCGGCGCCTTGGGGAATATTTCGCGCGCCATCTGCGCCTGCGCCAGCTCGTAGAGGAAGCCGTTTTCAACATCGGGCGAGATCTCAAACGCATGGCCGAGACCCATCTGCTCCTCGGGCAGACCGGCGCAAAGCGCGAACTGCTCGTTGAGGAACTGGGACGCGAGCACCGTGTGCGCCTCTTCAACGGCGTCAGCGGTGGTGAGGTAGTTATCCTCGCCCGTGTTGATGATGACGCCTGCGTAGGAGTTGATCACGCGGGAGAAATACTGGTCGACGATCGTGCGCTGGGGGTTTATGTCGCGGAAAAGGATGCCGTAAAGCGCGTCGTTGAGCATGACGTCAAGCCGTTCAAGCGCGCCCATCGCGGCGATCTCGGGCATGCACAGGCCGGAGCAATAGTTGCAAAGCCTGATATAACGATGCTCTTCCTCGCCAACCTCGTCGAGTGCGGCGCGCATGAGACGGAAGTTCTCCTGCGTGGCATATGTGCCGCCGAAGCCCTCTGTCGTCGCGCCGTAAGGCACATAGTCAAGCAGCGACTGGCCGGTCGTGCGGATGACGGCGATTATGTCCGCGCCCTGCTTGGCCGCGGCCTTCGCCTGCACGATATCCTCATAGATGTTGCCGGTCGCAACGATAACATAGAGATACGGGTCGGTCTTGTCGCCGAATTCGGAAAGGTATTCGCGGCGGGCGCCCACGTTCTTGCGGATGCGGGCAGCCGTTGCTTCCGCAACGGGCATAATCGCCGCGCGCACTTCAACCGCCGTATGCGCGTGTATCCTTGTAAGGTCTATTTCGCCGCGGTTGATGCCGTCGGCGATCGCCTGCGGGTCAAGCTTCAACTCGGCCATGGCGTTGCCGATATACCATGCGGCGCCGCCGGCGAGCACGCCTTTTTCGGAAAGATGATCCACGACCACGTTGGGCAGCGGCACATCCATCTCGTTCACGCCGTCGATGCCGAGCAGACGGCATACCGCGCGCTCGACCGTAACGGTTGTATGAACATCGATAAAGCTTTGCGTATCGGCGGCGATGGCCGCTGCGCTCGCGCGGGCTTTATCGACGAGGGAGCTGTTAAGATTGAGTTTGCTCTCCATTATGTTTGCCTCCCGTCTGGTCAATGGCCGCGGGGAAGCGGCTTTTGACCGTCTCCCCCGCTCGCCTTATGCCAGTTTAATTATTTCTCGTTCTTCTGCCTGTCGGCATAGCGCTCCTTGCGAAGCAGCTTGGTGGGTTCGAGATATTTCTGCTCGATGCCCTGTGCAAGGCCGGCGACGCCAGTCTTGGGCGCGACCTTACGCTTGCCCGTGCAAACGTCGCAATGGCACTCGTTCTTGTAATTCTCGGGCTCGGTGTAGGTCGTGATGACGCCCTCGAAGTTCCTGAGGATGACCTTGCGCGGGGTCTGGCTGATGACGTAGTTTGGCATGACGGGGGTCTTGCCGCCGCCGCCCGGCGCGTCGACGACGAACGTCGGGATGCAGAAACCGCTGGTGTGGCCGCGAAGGGCTTCCATGATCTCGATACCCTTTGAAACAGGGGTACGGAAGTGGGAAAGACCGAGCGACGGATCGCACACATAGATGTAATACGGACGGACGCGGATGCGCACCAGCTCGTTGACGAGCTTGAGCATCACATGCACGCAGTCGTTGACGCCCGCGAGCAGCACGCTCTGGTTGCCGAGGGGGATACCGGCGTCGGCGAGCATGGCGCAGGCCTTCGCGGACTCCTCGGTGATCTCGTTGGGATGGTTGAAATGGGTGTTGAGCCACACGGGATGATATTTCCTGATCGTTTCGCAAAGATGCGGGGTGATCCTCTGCGGCATGACGACAGGGGTACGGGAGCCGAGACGGACGATCTCCACATGGGGGATCTTGCGCAGCTCGCCCATGATGTAATCGAGGGTCTCGTCGCTGACCATCAGGCAGTCGCCGCCGGAAAGCAGCACGTCGCGGACTTCCGGATGGTTCCTGACATAGTCGATGCACCTGTCGATCTGGGACATCGGGACGGATGCGTCATGCTGGCCGGCGAAACGGCGGCGCGTGCAGTGACGGCAATACATTGAGCACTGATCCGTGATCAGCAGAAGCACCCTGTCGGGATACCTGTGGGTAAGGCCCGGGCAGGGGGAGTCGATATCCTCATGCAGGGGGTCCGCGTCCTCATAGGGGGCGAACTCGATCTCATGCTCGGTGGGGATCGCCTGCTTGCGGATCGGATCATACGGATCGTTGAGATCAATAAGGGAGAGATAATACGGGGTGATGGCCATGCGCAGCTTGCCCAGCGTGGCCTTTATGCCGTCTTCCTCTTCCGGGGTGAGCTTTATGTACTTTTTGAGGTCTTCAAGGGTCTCTATACGGTTCTCGACCTGCCAATGCCAGTCGTTCCACTGCGCATCGGGTATGTCGATGAAAAGACCGTTTTCTCTGCTTTTTCTCATTGTCTTTTCTCCTTTTTTAACGGTATTTTTGCGAGTTTCGCTGACATGCTGTATTTGCCGGGGTCAGGACGATCTGCCCCGCCCCGGCGTCATTTGATCAAAAACGGATCGCGTTGCTCAGCAGTACTTCTCGTCGAAGAGCTTGCGCAGCTTCGGATTCTCGCGCAGAACGTTGAGGGTGATCTCGGCATGGTTCTTGGTGTAGCCGTTGCCGATGATCATGGTGACGTCCTTGCCGATGCCTTCGGCGCCGAGGGCGGCCTTGGTGAAGCTGGTCGCCATGGAGAAGAAGTAAACGGTGCCGTCGTCCTTGACGGGCAGGATGGCGCTCATCTCGCAGTTCTCGATGTTGACGCAGCAGATCGAGATGTCATATTCCTTGCCGCCGTTGGCCGCAAGGGCTTCTTCCATGACCTTGACAGGCTCGGTCGCGGAAGCGACGACGACCTTGTTGTATACGCCAAGCTCCATAAGGGCCGGGATCTGCTTGGGGTTGCGGACGACGCCGACGACGTTGCCCTTCGGGCCGACCTTCTTCATTGCTTCATAACCGCAGAGCACGCCGCTCTTGCCGTTTGCGCCGAGGATGAGGACGCTGTCGCCTTCCTTGGGCAGCTTGCGGGCCTGGGCGGGAGCGCCGGCCACGTCGAGGGCTGCGAGGGCGAGAGGCTCGCTCATATCGTCGGGCAGCTTCGCATAGATGCCGCTCTCAAAGAGGATGGCCTTGCCTTCGATATCAACGCGGTCGATCTCCTTGTGGATGGCCTTGATCTTGTCGATGCGCAGCGGCGTGAGGGAGAGGGACACGAGGGAGGCGATCTTGTCGCCGACCTTCAGGTCGCGATCCTTCAGGTCTTCGCCGATGTAGCAAACGCGGCCGATGAACATGCCGCCGCTGCCGGTGACGGGGTTCTGCTGCTTGCCGCGCTCCGCAACGATGCCGAGGATCATCTCGCCGATCTTCTTCTCGTCGCCGCCGCAGGCTTCGGATATCTGGGTGAAGGACGCGGAGTCAACGTTGAGGGAGATGACGTCGCACATAATCTCGTTGGAATAGAGCTTGGTCATGTCGTTATCGATCCTGTAAGCGGCCTGGGTAAGAACGCCCTGGGGCTCGATGACGCGATGGGTGCCGTACTTGTTGCCTTTCATTGCCATGGGGAATTTCCTCCTGTAATTAAAATAATTTGGTTGGGTTATTGCTGTTTTATTTTGAAACGCTCGCGCATTCCAAATCTTATTTCGCCTTGAGTGAAAGGATCTCGCGCGCTTCGGCGGGGGACGCGATCGGACGGCCGATCTCGTTTGCCATGCGCACTACCTTCTCGACAAGCTCGCCGTTGCTCCTCGCAAGCACGCCGCGGGAGAGGTAAAGGTTGTCTTCAAAACCGACGCGCACGTTGCCGCCCATCACGATTGCGGGCATTGCAAGGGTGAACGCGCTGCGGCCGACGCCGGTGGCAGTCCATGTCGAACCGGCCGGTATTTCGTCCACGAGCCACTGGAGGTTCTTGGCGGTCGCGGGGGTACAGCCCTGCACGCCCAGCACGAAGTTGAACTGCATGGGTGCGCCGGGGACCTCACCCTTCTGCGCCATCCTGAGGATGGTGTCCAGATGCCCCATCTCGAAGCACTCGTATTCGGGCTTAATGTTGTTCTCGATCATGCGCTTGCCAAACGCGCGCATGGTGGGCATGGTGTTTTCAAACACATCGTCGCCGAAGTTGCAGGTGCCGCAGTCGAGCGTTGCCATCTCAGGGAAAAGCTCCGTGGGCTGGAGGCGCTCTTCAGGGGTCATGCCGGTCGCGCCGCCTGTGGAGGGGATCATCAACACGTCCGGGCAGGCTTCGCGGATCGCATCCATAACGACGCGGAAACGCTCGCGGCCCTGGGTGGGGGTGCCGTCATCCTCACGGACGTGGACATGGATTATTGCGGCGCCCGCATCGCGCGCGGTCTTCGCCTCATGGACCATCTCAGCCACGGTGTAAGGCACGTTGGGGTTCTGCTTCTTCGTGACCTCGGCCCCGCAGATGGCCGCCGTGATAATCAGTTTTTCCATCGTGTTTCTCCTTTCAAACGCTTGGGAACTCGATTTTTCCCGTTTTGCCGTCAGGCTTATTTCTTGCCCCTCTGTCTGTCCTTCACGACCACGCAGGTACCGGTGGCGCGGCATACGATGACAGGCTCCTCGAGCACGTCGCAGGCGCTGTCGTTGATGTCCGGACGCGGGGTGATGACCTTGCGGGCTTCAAACTTCATCTTGCGGGAGGTGTTGCCGATATGGGTGATCTCGCCGTAAGCTTCGATGTAGTCGCCGGCATGGACAGGCGCCATGAACTCGACCATGTCATAAGCCTTGAAAAGGCCTTCGTCGCCGTCGTTGATGATAAGAAGCTCCGTTGCAACATCGCCAAACAGATGCAGCATATGCGCGCCGTCAACGAGCTGTCCGCCGTAATGCGCGTCCTCAGCGCCCATCCTGAGCCTGATGAGAGAGGTGATTTTCTTTTCGTCCATTTTCTGAATCCTCCTTGATATTATGTTTGTATGTTCGGTTACTGACTTACCGGTAACTTTCCAACTGAAGAAGAAGTGGCAAAACGGCGCGCACCGCCGGTATTTTGCCGGAACGGATAGCGCACCATCTTTTAATGAAGAAATGAACGCTATCGACGCAAGCTTACCAAGAGCCGCATCGATAGCGCTTCATCCGTTTAAGATGACAGTCACGCCGCGCTGAGCGACGTGCCCAAGTGTAACAAAGTGGCTTTGTTATCGCTTTCGGCGGAGGTACATTCACGCTGCCCTCGGGAGCCCTTTCCCTATTTATGCAGTCGCTACCTTATCCATCCGCGCCTCTATCGTCAATATTCAATTTATCCTTGTAAATTATATATTTTTCACCCTGTAAATGTCAATATGGAAATACTTCCGTCACAGAAATTTCGTAAGTTTGCCCCGCGGCGTACACTCTCATGCGCCTTGGCGCAAACGCCGCCCTCACGCGCTCACGCTCACGCCGCATCAGCAAAAGCGCTTCTCTCGCCTCGTCCGGCGTGCAGTAGACAAAGCGCGCCTTATCCCCCGGCCGAAGCTGCGCCGCCCTGTCCATATCCGCGCTTATAAGAAACATTGGCTTCGGATAACCGCCTGTCGTCTGCGCGTCCGCCATCATCAGTATCGGAAGGCCCGACGGCGGAAGCTGTATCGCCCCCGGGCACACGGCGTCGGTTATCATCGCAGCGTATGCCGTCCCGTCGGTCGGGAGCTTCGTCCCCGTGAAGCGTATCCCCATCCTGTCGCTTTCCGGCGCAACCGTATATACGCCCGAAAACAGCGTTTCCCGCCCGCGCGCGCAAAGCGCGTCCGCCTGCGGCCCGTCCGTCACGCGAAGCGCGCGCACGCCGGCGCCGTCCGCGATATACGCCGAAGCCCGCTCCGGCAGTTTTCTTCCCTCAAGCGCCGCCGAAACACGCGGCATCACGTTTTGCAGCACGTCGCCGCGCCTGAGCGCCTCTCCGCGTCCGAGTCCGCCTATGCCCGCCTTTTTGTCGCACGAAACGCTGCCCAGCGCCCCGTGAAGGCCGAGGCCGCCCGCAAACGCGAAATAGGCTCTGCAGCCCGGCGCGACCGGCGAGGACGACAGCGTCTGTCCCGGACGCGCCCGCACCGCCGTATCCATCGGCACGCGCTCCCCGTCGAGAAGCGGCGCGCATCTTCCGCCGGTCACGGCAAAAAGCGCGTCGTCGCCGAAGCACAGCTCGGGCGTCGTCAGCGTCGCTTCAAGCGCGCCCTCCGTTTCCCCGTTGCCGACGAGCATGTTCGCGTGGAAAAGCGCCGTCCGGTCCATCGCGCCCGCGCGCGAAACGCCGCAGCGCATATGCCCGCGTCTGCCTCCGTCCTCGATCAATGTCAGCGCGCCCGGCGCAAGCACTCCGATCATTTTACGCCTCCCGAAAGCCGCATGAATTCATCCGCGGATACCGGCACGAAACGCAGCGTGTCGCCCGCTCTCAGCATGAACGGTTCCGTGCGCGCGGGATCGTACAGCGCGAGCGGAGTCCTTCCGATTATTCGCCAGCCTCCGGGCGAGCGCATGGGATACACGCCCGTCTGCTCCCCCGCGATGCCCACGCTGCCCGCCGGCACAGCCGTGCGCGGGCTTTCAAGGCGTGGCGAAGCAAGCCTTTTGTCCATCCCGCCCAGATACGGGAAACCCGGCGTAAAGCCAAGCATATATACCCTGTACGGGACCGCGCAGTGCAGCGCGACGGCCTCCTGCCAGGAAATGCCCGCGTTCTCCGCCACAAACTCAAGATCGGGGCCGTATTCGCCGCCGTAACACACGGGCAGCTCCACCGTGCGGGCCGTCTCCCGCGCGGTCTTCTCGGGGCGTACGGCTTCAAGCGCCGCCTTTATCGATCCAAAGCTGTGCACGGCGGGATCATACATCACCATCACCGCGCAATAGCTTGGTATCAGCTCCTCAACGCCCTTTATCGCCGCGTTTTCGACCGCGCGGGCAAAAGCCGTCACGGCGTCGGAAACCTCCGGCGCTATGCGCTCCTCGAAGCGGACCGAAACTGCGCTGTCGCCCGCGGGCAATATCGTCAGCATACTATCTCGTCCAGCGGCGCGAGCATTATGCCCTCGCGTTCAAGCGCCGCCCTTATTTTCGACGCGAACTCCGCCGCGCCCGGATTGTCGCCGTGCAGGCACACGGAATCGGCCTTTATCGGTATCACCGTCCCGTCAGCCGCCTCCACCGTGCCCTCCGTGGCCATGCGCACCACCCGCCGTTCGATCTTTGCCATATCGGTTATCACTGCGCCCTCCATGCCGCGCGGCATCAGCGAACCGTCCGCCATATACGCCCTGTCCGCGAACACCTCGCTTGCGGCGCGAAGGCCCGCGTTTGCCGCGGCGTCGAGCATCAGGCTTCCCGAAAGGCCCAGCACGATCAGCGACGGATCCACCATGGCGACCCCTTCGCAGACGGCCTGTGCGAGCGCGTAGTCGGCCGCAGCCATATTGTAAAGCGCGCCGTGCGCCTTGACATGGCTCATGCGCACGCCCTGCGCGCGGCAGAAGGCGGAAAGCGCGCCGATCTGATAAACCACGAACGCGCGCACCTCGCCGGGCGACGCATCCATTTTCGTGCGTCCGAAATTCTCCCTGTCCGGGAAACCGGGGTGCGCCCCCACGGCGCAGCCGAAAAGCCTCGCCATGGCGACGGTACGCTCCATCTCCACAGGCCCGCCCGCGTGGAAGCCGCAGGCAATGTTCGCCGAGGTTATCTGCGCAAGCACCGCCTCGTCAAGCGCCCCTCCGTCGCCGAGCTCGCCTAGATCGCAGTTGAAGTCAATCTTTATCATCTTTCATCCCTCCGCAAGCTCATCGTTGAGCGTATCTGTTATCAGCATGTGCCCCGGCGCGTGCGTTATCACGAAAGGAAGCTTCGCCCGCATCACGGCCGCCTGCGGCGTTACGCCGCACGCCCAGAACACCGGCACCTCCCATGGCTCCACGCTCACCGCGTCGCCGTAATCCGGATGCGCGATATCCTTTATGCCTATCGTCGCCGGATCGCCGATATGCACGGGCGCGCCGTGCACGCGCGGATAGCGCGATGTGATCTCAGAAGCCTTTTTTGCCTGCTCCGCCGTCATCGGCCGCATGCTCACCACATAGCCGCCGCCGAAAACGCCCGCGCCCTCAAGCGGGATCGACGTATTATACATCGGAACGTTTCGTCCCTGCTCGATGTGGCGCACGGGCAGTCCCGCGCGAAGGAGCGCATCCTCGAACGAGAAGCTGCATCCTATAAGGAACGCGCAAAGATCGTCCCGCCATACTTCGGAAACGTCCGTCAGCTCCCCCGTGAGCCTGCCGTATTCATATATGCGGTATTTCGGAAAATCGGTCGCGACGTCGGCCGCGTCCGCGATCTTCCCCGTCAGTCTTTCGCCCGCAGGCAGCGCCTCAAGCACCGGGCACGGCTTGGGATTGAGCTGCGTGAAGCGCAGAAAATCCTCAGCGTATCGCCGCGGTATGGCCGCGAGGTTGCATTGGGCATAGCCCGGGCAAAGGCCGGAGGTCTGTCCCGTGAAACGGCCCTCGCGTATCTCCTTTCGCGCCATTGCCGGCGTAAATCCCGTCATGTCAGTCATTTACCGGCCTCCTTATGAAATAGCTTCTGAGGGCGCCGCGCAGCTCCCTCAAAACGTCGAGATTCGTTTCAAGCGAAAGCGCGTCCACGGTGAGCGTCGGCTCCTTGGTTACGCCGTCCACGGCGCCTGAGGCGATCAGCGCGCGCATAAGGCGCTTCTCCTGCGCGTCGCCCGGAAGCAGATCGCGCCCGCACGCTGCCGAAACGATCGCCGCGACGCCCCAGCCCCACCAGTTCGACACGCCCGCCATCAGCGTTATGTCCGCATCCATGAAAGCCGCGATCGCGCCGCCGCCCGGGATGAGCCTCGACACGCTCTGCCTGCATTTTCCCGTGCCAAGCTCGTTGCCGCCGTCGCCTATCGCGACGGAGAGCGCCCCGTGCCGCCGCGCAAGATCATACATTAGATCGGTATCGGAGAGCATATCGTCGATAACGGCTCCGCGCGCGGTATGGAAATGCCCGTCGGCCGCCTTGCCGGGCCGCTCGATCGCGATTATATGCGTGGGGGCGAGGTCGCGCACCAGCCTTTCCGCCGCGGCGGGATCGTCCTTTTTGAGCAGATATACGCGCGCGCCCGGGGCGCGGCAGTCGAACGCCGCGCGTACCTGCATCAAGCTCGTTTCATCCGTGACGGCAGCCGTTTGTATTCCGGCCGACGCAAGCGCAAACGCCATATCGGCAGCTCCGGCGGGGCCGTCCGTCTCGCAGCAGACGCGGCCGGATGCGTCCTTCACGGGAAAGCCCGTGACGATGAGCGCGCGCTCCATCCGGCGCAGCTCCCGCGCGAGCGCAGCCACATCATCCTCAGACGCGCGGCAGCCAATGCCGCGCCCTCCGGGATCGGATGCAAGGATACACCTGATTTCATGCAAAAACTTGTCCATATGAAAATATTAATCCGGCGCGGCGCGCGTGTCAACGTCGGCCGTGCGCTTTGCCGCAACAAAAAAACGGAGCCGCCCTCAACGGACGGCCCCTCGTGTATACAGGCGTTACTTCATCATGTTGTTGGAGTTCATGTTGTTTTCTGCATAAGCGATCATGCGCTTAACCATCTCGCCGCCGATTGAACCGGCCTGACGCGCGGTGATATCGCCGTTGTAGCCCTGCTTGAGATTCACGCCGAGGGAATTCGCAACTTCGCTCTTGAAGCTCTCGAGCTTCTTTTTGTTCTCGTTGTTGCTCGTGCTGTTGCTGTTGGTGTTGTTGGTCATCATGTGCACCTCCTTTCGTTTCCTTGATGCTGTCATTATGGTTCACGAAAGCGGAGGTGTTTATGAGTGGCAAATGCTTGCACGAATGGAAAACGGTTCTGTCGCTTTTTTTAATTTTCGGCTATGCTTTCGCGCCGCGCTTCAAGCATGGCCGCAGCCCTCTGCATGAGCCCTTCAGCCCCTGTCCCCGAACGCACAAGCTCGTCGGCAGCCTCGCGCGCCTGCGTAAGCGCGCTCATGTCGGATGCAAAGCGCAGGGCCGAAAACTCATCCTGCCCGTGCTGGCGCGTGCCCAGAAGCTCGCCCGGGCCGCGCAGCGCAAGATCAAGTCCCGCGATCTCAAACCCGTCGTTGGTCGATACGAGCGCGTTAAGGCGCGCCATGGCGGTCTCTCCCGCGTCCCCGTGAAGGAGGAAGCAATATGACTGCTGCGACCCGCGCCCAACGCGGCCGCGAAGCTGATGCAGCTGTGAAAGTCCGAAGCGCTCCGCGTTTTCGACAACCATAACGGTCGCGTTTTCAACGTCAACGCCGACCTCGACGACCGTCGTCGAAACGAGAAGATCGATCTCGCCCCGGCGGAACGCCTCCGCTGTCTTTTCCTTGTCCGCGAGCCTGCCGTGTATGAGCGCGCAGCGCACCGCGAGCTTCTTTGAAAGCTCCGCGAACACCTCCGACGCGCTTTTTACCCCTTCCATGGCCTCGCTTTCCTCGACGAGCGGGCATACCACATACGCCTGATGCCCGAGCGCGATCTCACGCGCGACGAAACCGTACATGTCGTCGCGCCGTCTTCCGCTCACGATGC
Source organism: uncultured Clostridium sp. (assembly GCA_964487565.1). GTDB lineage: Bacteria > Bacillota > Clostridia > Christensenellales > CAG-138 > Phil1. The sequence goes on from CAZARN010000014.1 coordinate 26,850, forward strand.
GCGTCATTATGCTTTGCCTGCCCGGCGGAAGCTCGTCGAGCACCGATACCTCAAGATCGCCGTAAAGTATGAGCGACAGGGTGCGCGGTATTGGCGTCGCGCTCATTATGAGCGTATCCGGCGCGCAGGCCTTTGCGCCGATCGCCGCGCGCTGTTTTACGCCGAAGCGGTGCTGTTCGTCCGCAATGACAAGCCCCAGACCCGGCAGCTCCACGTCGCTTTCTATGAGCGCGTGCGTGCCGACCACGGCGCACGGGCGCATACGCACCGTTTCAAGCGCCTCTTCCTTTTCGCTTTTTTTCATGCCTCCGTGGATGAGCACCGTGTTTTCGCCGAAAACCTTACGCAGCGTCTCATAATGCTGTCTTGCAAGTATCTCCGTCGGCGCCATGAGCGCCGATGTTTTTTCGTTTTGCATCGCGATGAACATGGCGAACATCGCGACCGCAGTCTTGCCGCTGCCCACGTCGCCCTGAAGGAGCCGGTTCATCGGTTCGCCGCGCACCATGTCGCGCGCGATCTCCTCCATGGCGCGCTTTTGCGCGCCCGTCGGCTCATAAGGCAAAAGCTTCACGAAGCGCCCGTATGCGCCCGCAGTGTCATACGCCGTGCCTTGCACGGACCGCCTTTCCTCGCGAAGGAGCGAAAGCATGAGCGAGAAAAGCAGCATGTCCTCGAAGGCAAGGCGATGCTTCGCCGTTTCAAGCGCGGCAAAATCAGCCGGCGCGTGCAGCGTGCGAAGCGCGTCCTGAAGCGGAATGAGCCCATATCGCGTGCGAAGCGCCTGCGGAAGCGTCTCCTCCACCCCGCCCGCGCACTCGGCCACGGCCGCGGCCGCCGCCTCCCGCACGAGCTTCTGCGACACGCCGCGCACCACCCTGTATATCGGCAGTATGCCCGGCAGCGCATCATAAAAAACCGGGTTCACGAGCCTTGCCCCGTGCGAAAGATCCGCGCGTCCGCAGGCGAACGTTTCCTCGCCCTCGCGTATCGACGACGCGCGGTAGGGTTGATTGAACCACACGAGAAGAAGCTTCGCGCCGTCCGCATCCTCGGCGCGTGCGGAGGTCATTGAAAAGCCCCGCCTGATATACGCCGTGCGGCCCGGGGAAAGGAAGCGCACGCGCACGGCCGCGTTCTCGCCGTGAACAAGCGCCGCGGCAGGCGTTTCGCGCGAAAAATCCAAATAGTTTGACGGCGCGTAATACAGTATATCGGACAACGAAAAAAGGCCCAGCGAACCGAGCGCTTCCGCGCGGCGCGGGCCTATTCCCTTTATGCTGTTTACCGGCCGGGCAGTCATCTCATTCGACCGATATGAAGTAATAATACAGCGGCTGGCCGCCGTACTGCACGGTAAACTCGCTCCTCGGGTATTTTTCGCCGGCGAGCTTGATTATCGCCTTCGCGTTCTCCTCATCCATGCCCTCGCCGTAGAACAGCGTGACGATCGCGTCGCCGTCCTTCCTGTCGAGCATGTCGTAAAGCAGGTTCGCCGTGACCTCGTCGACCGAGGTGCCGATCCTGGTTATCGCCCCGTCAAGCAGGCCGATTATATCGCCCTCGGTTATCGGCGCGCCGTTGATATGCGTGTCGCGCACGGCGTATGTGACGCTGCCCGAAAGCACGTTTGCAAGCGCGTCCGCCATCTGCGCGGCGTTTTCATCCGCGCCGATGTCATCCGAAAAAGCGAGCGCCGCGGATATCCCCTGCATCATGGTCTTTGAAGGGATGACGCGCACGTTCCTTTCGGAAAGCTCCGCCGCCTGCTGCGCGGCAAGGATTATGTTGGAGTTGTTCGGCAGAATGAACACGTTCCTCGCGTTGACGCGGCGTATCGCGCGGCTTATGCTTTCGATGCTGGGATTCATCGTCTGTCCGCCGGAGATTATCGCCGAAACGCCAAGCGCACGGAACACATCGTCGAGCCCGTCGCCGCAGCTCACGGCAATGACGGCGTTCTCTTTTTCGTTCTTTTTTATATTTTCCAAAAGCTCGCGGTTCTGTTCGCGCATGTTCTCGATCTTGATCCTGTCCACCTCGCCGAGTCTCAGTGCGAGCTGGATTATCTTGCCGGGATAGTTTGAATGCACATGCACTTTGATGAAGTCGCTGTCGTTGGCGACGACTACGGAATCGCCGATCTTCATGAGCTTCTCGCGGAATTTGTCAAGGTCGGATTCGCAAAATGATTCATCCAAATGGATGATAAAAAATTCCGTACAATAACCGAATTCGATCTCGCCAAGCCCGTCAAGCTCAGCCCCTTCATCCTCCGACGCGGAAGTATCCTCGGTCGCCGTCTCCTCGACATAATCGTCGACTTCCTCGCCGTCCATCACCATCTTGAAGCCGCGCAGTATCGTGAGAAGGCCCTTGCCTCCCGAATCCACGACGCCTGCTTCCTTCAAAACGGGCAGCAGTTCAGGCGTGCGCTTGAGGGCTTCTTCGCCGCTTTCAAGCATCACGTCGATAAGTTTGAATACGTTCGCGCCTTCCGCGCCCGCCGCGGCCACAGCCTCCGCCATCATACGGGCAACGGTCAGCATCGTGCCTTCCTTCGGCTTCATGACCGCCTTGTATGCGGCCTCCGTACCCATTGTGAGCGCAAGTGAAAACGCCGCCGCGTCCATCTCGTCCTTGCCCGCAAGCGCCTTTGCAAAGCCGCGGAATATCTGTGATAGGATCACGCCGGAGTTGCCGCGGGCGCCCTTGAGGGAACCGAGCGACGCCGCCGCCGCGATGTCGGCCACTTTCTCGCTCTTGCAGTCCCTGATCTCGCGCGCCGCGCTCTGCATCGTCATGAACATGTTTGAGCCCGTATCGCCGTCCGGCACGGGGAACACGTTGAGTGAGTCTATGAGCGCCCTGTTCTTATCCAGCAAAGCCGTGCCGGTAAGGAACATGTCCTTGAGCATTGCTCCGCCGATAGTGGTATTTTCCAATTCCAACCTCCCGGAACGCGCCACACACGGCACGCCCTTTTCGTTACTTTTGCGCGTATTATGCGCGGATACCCTCGACATGGATGTTGACGTTCTTCACCTTGAGGCCCGTGAGCTCCTCAACGCGGTAACGCACGTTGCCGATGGCGTTTTGCGCGACGGCGGGCAGAGATGCGCCGTAAATGAGCGTCACATAAAGATCGATATCGATCTCGTCCTCGCCCAACGCGGTCACTTTGACGCCGCGCCGCTGATTGTCGCCCCCGACAAGCTGCCAGAGCTGATCGGAAGCCGACTTCGCGCTCATTCCCACGATACCGTAGTTCTCCGACGCGGCATAGCCAGCGATGGTCGCGATGATATCATCGGGAATATTTATCTTTCCCAGTTCCGTCGTTATGGTTCCCGGCATTTTGCTACCTCCTTATGGCATTGATTCCGTAGTAAATTGTATTGTATCGCATTTTTTATTATGTGGCAAGCAAGCGAAGCTTTTGCATTGTGTACGCATTGTTAAATCATGGTGCGCAATATTGTGAAAAACATATATATATTCATACGGGCGGCCGTTTGCGGCCGCCCGTTGTCATTCAGTATGTCTTCGCTTTTTCTTCGCCCGAAAGCGCGCGGCGCGCGGCCTGCGCAAGGGCTTCAAGCTCGTCTTCGCCCGGCATCACGACCACCGGAGCGATGAAGCTAACCCTTTCGCTTATCCATTTGACAAGGCGTTCGTCGTAAGCAAAACCGCCTGTGAGTATCACGGCTTCCGCCCTGCCGGAAAGCGCCGCGGCCGATGCGCCTATCTCGCGCGAAATCTGATATGCCATCGCGCGGTATACGAGCGTCGCCTTCTCATCGCCCGCGTCTATCAAAGCGTCCACATCGCGCCCGTCGTTCGTGCCGAGATAGCCGTAAAGCCCGCCCTTCTTCAAAAGCTCGCGTATCACCTCGCCCGCGCTTTCGTATTTGCCCGAAAAGCACATGCGCACGAGCGCCGCCGCCGGCAGTGATCCCGCGCGCTCCGCGCTGAAGGGACCGTCCCCGCCGAGGGCGTCGTTCACGTCCGTCACGCGGCCGTGATCGTGCGCGCCGACGCTTATGCCCCCGCCCATGTGGGCGACGATGAGCGTCACATCCTCATACCTGCGTCCGACGGAGTTCGCGTATCTTCGCGCGACGGCCTTCTGGTTGAGCGCGTGGAATATTGAAACGCGCTCGATCCCCGGATACCCGGAAAGGCGCGCGACAGGATCAAGCTCGTCCACGACCGGCGGATCGGCGACGAACGCCGGTATCGCGTATTTTTCCGATATGCTTTGCGCTATCATACCGCCGAGGTTCGAGGCGTGATCGCCGTATCTGCACGAGCGAAGATCCTCGAGCATGGTTTCGTTCACCTCGTATGTGCCGCCCTCAAGCGGACGCATAAGCCCGCCGCGCCCTATCACCGCGTTCAGCGTTTCGCCGGCGATGCCGTGATCCCTGAGCGCGTCAAGGATGAGCGGCAGGCGCATATCCAGCGCAAGCTCCATTGTCTGCGCCGCCTCAAGCTCCTCATGCGTGTGACGGAGCACCTGTTCGAAAACCGGTTCTTCACCGTCATACACGGCGATCTTCGTTGAGGTCGAACCCGGATTCACGGCAAGCACCCTGTATTTTTCCATTTCATGCACCTTCTTTTGATATATCCCGGAGTATTTCTTCGTCCATGCCAAGCAGCACGCAGATGTTGCGCGCGTCCCGCGGGCAGCTTTCCCTGCCCTGCGCGCGGTACAGACCGTAATTCATGTGCGCGGCGATTACGTCGGCCCCGCCGTGCTTGCCGGCGATCTCGCAGGCAACGCTGTGCATGTCCATGTCCCTGAGGCCGACGACCTCATAATGGTTGGAAGCATACTGCGCCACGCCGTCGTAATGGGTGGTGAGAATGCTCATATGTCGGAGCTTGTCAAGCTTTCGCGTGACCGCCCGCACGATCATCGCGCCCTCCTCCGGATTCGTGCCGCGCGCGAACTCGTCGAGCAGCATAAGGCAAATGCCCCGCGCGCGCCCTGCGCCGGAAAGCATTTCGTTGAACTGCGCGATCTCCGCGCCGAAGCTCGAAAGGCCGCGGTCGATATCCTCCATGTCCTCCGCCACGATGAATATGCCGTCAAAAAGGGGCAGCGTGGCTTTTTTGGCGAAAGGCAGCATGCCCGCCTTGACCATCATGGCGTTGAGGGCGACGGTTTTGAGGGCGACGCTTTTCCCGCCCATGTTCGCGCCCGTGATGACGGTCGTTCCGCATGAAGTCTCTATCGACACAGGCGTGAACGCGCGCGACCGCTCCCTGAGCGCATCCGATATGCGCGGGTTGATCATATCCTCAAAAGCCATCGTGTTTTCGGAAAACTCAACCCGGCAGCCGCGGTATTTTCTGGCAAGCTCCGCCCTTGCAACGGTGAAATCAAGCTCCGCGATGCCATCCATGCAAATAAGTATATCCGGTATCAGCGGGCGGAGGCTCTCGCATATGGCCGCGCGCAGCCGCCGTTCCTCCGCGTCCTCGCGGGCGGCAAGCGCCGCGCGCTCGTTCATGAGCCGGGCGCGTCCGGCCTTGTCCGCGGTTCTTCTCAGCTCTTCCTCCGCGGCGCGTTTTTCCTTTCTGACCGCCATCAGCTCGCGCGAGGCGGTGTCAGGCAGATAAAACGTAGCCGCGCGGGTGTTCTCCGGATCAAGCAGCCTCAGCGCCTCGCTCTGCGCCGCGATATCAAAACCGGTTATGCCGGTCTCAGCCTTCACGCGCGCGAACACGGGCGCGATCAGCTCGCTTTGCAGGCAAAAGCGCTTAAGCTCGAACAGCTCCGTTTCCGAAAGCGCGCTTTCGCGGCACGCCTCGACGGAGCGTCGTATGTCCTTGAGCGGCATCATATACCGGTCAAGCTTTTTGTACTCGGCGTCAAGCGCGTCAAGCGAGACGAGCGTCTTGTAAACGTTGTCAAGCTGGATCCCTAGCGCCTCGCGCTCGTTCGCGCCGTAAACGCGCAGATCCGTTATCCGCGCCCTGCCGTAGGGCGAGGATGGCTCAAGCTGCTCCACCGCATAGCGGAAGCCTATGTTCTGCTGCTGGGCAAAGCTCATCATACGGGGATACCTCCATCCTCATTCATAACATCCATCACAGGCACCGTGACCGCCTCCCTCATGCGTGAAAGAAGCTCCACAGGGTCTATGTCATAACCATAAGCGGAAACCGGGTTCACCGTTATCGCCGCGACCTTGACCGGCCGCGCAACGGCAAGCCGCACGCCGCGGATTGCAAGCTTTTCAAACACATCCCTCGGGAAGAGCAGCTTGCTGCCGTCGAGGGCCGCAAGCTCCATGCCCGAAATGTCGGCCCCGCCCTGAAGCACGGGGCGAAGCAGCATCTGCGTGAGCGCGCCGGAGACGAATATGCCGCGCACGTCGGAATAATCAGGGCTTCTCAGCGCCTGCGCGAGCGTGAGCGAATCCGGAAGCGTCGTCACCGTGCCGTCGTCCCTTCTCAAGCGCACCTTCGCCGAGGATTCGCACGCAGCCTCGGCGTCGCTCCAAAGCTTTGCACGCGGAAGCATCAGAAGCTTCGCCGCAAACGCCGTATCGTCAACGACGGTTGAGATGTTCTTTGAATATGACGCGCCCGTGCACAGCACCGTGGCTTCGCTGACCGCGGGGGCGCAGAGGGTCTTTCGGCCAAGCGCGCCGTCGATGAGGGTTATATCCGCGCCGAGCGCCGAAAACCGTTCGGCAAGGGATATGAGCTGCGCCGTCATTGAAGGGCCGGCAAGCTGCACGCTGCCGTCGCTTCTGGCGCGAAATATCACAACGTCGCCCAGCGGCGTTGAAAATCCCGTCGTGCCGACGATCTCCCTCGTCGCGTCGGAGAGGGAGAGCATGTCCTCCGCTGTCGCGATGAGGGAGTTTTCATAAACATATATGCCCGGCTTGGCCGTGCCTGTGACAACATCCACAGCCTCCCCGTCGCGCCCGATGGAGGTCAGGCCGAGGGTCAGCGAAGAATCCCGCAGCTCATATATGATGCGGTTGAGTACGGTGGTCTTGCCGGCATTTTTGCACATGCCGATTATCGAAAGCGAACGAAAGCCGCTTATATGCTCCCTCAGCACTTTGTTTTATCCTTATCGGGCGTTCTTTATCACGCGGACTGCAGCCTCGGCCACCTTCTGCGCGCTGATGCCGAACTGCGCGAAAAGCGTCTTTGCCGGGGCGGAAGCGCCGAAATGATCGATGCCGACGATCTCGCCGTCAAGGCCCGTGAAGCGCTCCCAGCCGAACGTGGCGCCCGCTTCCGCCGCAACGCGGCAGCGCATGGCGCGGGGCAGCACGCTTTCGCGGTACTCCTCATCCTGCTGCATGAAAAGATCCGCCGAGGGCATTGAAACGAGCCGCGCCGCATAGCCCTGTACGGCCAGTATATCCGCGGCTTCGCGGATAAGCTCCGTTTCCGAGCCTGTGGCGATAAGTATCACGTCCATCCTGCCCTCGTGCACGTCGCGCAGTATGTATCCGCCGCGCAGCGCGCCCTCGCCTGTGCCCTCGATCTGGGGCAGGTTCTGACGCGAAAGCGCCATCACGGAAGGCTTCTTCGCGCGAAGCGCCGCGATATAGCAATAATTCGTTTCACGCTGGTCCGCGGGGCGGAACACGAGCGTATCCGGCACGGCGCGAAGCGCAGCAAGCTGCTCGATCGGCTGATGCGTGGGGCCGTCCTCGCCGACGCCTATGCTGTCGTGCGTAAGGACGTATATGACGGGAAGCTTCATGAGCGCGGAAAGCCTCAGCGCAGGCTTCACATAATCCGCGAACACGAAGAACGTCGCGCAGTACGGACGAAGTCCGCCGTAAAGCGCGATGCCGTTCGAGATGCACGCCATCGAAAGCTCGCGCACGCCGAAATGGATGTTGCAGCCTTCGCGATGCTCGCTTGAAAAATACTCGCTCCCCTTGAGAAGCGTGTTGTTGGAGGGCGCGAGATCCGCGCTGCCGCCGAAAAGGTTCGGCATTTGGGCGAAAAGCGCGTTGAGCGACGCGCCTGAGGTCGAGCGGGTGGCCTTCGGCGCATCCGCGGCGACCCCGGCAAGGGCAGCCTCCGCCGCCTCGGGTACCTCGCCGGACTGCCAGAGGAGAAGCTGCGCCGCAAGCTCCGGATACGCGGCCTTATAGCCCTCGAACATCGCTTCATATTCCTTGCGCGCCGAGGCGCCCGCAAGCGCAAGCGCTTCAAAATGCGCGTAAACGTCGGCAGGTATCTCGAATTTTTCGTAATTCCAGCCGAGGCGTTTCTTCATGTCGGCGATGCAATCCTCGCCCAGAGGCGCGCCGTGGGCCGCGCTCGTGCCTTCCTTGAGCGTGCCGCGCGCGATCTGCGTGGACACGATGATGAGCGACGGCTTTTCGCTTTCGAGCCGCGCCTCCTCTATCGCAAGGCCGATGGAGTCTATATCCTCGCCGTTGTCGACCGTTATCACCTGGAAGCCCTGTGCGGCAAATCGCATGGCCACGTTCTCCGTGAAGGCGATGTCCGTGCCGCCCTCGATGGTGATGCGGTTGCTGTCGTAAATCGCGATCAGCTTGCCGAGCTTCTGCGTTCCGGCAAGGCTCGCCGCCTCGTATGAAACGCCTTCCATCATGCAGCCGTCGCCCATGAGCACATAAGTATAATTGTCGATCACCGGGAACCCGTCCCTGTTGAATATCGCGGCCATGTGCGCTTCGGCCATCGCCATGCCCACCGCCATCGCAAAGCCCTGTCCGAGAGGGCCGGTCGTCGCTTCAACGCCCGTCGTGTGACCGTATTCGGGATGGCCGGGCGTGAGGCTGCCGAACTGGCGGAAGTTCTTTATATCATCGATGGTTATGCCGTAGCCGAAAAGATGCAGCAGCGCGTATTCAAGCATCGAGGCATGGCCTGAGGAAAGGACGAATCTGTCCCTGCCCGGCCACGACGGGTGCTTCGGATCGTGGCGCATGCTGCTCCAGAGAGTATACGCGATCGGCGCTGCGCCAATCGCCATGCCGGGATGTCCGCTGTTTGCCTTTTCGATCGCATCCGCCGCAAGCACGCGGATCGCACTTATGGCTTTGGCTTCAATGGGTCTCATTTGATACCTCCGGTTTGCAATATTCTTTCGTACAGGTTATTATAGCATATCATGCGGGGAAAGGAACGTCTTATATGTTATATTTGTGTCATATCCAAACGCCCGTCGGCGTTTTTCAGGCCGCGGAGGAGGACGGAAAGCTCGTTTCTCTCGATCTCGACAAAAATATGCCGCCGCAGGGCGAGGAACGCGTGACACCGCTGCTGATGCGCCTTGAAGAGGAGCTTCACCAGTATTTCGCACGCGCGCGCACATGCTTCGACATACCGCTCGCCCCTTCCGGCACTCCCTTTCAGATGCGCTGCTATGACGGACTTCTCAGCATACCATACGGCGAAACGCGGAGCTATTCATGGCTTGCGGGATTTGCGCAAAGCCCCCGCGGGGCGCGCGCGGCCGGCGGCGCGTGTCACAGCAATCCGATACTCATCCTCATCCCGTGCCACAGGGTGATCGGCGCCTCAGGGAAGCTCACGGGTTTCGGCGGAGGGATAGAGGTCAAGGAAGCGCTTCTCGCGCTCGAGCACGAGGGCCGTTAACGCCGCCCAAAGGGTCAGCCGACCGCCCGCGCGACTGCCCATATGACAAGGCCCAGCAGGCCCCAGACGAGGGAGAAACGCAGGCATATCTGACCCCGGAAATTGAGCGGCACCGTGCTGTAATCCCAAACGCGAAGGCCGAGCTTCACGTTGAATATCAGCCCGAAAACAAGCTCTACCGCCGTGATGAGCGCCGCGCCCGTGACATACGCCCATACTGGCGGCATATCAAACGCGCTGTAGAGCGCGAACAGCGCCGCCGCGCATATTCCGCCCGCAAGCCCCATTGAATAATGCGTGCGTCCGCGGAAGGCGATCTCAAGCGCCATATATCCGAGGGCGCCTGTTATAAATGCGATCAATATCATGCAAAAAGTATGCGCGCTTGACAGAAGCTTTTATGCGCGTTATACTTTCGTCCGTTGGCTGCACGGCACATCGATCCGGCCGCCGGCATATGATTAAACGGGAGGCAAACATGCGCAAAAACGTCGTTTACAACTCCATATGTTGTATCAGCGAAACCGCTTCAGCGGCTTGCGCCTGTCGGGCGCGCTTCCCGCACGGGTTTTCTCTGATACGGCAATAAGCTCGTTTTCGGGCGTTTTTTATCGGGGAAGCGGGAAGCGCAACAGCACTCCCGCTTCTTTTTTGCATACAAAAACGTTCGAAAGGATGGCCGGAAAATGCGGCTCTATAACGATATACTCGAAACCACAGGCAACACTCCCCTTGTGAGGATAAACTCAATTGTCACGAGGCCCGGCGTCACCGTCGCCTCGAAGCTCGAAGGGCAAAACCCGAGCGGCAGCGTGAAGGATCGCATAGCGCGGGCGATGCTCGGCGACGGTATCGCGGGCGGGGCGCTCCGCCCGGGTATGACGGTGATCGAGGCGACCTCCGGCAACACCGGCATCGCCGTCGCGATGGCGTGCGCCGTGCTCGGCTTCCCCGCGGAGATCGTGATGAGCGAATCCGTTTCCGTTGAAAGGAGACAGATGCTCGCGGCATACGGCGCGCGCGTGATACTGACCCCCGCGTCCGATGGCACGGACGGCGCGCAGCGCGAAGTCCTGCGGCGTATCGGCGCGGACCCTTCAAAATACTTTCACCCGGATCAGTTTTCAAACAGAGCCAATCCGCGCGCGCATTACGCTTCGACCGCGGAGGAAATACTCCGCGATACGGACGGGCGCGTCACGCATTTCATCGCCGCAACAGGCTCCACGGGCACGGTTACAGGCGTCGGCGCGAAGCTTCGCGAGCAGCGCGCGAACATAGAGATCGTCGCCGCCGTGCCGGAGGCGCATCACGCGATACAGGGCCTCAGGAACTTTTCCGAAACCGATATGCCGGCGATATACGATCCTTCCGTCATAGACCGAAGCATAACGGTCGGCACGAACGAAGCGTTTGCCATGACGCGAAGGCTTGCGCTCGAGGAAGGCATCTTTGCCGGCATGTCCGCCGGGGCCGCCATGTGCGCCGCGGCGAAGGTTGCCGAAAGCGCAAACGAGGGCAGCTTCATCGTCGTGCTTTTTGCAGACCGCGGGGAAAAATACCTCAGCACCGGCGTTTTTGACAACTGAGCGCCAAACGGGCGTCAGCCGCGCGGCCGGCGAAAACAAAAAAAGGCGGCGACGGAGCTTATAAGCCCTGTCGCCGCCTCAGCTTTTTTATTTTTCAGCAGGAACATGCTCGTCGAAGAAAGCCGCGGCTTCCTCGGGCATGATATGGAATTCATTGCCGTTCACGCGCACGGACACGCCGCGGCACATGCACTCCCTCATACAGAAGGTGGCCTTGAACTCCACGCACTCATGCAGATTCCGCTCCTCGATGAGGTGACGGAAGGTCTGGATGATATTGTATGAGCCCTTGAGATGGCATGAACTGCCTATACAGACCTCAAGCAACGTCATTTTTGCGCATCCCCTTTCGCGCCGTAATGTACATGCAGCAGCTCGTGGACCCTGCCGCGGAGTATGCCGTCATACAGGCTCTCCGCAAGGGGGTTCTCCTCGGAGCGCTTTATGCTCGAAACGCGGTCGGCCGCATAGAGGCCCTTGCCGCGCGCGGCCTTGATATATTCGGGGCTGAAGGGCTGTCCGCCGCCGGCAACGCAGCCGCCGGGGCAAGCCATCACCTCGATGAAGTCGTAGTGCGCGCGTCCCTCGCGTATTGCGTCGATGAGATGCGATGCGTTCATCAGGCCGGACACAACGGCGATCTTCAGCTCGCGTCCGCCGTAGGGCACGGTGAGCTCCTTCACGCCCTGCATACCGCGCACGCCGGAATATGTGAGCGCGAGAAGGCCCGTGCGGGATTTGTCGGACGAAACGCGGCGGAGCACCGCCTCCGTCACGCCGCCGGTGACGCCGAATATCACGCCCGCGCCTGAATTTTCAGAATAAGGCGCATCAACGGCTTCGGGTTCAAGCTCGTTGAACACGACGCCCGATTCCTTTATCATGCGGATAAGCTCCTGCGTGGTTATGACGGCGTCCACATACGGTTCGCCGTCGCGCTTGAACTCGTCGCGCACAGCCTCGAATTTTTTCGCCGTGCAGGGCATGACGGCAACATGGAACTGCTTCCTTGAGGAATGTACGCCATCCTCCTTTATGACCGCCGCAAGCATCTGCATCGGCGACTTGCATGAGGATACGTTTGACATAAGCTCCGGATACTTCTTTTCGCAGAACTGTATCCATGCGGGGCAGCATGAGGTGAAGAGGGGCATATCCCCGCCCTTTTCAACATGAGCAAGGAATTCCTCGCTCTCCTCGAGCACGGTGAGATCCGCGCCGAGGGAGGTGTCATACACCTCGTCAAAGCCCATCCTGTGCATGGCGGCGACGATTCGGCCCATTGAGTTCTCGCCGTCGGGCACGCGAAGCTCACGCCCAAGCGCCGTGCGCACGGCCGGCGCGATCTGCGCCGTGACCTTGACCGTGCGGTCCTCGATCGCCTGCCATACGCGCTTTATATCCTCGCGCACGACTATCGCGCCCGTGGGGCACACCGCCGCGCACTGGCCGCAGCCCACGCAGGGGCTTTCGGCTATCGGACGGCCGAAGGAGGTGCTTATCTGCATCTTGGAGCCGCGGAACGCGAAATCGATCGCGCCCACGTTCTGTATTTCGTTGCACATGCGCACGCAGTCGCCGCAGAGTATGCACTTGCTGGCGTCGCGCACGATCGAAACGGAAGACTCGTCCTTTCGCGGTTCGGACGAGCTGTTGGGGAAACGCACGCCCTCGATGTTGAAGCGCATCGCAAGATCCTGAAGCTTGCACTTGCCGTTGTTGGAGCATGTGGTGCAGTCCCTGCAATGATTTGCAAGCAGCAGCTCCAGAATGTTCTTTCTGTATCTTCTCAGCCGTTCGGTGTTCGTGCGGATAACCATGCCGTCGCGCGGCACTGTGGAGCAGGCGGCGTCAAGTCCGCCGCGCTCGTTCTCCACCATGCACATACGGCACGCACCGTAGATCGAAAGCTCCGAATGATAGCAGAAGGTCGGCATTTTGATGCCCGCCTTGCGGATAAGCTCGAGCAGGTTCTTCTCGCCCGCCATCTCCACAGGCACGCCGTCGATTATCACATATTCCCTCTTTTTTGCTTCCATTTGCTTATTCCTCCCTGATGGCGTGGAACGCGCAGGCCGTGATGCAGGAGCCGCAGCGTATGCACTTCGTAAGGTCTATCTTGAAGGGCTTCTTTATCTCGCCCGATATCGCGTTGGCGGGGCACTGCCTCGCGCACTTGGAGCAGCCGCGGCAAAGCTCGGGATCTATCACGATGCGCTTGAGCTTCTGGCAGACGCCGGCCGGGCAGCGCTTGTCCTTTATATGCGCCTCATACTCGCTGCGGAAGTTCTTTATCGTGCTGACAACTGGCGACGCGGCGGATTTGCCGAGGCCGCAAAGCGCTGTTGCCGAAATTGTATCCGCAAGCTCGAGCAGAAGATCGATATCATCCTCGCGTCCCTCGCCTGCGACGATGCGCTCAAGGATATCGAGCATGCGCTTCGTGCCCTCGCGGCACGGCACGCACTTGCCGCAGGATTCGTTCTGCGTGAAGTGCATGAAGAAGCGCGCGACCTCGACCATGCAGGTCTTGTCATCCATGACGACAAGGCCGCCGGAGCCTATCATTGCGCCCGCTTTTTTGAGCGAGTCAAAATCGAGCGGCGTGTCAAGATCCTTCGGCGTCAGACATGCTCCGGACGGGCCGCCGATCTGCACGGCCTTGAACTCTCCGTCGCCGCGCATGCCGCCGCCGATATCGAATATGACCTCGCGAAGGGTCGTGCCCATAGGCACCTCGATGAGGCCGGTGTTGGCGATGTTGCCCGTGAGGGCGAACGCCTTTGTGCCGGGGCTGTTTTCAGGCCCCATGCTCTTGTACCATGCGGCGCCGCGAAGTATGATCTGGGCGACGTTCGCATATGTTTCAACGTTGTTGAGTACCGTCGGCTTGTCAAAAAGGCCGTGCTCAACGGTGCGCGGGGGCTTTACGCGGGGCATTCCGCGCTTGCCCTCGATGGAGGCTGTAAGCGCGCTGCCCTCGCCGCAGACGAACGCGCCCGCGCCGCGGTTGATGTGCATACGGAACGAGAAATCCGAACCGAGTATATTCTCGCCGAGAAGGCCGGCTTCCTCCGCCTGCTCGATGGCTATGCGCAGACGCTCCACCGCGAGGGGATATTCCGCGCGCACATAAATGTATCCTTCCGATGCGCCGCAGGCGCGCGCCGCGATCATCATGCCCTCGATCATGCGGTGCGGATCGCCTTCCATGACGCTTCTGTCCATGAACGCGCCGGGGTCGCCCTCGTCGCCGTTGCAAACGACGTATTTCATCGGCTCCTTCTGCCGTTTCACCTGCGCCCACTTTTTGCCCGTGGGGAAGCCTCCGCCGCCCCTGCCGCGAAGGGCCGCTTCGCTGACCTCGTTGATTATATCGTCGGGCGTCATGTCGAAAAGCGCTTTTTCGAACGCGCTGTATCCGCCAAGACCCAGGTATTCGCGTATTGAAGTGGCGTCGATATGCCCGCAGTGCTCAAGCACGACGCGGGTCTGCTTGTGATAGAACGGTATCTCGTCCTGACGCTTGAACACCACGCCCTCCCTGTGATAGGCAAGGCGCTCGATATGCTCGCCCGCGACGATCGTCCTGTCGACGATCTCCTCGCAGTCGGCAAGTTTCACCTTTGTATAAAGCCAGCCCTGCGGCTCTATGCGCACGAGCGGCCCCATCTCGCAGAAGCCGTGGCAGCCGCACTTTTTGAGGCCGACCACATCCTCGTGCGGCTCCTCGGCAAGTTCGACCGAAACCTTGAGGCCGCGCTCCTGCATGAGGGAGCGAAGCTTCGCGTATATATCGAGCGAACCGCTCGACACGCAGCCCGTGCCTGCGCACACCAAAATGCGCCTGGTTTCATGCGCGATGGCATCGGCGCAGGCCGCGCGGGCAAGCTGCAATTGCTGTCTTGTTTGAAGTTTAAGCATTTTCTTCCTCCTTGCGGAGCGTATTCACGATCTCGCTCGCCTTGTCGGGCGTCATCGAGGGATGCACGGTGCCGTTGACGGTGATGACCGGCGCAAGGCCGCACGCGCCGAGGCATGAAACGGTTTCAAGCGTGAAAAGTTTGTCCGGGGTGGTCTTTTTCCCGTCGCCGAGGTTCAGGTCCTTTTTGAGGCGGTTCAGTATATCGGCGCTGCGCCGCACATGGCAGGCGGTTCCGTCGCAAACGCGGATGACGTATTTTCCCTTCGGTTCGAGCGAGAAATTCTCATAGAATGTGGCGACGCCGTATATGCGCGCCTCGCTCATGTTCAGCTTTTTGGCAAGATACGGAAAAATCTCCGGCGGCAGATAATGATACTGCTCCTGGATCTCCTGAAGGATGGCGATTATCGCGCTTTCCTTAAGGCCGTGAGCATCGAGGATCGCATCGAGCTCGCGGTAGTTGAATGGTTCACTCATTTGTTTCCTCCTGTCGGTTTTTTAAAAATAACAGACCTTTATCTTTTTACCCATCTTCTGCAGGCACTCTGACAGCTCTTCGACGAGCTGCATCTTTATGCTGAAGCTGATGGGAAGATTGGGATTCTGGTGTGCGGGGTTCATCGCGCGGCCGACGAAGAAATTGATATCCGTCGCCTCCTCAAAAAGGAGTCTCGCGATCTCGGACGCGCCGTCCTTTTTGTAACCCCACTCGTCATAGGACTTATTGTCCGCAAGGTAGTTCTTGGCGTATTCGAGCACGCGGCTCACGGTTATCACGCCCTCCGTGACAAGATCCACGCCCTCGATCGTCGCCGTGGGCGGTATGTCGGGATCCGCAAAATCCAGATTCGGTACAAGCGGTTTCCTCAAAAACTGCGCTGCGATGGTCGACGTCGTTCCCCCGCAGACGATGTGCTTGCCTTCCTTTGCAAAAAACAGGGACATCATCTTCAGGCCGTCGCTGCGGTTGGCCGGCGGGCCGAAAAGCATGTTCATCGGCACGCGCTCCCTTATGCGCACGGTGCATACCGTTGCGTCATCCCCGGGCTTCCCGCCGTAAAGTTCGCTCACCCTGTCAAGAAGTATCGTGGAGAGGGTCTTCGCCGTGAAGCCCGTCTGCCAGAATATCTCCATATAATCGATTATCTCCTCGCGCTTCCAGCCGAAGTTGAGCGTCATGCCCACGCCCGCGTGCTCCACCCCGTCGCTGAAGGCGATGAAAACATCGTCGCGGTTGAGCTGGATATCCGTCCTGTGGAGCCTTTTCCCGCCGATGTCGAGCACGGTCGTCGGATAATCGAAGTTGTGCCCGTCGCGCAGCATCACAACCTTTGGGTTGTCATACTGGATAAGCTCCGCGCGCTCGTTGTTGACGATGCGGATCACCGTGAAAGTGGAATACGCGATGCCGCGTTCCGAACAGACGGGCAGCGTGGCCGCCACGGTACCCACGGCGTCTTCAAGATCAAGACCCGCGGCAAGCATCGTTGAGATGATTTTTGCGGTGAGGGTCGAAAGTATGTTGGCCTTGACGCCGCTGCCCAGGCCATCCGCAAGCACGACTATCGTGGAGCCGTCATCCGGTGACACAACCTCCACATGATCGCCGCAGAGCTGTTCACCGTCATGATTCAGTCCGAGATAGCCAATGTCCGCGCAAAGGTCATTTGCTTTCCTCATTTGCGATCGACTCCTTTAGCTTGGTGAGGGCAATCTTTGTCTCCGCCGTGGTTTCGCCGAGAAGGGAGGCGATCTCCTGCACGATGCGCATCTGCTTGTCCACGACGCGATCGGCGATCTCCGCCGTCTGGCGTCCGATCTCTTCCTTCTTCTGGCGCTCCTCCTCCTCCGCCGTCACGTCGCGCATGAGGGCGATGAGGATATGCGTCGTTTTGTCGCTTACTATCGTAAGCTCAAGGTATTTCTTGAATTCCGCGTAATAGTCGCGCTTCGCGCGCACGTTCTTCCCCTCCATCACATCGATGAAGGGAAGGGGATCAAGCAGCCTGACCACCGGTTCGCCCAGCGCGTCCGACTCGTATCTTATGCGCAGCATCTCCATCGCTGTGCGGTTGAGCTGCTGCACCTCAAGATCCTCGTTGACCACAAGCACGCCGATCGGCGCGTTGTTGAGGATGCTGTTTGAAAAGCGCTCCGTCTTGCTCATCAGATAAGGCAGGCACATGTCTATGTCGGCCTTGCCGAGGCACACGGCCTCAGCCTTCTCACGGCAGGTGTTATAGCCGCAGCTTCCGCAGTTGAGCTCATCCTCAGACGAGGTCTTGCCCATCTTGCGCAGCACGTCCACGATCTCCTTTTCGGACGGACGCACCTCCTCGATGCAGATATACGGCCGCTCCACCGCGAGCGCGCCCTCCTGCTCCTTATCAACGATGAAGTCCTTTTTGCCTGCATACGCGCGCACGGCCTGATAATGACGTATCGGGGAGTTTTTGTATTTTTCCATCACCGGTCCGCCGATGCAGCTGCCCGCGCAGGCGGACATTTCGATGAAGCACTTGTGCAGATTGCCGGCCCTTATATCCTCAAGCGCCGCGCGGCAGTTGTCCGTGCCGTCAACGCTTATGCGCGTGTAGCCTGTTTTGGGAAAATCCATCGTGCGCAGTATGCCGCCCACCGTCGGGAAAAGGCGCGCGCGGCTCTCCTCCAGCACGTCGAGCACCTGCTCGGGCGCGATGTTCTTCGCCTCGAACATATGGGTGATCTCCTCGAACGTGAGCACCGCGTCCACGGGGCTGCTCTCCGCCTCGTCCTTTTTTGAAAGGCAAGGCCCGATGAACACCGTTTTGACGTCCGGCCTCCTGCGCTTTATATCCATGCTGTGCGCGATCATTGGCGACACCACAGGCGACAGATATCTCAAAAGATCGGGATAATATTTTTGTATGAGCAGGTTCACCGAATGACAGCAGGATGAGATTATAACGTTTTCAGCCGATACGGCAAGCTGCTTTTCATATTCGCGCTTGACCAGCGTCGCGCCGATAGCGGTCTCCTCCGCGTCGTCAAAGCCAAGGCTGATGAGCGCCTTGCGCAGCGCCGTGAAACCCACGCCCTCAAAATACGCGGCAAACGACGGCGCGACGCTTGCGACGACAGGCTCCTGTGCGTTGAGCAGTACGCGCACCTGCTCGGTGCCGTCCGCAATCTGCTTCGCGTTTTGCGGGCACACCACGAAGCAATGCCCGCACAGTATGCAGTCCTTTGATATTATCTGCGCCTGATTGCCCGAAAAACGTATGGCCTTAACCGGGCAGTGCCTGATGCACTTGTAACAGTTTTTGCAGTTTGATTTTTTGAAATTCAAATATTCCGCCATTGCTCACTCCCTGCCTTTGGCCGCTGCTTTTTTGATGAATCTTTCGCGTGAAACTATCGCCCGCTCATGCTCTGCGCGCCCGACAAGGCCGGCGGTATCGAATACCTCCGCCCTGAAGACGAGCTTTCTGCCCTCAAGCGCGACAAGCTCCGCCTCGCAGCGCACCTCCATGCCTACCGGCGTCGCAGAAACGTGATCAATCACGATGCGCGTGCCCACCGTCGTTTCATCCGCGCCGAGACAGCCTGCGACGGCCTGTACGGCGGCTTTCTCCACGAGGGCGGCAAGCGCGGGCGTTGCGAATACCTCAAGCTCCCCGCTGCCCATCGCAAGCGCCGTGTTTTCGGCGCATACCTTCACCGCCGCGCCGCCCTTTATGCCGGCGCGGAGCGTTTCAGCCATTTTCACAGCCTCCCCATCACTTCATTTTCGAAGAAGGTCTTCGTTTCCTCAGGCTTCACGGAAAAGAGTCTTCCGTCTATGTCAACGCATACGCCGTTCACGCAGTTGCCCATACAAAAGGAGCCCGCAAGCTCCACTTTGTCGCCGACGCCGTGTTCTGCCACAAGGGCCTGGATCTGCTCGACAACGCTGTGCGAGCCTTTGAGATGGCAGGAACTGCCAATACATATCGTTATCTTCATGTGACCCCTCCATCAACCATAATAAGCCCGAACAGGCGCGCTTGCAATACCATGAATATCCTCATTCGGCTTTTTGCGCGTCTCTCCCGGCAAGATAACCCGTCAGTTCGACAAGCGAAGTGCCTATATCCTCGTTTTTTATGAATACGCCCTCCGGCGCCTGAAGCTTTGCGGGCGCAAAATTCCATATTGCGCACACTCCGGATGAAACGAGCGCGTCGCACGCAGCCTGAGCGTTCTTCGCAGGCACGGCGATTATGCCTATCGCGATGCCAAGCGTCCTGCACAGCTCGGCCATCCTGCCCGTGTTCTGCACGCATTTGCCGCCGACCATCATGCCCGCGACCTCGTGGCTTTTGTCGAAGGCGACGGATATGTCGAAACCGTAACGCAAAAAGCCTTCATAGCCGAGGATCGCTTTGCCGAGATTGCCTACGCCCACAAGCGCCGCCGCGACGATATCGCTTCTGCCGAGCGCGGCCTCTATATCCGATGCAAGCTCCCGCACGACATATCCTGTCTTCGGTCGCCCGCCCCCGCTCACCGAGGCAAGGTCCTTGCGCACGAGCACGCTGTTGAGCCCGAGCGCCGCGGCGATCGCCGAGGAGGATATGTTCTGGGGACAATTATCCTTTTTTTGTATAGAGCGCAGATAGCAAAGGTACAGCGGCAGCCTTTTCTGTGTCTGCTCGTTCATCAATTTCATCGCTTCGGCCATGGCCGCTCATCTCCCTTCCGTTTGCGCCTGTCGCGCGCGCCCGCGAAACGCGCGGGCCTGTTTCGTTCCATACAAAGGGCCGTCCTGTTGCAGACGGCCCCCGGTTTTCATTCGCCGAACGCTTAGAAATCGACTTCGGTATCGTAGTAGCAGCACTTGAGCAGCGCTTCCATCTCGTTCTGGCTGGGCTGACGCGGGTTGGAACCCGTGCAGGCGTCCGCGATGGCGTTCTTTGCGATCTCGGGCAGCCTCTCGAGGAATACCTTCTCAGGCACGAAGCCCTGCTCCGTGGGATAGCTGTCCGCGCCATAGTTCTTGATGCAGTGCGGGATGTTGAGCTTATCGTTCATGGAGCGCAGGTACGCGATGAGGAGCTTGACCTTCTCGTCGTCGTTCTTGCCGCCGAGGCCCATGAAGTCCGCGATCTCACCGTAACGTTTCTTGGCGGTCGCATCCTTGGCGTTGAAGGCAATTACCTTGGGCAGATACATCGCGTTTGCAGCGCCGTGGATGATGTGCGCGCCGTAATCCGCGAATATCGCACCGGTCTTGTGCGCCATCGAGTGAACGATGCCCAGCAGCGCGTTGGAGAATGCCATGCCCGCAAGGCACTGCGCGTTGTGCATTGAGTCGCGCTTGGTCATGTCCCCGTCATAGGAACCGATAAGGTCGCGCTGTATCATCCTGATCGCCCAGATGGCAAGAGGATCGGTATAATCGCTGTTGGCGGTTGAAACATAAGCTTCGATCGCGTGGGTCATGGCGTCCATGCCGGTGTGCGCGACAAGCTTCTTGGGCATTGTTTCCGCAAGGTCGGGATCCACGATCGCAACGTCCGGGGTGATCTCAAAATCCGCGATGGGGTATTTGATGCCCTTGCTGTAATCGGTGATGATGGAGAATGCGGTGACTTCGGTCGCGGTGCCTGAGGTGGAGGACACGGCGCAGAAATGAGCCTTCCTGCGCAGCGCCGGGATGCCGAACACCTTGCACATATCTTCAAAGGTTATCTCGGGATACTCATACTTTATCCACATGGCCTTGGCCGCGTCTATCGGGGAGCCGCCGCCCATCGCAACTATCCAGTCGGGCTTGAACTCGCTCATGACGGCCGCGCCGCGCATAACCGTTTCAACGGAAGGATCGGACTCTATTCCCTCGAAAGTGCGGACTTCCATGCCGGCTTCCTTCAGGTATTCTTCGGCCCTCGCAAGGAAACCGAACTTTTTCATGCTGCCGCCGCCCACGCAGATGAGCGCCTTTTTGCCGTGGAAGGACTTGAGCGCCTCAAGCGAGCCCTTTCCGTGATACAGATCTCTCGGGAGTGTGAAACGTGCCATAGTATTTTATCTCCTTTCGGTGGTTGAATTTTCTTTGTTTTTAGGATTGCTCCTTCTTACGGTTTTCATTATAAACGGCACGGAAGAATTTTTGAAATATGAACAATGAATATCGATATGTATTTATCGATATAATTAAAACGATTTCGTGATATGGCGCCCGTTCTTGCCTAATCCCGGCGTATAAAGTATAATCTATGCAAACTTTGAGGGGGAATACAATGAAAACTGCCGCAAGAAGGAGCCTTGCGCTCGCATTCGCGCTGATCGCAGCGCTTTTGCTCATATTATCCGTAAACGTGCGGGCCGAGGGAGAGACGCCGCAGGAAAGCGCCGCGCCCGCAGATGACGAATGGCATCCGGCCGAGGTTTACGGCGCGTCGAACATCACGGCCGCGCAAAGCAAATGTCGTCTTTGCGGCATATGTCCCGTGCAGCCGCTCGGCATATGTCTTTTCGTATGGATCGGCGCGGCGGCGATACTTGCCGTAATGATCGTGATATATATCCGCGCCGAAAAAAAGAAGAAAGCCGTCATCGGTCTTGACGATGACGATGACGACGACGAGGACGACGAATGAGCCTGTCGCCGCGGTCATACGCATCCGGCGCGCCGTTTTCACGAATTACCGCAGCGTAGCCGTAATAACCGGGGGGAAAGCTGCCGTATTTGCCCTGCGGCACATAGAAGCGTTCCCGATTGACGCGATGCAACAAAAAAGCGCCCCGAAAGGCGTCCTATCATAGGGATTAAGTTCCCCTAAAAAATCCGGCATAGTCGTGATGAGCGGCTATGCCGTTTTTTCATCCAATTTTGGAATTTCCACTGCGCCTATGCAGTTGTAGATAATTTGAATATGCTGGGTGCGAACACCGTCGATTTTCTCCGCGCTGTGAACGATGATTTTATCGATGAACTCGCGGATAATTTCACCGTCCAATTCAGTGATGTCGGTGTAGCCCTTTACCCGTGTGAGGAAGCTGTCGATTTTCAGATTCCGTTCCTTTGCCGTGTCGAGCATGGTTCTCAATACCGCAGCACGTTCCGTCAGCTCTCTCTGCTCGGCTTCGTAATCGTCGGACAGCTTATGAAAGCGCTCTTCGGATATTTTCTCCATCACATAGTCTTCGTACAGGCGTTGCATGATTTTATCCAGCGCTGCAATCCGTAACTGCCCTTGCTCAAATTCCTTTTGCGCCTGACGCATTTCGGAAGCCTGCTTCTTTTCAGAGTCCTTTTTGACAAGCTCGATAAATTCACGCTCATGTTCTTTTGCAAAGGCTACAGTTTTTCGTAAATCGTCCAGTACCAGTTCCTCGATGACCACATTGCGTATCTGATGCGAGCTGCACAAGCCCTTTTTCTTGCGGTATGTAGCACAAACGAAGTATTCCTTGTCGTGCGTCCAGCCGTTGGCTCTGACCTGATACAGCTTCGCGCCGCAATCGGCGCAGTACATCATGCCGGAAAGCACTCCCATTTCGCCCATACGAGACGGTCTGCGCTTACCATCACGGATTTTCTGCACAATGTCCCATGTGGCTTCATCAATGATAGCTTCGTGCGTGTGCTCGAAAATCTCCCAGTCCTCTGGATTGTTCCAGACCTTAGTCTTGCTCTTGTATGACTTTTTGTAGGTCTTGAAGTTTACCGTATGACCGAGATACTCCATTTTCGCGAGTATATCCGCGACTGTCCGTGACTGCCAAGCGTAAGGATTTTCTGGCTGTCTCGCCGGAGTATTGATGCCCATTCGGTTCAGATGCGCTGTGGGTACCTCGATGCATCGCTGTTCCAGCTTTCGTGCAATTTGAGTCGGCCCCAGCCCTGTCATACACATTTTGAAGATGTCCCTGACCACTTCTGCAGCCTCTGTGTCCACGACCCATTTCAACTTATCATCGGCGCTCTTCACATAACCGTATGGCGGATTCGTGCAGAGAGGTTTTCCAGACTGTCCCTTGGATTTAAACACAGCACGAATCTTCTTGCTGGTATCCTTGGCATACCATTCGTTTATGATGTTCAAAAAGGGTGTAAAATCGCTGTCCTGCTGGTTGGCACTGTCTACGCCGTTGTTTATAGCGATGAAGCGAACCTCGGCATTGGGAAATGCGACCTCCGTGTAATAGCCCACCTTCAGGTAATCGCGTCCCAGCCTCGACATATCCTTTACGATAATCGTACTGATATGCCCTTCGTCCATCTCGGCTATCATGCGCTGGAAATCCGGTCTTTCAAAGTTTGTTCCCGAAAAACCATCATCGACAAAAAACGAGGTGTTGCGGAATCCGTTGTCGTCCGCATACTTTTTCAGAATAGCCTTTTGATTCACGATGCTGTTACTGTCTCCCGCAAGCTCATCATCACGGGATAATCTGCAGTAGAGAGCCGTTATTTTCTCTGCTTCTGATATTACAGCCGTTCTGCGGCTGGTGCTTAATATTGACTGCCTGTACATAAAATCCTCCATTTCCGACAGTCTTCAAGCAGTTGGCATCATGTATATTACCGTACTATTTTGAAGAAGTCGAGTGATATTGCGGGAATGTATTTGAACTTTCCGATATATTTTCACGGCTTTTCGCACCTGTCAAAATGAGCCGTTTTAGCTTGTCATAAGCCGTTTCTTTCGCCGTATCACTTGCCGTCGATTCCACAACATAGACGGTGCCGCCTATGGTCTTGCGAGTGATACGGCTATTTTGTTTTGCCTCCATAAGCGACACCTCCCGTCTGTGTTATGGTTGGCGGCGCTGCGCTCGTGTGAAAGGCACAGCGCCGCTGGTGGTTGTTACTCTGCCATCTGGAGCACTTTTATCGCTTCGGAGCGGATAAGGCGCCCGTCCAGACGCTCCATGCCGAGATAACCTGTTTTATTGGCGAAGGAGTATTTTTCGTGCAATGCTCTGACCGTAAGTGATTCCTGCTCGGCAATCCAGTAATAGCTGAAATCACCGAAAGCGATAGGCTTGCTGCCACTTGCAGCAGAGGGCATATGGTTGGAGATAACCACAGGCCTGCCGAGCAGAGTATCGGCAGTACCGTGCCACAGGTAATTCCCAGCGCTGTCCTTGAGTTCGCGGAGCGCCAGCGCCGTTTCGTCGTTCATCGTCCAGATGGCGTTCATACGATATTCCGGCTTAAGCGAGAAGAACAGCTTACTCACCTCATCGAATGCTATAACCGTTGCAGAAGCGGCTGTCACACCCACATCTGCGCCATCTGTAGAGTGAAGAATCCCTCTCGGAGCGTCCGAGCCGTTGCCGTTGATGAAAGCATCCTCCTCGGCTTTTCCGAAGATTCTGGCGAAATTGCCGGTCAAGTAGCCCTCAATGTCGAAGCCCGTGTCGTACGCAAAGTAACTGTCCAGCATCGAAATGCAGGCGAGCTTATGCATCTCCAGACCGAGGTATGTTGCATTCAAGTCGGCTTCGGGAATAACGCCGTTTTCAGCTACCCATTCAGCATCAACGGGTGTATCCGTGGTGATGATCCTGTCGCTGTTCGCAGGCGCTTTGATTGTGGTGGCGTAGCGGCGGAACAAGTTTTCTTTCGCTAATGCTGCCGTGTAAGCAGTAGCAGTGTCGCGCGGAAGAGCGCAGACATGGCGAGATGGGTCATTCGTCATATCGAGCAATTCGGATGAAACAGCAGACTTTCTCATGCTGTCCCAGAATGCGCCAGTGAGTTTTTCGTAAGTTAACATATTAAATTTCCTCCTGTCAATTGCATTTTTTGCAGACATATACTGCCAGCTTGTATTGGTCGATGTGTGGCTCTAAGGCATCCATGACCGCACCGCAGTACGGGCAGTGGATTTTGTAGCCGAGATAATCTTTCATGCTTGTTGGCTTTTTTGCATGAAGACGGTAACGATGCGGGACAAATTCCTCCAGATACAACGAACTGGTGGCGCTGACGCTGTCCTTCTGAGGCGAAGCGAACATTGGCACCTTGTCGATATCCTCCGTATCGCCCCCGATGAGCGGGTGGTATTTAATGTAGTCCATAGCACTCACTCATCCCTTTCTGAGAGCGGCTTGCCGGAAAGGTCGAAGAAGCGGCCTTTGCAGTAAGCCATCGCCTCGTCATAGCTGCCGAAAACGATGCAGGAATAGGCATATTCGACCTTCCATACAGGGAAATCCGGGTCATTGTTCTGGGAAATGGCCACAGGCTCTCCCTTGCGGTTTTGAAGCAGAATATGGCACTCATAGTTGCCGCGAGAGAACATATCCTTGTCGTTTGCTGTGAGTTTTGGCTTTGTGCCGTAGCTGATATTGCGTTTCATAGTGTTAACCTCCTGAGTTTTGTTTGATTTTGGGGTATATTACCCGTTTGAATTCGCGTTTTTGTGTACGAAGCCCCACGCCGCTGTCCGAGATGAAAAGCTGTAGGGATTCGACCTCGCCCACCGGGTGGGAGAACGACACCGTTCCGTCATGCCTCGCTCCTTTCTCACGCTGGGGCAGGTATGTGGCAAGTTTTTATGGTCATCTCAAATGTTCCCATATAGAGAAGGACTGTTTTTGCTTGCCACAATCTGCCCCACGCATTATTTCAGGAATTCCATCCCTTCTCGTACCTTGTAGCCGAGCAGTAGCGTGGTCTTCTCCCCACCGGTATTGGGACGCCGCCTGACCACTGTGCCGAACTTGCGCAGTTCATGGTTGAAGTTCCGGCTGTTCTCGGTGTAGCAGCCGTTATCGCCACACCAGCGGCGGTATTCGTCATACACAGAGGCTGTGCGGGTCTCGGCATCAGTGTCCGGCTGCAGTCGTTCATCCGCGAACTGTGCGATTTTGTTGCTTTCGTGGGAGTACGCCATCGTCGCCTCCGTTACGGCTTTTGGCACTGTAAAGCCCTCCTGCCGCAACAGCTCATAGCCTTTGAGCAGCCAGTTGAGAATGGCGCTTTTAGCTTGAGGCTCGGAAAATGCGGCTTTCAGGGTCTTGTCCTGCTCCCACTCCTCGAAATGCCTATCGAACGGGATTATGAGAATGCGTCCGCTGGAGAAGAGCGTCATGTCGCTGATAACGGGCAGGTAGTTGGTGTTGACATACAGTTTGAATTGCGGCTGGAAGTCAAAGCTGTTCTCATTAAGAAAACGGGCGTTGAGGGTATCGTTGCCGGTCATGCTCTTGACCTGTGCCGCATTGAGCACAAGTCCACGGCTTGGCTCCGAGATGTTGGCGAAGCGGATACCGGCAAGACGGGCGATGTCTTCGCTGGGATTCTGGCTGTTGACGTTCTGCTTCTGCGCAATGGTTTCAGGTCTGACCGCTCTGCCGTAATCGCCCATGACGCGCAGGATGCTCTCCATCAGCGTGCCTTTGCCGTTACGCGTGGTCTCGCCATAGAGGAAGAACATACACTCATGCCGGGTATCGCCACTGACCGAATAGCCAAGCGCCTTTTGCAGGAATACTGCCCGCTCGGTATCGCCGCTCATGATTTCGCTGATATAGCGGGTAAAACGGTCATTGGTGGCATTTGGGTCATATTTGACATGAGCAATCTTTGTGAGCCTGTCCTCCGGGTCATGGTCACGAAACCCCATCGTACGCAGATCGAGCGTGCCGTTCTCGCAGTTGAGCAGATAGCGGTCGGCATCAAATTCCTCCATCGACACCGGGTATACGCTTTGCGCCTCCTTGAGATAAATATCCCGTAGCCTGCGCTGCTGCCATTTGCTGTAGTCCTCCAGATTGCG
>CAZARN010000015.1:0-47163 GCA_964487565.1 uncultured Clostridium sp.
CATGGGCATCACGGTGGACGAGCTCAAGGCCGTCATCTCCTCGCTGCACGAGTTCAACCCGATGATGGGCCACCGTGGCTGCCGCCTCGACGTGACCTACCCCGAGATCGGCGCCATGCAGACCCGGGCGATCATCGAGGCCGCGATCAACGTGCAGAAGAAGCACCCGCACTGGAAGCTCGTGCCCGAGATCATGATCCCGCTCGTGGGCGAGGTGAAGGAGCTCGCGTTCGTCAAGAGCATCATCACCTCGACCGCGGACGCCATCATCGCCGAGTCCGGCGTCGACCTGAAGTACATGGTCGGCACGATGATCGAGATCCCGCGCGCGGCGCTGACCGCCGACGAGATCGCCAAGGAGGCCGAGTTCTTCTCCTTCGGCACCAACGACCTGACCCAGATGACGTTCGGCTTCAGCCGTGACGACGCCGGCAAGTTTCTCGGCGCTTATTACGACAAGAAGATATATGAGTCTGATCCGTTCGCGCGCCTTGACCAGGTGGGCGTGGGCAAGCTCGTGAAGATGGCCGCCGACCTCGGTCGCGCCACCCGTCCGAACATCCATCTCGGCATCTGCGGCGAACATGGCGGCGATCCTTCATCGATCGATTTCTGCCATCGCACCGGCCTCGATTATGTTTCCTGCTCGCCTTACCGCGTGCCTATCGCAAGGCTCGCTGCCGCGCAGGCACAGATCAGGAACAGATGACCGCATTGAACACCTGATATCTTCGGAGCCCCTTCTGGGGCTCCGTTGTATATTCGAGCGCATTTGGGCAACGGTTTGTTGATATACTCACAATTTTGAAGTAAAATATACAAACCAGTCTTATGGAGGTAAACGATGAGCAGAATGTTCGGTACGGACGGCGTCAGGGGGGTGGCCAACGCCGACCTTTCCTGTGAGCTTTCGATGAAGATAGGCGCGGCAGGCGCGTATGTCCTTACAAGCGAAGTGCATAATCCGAGGATCCTTGTCGGGCAGGACACGCGAAGAAGCGGCGATATGCTCTGCGCGGCGCTTTCGGCGGGGATATGCTCCGTCGGCGGAGACGTGATAAACTGCGGCGTGATACCCACGCCCGCGATGGCGTATCTTGCAAGGCTGTATTCGGCAGACGCGGCGGTGATGATCTCCGCATCACACAACCCGTATGAATATAACGGCATAAAATGGTTCGACGGACAGGGCTTCAAGCTTTCGGATGAGCTTGAGGATGAGATCGAAGCCATAATAAGGGAAAACAGGGAGCTTCCGCGCCCCGCGGGCGAAGGCGTCGGCCATTGCATAGATGCTGCGCGCGCGGTGGAGGAATACAAGGATTTTCTCATATCCACGGCTTCGGCGCGATTCGACGGCAAGCATATCGTGCTGGATTGCGCAAACGGGGCATCTTCGCGCATCGCTTCGGATGTTTTTCGCGCGCTTGGCGCACAGGTGACCGCCCGCGGCGACGAGCCGGACGGTTTCAACATAAACGATCTTTGTGGTTCCACCCATCCGGAGCGGCTCCAGGAGCTTGTTACGGAGCTTGGCGGGGATGTTGGCTTTGCGTTTGACGGCGACGCCGACCGAGTGATCGCAACGGATGAGCTTGGCAACATCGTTGACGGCGACCGCATGATGGGCATTGCCGCGCAGTATCTTCGCGACGAGGGGAAGCTCAAAAACAAAACGCTTGTGCTGACGGTGATGTCGAACCTCGGCCTTAAAACGCGCATGAGGGAAGTCGGCATAAACGTTGAGGAAACCGCCGTCGGCGACAGATATGTGATGGAGCGGATGAGGGAGAAGGGCTATGTGCTTGGCGGCGAGCAGTCGGGTCATATCATTTTCCTCGAGCTTAATTCGACGGGCGACGGCATACTCACGGCAATACAGATGATGAACATTCTCGTTGCAAAAAACGAGCGCATGTCGAGGCTTGCGGCCGGCATACCGATATATCCGCAGGTGCTCGTGAACGTGCTTGTCGATGCGGCGGCAAAACAAAGCGCGCTTGAGGACGCGGATATGAAGGCTGCGATTTCGGATATAAACGCTCAGCTTGGCGCGAAGGGGCGCGTACTGGTGCGCGCGTCGGGCACGGAGCCGCTTATAAGGATAATGCTGGAGGGTGAAAACGAGGACGGGATACGCCGCCTTGCGGTGAGCCTCGCCAAAATACTCGAAAGCAAATACAACGGAAGGATCAGGCAATGAACCTCGGGATTACCCTTGCCGTGCCGACGCCCGCGCATGAGGCTGAAGCGCTTGCCTATATAAGCGAATGCCTGGCGGCAGGCGAAACTCACGTGAACGGCTCCTGCTCGATCGAGAAGTTCGATTATACCGACTGGCTTGAGCATATCGGACGCATAGCGGCGCATGACGTGCCGGAGGGCTGGGTATACGGCGATCAGCTTTTTGCAATGCGCGCGAGCGAAAACAGACTTGTCGGCATGATTAACAACAGATACGAGCCGAACGAGTCGATGGAGTATTCAACGGGCTATATCGGATACAGCGTGCGTCCTGCAGAGCGCAGGAAGGGCTATGGCAGCGAGATGCTGCGCCTTGCGCTGCCTTATTTCTGGCAAAAGGGCTTCGAACGGGTCCTCATCACCTGCGACGAGGGAAATGCCGCCTCCGCCGGCGTAATGATAAAAAACGGCGGCGTTTATGAAAAAAGCGTTTATGACGAATCCTGCGGCGTTTGGCGAAAACGGTTCTGGATCGAAAAACGGTGAAACCTGAAGCCCGGAATTGAAAAGTTAAAAAGAAACCCGCCGTAAGCATGATCCTTGCGGCGGGTAATTGTTTTATATTGCTTCACAACGCGCCATGCTGTTGTGAGCGTCCGTTTTCAAACTGGCGGGGATCAGAAATCGATCTCTTTCTGAATATGGGCGACAAGCTCCGTGATAGGCAGCCTGATCTGGGCCATTGTATCGCGGTCGCGCACGGTGACGGAGTTGTCCTCGAGCGTGTCAAAATCGACCGTGATGCACATCGGCGTGCCGATTTCGTCCGCGCGGCGGTAACGCTTGCCGATGGCGCCGGAATCGTCGTAATCGACCATGAAATACTTTGAAAGCATGTCATAGACTTCGCGCGCCTTGTCGCCGAGCTTGTTCTTTTGCAGCGGCAGCACTGCGGCCTTATAAGGCGCAAGCGCGGGGTGCAGATGCAGGATGTTGCGCACGTCGCCGCCCTCAAGCGTCTCCTCATCGTATGCGTCGCACATGAAGGTCAGCATCACGCGGTCAACGCCGAGCGCCGGTTCCACAACATAGGGCAGGAAACGCTCGTTTGTGAAGGGATCCTGATATTCCATGCTCTCGCCCGAATGGTTCTGATGCGCGGTGAGATCAAAATTCGTCCTGCTTGCGACGCCCCAAAGCTCGCCCCAGCCGAACGGGAAGAGGTATTCGATATCGGTTGTGCCGTTTGAATAATGCGAAAGCTCCGCTTTTTCATGCTCGCGAAGGCGTATGTTCTCCTCTTTGAGGCCGAGGGAAAGCAGGAACTTTTTGCAGTAATCTTTCCAGTAAGCGTACCATTCCATCTCGGTGCCGGGCGCGCAGAAAAATTCCATTTCCATCTGCTCAAACTCGCGCGTGCGGAAAATGAAGTTGCCCGGCGTTATCTCGTTGCGGAAGGATTTGCCGATCTGGGCAACGCCGAAGGGGAGCTTGCGGCGCGTTGTGCGCTGAACATTTTTGAAGTTGACGAAAATGCCCTGCGCGGTTTCAGGCCTGAGATAAAGCTGGCTCGCGGTATCCTCATTGACGCCCTGGAAGGTTTTGAACATCATGTTGAACTTGCGTATCGGCGTAAAATCCGATTTGCCGCATTCGGGGCACTTGATGCCGTGTTCCTGTATGTAAGATTGCATTTCGGCATGGCTCCAGCCGTCGGGATGCACGTCATCAAGACCGTTTTGCGCAGCGTAATCCTCGATTAGCTTGTCCGCGCGGAAACGGGCCTTGCAGGCCTTGCAGTCCATGAGCGGATCGTTGAAGTTGACGACATGGCCCGACGCGACCCACACTTCGGGATTCATGAGGATGGCGGAATCGAGGCCCACGTTATACGGGCATTCCTGCACGAATTTGCGCCACCAGGCCTTTTTTATGTTGTTCTTGAGCTCCACGCCGAGCGGACCGTAATCCCAGGCGTTGGCGAGACCGCCGTATATCTCGGAACCTGCAAAAACAAAGCCTCTGTTTTTTGAAAGGGCGACGATTTTGTCCATAGAAAAACGCGACATATTTTTATCCTCCGGAATTATTTACAACAGCAATATAATAGCACCTATCGCACTTTCAAACAAGTCACAAAAAAACGGCTCTCTGAGTAGTATATCTTAGTAATGCCCGAGGGCATAAAAGGAGGAAACATAATGTTCGGCTTTGGCAACAATTGTTGGTGGATCATCATCCTGCTTCTTCTTGCGAGCTGCTGCGGCGGCTGCGGCAATGAGTGCGGCGGTGACGAGTGCGGTTGCGGCAACATGTGGTGGATCATAATCCTGCTTCTGCTTGTCTGCAACTGCAACAATGGCTGCGACAACAACGACTGCGGCTGCGGCTGCGGTTCGAACAACAACGGCTGCGGCTGCGGCTGCAACTGAAACTATCTGAGCTGATAGTGCGGAGGGCGGAGTTTTCCGCCCTCCGCGGGCGTTTGCGGCTTCACTATCGGATTTTTGCAAATAACACGATTTTTGTGCCTTTTGAACGGAATATAGCATAGATATAAATCAGCCATGTGCTTAAAGGAGGTAAGGATGAAAAAAGCTGCTTGTATTTTGTTGTGCGCGCTCATGCTTCTGTTCACCACGATGGGAGCGGGATGCGAAAAGGAGGCTGCGCTGCGGGAGGTGACGCTAAACGAGGTGACGCGCTCGGTGTTCTACGCGCCGCTTTATGTGGCTGTGAGCAACGGATTCTTTGAGGACGAGGGGATATCGCTTGATATCGTGACAGGAGGCGGAAGCGACAAGAGCATGACGGCGCTGCTTGCGGGGGATGCGGAATTTGCGCTCATGGGGCCTGAAACAGGGATCTATGTCGTCAATCAGGGCGAGAAGGATCACCCGATGATAATCGCCCAGCTCACAAAGCGCGACGGATCCTATCTTGTCGGGCGTGAGGCGGACGCCGCTTTCACATGGGAAAAGCTCAGGGGCTGCTCGGTCATCGGCGGAAGACCCGGCGGTATGCCGTATATGACGCTTCTCTATGTGCTGCGCTCGCACGGGCTTACACCGGGCGAGGATATCGAGGTGATAAACAACATTCAGTTCCCTCTGATGGGCGGCGCGTTTGAAAGCGGCACCGGCGATTATGTCACCCTGTTTGAGCCGACGGCAAGCGAATTCCAGAAAGCGGGCAAGGGCTATATCGTGGCAAACGTAGGCCTCGAATCCGGCGAAGTGCCGTATACGGCTTTCATGGTGCGGCAGGAAACGATCGCAAACGATTCAGAGCTTGTCGCGGCGTTTGTCAGGGCTATCTACCGTGCGCAGCAGTGGGTCGAAAGCGCGTCGGATGAAGAGGTGGCGAAGGCGATGCAGCCGTTCTTCCCGGACTCCTCAGTCGAAACGCTCGCCGCTGTCGCAAAGAGTTACCGTGATACCGATTCGTGGATGAAGGACCCCGTCATGACCGAGGATGCGTTCACGAGGCTTCAGGATATCATCGAGGGCGCGGGCGAGCTGAGCGCGAGGGTCGAAATGAAGGAGCTTGTGGACAACAGCTTCGCACAAGCCGCGGTCAACGGAAAATAACGCCGCGCGCGGCCGGCGCAATATGAAGCCTGTTTTCAAAGGAACGGTGTGAACATGCGCAATGCAAGAGCTCCGGAAAAATAAATCCCCGGAGCTCTTGTGCTACCCTTTCGACCCTGGCCGTCTTTCGGACGGCTCATGGCTGGATAATATAGGAAAAAAACAGCGCGGTCAAGGCATTCGTCAAAACAAGTGGCAATTGTATGATATTCGGCTTTATGCGCGCATGAAGCGCGGCAGTATGCCCTCTTTTGCAAGCGCTTCGTAAAGCTTGGGCGCGGGAAGACCGATCACGTTGAAATAATTGCCGTCGATCCTGTCAACAAGGAAGCAGCCGGGGCCTTGTATGCCGTATGCGCCAGCCTTGTCAAACGGTTCGCCCGTTTTGATATAGCTTTCGATCTCCTCACTGCAAAGCGACCTGAACACGACGTCGGTGCGGTCGTGAACGACCTGACGCGAGTGCGTCGTGAGCACGCAAAGACCCGTGTATACCGTGTGGGCTTGTCCTGAAAGACTGCTGAGGATGCGAAATGCGTCCGCAGCATCGCGCGGCTTGCCGATTATCTCATCGTTAAGGCAGACGACCGTGTCGCAGCCGACCACACAGGCGTCCCCGTGCCCGGCGAACACGGCTTCGGCCTTGGCCTGCGCGAGCGCCTCGACGTATTTTCCTGCGCTGCAAAGCGCGATATCCTCGTCTGTGTTGCTGACGACGACCTCAAAATCATATCCCATCAGTTCCATGATGTCGCGCCTTCTCGCGGAACCGGACGCAAGGATGAGCTTCATATATACCCTCCGGACGTAAAAATCAAATAACAGTATATCACAATTGAATAAAGAGGCAAATCATGGGAAAGCTTATCATAAGAACAATATGGGGGTTATATATATGTTGTTTTCATCAGACGGTTTTATGCTGCGCGCCGCGGCGGTCGATCTTGGCACAGTCAACACGCTTATCGCCGTGAAGGGGCAGGGGATTATCCTTCGTGAACCGAGCGCAGTTGCGATACGCACACAGGACGAGCGGGAGATCGTTGCCGTCGGCCGCGACGCGCTTGAAATTTCGGGTAAAACGCCGGGCGGCGTCAGCGTGGTATGGCCGCTTCGCGAGGGCGTGATCGCGGACGGCGCGCTTGCGGCGGAAATGCTCAGACGATTCATGGCAAAGGCGCTCAGACGCAAAAACGGCGTTCTCGGGCGAAGACTTGCGATGTGCATGCCGCTGGGGGTGACGAAGATCGAACGCGCAGCGCTTGAGGAAGCCGCAAAGGCGGCGGGCGCGCGCGAAGTGCTCATGATAGACGAGCCGGTCGCGGCGGCGTTCGGCGCAAATCTGCCTGCCGGGGAGCCGCGCGGCACGCTAGTTGCGGACATCGGCGGCGGAACGACCGATATCGCGGTGCTCTCTTTGGGCGGGATCGTGGAAAGCGTGTCGCTGAGGCTCGGCGGGAGGCATATCGATGAGGCGATACGCGAATATGTCGCGCGGCAGTATGGCCTTCTCATCGGCGACAGGACGGCGGAGGATATAAAGCTTGCTATGGCAAGCGCGCTGCCGGGCGGGATGGAGCGCATGCAGGCGCTCGGCAGGAGCGTCAAAACAGGCCTTCCCGCAAGCTGCATCGTGAACTCCGGCGAGATAAGCCATGCCGTGTCGCCAGCCGTGCGGCGCATTGTGGACGGGATAAGGAACGTGCTCGCGGTGACGCCGCCGGAGCTTGCGGCCGACATAATGACATACGGCATAACGCTCACCGGAGGCGGCGCGAGCCTCCCCGGCCTTGCAAAGCTTGTCGAGCATGAGACAGGCGTGGCGACGCAGGCCGCGGAAGCTCCGCTTGACTGCGTGGCTCTCGGCGCGCTGGCGCTGCTGGACGCGCCGGAAGCGTTTGAAAACGCGAGGTTTGCCTGAATATATGGGTAAACATAGTGTGACGTTTTGACGGTATGGCTTGCGCGCGTCCACGCTTACTATTATAATAAGCAGGAAATCCGGCGGCGGTTTTGCGCCGCATGAAAGGCCCGGGCGCGTGAAGGGTATTTTTAAGAACAAGCCTCTTTTGATCTTGCTCATCGCGGTGGTGCTGCTTGGCGTGCTTGCGTTCGCCACCTCGGCCGACCGTTCCGTTTCATGGCTTGAAAGCACGGCGGGCAGCGTGATCCAGCCCATACAGACATTCGCCTCCAAAGCGTCAAATGCAATAATCGACTTTTTCCAGCGCGTGTTCAAAACCACAGACGCAGATAAAGAGCTTGAACAGCTCAAGATCCGCCTTGCGCAGCTTGAGACCGCGCAGGAGGAGAACGAACGCCTGACAGCCGAAAACGAAAGGCTCAAAAACCTCCTCAATTATACGGAAACGCTCGGCGACTATGAATATGTGACGGCAAGCGTGACGGGCAACAGCCAGGGCGTATGGTTTGAGGTGTTCACGATAAACGCCGGACGCAACAAGGGCATAGAGAAGGACATGGCGGTGGTATGCTCGTCCGGCCTGATCGGCCGCGTGACCGAGGTCGGCGCGACATGGAGCAAGGTCACTGCGATAATCGATTCCTCATCGGAAGTGAGCGTTATGGTCGAGCGCACGCGCGACGTCGGCCTTGCGCACGGCCTTTTTGATACGACCGGCAACAACGGCATAGAGCTTTATTATCTGCCATCAGGATACGATCTTGTGCCGGGCGATATAATCGTTACAAGCGGAATGAGCAGCATGTTCCCCAAGGGCATAGTAGTCGGCACCGTGATCGAGGTCGAGCGCCAGACGACCCTCGATTCGCTCAACACAAGAAACGCGACGATCGAGCCTTCGGTCGATTTCGGTCATCTTGAAGAGGTGATCGTCATCGTCGGGAAAACGGGGGAATGAGATGAAGAGACTGTATATCGTCATCGCGGTCCTCGCGGCGCTTTATCTTGATTCGATATTCTTTGCAAGGATAAACCTCAACGGAATACGGCCGGACGCCATGATGGCGCTCGTTGCCGCGGCAGGGATACTCATGGGCAGCACAAAAGGCGCCGTGCTGGGGCTTGTGTGCGGGCTGACGGCCGACGTGCTGTTTTCGAAGCTGATAGGGCCAAGCGCGATAGGCTATATGGTCTGCGGGGCGGTTGGCGGCTTCTTCCATCAAAAATTCTATGCGGACAATCTGGTTTTTCCCGCGGCGATAGCTTTTGCCGGGTCGATATTCAAAGAAAACGTGATGGCTGCGGCCAGCGCTTTGTGCGGGGCGCGGTTTTCTTATATCAGCGTGCTGGCGTCGTATATAATCCCGTGCGCGTTCATGACGACGGCGCTTTGCATCCCCGTACACATACTTATGAAGCGCATATTCGCCGCGCAGGTAAGGAGCGATCGCAAAACGTTCCGCAATAAACCCGAGTCCGGCACGGGAGGTACAATATGAAAAAACCATTGATAAGGTTCATCGCGCTTGCGCTGCTGACGACGACGCTTATTGGCGCGCTCATATATAAGCTTGGCGTGCTTACGCTCGCCGAGGGCAGCACATGGGCCGAAAGCGCGCAGCAGCGCGCCACAAAGACCGTTGCCGTGAAGGGCGAACGCGGGCGCATACTGGACAGGAACGGCGTCGTGCTTGCCTATGACGAGACCTGTTATAACGTTGAGTTCCTGCGCGACGCTGACAACCGTACAAATTACGATTCGGCGGTATACACGGAATCCCTCATAAAAGTGATCGGCATGATCGAGGCTTCCGGCGGCGCGACGATAGACACATCATACATCGTCATGAACGACGACGGCGAGATCGTGTACGACTGGCGCGTAACATCAGAATCGGGCATAAAGGAAAGATACAAGAACTTTTGCGAGGCCATGGGCCTCACGATATCCGACAGCGGCTATCAGGATAATCCCAAAGACAACAAAAAATGGGACATATCAAAATGGCCGACGGCCGAATATGCCTATAACTTCCTGCGCAAGAGCTGGTTCATACCCGAGGAGTATACTTTCGAGCAGGCAAAAAAGATCATCTCCATCAGGCAGGAGGTCAATCTCAACAACTATCGCGCCTATGAGCCGATAACAATCGCATACAACGTGAGCGAAGAGGTCGTGGCCGACATTATGGAGCACAGCGACGAGCTTATCGGCGTTCAGGTGTCGCAAAGCACGACGAGGATCTATCCGCGCGGGACCACCGCCGCGCATGTGCTCGGCTATTTGCAGAAGACCACGGATACCGTGAGCGTATCGAAGCTCATCGCCATGGGCTATACCGAGGAACAGCTTGAAAAGTATTACAAGAAGGACAGCGACGGCAATTATGTTTATTCGGACAGCGGCGAGCATCTTGTCGATATGACCGAGCTTGGCTACGGCTATGACGATTATGTCGGCGTGTCAGGCGTAGAATATACGATGGAAGCGTATCTCACCGGCGCGACAAGCGAACATCAGGGCACGCGGGAGGTCGAAATAAACAAGAACGGCAGCATAATCCGTGAGCTTTCAAACACCGCCGCGACCGACGGCAACGACGTTATGCTCACGCTCGATATCGAGCTTCAAAACGTGGTCGAGCAGGCGCTGCAAAACCTCATCACCAAAACCGCCGCGAAGGAGCAGGATCTTATCGACGCGGACGAGGAAGGCAAATACACAGGCAAGGATATCGACACCGCGAAGACGGGCGCGATCGTCGTGATGGATCCGCAGACGGGCGAGGTGCTGGCGATGGCGTCATATCCGTCGTTCGACCCGAACTGGTTCATAAAAGGCAACCTCACAGATGAGCAGATGGACTATCTTTTCAACGGGGCTGACGCCGCGGTGACGACCCCGCTTCGCAACAAGGCCGTCAGCGCGCGCTATGCGCCGGGCTCCATATTCAAGATGGCGACGGGTATCGCGGGCGTCGCGGAAGGCGTGGTCGGCATAGACGAGATCGTCAACGACCGCGGCGACGGAGGCTATTACTACATATACAACGACGACGGCACCGTGACGAAGACAAACGCCCCGAAATGCTGGAAGTCGTATCATATCGGGCATGAGAACCTCAACCTGACACAGGCCGTCACATACTCGTGCAACTTCTATTTCTGCGAGATCGCATACAGGCTCGGCATCGACAAGCTCAACGAGTGGGCGGGCAAATTCGGCCTCACAAACCTCACCAACATCGAGCTTACCGGCGAGGCGGCGGGCATATGCGGCGGGCAGGATGTGCTTTTTGACAACACCCTCACAGACGCTAACGGCGAGCTTTCCATCACGGGACAGAAAACGAGCCTTCCGCTGCTCATATACAAGCGCCTATGCGAGAAGCTCAGGGAATATGTTTCGCTTCGCGGTATGGAGATCGACGACGACGCGGTGAGCGATTGCGCGCTTTCGCTGATGCAGCTTCAGGACGGCAACGGCCTTGACGGCAAAGGGCCGGACATCCGCCGCATAATAAGCGACAAGCTGGGTATACCGGAAGGATATACATCCGCGCAGAACTGGACGAGCCAGATCGTTACGCTGCTCAACGAGATACAGTGGAAACCGACGCAGACCATACGTTCCGGATACGGACAGGGCGTTACGCTCGTTACGCCTATCGCCGTGGCGCGCTATACGTCGGCCATTGCAAACGAGGGCACGGTGTACGACGCGAACATAGTCGACAGGATAATCGACCCGGACGGCGCGCTCGTGCGCGATATAAACGCGGACGTGCTCAGCGTGATAGGCGACGACAGCGAGACATGGTCAAACCTTTGGGCCGCCATAAAGGAAGGCATGAAGGGCGTCGTTTCGCAGGAGGATCACGGCACGGCGGCCGATAAATTCTCCGAGGAATTCATAAAAGCGGGCTATACGGAGCGCATCGCCGGAAAAACAGGTACGGCGCAGATCGGCCTTTCGTCGATCGATATCGAGGATACCTCATGGTTCATATCCTTCACGCCGCGGAAGGGCGACGCGGAGCTTGTTGTGATAATATGCATACCCAACGGCTATTCCGGCTCCTGGAGCGTTTCGGCGGCGGAGGAGATATACACATACTATTTCAACAAAACGGACAGCGCCGCGACCGAGACTCTCGTCGGCATCGACGGCAACGTGCCGTGACGCCTTCCCATAATGAGCGATTTGATGTATAATCAACGCGATATATTGTCAAACAATAACAAATTCGGGAGGAAACGACAATGACAAATCCTGACAGAGTGGCATTCACGCTATTCGGCAAGGATATTTACTGGTATGGCGTGCTGATGGCGATCGGTATCGTGATCGCCGTCATAATCGCGCAATCCGAGGAAAAGCGCAAGAAGCTGCCCAAGGATATCGTGATCGATATGTGCCTTGCCATCATTCCGGCCGGCATAATCGGCGCAAGGCTGTATTATGTGCTCTTCGAGCTGGACAGATATCTTGCAGACCCGATAAAGATCCTCTATATATGGGAGGGCGGCCTCGCGATTTACGGCGCGGTGATATTCGGCCTTATCGCAGCGGCGATATTCGCGCATGTGCGCAAGGTGCGCTTCCTGGCGCTCGCCGATGTGATCGTGCCTGGGCTTGTGCTTGCGCAGGCTATCGGCCGCTGGGGCAACTTCTTCAATCAGGAAGCCTACGGTCTGCCCGTCACACAGGCAATGCTCGCCAAGTTCCCTATACTCAATTACTTCCCGTTCTCGGTATCAATCGACGGCGCGCATTATTTTGACGACGCGCTTTGCACCGCCTGCTATACGACCGCCGCGGGCGGCCATCTGCACCTTGCGACGTTCTTCTATGAATCGGCATGGTGCCTCATCGTTTTCGTTTTCATCATGCTTATGAGGAAACGCTTCAAGCACGACGGGGACGCTTTCATCTGGTACGGACTGCTGTATTCGTTCGAGCGCATGTTCGTTGAAGGCCTGCGCGGCGACAGCCTCTGGCTCATAAGGCCGGATGCGGCGGGCGTCGGCGGGATCAGGGTATCACAGCTCGTCAGCGCGATCGTGTTTGCGGCTGCGCTCACATTCCTTATCATCCGCGCGGTGAAGGAAAAGAAGGAAGGCAGGCTCATGTGGCCCGCGCCTGTAGTTATGCCTGCATCCGAGGCGCAGGACGCGGCGTGCGGCGAACAGCCGTGCGGCGAAACGGAGGGTGAGCCGGAGGGCGAATCCGGGGATAAACCCGAAAAGGACGGGGAAGCCGAAAAGGACGGGGAATCCGAAAAGGACGAATCTGCGTGCGAAGAGAAGAACGCGCAGGAAGAAGCGCCCGATGAGGACGCGAAGGAGAACGGCGACAATACCGGGAAAGAGTGAGGTAAATGGGGGATATAACAAGCGCGCGAAATCTTACCATGATGACGGATCTGTATCAGCTTACGATGATGTACGGATACTTCCGTTACGGAATGGCAAAGAATGAAGCGGTGTTCGATCTTTTTTTCCGCAACAGGGAAAACAGCGCCTATGCGATAATGGCGGGCACGGAATCCGTCATAGATTACATCAACAACATCCGTTTTGAAGATGAGGACATAGCGTATCTGCGCTCGCTCAAGCTCTTCGACGAGGATTTTCTTGCGATGCTCTCCTCGCTGCATTTCACGGGCGAGATATACGGTATGCCCGAGGGAACGGTCGTGTTCCCGTATGAGCCGCTCATCCGTGTGCGCGCGCCGATAATGCAGGCGCAGCTTGTGGAAACGGCCCTGCTCAACCTTGTCAACCATCAGACGCTCATCGCAACAAAGGCGGCGAGGGTGGTTTACGCAGCGCAGGGGGACGGCGTGATGGAATTCGGCCTCAGGCGCGCGCAAGGCCCGGACGCGGGCATTTACGGCGCGAGGGCGGCCATGATCGGCGGCTGCACGGGCACGAGCAACGTGCTCACCGGACAGATGTTCCATGTGGGCGTGTCCGGCACCCATGCGCACAGCTGGGTGATGAGCTTCCCGACGGAGCTTGACGCCTTCCGCGCATACGCAAAGATATTCCCGGACGCATGTATGCTG
Source organism: uncultured Clostridium sp. (assembly GCA_964487565.1). Lineage (GTDB taxonomy): Bacteria > Bacillota > Clostridia > Christensenellales > CAG-138 > Phil1. Next base: position 13,770 of record CAZARN010000015.1, read on the forward strand.
CTTGTCGACACATACGATACGCTCGGTTCCGGCGTGCCGAACGCGATAAAGGTGTTCGACGAGCTGAAGGCCGACGGACACAAGCCCGTGGGCATAAGGCTCGATTCGGGCGACCTTGCGTACCTTTCCAAGCGCGCGAGGAAAATGCTCGACGACGCGGGGCATACCGAGGCGCGGATATTCGCGTCGGGCGACCTTGACGAAACCGTGATACGCGATCTCAAGGCGCAGGGCGCGAGGATCGACGTATGGGGCGTGGGCACAAAGCTCATAACCTCGCTTGACTGCCCGGCGCTCGGCGGCGTTTACAAGATGTCCGCCGAGATAATCGACGGAAGGCTATATCCCAAAATAAAGATATCCGAAAACCCCGTGAAGATCACCAACCCGGGCTATAAGAAGGTATACAGGCTCTATAACAAGAAAAACCATATGGCGCTTGCAGATATCATCGCGCTTGAAGGGGAAAAGATCGATTTCACAAAGCCGTTGAGGATATATCATCCTGAGGAAAGGTTCAAATCCAAGCTGCTCACCGATTATGAAATGCGCGAGCTGCTGGTGCCGCTCGTCATCGACGGCAAACAGGTTTACACCTCTCCGTCCGTGAAGGAGATACGCGAATACTGCATGGGCGAGCTTGACACGTTCTGGGAGGAAAGCAAGCGCCTCATGAATCCGCACGTATACAAGGTAGACCTTTCGGATGAGCTTTACGACCTTAAAAAGCAGCTCATCAGCGAATACCGCAAAGCAGATGAACAGTTTGCGGAGGATTAAAAGAATAACCGCATGCGCAGCGGTGCTTGTCGCGGCGCTCATGGCGCTTTCAGGCTGCGTTGAAGCGAGGCCCACGCTTGACGCGGGCAACACCCTGCCGCCGGAAGCGACGCCCACGCCGTCGCCCACACCGAGCCCCACGCCGGAGCCGACAGAGACGCCGGCCGGGACTGCCTCCGTTTCACAGTTTGACGCGCTCGGCAACTATATCACGGGTGCGGATCACTTCAAGCAGTATATTTCCTTCCGCAACGTGCAGGTGTATGAGCAGGAGGACGACACGTTCGTGGATGCGATCGCCGTGAACGATTATCCTGAAACGCTTGTTTGCGCGCTGACGGCGGCGTTCTATGACGACACGAAGGAGCTTGTGGCCTCCGGCAGCATGCAGACGCGCGACGCGCAGTACATACTTATACTGGAGCCGGGGGAGACGGTGCTTTTCGCGCAGATAGACACGGATATGGCGCTGACCGCCCTCGATATCAAGCTGATATTTGACGACAGCCTCGGCGTAAGGCCGGAGGAATAAGTACGGCGCACTTGTATACACGGGTTGTATAGCGAAAGGCCGCGGCATTTGCCGCGGCCCTTTGATTTGCGTTTGGTTCAATCGGTGATGCCGTGTTCGATCTTATAGGAAAGCGCGCTGATGCTGTCGCTCAAATGGACGTTCTCGGTAGGCACGGTGGTCACGAGATCGACCGGCACGAAGTTCCAGATCCCGCTGATGCCCGCGGCGATCATCCTGTCCGCGATGTCCTGCGCGACGGAACGCCTTGCGGCGATCACACCGATCGATGTGCCGTTCTCACGAATGTATCGATCCATATCCGCAAGATCAAGCACCGGCTTGCCGTTGACGAACTTGCCTATGAGCGCGGGATCCACATCGAAAAGAGCCATGACATTGAAGCCCATATCCTCGAAGCCGGCGAAATTCGTGAGCGCGCGGCCGATGTTGCCAGCGCCCGCGATGATTATTTTATGTTTGCGGTCAAGCGCAAGGATCGAGCGGATCTCGGCAAGAAGGGAAGAGGTGTTGTATCCGTAACCCTGCTGTCCGAACCCGCCGAAACAGTTGAAATCCTGCCTGACCTGCGAGGCGTTGAGATTCATCTGCTGCGCCAGCTTTTCGCTTGAAATGCGCTCCACACCCTGGTTTTTGAGCATTGAAAGATGTCTGTAATATCTTGGGAGCCGCTTTATGACAGCCTCGGACACTCGTTTGGATTCCATTTTAACCTCCCACGGCGACGATGACTTGTATTATGGTGTGATTATACCAAAATAAGCGCCCGAGTTCAACTGCGCGGGCCTTGTTCGAGGGGCATATAAGTATTGAATACCTGACCCTCATCCCAGTTACCATAAACGCCGCAATGCGACGCGCCAAGCTCGATATGAAGCATCGCGATGCCGCAGTCGATCCGTCCCCAGCCGAAATTGCCCGATATGTTTTCAACGGTTATGCCTTCGCCTGTGGGGTCAAAGCTCCACGGCTGCGCGTTGAGCGCGGACGGCGCGATGCGCGCGCAAAGCAGCGCCGTCCTTTTCCATTCGGGCAGCGCGTCATATTCATCGCGCGAAAGCTCCGTGAGCTCGGCGACGCTCCTTCGCGGCCTTGCCGTATATTCCTCCGCGGCAACGCCGAACGAGATGACGCAGACGAGCTTTTCGCCTTCATTCAGCCTGACGGCCGAATTTACGCCGCCTTTGGAATACGACGCGCCCAGCCAGCAGGAACCAAGCCCCAGCGCGGCGCATTCAAGCACGAACGCCTCGCCGATATAGCCGGCTTCCTCCGGCCGCGCGCCGTTTGAAATGAGCGCCGCATAAGCGTCCGTACCGCGTATCCTGCCGCCGAGCAGGCCGCGGAAAGCCTCCGGGCCGCGCTTTGGCTCCAGCCGCACGCCGCGGGCGGATAGCGTCCCTGCCGTGCTGAGAAGGGAAGCGAACTGCTCATCGGAAGGGCCTCCGCCGTATTTTCGCACGGAAAAGCGTTCCGACGCCGCGCGATACCATTTTTCCATAGTCGAATCCATATCAAAACCTCCCACAGACGGCGAACGCGCCGTAATTGTCAAAGCCTGAGCAGGGGCTTGAGGTATTGTCCCGTGTAGCTTGCGGGGCAGAGCGCGACATCCTCCGGCGTGCCGCAGGCGACGAGCGTGCCGCCCCTGTCGCCGCCCTCCGGGCCGAGATCGATGATATAATCGGCGGTCTTTATCACGTCGAGGTTATGCTCGATCACGACGACCGTGCTGCCCCCGTCGCAGAGGCGCTGGAGGATCTCAAGCAGCCGCTTGACGTCATCCACATGCAGCCCGGTGGTCGGCTCGTCGAGCACATAAAGCGTTTTGCCCGTATCGGTGCGCGAAAGCTCCGTCGCGAGCTTGACGCGCTGCGCCTCGCCGCCGGAAAGGGTGGTGGAGGGCTGACCGAGCCTTATATAGCCGAGGCCCACGTCGAAAAGGGTCTGCAGCTTGCGCTTGATCTTGGGGAGCGCCGAGAAAAACCCAAGCGCATCCTCAACGGTCATATCGAGCACGTCCGCGATGGACTTGCCCTTGTAATGCACCTCAAGCGTTTCCCTGTTATAGCGTTTGCCGCCGCATACCTCGCACGGAACGAATATGTCCGGCAGGAAGTGCATCTCTATCTTGATTATGCCGTCGCCGCGGCAGGCCTCGCACCGGCCGCCCTTGACGTTGAAGCTGAAGCGACCGTTGCCGTAACCGCGCATCCTCGCGTCGGGCGTCTGGCAGAACACGTCGCGTATAAGGTCGAAAAGGCCCGTATATGTCGCGGGATTGCTGCGCGGCGTGCGTCCGATGGGGGACTGGTCGATATCGATTATCTTGTCGAGCCTGTTTATGCCGTCTATCCCGTCGCAGTCGCCGGGCTTCGTGTGCGCGCGGTTGAGATCACGAAGGAGCGTCTTCTTCATCACCTCGTTGACAAGGCTCGATTTGCCGGAGCCTGAAACGCCCGTGACGCAGGTGAACACGCCCAGCGGAATGCTGACGGTTATGTTCTTGAGGTTGTGCGCCCTCGCACCGCGCACGGTCAGCCTGTCGCCGCCGACGGGGCGTCTGTCTGAAGGCACGGGGATGCACTTTTTGCCTGAAAGATACTGGCCCGTGATTGAAGCTTCGGTATTGCATATGTCCTCAAGGCTGCCCGCGGCGATTATTTTGCCGCCGTGCTCGCCCGGGCCGGGGCCGACGTCCACGATGAAATCGGCCGCCCGCATGGTTTCCTCGTCATGCTCCACAACGATGAGCGTGTTGCCGATGTCGCGCATGTGGCGAAGCGTCGCAAGCAGCTTCGCGTTGTCGCGCTGATGCAGACCGATGCTCGGCTCATCGAGGATATAAAGCACGCCGACAAGCCCGGAGCCGATCTGCGTTGCAAGGCGGATGCGCTGTGCCTCGCCGCCCGAAAGCGACGCCGCCGCGCGCGAGAGGGTGAGGTAATCAAGGCCGACGTCCATCAGGAAGCCCAGCCTCGCGTCTATCTCCTTGAGTATCTGCGAAGCGATGAGCCTTTGCGTTTCGCCAAGCTCAAGCGCGCAAAGGAATGAGCGCGCGTTCATGACGGTCATGTCGTTCAGCTCCGCGATGGATATGCCGCCGACGCTCACCGCAAGGCTTTCCGGCTTGAGCCGCCTGCCGTGGCAGTCAGGGCAAGGCGTGTTCGACATATAGCCCTCGATCTCATGCTTCATATACTCGGACGAGGTCTCGCGGTATCTGCGCTCCAGATTGGGGCAGAGGCCCTCAAACGCCTGATCGAGCGTGCCCGCGCCGTACTCGCGCCTGTACGTGAGATGCAGCTTCTCGCCGCCCGTGCCGTAAAGTATGGCCTTTTTACCCTCCGCGGGTATATCGCGGAAGGGCGTGTCCACGGTGAAACCGTATTTTTGGCCGAGCGCCTCGAAATACATGCCGGCGATGCTGTCCTCGTTCGTGCTGCCCCAGCCCGTGACGGTTATCGCGCCGCCAGCGATGGACTTTGAATCATCGGGTATTATAAGCTCCGGATCGAGCTTCATCAGTATGCCGAGGCCCGAACAGGTCGGGCACGCGCCGAAGGGATTGTTGAACGAGAACATGCGCGGGGCAAGCTCCTCGATGCTGACGCCGCAGTCCGGGCAGGCATAATTCTGCGAAAAGAGCGTTTCCTCGCCGTTCACGTCGATCTTGGCGAGGCCGTCCCCGAAGGCGAACGCCGTTTCAAACGAATCGCTGAGGCGGCCCTGCGCCCCGTCGCGCACGACGAGCCTGTCCACGACGACGTCGATCGTGTGCTTGAGCTTTTTGTCAAGCTTGGGCACATCCGCAACGTCATACACAGTACCGTCCACCTTGACGCGGACATAGCCGTCCTTCTTTATCTGCTCGAACAGCTTCGCGTGTTCGCCCTTCCTCGCGCGCACTGCGGGCGCGATCACGGAAACGCGCGTGCCCTCGCCGAGGGCCATCACGCGGTCAACGACCTGATCGATGCTTTGCCGCTCTATCACGCGGCCGCATATCGGGCAGTGCGGCGTGCCTATGCGCGCATAAAGCAGACGCAGATAGTCGTTGATCTCCGTCACGGTGCTCACCGTCGAGCGCGGGTTGTTGGAGGTGCTTTTCTGATCGATGGAGATGGCGGGGGAAAGCCCCTCGATATAATCCACATCGGGCTTTTCCATCTGGCCGAGAAACTGGCGCGCATAGCTTGAAAGCGATTCAACATAGCGCCGCTGACCTTCCGCATATATCGTGTCGAAGGCAAGGCTCGATTTTCCGGAGCCGGAGAGCCCTGTGAACACGATCAGCTTGTTGCGCGGCAACGTGAGATCCACGTTTTTGAGGTTATGCTCACGCGCGCCCTTGATTATCAGTTTGTCGTTCATATATAAAACTCCATATCGTCACTTTCTTCGCGGGGACTTGCGCGTCCTGCCGCGGGCGTTCCTCGCGCTGCCCGGTGTGCCGGGCGCGGGCTTCGCCCTTTGTGCGCTTTCCTCGCCTGTAAGCGCGAAAAGCTCGTCGCGAAGCTTTGCCGCCGTTTCAAAGTCAAGCTCCGCCGCCGCGTCGCGCATCTGCTGACGGATGAGGGCGATCTTCGCCTCGCGCTCCGCCCCGGTGAGAACGCTTTCGTCCGCACCGGCCTTCCTAGATATTTCAAGCACGCTGTGCACGGCCTTATGCACGCTTTGGGGCGTTATGCCGTGCGTCGCGTTATAATTCTCCTGTATGCGCCTGCGGCGGTCGGTCTCGTCGATGGCGCGGCGCATGGACTGGGTGATCTCATCAGCATACATTATCACGCGCCCGGAAACGTTCCTCGCGGCGCGGCCCACGGTCTGGATGAGCGAGGTGTCGCTGCGAAGGAAGCCCTCCTTGTCCGCGTCGAGTATCGCCACAAGACCCACCTCGGGCAGGTCAAGCCCCTCGCGCAGGAGGTTTATGCCCACAAGCACGTCAAATTCGCCAAGGCGCAGGTCGCGGATGATCTCCATGCGTTCGATCGTCTCAATGTCCGAGTGCATATAGCGCACGCGCACGCCCATCGTATCAAGATACTCCGTGAGCGTTTCCGCCATGCGCTTGGTGAGCGTAGTCGCGAGGGTGCGCATCCCTTTTTCGGCCGTGCGTTTGACCTCGCCCAGCAGATCGTCGATCTGTCCCTTCACGGGGCGCACGGTGATGGTTGGATCGACAAGGCCGGTCGGCCTTATTATCTGCTCCACCACCTGTGTTGCAAGCTCCAGCTCATACTGCGCGGGCGTCGCCGAAAAGCACACGAGCTGGTGTATGCGCGCGTTGAACTCGTCAAACTTGAGCGGACGGTTGTCGAACGCCGCGGGCAGGCGGAAGCCGTAATCCACAAGGGCGGTCTTGCGCGAAAGGTCGCCGCTGAACATGCCCCGTATCTGCGGCAGGGTGACATGGCTTTCATCGATGAAAAGAAGAAAGTCGTCCGGAAAATAATCGAGCAGGGTATACGGCGGCTCGCCGGGCTTCCTGCCGTCAAAATATCTTGAATAGTTTTCGATGCCCTGACAGTACCCGATCTCGCGCATCATCTCGATGTCATAACAGGTGCGCTGCTCTATGCGCTGCGCCTCGATGAGCTTGTCGTGCGCCTTGAACCACGCCACGCGCTCATACATATCGCGCTCGATATCGGCGATGGAGCCTTCAAGCTTGTCGCGCCCGGTCGCATAATGGGTGGCGGGGAACACCGCCGCGTGCGAGCGAAGGGAGAGCACCTCGCCGGTCAGGACCGATATCTCGCTGATGCGCTCGATCTCATCCCCGAAAAACTCCACGCGGAGGGCCTTGTCCGACCAGTTGGCCGGGAATATGTCCAGCACGTCGCCCTTGACGCGGAAAGTGCCGCGCGCAAAATCAAATTCGCTGCGCTGATACTGTATGTCCACGAGCTGACGGATTATATCGTCCCGCTCCGCCTTTTTGCCCTCGCGCAGGGAGATGGAAAGCTTCAGATATTCCGCCGGGTCGCCCAGGGCATAGATGCACGAAACGGAAGCGACGATGATGACGTCCCGTCTTTCGTTGAGCGCGCAGGTGGCGCTGTGACGGAGCTTGTCGATCTCGTCGTTGACGCTTGAGACCTTTTCGATATATGTGTCGGACGATGCGATATACGCCTCCGGCTGATAATAGTCGTAGTACGAAACGAAATATTCAACGGCGCTTTCCGGAAAAAACTCCCTGAACTCGCTGCAAAGCTGCGCGGCAAGGGTCTTGTTGTGCGCGATGACGAGGGTGGGCTTCTGCACGGCCTCGATCACCTTTGCCATGGTGAAGGTCTTGCCCGAGCCTGTGACGCCCATCAGCACCTGCGTTTTGTCCCCGCGCAGCACGCCTTCAGACAAACGCTTTATCGCCTCCGGCTGATCGCCCGAGGGTTCATATGGCGCAACCGCCCTGAAACGGCCGTCTTCCATATTCAAAACTCATAATCCACGCTGACGGAGCTTTCAAGCACGCTGTGGATATACTCGCGCACCTTCACATGTTCCGGGTGGATCTTATACGCCTCAAGCCCCGCCGCGTCGTCGAACACGGCGATCAGCACAAGGTCGAACGACCGCTTCGTGCAAAGCGTGTCCACGCCCGTTTCCATCGAGCGCAGGCTCGGCACCTTCCCCATGAGGGAATTGAGCATCGGGGCGATCTTTTCAGCTTCTGCCCTGTCGCGGTATTTGTGGCAGACAACGTGCTTCAACATACTTAACTCCTTTTTTCACATATACGCCTTTTTACATTATACCACGCCCTATGCGCGCCGCAAACGGTAAATGCGCGTCATGTGTCCCAAGCGTCCTTAACGTCCCAAGCGTCCATTGCGTCCGCAACATCCCGCGCGTACTGCAGGATGAAGCATCGATGAAGTATCCATGTATAAAAACAAAAAAGCCCCCGCGCGAAGGCGGAGACCAGTTTTGTGTTCCGGACCGGACGGTAAGCCGAGTTCTGTCGGCCGGCAAACGCCGGCGTGCGGCCATCTATCTTGGATGCGCGTTGCCGCGCACCTCACGCGATTATCAGGGGCGTGACGGGCAGCCATTGGGGCAGGTCATCCCTGCCGATGCCCCCATTCCAATCTTGCACCGGGTGGGGTTTACATCGCCTGTATGTCGCCATACCTGCGGGTGAGCTCTTACCTCGCCTTTCCATCCTTACCGCATAGCGGCGGTATATCTCTGTTGCACTTTCCCTGGAGTTGCCTCCGCCGGACGTTATCCGGCACCCTGCCCTGCGGAGCTCGGACTTTCCTCATGCGGATCGCGCCCGAAGGCGTGCCGCACGCGGCCGCATAGTCCGCTCCGGAACAAAAAGTATTATGCGGTACGGACGAGGATTTGTCAATCGACGGTATAAAGTATCCTGCCGCAGTTTTCGCATTCGACGATCTCCTGCCCGGCGGCGACGCGCTTTATCGTCGAGGTGGGGAGGGACATGTTGCAGCCGCCGCACTGGTTGTTTTCGACCTTCGCCATGGGCGCCTGATGATGGCTTTTGATCTTTTTATAGCGTTCCATCAGTTCCGGATCGACATCCGCGGCTGCGGCGTCCTTTCGTTTGTTGGCCTCGTCGATGCCGGGCTTTGCTTCGAGAAGCTCCGCCTCGCAATCCGCGCGAGTGGCGTCGTATTCCTTTTTTGCCTTTGCGGCGCGGGAAAAGTTATCCTTGTAATCGGCAGTCGCCTTCTCGATCCATGCGATGGTGTCGAAAAGCTCCCTGCGGGCGCTGTCCATGCGCGCCATCAGGTTTTCAAGCGACTTGCGGGATTCCGTCATTTCGGCAGCGGTCACTTCGTCGTCGTTTTCCATCGCGCCGAATTCGGAGACCTCAAGTTCATATTTGTGCATAAGGTCGTCGACCTGCGCGCTGAGCGATTCAACGGTCGATCTGCGGTTTTCGATGTTCTTTTGTGTTGCGGAAATGGAGTTTTGCTGCTCGGAAAGATAAGCATGAAGCTTGTTGAGCCTCATCCTCGCGGGCGTGGCTTTGACCTTGTTCTCAAGGTTTTCCGCTGCAAGCTCAGCCTGCTGATATTTCCACAGTGCGTCCAGTTTGTTCATTTTAGCACCTCCGGTTTTCGCTCGCATAAGCGAAAAGTCCTTATATGCCCCTGAGGCAGGACGTTTCGCGATGCGTTAAAGTATATTGTACACCAGGACAAAGCTCCTGTAAACGTTTTATCAACAGGGGCAGCACGGTGCGTTCGGTTTCATAATGCCCGGCTTCGACGACGCTCATACCGATCGCCTGCGCCGCGAGCGCCTCGTGGTGGCGTATCTCGCCGGTGACGAACACGTCCGCGCCCTGTGTTTTGGCAAGCCGGATATCCTCGATCGTGCACGCGCCGCCGCAAACGGCGACCCTTCGCACGGGTGTTGAGCCAGAGCCCGTCACGCGCACGGCGGCGTCAAGCTTTTGCGCGACGAAGCGGGCGAAGCCGTCAAGCGTCGCGGTGAGGGCGCTTTCGCCGATGCGGCAGATGCCCTCCGGGCCGAAAACCTCCGTCGATGAAAGGCCGAGCGCCGCGGCGAGCGCGTCGTTCACGCCGTTAAGTGCGGCGTCGAGATTCGTGTGGGCCGCAAAGTGGCCGACGCCGTTTCGCGCGAGGATATATGCGGCCGCGGTTTCGGGATCGTCGGGCAGGAAGCGCTTTATGCCATGGAAGAAGATCGGATGGTGCGTGAGCAGCAGGTCTGCGCCAGCGTCCACGGCTTCGCGCGCCGTCACGGGCGTGCAGTCGAGCGATACCAGCACGGAGGTTATCTCGTCGCGGTCGGGGCCGACGAGCAAGCCCACGTTGTCATAATCGAGCGCGAGCGACTGCGGGGCGAGCGAGTTCATCGTTTCAACGAATTTATCAAGCTTCATTTTTTATCCTCCCAGTGATCGATGATATATTTTGCGGCGTTGAGATCCCGCGCGAGCGTTTCGGGCGTGAGACCGCGGGCATTCGCGCGCTCCATGCGCCTGAGACGGCTTTTATATGCTTTTTGCGCGAGCGCCAGCAGCGCGTCCTGCCGCTTGTCAAAGGCTATGCGTCCGAACTCCAGAAATGCGTCGTCGACAGGGGACGGGACGCCGGTCTCCGCGTGTTTTGCGGCGATGAGCTGATAGAAACGCCCTGCATCGAGTATCGCGTTCTCATCCGTCGCGGCGTAACCGTTCGCGAAGAGCCATGCGCGAAGCTCCCTTTCGCCGCCCATGGGCTGCATCACGATGCGCGACGCGCGCCGGGCAGCGTCACGGCCGTGCGCGAGGATAGAGGCGATAAGCTCGCCGCCCATGCCGCATATGGCCACCGCGTAATCGCCCATGGCGGAAACGTCAAGCCCGGCGAGGCCGTCCCAAAGGCGAAGCTCCGCCCTGTCGGCATATGCGGGGGCAAGGAGCCTTCCGGCCTTTGCGAGCGAATCCGCGCTGATATCCGTCGCGAGGACGCGGCGGGCTTTTCCGGTGTTCAGCGCGAGAAGGCAGAGGCGGCCGTGGTCGCAGCCGACGTCTATGAGCGTATCGCAGCGCGGCAGCATGTCGAGCGCGCACGCGAGACGGCTGTTTTGTGGACTCAAAACATTCATATACTGATTTTAATCAAATGCGCTTCGCATGTAAAGCATGGAAAGTTTTGTCCATGACCGTCATAAGTATAACAACAGAAAATATATGCGGAGGCTCATATGGAATACAGACGCAGAAGACGGCATGCAAAATCGAGGGGCAGAAGGAATGAACGGGAGGGTGGCTCCGCGGGCGGGGCGCTTATCATGCTGCTGCTCGTCGCGGGCATAATATACGCCGCCGTGTCCTCATCAGTCGGCGACTTTGTGGCGGACAAGGTGATCGCGCCCGTGAGCGCGTTCCTGGGGCTTGGCGGGGAGGCGGAGGCGACGCCTGCCGCGACGGACTATACGCCCGTTTCAGGCACGGATATCGATCTCACCGAGGGGGACGCAGCGCCCGTGAGCGCGGATGTGACGCTGCCCGCGACGAGCTGCTATATGCTGCAGATGGGGGTGTTCTCCTCGCGTGAAAACGCGGACGCGATGGCGGAGGAGCTTCGTTCGCGCGGGGCCGCGGGCTATATAATCGAGGATGATTCATCGGGCGATACGCTGTATCGCGTGATGGCCGCGGGCTATGAGGACGAGGCTTCGGCAAAAAGCGTGAAGCAGCGCCTTGTGGACGAGGGGAACGACTGCACGGTCTACACGCTTGAAAGCGCCGGGGCGGACTTTCGCGTGACCGCGCCCGAAGCGTCGCTTGCGGGGATAGAGGCGGGCTTTTCCTCGCTTGCCGCGGCGAAGGCGTCCATGGCGGAGGCCGTGATCGGGTTCGACAAAAACGCAATGAGCGTGAGCGACGGCAAGGCGGAGGCGAAGCGCGTGCTTGAAACGCTCGAGGGGGATATGGAAGCGCTTTTCTCATACGCGCCGGACGGCGGCACGCTTTCACAGATACTCGATGCGTATTCAAAGACGAAAGCCTCGCTTTCCTCGCTCGTGGACGGAGAATATGAAAGTAATGTGGATTTTTCCGCCGCCATGAAGTATACTTATTTATATATTTCTGATGCGTGCGCGGCCCTTTCAGACGGGCTTGCGGGATAGCGGGGAAAAATGACAGCTGAAAAAATCAAACAGATACTCGATGCGCTGGTGCTCACGGGCGCTGAATTTTTGGACGAGGTCGATGTTGACAGCGCGTTCGGTGCGGACATGATGAGCGATGTGCTCGCTTTTGTGAAGCCGACAACGCTCATCCTCACCGGCATGATAAACATGCACGTCATCAGGACGGCGGAAATGCTTGAGCTGCGCTGTGTGGTGTTCGTGCGCGGAAAGCATGTGCCGGACGACGTGCTTGACGCGGCGCGCGCGCTTGATCTGGTCGTCCTCAACACGGACAAGACCCTTTTCACCTCCTGCGGACTTCTTTACGAGGCGGGTCTTCGCGGCTGCACGAGGTGAGAGCATGGCTGATGTGATCTACCGTGAATGCTACGCTGTCGAGAAGGGCAGCTTTGCCACCGCCGGGGACGCATCGCGGGCGATGAAACGCTCGCTCAAAAAGCTCGGCGTTGATCCCGTGATAATACGGGAGTTTGCGATCGCTTCATATGAACTGGAGCTCAATCTCGTCATCCATTCGGACGGGGGCAGTCTCATCTTCGAGATAATGGCGGACAGGCTCCGCCTCATCAGCACGGACAGAGGCCCCGGCATACCGGACATATCGCTTGCCCTTCAGGAGGGCTATTCGACCGCGACGGAAGAGGTCCGCAGCATGGGCTTCGGCGCCGGCATGGGACTTCCGAACATAAAACGGCACAGCCATGAATTTGACATAATATCGGCGCCGGGCGTCGGCACGACCATCACGGCGCAGTATTTCCTTAAACCGAAAGGAGGAGACGGCTGATGTATACCCATTCTGTCCGTATCGACAGGCGCAAATGCGTGGGCTGCACGAGCTGTATTAAGACCTGCCCGACAGAAGCCATCCGCGTGCAGGAGGGCAAGGCAAAGATCATTGCCGAACGCTGCGTGGACTGCGGCAGGTGCATCGTGTATTGCCATCATCATGCCGTCGTGTCCGTCACCACGCCAATGGAGGCTTTCGGGGAGTTCAAGTATAACATCTGCGTGCCGTCGGCCTCGCTGTATTCGCAGTTCAAGGCGCTCGCATCCCCTGACGAGCTGTACGGCAGCCTTTACGCGATGGGCTTTGACGCCATATACGAGGAGGCCAAGGCTGCGGAGATAATCGCAGAGGCCACACGCCGCTACATACGCACGTCGGACGCGGTGTTCCCGCTCATCAGCGCGAACTGTCCCGTCATACCGCGGCTCGTTTGCGCGCTTTATCCCAATCTGATAGACAATCTTTCGCCTTTCCTGCCGACAAACGAGGTGGCGGCGCGCATCGCCAAGCGCGAGTTTTCGGAAACGATGGGCATACCCCAGAAGGATATCGGCGTTTATTACATCTCGCCCTGCGCGGCCGAAACGACGCATGTGCGCAATCCGCTGGGCATAGAGAAAAGCGAGATCAACGGCGTGTTCGCTTCGCGCGACGTGTATGCGAAGCTTATCACCCTCATCGGCAAAAGCGACGGACAGCCGCATATCATCGCGCATCCGTCGGGCGCGCTCGGCATAGGCTCCGCTGTGATCGGCGGGTTCTCCGCCGCGGTGGGTACGGAGCATTATCTTGCCGTGGACGGCGTCCACGCGATCATCCAATGCCTTGAGGAGATTGAGAACGAGCGTCTGCGCGCGCTTCAGCTTTTTGAGGCGATGGCGTGCAACGGAGGCTGCGTTGGCGGGCCGCTGAACTTTGAAAACCAGTTCGTGGCCAAAAACCGCAACAGAAGGATCGCCTGTTCGCAGCCGCGCGTCGAGCTTGAGGCGGACGAACATATCAACAAATACATCAATTCCGATCTGATCCGCTTTGAAAAGCCGTTTGAGCCGCGGGATATCCTCAAGCTGTCGGACGACGTGATTGAGGCCGTGCGCATGACTGAAAGGCTTGAGGAGATCAACAAAAACCTGCCCGGGCTCGACTGCGGCTCCTGCGGGTCGCCCACCTGCCGCACGCTCGCGGAGGATATCGTGAAGGGCAGCGCGGTGGAGATGGATTGCATATTCAAGCTGCGCGACAAGGTGCGTCAGATGGCGCAGGAGATGGTTGATCTTGCAAGCGCGCAGAAGCGCGGCTGAACGGTGCAAAGAACGCTTGTGACGGAGGAAATATGAAGGTATCGGAGCTTGCCAAATTGATAGAAGGCCGCGTGCTCGCGGGCCACGGTGAAAACGAGATCAGCCGCGGCTGCGTGTGCGATCTTTTGAGCTGGGTAATGGCGAGGGGCGCGGAGGGTTGCGCATGGATCACCGTGCAGACGCACATGAACGTCGTCGCGGTGGCGTCCCTTCACGACATGGCGTGCATCATCTGGCCTGAGGATATCGCGCCGGACGAGGCCTCGCTGAAAAAAGCGGACGAGGAGGGGATCGCCGTGATCGCGTCCCCGCTTTCGGCATACAAAATATCGGGCGTCATGTACACCTCCGGCATAGAGGCGTAAAGTGAAGCTCGCGGCGGATCTGCATATCCATTCCTGCCTTTCGCCATGCGGGGATGCGCTGATGACGCCCAACAACATCGTCGGCATGGCGCGCCTCAAGGGTCTTGACGCGATCGCCGTGTCCGACCATAACAGCGCGCGCAATCTGCCGGCCGTGAAGGAGGTCGCCGATGCGCTGGGCATATTGCTTTTGCCCGCGATCGAGGCCGAAACGAAGGAAGAAGTGCATGTGCTGTGCTATATGGGCGATGTGGAAAGTGCGACTGCGCTCGGCGACGCGCTGTATCCGCATATCGGCGACATACCCAACATGCCAGATTTCTACGGCGAACAGCAGGTGATGGACAGCGACGACAACGTGATCGCAACGGAGCCGAAGCTGCTCATCCAGGCGACAGATATATCGATAGAGGAGCTTGCCGCGATGGTGCGCGCGTTCGGCGGCGTGCCAGTGCCGGCGCATATCAACCGCACCTCAAATTCCGTAATCAACAATCTGGGCTTCATACCGGAAAACGCGCATTTCACGACCGTTGAGGTATACAGGAACGCGCCGGTGCCGGATGCGGCCGAAACATGGCGCTATCATGTGCTGTATTCATCCGATGCGCACGACCTCGGCACGATATTCGAGCGGGATAATTTCATCACTGTGCGCGAACGCTCGGTCGGGGCGATACTTGAATACATGCGAAGCGAAAAAACTCTTTAAGGAGCTAAGGATGGACAGATCGATCATTGCTGACTTTGACGCGCTGGGCGGCAAGGTCGGTTTTTTCTTCAAGGATCTTGAAACGGGCGAGGAATTTGCGCTCAATCCCGAAATGCCGCTTATGGCGGCAAGCGTGATAAAGCTTCCCGTCATGGCGGAGGCGTTCCGTCAGATGGAGGCGGGACTTGTGCGGGCTGACGAGCGCTTCATCATACGCGACGCCGACAAGCTGCCCTCCTGCGGCGCGCTCAACGAGCTGCACGACGGGGCGGAGGTCACGTTCATGGACATGGTGCGCCTGATGATAGTGTTTTCGGATAATACAGCGACGAACATGGTCATCAAACGCATAGGCATGGATCGGGTGAACCGCTTCATTGCGGACGCGGATCTTGCGGGCACGCGCCTCAACAGGCTGCTTTTTGACAGCGAAGCTTCCGCGCGCCATCTGGAGAATACGATATCCGCGGGCGGTATGGGCAAACTCCTCGAGGCGATATACCGCGGCGAGGTGGTGTCGAAGGCGGCTTCTGCGAATATGCTCGAGATACTCTTCGATCAAAAGCTCAACGGCAAGCTGCCGCTCTCGCTGCCGAGGGAGGTCGACGTTGCGCACAAAACGGGCGAGGACGACGGAATAACCCACGACGTCGGCATCGTGATGGGCGCGCATCCGTATGTGATATGCTGCTGCGCGAACGAGGTGGATGAGCCGCGCTTTGATATGGCGATACACAGGGTGTCGCGCGCGGTCTATGATCATGTAAAATAGGCGGCTCCGGCGGCGCGGTTTTGCGTTGTAATCCGCAAAGAATTCGTATATAATACCTCATGCGACCCCCATGCCGGAAGGTATGAGGGCATATGTGCGTGATAAAGAGAGGATATTTTATGTATTTGATCGTGGGCCTCGGCAATCCCGGCCGGGAATACGCGGCGACGCGCCACAACATCGGCTTCATGACGCTTGATATAATCGCACGCAGGCATGATATAGACATCGTGCGCAATAACTTCCGCAGCGTGTTCGGCGAGGGGAGGATCGGCATGGAGAAGATAGTGCTCGCAAAGCCGCAGACTTTCATGAACAACTCCGGCTGGGCGGTGCGCGATCTTGTCAACTGGTATAAGGTGGAGCCGCAGCAGCTTTTGCTCATCTATGACGACGCGGATATACCGCTGGGCACGATACGCATCCGCGAGGGGGGCACTTCAGGCTCCCACAACGGGATGAAGAGCGTGATATACCAGCTCGGCTTCGATGATTTTCCGCGCATAAGGGTAGGCATAGGCTCGCCCGAGGGCGAACGCGATCTCATCGCGCATGTGATGAGCATGCCTACCGGCGAGGGCGCGGAGCTTTTGAACAAGGCGCTCAACGACGCGGCCGACGCGGCGGAGCTTATCGCCGGCGGCGGGATCGACCGGGCGCAGGCGATGTTCAACAAGCGCGCGCACAACGGGAAAAAACAAAAGGCCGCGGAAAACGTCGGGGATGACACGGATGCGCCCGAAATGACTGTAATACCGGGAAACGGCAGGCAAGATGGATAAGCATCCGCTTATAGAGATACTCAAAAAGCATCCTGAATACATGCGCCTCATGCAGGCGATGACCCGCGCCGAAGGCTGCGCCGCGGTTTTCGGCCTTGGCGAAGCGCACCGTTCGCATGTGGCGGCCGCGCTTTATGAGCATACGCAAAAAACGCTCATCGTGGTGAGCGCAAACGAGACTTCGGCCGCGCGCATAACGGAGGACGCTTCATATTTCGTCAAAAACGTATATCATCTGCCCGCGCGTGAAACGCCGCTTGGCGGAAAAATGGTTTCAGCGAGCGCCGGCCTCACCGCGCGCAGGATGCAGGTGCTCACAAAGCTTGTTTCGGGCGAGCGGCTGATGATTGTCGTGTCGGCGGAGGCGCTGTTGCAGCGGCTCACGCCGCCGGATGCGCTGCGCATGAGCATAAAGCGTTATTCCGTGGGCATGAGACGCGATCCGCGCGCGATCGCGGCGGAGCTTGCGGCGGCAGGATACGAGCGGGTGGAGCTTTGCGAGGGCTGCGGTCAGTTCTGCGTGCGCGGAGGCTACATCGACGTTTATCCGATAACGTCGCAGCTGCCTGTGCGGCTTGAGTTTTTCGATGATGAGATCGATACCATGCGCACATATGACCCCGTCAGCCAGCGTTCCGTCGAAAATACGGAGGAATGTGTGATCACGCCCGCAACGGAAACGCCCCTCACGGATGAAGCCCGCGCGCGCGCAATGAAGGCTTTGAGAAAAAAGCCGCGGCTTTCGGCTGAATATGACGCGATGAAGGGCGGCGCGTATCCGGGCGACGCTTCGCTTTTGCTGCCGCTGTTTTACAGCGAAGCATATATCAACGACTATCTTCCGAAGGACGCGGTGGTGATAATCGACGAACCGCAAAGGGTTGAGGAAAGCGCGAAGCTTGCGCATTCGAACCATCTTGAGCTTGTGAGCGCGTTTTTGAGCGAGGGGAACGCCGAGCCTGAACAGGCGGAGCTTCTCGGCTCCCCGCTCAAGGTCATATCGCTGCTCGACACGCCGCGCACGGCGATGCTTTTCGCGCTCACGCGCACATACGGCCTCATAAATCCAAAGGAGCTTTTCCGCTTTGAAACGCGGCCAGCTTCGCGCTACATAAACGCGGGGGAAATGCTCGCAGCGGATGTTGTCTCGTGGAAGCTGCACGGTTACGGCGCGGTGATATACGCCGGCACGCACAGTGCGCGGCTTCAGGATATGCTAATAGACGCCGGCGCGGACGTCGCCGTTACAGAAAAGCTTGAGCGCGGTATCGTGCCGGGCGAGATCATCATCACGGGCGAGAGCATAAGCCGCGGTTTCGAGTATCCGGAGCTTAGGCTCGCGGTCGTCAGCGAGAACGAGCTTTACGGCGCGGCAAGGGAGCGCGCGAGCTTGGGCGCGAAGAAGAAAAAGCGTCCGCAGCTCGTCTTCTCGGAGCTTTCGGTCGGCGATCTCGTCGTGCATGAAACGCACGGCATCGGCCGCTTCGTCGGCGTTGAAAAGCTGACTGCGGCGGGCGTCACAAGGGATTATCTGCATCTTGTTTATTCGGGCGGCGACAAGCTTTACATACCCACCGATCAGCTCGACCGCGTGCAGAAGTATATCGGCGGCGAAGAGGAGCAGGCCAAGCTTTCAAAGCTCGGTTCAGGCGAATGGCAAAAGACCGTTTCGCGCACGAGAGAAAGCGTCAAGTCGCTCGCGTTTGACCTTGTGAGGCTTTACGGCGACAGGATGCACCGCAAGGGCTATGCGTTTTCACCCGATTCGCATTGGCTCCACGCGCTTGAGGACAGCTTCCCCTATGATGAAACGCCGGATCAGCTCACCTCCATCGAGGAGATAAAGAAGGACATGGAGAGCGACCGCGTGATGGACCGTCTGCTTTGCGGGGACGTGGGTTACGGCAAGACGGAGGTTGCGCTGCGCGCGGCGTTCGAGGCCGTGATGGACAGCAAACAGGTGGCTTTCCTCGTGCCGACGACGATACTCGCGCAGCAGCATTACAACACGCTCGCCTCGCGATATTCTGGCTATCCCGTCAACGTGGCTATCCTGTCGCGCTTCAACACTCCCACGCAGGAGAAGGCGGTGCTCGACGGCATTGCCTCGGGCAGGATCGACGTTGTGGTCGGCACGCACAAGCTGCTTTCAAAAAGCGTGAAGTTTCGCGACCTCGGCCTTCTCATCATCGATGAGGAACAGCGCTTCGGCGTCGGCCACAAGGAGCAGATAAAGGATATCAGGCGCAATGTGGATTGCCTCACGCTTTCCGCAACGCCCATCCCGCGCACGCTGCATATGTCAATGACGGGCATCCGCGATATGTCGGTCATCGAAACGCCGCCGGAGCAGCGTTATCCCGTGCAGACATACGTCATGGAGTATTCGGACGCCGTTATACGCGAAGCCATCCTCAAGGAGCTCGGACGCGGCGGACAGGTATATTTCGTATACAACCGCGTGCTGAACATGGAACGCTTTGCGGATTATCTTAAGGCCCTCGTGCCGGAGGCAAGGATAGGCTACGCCCACGGTCAGATGGGGGAGCGCGCGCTTGAAAACGCGATGCTCGACTTCATGAACAACGATTACGACGTGCTGCTTTGCAGCACTATAATCGAATCAGGGCTCGACATACCCAACGTCAATACGATAATTATATATGAAGCGGACAGGATGGGCCTTTCCCAGCTTTATCAGCTTCGCGGCAGGGTCGGCCGCGGGGCGAGGCTTGGATATGCGTATCTGACCTTCGTCAAGGACAAGGTGCTGACAGATATCGCCGAAAAGCGCCTTGCAGCGATAAGGGAATTCACGCAGTTCGGCGCAGGCTTCAAGATCGCGATGCGCGATCTTGAGATACGCGGCGCGGGCAATTTGCTGGGGCCGGAGCAGCACGGTCATATGGCGGCCGTCGGCTACGATCTTTACTGCAAGATCGTGGACAGCGCAGTGCGCGAAGCGCGCGGTGAAAAGGAGCCGATGAAGGTGGATACCGTCGTCGACATACCGATATCCGCCTCGATACCGCACAGCTATATCCAGCGCGAGGAGGGAAGGCTTTCCATGTACAAGCGCATCGCGCTGATATCCTCAAGGGAGGATGTTTACGACGTGCAGGATGAGCTTATCGACCGTTACGGCGATATCCCGAAGGAAACGTCGAATCTCATCAGCATCGCGCTCATGAAGGCGGAGGCCTCGCGCGCGTATATCGAAAAACTGAGCATACGCGACGGCGAGATACGCTTCATATTCAACGCGAAGGCTCCGCTTGACACGGGCAAGCTCCTCGAGGCGATAAAAAAGATCGACGGGGCGCAGATGCTTTACACGGACGAACCCGCGATGGTGATAAAACGTCCCCGCAGCGACGCGGAGGCGCTTTACGGAATGCTGCCACAGTTTGTTTACATGCTTGTCGATTGCGTAATGGCGCAATGATGATATAATAAACAAAGTTATACACCAATAAACGAAGGAGAAAACCAGATGAAGAAGATCATATCCGTCCTTGTGGCCGCGCTGATGCTGCTGCCCCTCTTTGCAGCTTGCCAGCTCACGGACGAAACGCCTGCGGGGTCGGCAACGCCAGAAAGCAGCGATACTACTTCCGCAACAACAGAAGAGCCCGCGGACGATGCGGTCGCCGCGACAGTCGGCGAGGAAACGATCACCTATGGTGAACTTAAAACGTTGTTTGACACATATGTTCAGTATTTTGCATATTACGGATACGATGTGACCAGCGACGAAACAACGCTCAATTCTTTCCAGGACGATCTTGTCAAGATGCTCGTTCAGGAAAAGATAATCGCCTATAAAGCGCATGAGCTTGGCTATGACGAGTTCACTGACGAACAGAAGGCCGAGATCGACAAGCGCGTTCAGGATGAGCTTTCAAGCATGGATGAGTACTATCGCGAGCAGGCGATCCAGGAAGCCGCCGAGGACGCCACAATCGACGTCGACGCGCGCGTTATGGAGCTTATCGTTGAGGAAGCCGCGCACAACATGGGCGACGACAACGCCACCTATGAACAGTATGTCGCCTATATCACCGACGATATCACCGCAACCTATCTGAGCGAGCTGCTCAAGGCGGGCGAGCTTAAGGACGTCACCGTCAGCGAGACTGACATACTCACCAAGTATACGAACCTTTATGATTCCGACAGCGAGACCTATTCGACCACTCCCGCTTCCTATAAGGCGGCCGAGGACGCATACGAGTCTTCCGGCGACGGCGTGCCCGCGCTTTATGTGCCTGAGGGATATTGCCGCATGTACGATATCTTCATCGGGTTCGACGGCACGCTGCCCGAGGATTACACCACCAATCAGACCACGATGGCGACCCTCAAGGGCGAATATCAGGAGCTTGCCTTTGCTGATGCGGTGGCCGGCACGAAGGACAACGCCGCGAGGATGGGCGAGATAATCAAAGAGTACAGCTCCCTCCAGGCTGCAAACGATGCGATGTATGACGAGTATGCTTCAAGCGCCAAGGCCAAGATCGAGGATATATACGCCCAGCTCGAGGCCGGCGGCAATTTCAAGGAGATAATGCTTGCCAACACCCAGAACACCAACTTCACCACCAATGATACGTTCGCGCAGCGCGGTATGCTGATCGCGCCGGATCTTGCCTGCGACAACGATTGGAAAGACGCCACCAAGGCGGAATTCAAGAAGCTTGCCATCGGCGAATACTCCGCGCCTTATACCGAGAGCGACGGTTATCACATAATCTACTACGTTTCCGATGAAACCGCAGGTACCCGCGACATGGAGGACGAGGAAGTCAACGCAGCGCTCAACGCCGCGTGCCTGTCCGAAATGATCGACACCGAATGGACGGCCCTGCTCGACGAGTGGATGAACAGCGACATCGTGACCCTCAATGAGGAAGTTTACCGCAACCTCGGCAAAACGACGACGACTGCGGCAGAGTAAACACAAATCAAACGCAATTGCGCGGGCGGCATTGAACATGCCGCCCGTTTTGTTTATAATCATATACAAACAGACTGGAGGCTTCATATGAGACTTGATAAATACCTCAAGGTTTCAAGGATAATAAAGCGACGCACGGTCGCAAACGAGGCGGCGAGCCTCGGCAGGATATGCGTGAACGGTAAGACCGCAAAACCCGCGAGCGAAGTGCGCGAGGGTGACACGCTCGATATTTTGATGGGTGGAAAGCATGTGCTTGTGAAGATCACGAGCGTACAGGAACACGCCGCAAAGGCCGACGCGGCTTCGATGTACGAGATAATCAGCAATGGCTGACGCATATGCGGTGATCCTCGCCGGGGGTACATCGTCGCGCATGGGCGAGAACAAGCTCCTTGCACGGTTTTCCGGCATGAGCGTTCTTGAGCGCGCCGTCGCCGCGTTCGCGTGTTCCAAAGCCTGCTTCGAAAGCGTGGTGATCGCGGCCGGCGAAGGCTGTTGTGAGGAAGCGGCGCGTATCATGAAGAAATATCCGCGGATAAGCGTTGTTCCGGGCGGAAGCACGCGCGGCGGCTCTGTCCTTAACGCTTTGAGGAGCCTTTCGGGGCGTTCGGGCGTTGTGGCAATACACGACGCGGCGCGCTGTCTTGTCGATGACAGGGTGATATGCGACAGCGTCAGGGAAGCGATGGAATACGGCTGCGCAGCGGCGGCGATACCCGTGCGGGACACGCTTCGCGCAGCCGACGGCCGCGTGACTGAGCGCGAGGGACTTTATTGCTTGCAGACGCCGCAGACGTTCGAGCTTTCGCGCATAACCGCCGCCTATGAAAGCGCATCAAGGGACGGGCTTGAATACACGGACGACCTCGGCGTGTGGCTTGCATGCGGCAACGAGGCGCATTATTCAGAGGGCGATATAATGAATCAAAAGCTCACCTACAATTCGGACAAGGCGTTTTTCGACCGCGCGTGCGCGTCGCCGTCCGTGCGCACCGGCATAGGCGAGGATACGCACAGGCTCGTGAGCGGGCGACGGCTCGTGCTTGGCGGCGTCGACATAGCATATGAAAAAGGGCTTCTCGGGCATTCGGACGCAGATGTGCTGACACACGCCGTGATCGACGCAATGCTGGGCGCGGCGGCCCTTGGCGATATCGGGGCAATGTTCCCGGACAGCGATCCGCAATACAGCGGGATATGCTCGACCGAGCTTTTGAAAGCGGCGGGCACGGCGCTTTGCGGCGCGGGCTTTTCGATAATCAACATCGACGCCACGGTCACGGCGCAAAGCCCGAAGCTTGCGCCTCACATTGCGGCAATGCGCAAGAACATCGCCGACGCGCTGCGCATCGATACGGAGCGCGTGAGCGTCAAAGCCACGACGACAGAGGGCATGAACGCGGAGGGACGCGGGGAATGTATGACCGCGCGCGCCGTGTGCAGCGTTACAAGATAAAATAAGAACCGCGGCTGATGACCGCGGTCCTTTTGATCTATTTGTGCGCTCAGATATCGACGCCGAGGAACTGCTTCACAAGAAGTCCGACGACAAACGACAAAGCCGCGACGCCAAGCGAAATGCCGGCCATCTCAAGGAAACGCTTCTTGAACGAAAGATCCTTCGCAACCGAAAGATAATAATTGAACGCGATGATTATGAGCACGACTATCGCCAGCATACAGCCAAGCGCATAAAGATAATGCTCGGGATCAAAGAGCAGATATGGCAGCACGAGCAGCGCGACAGTCACAACATAGGCAATGCCCGTATATGTGCAGCTTTTGAGCGCGTCCGCCCGGCCTTCGCTTTTCGCGGAAAGGAATTCCGACGAAGCCATGGAGAGCGTTGCCGAAATGCCCGTTATAAGGCCTGAAAGGGCGATGAGCCGCGTGTTCTGCATGGCAAGGGTAAGTCCTGCAAGCGTGCCTGTAAGCTCCACCAGCGCGTCGTTGAGGCCGAGCACCATCGATCCGACATAGTTGAGGCTTTCTTCATCGAGCATCCCGATGAGTGCGCTTTCATGCTCTTCTTCCTGTGCCTCGATCGCGCGCGCCTCGGGCGCTTCCTCATATAGACCGGAATAAACCGTCTGCGCTCCCTTTTCGCCTTTTTCCATCAGCTTGATGGTGAACGTGAAGCCAAGCACAGCTGCGGTGAGCTTTCTTCTCAATACCTTTGCGCGTTCGGGCTTCAGCTCGCGGTGTGTGTATCCCTTCCATATGTTATAATGCGCTTCTTCCTCGGCGGCAAGACGAAGGAGCATCGCTTTGTTGTTTTCGTCCTTTATGATGGAAGCTATCGCGCGATACACCGCTGCCTCCGTGATCTCGTTTTGCTGCATGCGCAATATGCATTCCATCGCCTTTTTGCTGAGGCTCGCTTTTTCCATATCTCGTTTTCCTTTCCGTTGTTCAGCTTAAAAGTGCTTCCTTCTGAGCTTTGGTGAGCTTTTTGAGCGCGGCTTCACGCTTCATGGCGTCGCTTCTTGTTTCAAAAGCTTCGCTGTAAACAAGCGAGACGGGCAGCCTTGAGCGCGTGTATTTCGCGCCGAGGCCGGCGTTGTGCGTGCAAACGCGCCTGCTCACGTCCGCTGCATAGCCGGAATAGAGCGTTCCGTCGGCACAGCGCACCATATACGCATAGTACATTACCAGCCGATCTCCTCGTCGATGAGTATGAGATGAAAGCTTTTAATGAGGCGGGGCCGGCCTTCCATTATTGTCGTAACGTTGCACATGCGCTGCGGGCTTGAACAGTCCGCGCATTTGCCGGTGCGCCCGCATGGCAGCGTGTCCAGATGGAGACGCCGCGCGTTTTGGGGACATGTCACGCGTTTTGTCCTCTCGATGCCGGCTTCAACGGTCGGGGCGTATTTGTTTTTGCCGATGAAAAGCAATACGTTTTCAGGCCCTATTATCATGGAAGCGACGCGGTTGCCCGTACCGTCTATATTCACAAGCCTGCCGTCGGCGGTTATGGCATTTGTCGAGGCGACGAACCATTGCGCGCGCGAGGCCTTGAGCCGCACGGCGTCCTTCTCCTCGGGCGGGGCGTAGGTGTGCGAATAAACTTCGTTACCCTGAGCCTTGAGCGTGTCGTAAAGCTTGAGCTCGCCGAGAGTCACCGATCCGCCGAAACCGACCGAGCCGTTGCCTATGAGCGCAAGACCGATTGATTTTGCCTGTGCCGCGTCCTTTGCATAATGCACCGTGAAGCCGCGCCTTGTAAGCGCGCGAGTGAGATTTTCATAGTTTTCACAAAACATATCACACCTCCGATAATCGATCTCTACACGGAAATTTAACACAATCTTGATGCTATTGCAAATTCCATTTGCATAAAGTATTATTTTACAAGACGAAATACGGAGGTTACGCATGGCATACGACCGCGAACTTATAAGAAATTTTTGTATAATCGCACACATTGACCACGGCAAATCCACGCTTGCGGACAGAATGATCGAGCTTACGGATACGGTCGCCGTGCGCGATATGGAAGCGCAGCTCCTCGATAACATGGATATCGAACGCGAACGCGGGATAACGATAAAATCCTCAGCCGTGCGCATGTTCTACACCCATACCGATGGCAAACGCTATATGTTCAACCTCATCGACACGCCGGGCCACGTTGACTTCACATACGAGGTCTCGCGCAGCCTTGCCGCGTGCGAAGGCGCCGTGCTTGTCGTTGACGCGACGCAGGGCATCGAAGCACAGACGCTTGCGAATGTTTATCTTGCGCTCGATAACTCGCTTGAGATAGTGCCCGTGATAAACAAGATCGATCTGCCGAGCGCGGACGCCGACAGGACGATAAAGGAGATAGAGGATGTTATCGGCCTTCCGGCCGAAGATGCGCCGCGCATCTCTGCAAAGCTCGGCACAAACGTTATACAAGTGCTTGAGAAGATCGTGGATATCGTACCCGCGCCCAAGGGCGATCGCGAGGCGCCTCTGCGCGCGCTCATATTCGACAGTATATACGACAATTACAAGGGCGCGCTCTGCTATGTCCGCGTCAAGGACGGCGCCGTGCGCGCGGGCATGAAGATACGCTCGATGGTCACGGGACGCGATTTTGACGTGACGGAGGTGGGCGTGTTCACACCGCAGCTTCGCGCGATTGACGAGCTTGAAGCGGGCGAGGTGGGCTATATCGCGGCGTCGATCAAGACCGTTTCGGAAACAAAGGTGGGCGATACGCTCACTGACGCAGAAAATCCCGCAACGCAGGCGCTGCCCGGTTACAAGCACGTCAATCCCATGGTGTTCTGCGGCATATATCCTGCCGACGGAGCCGATTACGGCAGCCTTCGCGACGCGCTTGAAAAGCTTGAGCTGAACGACGCCTCGCTTTCATTTGAACCAGAGACCTCGCAGGCGCTTGGCTTCGGTTTCCGCTGCGGTTTTCTGGGACTTCTTCATATGGAGATAATTCAGGAGCGGCTTGAAAGGGAATTCGATCTTGATCTTGTCACAACAGCGCCGAGCGTCATATATAAGGTAATAAAAACGGACGGCACGGAGCTTACGATAGACAATCCGTCGAACCTGCCGCCGGCGGCTGAGATAGATTATATGGAGGAGCCGATCGTCAGCGCTAACATAATGACGCCGTCCGAATATGTCGGCTCGATAATGGAGCTTTGCCAAAATAGGCGCGGGGAATTCCTCGACATGAAATATATCGAGGAAGGTCGCGTCAACCTCGCATACGAGCTGCCGCTCAACGAGATAATCTATGACTTTTTCGATCAGCTCAAATCCAGAAGCCGCGGTTACGCTTCCTTCGATTATGAATTAAAGGAATATGTCCGCTCGGATCTTGTCAAGCTTGATTTTCTTCTCAACGGCGATATGTGCGACGCGCTTTCGACCATCGTGCATAAGGACAAAGCTTACGCGAAAGGCCGGGCGGTCGCCGAAAAACTACAGGACGTCATCCCGCGTCAGCAGTTTGAGATACCGATACAGGCGGCGATCGGCGGTAAGGTCATCGCCCGCGAAACCGTGCGTGCGGTCAGGAAGGACGTGCTCGCAAAATGCTACGGCGGCGACATAACAAGAAAGAAAAAGCTGCTTGAAAAGCAAAAGGAAGGCAAAAAGCGCATGAGGCAGATAGGCACAGTGGAGTTGCCGAGCGAAGCCTTCATGAGCGTTTTGAGGATAAACTGATGCCGGGTATCTATATCCATGTGCCGTTTTGCGTATCAAAGTGCAGGTACTGCGATTTCGTTTCGTTCGCAGACCATACCGATATGCAAAGCTATCTTAAGGCGCTCGATATGGAAATACGCCTTTGCACGGAAGAATTGCCAAGGCTCGTTTACGATACCGTATTCATCGGCGGCGGAACGCCGAGCGTTCTTCCGTGCGGCGCTGTTTCTGGCATTATCGAAAGCATATCGCGGCATTTTCCGGTAACTGACGACGCGGAGATAACAATAGAAACAAATCCCGGCACGGTAGACGCCGAAAGGCTTGCGCAATACAGGGCTTGCGGCATTAACCGCCTTTCAATGGGCCTTCAGAGCGCAAACGATCAGGTGCTCAAAAACATCGGACGCATACACACTTACCGTCAGTTCCTTGAAAGCTTCGCGCTCGTGCGGGAAGCGGGCTTTGAAAACGTGAACGCGGACATAATGTACGGATTACCGGAGCAGGACGTCGAAACGCATCTCGATACGATCAAAGCTCTTGCAGGGCTTGGACTTGAGCATATAAGCGCGTATTCGCTAATACTTGAGGAAAGCACGCCGCTTTATATGGATGTCAACGGAGGCGCGCAGAGCCTCCCCGATGAAGACGCGGCGTATGAAATGCACGCGCGCGGCATGGAGCTTCTTGAATCTCTGGGCTTTGCAAGATACGAAATATCCAATTATGCGAAGCCGGGCTTTGAATCCCGTCACAACCTCAATTACTGGAACAACGGGGAATATCTCGGCATCGGGTTGAATTCACATTCGGCGATGCGCATTGAAAACAAGTGGATGCGCTGGTCGAACACCTCGTCAATGCGCGAATACATCGAGGCCTGCGGCGCTTCAAGACGCCCTCTTTCAGGCCCGGCACAGGCGATACCGCTGAATGAGGAAATGTTCGAAACGATGATGCTTGGCCTCAGAAAGATAGAAGGCGTGGATCGCGCCGGGTTCAAAAGGCGCTTCGGAAGAGAGCTTACGGATGTGTTTCCGGAGGCCATCGAACGGCTTATCGCCAAAAAATGGCTCGTGCTCGAGGACGGCCGCTGCCGCCTGACGCGGGAGGGACTTGATTTCCAGAACCTCGCGCTCCTCGAAATGATGTAGAGAACAAATCAATTTAATATCACCGTTTTGTCACAATGCTCACCGCCGTATGCCTTGACAAAAAAAGCGCCCGGCGGTATATTTTTAGCATGGTTTAGCACTCCGATAAGGCGAGTGCTAACACCGTGAAAAACGGTGCGTGGCCGGAAGGGAGGCGACTGATATGGAGCTTGATGCAAGAAAAATGAGAATATTGCAGGCCATCGTCGACGATTATATCCTCACGGCTGCCCCCGTGGGCTCAAGGACGATAGCGCGCAACACGGACATCGGCCTTTCATCTGCAACGATACGCAACGAGATGAGCGACCTTGAGGAGATGGGCTTCCTTGAGCAGCCCCATACCTCGGCCGGCCGTATACCGTCAGACAAGGCATACAGGTTTTATGTGAACAGCATCATGCACCGTGCGATGCTTTCAAGCGCGGAAATATCCGCGATAAAGGATCATTATTCGCAGAAGCTGAGCGATGTTGACGATATCGTGAAGCAGACCGCATATGTCCTTTCAAGCGTAACAAAATATACATCGATGGTGCTTGCGCCGCGCATCCATGCGGCAAAGCTCAAATACATCCACCTTGTGCATCTGGCGGAAGACCGCGCGCTTGTCGTCATCGTGACCGATGCGGGGCTTGCGCGAGACGCGATGATAAGACTGCCCGAAGGCGTCGGCGAGGATGACCTCGAAAAGCTTTCAAGGACGCTCAACAACAGACTTGCAGGGCATCGGCTGGATGAGATATCGACGCTCAACATCAAGGAGCTCATGGGGAATCTTGCCGATCAAAGGCAGTATCTCGACGCGATAACGGCGTCCCTTCGCCAGAGCTTGGATGAAGGTCCGCGAAGGGTCGAGCTTTCGGGCGCGAGGAACATTTTGAATTATCCTGAGTACAGCGACGTCGACCGGGCAAGGAGCCTGCTTGCAACGATAGAACAGAAGGACGTCCTTTACAGGATGCTTTCCGGCAAGGGCGATTTTGAGTTTACGATAACGATCGGCGGAGAGAATGAGAACGACGATATGAAGGATTGCAGCGTTGTGACGGCAAGATACCGCGTCGGCAACGAGCCGGTCGGATCATTCGGCGTGATAGGGCCCACAAGAATGAATTATTCGAGGGTGATCGCGGTGATGAATCAGATCGGAATGAGTTTAAGCGATCTTTTTACGAATATGTTTGAGGAGGAACACAGGTAAATTGGCCAGGAAAAAGGACGAAAAGGACATAAGGGAAGCAAAGACCGCACCTGAAGAGCAGAACACTGCGCAAAAGAACGAAGCGGCCGATAAGGCAAAAGATGCGCCCGCTGAAGGCGATATGCCCGTTGAGGAGACGATCCCCGAAGAAGTCACCCTGACAAAAGCGGAATTCATGAAGGTGAAAGCCCGCATCGATACCCTAGAAAAGGAAAAGAGCGACAACGTCGCGCTCCTCCAGCGCCTTCAGGCTGATTTTGATAATTATCGCAAACGCAACGCCACGATCTCCGCGGACAGCGTTGATGAAGGGACAAGGAACCTCATAAAGGCGCTGCTTCCGGTGATGGACGATCTGGATCGCGCGCTGGACGCCGCGCCGGAAGGCAAGGACGCCGGATGGATAGACGGTGTGAAGATGGTGCGCACGAAGTTCCTCGATACGCTCAAAAAGAACGGCTTGGAGGAAATAGAGGCGAAAGGACAGTTTGACCCGGAGCTGCACAACGCAGTGCTCCAGGAGGATAAGGAAGGCGCAGAGAGCGGAGATATCATCGAAGTTCTGCAAAAGGGATATAAAGTTAAAAATCGCATAATCCGCCATACGATGGTGAAGGTTGCGAAATAAATATAAATATAAAGATCAATCTGGGAGGAAATAGATTATGTCAAAGATCATCGGTATCGACCTGGGTACAACGAATTCATGCGTCGCCGTCCTCGAAGGCGGCGAACCTGTCGTCATCCCCAATGCTGAGGGTGCGCGCACGACCCCGTCGGTTGTCGGCTTCAAAGGAAATGAAAGGATAGTCGGCAGCGCGGCAAAGCGTCAGGCCATCACCAACCCCGATAAGACCGTGAGCTCCATCAAGCGTGAGATGGGCTCCTCATACAAGAAGAATATTGACGGCAAGGATTACACGCCGCAGGAGATCTCCGCGATGATCCTCGGCAAGCTCAAGCAGGATGCTGAATCCTATCTTGGCGAGAAGGTATCGCAGGCGGTCATCACCGTCCCCGCTTATTTCTCCGATTCACAGCGTCAGGCGACAAAGGACGCCGGCCGCATCGCAGGACTTGAAGTGCTGCGCATAATAAACGAGCCTACCGCGGCAGCCCTTGCTTACGGCATGGATAAGGAGACCAATCAGAAGATCCTCGTTTACGACCTCGGCGGCGGCACGTTCGATGTTTCCATACTGGAGATAGGCGACGGCGTGTTTGAAGTCCTTGCGACCCACGGCAACAACCGTCTCGGTGGCGACGACTTCGACCAGAGGATCATGGACTATATCGTCAAGCAGTTCAAGGCAGATACAGGCATAGATCTGTCCGGCGACCGCATGGCGCTCCAGAGGCTCAAGGAAGCCGCTGAGAAGGCCAAGATAGAGCTTTCGAGCATGGTGTCCACAAACATCAATCTGCCCTTCATCACGGCGGACAGCACCGGCCCCAAGCATCTTGACATCACGCTTACCCGTGCGAAATTCGAAGAGCTCATCCATGACCTCGTTGAAAAAACGCGCGAGTGCATGAACATCGCAATGAAGGACGCCGGCCTTTCCAACGCGCAGATCGACAAGGTCATACTCGTCGGCGGTTCCACCCGTGTGCCGTGCGTGCAGGAGCTTGTCAAGAACGTCACCGGCAAAGAGCCCTTCAAGGGCATCAACCCGGATGAGTGCGTCGCCATAGGCGCCGCCATACAGGCGGGCGTGCTCGGCGGCGAAGTGAAGGATATCCTTCTTCTCGACGTGACGCCGCTCTCCCTTGGCATTGAGACCGTCGGCGGCGTGTTCACACGCCTTATCGAGCGCAACACCACGATACCGACCAAGAAGAGCCAGATCTTCTCCACCGCGGCGGACGGCCAGACCAGCGTTGAGGTGCATGTGCTCCAGGGCGAGCGCGAAATGGCGCAGTATAACAAGACCCTCGGCAGGTTCCAGCTTGCCGGCATCGCTCCCGCGCCGCGCGGAGTGCCGCAGATAGAAGTCAGCTTCGATATCGATGCAAACGGCATAGTCCATGTTTCCGCAAAGGATCTTGGTACCGGCAACGAGCAGAAGGTCACCATAACCGCTTCCACCAACCTGAGCGAGGACGAGATAAAGAGCGCAGTGCGCGAGGCCGAGCAGTATGCAAGCGAGGACAAGGAGCGCAAGGAAGAGGTCGAGACCCGCAACCATGCGGACAGCCTCGTGTATTCGACCGAAAAGACGTTGAAGGAGCTTGGCGACAAGATCTCCGCCGACGACAAAGCCAAGGTCGAGGAAGAGGTCGCTGCCCTCAAGAAGACGCTTGAAGGCACCGATACCGCCGCAATAAAGAGCGCGACAGAGAAGCTGACAGAGGTTTCTTACGACGCCTTCGGCAAGATATATCAGCAGGCGCAGCAGGCTGAGGCGCAGCAGCATGCACAGCAGCAGGCAGGCGGCAGCAACGCTCAGAACGGCGCGAACAACGCCGCGGGCGACGACAATGTTGTGGACGCCGATTATGAGGTCGTCGACGACGACAAGAAGAAATAAGCCGTTGGCAGATAAAGAATAATGTGAATACTTTGGAGAGGGCGTCCGTGTGCATCAGGCACTGCGCGGCGCCCTCCAAAGGGTAAAAGGAGAGTTGGGGAGTGGCAAAAGCTGATTATTATGAGGTGCTCGGCGTAAACCGGAACGCGACTGACGACGAGATCAAAAGCGCGTTCAGAAAGCTTGCGAAGAAATACCATCCCGATCTTCAAACGGGCGATAAAGCTGAGGCGGAAGCCAAATTCAAAGAGATAAATGAGGCGTATGAGGTGCTTTCCAATAAGGAAAAACGCGCCAAATACGATCAGTTCGGCCATGCGGCATTCGATCCGGCATCAGGTGCGGGCGGCGGATACTCACAAGGCACCGGTTTCGGAGATTTTTCCGATATATTCGATACTGTGTTCGGCGGCTTCGGCGGTTTCGGCCAAAGCGCACAACAGAACCCGAACGCGCCTTCGCGCGGGAACGACCTTAAATACAATCTGACGCTGACTTTTGAGGAAGCGGCGTTCGGCTGCAAGAAGGAAATTCTCATACCGCGTGAAGAAAACTGCGAGACCTGCGGCGGGACGGGAGCAAAACCGGGTACGAAGCCCGTGAAATGCTCGTCCTGCAACGGCACAGGACAGGTGCGCGTGCAGCAGAATACGGTGTTTGGCGCATTCACGACCGTGCGCACATGCGACGCATGCCACGGGACCGGCAAGATAATCGGAGAACCGTGTCCTGACTGCCGCGGCAAAGGCCGTGTGAGGAAGACCAACAGGATCAACGTGTCCGTACCTGCCGGCATTGACAACGGACAGACGCTTTCAATGCGCGGCGAGGGCGAACCCGGCAAACGCGGCGGCCTTGCAGGCGATCTTTATATCGTGATAAGCGTAAAGCCGCACAAGCTATTCACGCGCAAGGGCTATGACGTTTATCTTGACATGAATCTGCCCATGACCATAGCGACGCTGGGCGGCGAGATACAGGTACCGACGCTTTCCGGCAACGTGAAATACAACATCCCCGAAGGCACGCAGACCGCAACGACATTCCGTCTGAAGGAGCAAGGCATAAACCGGCTCAATTCCGCGGGAAAGGGCGACATGTTCGTCCGCGTGAACGTTGTGATACCCAAGCGGCTCACCGAGGAGCAGAAGGAGCTTTTGGTGAAGCTCGCGTCCTCGCTTGGCGACAAGCTGGGGGACACAAAACCCGTCAAACGCAACATAATCGAGAAGATACGGGACAATTTTAATTAAACGCGGCATAAAAGACTTGCAGATAGTGAATTACACCCCGATCGTCGGACAGTATGTCATACTGAAAAACGACCGGGGTGTTTCATTATGCCAAAGCGAGCGCAGGATATGCGGAACACAAAAATGGCTTGCCGTCTGTTCTGCACAGTCGACAAGCCTATTGGAACGTTTAATAAATATTTGCCTGCTTTTTGGGGCCGGGTAATTTCAAGGCGCCGGCGTTTTTATCGTTGATCGGCTGAGATATCCGCGCTCAGTTCTCCCTGGGCTTGCCGATGAAATACATTGCAAGCGTGCCGGGGCCGCAGTGAGAACCGATCACTGCGCCGACATAGGAGATATAAACGGGGATACCGTTGAACTTATCCTGTATCATCTTTTTCAGATAAAGCGCGTCGTCCATGCAATCGGCGTGGGTAATACGGAAATACGGGTTCTCGTTGAT
>CAZARN010000016.1:0-45462 GCA_964487565.1 uncultured Clostridium sp.
TGATTTTATCACATTTTGGGGTGTTTGCCCTCTGCACTTCTATGATATCCCTCCAATTTCTTTGGAATACTGAAAGCTGAATGCCTCAGAAGGCACAAGCCCAGAACCGTGCAGGAAGCACAATTGCTCATTGACAACTTCATATTCTTCTACAATAATGAGCGTATACAGCTCAAATCAAAACTGACGCCGCTTGAGCTGCGACGTCAGTTTCGCTGATTATCTTTCCCTGCGATAGGGGTTCTTTTCCCCTGTCCTATTCTTGGGGTTCAGTTCATTTCGGGGGCTGTTTTTTTTGCCCGCGCGCGGAATATGCGCGGAATACTGTATAGCAATCGTGGGCACACCTCGCGCTTCAGGAGATATTGTGAACCCATGTGTGAACTTCACCGTTTTGAGTAAAGAAAAATGCCAGATGTTATCTGACATTTTTATTGGAGCGGGTAAAGGGACTCGAACCCTCTATCTCAGCTTGGAAGGCTAATGTGTTACCATTACACTATACCCGCAAGTATTAAATTTGGTGCGGGCGAAGAGACTTGAACTCATACGCCTTGCGGCACCGGAACCTAAATCCGGCGCGTCTGCCAATTCCGCCACGCCCGCATACGCGCCGAAGGAAAATGCACATGGTGACCCGTCGGAGACTCGAACTCCGGACCCTTTGATTAAAAGTCAAATGCTCTACCAACTGAGCTAACGGGTCATGTTTGAATGGCTGGGGTGGCAGGATTCGAACCTGCGGATACCGGAATCAAAATCCGGGGCCTTGAGCCGCTTGGCGACACCCCAACGGTATCGCGCCGGGCAGAAAAAGAAATGGGGTGAGTGGTGGGTCTCGAACCCACGACCTCCAGAGCCACAATCTGGCATTCTAGCCAACTGAACTACACCCACCATATCTGGCGCGCCCGCAGGGATTCGAACCCTGGACCTACGGCTTAGAAGGCCGTTGCTCTATCCAGCTGAGCTACAGGCGCACGTCCTTCCCAGCGGAGCTTGGCGTATGATTTAACTGCCCTGCGCTTCTGCCGACAATATCGTATTTTAGCAGAAAGGCTTCTTTATGTCAATGCCGCAGGAGATATTTTTGCAACGCGAAGGCCCTTGGGCAGATGGTTTTTCAGCGTGCCTCTGTCGGCCTTTCCAAAACCCAGCACGAACCCGTTGTATGAAACCGCGCAGTAACCGTGCAGCGCCTCATCGCATGGCGTTGTCTCCCCCGCCATGAAAGCCGAAACCATTCCTGGTCCGCCGGCGGAAAGCTCTATTACGCGGCTGTATTCTCCGCCGTGCGCCGCCATAAAAAGCGAATGGGTCGGCTCCACGCGGCCCTTCACAAGCTCGCCCGCCATCACACCTGATGAAAGCACGCGAAGCCTGGCGAGCCCCTCCGGCAGCGTTTCGCGCAGTATCGTTATACGCCCGTCAGCAAGCAGATACGCTTCCCCCTCCGGCGCGGCGGCAAACGTTTCTTTCATGAACGATCCGTATGCGCCGTCTTTGCACGGGCGCAGCCTGAGCGCGTTCTGAGGTGACGACCGGCCGTCCGTTTTTCTGATGCGCGCGGCAAAATGCCCTTCTCCCCTGCATTTGTGCGGATACAGTCTCCGCATGTCCTCCAGCGCATAATCAGGGTGCGTTTTGATGAACCATTCCACGTTCTGCTCATTTTCCTCCTGCGAAAACGTGCATGTCGAATAAACGATCGCGCCGCCCGGCGCAGTGCTTCGCGCGGCGTCCTCAAGGATGAGCCTCTGCCTTGCCGCGCACGCCTTCACATGCTCCTCGCTCCACTGTTCGACAGCGGTATCGTCCTTTCTGAACATTCCTTCCCCCGAACAGGGCGCGTCGACCATAACGACGTCAAAATAACCGCCGAACGCATCGGCGACCGCGGACGGCTTTGCGTTCGTCACCGTCGCGTTGACCGCGCCCATGCGCTCGAGCGTGGAGCCAAGCACCTTCGCCCGGCCCGGCACGATCTCGTTTGCGACAAGCAGACCGCGTCCCTCAAGCCTTGCCGCGGCGGCGCCGCTTTTGCCGCCCGGGGCCGCGCACATGTCGAGCACGCGCATCCCCGGTCTTATACCCGCCATGGCGACGGGAAGCGCCGCAGACGGTTCCTGAACATATATCAGGCCGGCCGCGTGATACGGATGATTGCCGATACCCTCGCATTCCGACGCGATCACATACGAGTCCGGCGCGATCCCGCCCGGAACAAGCGTCCACGGCGAGAGCGTCCCGAACGAGTCGGCATCTGTCTTGAGGGTATTTATGCGCAGGCCGCGTACAGGCCGCTCGTCATATGAGGCGAGAAAAGCCCTGTACTCTTCGCCAAGCAGCCCTTCCATACGCTGAAGATAATTTTGCGGAAGCATTTTCATATAAAAGATTATAAACCATCGTGTAAAAAAAGGGAACGGCCGAAGCCGTTCCCCCGCAAAGTCTGATTCCGTCGATCCGTCAAACGCCGCACAGTATGGCTGCAACGATGATGATCGCCTGAAGGGCAAACATCATTAGGAAGAGCGGAGTGATGAACTTATACCACCTGTTGAGGCTGATGCCCATGATGCCGCACTCGGTCGCAACGGCAGTCGGCCAGAACATGTTGGAGAAGCCGTCGCCGAACTGGAAGGCAAGGACGGCTACCTCGCGCGAAAGGCCGCAAAGGTCTGCAAGAGGCGCCATTATAGGCATCATGACGACCGCCTGACCTGAGCCTGACGGTATGAAGAAGTTGACAACGTTCTGCACGATGAGCATGCCAAGGCCGGTGAGGCTGCCCGGCAGGGATTTGACGAGGTTGGAAAGACCCAGAACCGCGGTGTCTATGACGTTGCCCTCGCTCATTATAAGCGCGATGCTGCGGGCAAAGCCGACAAGAAGCGCACCGTAAAGGGCGTTCTTGCAGCCGTCCACAAATGTATCGGCGATCTTGTTCGCGCCGTAACCGTTGATGATTGCGGTGACGACGAACCATATGAGGAACAGTGAAGCGAGCTCAACGAAATACCAGCCCCAAAGTATGATGGATACGGCCATGAACGCGATGAGTACGACAAAGCCGATGAGGCTTGCGATCTGACGGCCGGTGAAGGGCAGATTTCTGACCGTCTCCACATCCTGGATGTTGTCAAGGCCCTTGAGGGCGTCCGGATCGCCATACATTATGCTCTTGGCGGGATCCTTGCGGATCTTTATCGCGTAACGCATCGTGTATACGATTGCAAGGCCTTCAAAGAGAACGAAGGAAATTATCCTGACGATAAGTATGCCGTTGGAGATCAGCGGTATGCCGGCAACATCGCTTGCAACGCCGATCGTGAACGGGTTGAGGGTTGCTGCTGCGAAGCCGGTCGCAACGCCGACGAACACGATCGCACCGCCGACGATACGGTCATAGCCGAGGGTGACGGCGATGATCATGAACGCGGGGATGAGGCCGTATGTCTCCTCAAACATGCCGAACGTCGTGCCGCCAATGCCGAAAAGAAGCATAAAAATAGGTATGATGAGGATGTCCTTCGTGCCAAGCTTGCGCATCATCCAGCCGGTAACCGCGTTGAGCGCGCCGGATTCGCTGAGCACATAAACATAAGACGCGGCAATGAGGATGAAGAAGATGATATCCGCCGCATCAACAAGGCCATTGTAGATCTGCTGAACAAATTCCCACGGATCGACCGGGGTCCGTTCCTCAGCAAGGGTATAGCTGTCAGGAACGACAAGATTGCGACCGAGCTCTTCATTATACTCACGTTCAAACGAGCCGGCGGGCAGTACCCATGTGAGTATCATGCAGATCAGCGCGATTATCAGCAAAATGATAATGGCGCCGGGCATTTGAAACTTACGTTTCTTCTTTTCCTGTTTTTCCATTGTTGCCTCCTGAATAATATGGTTATTATAAGAGCGTCCGCTCATTGGGATCTGACGCAATATGTTTACGGCGAGACAAATCGACATTCCGGCAAACAGCTTGTATCATTGAGCGTTTTGTGATTTACAGTTTATGTATAAATTTTTGCTAAAATTAAGCATTTTTGGAATACATGAAAAAGTTGTGGATTACCGTTTGATTCTGTAATATTATAGCATCCCGCCGATCGCCGTACAATACCCATCTTCAAATTTTGTTCACGCCCAGTTCACATTTTTTATATGTATGTTATAATGATTATATGCTGCAATTATCTATAATATAAGCATAATATTGAAAGGAACCGCAACAATGAGCCAATATAAAAGCGACGAGATCCAGGCTTCGCCGTTCCGCGGCTGGCTGATCGTTTTCATCCTGTTTCACGCGCTGTTGTCCATCATTCTTATTTACAACGGGATCATAACCGTTGCCGCCTATCTCAAATCCGGCAACTACCTCGGGCTTCTTCTGGCGGGCTATTTCTTCCTTCCGGCGTCGGTAATATGTCTTCTTCTCAAAAAAAAGACGCTTTTCCGCGTCTTCTACATACTTTATGCCGTGTTCTTTTTTCTCAGCACCCTCGATCCGTCAAACTTCGCCCAAACTGCAGGCGCAGGCCTCATCACGACAGCGCTTCTCGCTGGGCCGTGGCTCGTTTATATTTTCCGCAGCAAGCGCGTTGCAGCCCTGTTTGATGCACACGTTTCAAACGGCGACGCGACCGAGATTTAAGAAAAACCGTCAAGTTAACGCCTGATCAAAAAAGGCAGCCTGCATTTCATTTACAGGCCGCCTTTTTATCGGCTTTATCATTTCACCGTGAATGCGATATGCTCCGAAACGCCCCTTGAAAGGCGAACCGTCAGTCCCGCCTCGCCGACTTTTCCCGCCGTGCGCACGAACGCGCCCGCCGCACCGCCCGCAAGCGACACCGCCTCAGGCCCTATAAGCTCGATCGGCCCCTCGGGAATAAGCTCCACGGCGTCCCGGCAATACGGCAGCCTGTTCCCGTGGGAGTCGACAGCCTCTATGCGCACGATCGCCATATCATATGTGTCGTTTTCGTGGAGCGTGGTGTGATCCGCCTTGATGCGAAGGCAAACATCCCCCGGCGATGGCGTTTTCACGCGCTGCGCGACCGTTTTGCCGTTCTTCACGGCCTCGAAGCGCCATTTCGCCGCGTCGGCGCCCCAGTTGCCGACATATTTTGAGTAAAGTCTCACGCCGTCCTCCATACGAAGGCCGTGAAACGCCATCAGCGACGCCATTATGAGCTTATACTTAAGCGGCATCCCCCCAAGGGAGTATTTTGCGGCGGCCGAAAGGCAGGCGCGCAGCTTTTCAGCCGTGCGTTTTGAATACGGCTCGTTGTTTTCGATAAGAGCGCCTATCAGATCGTCGATCTTCACCGGCGGATGCGGCAGGCCTCTGTATTCGTCTGCGTCAGGATAGAACTCGCGCACGAGCTCGTCCGATTTATACAGGCGCACGCTGTCCGCGTTTGTGAAAGCATACACCGTGCCGAGATTTGACGACGGATGCTCGCCGATATCCATCGAAGATGAAACCTCAAGCACGTCGCCCTCATCATTCTGGGAGGCGTATACCGCGGCGGCAAGCTTCGGATTCCTGAACATATCGAGCACGCCGTGATAGCACACCCCGTCCCCGCTGCCGAAATCCGCATGTGTGTTGTAGTCCGCCATACACCAGCCGAAGCAGCCCGCGATATCTTTTGACGCGAACATCGCGTCAAGCACCCTTGCATGACGCAGCGCATGTTCAAGCCTGTGCTCCTCGTTGTCAAACGCCTTTGCCGGGAACATATGGCCGTTATACTCGCTCACGACATAGCCCTTGCCCGGGTCGGGCGTAACCGTTTTCTTTTTGAGAAGACCGGCGTTGTCTCCCCTGTGGGAGAAATCGTTGTATGCGTATACGTCCTCGATCAGACTGCTCTTTTGTATGAAGCGCACGCCTGATGTTTGCCGCGTCCGGTCAAGCTCGTGCGCCGCGGCGTTGGTGCGTGCGTAAAATTCGTCGTCATCCCCCGATTCGTTGATGCGGACGCCCCAAAGTACGATCGAAGGGTGGTTCCTGTACTGCCGCACCATCTCGCGTGTGTCGAGGACGGCGACCTCTTTCCAGTCGTCCCCGCCGATATGCTGCCAGCCGGGTATCTCCATGAACACAAGAAGGCCCAGCTCGTCGCATCTGTCGATGAAATGGCGCGACTGCGGATAATGTGATGTGCGCACGGCGTTGAGGCCGAGCTCGTTTTTGATTACCTCCGCGTCAAACCTTTGAAGCGAGGCCGGGGCTGCATAACCGATATACGGAAAGCTTTGATGCCTGTCAAGCCCGACGAGCCTTTGCTTTTGCCCGTTCAAATAAAACCCGTCCGCGGCGAATACGGCTGTCCGGAAGCCGACCCGGATTGTTTTTGTGTCAACCGCCGCGCCGCCGCCGTCCTTGAGCGCAAGGCGCAGCTCATAAAGCGCCGGATCCTCGGTGCTCCACGGCGTGACTCCCTCCACCCGCGTTTCCACGCGCATCCTCGAGCCTTCGACGGCATATTGCCCGGAAAATTTTTCCTCTCCGTTTCCGTCCGCAAGCTCCGCGCAAAGCGTAAGGCCTTCTGTTTCGCCTTCTGTCTCAAGCTCGATGCAAAGCGTGGACGTATCCGGCGTTGAGACGAACGCATCCGCGATAAACGCATCAGGCGCAAGCTCTATATAGGCCTCGCGGTACAATCCGCCGTATGTAAGATAATCTATCGCGCCGCCGAACGGAGGCTGGTCGAGGGTCTCACGGCTGTCAAGCCGCACGCTGAGGGTGTTTTCGCCCGCGAGCAGCAGCTCTGTAAGCTCGGCCGTGAAAGCGGTATAACCCGAACGATGCGTACAGACAAACTCTCCGTTGAGGAAAACGTCCGCCCTGTGGGCCGCCCCCTCAAAGGTCACAAAAACGCGCTGGCCGCTCCATGAAAGCGGCGCGTCAATCGTGCGCTCATACCCTGACACGCGCTGATACGCATCAGGATCGGCATGATTGAACGGCAGCAGCGCGTTCGTATGAGGGAGTCTCACGCGCTCGGAGACTCCCTTCTTTCCCTTTGGAAAATCCTCTGCGACGGCCGGATAAAAATTCCAGCCGTCGTTGATATACATTCTGTTCATCGCGGTTTATTTCTTTTTCTTTTTCTTCTGTTCAGCCTCGCGCTTGGCTTTGGCTTCTTTTTCTTTCTTATCGAGTATAATGCGCACGACGATCGCCGCGCCTATCGCGACGACAGCCACGATGATAAGCCGTTTGGCGTTTTCGGGCGTCATCAGCGGCTTGCTCTCCTTGGGCGCTTCGGTCGCGGCCGGGGCGGCAGCTTCGGTGGCCGCAGGCTCCGGCGTCGTATCGGCGGAGGCGGTCTCCCCGGCTGCGGGCGTCGCCTGAGTTTCCCCCGCGACTGAAAGCCTGGCTTCATATGTCACGCCGTTGTTGAGCATGATGAAGACATGTATCGTGGCGTCGCCCGTGAAACCCGCAAGGATGCTTGAGGGATTGAGCTTGAGCAGCCCTTCGCTCACCGAAAGCGAGTATTTGAACGTCTGGTTCGCGGTTGTGACCTTCGTCCCCTCGGGCATGGCCGCCGCGCCTTTTTCCTCAACATAGCAGGCAAGTATGCCGCCGCCGTCGTTTCTGAGCATCTTGCCGTCCATGCTGGAATCAAGCATGATCTGCTCGCCGTCGACCATCACCTTGTATGCGTTCTCCGCGCTTTCATCCGCGACAAGCTCCGCCGCGATGCGCTGCGGCTCCAGGAAAGCACCCTCTTCCTTGTCATGCACGACATACATGAGCCTGTTGTCCCACGCGCTGTCGAGCTGATCCGCGCGATAGCGCAGCACGCATGTCGGATCGCTGCCGGCGGCGGAATCGCTCACGAAGAAATAATCCACTCCGTCAACGGTCTCATAACCCGTAACCGTTATAAGATGACCCGCCGTGCCGCTTATGGGCGCGTTGGCGACATAAGGATAACTGCCGCTTGCGGAGTTCGAGTAATGCACGCTTATGCCGACGGAATAACCGTGCGCAAGCTCCTGACGCAGCACGTCGAAGCTGCCGTACTGGCAATAAGCGTCATAGCCGTATGCCCCGGCCGCAGCCACGCTGTAAGTCCAGTTGCCGAACCCTTCATAGGTCTTGTCATAGTTTTCAAGGGCGATCTCCTCCGGCAGCACATCCTCCCCGCGGTCGTTGAGCAACACCGATATGGTGGTCGCGCTGCACATCTCGCCCGCGATGGAGTTTTTGCGTATCTGCTGGGAATATGCCGGGGTATCAAGCTGTACCCGCTCCGGCAGATCGATCGCGTCCCCGAGATAAAGCGCGGTTATCCCCTGCCCGTCGAGCGTGTTTTTGTATGTCGCGGCGATCTGGCGCAGCACGGGGCTTTCGCCGCCGGCATTCGCCTTGAGCGTCGCCTTCATCTGCACGAGGCTTGCGGTTTCGCCGTCCGAACCGCTTATCGTGAGCGTATCCGTGTTCATATAGGCAAGCGCGTCCTCACCCTCGGCGGAACCGCGCGTGATCTCCGCGCGCCATACGCCCCAGCTCAGCCATGAGGTCCACTCTTTTTTCATATCGACATATGCGCGCGCCGATATCTCAAGCGTCGTGCCAAGCGGCATATCGGCATTCCACGAAGCGACGAGGTATTCAAATGCCTCAACGCCGATAATATCGCTCGTATATGTGCCCTCCGCCGCGCCCTGCGCGAGTTTGAGCGCGCCGTTGCCCACGCTTTCATCGATGACGAGGCCTTCAAGCGTACCAAGTGAAAAATCATCCGCCGTGGTGAGTTTGAACGCCGAGCCTTCAAAGCTCCTGTCCGCCTTTTCCGCCGCGAAAGCCGGCATGGCGAACGTCAGCGCAAGCGAAAGCACAAGCAGCAGTGCAAGAAATTTTTTCATGTAACTGTTTCCTCCGTGATCGATCCGCGTTCCTGGATTTGTTATATGGTAACACAAACGCCGCCCGCTTTCAATGCGAACGGCGTCTTTGTATCCTCCGTCGGTAAAAACCTTCGTCACACATATTTTTTCATGTGCTTCAGCGCGCTCTTTTCAAGCCGCGAAACCTGCGCCTGGCTGATGCCTATCTCCTCGGCGACCTCCATCTGCGTTCTGCCCTGGAAAAAGCGCAGCTCAATTATCCTGCGTTCACGTTCGACGAGCCTGTCAAGCCCGCTGCCTATGGATATGCCGTCGAGCCAGCAATCATCGCAATCGCGATCGTCACGCACCTGATCCATAACGTATATCGCGTCGCCGTCGTCATGATACACCGGCTCAAAAAGAGACACCGGATCCTGTATGGCCTCAAGGGCGAAGGAAACGTCCTCCTCCGTCATGTCAAGCTCCTTGGCGATCTCGGAAAGTACCGGCTCGCGCCCGAGGCGCTCCATAAGCTCGCTTCTTGCGCGCAGCGCGCGGTATGCCGTGTCGCGCAGCGAACGGCTGACGCGGATCGCGGTGTTGTCGCGCAGATATCTGCGCAGCTCGCCGATTATCATCGGCACCGCGTATGTCGAGAAGCGCACGTCAAGCTCCGTGTTGAAATTCTCCACGGCCTTTATGAGGCCGATGCAGCCGACCTGAAACAGGTCGTCCATCTGTTCGCCGCGGCCGGAGAAACGCTGGATTATGCTCAGCACAAGCCTGAGGTTCGCCCTTATGAACTCCTCGCGCGCGGCTGTATCGCCGCCCTTTATCCTTTTGAGGAGCGCCCTGCTCTGCTCATGTGTGAGTCTGGGCAGGCTCGATGTGTCAAGACCGCATATGTCTACCTTATTGAGCGCCATACAAAAACAACCCTCCGGGAACTTTCATATTCCTAGGGTTGCCTTTGTTGGTTTTTGTTATTCGGTCACGCTTTGGCTATCAAAGGCGATTTTGGGCGATATCCTTCACAACTTCCGATGCGATCAAAAGTCCCGCCGCGCCGGGTGTGAACGCCGTGCTGCCCGGCGTTTGCCGTTTGCCGGGCGCGTTTTCCTGAAACTGCGCGATCACGGGAGTCAGCGGTTCTTCCCTTGAATAAACCACCTTCAGCGAGGATATACCGCGTTTTTTCAGCTCATGGCGCATAACGCGCGCAAGCGGACAAACGTTCGTTGAATATATATCGGCCACCTCGAACGCTGACGGATCAAGCTTGTTGCCCGCCCCCATCGCGCTTATCACGGGCACGTTTTTTTCCTTTGCCCGGCAGATGAGCAGCAGTTTTGAGGAAACAGAATCTATCGCGTCCACAACATAATCGTATTCGCCGAGATCGAACTTATCCGCCGTCTCTTCATTATAAAAGGCGACGACGCCTGTCACGCTGCAATCCGGATCGATATCCCGCGCGCGCGCAGCCATGACTTCAGCCTTTGGCATACCGACGGTAGAGTGGAGCGCCACAAGCTGGCGGTTGATGTTGGAGCGCGAAACGGTATCCGCGTCGACGAAGGTCAGCGCGCCTATGCCGCTTCGCGCAAGCGCCTCGGCGCAGTAAGATCCCACGCCGCCTATGCCGAACACGGCAACGTGCGCCCGCGCGAGGCGATCGATCGCCTCGCCGCCGAGCAGCGTCTCCGTGCGGATGAGTTCCTCTTTCATGCGTTCAACCCGATCCCTTCAAAAAAGGCCTTGTCAGTCAAGATATTTTATCTTTCCCGGCATTATGCCCTTTATGCCGAGACCCGGCGCATCCGAAACGGTGATAACCTTCTCGTTGAACACCGCGCCGCCCAGAATATGATCCTCGCTGCAAAGCACAGGCCCGTCAAGATCGATCTTCGTGATCACCTTTTTGGCGCAGGCAAGATGCACCGCGGCGTTCACCGATATCTTCGCCTCGAGCATGCAGCCGATCATGCACTCCACGCCGTATACCTCCGCTGCGGAAGCGATCTTAAGTGCGTTGTATATGCCGCCGCACTTCATCAGCTTTATGTTCACAAGATCCGCAGCGCCCATCTGCATTATCTTCATCGCGTCAGCAGGCGAGAAAACGCTCTCATCGGCAAGCACCGGCACATAGGAACGCTCCGTGACGTATTTCAGCCCGTCAAGATCAAGCGCGTGCACCGGCTGCTCAACGAACTCTATGTCAAGGCCCTTCTCCTGCATGCCGTTGAGGATGCGCACTGCCTCTTTCGGCTTCCACGCCTGATTTGCGTCTATTCGCACGCAGATATCCTTCGGTATCACCTCGCGGATCGCCGCAAGACGCGCCACGTCGAGCGACGGATCGCTGCCGACCTTCACCTTAAGGCAGTCATATCCGCGCTCCACGGCGTTTAT
Organism: uncultured Clostridium sp.; assembly: GCA_964487565.1. Classification (GTDB taxonomy): domain Bacteria; phylum Bacillota; class Clostridia; order Christensenellales; family CAG-138; genus Phil1. Next base: position 11,281 of record CAZARN010000016.1, read on the forward strand.
CGCATCGCGCTGCATCTCGTCGGGCTTGTTCACGCTTATCGTGATATCGGTCACGATCTCTTTTCGCGCGCCGCCGAGGAGCTTATGAACCGGGATGTTGTAAAGCTGTCCGTAAAGATCGTAAAGCGCCATGTCGGCCGCGGCTTTCGCGCTCGTGTTATGCACGATGCAGGCGTTGAGCGCCTTGAGATTGTCCTCAAGCGCGTCCACGTCGCGTCCGATGAGGGTCTTGATTATATGATCGCGGAGCGCGCCGATTATCGCGCCCGTCGTGTCGCCCGTAATCACGCCCGTCGGCGGCGCTTCGCCATAACCCACGGCGTCGGAATCCGTATGTATTTCGACGATTACGTCCTCCACGCTGTTCACGCTCCTCAGCGCGGTTTTGAACGGAACGCGCAGCGGCGTTGAAATCATCCCGAGGCGGATGTCTGTGATTTTCATTACGTTCTCCCTTCGGCCTTTATTCTTCTGATGTTTTTAGATTGCTCAAGCCCTGAAATTATATCATATAACGGTAAACCTTTCAACGCGGTGATGCGTCGGGTTTTTTTCATCGCGCGATGTCCGAATGACGTGTTTGTTGAACATGAGAAAAGCTCCGGCTTTTTTGAAGCCGGAGCTTTGGTGCACTTCCTGATTCGCCGGTGTTATGCCGCCTCGAGCGGAATAAAGGGGAGATCAGCCCCAAGCGCGGGGGACGGTTCGCATCCTTGAACGGGACGCTGTGCCTTCTGCAATTCGCTCAACGCGGCTTAGCGCTGGCCTTTACGGGCCTGGAAGCACTCGCTGCAGTAGACTGGCCTGTCGTTCTTGGGAACGAACGGGATCTTGGTGGGCTTGCCGCACGCCGCACACACTGCGTCATACATTTCCCTCTCGCCGGAGCGCTGGGTCTTGCGTGCATTCCTGCAGGCCTTGCAACGGATAGGCTCGTTCTGGAAGCCCTTCTCAGCGTAGAATTCCTGCTCGCCCGCGGTGAATACGAATTCAGCGCCGCAATCCTTGCATACCAATGTCTTGTCCTGGAACATGTGTTTGTTTTCCCCTTGTAAAATAAAATTTTGTGTTACCGCCAACATCGGCTGACCTGGTCTTTGACCCCACACCCGCCGTCAGGGGTTTTCGCTACCCGGCATAAGCCTCTCACTACACGCCCTCTCGCAGTTTCCCGCGGACGGACTTACTCCTAGACCGCACCATGCTCACGAGCGCTTCGGCCCGCTTACGTGGATCGCTTTGCCTGCGACTGGCATCGACTTTCAACCACAGACCCGAAGTTGGTTATAACCTTGCTTATTATAAGATAGTCCATTGTAAAACGCAACATTTATTTTGGAATAGCCCTAAGTTTTTTTACAAAATTTGAATTTTCGGCCCCGTCTCGGTTGACTTAACCGGCACATGAGCGTATTCTTTAATATATTCCAATTCTTTCAGGAGGTATTTCAGGCATTATGAGCATCATTTATTCCATCATCATCGGCGGCGTGATCGGCTGGCTTGCGAAGCTTGTCATGGGCGGCAAAAAGAGCAGTCTTCTCGCGTATATAATCATCGGTATCGTCGGCGGCGCGCTCGGCGGCTGGCTTGCCGGGCTCCTCGGCATCGGCGGCGGGCTCATCGTCCAGCTCCTCATCGGCCTCGGCGGATCGTGCCTGCTCATTTTCCTTTACAGGCTCATTTTCGGCAAAAAATAAAATTCGCCCAAAAATCAACAGGAGCCGTCCCGCAACCGGCGGGCGCCGTAAAACAGTAAAATTTAAAATTTCTGAAAACCCTGTGTTTTCAAGGAACGCGGCGTGACTTCGGTCACGCCGTTTCCTTTTTCATGAGCTCGTCCAGTGGGATGAAGCCAAGACCGTCGTACTTGATGTGAATGCTCTGCCTGCGCTTGCCGCTGGATTTGTCCGGCGCTTCCACATAGATCGCCGAAACCAGCTCTCGCAGCGCGTATGGATCGAGCGTTTCAATCTTCACATATTTGTGGGCCTTCTGGATGAACTTTTCAAGGTTTTCGTTCTGTCGTTCCAGTACTTCTATTTCCTGCTGCAGGGTGACGGTTTCCGCTTCCAGCCGGTTTTGCTCTGCTTCGTAGCTCTGGCTCAGCATTTCAAACCGTTCCTCGCTCAGACGGCCGCTGGCGTTGTCCTCGTAGATTTTGATGAACAGCCGTTTCAGCTCGGAAATCCGTTTCTCGGCGCGGTCAAGCTGCTTCCTGCTGAGCTGGATTTTCCCGGCAGATTCCATGCGCATCTGCTCTTCCATCACGACGCGGAAGTGATCCTCGTAACGCAGGATATAGCCGGTTACCATCTGCAGATGCTTCAGCACCAGACGTTCCAGCACCTTGACGCGGATAAAGTGTCCTCCGCATTTCTCACTGTGGTTTTTATGCAGGGAACAGTCAAAGAAATCCTGCGCCGTGACGCTGTTGTTGGATGAGCCGTATTGCATTTTTGAGCCGCAGTCCGCACAGTAAACCAGACCGGAAAAGATGCTGCTTCTGCCCGTGCGGGTCTTGCGGTGGCGCTGCCGGCGAATTTCCTGCACCTTGTCGAACACGTCATCGTCAATGATGCGCTCGTGGGTATTGCTGAACACAGCCTGCTTTTCCAAAGGATTCTCCCGCTGCTTCTTGTCCCAGATGGAGTTGGTGTAGGTCTTGAAGTTGACTGTACAGCCCGTGTACTCCCGCCGTTCCAATATACGGACAACAGAGCTGTCCACCCAGTCAAAGGGACTTTCCGGTTCATTGTTGGGGGTACTGCGCCCCTGCCGCTTTTTGTACGCGGCTGGTGTCAGCACTTTGTCCGCTTTCAGCTGGTTGGCGATCTGTTTCGGGCCGCGCCCCTCCATGCACATGGAAAAGATGCGCTTTACAAGGGCTGCCGCTTTGGGATCGATCACCCAGTGCTTCGGATCTGCCGGGTCCTTGACATAGCCGTAAGGGACATTCGTTGTCAGCGGCACGCCGCGTTCGCCCTTTGCCTTTTGCACGGCCCGGATTTTGCGGCTGGTATCGCGCGCATAGAACTCGTTGAACCAGTTCTTGATTCCCGCGAAGTCGTTGTTGACGCTGTTCGGTTCGGCGGAATCGAAATCGTCGTTGATGGCGATGTAGCGGACGCCGTTCTCTGGGAAGGTGAAATTGGTGTAAAGCCCGGTCAGTGCGGAGTTTCTGCCCAGCCGGGACAGGTCCTTCGTGATGGCAACGGCTACATGACCGGCCTCCACTTCTGAAAGCATCGCCTGAAAACCGGGACGATCGAAGGTGACGCCGCTTACGCCGTCATCCACGAAAAATGTGGGATTCGGGAAGCGATGGTCTTTGGCGTACTGGAGAAGAATGGCCTTTTGGTTTTCGATGGACAGTGATTCGCCGAGACGCTCGTCCTCCTGAGACAGTCTGCAATACAGCGCGGTAATTTTATTGGTTGCTCCGGACATTTCTGTTTCCTCCTTCGGCGGAGCAACTGTCAGTACAGGGTTGGTTAAACCCATATTAACATAACATTCCTGGTTTGTCATGGCTGCGCCTCCATCTTTTCCGCCGACATTCTGCCCGTGATTCGTTCCAGCTTGCGGACGAACGTCTCCGTGCCTTCGTACGTGCCGTCCACTGTGTAAACGGTGCCGCCGATCACCTCGGTTATGGTCAGTTCGGGAATCCAGTAGGCAGATAAATTTTTGACGCAAAGATGGCCGTCCGCGTCGCGGAATCGTTCACATTGACGCGGCGCGGCCGGCTTGAATTCCGGCGTGGTAAAATCGTAGGAATCTACATCAGCAATGTTGTTTTCCGCGTTCTCAGTTTCGTTCATAAGAAAACCTCCTTGATAGTCTGAATGGATGGAATAAAGGCGGGGGTATACTTTGAAACACAGTATACCTGCCGAAAGAAAGGGGCCAGGCTGTTTCATGGTTTATTAGACATCCATTATCGTTCCTCCTCTTGTTTTGGGTATGGAGTTGAAGCCTGCTCCGCGGTCTGCAGCGGCTGCATATTGGCACGCACGAGATTGACGCACCACTGGATTTGTTTCAGCTCGTTCAGATCGGCGTTCAGACTGTTCAGCGCGGCGCTGTCGGCTTCGCAGCCGGCGGAAAGCCGGTCGTATTCCGCTCGCAGGACGCCGCGGTTGGACGGCGTTTCTTCTGTGTGTGCGTCTAAAAACCGCTTGGCTGCATAATAGCGGTTCAGTTCCGTCTTGTGCTCCTCACGGAATTTCTCCCTGGATTTCTTCCAGCGAATCGCATTGTATTCGTCGGCAAGAGGTTTAAGCTGGCGCAGGCTGTCCAGGCAATCCATGACCTTTTTGACCTCTTTCATGCGGCCGGATTTCTCCCTGACGCTTGTTGTCGCCTTCTCGGCCAGCCGGATGCGTTCCTGCAGATCGTCCAGTGTGCGGATATTGTTTGTCTGCATATAGCTTACGGCATGGGCGACGCGCTTGAGATCAATCGTCATGCCCTTGCTGGCGGCACGATAGTTCCAGTCGCTGCGCCCGTTTTTGCGGATGGAGAGATAGTCCATGAGAAGCTGAGCGACGGTCGGCTCCTTCGGCTGCTGGCTGGCAGCGGCAAGCTCGATCTACGCTTCCCTGAGCCACGCCAGCAGTGCGGCGATCTTTTTTCTCGTGTCCCGAAGTAAAGTGTTGGTGACCTGAATCCACCGGTTCAGACCTCTTTTTTCTGTGCGGATGCCCTTGGCCTCCATCTGCCGGACAGCGGGGCCTTCGTGGACGGTGGGAAGCTGCTCGACGCCCTGCCGCACATAAGAGCGGTTGTCGATGCGGCAGTCAAGGCCCTTTTCCGCAAACTTGGCATTGCACAGCCTGGCCCACTCCGCCCGCCATGCTTCCAGCGTTTCCGGCTTTCCCCAGTCGGTGGTGGGAACCGCGTTAAAAACGAAATTGCCGTCGCCATTGCGGATTCGGTTTCCGTGCTCATCCAGCACATAGAAGCGATGCTGCTTTGCATCCCACCCGCCGTTTTCTTTCAGCGGACGAATCGGACACAGCACATGAAAATGCGGATTCTGTATGCCGCCCTCTTTGTCCGGCTGGTGGACGGCAAAGTCCGCGATCATGCCGCGGCTCACAAAATTCTCCAACAAAAATTGCCTTGCCAGAGAGATGTTTTCTTCCAGAGAAAACTCGTTCTGCAAGGCAATGTCGAAGCTGTACGCGAGCTGGGCGTTTTTTCCGCGCTCCGCTTTTTCCACCGCGTTCCAAAGCGTCTGGCGGTCGGCATATTCCGGCGGCGCATGAGAGGGAAGCAGGATTTCCGAACAGATCACGCCGCCCTTGCGGGTGTAGTCGCTGAAGTCGCCATAGTATTCGCTGTAAAGTCGTTCCCCGGCGCGATAGGCGGCACAGGCCACCGCCGACTGTCCGGCGCTGCGTTTCACCTGTGCGGCATGAAAATGGAAAAGCGCCATGATTATCCTCCCCGCTGCACGCGCTTTTGATGTTCGGTGACAGCGAAAAACACGGCGGATTTGACGTCAGGCAGAGAAAAGATGTGCTCGGCCAGCGTGTAAAATTCGGTTTCGGACAGGTCTTGCAGCTCAGGTGCGACACTCTCAACCGCAGCGCCGCGCGTGATGAGACGGTGCGTGCGCGCGGCGCGTTCTCCGTCCTCACAGTAGCGGATGCGGTTGTCCAGTCGCTGGAGCTTGTGCTGTTCCTGGGCAAGCAGGATTTCGTTTTGAGCTTTTTCCTGCTTGAGTTCTGCGATCGATTTTTTCATGTTAATGACCTCCTCTCCAAATCGGGATAGCCGCGAAGCGGCGCAAGGGGCGAAGCCCCTTGTACGGAACGAAGTGTCGCAAAACAGCCCGGACTTCATCGGTCCGGGCTGTCGCTCTGCAGGACGCACGATACAGGTCGCAGACCATGTATAGAAGTGCGCCCTTGTTCCAAGGGATCATTTCACGCCGCCGGAGCGGATACCATTTTCTTTTGCGTACCGGCTCGCCGATTCTCTCCTTTCCTCGCTGTACTGCGCAGTCAGCCGAAAGCTGAGCCGTCCCTTTGAAAGCTCAAAGGTCAGACCGCCCTGTTCATCGTCATCCGTCTGATGGCAGCTGTCCGGGTACTTTTTTGCAAATTTCAGCAGCCGGTTTCGCAGCGCGGTGTTGTGGGTGCAGACCTCAATCATGGGACCGGCCTCGTCAAAATAGACTGCGGTTGTCTTCTGACGCCTGGTAAGACATGTTTTCATAAAATCTCCTGATTTTTTTACTTTTTCTCCGGTTCATGAGCTGGAGAAAAGAATACAATTTTTGATGGGAGCACGATTTTTGATGCGGAGTTTGTTTACGTTGCCGCCATTCACGAAATGCCGATTTTTATGGCTCATGACGGCGTTTTGTGTCTGGCCTGTTGGTGTGGCTTTGCAGCCATTCCAGCAGGTCGTTTTTCATGACGAGTTTGCGCCCGCCGATATGCAGCGTGGGGAAATCCGGCCCGTTCAGCAGGTTATATGTTCCTGCTTTTGACAGATGCAGCGCCTCGGCAAGCAGGGTCACATCCAGCACATAGGGCAGGCTCTCAAAGGGTTCTGTACTCATGATTTCTGCTCCTTTCTGTTTTTGCGGGGGATAAAGAAAGCCGCCGTGATTTCTCACAGCGGCTTTTGCCGGTTCGGCTAATGCTTTTTCAGATAATCGTCGTATTCTCCGCTGACCAGATCCTCGTACTGCGCGGCCAGCTTTGCCAGATGCTTGGAAACGACGCTCGCGGTTTTGAAGTCCAGCTTGTCCGCAATTTCCTGCTGCGAAAAACCGTCCATGCGCAGATGCATGATCTGCCTGTCGGTGTCGGACAGGCCGTCTTTGAATTGCTCGACCTTTGCCCTGGATAAAACCGCCGTTTCAAATTCAGCGCGCGGGTCGGGGATGTCGTACAGGAGATCGCCGTCCAGACGGACGCCGTTTTCGCTGAGTTCTTCCAGAGAAACGCTTTTGTATTTCCGGTCATGGTTCCAGGAGCGCAAGAAGTCGCGCTTGCCGGAGTTCTGGCCGCCGCTGTAATCGTCAGGCTGTTTGTTCTGCCAGATTTCGTCGATGACCGGCTGCCAGTCCTGCTCGTCGATGATTCTGTCTGTCAGGTTGCCGACCAGATTTCCGAACTGCTTGTAGCTGAGCCAAGGCAATTCATCGTCTTTATCCATCAGGAAGAGGCGCTGAAAGCTCCATTCCATTTCATACTCGAAGGTGTGGCGGAAATAGCGGATGATGTCGTAGGACATTCGCCACAGCGGAAAATCCCCGGAGTAGTGCGACCAGTCCTCCTCCAGTTCATGATGCCCGCCTTGCTGATCCGGCACCTTGAAAAACTGCCACGCCGTCCACGCATAACAGTCCCAGACAAGCTCCAGAAAAGCGTCGTCCATCAGGAGCTTGTCATAATCGTGCGTGCACAGAATGGAATACGGTTTTCGCGGCAGCTCCAGATAGGCCGGGCGCTTTTCGACCAGCTCTCTCGGCAGCGCATAAAACAGCGTCAGCCATGACAAATTGCTGTCCTGCGGGATGACAATGATCCTCTGCGGCAGGAATACGAGAAAATCGGCTGTGCCTTTTTTGGCGGCCATGAGCTCACCTCCCATCGTTTGATTTCGGACCCTCCATAATATATGGGCACGAAAACGGCTGTTTTGTTCCAATTTCTCAAAAATATTTGAAATTCTTTTTGCCCAGTCTACATGACTGGGCTTTGAATTCATTATACCGGAAAAGTGCGATGGATTCCATTGATTTATATCTGAGCAAAAAAATGCGGTATCCAGGGCTTTACCCTGAATACCGCATATTTCATTGCGCAATTCCGCCTCTGTGGTTTACTGTGAAAGGCCATTTTCACCCTTCACCATCGCCTGATATTTTTCACCCCACGCAATCATGGAATCAAATACCGGCTGGAGCGTTTTTCCCAGATCGCTGAGCGAGTATTCTACCCGCGGGGGCACCTCGGCATAGACCTTCCGCACGATCATTTCGTCGTGTTCCAGTTCCCGGAGATTATCGGTCAGCACTTTCTGGCTGATGCCCGGAATCGTGCGGCGCATTTCGTTGAAACGCTGTGTTCCTCCAAGCAGATTCCGGATGATAAGCAGCTTCCACTTGTTCCCGACCAATGCGACAATGGTGGCCACCGGGCAGGCAGGCAGCTCCTCTTTTGTGAGCATAAGACAGCCTCCTTTGGTTTCAAATCGAGTGTATATTATAATTCGAGTATAAGTCACCTTAATGCATTTTGCAATGGTTATAAAAAGGTAACCATCTAATAGATTTGTGCGTACTTACAATCGCCAAACCGTTCGATTATGATAAAGGCACAGACAAGGAAACAGTCTGAATTTTAATTGGGAGGACAAAGAAATGTCTCTGAAAAACCTGTTCGGCAAAGAAGACAAAAAGGAAGCAGGTACGGCCTGCGGCAGCGCTTGCGGCGCTGGTGACAAGAAGCCTGAGGAAAAACCCGCTGCCTGTGGCTCCGCCTGCGGCACCGGCGATAAGAAGCCCGAGGGAAAGCCCGCTGCTTGCGGCTCCGCCTGCGGCACCGGCGACAAGAAGCCTGAGGAAAAGCCCGCTGCCTGTGGCTCCGCCTGCGGCACCGGCGACAAGAAATGAGGTCGCCTGAGGGCCCTGACGGTTTTGCCGCAGGGCCCTTTTCTTTTCCCTCCCGATTTGAATTTGAAAGGAACTCAACTCATGGAATACTTTGCTTTTCAGTGGCACATCACAGAGGAGTGTGATCAGCGATGCAAGCACTGCTATATCTACGCTCTGGGCAGCCACGCAAAATTTAAGGAAATGAATACGGATGAGATGAAAACCGTCCTCCAAAATATTCAGACTTTTTGTAAAAAGGCAAATCGTCTGCCGTATCTCTATATCACCGGCGGCGACCCGATCCTGCACCCGAAATTCTGGCAGCTGGCCCAAATGCTGAAAGCCGAAAGTATTCCTTTCGCTGTACTGGGAAATCCGTTTCATCTGACGCGGGAGGTGTGCCGCCGCCTGAAGGACTTCGGCTGCCGCAAATACCAGCTCTCGCTGGACGGTCTGCGGGAGACCCACGACCGCATCCGCCGCCCCGGCTCCTTCGACGAGACGCTGGCCGTCATTCCGTTGCTGCGGGACGCCGGCATCGACGTGGCGGTGATGACCACCGTCTCCCGCTGGAACTATCGGGAGGTTCCCGCGCTGGTGGACGTTGTGGTCGCAAATCATGTGGACATCTTCGCCTTTGCCCGTTACTGTCCCGATCGGGAAAGCCGCGATACCTGCTGCAGCCCGGAGGAGTATCACTGGATGATGAACGAATGCTGGGAGAAGTTCCAGCAGTACAAGGACAGCGGCACGACCTTCAACCTCAAAGATCATCTGTGGACGCTTTTTCAGTACGAGAAGGGTCTGTTTGATCCCAATGACTACCCCGACGACGGATATGTTTATGACGGCTGTAACTGCGGAAACTGCCACTTCACGATTCTCTCAGACGGTGCGGTTTATGCCTGCCGGCGAATGGAGAGCAAGGTCGGAAACGCCCTGACGGATGATCTGTACGATCTGTTCACCGGACCGAAGATGGACGCTTACCGCGTCTACGAAAAGTTCGAAAAGTGCGCTAAATGCGAGCTGCTGCGATTCTGCCGCGGCTGCCCCGCGGTGGCGGCCGGGTATCACGGCGACATGTATGCGCCCGACCCGCAGTGCTGGAAGGAGATCAAATAATGGATGCGGAGACTTGTCTCAAAAAACTTAGCTATGTGGGCGTCCTCGCTTTCGCCACGGCGGACGAGCATGGCGCGCCGCAGGTGCGCAATATCAGCGCCATCCATTACGAGCCGGATGTCCTGTACTTTTTCACCGCGCGGGGCAAAAACTTCTGTCGGGAACTCCTTTCGGACGGCAGAGTACAGGTGCTCGGCTACACCAGGTATAAAGAAATGATTCGCCTTTCCGGCAGAGCAACTCCGGCAGACGACCAGAAAAAATGGATTGATGCGATCTTTGCGGAGCAGCCTTATCTTGCCAACGTCTACCCCGGTGAGACCCGGGACATCGGCATGGTGTTCTGCATCCGCGACATGGAGATTGCGTACTTCAACCTCGGGGTAAATCCCATCTTCCGCGAGAGCTACATGCTGGGAGCTGGAGCGATCAGCCCCAAAGGCTATGAGATCACCGACGCCTGTGTCGGCTGCGGAATCTGCGCGGCGGGCTGCCCGCAGCGAGCCATCGCAGAAGGGACGCCGTACCGAATTGAAGCGGAGCATTGCCTGCACTGCGGCCGCTGTGCTGAGAACTGCCCGGTAAAGGCCATCAGGAGGTTATAAGATGAATGATTTGCTGGAACTCATGAAAGAGCGCCGTTCCATCCGCAAGTATCTGGAGAAGCAAATTCCTCGTGAGGCTCTGGAGCGCATTGTGGAAGCTGGACTGTACGCGCCTAATGCGGGCGGCGGACAGCGCAGCAGGATTGTGGCGGTCCGCAATCCGGCGCTTTCCGAGAAGCTCGGCAGGCTGAATCTCGCCCATTTCAATCGGGCAACTCTCGCGGGAAGCTTTGTATCAGCAGAGCAGCCCAGCGTGATCGACGACCCCAGCATGAAAAGCGGATTCTACGGTGCGCCCACCGTATGTGTGATCTTTGGGCCGACGGACTTTCTGTACAGCATTCCCGATGTCTTCTGCTGCGCCGAGAATATGGTATTGGAAGCGCACGCGCTGGGGATTGCCTCCTGCATCATCGCCCGCGGGGAAGAAACCTTCGACAATGAATTTGGCAAAGCGCTTCTGCGCCAGTGGCAGATTCCGGACGCCATGATTGCGCGCTGCTTCGTGCTGCTGGGTTACTGCAGCGGCGAGTACCCGGCCGTTAAGCCGAGAAAAGCGGGCCGAAGCCTGATTGTGGAAGAAACGAGAGAGCACGACTGACATGGACTACAGGAAAGAACAAAATGTCTTTTATATTCGCATCGACAAGGGCGAAAACGTCCTGGATACGATCCGTGCGGTCTGCCGGAAAGAACAAATAGGCGGCGGCTTTTTCACGGGGATCGGCGCCTGCGATTCCGCCGTGCTCTCGACCTACCTCCCCGAAAAAGCAGACTTCATCGACCACAGGATTGCCGGGATGATCGAGATGGTTTCTCTGACGGGCAACATCTCCTGCGACAAAAACGGGCAGCCGTTTCTGCACAGTCACGCCGTCTTCTCCCAGCGCAGGGAAAGCGGCGAGATCGCTGTGACCGCCGGACATCTGACAGAGGCACGGATCGGCTATACCGGAGAGATCGTGCTGACTGCGGCTGAAAAAGCGATCGCGCGAAAGTTCGACGACGTCTCCGGCATCGAAGTCTGGGATTTGTCATGATAGGAGTGCGGAGAATATGACCGCTTCAGGAAAAAAGCAAAAAGAGCGCAGGCAGTTTCTCATTCGCTGCCTCCTGAATGAAAATGCGAAGTACCGTTCCATGGCGATTCCGGAATCAGACGCGGAGCAGAAGCTCCTGCTGCGGGCGCTTCTGAACGTGCGGCCACCGATGCCTGCGGGCACAGATTTTCTGCAGGTGCAGGATGCGTATTTGGCCCAGACCGCGCTTGACAAGGGCATTGTGCGGCTCGACGATCTGCAGCCGGTGCAGCCGGGACTTTACCTCTGGCGGGGCGACATCACCCGGCTGGCGGCTGACGCCATCGTAAATGCCGCCAACAGCAGTATGACCGGCTGCTATGTGCCGAACCACACCTGTATCGACAATTGCATCCACACTTTTGCGGGTGTTCAGCTGCGTCTGGCCTGCGCCGGGCAGATGCGCACACAGGGACATGCGGAACCGGCCGGACAGGCTAAAATCACACCGGGCTTCAACCTTCCCGCACGCTATGTGCTGCATACCGTCGGACCCATCGTGCAGGACACGGTCACGCCGAAGGACGAGGAAACGCTTGCCTCCTGCTATCGCTCATGCCTGACGTTTGCAGAAAACTACCATTTGAAAAGCATCGTCTTTTGCTGTATCTCCACCGGTATTTTTCATTTTCCCAATCGCCGCGCGGCAGAGATCGCGGTCAGCACAGTAAAAGCGTATCTAACTGAGCACCGCTCAGGAATCAAGGTGATTTTTAATGTTTTCAAGGATAAAGACTATGACATCTATCAGGAATTGCTCCGCTGATGCCCAGCGTTTGAAAGAAGAACTGGAGGCAGCGGACGCCGTTGTGATCGGTGCTGGCGCGGGCCTTTCAACCTCCGCCGGATTCGTGTATGACGGTGTTCGTTTCAAAAAGAGCTTTTCAGATTTTGAAGCCAAATACGGGTTTCACGATATGTATGCGGGCGGCTTTTATCCGTATGAGACGCCAGAAGAACGTTGGGCATTCTGGAGCCGCAGTATCTGGATCAACCGCTATACGGACGCGCCGAAGCCTGTTTACAACAACTTATTCGCGCTGGTGAAGGACAAGGATTATTTTGTTCTCACCACCAATGTGGATCACTGTTTTCAAAAGGCCGGGTTCGACAAGCAGCGGCTTTTCTACACGCAGGGGGATTACGGTCTGTTTCAATGTACGCAGCCATGCTGTCAGGAAACAATCGACAATGAAGGAGCCGTACTCTCCATGCTGGAGCAGCAGGAAAATATGCGTATTCCAACGGAGCTGATTCCTCATTGCCCGCACTGCGGCAAGCCGCTGACCATGAACCTTCGATCCGATAACAAATTTGTTCAGGACGAGGGCTGGTACAAGGCGGCAAAACGCTACGAGGATTTCCTCGGCAGTCATCAGACCGGCCGTGTACTGTATCTGGAGCTTGGGGTGGGCTACAATACGCCCGGAATTATCAAGATTCCTTTCTGGAAGATGAGTGCAGAGAATCCGGATGCACGCTTTGTAAGCATCAACGCACAGAATATCGCCGTGCCGGAAGTAATCAAAGAACGAGCATTTTTGATAAACTCGGATATTGGAAAGGTGCTTTCATCCTAACGTAAAAGGAACTGTATAAGCCTTGCGGCCTAATACAGTTCCTTTTCGTTTTTCCAGCCCCGTCCTGACAGATGCCTGCCATTTGTAATTTTGAACTAAACCTGTTTTACGAACACCTGCGCAAAGGACGGCTCCATTTTTATTATGCCAAAGCTCAGGCGATCGCGTTGCGTATTGCCCGCACGAGAACATCCAGGCTGAAAAAGCCCGAAAGGGCGCTGTTGCGGTAATTCACATGGACCTGATCGTTCGTGTCAAGGGAAGCAAAGCCCTGTATCCCGTTGACGCCGAAAAGATAATCCTGCTTTCCGTCCGGAGAGCGCACGAGGAAGAACATGTAAACTCCGCCCTGCTCCGGCTCGGTCGCATCGGCGCATGTGTATGTGAGGGACTTGAGCGTCGCCGCATCCGTTATATCGTCGCAAAGCGACGGACAGTATATCACGTTCAGCTCGTCGCCGTAATGCGTGTCGCCCTTTATCGAGCCGTATGCCGTGACGGTGAGTACACAAGCCCGAAGCGTGTTTTCAACAACCGAACCTTCACCCGACATACGGAAAGCCGTATCTGTGGGCTCGGGCATTTTCTTTATCCTGCCGATGAATATCTGGTCGCACGCCTCGACGAGCGAATTGATATTTTTATAGTAATAACTGTCCGCCGGGGCTGTTATCACCGCGCTTTGCGCTTTCATGTCCGCTTCGATGCTTGTAAGCGGGATCTTCACGCCGTTGAACGTGATGACGCCTTCGTCGTCAATTGCGATCGGCGCGTCCGTAAGCAGCGTGTAGCCCAGCGCGTCCTCGGTATAATACGTCGCGCTTTCATCAGAAGCAAGATACATAAGGTAGCTCGCCCCGTCCTTCATCGCCGCGCCGGGACAATGGATCAGCATCCCGTCCTTCGATGTTCCCGCAAGCACGCCGTCGATCACAAGATCGCTGCACTGCGCGCCGTTTTCGTCGATATGGTTCTGGACGCACTTTCCTGTAACGATCAGCGAGGCGTTGCGGTAAAGCCGCTGCACATCGCTCCAAACCTTCTCATCGGATACGGAGGAACCTGTCAGCGCCGTGCATGCCGAAAGAACCAGCGCCATCACGATCACAAGCGCTGCCAGTTTAAGCGTCAATGCCTTTTTCATGCGGTTTCCTCCTTCCTGCGGGAAGACGCATCGCTTCATTCACTACTATATACGTCCTTCGCGTCCAAAAGGTTGCGCGAAAGTAAATTTAATATGAATTTGTTCTACATTTCCCGCCGTCCCTCGACGGCCTTCAGCAGCGTCATCTCATCCACATACTCGAGATTGCCGCCGATGGGTATCCCGTGCGCTATGCGCGTAACGCGCACGCCGCGCGGTTTGAGCAGCCTTGCGATATACGAGGCGGTAGCCTCGCCGCGCACGTCGGGGTTCGTTGCGAGTATTACCTCCCGCACCCCTCCTTTATCCACGCGCTCGATGAGCTCCTTTATGCGTATATCGCCCGGGCCAATGCCGTCCGTCGGAGATATAGCGCCGTGAAGCACATGGTATCTGCCCCTGTATTCGCGCAGCTTCTCCATCGCGAAAACATCCCGCGCCTCTTCGACCACGCATATCGTTTCATCCGTGCGTTCGCCGTCCGCGCATATCGCGCAAGGCTCCGTGTCGGTATAGTTTCCGCATATCGGGCAGTAATGTATCGTATCCCTTGCGCGCACGATCGCCGCGGCGAGTTCCCTCGCATTGGTATCGGGCATGTCAAGGATAAAATACGCAAGGCGCTGCGCGCTTTTTGTGCCGATGCCCGGCAGCCTTGAAAGCTGGGCGACAAGCACGTTTATCGGATCGACGCCCATCGCGCTCAGAAACCGAGATTCATGCCGCCGGTCACGCGGTTCATCTCGCTCTCCATCGTCTGCTTCGCGTTGCCGAGCGCCTCGTTGACCGCGCTCATCACAAGATCCTGAAGCATTTCAACATCCTCCGGATCCACGCACGAGGGATCTATGGTGATGCTCTTCACCGCGTTATCGACGACAACCGCCGTCACAACGCCGCCGCCGACGCTTGCCGTGAACTCGCGTTCGGAAATCTCCTGCTGCACGCGGGCAACATCCTGCTGCATTTTCTGGGCCTGTTTCATGAGCTGCTGCATATTGCCGCCGCCCATTCCCGGGAAATTGGGTCGAGCCATAACATCCTCCAGACAAAGTCTTATATTAACTAGTAATTATACCATATCTTGTGCCGGCTGTCCATTGCCGCGTCAATCAAGGATCTCGATTTTTCCTCCAAACGCCTTCGCGGCGCGTTCCTCAAGGGTATCCGAAGCGCCGGCAGAATAAATCGCGCGCGTGCCCGGGCGGATGCTTTCGATGAGCGGGCGGATAAGCGCGTCCTGCTTGATGAACGCATCGGCAAAGTTTTTCTGCGGAAAAGTGACCGAAAGCACGTCCCCGTCAAGCTCCACGCGCGCCGCCTTCATCGCGAGCACCGCGAGCGTTGGATTTTTGGTCGCGATCAGCTTCCGCAGCGCTTCCCAAAGCGTCTTTGCGTCCCCTTGCACGGGCTGCCGCGCCTTCGCGGCGCTTTCACCGGGGTTCTCCGTTTTCCGGCCCTCTGTTTCAGCGGCGGCTTTCGGCTTTTCGGCCTCGACGCACGGCGGCGCGGCGGGAGCGTTCGCGCCCGCGGCCGGCCCGGCGTCCGCGAAAGCCTGACGCGGCGCGTCTTTCATCAGATGCTCAAGCTTATCTATCCGTTCCGCGAGAAGCCCGCTGGTTTGGATGCTCTCCTCCTCAGGCGAGGTTATGCGCACGAACGCGCACTCAAGCTGCACCCTCGGCAGTGACATATAGCGCATGTTGCCCAACGCTTCCATCAGGATATCCGTCGCGCGCAAAAGCATGGCGTCGGAGGCCTTGCCGCCCTGTTCGATATATCGGCGCATGGCGTCCTCCGTGCAATCGAGTATGTCGGCGCAGTTGCCGCACAGCTTCGCGATCATCAGCGCGCGAAAATGCGCGGCGAGGTCGCGCGTGAAAGCGTTGAGATCACGCCCGTCGTTTATCACCTGAGACAACGCCCTCAGCGCGCCCGCCCTGTCATGGGCGATAAGGGTTTCAGCCGCATTGAAAAGGAATTCCCCCTCCATTGAGCCCAATACAGAGTATACGTCGTCGGCCGTCACGGAATTACCGCAAAACGAAATACATTGATCGGCAAGCGAAAGCGCGTCCCTCATGCCTCCGTCCGCCGCGCGGGCTATCGCAAGCAGACCCTCGCGGTCTATCTCCGCCCCCGCGCCATGCACGGCGGCGTCGACGCAGCGCACGATATCCTCAACGCCGATGCGATGGAAGTTGAAGCGCTGACAGCGTGAAATGATGGTTGCGGGTATGCTTTGCGGTTCCGTCGTTGCAAGTATGAATGTGACGTGCGCGGGCGGCTCCTCAAGCGTTTTCAAAAGGGCGTTGTCCGCGCTGTCCGAAAGCATATGGGCTTCGTCGATTATATAGACCTTGTGCGAAAGTTCAAGCGGAAGGAAGCGCGCCTTGTCGAGCAGCGCGCGCATATCCTCTACCTTGCTGTTGGACGCGGCGTCCATCTCCACGATATCGGCGCATTCGCCCTCCATTATTTTGCAGGCCGCGCATTTGCCGCACGGCTCTCCGTTTTCCGGTGAAAGGCAGTTTATCGCGCGGGCGAGGATTTTTGCCGTGCTCGTTTTGCCCGTCCCGCGGGAGCCTGAAAAAATATACGCATGGGCCGTGCGCGAGGCCGCGACCTGATTCTTCAGTATCGTTGTTATGTGCTCCTGCCCCAGCACCTCATCAAAGCGGCGTGGGCGGTATTTTCTGTAAAGCGCCTGGTATGACATGGAACCTCCTCGGGCATGTACTGCTGTCAATAATATAGCATTTTACATGCGCCATTGCCATAGGCAAAAAAATGCTGTATAATACGGTGCATATTGAAATTTTACGTCAAACGGAAGGAGAAACGGCCATGGAAAAGAAAAAAATCGTCCTAAGCGGCATACAGCCTTCGGGTTCGCCCACGCTGGGCAACTATGTGGGGGCGCTGCGCAACTGGTCGCTGCTCCAAACGCCGGACAGACTTTGCTATTACTGCGTGGCGAACCTCCACGCGCTCACCGTCAGGCAGGATCCCGACGACCTTCGCCGCCGCGCGGTCGAAACGATCGCCCTTCTCATCGCCTGCGGCGTCGATCCCGATTCTTCCGTGGTATTCGTGCAAAGCCACGTCAAGGAGCATTGCGAGCTTGCATGGCTGCTTTCCTGCTGCACATACATGGGTGAGCTCAACCGCATGACCCAATTCAAGGACAAAAGCGCAAAGCATGCGGACAATATCAACGCGGGGCTTTATACTTACCCCGTGCTCATGGCCGCCGACATACTGCTCTATCAAAGCGATCTTGTGCCCGTGGGCGAGGATCAGCGTCAGCATATCGAGATATGCCGCGATATCGCCATCCGCTTCAACAACGCGCACGGCGACGTGTTCACGATCCCGGACGGCTACATGCCCAAAACCGGCAAGCGCGTGATGAGCCTTCAGGACCCCGCGCAGAAGATGAGCAAGTCCGATCCCAACCCCAACGGTTATGTCGCCATAATGGACGATCCGGCCGTGATACTCAAAAAGTTCAAACGCGCCGTGACGGATTGCGACGGAACGATCAAATATGATCCCGAAAACAAGCCCGGCGTATCGAATCTTCTTGAAATATACACCGCCTTCACAGGCCTCTCCGTCGCTGAAGCCGAGGCTCATTTCGACGGCAAGGGTTACGGCAGCCTCAAGACCGAAGTCGCCGAAGCCGTCATTGCAGAGCTTACGCCGATACAGGATAAATTCAGGAAGCTGACGGCGGACGAGGCGTATTTGAGAAGCGTGATGGAAAACGGCGCCGCGCGCGCCTCGGCAAAAGCCGCCGAAACGCTCAAAGCGGCATACCACGCTGTCGGGTTCGACGCATAAGTCAGCTCAACCGATAACAACGGCTTCCGCACAAACGGGAGCCGTTCAAGTTTATTCATCAGGAGGTCCCCAAATGAGAGGACTCGGCACAATTGTGAACGTCGCGGCGGTCATCGTCGGCGGCGTGGCAGGCTTGTTCATCAAAAACGGCATCAAGCCCCGTTTTCAGGAGATCGTGATGCAGGCGCTCGGCCTTGCAACGATGTTTCTCGGCATATCCGGCGCCCTGCCCGGACTTCTGAGCATAGGCACCGACGGTGCGATCTCCACCAAAGGCACGGCGATGCTCATCGGCTCCATCGTCGGCGGCGCGTTCATCGGGGAGCTCATCAACCTTGACAGCGTGCTGGAGCGTTTCGGTGAATGGCTCAAGAAAAAAGCCGTGCGCGACGAAACAAACGAGAAGGACGCGAAGTTCGTCCACGGATTCGTCACGGCTTCGCTTGTGATATGCGTCGGCGCGATGGCGATCGTTGGCTCCATCGAAGACGGACTTACCGGCAACGCCTCCATGCTTTACGCAAAGGCGGTGCTCGACGGGGTGATAGTGATGATATTCGCCTCCGCATACGGGCGCGGAGCCATTTTTTCTGCGATACCCGTCGGCATACTGCAGGGCGCCGTGACGCTTGCCGCCGGTCTTGTCGCGCCGCTCTTCAACGACGCGGTGATATCGAGCCTTTCATACATAGGCTCCGTGCTGATATTCTGCGTCGGCGTCAACCTGTTCTTCGACAAGAAGATCCGCGTTGCGAATATGCTGCCGGCCCTTGTCATTGCGGGCGTTGCCTCGGGCATATGGGGCTGAAAACGGCATATATTCAACAAACAGCAAGGCCCCGGATGAAATCTCCGGAGCCTGTTTTTTTACTCTTTACCCTCTGCCGCGTCTATCGCTGCGATCACCGCGCCGCGGAAACCGTCGCGTTCAAGCGAAGCCACGCCTTTGATCGTGGTTCCGCCCGGCGAACAGACGGCGTCCTTCATCGCAGCGGGATGGAGCTTTCGTTCCACGCAAAGCCTGCCCGTACCCTCAAGCATTTTCGCCGCAAGGCGGTATGCCGTTTCGCGCGCAAGGCCGTGCTTTACGCCGGCGTCGCCCAACGCCTCGATGAACATCGCCGCGTATGCCGGCGAACAGCCCGCAATAGTGCCTGCGATGGAAAGCTGCTCGGTCTTCACGCTTTCAACAAGCCCTATGCTGCCGAAAACCTCATTGAAGAGCGCAAGCTCCGCGTCATCGAGCGAGTGCCTGTCCTCCGCCGCGATCACGCCCGCGCACACGGCGACGGGAGTGTTAGGTATCGTGCTGATATGATGCGCCTTGCCGGATACAAGCGCCTCGAGCCGCGCGAAATCCCACCCCGCGGCGATCGATACGACGAGTTTGCCGGAAAGCCCGGCGCAGATCGGCCCTATTACCTGCTCGACCTGATACGGCTTCACCGCGATCACGACAATATCCCCTTTTGCGGCGGCTTCACGCGCGGAGCCGACGGCGTTTATTCCCATCGCGGCGGCCTTTTGAGAAAGCCTGTCAAAGTGCGCGGCGCACGCCGTGATGTTCTGCGGCAGCACCGCGCCCGAACGTATCAGGCCCTCCGCTATCGCGCCCGCCATGTTCCCGAAGCCTATAAAAGCAATTTTCACCTGCATTGTTGCATTTTCCTCCGATATGACACGGAGCCCTGCCTTGCGGCCGGGCCCCGTTTTATCATGCGTTCGTATTTGTTATTTGCCGCTCCTGTCCACATAGGTGGTGTGCAGCAGCTCATGGCTCTTGTGTCCGCAGGGCTCGCCGAGATATTCCTTATACAGCTTCTGTATGGAGGGATTCTTGTGGCTCTTGCGCAGCACCTTGGACTCGTCCTCGCTGTACGCGGCAGCGGCGCGCGCGGCGCGCGGATCCACAAAGTAGCGCGTGCGGGCGTCGACGATCGGCTGACCGCCGCCTGTCACGCAGCCGCCGGGGCAGCCCATGACCTCGATGAAGGTATAATCCTTCTCGCCGGCCTTTATCGCGTCGAGCAGCTTCGCGGCGTTCGCCGTGCCGTGGACGATGGCAAGCTTGATATCCATGCCTGCAACCTTCACGGTCGCTTCCTTTATGCCCTCAAGTCCGCGCACATCGGTGTATTCGACCTTCTTGAGGTCTTCGCCTGTGAGAATGTCGGCCACGGTGCGAAGCGCAGCTTCCATAACGCCGCCGGTCACGCCGAATATGACGGCCGCGCCGGTGGATTCGCCGAGCATATCGTCGAACTCCTCGTCAGGCAGATTCACGAAGTCTATGCTCGCCTGACGGATCATGCGGGCAAGCTCGCGCGTGGTGAGGTTCGCATCCACGTCGCGATAGCCTTCGCGGCCGAACTCCGGACGCTTGATCTCGAACTTCTTCGCCGTGCAGGGCATGACGGAGACCACGAATATATCCTTCGGGTCGAGATTGTTCTTCTCGGCGAAATATGTTTTGGTTATCGCGCCCTGCATCTGGTTCGGGCTCTTGCAGGTGGAAAGGTTCGGTATGAACTCCGGATAAAAATGCTCGCAGAACTTTATCCAGCCCGGGCTGCACGAGGTTATCATCGGCAGCTTGCCGCCGTTCTTGATGCGCTGGAGCAGCTCCGTGCCCTCTTCCATTATGGTGAGGTCTGCGCCGAAATCGACGTCGAACACGCGATCCGCGCCGAGCCTGCGCATTGCGGCAACGAGTTTACCCGTGCAGCGGGTGCCTATCGGCATGCCGAACTCCTCGCCGATGGCAACGCGGACTGCCGGCGCCGGCTGGAACACCACAAACTTGTGCGGATCGGCGAGCGCCGCCCATACTTCCTTCGTGGAGTCCTTTTCGGTCAGCGCGCCTGTCGGGCAGGCCGCTATGCACTGGCCGCAATTGATGCAGGCAACCTCGCCAAGGCTCTTTCCGAATTCGGAACCGACCTGGGTCTTGAAGCCGCGGTTCTGCATGCCTATCGCGCACACGCCCTGTGTTTTTGCGCAGGCGGCCACGCAGCGGCGGCAGAGGATGCACTTGTTGTTATCACGCACGATGCTCGGTGAGAGCTCGTCGATGGTCTTTATTATGCGGGAGCCTTCGAATTCGATGTCCTGCACGCCCATCTCGTTTGCAAGGGCCTGCAGCTCGCAGGTCTGGTTGCGCTTGCAGGTGAGGCAGGAACGGTCATGATCCGAGAGGATGAGCTCGAGCACGCTGCGGCGTGCCTCAAGCACCTTGGGTGTCGCGGTCTTGATCTCAAGACCCTCGCTGACAGGCAGCACGCAGGAAGCCTGGAGCTTGCCGGTTTTTCCGTCCTCGACGAGGCACATGCGGCACGCGCCGATGTTGTTGATGTCCTTCAGGTTGCACAGCGTGGGGATCTTGATTCCCTGCGCAAGGCAAGCCTCGAGAACTGTTGTGTTGGGCTCGGCCTGTACCGTTTTGCCGTCGATCTTGAATGTAACCATCTTTCAGAATCCTTTCTGATGATATGTTTTCCGGCCACGCCGGATGGGTGCACAACAATAAACGCGAGATATCGCGCTTGTTAAAAGCGTAACACAATGCCAACCTTATGTCAATCGATAAGGGTGCATATATTCTTATATTATTTATGGCTCTTTTATGGCTGAAGCTGTGTTTTTACAGGCCCCGTATCCTGACCTCCACCACGCGGCCGACGATCTGCGCGCCGCGCGCCGGGACGATCATCGGCTCATATTTGGTGTTGGCCGGAATGAGCATAAGGGAGTCCCCCATCTTTTTGACCTTGCGCAGCAACACCTCGTCCTCAAGACGGACGACGGCGATCCTGCCGTTTTCTATATCGCTTTGTATCCGCACGAGCACGAGCGCCCCCTCCGGGATGAACTCGCCCTCCATGCAGTCGCCTTCGACCTCCATATAAAAATATTCGCCCGCCACAACGTCGCACGAAGGCACGGGGATATATTCGGTTATGTTTTCATCCGCAAGCATCGGAAGCCCCGCGTGGACCCTGCCCACAAGCGGCACACCCACCGCATCCTCCACCGGACGGAAGCTTGACGGCAGGCTCGAGTATGTTTTGAAAAGCGGCGTCACCATCTCCTCGCCTCTGCCCAGAAGATAATCGGCGGTTACATCAAAATAGTCGCACAGCTTCACAAGGATATCGTGCGGAAGCTGCACGCGCCCCACCTCGTATTTGCACACGGCGGCCTTTTGTACCCCGAGCATTGTGCCGAGTTCCTCCTGGCTCATGCCGTGCTGTCTGCGCAGTTCCTTGAGTCTTGTCATTGACGCCTCCGTTACCTTTTTTTATATTGTATCCCAAAAAGATATTCCTTGCAAGCAAAAAAACAGCCCTTACAGTCCCTGTTTCGGTATTGACAGTTTCTTAAAGAGATACTATAATTGCATTGCGGGTTGGGAAAAGGCAATATTTCCACGAAGGCAACTTTCTCTCCGCTCCGATATGTTTCCATCAAAGATATTTTTGCGGAGGCTGCTATGAATTACTTCGGATTGTTTTTCACCTTCATGGTTCCCGGCATCGTCATCGGCGTGATGGCGGCAGTCGCCGTATATCAGGGGATGAAACGCCGCGCGCGCCGCGCCCAGCGGCTTCGCAGGCGAAACGATCCGGCCGTCATATCGCGCGACAGGCTTTATGTTCACGACATGGCCGCCTGAGCCTATACCGTTTACTGCGTGCGCGGGTTGATGCTCCGACAGACGCCTGCGCGCGGTAAAAATACAACACCATATATGCGCCAGACCTTAAGGCCGTCCTTCACCGGGCGGCCTTAAGGCATTATTTACATATTATTAAGCGCGGCGCGCCTTGTCCGCATCACGCAAAGGCGTTATAATGAAGCGTAAACTTTGGGAACCGAGGTATTAAAGATGGTAAAGCACCGCCGCAGAAGGCGCAGGGTAACAGGCAAGTTCATAATAATTCTCGTACTATTCATTATAGCGCTCGCGCTTGGCATACTTGCGATATCGTCGCTTGGCGGCGGATCGTCGGATCCCGAAAGCACGGATCCTTCCGCAAGCCAGAAACCCGGTGTGCTCGACGGACTTTTCAACAAGACCGAAGCGCCCGTTGAAACGCCGGAACAATCCCCCGAGGAAACGCCCGATCCCACGCCCACTCCCCTGCCGGAGTTCAGCCCGGCGTCCGTATCCGGCACGCGCCCGTCCGATTTCGGCATGGATACGGCGATCGAGGTGAACGGCGAGCTTGTGTCCCAGTATCTTGCAAGCGAAACCATCGATTTTTCGCTTGGCAGCGAGTATACGGCGCTTGAGGGCGTGATAACCTTCCGCGGCAACAATTTCCGCGACTCGCCTTCTTACGGAACGGCCACGATAAACGAAAAAACGCTCGATGTTGACAACGCCTGGACCGCGACTGTCGGCAGCGTCCCCAAGGTGTACGGCACGGGCTCATGGAGCGGCTGCGGCTGGACAGGTCAGCCCCTCATCGTGCGCTGGCCCGAGGAAACGAAAAAGATAATGAACCTCTATGACGCGGCAAAGGCCAAAGCAGACCTTGTCGAGGTCATATACGCCACGATGGACGGCCACATATACTTTTTCGATCTTGAAACGGGCGAGCGCACGCGCGACCCCATCAACATGGGCCGTTATCCCTTCAAGGGCGCCGGTGCGCTTGACCCGCGCGGTTATCCGCTGATGTACCTCGGCTCCGGTGACGACTGCACGGATGACGGCAAGGGTTCGAGCCATGCGAACATAATAAGCCTCATCGACGGCAAGGTGCTTTACACCTTCGGCGCGAAGGACGGCTTCTCGCTGCGCGATCTGTCCTATTTTGACAGCTCCGCCCTCGTTGACGCGGAGACTGACACGCTCATATATCCCGGTGAAAACGGCATAGTATACATAATAAAGCTCAACACGAACTATGACCCCGCCGCCGGGACGATCTCCGTCGCGCCTGTCGTCACAAAGTGGCATTATCAGGGCAGCCGCACCAACAGCAAGGCCTATGACGGCTCCGCCGGATGGTGGCTCGGCATAGAGGACAGCGCAATCATATGGCGCGGCCACGCGATATTCACCGATAACGGCGGTCACATGATGTGTCTTGACCTCAACACGCTGACCCTCGACTGGGTGCAGGACACTTTGGACGACACGAACTGCACCGCAGTGCTCGAGCTTGAAAACGGGCATCCGTATGTGTATACGTCAACCTCCTTCCACGGCGGCTGGCGCGCGGACGGCGACGGCACGGCCGATATACCTATATGGAAGATCGACGCGGAAACCGGCGAGCGCGTTTGGACGAACAGCGATTACCGCTGTCAGACCATCTCCGGGGTATCGGGCGGCGTGCAGGGCAGCATCGGCATCGGCAAGGGCACGCTTGAGGACATGATTTTCGTTCCGGTTGCCATGACGGACGGTTCGCGCGGCAAGCTCGTCGCCCTCAGCAAGGCCGACGGGCACGAGGTATGGTGCTGCGACTTCGCGGGCTATCCATGGTCAAGCCCCGTTGTCATATACGATCAGAACGGATACGGCTATATAATCCAGTGCAATTCCACGGGTTATATACACCTCATCGACGGACAGACCGGCGAAATACTTTATGAAGCGCCGCTTGGCTCCAACGTGGAGGCCTCGCCCGCCGTGTTTGAAAACACGGTGGTCGTCGGCACGCGCGGCGGCGTTATATACGGTATCAAGATAAAATAAGCGGAGAATTTTGTGATTAAGAAAGTCAACGGAAACACCGAAGGCATACGCGATATCGTGATGGAGCGCCTCAGCGCGCTCTACGACATGCGCATGGGTCAGAACGAATTCGCCTCGCATGAGCTTGTGGCGGAGCTTTGCTCCCTCACGGGGCTCATTGCGCGCGAAATATCCGTCTATATCGCGCGCGACGGCTCCGTTGCGGACGTATCCGTCGGCGACGCCTCAAAGGTGGATATGCCAAGCATGCGCCTTGTGCGCAACGCGGACAGGCTGTGCGGCGTGCGCTGCATCCACACCCATCCCGGCGGGGACGGCAGACCGTCAGACGTTGACCTCGGCACGCTCAGGAGCATGAAGCTCGACGCGATGGCGTCCGTCGGCGTAAAGGCCGACGGCAGCGCGACGACGTTTTACGCCGCGTTTCTTGGCGACGACGACGCCGACGGCACAAGGCAGGCCATTGTGGCAGGCCCCATGCGCCCGTACAAGCTGCCGCAGCGGCTTCTGAGCGACGAGATACGCATTTCAGACGACAGGCTCCGCGCCACATCCCGCGCCACAGATGACGCGGGTCCCGAGCGCGCCGTGCTGGTCGGCCTCGAAAACGACGAGGATTACGACACGCTCGAGGAGCTTGCGGAGCTTGCGAAGACCGCCGGTGCGAAGGTCGTCGCGCGGGAAACGCAGAAACGCCGCAGCATGGATCCCGCGACATATATAGGCAGCGGCAAGGTTGACGAGCTGAAGCTCGTCGCAAGCGCCGTTGAAGCCGATCTTTTCATTTTCGACGACGAGCTGACAACCACCCAGTTCCGCAACCTTGAGGCGGCGCTTGGCGTGCGCGTGATTGACCGCACGACGCTCATCCTCGATATATTCGCCCAGAGGGCGCAGTCGCGCGAGGGCGTTTTGCAGGTGGAGCTTGCGCAGCTCAAATACGGCCTCACGCGCCTTGCAGGGCAGGGCACTTCCCTTTCGCGGCTCGGCGGCGGCATCGGCACGCGCGGCCCCGGCGAAAAAAAGCTTGAGATCGACCGCAGACGTATACGCCGCAGGATATATGAGCTGACATGTGAGCTTGAGGATGTTGAAAAGCAGCGCGAGCTGCGCCGCACACGCAGGGAAAAGAGCGCCGTGCCGCTTGTGGCGCTTGTGGGTTATACGAACGCAGGCAAATCCACCCTTCTCAACGCCGTGACGAACGCCGGAGTCCTCGCCGAGGACAAGCTTTTCGCAACGCTCGACCCAGTCGTGCGCCAGGTGGAGCTGCCAAACGGCACCCCTGCGCTTTTCTCCGATACGGTCGGCTTCATAAACAAGCTTCCGCACGATCTTATCGACGCTTTCCGCTCCACTCTCGAGGAGGTTGTGAACGCGGATATCATATTGCATGTGATCGATGTTTCCTGCGCCCATTACAAGGCGCAGATGGCGGTCGTCGAGGACGTGCTCTCCTCCCTCGGCGCGGGTGAAACCGAGCGCATCGAGGTTTATAACAAGATCGACAGGCTTGAGGAAAAGCCTTCCGGCAAGCCGGGCGCGATATACATATCGGCAAAAAACGGGGACGGCGTGGAAGCGCTGCTCTCGTCCGTCGAGGAAATGCTCGGCTGTTCGCGCAAAACGCTTGAGATACTTGTGCCGTATTCAAGATACGACGCGATGAACCTTATCCGCAGCGAAGGGCGCATAATAAGCGAGGAACATCTTGAAAACGGCACCCTCGTCAACGCCGTTCTCGGCGAAAGCGCCGCCATGCGCTTGAAGCACATGCTCGGGGAGGACAAATGAACAGGGACACCAAAGGCATGCTGCTCGTCTTCTTTTCGGCGCTTGTCTGGAGCATGAATTCCGTTCTCATCAAAAGCATTTCCCTGCCCCCGCTCCTCATCGCCGGTATGCGCGCGGCCTTCGCCGGCGTGTTCTATGCGGCGTTCATCCGGCCCGGCAAGATCAAATGGAACCTCAAGTTCCTTCTTCTGCTCGTCGTGTATGCCATACAGGGCGCGTGCATCGTTGTTGCGGTCAAGCTGACAAGCGCTGCGATAGCGGTTGGCATGCAGTTCACGGCGCCGGTCTGGATCTATCTTTATCAGCGCATATTCAAGAAGTATCCGTTTTATATGCGCCGCGCCGTACCTCTCGTCGTGCTCAGCGCGGGCGTTGTGATCTCCATGTTTTCAAGGGCGGACAACGTCACCATGGCGGGCAATCTGCTTGCCCTTTCCACAGGCGTGCTCTTTGCCGTTTCCACCATGATCAACAAGGATGTTTCCGCCGAAAATCCGATAGGCGTCGTGAGCGTGCAAAACCTTTTCCTTGCCGCCGTGATACTGCCGGTCTTCTGCACCGACAGCATACCGCAGCTTTTCACGATGGACGCCTCCTCATGGATACTGCTTGCGGTGCTCGGC
Source organism: uncultured Clostridium sp. (assembly GCA_964487565.1). GTDB lineage: Bacteria > Bacillota > Clostridia > Christensenellales > CAG-138 > Phil1. Next base: position 38,409 of record CAZARN010000016.1, read on the forward strand.
ATAGGTCAGTACGGTTTCGGCTATGTCTTATATACCCTGGGTCTCAGGTATACGACGCCCGCCAAAGCCGCGATGATAAGCCCGATGGAGATGGTGTTGAGCCCCATCTGGGTGGCGCTTGTCATCGGCGAGCTTCCCGACGTCACGGGACTTGTCGGTTTTCTTGTGATAATCGCCGGCATCGCGCTTGAGATCGTTTTCACCGCGCAGTATAACAAAGCCGCGCAGTTGAGCGCGGCCGGTAAGGCAAAGGATCAGAATCCGGTATCATTTTGATTCGCGCGCCTCGCGTATATCGCGCAGGAAATTTGCCCTGATGAGCGCGTGACGGCGCTTCATTTCATCCGTGCGGCAGTTTTCAATCAGATTTTCATAGCGTGTGCGCACGTTTTGCAGCACGCTTTCCCATCCTATGGGTATCGTTTCGGCGGCCTTTTTGCCAATGGCCGCTATTTTTTCCTTATCGTCCATATTATCGTAGAGCACCGACGCAAGCGACTGCGCCGTATTGTCGCACAGCAGCCCGTTGAAGCCGTCCGTCACGTTCTCGGCGGCGCAGCTTCCCCGCGTAAGCACGGAAGGCGTATTCATGACCGCAGCCTCGCGCATCACGAGCGAAAACGTGTCATACTGGGAAGGGAATGTGAACAGCGTCGCGCATTGATACAGCCCGTCGAGCAGCGCCGTGTCAAGCACATGGCCCGTGAATATAACGGCGTCCGCAATGCCAAGCTCCTCCGCTTTTTTCCTTATATGATGCTCATCCGGCCCCTGTCCGGTGAGTATCACCGTGAACAGCTTGCCGCGGCTCCTCAGTATCGCCGCCGCCTCAAGGATGAGCAATATGTTCTTTTTCCAGTTCATCTGACCGACATAGAGGAACACCGGATGCGATGTGTCGATGCCGAAGCGCTCCGCGGCGGCCTTCGCGTCCTCCGGCCGCATGGGACGCAGCTCCGTGCCGTTCTCCATCACGACCACCTCGCCCTTATAGCCGTATTCGACGAGCACGCGCGCCGACGCTTCGCTGACAGCCCAGACTTCGTCGCAGCGCTCATAGAAATCGACGACGAATTTGACCCCTATGTTCGCCAGAAGCTCCGCATGGGTCGCCTTGTAAAAATCGTCATAGTATTTGGAGTGAAACGTGCCTATAAGCGGCACGTCATGCTTTATCGCGAGGCGCAGCGCTTCCTGCCCGGCAAAAAACGGCGTGTGGGCGTGGACGATGTCAAACGTCACCTCTTCGATGCGTTCGTTGTAGTGCCTGTCAAGCAGCGCGAATCCCGCCTTGTATTGCGGCGAGCCGGGCACCGGCGCCCCCGCATAGTCTATAAGCTCGAACGGGTATCCCCCGCGGTAGCCCGTGTCCGTCATTGGCGCGACGACATACACCTCGTCGCCCATTTTCGGCAGCGTGCGCGCGTAGTTATAAACAACACGACCGACCCCGTCCACTATCGGATAAAAGGAATCGGTAAACTGACCGATGCGCATTGATCTCACTCCCGATTGCATATTCCTGTATCTTCAGTCATTATAATCCCGGTTTTATTTTCCCGCAACGTCCTGCGACAAAGGGTGACAAAAGGTTCACACAACAGTCAAAATGCGTCCGGCGGATCATCCTCATCAACGGTGCGCGCGGCGGGCTCAAGCGAGCGGCGGGAGTATTCCGCGCTGAAATACGGGTCGCCGTCAACTATCATCGGCCTGAGCGCGTCATACGAACGCATCCTGACCTTCTCCGACGCCTGCGCTATGCGAGGCAGCCCCGTGTGGAGAAGCACCTCCGCATACGGCGTGAATATATTCGTGAGCCCGCGGCGCATGAGGCGCACGCACAATTCCGCATCCGCCCCGCAGGGCGCTATGCCGCCGTCGTCAAAGCTCTCGTCAAAACCGCCCACGCTGTGGAACACATCCGCGCGGATGAAGAGCGCGGCGCCCGACACCGCCGCCACGCCGCGCACGGTCTGCGTGAAGCGCAATTTGCGCGCGCTGCCTTCCGCCGGGCGCGGATCGCCCTCATACGGGCTTGCGACGCCGCCCGCGAGCCCCACGACATAGCCGTCATGCACAAGGCGGCCTTCCCCGTTTGTGATGAGGCAGCCCACGGCGCCCGCCTTCCTGCGAAGGCCCTGCGCGCGCAGCGCGCCTATCACGTCCGGCGTGAAAAGCTCCGCGTCCCTCGATATGAAGAACAGCTCGTCCGCCGCCGCGCGCTCCGCCGCCGCGTTGCACAGTCTTGAAAAGCCCGTTGCCCCGTCCGTCACGCGCACTATGCTTGCGGCGCCGCTTTTTTCAAGTATTTCATAATACCGTTTCGTGCGTTCAGACGTGCTGCCTGCGTCCGCAATGATGATTTCAGGCTCATAGAACCCGCACGTTTCCTCAATGCTTTCAAGCAGGCGGCGAAGCTCGTCAGTGCCGTCCCTGTTCGGCACGACGATCGCCGTGCGGCTCCTTCTCGTCATCGCGGCGACGCGGAAGCTGCCCTGCCATAAACCGGCGGACACCGTGCAGTCCTGACCTGTGCGGTGAAGATACCAGCTCACCGCATCGGAACCCGCGCCGCACGGAACAGGCGCGGCTTTTTGCGCCCTTGTTAGGAGCACGCGGTCGATATGCGCCGCTCCGCCCGCCTTTGCAAGGCATCTGAGCGCATATGCGTATTCGGCCGCCGGATCCGGCGCGCGCGTGACGCCAGGCGCCGCGCATACGTCGAACACGCTTTTGCTCACCGCCAGCGGCGCGCCGAATAAATCATATGAAAGCGCGGTTATCTCATCATAATCGCCCTTGAGCACGGGCTCCGTCCGCCCGTCCTCCCCCATGCGGTCCTCGTTTGCGTATATCAGCTTCGCGCCCGGCTCCCGCTCTATCCTTTTTGCAAAGCGATACAGCGCGTCCGGCGCCAGCGTGTCGCCTTCATTGAGCACTATAACGTAATCGCCCAAAGCGCCGAACGGTTCATCTGTCAGCTCATAGTGCGCGTATGTCTGCGCTTCGATCGAGGCCACCGTCGCCGACGCCGCGCGGCCGCCGCCCGCAATGGCCAAAATGAACCTCACAGGATCTGACGGAGCGTATTCTGTCTGCCGTTCAAGCTCCTCCCGGCAAGGCGCGGTAAGAGCGATGAACGCCTTGTAATCCTCTTTTTGCGCGTCGGCGCCCGTCGCCTCCTTCGTTTGAAAGAGCGCGGCGAGCGCGTCGAAAAGCTTTGTTCCAACTCTCTTGTTCATATGTTAAGTATGCTTCGGGAGCCGGTATTCAATTCCGTTCTTGTTTTTTATCTGCGGGGAAGCTTTTTGGGTTCGCAAAGCTCGCCCTCATCCGTCACGGTGATGTGTTTTATCACAACGTCGTGCACGGGCTTGTCCATGAAACCCGTGGGCGTGGCGGCGATCTCATCCACAACATCCATGCCGTCGCTCACACGTCCGAAAGCCGCATACTGACCGTCAAGATGCGGCGCGTCAGCGTGCATTATGAAAAACTGCGAACCTGCCGAATCCGGGCTCTGCGCGCGCGCCATCGATATCACGCCGCGTTTGTGCCTGATCGGATTTTTTACGCCGTTTGACGCAAATTCGCCCTTTATGCACCATGCGGGGCCACCCATCCCTGTGCCGTCCGGGCAACCGCCCTGGATCATGAAGCCCGGTATTATGCGATGGAAGGTCAGTCCGTCATAAAAACCTGTGCCTGCAAGATAAAGGAAATTCGCAACCGTGTTCGGCGCGGCGTTCCTGTCAAGCTCAAGGGTGATGATCCCTCCGTTGTCCATCTCGATCTTTACCATTCATTTTCTCCTTATTTATATAGATTGTTGTTGTATCAGTATATCATGTTCATCGCTATGGCGCCGTATATGTTGAATGCAATGCCAAAGCCCGCCGCCGCTTTCTCCCATGCGCGAAGCGTCGGCTGATGTTCAAGCGAAGACTTCGATCCCAGCACCATCGCAAGCGCAAGCGGCAGCATATCCACCGTATATCTCGCGCCGAACTGCCATCCGCCCAATGTCTTGTGGGCGCAAAGCGCGAGCATGATGAGTATCTGCGCCGCAAGAAGCGCGACGCCCGTTGCGTTGATGTTGTGCCTCGCCGCGTCGCGCACAGCCGAAGCGAACATCAGGAGGAAAAACGGATTGGCCACATAAAACATGAATCCGTTAAAAATCGTATAATCAAGCGAAAGCGAAAGTGTCAGCTTGACAGGCCTCAGCCATAAGTTGAACAGATTGACGCCGATGTATGAAAGATCGAACTGCCCTTTTTCGGATTCGATGAACTCCGGCAGATAATTATGCCCGAACTCAAGCGGATTGCCGAAACGCGCGTAATTATACCACATATATGCGCCCGCCGCGCAGACGACCGGTATGAACGCTTTCCACTGCATGAGAACCGTGCGCAGGAAACCGCGCTTGAGGGTTCTGTCCTGCATATAAAAATACACGAACAGCGGCAGGAACGCGAACGCCGAAAACGGGCGGCAGCCGACGGCAAGCGCCACGGCAAGATACGCCAAAACCCGTCTCTCGCGCACCGCCGCCGAAAGCGCAAGCAGCAAAAGCAGCATGTTGAGCGCCTGCGCCATGAACCAAACCCCGCCGTTCGTGCTCATCCACATCAGGTTGCTGCCCCAGACGATGAAAAGCGCGATGAGCGCAGCGTCGCCCGGCTTGAAGCGCGCGCGCAGCGAAAGCGAATACACCGTCGCGGCCGAACACATCGCGACCGCGGCGATGATCAGATTGTTCGGCGTGTTTTCACCGAATATCAGCGCAAACGGAAGCATGACCACCGACGGGAACGGCGGGAACGAAACATAGTATTTCCCTTCGAATATCGCAAGCTCCAGATAATCGTAATTTCTGCCGAGATCCATGTCACCGCGAAGCCATGCAAGCGACTGGAGCGTATAGCTGTCCCATGAGCTGTGTGCAAGCAGCGTGCCACCGAAAAGATCGTGCAGCAGAAGATAGCCCAGCGCCATCAGTCCGAGCATAAGAAACAGCGTGCGTCGTTCCTCTTTTTTATTGCCGGGTCTTATCTGTTCCATATAAATTCGTGCGGGGTCTCCTCGCCGCGCATAACGCGAAGCGCGCCTGAAGACAGGGCCTCCATTTCAAATTCGCCGGGCATTATCTCGACAGGCGCGATCCATTCCACCCTCCGCATTATCTCGCCGGTCAGGCGTTTTGAATAAGCAACGCCGCCCGTGAGTATTATCCTGTCCACCTTCCCGCAGACGACCGTTGCAAGATCGCCTATGCCCTTCGCCGCGCCGTATGCCATTGCGTCGTATACAAGCTTCGCCTTTTCATCGCCGGCGTCTATCATGCGCTCGACCTCACGCGCGTCGGCCGTGCCGAGATGCGCCCGAAGGCCCGCGTTGCCGCGCACGCGCCGCGCCATCTCGCGCCGTGTGTATTTGCCTGAATAGCACATTTCAATGACGGAATCCACCTGCAGCTTGCCGCAGCGCTCCGGCGCGAAGCCGGCGTCGTCGTCGCTGTACATATCCACGGCGCGTCCTTTGTCGAAAAGCCATACGCTCGTGCCGCCGCCCAGATGCTGCACGATGAGCGTGCAATCCTCAAAGGGCCTGTGCAGTATCTCCTCGGCGCACTTTCTCGCCATCGCGCGGGAGTTGAGCGCGTGTCCGCGGCTTTGTTTCATCACGTCCGGAAGGCCCGTCAGCCGCGCGATCGGCGCAAGCTCATCCACGACCACCGGATCATAAATATATGCCGGTATGCCGAGAGGGCGCGCGATTGCGTCCGCGACGGCGCATCCCACGTTTGATATATGCTCGCGGCCGTTGTTTTCGGCGCTCACATAGGCTATCATATCGTCGTTTACGCCATACGCGCCTGTAAGACACGGCGGCAGCATCCCTCCGCGCGAAACTATGCAGGAAAGGGATCCCTTGCTTATGCCGTGCTTTTCAAGCGCGTCAAGCACACATTTTTTACGATAGTCAAGCTGCTCTATCGCGCGGGAAAACGGCGCAAGCTCGCTTTCCTTATGTTCCGCCGATTCGCGAAAAAGCTCTTTCTCATCGTCGTATACAGCAATTTTGGTGGAGGTGGTTCCCGGATTGATAACAAGTATCCTGTACATAGGGCAACTTCTCCTGTGTGCGCCCCGCATTGCGGGGTGATGATGCGCGCAAGCGCCTTATGCGCTCCGCAGCTTCATTTTACCACAGCGAAATCTTTCTCTCCACTAAATTCATCCAATTCAAATAATATACTCTGCGCCAGCACGGCGATGAATTCCGTGTTTGTCGGCGGCCAGAATTTTTTGTCGCCGAACAGATATTCAAGCCTTTCGGCGTTGCCGTTTTCAAATGTCTTCTGCACGACAAAGCGTATGTTCCTTTCGATGCCCGCCTGTGTGCAGCCGAAGCGTTCGATCACCTTCGGATAAACAATACCCCGCATGTTGTAAAGATATTCCGGCTTTTTCAGGATAAGCGACAGTATGAATTGCACATATGCGTATCCTTTGTATCTTGGATGCATGCCGATGGAACGCAGCAACAGTGCGGGAGCGAGAATTGAGTTTTCCATTTGTTGTTTCCTTCCTAAAAATTGGTGTGTTAATAAACAATATGTAAATATTTTGTTGCATTATAGCATGACTTTACCAACTCATAACTTTTTCGATGAGTTTCGACAAAATAAATTAACAAATTCATGCTCCCGCGCATAAAGAAATTGCATTTTGAACCCATGCGGGATCCCGCCCGCGAAAGAAATGTTGCCCTTTTCCCTTATCGTAATGCATTATTGTTGCCAAAAAGTTGCCGGAAAGCAAAGTTTAAGAGTAAAGAAAAACCCCGAAAGCGGCTAATACACTGGCTTTTTCGGGGTTTCTTATTGGAGGCGCCACCCAGAATCGAACTGGGGATGAAGGTTTTGCAGACCTCTGCCTTACCGCTTGGCTATGGCGCCGGTTCGGATGCCGCGCATCCTGTGTTTTATGGAGCGGGAGACGGGGCTCGAACCCGCCACCTCTGCCTTGGCAAGGCAGCGCTC
>CAZARN010000017.1:0-42222 GCA_964487565.1 uncultured Clostridium sp.
TATCCTACGACAGGAGGTCCTTTTTCTCAATGTCCTATTCTTGGGGTTCAGTTCAAAACGCGGGCGGCTTTTCTTTACACCGAATCAGAACGCCATATCAGAATATCCTGTATGCACAGTAGAAGAACTTGCGCCAGTAGGCTTCCTTATAGCTCCTGCGCACGACCTGACCCCTGTTGGAGGAGGCGTCGACCATTTCCGTATCGTTGATGACGATGCCGACGTGGCCTTTGGACGACGACATGCGGAACACGAGTATGTCGCCCTTGCGGCAGCTGTCGATCGAGGAAATCTTCTGATATTTGCTCACGCTGCGCCACGCCTTGCTTGTCATATAGCCCTGCTTGACGCCGGCCTGATTGAGACACCAGTAAACGAAGCCGGAACAGTCGAAGCCTGACGGCCCTTTGGCGCCCGTTCTGTAACGGCAGCCGACTTTGCTCAAGGCGACCTCGATCAGCCTGTCCGCAGTTGCGCCGGAGGAATTGTATGACGGGGAAGGCGTTGACGTCGAACCGCCGCTGCCGCCGCCGGAGGTCGACGCCGGCTGATCGGACGATGCGGCCACCGCGGAACCGGAGCGAAGTACGGACATCGTTTTGCGGCCGACCTTTCCGTCGACGGAAAGCTTGTTGTTCTCCTGGAAGGAACGCACAGCGGACTCCGTGCCCGAACCGAAGTAACCGTCCGCTGAAGAAAGATAGCCGAGCTTTTTGAGCATCTTCTGCACGCTCTTCACGGTTTCGCCGCTCATACCTATCGTGAGGGCGTTTGCCTGCGCATCGGAGGACATGAGCAGCTCCTTTGTCATGGGGCCGATATGCCCGTCCGCAATGAGACCGCTCAGCTCCTGAAAAAGCTTAACCGCGGCGACGGTATCCTTGCCGAAGGTGCCGTCAGGCTCTGTCGTGAGATAGCCCAGCGCGTAAAGCCGCTTTTGATATCTGAGCACGTCGTCGCTCTTTTCGCCGTATGAAACGGACCTTGCGATCGCGTCTTCGCTGTACAGCGCCTCGCGCGTCTGCATACCTATCATACCGTCCACGTCGAGATTGTTGCGGCTTTGAAAATCCTTGACCGCGGCGGCTGTTTCATCGCCGAAATAGCCCGTGGTCTTTTTCATGTAATCAAGCTCGACAAGACGCTTCTGAAGCTCCTCGACGTCGGTGCCTTCATCGCCGACGGTGACCATATACACAAGCGCATCCGCGCGCATGAGGCGATCGTATGTTTCCTCACCGATATAACCGTCGATCTTGAGACCGTGGCGGCGCTGGAACGCCTCGACGGCTTCCTTGGTTATTTCGCCGTAATATTCAGTCGGTTCATCGTAATCCATATAGCCGAGGTCCATCAGGCGCTGCTGCACGGCCATCACGGTTTCGCCGGTGGTGCCTTTGCCGAGAAAGACCGGGGTTGGCGTAGGCACGGGGGTGGGCGAAGGCCTGGGCGTGGGATCGGGCGTATGCGTGACCGCCGTCGTGAGGTCGAGCACGTCCCCGTTCGCTTCAAGCTGATGCGTCTCAGCCGGGGTGGCCGACGCGCCGCCGCCGAAGATGAGCGCGAGCGTGACGCCGATCACAACGACGCCCGAAAGCGAAACAGCCGCGATCGCGGAAGGCTTTTTGGCGCGCATGTCCGACGCGAAGCGCTGCCTGAGGGCGGTGAAGCCGCCAGCTTTTTGAAAGCGCCTGCGCGTGCGCAAAAGCGAACGCCGTGCGTTCGCCGCGCCATTTTTTATATTCGTGATTATATTGTTAAATATTTCTTTCATACAAGTTCCGCCGCAGTAGTATTTTCAATGATTATACCATGCGGTGCACGGAGCGTGTTTGAAGATTCGATGAATAAGTCACTTGCCGCTCTCCGCGTCGTCATGCTCGTTTTTCTTTTCACGCGCTTCCTTTTGCTTTTCGATATACGCATAGACGAAATAGCCGACGGCGCCGCCGATGAGCATATAGACGAGATACTTATCGGAACTGCCGGCGATGAGCATACCGGCCACGAGGCCGACCGAAACGAAAAGCACGCCGAGCATCGCGTTGCGTCGCTTGGGGATGCGCTCCGCAAGGGTTTTCATCGGGCGCACAGGGATGAGAATCTCGGATTCGTACTCTTCGGAATCCATGTCGCCGAACGGATATATCTCTATCTCCGGGCCGTCGTCGTGATTGTATGGGGATTTCGGGAACCATTTGTTGTATATCACCGTATACTGCCCGGATACGGATCTCACCGCGGGGCCTTTGCACTTGAACTGGGCGTAGTTGCCCTCGCCCGCCTCAAGCCGCTCATAGCCCTCGGGCGGCTCCGCATCGGGATCGACCGGCTCCACGGCTATCCAGTAATCATACTCATGCGTGCCGAAGTTGGCGCATGCTCCGGTGAAGCTTTGCGATTCGGGATGCGCCATCGCGCGCAGCTCCTCAAGCGTGCCGTCCTCGCGGCATTTCTTCCAGAATGCTTCAAGCTGCTCAAGATTGTCGTTCTTCTTGGTTTCAATGCGCGTGCGTTTGCCGAAATATGTTGACGCTGTTACGCGATATACGTTCTTCTCGATCCGCTCTGCAAGCTCCGCACCCGAGGAGGGCAAAGGCTCTTCCTCAACGGGGATCATTTCCTCGCACCCTTCGGCGTTCCGGGCGTTGACGTCATCCGTTTCCTGCTGCTTCTTCCTGAATGAGAACATGGCAAATCTCCTTTGGTGAATTATAAAATATGATACTTCATAAGTCCCCGCTTCGTCAATGCGCGCCTTGAATTCGTCACCCTCGTGTGCTATGCTTGCCACATGATGAAGAACGGTTTCCTTATAACAAACGGTTTCCTGCAAAGCGGCAAATTCGAGGCGCTTTACGCTTCGCTTTCCGCCGCGGCCGGGCGCTGCGGCCTTTCGCTTGAAGCGCGCACAAACATCGATCTGATGAGCGACGCCGCGCTAAATATCACCCTTGCAGGCGGCGAGCTGCCTTCGTTTTCGGTTTTCTGGGACAAGGATGTCCGCCTTATGCGTCTGCTTGAGGCGCGCGGCATGCGCCTTTTCAACAACGCCCGCGCGGTGGAGCTTTGCGACGATAAATCCCTCACCCACATCGCTCTTTCCGGCAGGCTGCCCATGCCGCGCACGGTGCTCATCCCGCTCACCTTCCCGCGGGTCGGCTATACGGATACGTCGTTCCTTGATACGATCGCGGATTACCTCGGCTTTCCGTTTGTGATAAAGGAATGCTTCGGCTCCTTCGGGGCGCAGGTATATCTTGCAGGGAATATCGCACAGGCGAAGGCCATATTGGAAAAAACCTCAGGTTCCGCAGCCATCGCGCAGGAATTCATAAAGGAGACCGCCGGAAGGGACATGCGGCTTTATGTCGTCGGCGGACGGTGCGCCGCAGCGATGCTGCGCGAGAACACAGCGGGCGATTTCCGCGCGAATGTGGCGCTTGGAGGCAAAACGTCGGCCTATCGGCCGACGCAGGAGGAAAAGGATCTCGCCGAGCGCGCGGCGGCTGTTCTGGGCCTTGATTTTGCCGGGGTCGACCTGCTCTTTTCAAAGGACGGGCCGGTGCTGTGCGAGGTGAATTCAAACGCGCATTTTGCAGGCATATCGGAAGCGACGGGCGTTGATATAGCGCAGCTCATCATGGCTCATGTGGCGGAAGCGGTCAACGCGATACACGCCGAATAACCGTGCGGAACGTTTTGCGGCCTTATGAACTCGACGCCCAACGCCGCGCCGTCAAACGTCTGACCGTTCACGGTGGAGATCTGTGAAAAACGGTCGTCAATACCCTGCCCTGTAAGCTTTATATAGCTTTCCTTGGCGGTCCATATGTCAAAAAACGCGCTCTCGCCCAGGCGAAGAGCGTATTTTTGTTCGCTCTCCGAGAAGAAACGCGCCGCAACGGCGCGCGTGTTGCGCTCCTTCACGCGCTCGATATCAAAACCTACCGCGCGTGCGCAAAGCGCCACCGCCCATATATCCCCGCTGTGACTTATCGAGAAGTACGGCGCGCCGGGCTGATCGAAAAAAGGCTTGCCGCGCACGGACAGGCGCAGCGACGCGGCGTCCGGCTCGGGAATGCCGCGCCCGACGCAAAAATCAGCCGTGCAGCGCATGAGAAAGGCCAAACGGACATCGGCAGCCGTGTGCTGCGCGCCGGGAACATAATAAATTGCGGCGTTGCCGTTCACTTCTCCGTTATGCCGCGCTTGCGCATATACTCGATTATATCGCTCACCTGATGCAGGTTCCAAACGTCGCGCGTGGGTATGGTGGTGTCGAAACGCTCCTCAAAGGCGCAGATAATGTTCATCACATCGAAGGAAGTAAGCTCCAGATCCTTTATAAGATCGGTGTCGGGCGTGATATCCTTCTTGCCGGTGATGTTGCAGATGATTTCGGAAATTAGCTCAAGCATATCAAAAAACCTCCTGATATTACCGCTTCAACTTGCGGTTCGCGGTCTTTTCAAACTCCTTGGAGCTGAGATTGACCATCTGTATTTGTTTATATGCCGGAAGATGAGAGTTTACGCCGTCAACATATCGCTGGAGCCGTTCGAGTATTTCATACTGGCTCATCCCTTCCGTTGCCGCGGGGTCAGGATACACGGTCACGGCAAGGCGCACGTCATCCGCGCTCTCGCCCGATTGTACGCCGCGTGCCACGACCTCACCGACGAGCGGCGCGCCCGCAAGATAGCCTTCGATCTCCTCCGGGGCGATCTTCTTGCCGTTCTTGAGCACGATGAGGGTTTTCCTGCGCCCTGTTATGTGCAGGAAGCCGCGCGCGTCCGTATAACCCATGTCGCCCGTGCGGAACCAGCCATCGTCCATTGCGGCCGCAGTCGCCGCGGGATCGCCGTAATAACCCTTCATCAGCATGTCGCCGCAAACGAGGATCTCTCCGTCCTCGATGCGCACCTTGTAGCCGGGCAGCACGAGACCGGCGCTGTGCGGCAGATGCTCGCGCACGCGGTTGACGCTGACGAGCGGCGAGCATTCCGTGATGCCGTAGCCCTCAAGCACGAGCACGCCGAAGGCTTCCATATTGTCCGCAACGGAGCGCGCAAGGTGCGCGCCGCCGCAGACGATCAGCGAAAGCTTGCCGATGCCTTTATTTTTCGCCTCAACAAGAAGCTTGCGGGGCTTCCTGTGCAGGAATGCAAGGCCTAACCTGAAGCGGTTGAGCTCATTGTCCATGAGGCGCTTGAGGCCTGCGCTTTCCATACCGTGCACGATGCGGCGGTAAATCATCTCAACAACAAGCGGAACGGCCATGAGTATCTCCGCGTTAAAAACTAGAAAATCGCGCGTGATGCGCTTTATATCGCAGCATATGCCAAGCTCCGCCCCGTAAAACAGGATGCAGAGCGCGCCGCAGGTCAGCCCGTATGTGTGATACAGGGGAAGGGCGGTGAACACCCTTGCGCTGGGTCTGACCATCGCAACGGAAGCGAGCGCGTTGCCGGTGATGCCGCGGTGGGTGAGCATGACGGGCTTGGGCAAACTGCTCGTACCCGAGGTGAACGCGATCGCGGCGACAGAATCGGGATCGGGTGCAAAGGCGCGAAATGAAGCGGCCTCCGCTTCGTCCTGCGCCTCGTCGCGCGCGATGAAGGAATAAAGGCTTCGAAGCCCGTCGCTGTCCACTGCCGAAACGACAAGCACAGCCACGCCCTGTCCTTCGAGCTTGTCGCGCACAAGGGCCGCGATGGAGGGTGAAACGGCCGCAAGCTTTGCGCCTGTGCGCGTTATCATGGAACAGATCGAAGCCTCCGGCTGTTCTACATCGACGAGCACCGCGGTGCCGCCGGATGCGGTTATGCCAAAGAACATGAACAGCCATTCATAGCAGTTCTCGCAGGCGATCGCGACTTTTTCGCCGCGAAGTCCGTCGCGCAGGAGGGCAGACGCGAATACCGCGCTGTCCGTAAGAAGCTCGCCGAAGGTTTTTGTGTGTTCCATACCCGCGCGGTCATACCAGGTGACGGCGGGCGCATCGGTATGCGCCGCTGCCGTTGACGAGAGCGCGGTTGAAAGATCGGCATATGAGGGAACGTCGAAAAGTGGAGTTTTAATCATTAAAGCAGCCCCGTTTCCGAGCGCGAACCATATGTCCACGCGACTTCTTTTTTCATTTCATCATAGTCCTCAAGCACATTGAGGAAAGCCGTCACGGCGTCCGGATCAAATTGCGTGCCGGAGCCTTCCTTAAGTTCCTCAACGGCGTGATCGAAGGTGAGGTTTTCCCTGTAAAGCCTGTGCGAGGTCATCGCGTCGAACGCATCGGCGACGGCGATCAGCCTGGCCTCTTCGATTATATCATCGCCCGCGATGCCGTCCGGATAACCGGAGCCGTCAAAGCGTTCGTGATGCTCGCGCACGATCTCGGCGATGCCTGCAAAGGCAGATATGGCCTTCAGTATTTCACAGCCCTTTTCCGGATGCAGCATGATAAGCTCATATTCGGGCATATTCAGCCTGCCGGGCTTGAGAAGCACGCTGTCCGGCACGGCCACCTTGCCGACGTCGTGGAACAGGCCCGCAAGGCGCACCCTTTCACAAAAGCCATCGTCCCGTCCCATCTGGTGGGCGATCTTCAGCGCAAAACAGCTCACCCTGTCCGAATGGCCGCGCGTGTAAAAGTCCCTTGCATCAACGATGAGACGCAGCGCGCTTATGACCTCCATATAGCTGTCGCCCAAAGAGGTATACATCTGTTCGAGCTGCTTGTTCTTGCGATCAAGGTCGTCCCTGTAAGCTTTGATGGTGCGCATCTGCTTTATGCTCTTCACGCAGGATTCAATGAGCAGCTCAAGCTGATCGAACCTGTCGCTTTTTTCGTAATAGCCCTGAATATCAAGCTCGCGTATCGCGCGTATCGGGGGCGCCATGCTCTTGTGACCGGTGAGAAGGATTATATAAAGATCGCGGTCGAATTTTCTGATCTCGCTTACAACGCGATCCCCGGTGATGGGCGCCATGAGAAAATCAAGCAGCAGTATGTCATAATGCCCGTCCCTGATGCGCTCAATCCCGCGATAAGGATTGGTCTCAACATCGACCGTGAAGCCCGATGTCGTGAAATAAGCCTGAAGCGTGGCGGTCATTATCGGATCGTCGTCAAGCGCGAGAATCGAAAAGTCCAGCTTTTGAGAGCCGACTTTGTTTTTTCTCATTATGTATCCGCCTCCTGTTCATGCTTGTCCATAAGTGTAACATATTCATACGGAATCTCAAAGCCGAACACGGCCCCGCCGCCGGGGTTGTCGTCCGCCCACATCCTTCCGCCGAATTTCGCCTTTATCACGGTGTTCGAAATATAAACGCCGAGCCCGGTGCCCAAAGTGCCCTTGTTTGTGATCATCTGGCGGAAAAGTCTGTCCTTCACGTCGGGCGAAATGCCGGTGCCGCGATCCTCGACAGTGCAGCGCAGCCCCCCCTCCGAAAGGCAGAAGCGCGTGATTATCTCTCCGCCGCCGTTTGGCTGCTGCGCAAAGGCCGCGTTGGAAACAAGGTTGTTGACGACCTGCACAAGGCTGTTTATGTCCCCGTGGATGCGTGCGACGCCGCCGGTTTCGTTCACCACTTCAAGCGTGCTGCACGTCCTTTGCAGCTCATGCCTCAAAAGAAGCCCGACGCGCTTCATCATCTCGTCAACGGTGAAATCACCCACATCGTTTTCGCTTATGTTTGCCGCCTGTCCCTTGACGGCGGTGATTATATCGCTCATATATGCGCAGGCGTCCCGCATCTTGGAAAGCCATTCGCGCATCTCAAAATAAATCTCCGAATAATCCTCGGAAGTGACCTCGGGATCGCCGAGGCTCAGCACGCATTCATCGATCAGATTCTCTATCGCGGCGGAGCTTCCTGATATACTCATTATAGGCGTTTTCAGGTTATGTGCAAGACCGCCCACCATCTGGCCGAGGGAAGCGAGCCTTTCCTGCTCCATGAGGCGGGACTGGGAGTCCTGAAGCCGCTGCATGCCCTCGCGGAGCTTTGTCACATCCTTGAATATGGCGACATAGCCCTCTGGTGATTCCTCAACGACCAGCGGCGCAATCTCCACCATGTAATAGAACTTCTGCTTGCCGAGGAACACGGGCTGCTCAAAGGATACCGTGGAACCGCTCTCGCCGCAACCGTTGACGGCGGAGATGAGATTGTAGACCGCGTTGTGGCTCTCGCCGTCGCCGTTGATCGCGCACTCGCTGAGCTTTTTGCCGCGGATCATGCCGAACTGGCTGAACATCGTTTGAAACGCCTTGTTGTAATCGAGGATCAGGGCGTGTTCGTCCGTCACAAGATAGCAGTCGCTTATCCAGTCGAGCACCTTCTGCATGGCGATGGGCTTTATGTCGAGCATGTGGAAATGATATATCGCGTATCCGTGCAGCACGACCGTTGCGATGAAGCCTAGCGGCGTCGCGGCCATCGAAAGATCCGCAAGCTTGAGCGTGCCGACAAGGTTGACAATGCCGGGGATGAAGCTGCCCGCGCAGAAGAGCATCGCCTGCTGGGCGATCAGCTTTTTGCGGGAACGGGCGGCGTAAATTATCATCATTATGATGCTGGTAACAGTACACATGTAACTGTAAGCGCCCGAAATATAAATATAAGGGCCAAATACAATATCCCTGCTGTATACAGAAAAGTTCTCATAGAGCAGATGATGCAGCGGGTTCGTCCAGGCGACGATGTTCGTTATCAGGGGAATAACGAAGAACCATATATATTTCCTGGGGAATTTGTCGAGATTTTTGGTGAATGTGAGCGCGATGAGCAGCGAGAACACAGGCGCGAACGCGCCGCCGATATACGCGAAGCAATCGCAGATCCAAAGGACGTCGATATCCGTCGGCGCGGCGATATCCGCAACGACGACGGAGAGCATCCAGATCGCAACAACGCCGGTCACGCCGAAATACAGCCGGTGAATGAGCTTGAGATTGCCCTTTTTTATACCGCGGATCATGAAGGAGAGCATCGCGGCTATTGCGATTATCATGATCGTGACGATTGAATCGGATACCATGGCCGTCACCTCCTCAATTTCCGAAAAACGCGCGCAAAACGGTTTGCGTATCAGCCTTTTGCCATTCAAAGCCCCTGAGGGCAAGAAGCCCGGCTGTGCGCGCGGCACTTTCAAGCGCATCCCCCGCGCCAAAGGGACCGTACATGTCCCACATCTCCTTAACCATGATGAGCTGTGCGCACGGGCGCTCGCGAAGCTCGCGCGCAAGATACGCTTCAAACTCATCATCTGCAACAAATACCGCCTCATGGGAAAGCACGTCGCGCATCAGTTCGGCAAAGGGCGTCATGCGGGTGTTGAACACATGATAAACGCTCTCCCTTTCATCGAGAAGGAGCGCGAGCGCTTTCGCGCAAAGATCCACCGGCGTAAGCTCCACGGGCATCAGCCGCGCGCTTTCCGGATAACAGGAAAGCATGAGCGCGCCCTGAAGGAAGCTGTAAAAGGCGTTGCCATCCCTGTTTTTCTGAAATACGCCGTCGCTGCTGCGCCCGACGAGCCGCCCGATGCGGAATATGCGCACGCCAGGCAGCGACGCCGCGCACCGGCGCACGATCTCCTCCGCCGCGCACTTGCCGCGCACATATACGTTGCGCTCGCCTGCGGACACGGCCGGGGGATCCTGCTCCGTGAAGGGGGAGCGTCTGCCCTCGCCGGCGACGCTCATCGTCGAAATATATGAAAGGCTGCACCCGAGCCGGAGCGCAAGACGCACCGCGTTTGCAGCGCCGCCCGCGTTGGCGCGGATGGAAGCTTCCTCATCCGAAACATAATGCCGCACATCGGCCGCGCAGTGGATGAGCGTGCGGACGCTGCCGCGAAGCGAGGCGACAGTATCCGCCTCAAGCCCCATGAAAGGCTTCGCCGTGTCCCCGTCGAGCACGCGCAGACGCGCGCCGAAGCGGCGCGGCCAGTCCTCGCCGAAATATCCGCTCATTACGCCCGTCAGGCGCTCCTTTGAGCCGCCGCGCACGATGCAGACGATCTCACGCTCGCCGCGCTGCATCAGCTCGTTGACGACATGCGCGCCGAGAAAACCTGTCGCGCCGGTGAACAGCACAACGCCGCCGCGCGCGTTGTCGCCGGGCGGGGGGAGGATATCGTGCCTGTGCGCGTCGCCTTCGTCTGCACGCGGTGCCTCATGGGCGTCGGGACGCACGGCTTCGGCCGCGGGTACGGGCCCAGGCCTGCTTTGACCGGAGGCGATCAGCGCGATCTGGCCCGAAAGCGTCGGATGTGCATAAAACTCCGACACGCTGAGCTTTATACCGGCCGCATAGCAGCGTGAAAGCACGTCGAGCACGGCGAGCGAACCGCCGCCCTGCTCAAAGAAAGTGGATTCGCGGTCGATTTCATCCCGGCCGAGCGCCTGACGCCATATGCCCTCAAGCGCGGAGGCTTTATCACCGGGATCGGCTTCCGGGCCGACCGCCGCCGAAGCGTCGGCATGCGCGGCCACGTCGTTTGCGGGGCAAAGCGCCGCGATCGAACGCATATCCGTTTTGCCGGAGGCGTTTTTCGGCAGCCTGTCGAGGACGAGGATCTCCGCAGGCATCATGAACGCCGGGAGAAGCTTTGCAAGATGCGCGCGAAGCGCCGATTCGTCAACGCGCGCGCCGGGCTTTGGCGCGACCGCAAGGCGCAGGCGAAGCTCGCCGTTCGTCCCGTATACGGGCACCGTCGCGGCTTCGGCCGCAAGGCCGGATTCAAGCGCCGCGGAGGATATTTCAAGCGGCTCTATGCGCTGACCGTTGAGCTTTATCTGGGAATCGAGCCTGCCGGCATATTCAAGCTCTCCCGTGGGGAGGAGCCGCGCCCCGTCCCCGCTTTTATACATCTTCTGACCGGGGAAGAAGGGATCGTCAAAGAAGGATTTTTCTGTCAGCTCGTCGTTGTGAACATAACCGCCGCCCACGCATACGCCTGAAATGAACAGCTCGCCGTTTGCAAGCGGAAGCGCGCGGCCGCCGTCCCGACGCAGCACATAGGCGCGGCAGTTGATGAGCGGTCTGCCTATGGCGACGCGCTTCGCGCCGCGCGGCACCTCGCACATCGTGGCGTAAACGGAAGTCTCCGTCGGCCCGTAAAGGTTGAACAGCGCGCCCGGCGAGCACTCGTAAAAGCGCTGCGCGAGCTTTGCGGGCAGCGCCTCGCCTGCGGCGAGCATACGGCTGAGACGACCGGCGGCCTTTGCAAAGGCCGGATTTTCAAGGCAGAGGCGAAGCCTTGACGGGGTGAGCTGCATCGCGTCCGCCTGATGGACGCTGATGAGCCGCGCAAGCTCCTGCGGGAGGAGCATCTCCTCCTCATCCGCGAGTATCACGGTTTTGCCCATCGCAAGCGACAGGAGGGATTCGGTGACGAATATATCGAATACAGCGTTCGTCGAGCAGATCACGTTGCGGCTTTCAGTGCCGAGCACGGGACGCATGGCCGAAAGCAGGTTCGCGAGCGCCCTGTGCGGCACGCGCGCGCCCTTGGGCCGGCCGGTCGTGCCGGAGGTGAAGAGGATATACGCAGTGTCTGCCCCATCCCTTGAAGATATCGG
Organism: uncultured Clostridium sp.; assembly: GCA_964487565.1. Classification (GTDB taxonomy): domain Bacteria; phylum Bacillota; class Clostridia; order Christensenellales; family CAG-138; genus Phil1. Next base: position 11,595 of record CAZARN010000017.1, read on the forward strand.
AGGAAGCGCCGCGTTTGCGCCGTCAGGCAGGGCGGATATATCGTATGCGGGCGCAGAAAGCCCTGCAAGGGCGTCGAGCCCCTGCCTGTCGGTGAGGACGAGCTTCGCGCCGGAGGTCTCAAGCATATGGTCGATGCGCTCCCTCGGGAAGGAGGCGAGCATGGGCACATACGCGGCGCCCGCGCACAGTATGCCAACAAGCGCTTCGATTAGGGCGGGCGTGCGCGGCAGCATCACGGCGACTGAGTCCCCGCGGCCGACGCCTTCGGATGAAAGCGCGCGGGCAATGCGAAGCGATTCGCGCATCACACCGGCGCATGTGACGGTTTCGGAATGAAATACGATCGCCGGCGCATCGGGCGCGGCGCGAAGCGCGGATATGACGGAACAGTCGAGCGGCACGTCCGCAAAGGGAGCGCACAGCCTGTCCGGCGCGTCGAAAAGGGCGAATCTGTCCGCGGGGTCCATGAGATCGAGCGCGTCCGCCGCGGCGTCGGGATGCGACGCGATCGCGTCCACGCAGGCGCAGAAGCACCTTGCGATAAGCGACGCGGAATCTGCGCCGATCAGACCCTGCGCGTATTCGAGCGTGAAGCCGAAGCGATCACCGTCCCGCGCGGCCTCAAGCGCAAGCGGGAACTTGACAGCGCCCGTATCGTAAGCCTCGGGCGAGAGGGTCTCGCCCATGAGGGTGAAATCCTCGTCCTCGACGGGGCGCATCGAGAAGAGCGCGTTGAACAGCCGCCCGCCGGCTTCCCCGCGCGCGGCGCGCATTATTTCCGCCATGGGCGCGTCCGAAGCGTCCATAACGGCAAGTATAGTGCTTTTGACGTTTGAAACGGCCGCCATCGCGCATTCCGCGCCGTTGATCTTGATGCGCACGGGCAGCGCGCGAATGAACGGGCCGGGAACAGCCCAAAGCTCCGCATCGCCTCGTCCGGAAACGGGCGTGCCGATGAGCATGTCGTCCGCGCCTGAAAGGGCGCGAAGGACGAGCGCAAACGCTGTGATGAAAAGCATGAACGGCGTCGCGTCGGCGCGTTCAAGGAAGGAGCGCACGGCCTGCGCCCGTTCGTCCGCGACGGTGAAGCGCAGCTTGCCGCCCGCGTACACGCCGGTCTCCGGGTCGCGCTCGTCAAAGGGGAGGGGTATGAGCGCGGGCGCGGAGCGAAGCGCTTCGCGCCAGTAGGCCGTCGCCTTCTCGTCCTTCGCGCGTTTCGCGCACATGAGCGCGTAATCTATGAAGTCGATTTGCCCGTCCCGGCCCGCGCCTTTGAGGGAAAGGTCGAGACATCTGAGCATAAGGGGGCTTGAAAGACCGTCCCCAATGAGATGGTGCATATCCGTAAGGAGGAAGGTCTCGCCATCGGGCGAACGCCACAGCGCCGCGCGCATCAGCGGCGGACGCGACACGTCAAACGGGCGCACGAACGCGCGCATGGCGTCGAGTCTGTCTTTCCCCTCGACGGTTTCCGGCTCAAGACGCGCGTTTTCGCTCACGCGCCCGACAAGGCCGGCAGACGCGACTGAAAAACCGGCGCGCAGGAGCCTGTGACGCGCGGGCAGCGCGCGTATTGCTTCGGCAAGGGCCGCGATATCGATGCTTTCGGGTATCTTCAAAAGGCCCGGCATGTTGTATGCCGTGGAAGAGGGATCGCGCATCGCGTCGAAGTATATGCCGGTCTGCGTTTCGGTGGCCGGGAACTCTTCAACGTCCCGGACATGCGGTATGCCGGCCTTTGCGCGCGGCAGCGGTTCGTCGCCGCCGTCGGGACAGAGCGCCGCCGCGATGCGGCCCGGCGTGCGGTATATGTACACGTCCGCGACGCTGAGCCTCGCGCCGGTCGCGCGCTCGATCTCCGTTATGCACTCCATCGCCGAGAGGGAATCTCCCCCGGCGAGAAAATAATCCGTATCGGCCGCTATATCGGCGCGCTTGAGTACCTTTGCAAAAATATCGGCGATCTTTTTGGCGTTCGCGCCGCAGACCGCGCCGCCCGATGCCTGCCGGGGCTCCGGCAGGGCCGCAACGTCTATCTTGCCGCTTCTTGTGACGGGGAGCGACGCCATGCGCATGTAAGCGCCCGGCAGCATGTACGCCGGAAGATATGAACGAAGGTATGCCGTAAGCTCCGCTTCGGGTATATCGCCGTCTGCCGTGTAATACGCGGCGATGAACGCGCCGCCGCCGCGCACGATCACGCGCACGGCCGCCTGATCCACCTTTTCATATGCGGCCACGCGGGCTGCGATCTCCTGCGGCTCGATGCGAAGGCCGCGAAGCTTTATCTGATCATCCCGTCTGCCGCCGATCGAGATCTCGCCGTCGTCCGTCCACGCGCCCACGTCGCCCGTGCGGTATATGCGCTCGCCCTGCTCAAACGGGCTGGGCAGGAATGACTTTTCATTGAGCGCGCCGAGGTTGCGGTATCCCGCGCCGACGCACGCGCCGCCGATATAAAGATCGCCCGTAACGCCGGTCGGCAGGGGCTGAAGATGCGCGTCGAGCACATACATGCGGCAGTTCTGCATAGGCGCGCCGATGGTGATCGACCTCGCGCCGTTCATGCGCTTGTAACACACGGCAACGGCGGTTTCAGAAGGGCCGTACTGATTGTATACGGCGGCGTCCGTGCAAAGCCTCAGGGCCTGCATGAGCTCCGAAGGAAAATGCTCCCCGCCGCAGATTATCGTTTCAACGCCCGAAAGCGCCGCAGCGAAGGCGGGCGATTTCATATAGGCTTCAAGCCGTGATGGCGGCAGCGCCATGTTGCCCACGGCATAATCCCGCATGAGGGAGGCCAGCGCCTCCGGCCTGTCCTTTTCATCACATGTCGGGAACACGATCGTGCGCCCGTTCATGAGCGAGACCGCGCATTCGAGCACGAATACGTCGAACCCCTCCGAGCAAAGCGAGATCACCGCGCCGTGACCGTAAAGCTCCCGCGTGGCGAGGGCGAGGTTGACGAGGTTCTTTTGCGTGATAAGCACGCCCTTCGGCCTGCCCGTGCTGCCGGAGGTATATACGGTATACGCGATCCCGGCGGGAGGCTTTATCGCGTAGGGCGAAGCGTCGCGAAGGACTGCGTCCGCCGGGTCGAGCACGCACGCCGGACAGCCCGGCGGGATGTGCGCTTTGACGCACACGAGCACGCGCGCGGCGGAGTCCTCAAGGATCTCGTTGAGCCTGCCCGGCGGCGTGTCCGACGGAAGCGTCAGCCATGTTCTGCCGGAAATGGCCGCGGCGATGACCGCGCCGGCAAGAAGCGGCCCCTTGTCGAGGCAAACGGCCACGGTGCAGCCGTCGCTTCCCGCGAAACCGTCATATGCGCGCGCGAAGGAGGAGGCTTTTGCAAAAAGCGCCTCATATGTGACGCGGCTGCCGCCGCATATCACGGCCGCGCGCTTTTGATGGGTCGAAAATGAACACGCCAGCATGGAGGGCGCGTCGGCAAAGGCAAGCGGCGCGCCCGTCTGGTTGAAGGCGAACAGCACGCGCTCCTTTTCCGCAAGGCCGATCATGGGAAGCTTCCAAAGGGGAGTTTCCGGCGCGGAGAGCGCCGCGGTGAGTATGTTGGTGAGATACTCGTGCAGCCTGTCTATGTCGCGCTCGGTATATATCTGGGTCAGATAATCGTAATCAACGGAAAAACGGTAATCATCCTCCATGGAGGCGAGATGGATGAGCAGATGCTCGCTCTGGTATCCGCTGTAATGCCATCTGCCGGAGAATGTGACGGAGGCGTCCCCGCTTTTGTATATTCTGCTCGTCTGATATGAAAGCACGGTGTGGAAAAGGCTGCCGGCGAGCGGATGCAGCTCGCGCGCGGCGGAGGATATCTCATAAAAAGGCAGGCGCTGGTGCCTGAGCAGATCATACCACTGCTCGGCAAGACTGCGGTTGAATTCATCAAAAGTCCAGTTCTCGTTTATCTCGCCGATGAATGGGAGAGTGGACACGAACATGCCGATGGTGTTCTTGTCGTTCATGTCCGCGCGGTTGAAGACCGGAACGCCTATTGCGGTGCTCGATGTGCCGAGGGTCCTGCAAAGATATATGGCAAGCGCCATGTAATATACGGCGAAGGGCGCCACGCGCTCCTTTTCGCAATATGCTCGTATGAGATGGTTGAGCACATGCGAAAGGGTAAACGTCTTGCGCCTGCCGACGGGGCTTACCGTGGCGGAGAGGCAGTCCTTTACGGCGCTCGCCCCCTCGAAACCAACGAGTCTTTCACGCCAGAAGGCCAGATCCTTTTCGTGCGCGCGGGAGGAAAGATATTCCTGCTCCTTATCGATGTGCAAACGGTAGGAAGGGCTGCATTCCGCATCCGCTTCGCCGTTTGAAACGAGCCTGAGGTATGACGACGCTATCCTGTTGCAAAGGAGCATCTGGCTCCATCCGTCGGATATTATGTGATGGGTGCGCACGAGTATGCCGCCTTCGGATTCGTTCTGCTTGAATATCCTGAAATCATAAAGCGGCGCGTCGACGACGGGCATGGGTTCGCGCGTGAGGGTCTCCTCCCAGTGCGCGAGGCCGCCCGTATCCGTGCGCGTAAAATCGTATACAGGGAATACTGCATATTCATACGGGACTGTATATTGAACGGGCGAAGCGGCGCAAAGCGTTATGCGCGTGCGCAACCCGTCCTCCGCGCGCACGAGCGCATCGATGCTGCGCTGGAGAGCGTCGATGTCAAGCGCGCCGTTTATGCGTATTGTCGCGCAAATTATGTTGATGGAGGTACCCCAAAAAGCCTTTTCGGCGTTCCAGATGTTCATCTGGCTCACGGAAAGGGCATATGGTGTTTTTTCTGAAAAGCACTGGGCCAATTTGCTTCCCCCCATCATGCGCGATAAGAAATATTTCAGCATGAATAAACAAATTACTAAATTATATTATACGTTTTGCGGCAGCTTTATTCAACCCGCTTTTACCTTATATACAAAAAAACAGCACGCGCGGACGGGCGGCGTACATACGGCGCACGGCGGCGAATATCCTTTTTATTATGATGAAAACGTTATACAGGGGCCGTGTGCCGGTTTGGCCGGCGGCGGCGCTCATTTTGTCGGCCGTGCTTCTCCTTCGCGGGCTTTCGGCCTTCCGCACGGGAGAGGACGCGCCGGATCGGGAAGAGGAAAAATGCGTGATAACGCTGTATGACGCGCGCGCGAAATGCGTGCGCAGGCTCGATCTTGAGGAGTATATCTGCGGCGTCGTCGCGGCGGAGATGCCGGCCTCCTTCGCGCCTGAGGCGCTTGCCGCGCAGGCGGTCGCCGCAAGGACATATGCCGTGCGGCGCATGGCGGCCTTCGGCGGGACGGGATGCGCGCAGCACGCGACGGACGTATGCTCCGACAGCACCTGCTGTCAGGCCTGGCGAAGCGAGGATGAGCTTGCCTTGCGCTGGGGCGAGGACGCCGCGTATTATGAGGACAAGATAGCCGCCGCCGTGAAGGAAACGCAGGGTATGATCGCCGTGTATGACGGGGAGCCGATCGAGGCGCTGTATCATTCCTCCTCCGGCGGCACGACAGAGGCCGCGGCGGACGTGTTCGGCGCGAGGGTGCCTTATCTTGTTTCGGTGTCGAGCCCGGGGGAGGAAAACGCCTCGCATTTTGAGGATGAATACGAATTCACGGCGGCGGAGTTCGTGAAGAAAGCCAACGACGCTTTTCCGAAGGCGAAGCTGAGCGAAAAAAGGCTTCGCGATGAAATCGAGATCATAAGCCGCGCCTCGGGCGGCAGGGTCAGGACGCTGCGCCTCGGCGGGGCAACGCTCACGGGACGGCAGTTCCGCGCGGCGTTCGGCCTGCAAAGCACGGCCTTCACGATAAGCGCGCAAGGAGGCACGGTGACGCTCATAACCCACGGCAGCGGCCACGGCGTGGGCATGAGCCAGTACGGCGCGGACGCGATGGCGCGCGACGGCGCGACATACGGGCAGATACTTCTTCATTATTACACGGGCGTTACGCTCGCCTCGCTTTACGAATCCGACTCATGGTGATATGCTTTTGCCATGAAACGTCTGGTGCTTGAAATAACGGAGGATATGGGGGGAAGGAGCGTCGAAAGCCTTCTCTCGCGCGAGCTTCGCGTGTCGGATACCATGATACGCCGCCTTAAGCGGCGCGAGGGAGGCATCCTGCTCAACGGGGAGCGCGTTTTCACCACCGCGCGCGTGCGCCCGGGCCTTGTGCTCGAGGCGGACGTCAGCGACGATCCCGCGGGACGGCCGGCGCCTGTGATCGCAAGCTTCGGCGTGCTGTATGAGGATGAGGACATAATCATCATAGACAAGCCCGCCGGCATGGCGGCGCATGCCTCCACGCGCGATCCGTTGATGAAAACGGCCGAGGGCGCGCTGTCGGCCTATCTTGACCCGGACGTGACGCCGCATCCGGTTTCCCGTCTGGACAGGGGCACCTCGGGCGTGATGACTTTTGCAAAATCAGGCTATGTGCACGAGCTCATGCGGCGCTTGATGGAAGACGGCGGCTTTTACAAGGAATACGTCGCCGTGTGCGTGGGCGCGCCGTCGCCCGCGTCGGGCACGATAGACGCGCCGACGGGGTTTGAGGAAGATTCACGCTACAAACGCGCGGTGTGCGCGGACGGCGTCCGGTCGGTCACGGAATATGTCACCCTCGGCGTCGGCGGCGGGCTGTCGCTTGTGCGGGTCGTTCCGCAAACCGGCAGGATGCACCAGATCCGCGTTCACATGGCGTATATCGGCGCGCCGCTTGCGGGCGACTGGCTCTACGGCACGGAAGACCGCGCGCTCATCGCGCGCCCGGCGCTCCACGCGCGGCTCGTGCGCTTCATCCATCCGATAAGCTTTGCGACTGTCGAAGCGAAAGCCCCTTTGCCGCAGGACATGGCGGCGCTTGCAGCCCGCACGGACGCGCCGCTGCTTGACTAACGCGGGATAAAGCGGATAATATTAAGGAAACGGACAGGCTCACGGCAAACTTTGACAACGGAGGCGACGGCGATGAGCGGCAGCTACTATTTCCTCACAAATCAGCTCAACGACGACGAAACGCGCGTCATCACGAGCATAGTCAATCATATTGAAAACAACGAGGCAAAGGTCGGCATCGCGCAGATAGCGGACGAAAATTTCGTCTCCGCGAGCTTCATAATAAAAATGTGCAAGCGGCTCGGCTTCAAGGGATACAGCGAGCTGTTTTACAGCCTTTCGCGGCGCATACTCGAAAACGGCGAAAAACAGGATTCGGGCGAGCTTGAGACCCTGGTCGACAATTATGACGGGGCTGCGGTGGCAAGCTTCTGCGGCTATCTTGAGCGCTATCATGAGAGGAAGATGTTCGTCGTCGGCGCGGGCTTCGCGGATCTTGTCGCGGATTATATCGTGCAGCGGCTCGGCGTTTCCGGCTTTATGGTGTTCAACCGCGTGCATTTTTATGATTATATGCTCTTCAGGGAGAAGAACGAGCGGCAGATGCAGTCCAACGTGGAGCCATCGCTCATCATTGCGATATCGCAAAGCGGCGAATCGGAGGGCGTGCTCAACGACGTGGTGCGCGCGAAACAGAACGGCTTTGGCGTTGTATCGTTCACAAAGCGCGGGGATTCGGCGCTCGCGTGCATGTCTGATATAACCTTTGTGGTGGACGGCGCGCGACAGACGCTCATATCCGATGTGCCGAACCATTTCTTCGGCAAGGTGATACTTGCCTTTGAGGAGCTCATGGGAGCATATTTCAAAAGCTGAAGGGGAGTTAAAAACCGCAGATGACTGAGAATTCGCGTTTTGAGGGCTTTTCGCCCGATACGTTCAGATTTTTTATGGAGCTTGGCTTCAACAACGAAAAAGCGTTCATGGACGCCAACAGGGAGCGCTGCAAGAACGCGGTGCAGCTGCCGATGCGCATGATGGCAAACGAGCTTATACCGACCGCGCTCGACATAGACCCGGATTTCAACACGAGGATGACAACGCTTGTGTCGCGCATGAACAGGGACACGCGCTTTTCCAAAAACAAGCTGCCGTACCGCGACCATGCGTGGATGGGCTTCCGCCACGGCGAGGAGCGCACGAGCGAAAGCTTCTGCATGTATTTTGAGATAGAACCCGGCGGTTACGGATACGGCATGGGCATGTACGGGCCGAACTCCGCGCTGATGAAGCCCTTCAGGGAGCGCGCGCTTGCGGACCCCGCCCGCCTTGCGGCGCTTTCCGCGGCGCTGACAGGCGCGGGCTTCACCGTTGAGGGCGAGCCTTACAAAAAGCAGCGCATCGCATGCCCCGTGCCGGAGGTCGGCGACCTCGTCAACCGGAGCGGGATAAGCTGGTGCTTTTTCTCGAGGGATATCGGAAAAACCTTCTCGCGCGCCGTGTTCGAGGAGACGAAGGCGGCGTTCGAGCTGATGGGCCCGCTTTACGGGTTTGTTACCGGATACGGAAAGTGAATAATCGAAAAGTGCCTGCGGCCGGACAAAACCGGCCGCTTATTTTTTTGTCTTTTTATGAATAGGTATATTATTGCAACGGTTGGAAACAATAACTGTAAAATCCAACAGGGGGTCTGAGAGAATATGGAAACTTGCAGCAACGAAAAAATGTCCCGCGCAGGATGGAGGGATGCCGAGGAGGCCCTTCTGTTCGATACCGCGCGTGCGGCAAGGGAAAGAGGACTTTCACTGAAAAGCGTGTTCGACGACGTGGCGGACGCCACCGGCCGCAAGCCCAACAGCATACGCAATCATTATTATGCGCGCGTGCGGGAGGGCGCCTGCTCGGACGCGGCGTTCCACAGTGCGGCGTTCGTGCCGTTCACGGATGATGAGGTGCGCGCGCTCGTGCGCGAGGTGCTCATCGCGGAGGCCGGGGGCGTGTCCGTGCGCGCCTGCACGCTTGAAATGGGCGGGGGCGACACGCGAAAGATGCTCCGCTATCAGAACAAATACAGGGCGGTGATAAAAAACGATCCCGCGCTCGTGCGCGAGATCATGCGCGGCATTGCCGAAGAGGGGCTTGAGCCTTACGATCCGTACAGGGAAAAGGAGGTCACGGGACGCGCGCAGCGCTTCGACAGACGCGAGGCCGCGGCCTTCTTTGAGGCGCTTGAAGCGCTTGCCGCAAAATACAAACGCATGGTGATGTGAAACACAAAGGGCCGCCCGAATATGGACGGCCCTCGCGTTTTTCATTCACATTCAGCCGATATTCTTCACGCTGACGGTCATCGTGCCGTCCTTGGCGTATTCGACGCGGATCTGACAGCCGAAGGTCGTGAGGCGCGTGAACACGCGCGGGTAGCCGGGCGCGGATGTTTCGTCGGCCGTGCTTTCGTCCGCGGGATACCAATCCATGACCGTCCCGACGTATCCGTTGTATTCATCCTCGGTGCAGCCGGCGACGGTGCAGGTCAGGCCTGATGCGTCGGAAACGACGTTCTGTTCGCCGCCGAAATACACGCCGGGCAGTTCGACCTCGCCCTCTTCCCAGTACAGACCCGTGCAGGAAGAGCCGCAAAGCTCGGGCAGATCGGGTGTGACCTGCGTGGGATCGCCGCCGTTTTGGGTGCTGCCAAGGCCTGCTTCGGGAGCGGTCGCGCCCGAAGCGGAGTCCGCGGATCCCACTGCCGGAGACTCTTCCGCCGCGGATTCCTCCGTCGACGGTTCCTCCGCGGCAAAGCTTTCAACACCGTTTTCATATCCGCCCGTCGCATACATCGCGGTATCGTCGAGAGCCGGGCTTTCAGCGCTTCTCGGGCTTGCAAGTCCCCCGCGGGAGATGAGCACTGTCCCCGCGACGACGACTATCGCTGCGGCCGCCGCGATGGAGCCGTAACGGATAACGTTCGTGCGAAGGCGTTTGCGCTCGGCTTCGGCCTTTTTCAGTACGGAAGCGCGCATGGCGTCATAATCGACGCCGCGATCGGCCTGGTTTGCCGCCGCGCGCATCAATTCGTCAAAGCTGTCACTCATGCACTCCGCCTCCTTTGAGCATATCGACGAGCCTTGCGCGGGCCCGCGACATGCGAGATTTTATTGTTCCCTCGCTCACGCCCTGCAATGCGGCGATATCCTCATATTGCAGGCCTGAGAAATAGTGCAAAACAACGGTTTCACGATAAATGTCCGGCAGCGAGTCCACCGCCTCGCGCACGAGACGCGCGGTCTCGGCGTTCATGGCGGAGGCTTCGGGCAGCTCATCCTCGCCTGTGACAGGCGTGTCCGGCAGCTCGTCGGAAAGAACCTCGTGCTTCGAGCGGCGCTTGCCGTCAAGGCAAAGGTTGACCGTCACGCGGTAAAGCCAGCTTTTCAGCTGCGCTTCGCCCATGCCGTCAAGCTTTTTGATGTGACGCAGCACGCGGAGAAAAACCTCCTGTGAAACATCCATCGCGTCGCTTTCGCTTTTCAGCACGCCGTATGCCGTCCAGTACACCATGCGCGAAAAGCCGTTGTAGACGGAATCGAAATCCCAAGCGGGCAATCTCATCCCTCCTGTCCTTAATACGTTTTAACCGCCTGTACGGTTCCCAAGGATTATATCATGAAAGACGATTTTTTTGGATATCATATTGCATTGAGGGGAAAAAAGTTATAAGATGAACGAGGCACAAATCGGAGGAACCGGCACGCCCCGGTTCCTTTATTGTTTTTATAAGCATATTTTTATTGCCGGAGGACATGATGAAAACGGGCTTTGACAACGAAAAGTATCTTTCCATGCAGTCTGAAAAAATAAGGGAGCGCATAGCGAAATTCGGCGGCAAGCTTTATCTCGAATTCGGCGGCAAGCTTTTTGACGATTATCACGCCGCGCGCGTGCTGCCGGGATTCGAGCCGGACAGCAAGGTGCGCATGCTCCTTCAGCTTCGCGATCAGGCGGAGATCGTCATTGCGATCAACGCCTCCGATATCGAGAAGAACAAGGTGCGCGGGGACATAGGCATAACGTATGACCTTGACGTGCTCCGCCTCATCGACGCATTCCGCGCAAGCGGGCTCTATGTGGGCAGCGTCGTGCTCACCCAGTACGGCAACCAGTCCGCGGCGCTCGCGTTTGAAAAGCGGCTCGAGGATCTGGGCATCAAGGTTTACAGACATTATCCGATCGAGGGATACCCTTCAAACGTCGAACATATCGTATCCGACGACGGCTACGGCAAAAACGAATATATTGAAACCGAGCGCCCGCTCGTCGTCGTCACGGCGCCGGGTCCCGGCAGCGGGAAGATGGCAACCTGCCTTTCCCAGCTTTATCACGAGAACAAGCGCGGCGTTGCCGCGGGTTATGCCAAATTTGAAACTTTCCCGATATGGAATCTGCCGCTCAAGCATCCCGTCAACCTTGCATATGAGGCGGCGACGGCCGACCTCAAGGATGTGAACATGATCGATCCGTTCCATCTTGAGGCTTACGGCGAGACGACCGTGAACTATAACCGCGATGTGGAGATATTCCCGGTCCTTTCGGCGATTTTCCGCGAGATATACGGCGAATGCCCGTACAAGTCCCCGACCGATATGGGCGTGAACATGGCGGGTTACTGCATAACGGATGACGAAGCGTGCAGGCAGGCCTCAAAACAGGAGATAATACGCCGGTATTATTCCGAAAGCTGCGCTTACAAGCAGGGCCTTTCGGACGGAGCGGGCATATATAAGTGCAAGCTGCTCATGAATCAGGCGGACACATCCGAAGCGGACAGGCCTGTGATCGCGGCGGCGAACGACAAGGCGGCTTTGTCCGGCCAGCCCGCGGCGGCGATGCAGCTTCCGGACGGCACAATCGTGACCGGCAAGACCTCGTCCCTTCTCGGGGCGAGCGCGGCGCTGATGCTAAACGCATTGAAATCGCTCGGCGGCATACCGGACGATATGCACCTCATTTCTCCGATAATTATCGAGCCGATACAGGATCTCAAGGTGAACCATCTCGGCGGCCACAATCCGAGACTGCATACGGATGAAATACTCATCGCGCTCTCCATCTGCGCGGCGACGAATCCCCTTGCGGAGATCGCCATGGCGCAGCTTGAAAAGCTTCGCGGCTGCGAGGCGCATTCCACGGTCATCCTTTCATCCGTGGACAGCGGCACCTTCCGCAAGCTCGGCGTGAATCTGACATGCGAGCCGCAGTATCAGACAAAGAAGCTCTATCACAACAAATGACGCCGCGCACAAGCGCGCAGGCCGCCCCGTTTCGGGGCGGCTTTTTAATATTTGCCGGTATCTTCCCCAAAGTGCGCAAGGCTGTAATATAATAAATATAACGCATATGCGAAATGATCGAAATTATATATAATTGTTTACAGGTTTGCCGTTATCTGTTAAAATATACCTGAACATATCACCGGATAATTTATGAAAATTTAAAAGGAGAATAACCATGGAAAAGCAAAAGAAAAAGCTTTCTCTTGCCGGCTGGATTGGCATCGCGATGATCGCCGGTATCCTTGTTGGGCTCATCGGCATCTGGGCGCCCGGTTTTGCGGAGTTCACCACGAATTATGTGAAACCGTTCGGCACGATATTCATCAATCTCCTCAAATTCATTGTCGTTCCCATCGTCATTTTATCGATCGTAGACGGAATAATCTCCCTTAAGGACATTAAAAAGGTCGGCTCGATAGGCTGGAAGATAATCGTGTATTATCTTGCGACGACGGCCATCGCGATCGTGATAGGATTGCTGTTTGCGAATCTCTTCAAGGGCTCGTTCCCGGTGCTGAACACCGAGGGCCTTGAATACGAGGCGAAAACGGCCGACGTCATGGAAACTATCGTCAACATCTTCCCGAACAGCTTCTGGGGCCCGCTGGTCAATTCGACCATGCTTCAGGTCATCGTCATCGCGCTCTTCCTTGGCTTTGGCATCATCATTGCCGGCGAGAAAGGCCGCGCGTTCGGCGAATGGATATCAAGCGCCAATGAAGTTTTCATGAAGATCATGATGATGATCATCAAGGTCGCCCCGATCGGCGTGTTCTGCATGATGACATGGGTCGTCGCAAATCAGGGCCCGCAGATACTCGGCAGCCTCGCGCTCGTGCTGCTGGTCGCCTATATCGGATACATCGTTCACGCCGCGGTGGTCTACTCCGTCGCGGTCAAGACCATGGGCGGGATGAGCCCGATCAAGTTCTTCAAGGGCATAGCGCCCGCGATGGCATTCGCGTTCTCATCCACATCATCGATCGCGACGCTGCCCATAACCAAGGAATGCACGGACAAAATGGGCGCCGATCCGACGATCACAAGCTTCACGCTGCCGCTGGGCGCGACGGTAAATATGGACGGCACGGCAATATACATGGGCGTCTGCTCCATATTCATCGCCTGCTGCTACGGTATTGAGCTGTCGTTTGCGCAGATGCTCACGATAATCCTCACTGCCACGATCGCCTCCATAGGCACCGCCGGGACCTCGGGCGCAGGCATGATAATGCTGACCATGGTCCTGACGAGCGTCGGCATCCCTGTTGAGGGCATCGCGATAATCGTCGGAATCGACCGTCTCTTCGATATGGGCCGCACGACGATCAACATTGTGGGCGACGCGGCGGGCGCGCTTGTGGTCTCCCGTTCGGAAGCCAGGAAGGCGCAGAAAAAGGCGCAGGCGGAAACGGCAAAAGAGGCGTAAAGCAAAAAAGGCTCCGGTGATATGACGCGAAGCCGCCCCCGTGATCAGGGGGCGGCTTTTATCGTGCGCGCGGTGCAAATACGCTTCAGGCGTGCTATAATAAACAGATCCCGGCGACGGGCAAAGGAGATAACATGATAGATTACCATATGCACTGCTGCTTTTCGATGGATTCCGAGGCGCGGCCGGAAGACATGATCGAGGCGGCGCAAAAGCGCGGACTGAACGAAATATGCTTCACGGATCATGTGGATTACGACAGGGATGGGGACAGCAGCCGTCTGCCTGATCTTGCCGCGCGGAAGACCTGCTTCGACGGCATCCGTGACAGGTATCCCGACGTCGCCGTGAAGCTCGGCGCGGAAATATCCCTCAAGGACGAGCTGTGCACCGCGCGGAGCCTTGAATATGTTCGCGCGTCTGATCCGGACTTTATAATCGCGTCGCTGCACCTTGTGAACGGCGCCGGCGCGTGGGAAAATGGGTATTACGATACGGGGAGCCGGGAAGAGATATATCGCGCCTATATTGACGGCATCGCGGATATGCTCCCTTCCTGCCGCGGCTTCAACGTGCTGGGCCATTACGATTTCTGCGCGAAATACGCGCCGTATGAGAACCGCGGGATGACCCTTGCCGACGGCGCGGATACTTTTGACAGGATATTCAGGCTCCTCGCGCAAAACGGACGCGGCATGGAGATAAACACGGCGGCCTGGAAGCAGGATCCCGCGTGGGGACTTGACATATTGAAGCGCTTTGTCGAGCTCGGCGGCGAGTATGTGACATTCGGAAGCGATGCGCACCGGGCGGAAAACGTCGGCGCGCGCGCGGGCGAAGCATACGAGCTTGCATGCGCGGCAGGCGTGCCGTACTATGCCACGTTCGATGCGCTCGTGCCGACGCTGCACAGGCTCGGGTGAAGCGGTTTGAGCGGCAGACACGGGTATGCTATAATCAGAAAACAGTAACTTTGGAGGGTGATCAATGGGCAGGATGAAGCTCCTCGACAAGGTGTATAACGCCTCGTCAAATCAGGTGGAAGGGCTTTGCATCGTGAAGTCCGTCGCGATAAAAAGCAATGTGAAGGGCGCGCCGTATCTGGATTTTGTGCTTGCGGACGCGGGCGGAGAGTGCGCGGCAAAGCTTTGGGATTATTCGCCGGAGCAGCACGGTTCATATGACGCCGACTCTGTGATAAAGGTGCGGGCGACCATAAACATGTGGAAGGACGAAGAGCAGCTCAAGATCGACAGGATACGCAACCTGCGCCCGGAGGAGGTATCCGCGGCGGACATGAGCGAGCTTGTGCCTTGCGCGCCGATGGACGGCGGGGAGATGTTCGATAAGCTTTATGAGTGCGCGGGCACGTTTGCGGATGATGACCTTCGCGCGCTCACACAGTATATACTGCGCGAAAACAGGGAGGACCTCGTGCGTTATCCGGCGGCGCTCAAACTGCACCATGCCGTGCGCGGCGGGCTGATGTTCCACACGCTCACAATGCTTGAGGCGGCGCAAAAGCTTTGCGGCGTTTATAAAAAGCTGTATCCGCGCCTTTCGTCGGAGCTTGTGTATGCTGGGATAATCCTGCATGACGTCGCCAAAACAAAGGAGCTTGTCGTGGGCAGCCTCGGCCTTGCCTCCGCATACAGCGCGCAAGGGCAACTGCTCGGCCATATAAATATGGGCGCCGCAATGGTGGAGCGCGCCTCTGCGGAGCTTATGACGAACCCGGAGACCACGATGCTCGTGCAGCATATGCTCCTTTCGCATCACGGCGTGCCGGAATTCGGCTCCCCGCGTCCGCCCATGTTCCCGGAGGCGGAGCTTGTCAGTCAGATCGACCTTATCGATTCGCGCATGTATGAGATGTTCGACGCGCTTTCGGGCATTGCCGACGGCGGATTCACCGACAGGCAGTGGGCGCTTGACAACCGTATGCTCTATAAGCACGGTCACGAATGAGCAAATAAAAGTAACGGGCCGCGGCGATCGCCGCGGCCCGTATTGTTTTCTTGCGGCGATGCTTACTCGCCTATCCTGTCGAGCACGCCCGTCTTCGCGTTGAAGCTTTCGATCAGGCGGTCAAGCTCGTCGGCCTGCGCGTGGATGCCGGTCCAGTAATCGCGGTCATACCACTGGGCGTTGATCTCGTCAAAGGTCTTGCCCTGCTGTTCGACCCAGGTGTAATACTTGAGGTTGTGAATGCGCTTGCGATCCGCATAGGTAAGCTCCGCCATGGCGTCCGTGCGGATGCCTGCAAGATGCTGTGAGAAATCGCGCGCGGCGGTGAGGGCGCTGTACTTGCCCTGCTGCTCGTCAAGCTCTTTCACGCGGCTTTCGTACATCACGGCGCTGTCGGTGCCGACGGTGGCGACGACGTCATCTGAGGTGAGCTCGTAATACTTGGCGAACTTGATGCAGCAAAGCACGTTGGCGATGCCGGAAATGCCCAGCAGCGACAGCTTGTCGATCGTATCCTGCGCAACGCCCGCGACTTCGCGCAGATACCTGTGACCTTCCTCGCTGTTGAAAAGGCGAAGGAGATTCTGTGAATCGTCGTCGTCGATATCGATGACCATATCGGTGTTCTTCACGTTGTGCACCCAGGGAACGTGCTTGTCGCCGATGCCTTCGATGCGGTGGCCGCCGAAGCCGTTTGCAAGCAGCGTCGGGCACTGGAGCGCCTCGCCCACAGCAAGCTTGGAGTACGGATACTTCTCTTTGAGATAGTCGCCCGCGCTCATCGTGCCCGCGGAGCCGGAGGTGAAGCACGCGCCGGCGAAACGGGAGCTTTCGGTCTTTATCGATTCATACGCCTCCGCGATGGCGGAGCCTGTGACCTGGTAATGCCAGAGGGGATTGCCCATCTCTTCAAACTGGTTGAAGATGACGACGTCGTCGCGCGTGTTGCGCAGTTCCCATGTTTTATCGAAGATCTCCTTGACGTTGGACTCGCAGCCCGGGGTCGCGATGACCTCGCCCGCGATCTTTGAAAGCCAGTCGAAGCGTTCGCGGCTCATTTCGGCGGGAAGGATAGCGATGCTTTCGCATCCGAGCAGCTTGCTGTTGTATGCGCCGCCGCGGCAATAGTTGCCGGTTGAGGGCCAGACGGCCTTGTTGTATGTCGGGTCAAACTGGCCTGTGACAAGGCGCGGCACGAGACAGCCGAAGCTTGCGCCGACCTTGTGGCAGCCTGTCGGGAACCATTTGCCGCAAAGTACGATTATGCGCGCGTCAACGCCGGTCAGGGAGCTTGGCAGCTCGATGAAATTCACCGGGCCGTAATTGCCGCCGTCCATGGTGGGCTCGTTGTGCCAGCTTATGCGGAACAGGTTGAGGGGATTAACATCCCAGAGGCCGACCTTGCGCAAAGCCTTTTTTATCTTTTCGGGAATGAGCGACGGATTGCGCATCTGCGCGAACGTCGGGATGAGAATGTTGCGTTCCCTTGCGCGGTCTACGGCGCGCTGAAGTTTTTCTTCATGTACGGTGAGATCGATCATTATTATGCACCCCGCTGTTATTGATATTTGTTGGCCGGACGGCCTTTGCGTCCGCTTATAGTGTACCCTCGCCCGCGGCCTTTGTAAAGAGTAAAACTAACTATTTTTGATATAACCAAACAAATTTTTAGTTATTGTATGTTTTCCTCACGATCTCAAGGAGAAGCTCGGCTGTTTTTTCAAGCGCCTCAACGGGGATAAGCTCCCTCTGACCGTGGCAGAAATACCCGCCGGTGCAAAGGTTCGGGCAGGGAAGACCCATGTATGAAAGCCGCGCGCCGTCCGTACCGCCGCGCACGGGCGTCACAACAGGCTCTATGCCCAGGGAGAGCATCGCTTCCTTTGCGGTGTCGATCAGGTGAAAGTGCGGCAGGATCTTTTCCTTCATGTTGTAGTAGGTATCCTTCAAAACGAGGGAAAGCGTGCCTTCACCGTACTTTTTGTTGATGAAATCGGCCGCGTCCTGCATGAGCGCTTTGCGCCGTGCGAAGGAGGCCGCGTCATGGTCGCGGATTATGTAATGTAGCTCGGTGTGCTCTATCTCACCGTTGAAGGAGCCGAGCATGAAAAAGCCCTCGTAGCCCTCGGTATGCTCCGGCCGCTCGAACGGGGGCAGCATGGAGTCGAACTCCTCCGCGATGACGACGGAGTTCTTCATCTTGTCTTTCGCGGAACCGGGATGGATGCTGACGCCTTCCACCGTGACCGCCGCCGAGGCCGCGTTGAAGTTTTCATATTCAAGCTCGCCCAGCGCGCCGCCGTCCACCGTATACGCGAAATCCGCGCCGAAGCTCTTCACATCGAACATATCCGCGCCCGCGCCGACCTCTTCGTCCGGGGTGAAGCCTATCGCGATCTTTCCGTGGCGTATCTCCGGATGGGCGGCAAGCTCCTCGCAGAGCGTGAGTATTTCCGCAATGCCCGCCTTGTCGTCGGCGCCGAGCACGCTCGTGCCGTCGGTCACGATAAGATCCTTGCCGGCAAGCTCCTTTATCGCAGGGAATGTCGCCTCGTCGGTCACAAGCCCGTTTTTGAGCACTATGTCGCCGCCGTTATAGCGGATGATCTCAGGCCTGACTTCAAGCCCGGTCGACACGCTGACGGTGTCCATGTGCGCGATGAAGCCCAGCGTTGGCAGACCGGGCGCGTTTTCGGGAATGAAACCGTAAAGATAGCAATGGCTGTCAAGCGTGACGGAGCAAAGCCCAAGGGCTTTCATTTCGGCCTCGAGCATGCGCGCAAGATCAAACTGCTTCTCGGTGCTGGGTATCCTGCCGGCGTTATCCTCTGACGCCGTATCGACCTTCACATACCTCAAAAACCTTTCTGTTACTTTCGACATGATGCACCTCCGATTTTATAGTTTAGAGATTAAACCGACGTATTGTTTCCACTTGTGTATTCTAACATATTGTAGTATAATCAACAACAACATGGCGGGGCGCGCCTTTTTAAACGACGGCCTTGCTGCGGTTTTTCCCGCCGTAATGCGGGAATATACTGTTGCTTCATAAGGAGATAGGATGGATAACATCGCCGGTTACCGGTGCACGCTGTGCGGCGCCGAGCTTCCATATGACGAATCCATGACCTGCCCGCATTGCGGCGAGAAGGGTATACTCGATATAATCTTCGATTACGACTATATCAAAACCGTTTTTTCCAAAGATACGCTTTCAAAAAACAGGGATAACAGCATGTGGCGCTACGCGCCGCTGATGCCGCTTGCGCCGCGGGATTTTTCCGCGTTTCTGCGCGTGGGCTGGACGCCGCTTTACCCCTCGCTGCGCCTTGGCGCCGAGCTTGGGCTGAAGAAGCTTTACATCAAGGACGACGGCCTGAACCCCACAGGCTCCCTCAAGGACCGCGCCTCGGGCGTTGCGGTCGCGAAGGCGCTGGAGCTGAATTATTCAACGATCGCGTGCTCAAGCACGGGCAATGCGGCGTCCTCGTGCGCCGGCAATGCCGCGCGCATGGGCCTTCGCACAGTCATTTTTGTGCCGGAGCGCGCGCCGGAAGGCAAGGTCGCGCAGCTTCTCATATTCGGCGCGAAGGTGATATCGGTGCGCGGCGATTACAGACAAACCTTTGAACTTTCACGCGACGCCATCGCAAAATACGGCTGGTACAACCGCAACGCGGGCATAAACCCCATCCTCACCGAAGGCAAGAAGACGGTCGCTCTCGAAATCGCGGAGCAGCTTTCCTGGAATCCGACGGACTGGGTGGCGGTATCCGTCGGCGACGGCTGCACGATCGGCGGCGTGTATAACGGTTTCCACGATCTTTACGCGCTGGGCATGATCGAGCGCATACCGCGCATTCTGGGGGTGCAGTCCACGGGCTGCTGTCCGTTTGTGGATGCGGACGGCGGGGAGCTTGTCCCCGCGGAGGAAAACACCATCGCCGATTCCATCGCCGTGGGCGTGCCGAGAAATCCCAAAAAGGCACAGCGCGCGGTTTCCGCCTCGGACGGGCGGTGGGTCGCCGTGACGGATGACGAAATACTCGACGCCATGCGCCTTCTCGGGCGCAGCGAGGGCGTTTTCGGCGAACCGGCGGGCGTCACAGCGACGGCCGGCGTGCGCCGCGCGGTCGCGCAGGGCATAATCAGGCCCGATGAGACCGTGACCGTGATCTCCACCGGCAGCGGCCTCAAGGACGTTAAGAACGCCCTTCGCGCCGCGGGGAAGCCCTACTCCTGCGCGCCGGATCTTGCGGCGCTCGACGAGAGCGGATTCCTCAAATAAGATTATCGGCGCAGTAAGCGCGGATATATGGTTCCCAAAAACAAAACAACAGGAGGAAACAAACCAATGAAGAAATTTCTTGCCATCGTGATCGCTCTGGTTATGGCAGTCGGCTTTACGGCCTGCTCCAGCGCCGGCGGCGATAAGGAAGCGAATCTCAAGATCGGCGTCATCCTCGTCCATGACGAGAACACCGGTTATGACGAAGCGCACATCAACGGCATCAAGAAGGCCGCGAGCGCCCTTGGCATTGCGGACGATCAGATCCTTTGGAAGTACACCGTGACCGAGGATGAAAAGTGCTATGACGCCGCCATCGACCTTGTCGAGCAGGGCTGCACTTACATCTTCTCCGACAGCTACGGCCATCAGAAGTATATGCAGCAGGCCGCTTCCGAGAATCCGGACGTCGTGTTCGTCTCCATGACGGGCGACACCGCGGCCCTTTCCGGACTTGACAACTTCAAGAACGCTTTCTGCCACACCTTTGAGAGCCGTTACGTTTCCGGCGTGGTCGCCGGCATGAAGCTCGCCGAGCTCGTCGCCAACAACGAAGTGCCCGCCGCCAGCATCAATGAAGACGGCACCATCAAGATTGGCTATGTCGGCGCTTTCCCGTATGCGGAGGTCGTTTCCGGCTACACCGCGTTCTTCCTTGGCGTGCAGAGCATAGTCCAGAACGTCCAGATGGACGTCACCTTCACCAATTCCTGGTATGATCCGACCGCCGAGGCCGAGGCCGCCAACGCCCTCATGTCCCGCGGCTGCGTCATCATCAGCCAGCATGCAGATTCCACCGGCGCCCCCTCCGCTTGCGAGGATGCTCTTGTGAACAAGGGCACCACGGTTTACTGCGTGGGTTACAACGTGGATATGCTTTCCGTCGCTCCCACTGCCGCACTCACCAGCGCCCAGAACGACTGGAGCGTTTACTATGAGTATGCGTTCAAGTGCGCGCAGACCGGCGAAGCGATCGCGACCGATTGGTCCGAGGGCTATGCCACCGGCGCCAACATGATCTCAACTCTCGGTGCTTCCTGCGCCGCAGGTACCGCCGAGAAGGTCGCCGAGGTTGAGGCTGCCATCAAGGACGGCACGCTCAACGTGTTCGATTGCTCCAAGTTCACCGTCGGCGGTGCGCCTGTCACCTCCTTCCTCGCCATCGATACCAACGGCGACTGGGTCGGCGATACCGGCGAAGCCATCGAGAACGGCGTGTTCTATGAGAGCAAGCTGCGCAGCGCGCCTTACTTCTCGCTCGATATCGACGGCATAACCAAGCTCAACTAAAACCAAATGCCCCTTTGCGGGAGCGGAGCGATCCGCCCCCGCATTTTTTTTATAAACCTAAAAGTTTTTGTGTTTACACCTGTACCCATGATGTGATACCATAGGTCTAGCAAATCTATATAAAACATATGAAAGGACGACTCGCTTGGAAACTTCATGCGCGATACGTTTGGTCGATATAACAAAGACCTTCGGCGAGGTGGTCGCGAACGATAAAGTTTCGCTTGACATTTGTCACGGCGAAATTCTTTCCCTGTTGGGAGAGAACGGCAGCGGCAAGACCACGCTTATGAACATGCTTTCCGGCATTTATTTGCCGGACAGCGGCCAGATCTATGTGGACGGGCGGCTTGTGTCCATCACTTCGCCAAGGGATGCGTTCAGTCTGGGCATAGGAATGATTCATCAGCATTTCAAGCTTGTGGATCTTTTGAGCGCCGCTGAGAACATCATTTTGGGACTCAACGAGCATACGCTTGTGGACCTCAAGGGCGTGCGCGCGGCGGTGAAGGAAATATGCGATAAATACGGCTTCGTCGTCGATCCTGACAAAAAGGTATACGACATGTCCGTATCTGAAAAGCAGACGCTCGAGATCGTGAAGGTGCTCTATCGCGGCGCGGATGTGCTCATCCTCGACGAGCCGACGGCCGTCCTTACCCCGCAGGAGACGGATAAGCTTTTCACCGTGATGCGCAACATGAAGGCGGACGGCAAATCGATCGTCATCATCACGCATAAGCTCCACGAGGTGATGGAGATATCGGATCGCGTCGCGGTGCTGAGAAAGGGACATTATATCGGCGACATAGCCACGGCCGATACGAATATACAGCAGCTCACGGACATGATGGTCGGCCGCGCGGTATCGCTCAACATCGACAGGCCGGAGCCGGCGGCACACGACGATCGTCTGGTTGTCAAAAATCTTACGGTCATTGACGCGGACGGCGTCAAAAAGCTTGACAACGTGAGCTTTGAGGCCTTCGGCGGTGAGCTTTTGGGGATCGCGGGCATATCGGGCAGCGGACAGAAGGAGCTGCTTGAAGCCATCGCGGGCCTCCAGAAGGTCGATGATGGCGGCTCCATATTCTATACCCCCATGGGGGCGGAAAGCGGGGCGGAGCTTGCCGGCCGTTCGCCGCTCGACATAAAGAAAATGGGCGTGAGCCTTGCTTTTGTGCCCGAGGACAGGCTCGGCATGGGGCTTGTGGGCAGCATGGATCTGCCGGACAATATGATGCTGCGCAGTTACAGCAACGGGCACGGCATTTTCACGGACAGAAACAACCCGAAAAAGCTTGCGCAAACGGTGGTCGAGGAGCTTGAGGTGGTGACGCCGGGGCTTTCCACGCCTGTGAGGAAGCTTTCAGGCGGCAATGTGCAGAAGGTGCTCGTCGGGCGCGAGATCGCGCGCGAGCCTTCGCTTCTGATGACGGCATACGCCGTGCGCGGCCTTGACATAAACACGTCTTATACGATATATCGTCTGCTCAACGATCAAAAGAAGCGCGGCGCGGCCGTAATATATGTCGGAGAGGATCTTGACGTGCTGCTCGAGCTGTGCGACAGGATACTCGTGCTCTGCGCCGGCCGTGTCAGCGGCGTGGTCGACGGGCGCAACACCACCAAAGAAGAGGTGGGCCTTATGATGACGCACCTTGAGAGGGAGGCCTGATCCATGGCAAAGAATGAGATCCATGAACCCCTTGTGCGCATAAGCAAGCGCGCCTCGATCGAAACATGGAGATCCTGGGGCATACGCCTCATCGGACTGCTGCTTTCGCTCGTCGTATGCGGCGTCGTGATATTTGCTCTCACAGGGCTGAACCCGATCGCTGTATACGGGGCGATGGTAAAGGGCGCGCTCGGCACAACAAAGCGCCTTTGGGTCACTATCCGCGATATCATGATGCTCCTTTGCATCTCAGTCGGCCTTGCCCCCGCGTTCAAAATGCGATTTTGGAACATCGGCGCCGAGGGTCAGATACTTGTCGGCGGCATTGTGACCGCGGCGTGCATGATATATCTCGGAAAAACTGTACCGACAGGTCTGCTTTTGCCGATAATGTTCGTCGTAAGCGCCGTGATGGGCGGGATATGGGGCCTGATACCGGCGCTGTTCAAGGCGAAGTGGAACGCGAACGAAACGCTTTTCACGCTGATGATGAACTATATCGCGATCCAGTTCACGTCTTTCTTCGTGGCGGAATGGGAAAACCCTTTCGGCTCGAACACCGTGGGCATAATCAATCAGAACACGAAGGCGGGCTGGTTCCCGTCCCTGTTCGGCGAGATGTACGCGCTCAACGTCGTGCTCGTGCTGCTCATCGCCGTGGGCATGTATCTCTATCTCAAATACAGCAAGCACGGATATGAGATCGCCGTTGTCGGCGAAAGCGAGAACACGGCGCGCTATGCCGCGATAAACGTCAAAAAGGTCATCATCCGCACGATGATCCTTTCCGGCGCGATATGCGGTATCGCAGGCTTCCTTGCCGTCGCCGGCGCGAGCCACACGATCTCGACAAGCACCGCCGGCGGGCGCGGCTTCGTCGCGATAATCGTGGCGTGGCTTTCCAAATTCAACAGCTTCGTGATGATACTCATTTCGGGTCTTCTCGTCTTCCTTGACAAGGGCGCGTCGCAGATCGCGTCGCAGTTCGATCTCAACGATTTCGTTTCCGAAATGATAACGGGCATAATCCTTTTCTTCATCCTGGGAAGCGAGTTTTTCATCAACTTCAAGGTCCGCTTCCGCGGCAGAAACGATAAGATCAGGGGGGCCGGAAAATGACGCAGTTCATATCGCTTATTCAGGCGGCCGTGGTGTTCGGCACGGTCATTCTCTTCGGCGCGACAGGCGAGATACTTGCCGAAAAGTCGGGCAATCTCAACCTCGGCGTGCCCGGCATAATGTATCTCGGCGGCATCGCGGGCCTCATCGCTGCGTTTCTCTATGAGAACAACGCGGCGGCGCCCGACGCAACGGTAGCCCTTATATTGACCCTTGCGGCGTCGTTTGCGGGGTCGATGATCGGCGGCCTCATATACTCCGTGCTGACGATCACGCTGCGCGCAAATCAAAACGTCACAGGCCTTACGCTCACAATCTTCGGCGGCGGGTTTGCGAACCTTTTCGGCGGCACGCTCAACAAGATGGCCGGCGGCGCAGGCCAGATCTCGGTCGCCCTGACAAGCGGTGCGGTGCGCACCAACATCCCCTTCCTCTCAACGGAAACGGGCATAATCGGCAAGATATTCTTCTCATACGGCTTCCTCGTGTATCTTGCGATCGTGATCGCCTGCATCGTGGCATGGGTCATCAACCGCACGAGTGTGGGCCTCAACCTGCGCGCCGTGGGCGAGAACCCCGCGACGGCGGACGCCGCGGGCATCAGCGTCACGAAGTACAAATACCTCGCGACCTGCATCGGCGGCGGCATATCGGGCCTTGGCGGGTTGTATTATACGATGGATTACATAAAGGGCACATGGTCCACGGATGGCAGCATCGAACGCCTCGGCTGGCTGGCCGTCGCGCTCGTCATATTCGCGACGTGGAAACCGCGCCGCGCCATATGGGGCTCATACCTTTTCGGCGCGCTGTTCTGGCTGTACTTCTATATCCCCGGCCTCACAAGAAGCTCGCAGGAGCTTTTCAAGATGCTGCCGTATGTTGTCACGATAATCGTGCTCATTGTCGTTTCATTGCGTCACAGGCGTGAGGATCAGCCCCCGACGAGCCTCGGCCTGCCGTATTTCAGAGAGGAACGATAGCGCGCGGACCCTTCTTCAAACGCATGAGGCCGCCCTTTACGGGCGGCTTTTTTGCGCCCTGAAACGGCTGTGAACTTTTGCACTCAATCGGGAAAAAATACCCGGAGCATGTGTGATATAATCCGAGCGTAAAGAAAAACGACGATTCCGGGGTTATATTATGAAATCGATCAGGACGATTGTGTTTGATCTCGACGGAACCATATATCAGAATCTTTCCTTTCACAGGGATTATATAGGTTTCCTCACCGAGGGAACAGACAAGGCGTCCTGGCGGGACGCGCTCATTGCGTTTACGGAGCGGGTTTTTTCGGGCCGCGCGCTTGTGATGAACGCGCTTTATAAAAATGCGAGACTTGAAGAAGCGGACGGCGCGTCGCCGGAAGACTTTTTCGCAGCGCTTGAGCGCGCGTATGCGCCCGAAGCTGCCGCGGAGGATATGCCCCCGAAGGATAAATATACCTATCTTGGGGACGCATGGGCGGTGGTGACGCTGCTCGGCGAGACGCTCGGCCTTTTTTATGCCGACAGGTGCAACGAGGTTTACCGCAGGACGCGCGCGAAGATGGAAGAAGACGGCATGTGCGGCGACGCCGTGCTTTTTGAGGCGATAAAACGCGCTGGGGAAAGGTATGAGACCGTGCTTTTGAGCAACTCCTATGAGAAGACCGCGCGTGAGTTCATGCGTCAGCTCGGTTTTGACGGGGCGTTCGACAGGATGGGCTTCAGCGCAAACAAGCCTTACGGCCTTGTGGAAGCGTTACGGGAGCAGTGCCCGCGCGCGCTTGACGAGCCGCAGAGCGTGCTGACGATAGGCGATCACGCGTTCAACGACCTTATTCCGCTTGCGGAGCTTGGCTGCCGCACGCTGTGGATAAACCCTTATGAAGGGATAAACACGGCGCCGCATGACGATACGGTGAAAACCCTGCGCGAGCTGGCCGCGTATCTTGACGCCCTTAGGGACTGACGCGCGCCTTGCCGGGTTTTATAGATTTACCAAATAAACAGGAGGTAAAAAATGAAAAAGACACTTGCGATCATCCTTGCCGTCGTTTTCGCGCTGACCATGCTCGGAGCGTGCGCTTCGAAGCCTGAAGCCACCGTGGACGAGCCGCAGCAGACCGAGGCCGCCGCAACCGCAGCCCCGGAGACCACCGGCGCAGAGACCGGCGCCGAAGAGACCGGCGAAAAGATCCAGATAGTTTATTGGAACACCCTGACCGATCATCACCTTGAGGCGATGCAGGCCATCGTTGACGCCTTCAACGCTTCCCAGGAAAAGTATGAGGTCGTCATCGAGTCCCAGACGTATTCGGAATTTGACGCGAAGCTCCTTCAGAGCGTGTCAAACGGCGTCGGCCCGGACATGACCACCATGTTCCCCTCCACCGCCGTGAACTATATCAACGAGGGTTACCTCTATGATATGACAAGCTTTGTGAACGATCCCGAGATCGGCATACCCAACTTCAA
This sequence comes from uncultured Clostridium sp., assembly GCA_964487565.1. Lineage (GTDB taxonomy): Bacteria > Bacillota > Clostridia > Christensenellales > CAG-138 > Phil1. The sequence goes on from CAZARN010000017.1 coordinate 38,031, forward strand.
AGAGGATATCACAGGCTCCCTTTATGACGAGATCACTCAGTGGGGCGACAACGGCCTGTATTTGATCCCCGCCACAAGCACCGGCGAGGTCCTCTTCTACAACAAGACCATGTTCGACGCCCTCGGACTTTCAGCCCCCACAACGTGGAGCGAAGTCGAAACGTGCGCAAAGGCCATCTATGACGCTTACGGCGTTGCGGGCTTCGGCACCGATTCAATAACCGATACCTTCCAGTGCCTCATCACGCAGGCGGGTTCCGGCTACATCGATGCGGCGAACAAGACCCTGGCCATCGACCGTGACATCGCCATCGAAAAGCTCAACTGGTTTGCGGATGGCGTCAAGGCCGGTTACTTCCGTCTTGTCGGCGAAGATTTCTACTTCTCCAACCCGTTCGGCAGCCAGGCTGTGGGCATGTATATCGGCTCCTCCGCGGGCGTCGACTACGTTTATGCCGCCATACCCGAGGGCGAAGGTTCCTTTGAGGTCGGTTGCTGCCCCATCCCGCAGGAAGGCCCTGTGAAGTATATTTCAAGCTGGGCGAGCGGCTATGTCTGCCTTTCAACGGATGAAGAACATGCGAAGGGCGTGTATGAATTCCTGAAGTACCTCATTTCCACGGATGTCAGCGTGCAGTGGGCAGAGGCGTTCGGCAGCGTGCCCCCGTATGCTCCCGCGCTTGAGGATGCAAACTTCAAGGCTTATGCCGAAACCAACATCGCCGTCAAGGCGCTCTCCGAAGAGATCCAGTACACCGGCTGCCTCGCGAGCATCGCAGGCTCCGGCACGGTGCGCACCGAGATCGACAAGATGGTGCAGAGCGTGTCACTCGGCGTTTCCGACGCCGAAACCGCTTATGATGCGTTCGTCGCGGCTTCCAACGCGGCGCTTGCCGAGGGCAACTGAGACGGCTGCAAACGACAACAGAACATGATATCCGCGCCCGGAGAACTGCCGCCTGACGGCGGTTCTCCGGCGTCTTTCAAGGGAGAATGAGGTAATGCCCAAAATGCAAAAGCCCCGCACGGAGTTTATAATGTACGCAGGTCAGCGCACCATCGGCGGCGTGATATTTTCCGTCACATACGGCAAAAGCCGCGTCGTGCTGGAGTTCGGTTCCGCCTATGATCCGGCGACGGCCGTTTTTGACGGCATCGTGGAGCCGAGGGACAGAAACTACGTCCGCGACATGCTCAAAGTCGGCCTTCTGCCCGCCATTGACGGCGTCTACCGCCGGGAGGATCTCGGCGATTATCCCCTCATCAGCGCCGAGGAAAGCGAGCTTGAAACGGCCGTGTTCATCACGCACCTGCACCTTGACCATATGGCGCTTATAGGCACGATCGCGCCCGAAGTGCCCGTGTATATGCACCGCAACGCCGTGACGATCGAGCGCGCGCTTGAGAAAACGGGCGAGGGCGTGCGCACGCTTGAGCGCGGCTATACGGATGTTGTGCCGGGCAAGGCCGTGCGCGTGGGCGAGATAGAGGTGCTTCCCATAATCTGCCGGGACACGAGCTATTGCGATTTTGCGTATCTCATCACGACCCCGGACGGCACGATACATTGGACGGGCGACCTGTGCCTGCACTCCGTACAGGCTGAAAAGACCTTCGCCCAGATGGAGCTTCTCAAAAAGAAGAAAATTGACGTGATGCTGTGCGACTGCACGTCTTTCATGGATTCGGTGCTTGGCCTGATGTATGAGGACTGCTCAAACGCGCGCATACTTCCCTCAAGGGAGATACCGGAAGGCATGCTTTCGGAAAAGGCGTTTTACGACGGACTTTACGCGAATATCGAAGATCACGCGGGCGGGCTTTGCGTGTTCAATTATTATCAGCGGGAGATGGACGACGCGGGAATGTTCATGAAATGGGCGGGAATGTCCGGCAGGAAATGCGTGTTCGAGCCTGACGCAGCGTATGTCGTTTATAAATTTTTCAACATAAGGCCTTATGTTTATTATCCGGATTCCGCGCGTTATAAATCCGACGCGGACTGGCTCGCGGAGCTAAGAGAGAACTCGACGGCGGTGACGAACGAAGAGATATGGCAGAACCCCGGCGGTTATCTGCTGCAAAACTCATACCGCCATATCATGGAGCTGATGGGTCTGCCAAACACAGGCGCCGCTTACATACACGCGGACGGGATACCGATTGGGGATTTCGATCCCGCGTATAAAAACATGGTGAACATAGTCAAAAGGGCGGGATTTGAGTACATAACGTTCTTCTGCGAAAACTATTTCGGTCACGGCTATCCGCCGCAGGTCAAGTATTTTGTGGATGAAGTGGATCCCCGCGTGCTCATACCCTGCCATTCATATAATCCGGAAAGGCTGAAGCCCAAAAACGGAGTGCAGCTTTTGCCGGAACCTTACAGAAAATACATACTTGAGGATCACACGCTGCGTATGGCCGGCGAGGAGGTAACGCATGAGTAAGCTTTTGGTGTTCTGCATCGACGCGCTTTGCGCGCGCGACGCGGAGGAAATGCAGAAGATGCCGCATTTCGGGCCGTATATGGAAAAGGCGTCCCGCGTGGCGTCGATCGAACCCGTGTGGCCGGCGCTCACTTACTGCTGCCACACGTCGATACTGACGGGCTGCTATGTTGCCCGGCACGGCATAACGCACAACGAGAAGCTGCGCCGCGGCGGCGTTTTCGGGGAGCCGTGGTTCTGCATGAAGAGCGACGTAAAAACGCCGACGCTGCTTGACGCCGCGCGCGCGCACGGCCTCACCGCCTGTTCGCTTTCGTGGCCGGTGTCGGGAGGCGCGGATTATGAGATGAACATGCCCATGATCGTACCTTACCACTATACCGGCTGGGAGCCTGAAAAATGGCTTCGCGGCACGGCGACGGACAACCTCATGCAGAGGTATTTCCACAAGCACGGCCGCCACATAAAGGGGCCGGACAGGAGCCTTGATCTTTACACGATGGCGCTCGCGCTCGATATACTTGAGGATTTTGAACAACCGGACGTGATGCTCGTCAAAATGTGCGATCTCGATTCCGCGCGCCATACATACGGCGTGTATAACGCGCATGTTTCGGATCAGCTCAGGAAGCATGACGAGGAGTTCGGCGCGATCATTGAAACGCTGCGGCGCAAGGGCACGCTGGACGAAACCAACATCGTGATACTCGGCGATCACGGACAGACGGACGTTGAGGACGTGCTGCTCATAAACGTGCTTTTGCGGCAGGCGGGCTTCATAAGAACGGATGCGGACGGCAAGGTGGAAAGCTTTGACGCGATCGCCCATTCAACGGGGCTTTGCGCGTATATCGAGCTTTCGGATCCGCATGATGCGGCGCTCAAGGCCGTCGTGAGGGAATATCTCGGCTCCCTCATGCACGACGAGCGCATAAAGCTTGCATACGTCATGGACGCCGATGAGGCGCTGGAGCGTTTCGGCGTGGCGGGGCCGTTTGATTTCATAATCGAAAGCACCCTGCCGATATCATTCGGTGAAAGGCTCGACTGCGAGAGCGTATGGGCAAGCAAAATACCGGGCGATCACAAAACGGGCGCGGCAACGCACGGCGGCAGCCCGTCGCGCGAGGAACTGACCACGTTCATGGCGGCGGGGCCCGACGTAGCAACGGGAGTGGTCGTGCAGCGGCGTTCGATGGTGGATGAAGCGCCGACAATGGCAAAAATGCTGGGCTTCACGATGCAGGGCACGGACGGAAAAGCGATCGATGAGATATTGAGGTGAGCATATGAAAATTACCATTGAGCATCTTACGAAAAAATTCGGCCAGACGACTGCCGTGGATGATCTTTCGGTCACGCTTGAGGACGGCAGGCTCGTGGCGCTGCTCGGCCCTTCGGGCTGCGGCAAATCGACCATTCTCAACATGCTTTCGGGCATATTGCCGGCAACGTCCGGCAGAATACTTTTCGATGAGCGCGAGGTGACGGGCCTTGCGCCCGAAAAGCGCAACGTGGGTCTTGTTTTCCAGAATTACGCGCTCTATCCCCACATGACGGTGGAGGAGAACATATGCTTCCCGCTCGAGATCAAAAAGGTGCCGAAGAAGCAGCGCATTGAGCGGGCGCGCGAGCTTGCGCAGCTCGTGCGCATATCGGATTACATGCAGCGAAAGCCGTCGGAGCTTTCCGGCGGCCAGCAGCAGCGCGTGGCTCTGGCCCGCGCCATCGTCATTCACCCC
>CAZARN010000018.1:0-39399 GCA_964487565.1 uncultured Clostridium sp.
GGAAGCGGAGATAATGGAGAAGTTGAGCAAACTGTAAAGCCTCAGCTCCGCACCAACCCCGAAAGCGACTCGGAGTTTTTTGTCCGTTAGCTGCCGAACCGGTTTTTGATATGTTGATTTGCTGATCTTTATATAAACATAAAAGCCATCTTTCGGTGAATTTTTCGTTTGGCGCGCCCGACATGGTTCCTGTCACAACAGGCAAGCCGTTTTGAAAAGGCGCGGGATATGTGGACAACCGCTCTTGCGGAAGCATCGGAGACGGCTGGAAAGGTCACAACTGATGGCGAGACAGACGGTATAAAGTATCAGCTCCGCGAATCAAACGTTGACGATTACACCGAGGCAGAATACAATAAACGTGCATGGGCGCGGGTAAACGGTGTGATAAGCGCCGCTGAGAACAAGACGTTCTCCCAGTGTTTGAGTGACAAACAGAATGGCGCGTCTCCTCAACGCACATCTGACGGCAAGTATATTTTTGCCGTCGGGGATAAGTTCGGCGTGAACAACGTGCTGATAGTATCCGATGGAAGGTACGTCTCGCCAAGCATTGATAGGGTATACCGTATAAACCTTGATAGCGAAACAGAAATCGTGAATGTGAGGCAATATATTTATGAATGCGAAGAAAATCCCCGGTTTGCAGCGCGCGTTGATGCTCAAGAGATATATGGACAGGAGCTTATCGAACGATACGAGAGACGCTCTTACAAAACATATAGTGAATTGCGCTCCGAAAGCAGACCACGCAACGCGGGAAGCGGAAGCGGCAAGAATAAACGCTATTATCGATTCGAGCAAGACGGAAGCGGAGATAATGGAGAAGTTGAGCAAACTGTAAAGCCTCAGCTCCGCACCAAGCCCGAAACGGACGACAGTCGCAATTATCCTATCATGAAATGCAGCGAAGAACTCCCTTCATCGTCGGTCTGAACGTCTGCTGATACCAGTGGCCGCCCACCAATAAAACCACGCAGTTATTTATAAAGCATCGGGATGATTTAACACGAAAGACGACAGACGCTCAGCCTGTCGTTTTTTATACGTTGTTTGCGCTTGCGAAAAACAAAAGGCGTCGCAGCGTATGTGCTTCACGGTTTCGGCCTCACCCGCGCTTCGCCGCATGACCCGAAAGCAGGTTCTGAACCCGATCGCCGTTATTGTGGTATAATAAAATTGAAAATATCTCTTAATACGAGGCTGTAAAATGCTGTACAAAAGAATGGAAGTTTCCGATATCGAAAAAGTTATCCCTATGTACATCGAATATTACAACAAGACGGACGGAAGCTCATGGACGCACGACACCGTCTATAAACGGATCCATCAGGTTTTGACAAGGGAGGATGCTTATTGTCTGACAGCTTGTTCAGGCGACGAGACAGTTGGCTTTATTATGGGCTATTGTGAGCAATATGACGACATCATTGCATATGACCTCACAGAAATCGTTGTCACGCTGTCAAGCCAAAGCAAAGGGATAGGTACCGGGCTTATGAGGGAGCTTGAACGAAGGGTAAAGGCGCTTGGCGTATCAATGATACAGCTTCAGGCAGAAAACGACGCCATGCATGACCATTTTTACCGCAATAAACTGCAATATGAAAAAACCGACAACTTCGTTCTTATGGCGAAGTGGCTTTGACCGATTGTCACAACGCGCATCGGGTATGTTGATCGATCGCCGCGCCGGAATGATGTCTTCTTTCGCGTTTGAGCGCGAGGATATATGAGTGCCGCTGAGGCCGCAGCAGTCAAAAAAGAGCGCCCCCCGCGCAAAGGGGCGCTCGCTGTTTTATCATCAGGCGCCGGCGTGTTCAAGCCGGTCTTTTTTCCAGAACGATCTGTCCTTTATGAAAAGCGTTGCGGTGAGGATAATGTTTATCACAAGCATGACGGTCTCGCTCACAGGGGTCGCGAGCCAAAGGCCGGTATCGCCGAATATTATGCTCATCAGCAGCACGCTCAATGTAATCATTACTATGCCGCGGCCTATGGATACCGTCAGCGCCCGCGCCGGATTTTCCGTTGCGTTCATGAACGAAGCGGAACACAGGTTGAATCCGACGGCGAGGAAGGAGAACGAGAACAGCTTCAGTGCATGAACGGTATATTCAAACATATCGCTTGAAGTTTCAAGCAGGCATGATGTTATGGGCGCGGCAAATGCCTGACATACCGCAAACGACGCCGCCGCAATAACCGCAACGGTGCGCATGGCAAGGGTATAGAACTTCACGCACGCCTTGCCGCGCGCCGCGCCGTAGGAAAGGCTCACAAGCGGCTGCATGCCCTGTGCAACGCCCGTCATCAGCATAACAACGATGTTGTTGACATAGGCTATTACGGCGTAAGCGACCACGCCGCCCTCACCCAGCACTTCAAGCGCAACGCGATTGAATATGAATACCACGAGCGCAAGCGATATCTCGCCGGAAAAATCCGAAAGTCCGAGCGCGAGTATTTTTTTATATATGCCTAGGAAAGGCTTTTTGATGCGCACCAGATGAAGATTTGATCTTCGTTTTATGAAGTGCATGAGGAATATCGTGAAACCTATCCCCTGCGCTGTCACAGTGGCCACGGCTGCGCCGGCAATGCCGAAGCCAAGCCACACGACCAGAATGAGATGCAGCACGATGTTGGCCGTAAAGCAGCAGCACATGCTGATGATCGACACGATCGGATGTCCGCCTGTTTTAACAAGCACCTCAAGGCCGTAACCCATCATGAAGAAAAACGTGAACGGGGCCACGATGCGAAGATAGGTCACAACATAATCCATCGTACTTTCTGTCGCGCCGAGGAAAACCGCGATCTCATCCGTGAATATTTCAGCCAAAACCGCAATGATAACCGACAGCGCGCCCAGCACATAAACGTTCTGGGTGAAAATACGGTCTGCTTCCTCTGCGTTGCCGCGGCCATACTCGACCGCAACGACCGTTGAAGTACCCATGGCAAGAAAAATTGCCAGGGCAAATACCGCGTTTATATAAGGCATCACGATATTTATTGCCGCAAGCGCATATTCGCCGACGGCGTGGGAGAGAAAGACTCCGTCCATGATGGTGTAAAGCGAATACATGAGCATGGACGCGACGGATGGAACTGCAAAACGGAAAAAGGTTTTTGCGTTGGGTCGTAAGTTAATATCCATAAGAAAGCGTGACAGATAGAACGCGTATGCACGTTCGTGTTCCGTCAGCTCAGCGGGAGGCCCTCCTTCTGCTTCGCGCCGCCGAGCGCACACCAAAGTGTGATGGTCACGAGTATGACCGCGCTGCCGATGAGCGCGAACATGTCCGGCGCTTCACCCACGCCGAGCCATACCCAGACCGGATTGAGAACGATCTCCACCGAGCCTATGAGCACACAACCCAGCGGAGGACAATAGTTGATCGCTATGCTGTAAAGCGCATACGGAAGCCCCAGCATAAATATGCCCATCAACGCCACAAGACCTGCCGTTTGGAACGTGACTTCGGGCACATATACGAAAGTGAACGGTATACCGATCAATGCCATCAGCACAAGACCGCAAAGTATACCCGAAAGCCGGTGCGGCTCATCCGACTCGCCAACGAGCAGATAAGCTGCGCCGAGGGAACAGCCGTCGATTATCGCGATCACGTTGCCCAGGGCGCCGCCCGGGGCAAGCTCATCGAGGAAGAACAGCGCAATACCGGCAACCGTGAGCATTACCGCGCCGTAATCGAGCGCGCGATAACGTCTTTTGAAGAATATCATGCTCAGCACCATCAGCCATACCGGCGATGTGTATTGCAGCACGATTGCGTTTGCGGCGGTCGTCAGCCTGTTTGCGATGATATAGAGGAAACCTGTCGCGCCTATCGAAACGCCGATCAGCACGCTTCGCGCGTTGAGGCTGATTTTGTACCTGAGGGCCTTCATGGCAACGATCAGCGTTGCCGCGCCTGCAAGTCCGCGCCAGCCCGCAAGCACCATGGAATTCCACGGCACAAGCTTTATGCAAAGCCCGTTGAGGCTCCACAGGAGCGCGCAGGTAAGCATCAGCAGCATCCCGATATAGGATTTGTTCTTTATCTTCGTCATCGTCAATCTTCCGCCGTTTTAACAACAAAAGGACGGGTACACAATGCATCCGTCCCAATGTGTTGTGTACTGTGTTCGGTTTACTCGGCCTTGGGTGCTCCGACGGGGCACACGCCTTCGCAGGCACCGCACTCTATGCAGACATCCGGATTGATGACATACTTGTCATCGCCCTCGGAAATAGCGCTGACAGGGCACTCGGGCTCGCATGCGCCGCACTTGATGCAGGCATCGGTGATCTTATAAGCCATATTTATATCCTCCGTTCATAGTTTCAGGTAGTATTCTATCGCACTTAAATCAAAAAATCAAGTGTCTTGGCCTTCCTCGGGCACGGTATCCTCGCCGGCAGCGTCCTCGTTGACGTTTGCATCGGCGTCGTCTTCATCGGAAGCATCCCGCGCTCCTTCGCATTTCGGGCACTTGTCGTTCCTCGGCCCGCCCTTTTGCTTGAGATCGCGGAAAGGATAATCACGCATGTCGAACGTTCCGTCCGCAAGGGTCACGCGCACGCGCGTCTTTTCGGTTATCACGTTGTTCTCCACCACCTGGCCCACGCCGTCGGGCGTTATCACGTCGCGTCCGACGCGCGGCATCTGTCTGCGCATGGATTCATAACAGTCCTGCTCATATTTGAGACAGCACATGAGCCTTCCGCATATGCCGGATATCTTTGTGGGCGAAAGTGAAAGGTTCTGTTCCTTGGCCATTTTGATGGAGACCGGCGTGAAATCCGCAAGGAACGCCTTGCAGCACACAGGCCTTCCGCAGGAACCGAGGCCGCCCAGCATTTTCGCTTCGTCCCGGACGCCAATCTGGCGAAGCTCTATCCTCGTTTTGAACACGGAGGCAAGATCCTTGACAAGCTCGCGGAAATCCACGCGCCCGTCCGCCGTGAAATAGAACACGACCTTTGCCCCGTTATATGAGTATTCAACGTCGACAAGCTTCATATCAAGCTTGTGATCCTCTATCTTTTTGAGGCAGATGTCAAACGCTTCCTTCTCGCGGGCGCGGTTCTTGTCCCGCTGCTCGCGGTCATGCTCGGAAGCGACCCGCTGCACCTCCTTGAGCGGCGCAACGATCCTTTCGTCCTCCATCTCCTCCGGCCCCATCACAACATCGCCGAATTCGGTGCCGCGCGCGGTCTCAACGATCACGCCGTCCCCCTCTTTTATTTCAAGCTCGCCGGGGCTGAAATAATACGTTTTTCCCCCGTCCCTGAATCTGACGCCGATAACGGTCTTCATTTATCAACAACCTCCGATATATCCAAAAACAGCCGGTTCATCGCCGGCACGGCATAGTACCAGCCCTTGTTGCCGCGGACGATGCCCGCGTTGCACGAAGCCAGCATATCTATAATACACGTTAGCTTTCCGATTGTAAAGTTTTGTACGCTTCTCGCCGCTTCCGCCCGCATGTCGATGTTTTCCGAAACGCCGCCGCCGCATAAGAGACGGAGCATGTCCGATGCAAAAGAAAGCATATATGTGAGCGCTTCGCCGCCGTCCTTGGCAAGCGTTTTTGCCTCGTTCACGGGCAGTCCGCCGGAAAGGAGCCTGATGAACGCCTCAAGCGACGCGCGCCGCAATTCCCTTGCGCCCTCGTCGCGGAAAAGCTTCTCCGCCCGCTCCAGGCTGCCGCCGGATATCGCCGCATAAAGCGAGGCTTCCGCCTGCGTCGCGCCCTCGGCGACAAGGCTATTCGTCACGCCCTCCGTGCCCGTTTGCCCCATACGCAGCACGCAGCAGCGCGAAGCGATCGTCGGCAGCACGCCGTCCACGTTCCCAGTAAGGATGAACACGGTACGCTCCGGCGGTTCCTCGATCGTTTTGAGAAGTATGTTCTCGATCTGTTCGGAAAGCATATGCGCGCTTCTTATTATGATCGCACGTCCGTAAAGGCCTGTCGGCCTGTGCGTAAGCTCGCCGATTATCGAGCGTATGCCGTCAACGTCCGTATTCTTCCCGATAAGCTCGAAATAATCCGGACACGAGTCAAGCGCGTCTCCGTCTTCGCCGCCCATGCAGGCAAGCGCGGCCGCACGGCGCGCCATCGCATAGGTGAGCGCGTCATCCTGACTTGAAAGAAAAAAAGCATGACAGGCGTGACCCTGACCGATGGCCGAGGCCAGCCTGTCCTCATAGAATTTCGCCGTTGTGCTCAAAACTTTTGGAAAGCCTCCACGTCGACGATGAATACCGTGGCTCCGCCAAGCGTGACCTGCACGGGCGTGGGCGAGCTGTCCGCATAACCGGGCAGCGTCGAGGGTATCACCATAAATTCCTTGCGGGTGCTGGATTTTGACTTAATGATATCAAGCGTTTCCTGAACTTTTTCGTCATCCACGCCGATCATCAGCGTGGTGTTTCCTCCGTGGAGGAAGCCTCCCGTACTCGATATCCGCGTGACGCTGATATTGTCCTGCACCAGCGCCTTGATGAGCCTCTTTGAATCGTCGTTCTGGACGATAGCGAAGATCAGCTTCATTGAACTCACCCCTTTCGATTTTCTTATAGCAACAATAATTTTTCGAGTTCCGCAGCGCTGTTCACGATATGCGCCGGAGAGCATTCTTCAAGCTCCTCCCGGCTGCCGTAGCCGTATGTGACGCCTATCGCCGCAACGCCTGTCTGTTTGGCGCCGATGATGTCGAAATGCCTGTCGCCCACCATGACGGCTTCGTCCGCCCGTATTTGAAGCTCCTCAAGCGCCGAGGCGATCAAAACGGCTTTGTCCGCGCTCCCTCCCGGAAAACCGCCGCGCACATATTCAATATAAGGCGCAAGACCGAAGCGCAGGATATGCTCCTTTGCCGTCGGCGTGATCTTTGATGTCACCACTCCGACGCGCACGCCGGCGTTTTTTATCGATGAAAGCATTTCCTTTACGCCCGGATACGGTTTTATAAGGTCGATGCCGATCGTTTTTGCCGCCTCGCGATAAAGCTCGACCGCCTCCGCCACACGGGAGGCCGGCACCTCGAGCACGCCCCTGAAACACTCGGCAAGCGGCGGCCCGATCATGGTTTTCATCACTTCATCCGGCTTATCGGGTAAACCCATCTGCCGCAGCACATCACGCGCAGCGGCGATTATTCCCGGCCCGGATTCTATTAGCGTTCCGTCAAGGTCGAACAGTACGGTTGGATATAGCAATTATACGCCTCTGATGATACATTGATTCTCTTTGTCAATTATAACATCAGCGGTCTTTCTTAGCAAGAATAAGCTCATTGTGCGGCGCAATTCGACGTTTTTATATGGTTTACCATCTCGTCCGACGGGAGAAAATACACAGCGCCCAGTTTCCCGTCCCGCCTGTATACAAGGGTATAGGATTTCTTTTTCGATTTCGGGGAAAGGTTTTCGCATCTCGTGAAAGGGATCTTTTCCGTATATTCCTCGCCCGGGGCAAGCAGCGCCGTATACTCGTCGGGTTTTATCATTTCGAGTATGCGTCCCTTGTTGGCAACCATCCGCTCGACGAGCACCGTGCCTTCATCCCACGGATAAGGCTGCGTTTTGCCGAAAGCATTCTCCTCGCCCTCCGCCGGCTGATGGTATATCACTGTATAGCGATAGTCCGTTATGCGCGAACGGTATATGAAATAGCACAGCACGATGAGCACCGCAAACACCGCGCCCTGAGCGATCACGTTCCACGGGTTTGGCAGCGTTGCACAGGCGTCAAGCATCTTGCGCAGAAATATCATCATCGCAAGCAGCAGTACAACGATGACGAAGTCCTTCCACATGCTGCCTTTATCGTTACCTGTTCTGTCCTGAAACATATTATTACCTCATAAATGAATTGATACGCATATAGTACCATCGGCGGGTCCCCGTGTCAAACCGCTTGTTATATTGAACGCCGAAATGTATAATGATCACAACAATATGCAGGAGGTACATCTATGCGGTATTCAATCGAAGGCGGCTCTCTGCCCGTCGTGATGATCCAGCTCAATCCCGGCGAGGCGCTCATCAGCGAATCCGGCGGACGCACCTGGGCGCGCGGTCCCGTCGTGACCGAACAGACGAGCGAGGGCGGCGCAGGCAAAGCCATCGGGCGTATGTTCATGGGCGAAAGCCTTTTCCTTTCAAAATACACGGCGCAGGGCCCGGCTGAGATCGCTTTCGCGTCCAGCTTCCCCGGCCGTATAATCGCGCGCGAACTCGCCCCGGGCGAGAGCATAATATGTCAGAAAACATCCTTCCTCTGCGGCACATACGGGGTACAGCTCGCCGTGCATTTCAACAAAAAGGTTGGCGCGGGCTTCTTCGGCGGCGAGGGCTTCATCATGCAGCGTATCACAGGCCCCGGCCTTGTTTTTCTTGAGGTCGACGGTCACTGCGTCGAATACGATCTTCAGAGCGGCGAACAGATCGTGTGCGACACGGGCGTGCTTGCCATGATGGACATGACCTGCACGCTCGATGTGCAGATGGTCAAGGGCGTAAAGAACGTCTTATTCGGCGGCGAAGGCCTCATCGACACTATCGTTACAGGCCCCGGCCACGTCTGCCTGCAAACCATGACCATCGCCCAGCTTGCAAAGCAGCTCGTTCCGTACCTTCCGAACAAAAACTGAAACGCATTCCGTGCGGCCGGCCAAGCGCCGGCCGCCGCTTCGTACAAAGAGGCTCAAAGATGAAAAAGCTACCCTCGATATTCAACGACGTTCTCTCACCGATAACGCCGGGGCCTTCAAGCTCGAACACCGCGGGCGTTCACCGTATCCTGTTCACTTTATCGGAGCTTCTGGGCTGCGCCGCGGAGTCTCTTGTGATGGAGATGCGCGACGACGGCGGCTTTGCGGACACCTTTTTCGGTATGCAGAGCGACCTTGCGGCAACGGCGGGGGCAATGGGTATTGCGCTCGACGCCCGCGCGCTTTCCGGCATCGGGCAGAAAGCCGACGCGCGGTCGCTGACGCGCCGTTTCTTCTTCTCGCCCGATATCCCGCGCGATCCATCAGAGTGCGCGAGAATAACCCTTTCTGGCGGCGGCAGGAGCATTTCCGCTTTCGCCTCTTCGCTTGGCGGCGGCGCGTTCTTACTGAGCGAGATCGAAGGCTTTTGCGTTGATATTTCGGGTTATGACAGCTGCGTTCTCATCGCACTCGATCACGCATCCGATCCCGGCGCGGCCGCCGCCCGCGCGTCGCTTCTTTTTGAGGGCGACGCAAGGGTATGCCGAAGGCCGGCCTCTGCGCTCACCGCGGGCACTTTTGCGGCGCTCATCGAGGTGCATACGCAAAACGCGCCCGGGCCCGAAGCCGCGGCACAGCTCATGGCCATACCGCATGCGGAGCGCGTAATGCTCGCTTCGAGACGTTATCCCTTCAATTCCATAAAGGACGCGGCCGCGCCGTTTACAAACGCGCGCGAACTGCTTTCATACTCGCTTGAGACAGGCAGGACCCTTTATGAATGCGCCGTCGAATACGAGGGCGCGCTCACGGGTCTTTGTGAAAAAGAGATCGCGGATCACGCGCGCCGCCTGTGGGATATTACCGCTTGCGCGGTCGAAACAGGGCTGAACGGCGTGTGTTTTGAGGGCGTTACCGAGCCGCGCGCGGCCACGCTGCCCGAGATCATGCCCGTCCCGCTCGGCGCGGGGGATCTTGCCATCCGCGCGGCGCTTGCCGTTATGGAAACAAGCTGCGCGCACGGCACGATCGTGTGTATGCCCACCGGCGGTTCCTCTGGCGTGGTGCCGGGGGCTATAATGGGCGTTTCGCGCGCGCTTCATCTTAAAATGGAAAACGAGCTGCGCGCCCTCATCGTTTCCGGACTCATAGGCGCTTTCTTTTTTGAAACGAATTATTCAGGCTCCCTCGGCTGTCAGGCTGAAGTTGGCGTCGCCGCCGCCATGGCGGCGGCGGCGGTCTCGGAGATGAAATGTCAAAACGCGCGGACCGCGCTTGAAGCAGCTTCCTTTGCCGTGCAAAGCCTATTGGGCCTTGTGTGCGATCCCATCGCGGGCTATGTGCAGCTTCCCTGCTTCATACGCAACATGACCGGCGTCACGACCGCGCTCACCGCGTCTAACGCCGCCCTTTCCGGCATGAAGTCAGGCGTGCCGCTCGATGAAATGGCCGCGGTGCTCCTTGATGTGGGTAAAGCGCTGCGCCCCGCAAATGCCTGCGGCACATGCAACGCGCCCCATGCAAGGCAGCTTGAACGCGCGCTCACCGGCCGATGAGCGCCGCCCGCCACGCCGCGACGAGCTTTTCAAGGCTCCATGCGGCGTTTGCGGGGCTTGTCGAAGGTAAAAGTACGGCCTCGATGCCTGTGCTTTCGAACCCGTATTTCATATAAAGCGAATATGCGGCTTTTCCGTTTGCGTATATGCGCGTTATGCGGCTTTTCCCAACGATACCCGCGATATCGTGTGCCACGGGGTCCTCTATCGTCGCGTCGGACGATCCGCGGATATCGCAGCTTTCAAGCACATCCCAAAGCGCCGTTTCGTGCCTTTGCATGAGAAGGCGCTTTTCCTGTATGCTCTGCGGAACGCTCTCATCCCACACGGCGGCAGTCACGCGCCAAAAACGGTTTTGCGGGTTGCCGTAATAGAAGCCCTCCGCGCGCGAGCGCGCCGAAGGAAATGATCCCAGAATGAGCGCGCGGCTGTTCTCATCCCAAACCGGGCCGAACGGATGAACCTGATGTTCGGTTTGCTGTTTTTTATCCATGGAAGGATTATAACATATTCACGCAACACGGTGTACGGGAGGTCAGGCAATGTAATTTTCAGCCTGCGTCCTGTACATTCTTGCATACTCTCCGTTTTTTGCGACAAGCTCGCAGTGCGTTCCTTGTTCTTCGATCCTGCCGTCCTTCATCACGATTATACGGTCCGCAAGCGCCGTGGTCGTCAGTCTGTGCGTTATGAATATGCAGCTGCGTCCGGCAGAAGCATCAAACATGTTGCGGATTATCGCGCTTTCTGCGAATGCGTCTATCGCCGAATTCGGTTCGTCAAGCACGATAAGCGGCGCTTCCCGCACAAACGCCCGAGCAAGCGCCACCCGCTGCCACTCCCCTCCGGAAAGGTCACGCCCGCCGAAACGAAGGCTCAGCATCTCGTCAAGGCCTGCAAAAAGTTCTCCGCCGCAAACAGTTTTATATGCCCCGGCAAGCGCCCCATCGTCATTGAGCTTTGAAGGTTCTCCCATGGCGATATTCTCCCTCAGGCTCATTTCATAGCGCATATAGTCCTGCATAAGTGCGCTTGCGCGCGACGGTTCATGCCCGCCGATATCGACACTGCCTTCATCCGGGCGGTAAAGCTGCAAAATAAGCTTTGCAAGCGTGGATTTTCCGGACCCGTTCTCGCCCACGAGCGCCACCCGTTCGCCAGGGGCGATCTCAATGCTCACGCCGTCCACGGCTTTCCTGACTCCGTCGTATGAGAAAGACACGTTTTTGAGCGATACGCCCACGGGCTCCGCGTTGTTACCGATGCCTCGTCCGCGGCTCGCTTTCGCAGTATCCGCAAGCTTCAAAAACAACGAACAATCCCGTCCGAAAACATCCATATCACCGATATTCGTGACCAACGATTCAAGCGCGCTCGACAATGTCAAAAGCGAGTTGACAACAAGCATCACCGAGCCGACCGCTCCCGCTTTGCCGATTGCGGTAAAGCCGAACACAGCCATCAACAAATATGCGCCGAGCGATATCACAAGCGGCGAAAGATTCCTTCTGAACAAGCCCGCCGTATCGCTTTTTATGCTTGCTTTGGCATATGTGTCAAACGCCTTTTCCCAACGGCTTACATACCATGGCAATCTTCCCGACGTCTTCAGCTCTGCAAAAGCATATCTGTCGTTTATTTTTTTGATCAGCGATTGCTGGTAATAGTTTGTAAAAGCCGCTTCCTTGGCGCGTTTGAAAGCTCCATTGTTGGCGCTGTAATATATATACCCACCGGCAACAGCCAGCACAAGCATGACGCACGCAAGCGCCGGACTCACTGTGAACACGATGATCAGGGCAGATATCGTCATAATCAGCGTCTGTACCGAAGACAACGCGAGCATCGGAACCATGGACAGAAACATACCCGAAAGGTTCAATGCGGCTTCAATGTCCTCGGTATACTCCTGCTTTTCGCGCTGCCTTACATCCGTCTTTTTTACGCTGTCAAGTATGAAGCGCCTCAACGGAAGCTCCATTTTCAGCTCGATAAGCTTCCCCAAATATCTATTCAACACGGAAAGCATCATCGTCACGCCGGAGAGCGCTGCGATGGCCACAACGCAAATGACGAGCGCGGAGCTTTCGCCCTCCATAAAATTCTCCGCAGCACGCGCTGTGAGGACGGTTGTGGCCGGTGCGATGAGGCCCCCGATCAATGCCACAGGTATGAGCAGAAAAACGAGCTTTTTCTGGAGTTTCAGTATGAGCCCGATCATGCTGAAAAGCGCCTCCGTATTTTTCAGCGCCTCCGGTTTTCCCTTTGCATTTTTGCTCATTGCCCGTCTCCCTTCCCGGTTGTATACCATGCCGCCTGCTCGTTGAACATAGCAGCGTAATAACCGTTCTCAGCCATCAGCTCGTCGTGCGTGCCTTGTTCCGTGAACATGCCGTCGCGCATCACATATATACTGTCGGCATGACGCACGGCGCCCAGACGGTGCGTGATAAGTATCACCGCGCGCTCGGCGAACTCCTTCATGGCGTTATTGAATATTTGCATCTCAGCAACAGGATCGAGCGAAGCCGTCGGCTCGTCGAGGATGACAAGCGGCGCCTCCGGCGCAAAGCTGCACCGTGCAAGCGCGATCTTTTGCCATTCGCCGCCGGAAAAATCTTCCCCGCCCACAAATAAGCTTTCGCCCGTTATCGTTTCAGGATCTATGCTGCCGAGGAAGGGATCGATACGCCCCGCGCGTTCCGCGTCAAACTTTGCACAGCCAAGGGTGATGTTCTCGCCCACCGTGAGTCCGTAAAACTTTCCGTAAGTTTGGAAAAGGGCATATGCAGGCAGCTTTTTGCCGTTGAGCAGAAGCGCTTCCGGATCGGCGCCGAATATGCGCACCTTTCCGCCGCCATTCGGATACAGCCCGAGCAGGATGTTTATGAGCGTGGACTTGCCGGCGCCGTTCTCGCCGACTATTGCGACGTGTTCGCCCTTCTCTATGTGAATGCTTATATCGCGAAGGATCACATTGTCGCCATAAGCGAATGAAACATGCTCCGCATCCACCGCTGCGGCCTGCATATCCGGCATGACAACGTTTTCATTTACCTTATCCGTTCGCTTGCATTTATCCTCAAATACAAGAAAATCTTCCATGCTGCGGCGATAGCTGAGCATTTTGCCCATGCTGCTTCCGGCTTGCGTCGCGGAGGATGTGACCGCTTTCATTGCGACGATGATCGCCGTGAGCGCGCCCGCCGAGATCAGGTCGCTGCCCATGATCACCGCCACCATTCCCGCGCCCGCAATGAGCGCCTGTATCGCATTCAAAGCGATATTAAGTCTCGACAATTGCAGTTGCTGTTCTTTGCGCAGCTGCACGCTCCGGTTATAATAGTCTTCCATCGAGGGATCAATAACTTCATCCGTGCCGAAGAGCGCCATCTCATACATGGCGTTTTTATCGACATACAAGTTGTTATAATAATCCTTCCTGTCATCAAGCATGTGAAATATCGATCGCTCGCTGCGCTGCTTCTCCTGTACTTTCACATTCACATAGCACGCAGCGCAAACAAGCAGCACCGCGCACACCGCCGCGATCGTCCCGCCGAAGGAAGCAAGCATGACTGCATATGAGATCATAGCCGAAACGGCTGTGATTATATCGGCTGAATAACCCAACACCCCGTTTGCCGAATAGATCGCGTTGTCGGATGCGGCCCCGGCTGCGCCGTGATACTCCGGCGTCAGATATTCAAAATACGGCACGGAGGAAGCAAGACTGACGATTCGCAGGCTCACCGCTTTACTGATCTTTAGCGGTATGCTGTTGCGCAGATAATCAACGAGCGCGGTTATCAAGGCTGCCGCTGCGGTGAGCGCTGCGGACATGCCGAGCGAATGCCACAGCGTCCCGGCGTTGCCCGCGCCCGAAACGATGCCGACGAGCGAATCCACCACGTCGGCCAGAAGCTTTGTCGTATACGCACCCAGCGGCCCGAGACCGATCGACGTCGCGAAATAAGCAAGACTTTTCCACGGACAAAGCAACACGCCAAGGCGCATTATCTCAAGTACGGGCTTATATTTCTTTTTCCCGGCTTTGTGTTTTATACTATTTTCCCCCCTCTATCAAATGAAACGGACGTGAAGACGGCAACAATTCGGAAATGAACATCATTATATTATTATACAGGCAATACTGTGTAAATAACGCCTTTCACCAGCTTTTTTCGGTTTATGTCATTGCACACATACGCCGTGAGGCCGTGTGAAAACACAGCCCCACGGCAGGAGGGATATCCGCTGCTGTTAAAATTCCGGCGAAAGCAGGCCGCTCATGCGCACGACTTCGACCCCGCGCGCCTCCCACGCCTCAATGATACGGTTCATGCCGTATGAATCGCTTGCCATATGGCCTGCGTTTATAATATTTCCTATGTGCGCTTCATCGACCTTTTTCACATCTTCGCCCGTGCAGTGCATCAGCACGAGCGTACCTATACCCGCGCGGAAATAGGCGTTGTAAACGTCAGGGCCTCCGCCCGTCACACCGCTCATTATCACATGGATCCTGCCTGCATAGCTTTCAGGTTCGCCCACGGCGATCTTTGGTTCAAACACAGCGTGAGAATATTCCGGTATTTCCTTGAAAACATCGAGCACATCGCAGAGGCGCGTGCGCGGTTTCTCGGCGAAACGCGCGTCAAACATTTTCTGCAAGGCCGTCTCAACGATTATGTCGGCAGGGGTATGGATGCACACATAAGGCATCTTCAGTATTTTTGAAGCGCTCGCGTTGCGGTCGTTGTTTGAGAAAAGGCGGTAATCGCTCCCTTCTCCGGCGCTCGCATTTATGAGCTTCTGCGCCTCGGTTAACGGTATGCCGTTTTCAAACATCGCATAGCGCTGTTCGAGAAACAGCTCGTCCATCCCCTTCGTATTCGTGCAGCGCGGATGATGGCTCACCACGCAGTCAAAGTCCAGCATCCGGCCTATCACAAGCTCCTGCACGTTCATGTCAATACCGACAAGGGCTTTTTTGATATTCTCGCCCGGATTTATCACTGCCGCATCGGCGGGGCAGCTTTTGAGTTTTGCAAGCTCCAGCGCGGCGTCAAGCATTTCCTTTGTATTCATCATAGCCTTCACCCCAATATACCCGAAAATTTGTCCACCGTGAGGCCTTTTTCCTCCCACGCGGCGATTATCCTGTTCATGCCTATGGAATCTGCGACCATATGGCCTATGCACACCACGTTGCCTATCTTCTGCTCAATTATCGCCTTTTTCTCATCCGCGCCGAGATATTTCACGATCAGCGTGCCCACGCCGTGGCGGAACAGGCTTTTGAATATCTCCGCGTCGCCAAGTTCAGGGTTGTATCCGTCCATAAACACGCATTCCGAAAGCCCCGTGAACATTACTGCGATCTTACCCGCATGGCTTTCCGGATCGCCCACGAGCGCCTTCGGTTCAAGCGACCATGCTTTTGTTTCCGGATATTCCTTCAAGGCTTCGACGATCTCGTCGAGCGTCGTGAACGGCTTGCCGGCAAAACGGGCGTCCATATCCTGTTGGACAGTCTTTTCGGCAATGCGGCACGCGGGGCTCATGATCGTCATGAAAGGAAGGCCAAGCGTCCTCGCGCCCATCGCCTCGCGGTTGTGATCCATGGCGTTTTTACTTTTGTCAGCCTTCGCCGCGCGTCCTGAGATCACGCGCTCGACCTCTATCGGGCTTATGCCGTGTGAAGTGAGATATTCCGCTGGCAGCGTTTCCATCAGCTTGGAGCAGCCCTTGAGATCCTCTGTTCTCGTGTGGTGACCTACAACGCAGTCATAACCCATCACCTTGCCAACGCCAAGCTCCGGATTGTTTATATCCAGCCCTGCAAGCACCTTTTTGATGTTTTCGCCGGGAACGATCTCAGCCGTATCAGCCGGGCATTCGTCAAGGCCTGCAAGCGCAAGCGCGATATCAAGCATTTCTTTCGTATTCATGCCGTTCACCCTATGAGGCCGCTCACGCGCGTGACTTCCGCGCCGAGGCTCTCCCATTTCTCAATAATTCTGTTCATTCCGAATGAGTCGCTCGCCATATGTCCGGCGTTGATTATATTGCCGCCCTCCGGTGTGTTCGCGATCCTTATCTCCTCTTCCCCGCAGTGCATATACACGATCGTGCCTATGCCCGCACGGAAATATGCCTTCATTACTTCAGGTCCGCCGTCCGTCACGCCGCTCATTATCACTCGGATCCTTCCGCATTGCGAATCCGGCGTTCCCGCCTCGATCTTCGGGCCGTACACGGCGTTTTTGAACTCGCTGTATTCATCAAACACCTTCATCAACTCCGAAAGCTTCGTTTCCGGCTTTTGGCCGAAGCGCTCGTCGAAAATCCTTTGCAGCGTCTTTTCCACGACAAGATCTGCCGGCGTATGTATGCAGACATACGGCATATGCAGCACCTCGCCAGCGCTTGCGTTGCGGTTGAAGTTGAAAGCGTGATCGCCGTCTTCCATTGGCTTGCCGGCGACGGTTATCAGCTTTTCCGCCTCATTGAGCGGAACGCCGCATTCGTTCATCGTATATTTCTGGTCAAGAAAAAGCTTGTTCATCCCCTTGAGATCGATATTGCGCGGATGATGGCTGACAACGCAGTCATAGCCCATAAGCTTGCCTATGACCACCTCTGGCGTGTTTATGTCGATCCCGACAAGCACTTTTTTGATGTTTTCCCCGGGCACGATCACCGCCGCGTCCGCCGTGGTTTTTTCAAGCCCGGCAAGCTCAAGCGCGATGTCGAGCATCTGTTGTGTATTGAGCATATAAGCCTTCCTCCTCAGTTCATTCATCGATGGATAAAAGTTCCTTTGTGAAGCTGAAAAGCGGTTCCACGCCTTGCTCCCGCATTATCACCGTGTCCTCGATACGCACTCCGCCGAAGCCCTCAACGTAAATGCCGGGCTCGATCGTGAACACCATCCCGCACCGGAGCACCGTGTCGGAAGCGCCCGGCGCAAGTGCCGTGGCATCGCCGGTATTGGGATCGCGATAATCGCCGAAACCGTGACCGAGGCCGTGGATGAAGTTATCCCCGTATCCGGCGCCGCGTATGATGTCGCGCGCAATGCGATCCGCCTCATCCCCGTTCAAGCCCGGACGGAACGTCTTTTCACATTCGTCTATCGCGTTCTTCACGGCCGCATATATCTCTTTTTGCTTCGCGTCCGCCTGACCGGCAACGAATGTGCGCGTCATATCCGCCATTGCAGAAGCGTATGCAAGGCCGAAATCGATCGTCACAAAGTCGCCGCGCATTATCCGCTTGTCCGTGGCCCGCCCGTGCAGCATAGCAGTGCGCGGTCCTGATTCGATGATGATGAAGCCGAGACGCACGTCCTCCCCCGGCGCGTAATCATTCACAACGCCGTCCTTTGCCTCCATCACCCTGTCAAGCAGTTCAAGCTCCGTCATGCCGCAGCGCATCGACGCATATATGCGCTCAAGCGCGCGGTCGGTGAGCATGCAGGCTTTCCGGAAATCCGCCTGTCCCTTTTCATCCCGCACGGGATTCAAAAGTCGCATTTCTGCCGGCATGTCCGCGTCTCCTTTTTTATTATTATTTGATAGTGACGCCCTCAAAGGCGACATACGGCAGCACAGAAGTACCGTTGCGCCTCGCCTCCCGCGACACGGCCGAAACGTTTGTCAGCATATCGAACATATTTCCGCTCATCATCGTTTCCACAAGAGGATACAGTATCTTTCCGTCCTCAATATAAAAACTGTTTTTGGCAACGCCCGAAAGCTCGCCCGAAACATCGGGGGTCGTTCCGGAGTATCGGCCCATGAGTATACCTTGCTTCGTGTTTGCGATGATATCCTCAAGCGCCGTATCCCCCGGTGCGACGCACATGCCGCTCATGCCGTTTACGCGCCGCGGATATCCGCTTTTTGCCGCGCCGTGGCGTGTGAGCATGAAACTCTTAAGCACGCCCTTCTCTATCGGCGTGCAGTCGGCCGCCGCGTATCCCTCGTCTGTTACGCGCTCTCCCATGCGGATCTCGTTTGAAAAAGGCAGGAAGCCGAGCGTGAGCTTGTCGTCGGCCACTGGCAAGCCGAGCTTATTGCACCATTTGCCGGTCTTGCTGGCCACCGGCATGTCCGAAAGGGCGGTTTGTGCAACATCGTAAAAAAAGTTATTCGTATACCCCGGCGTTGCGATGAGCGTGCCGGTAAACTTCCGGCGTCCGAGTTGGCGCGGATGGAGAAGTTTTATCGCGCGCTCGATCTCATCCCTGTTGCCCGCGGCGTCGATAAGACGCACATCCGGATCCGCAATGAGCATGTAGCAGGACGGCCCGAATGAAGTGGTTTCGCTGCCGTCCGTTGCCATATAGCCCGCGGACACGTTATAGCAGCCGGTCTCATCGGTGAAAAGCACGCCATTGCTGTTCATATATACGCTGCGTCCGTGTTTGAACAGACCCGTTATGTCATACACGACGCCCGGATACTCGCGCGAAATATCCTGCGCCATCTCGACCAGACGGGCGGTCAGCCGCGGCATATCCGGTTCAAAAACCCCGCGGCGGAATTGGGCGTTGCCCTCTGCCCCGGTAAAACTCGCGTATTCATCATCAGCGGCAAAGTCCAGCGCGCCGATACAGCCTTTGACGGCGGCGTCTATGCTGTCCGCGTCAAAACGGTTTACCGTCATCTCGCTCATCTTTTTGCCGCGTATGGCGGTCAGGGTGAGTTTCTTCACGCAAAGCGAACGCATCAGGTTGAAAGTGTTGCCCTCGGCCTGTATCTCCTCAATATCGTTTGAAGAAACGATGCACTGCGCTGCATCCGCGCCCGCATCAGTGAGCTTTTTCATTGTGCCGCGGGCAAGCTCAATATACTTTTCCATTGCGTTCCTCCTCATCTTCCGCCGATATTGGCTTTGCACTTTATGGCGGGACCGCCCATGCCTGTTTGTATCATCGTCTTTTTGCCGCACATGCCGCCGGAGCGCCAGTTCATATCCTCGCTCGTCATATCAACGGATTTGAGCAGCTCGAACGCAAGGCCCGAAAGCGTCGCCCCGCGCACAGGGCGCGCCAGCCTGCCGCGCTTGATCTCCATGCCGAAGCCTGCGCCGAACATGAATTCGCCCGTACTGTCCCCCTGTCCGTTTGCCGGATACGAAAGAATATAGCCGTCGTCGATCGCGGCGATCATATCTTCAAGCTTCGATTTCCCGGGCAATATCACGGTATTGCGCATCCGTATAAGTGGTTCGTCCGAAAAATCGAACGAACGCGCGTTGCCTGTCGGCATAACGCCGAAATGCGCCGCGCTCGCACGGTCGTGCATATAGCCGCGAAGGATACCGTGATCGATAATTACGGCGTCGCTGCCCGGCGTACCCTCGTCATCCACATAAATCGGTATATGACATTCTTCGCCGAAGGCATGGTGCGCAAAATCCACAAGCGTCACAAGATCGCTTGCCACACGCTTGTCCATGTTGTAAGCGGCGACGCCGCCGCCGAGCACCATATCCGCCTCGCATGTATGGCCGACGGCTTCATGCGCAAGCATACCGGCAAGATCCGGGCACAGGATGAGATCCTTATATCCCGCCTGCGTATACACGCCCTCGCGCTTGAGCATGAGTTCCCTATAGAGCTTATCTATCCAGGCATACATGCCGCTGCGCTCGCTGAACACGTCTTCGGGATTGCCGCGGCGTCCCCAGTAATCATCCAGCGTGACGACCTCCCCGTCGGCGCACTGTGCCGTCATGAACACCATGATATGCGTGCGCACCATTATCGTGTGCGCATCTACGCCGTTGGAAACGACGGCGTCCTTCTCGATCGAATCAAAGTGGACCACAACGGTTCGGCTGAGTATACCCGGACAATGATTGACGATATGATCGTCAACCTCGCGCGCGAGCTCAAGCATATACGCGCGATCCACAGGCTTGGTGACAAAATCCGTTTGATACGTTGCGTCCCGGAGCTGCTGCAGAGGCTTCTTTGCCGGTTTCACGACGCTGTGCAGAAGCTTCGCGTTCATTTCTGCGCGTCTGAGCGTTGAAACGATATCCTCCCGGCGCGTCCCCTCGGCGGAAGCGAACCCGCGTATGCCGTCCATGCTTATCATCGCCGACACGCCGGAGCTTGTCGTGTAATAATTCTGCGAGGGCACAATTTCGCCGTTCAGAAGCCTGACGCGGCAGCGGATCATTTCCTGATAGCGAAGATTCGTATGCTCCGTGAACAGGCCCTTATAGCTTTTAAGGTCAAGATCCGTCATTTCTTCTCCATACCCTCCTCGAATATCTCTTTATAATATGTATCGTACAGATAAAGGGCTGCGGGCGGGCAATGGCCTGTTGCGGGATCCTTGACTGTGATCACGGTGCTCATCGCGTTTGCGTATTTGAGGAAAAGCGAGTCGTGGCCGGCGCACAGACCCATCACAAGGTTGAAATCCACATTCTGTTCGTTCATCAGGCGCGCCTGACCGATCGGGTTGCAGGCCGCGTCAAAATCGCAGTTTGAAGGCAGCGGCACGCCGTGATCGGCAATGTTGAACCCTCCGTTGCAGCACCCCACGCTGACGACCTCGAACCCGTGGCCGCGGAGTATCTTCGAATAGAGCTTCGCCTCATCCCTGAAGCCTACGCAGAAGGCGAAGCCGAGTTTTTTATACCCCATCTTCTTGCACAGGTCGATCACATAACGAAGACGCGGGATGAACTTCGCGCGCGGTGTATCCGGGCCTGCTGCGGTCTTTGTCGCCACATAGAAGCGGTTTATTTCCGGATCCATATAACCTTCCCGGATCTCCTTCGCATACTGCTCGTTTCTCATCGGGCAATTTGCGGGAAGATCGTTTTTTTCAGGCGTGAGACATGCGCGCCGTTTGCATTCTGCACAGGTATACATTTCAGTCATCCCCCTTTTCTTCTTCGCTCGGAGTGAAAAATCTTTCGTAATAGCTGTTGTAAAGATAAAGCGCCTTTGTGGGGCAATGCGCCGTGGCAGGATCCTTCACCGCCACGACCGTGCTCATCGCGTTCGCGTATTTCATGAAAAGCGAATCATGGCCGAGGCAAAGCCCCATAACGAGGTTATACTCCACGCCCTGTTCGTTCATCAGACGCGCCTGACCCATGGGATTGCAGGCGGCGTCAAAATCGATGTTGTCCGGCAGGGGAACGCCGAGATCCTTTATATTGATACCGCAATTGCAGCATGAAACGCTGACCACTTCAATGCCGAAGCGGCGGATGATCTTCGCGTAAAGCTGTGCCTCTGGCCACATGCGTATGCAAAACGCAAGGCCGATCTTTTTATAACCCATCTTCTTGCAGAAATCTATCGCATAACGCAGCCTCGGCACGCTCGGAAAGCTCGTGTTCGGCTGGCCTGATGTCTTCGTCGCATAATAAAAACGGTGTATCTCCGGATCTTCATATTCCTTGAAAATATCGGTAAGATACTGTTTGTTGTTCATTGGGCAGTTTTTCGGCATACCCTTCTTCTCTTTTTCAAGGCAGGCATACACATTGCAATTTGCGCAGGTATACATTATTGCTTATCCTCCGTTCAAGTTGAAATCAGCAACGTTTGCTTTTGGTTTTTGCATCGGGACGCGGGCATATAAGCCCGCGTCCCGCTTTTTCACCGCTCATTTGTTGTCATACAGATGACATGCGCAGAAATGTCCGGGACAGACTTCCTTTAACTCAGGTATTATCTCAGAGCAGATCTGCATCGCATCGGCGCACCTGCCGTGGAACGTGCATCCCGACGGCGGGTTGAGGGGACTTGGTGGATCGCCCTGGAGCAGGACGCGCTTTTTACGCTCCTGCACCTTGGGTTCCGGCATGGCGGCGAACAGCGCGCGCGTATACGGATGCAGCGGTTCATCGTATATATCCTCCTGACTTGCAAGCTCAACGATCTTGCCGAGATACATCACGCCGATCCTGTCAGATATATGGCGGACGACGGAAAGATCATGCGAAATGAACAGGTAGGTGAGTCCGAGTTCATTGCGCAGCTTGATGAGAAGGTTCAGTATCTGCGCCTGAACCGAAACGTCAAGCGCGGAAACCGGCTCGTCGCAAACTATGAAGCTCGGATTGACTGTGAGCGCGCGCGCGATAGCGATGCGCTGACGCTGGCCGCCCGAAAATTCGTGCGGATACCTGAGCGCATGGAACGGACGAAGGCCCACCATGCTGAGCAATTCCTTCACGC
Source organism: uncultured Clostridium sp. (assembly GCA_964487565.1). Taxonomy (GTDB): domain Bacteria; phylum Bacillota; class Clostridia; order Christensenellales; family CAG-138; genus Phil1. The sequence continues at coordinate 22,517 of CAZARN010000018.1, forward strand.
GGTCGTCGGCGTCCTTACCGTGGTACAAGCCATGCGCCACGATCGGCTCCTTGAGCATCGTGCCGACGCTCATCCTCGCGTTGAGGGAGCCGTACGGATCCTGAAAAACGATCTGCATCTTCGTGCGCGTCTTGCGCAGCTCCTCACCGCGCAGCTTGAGCACGTCGCGCCCTTCAAACCAGACCTCGCCCGCCGTGGGTTCGATGAGGCGCAGGATGGTCTTGCCGAACGTTGTCTTTCCGCAGCCGGATTCACCCACAAGGCCGAGCGTTTCTCCTTTTTTTATGGAAAGGGAAACGTTGTCAACGGCCTTGACATAACTTTTCACACCGCCGAAGGTGCCTTTTTCAAACGGGAAATACTGGCAGATATTCTTTGCCTCAAGCTCATATTCATATTTCTCGGCAAGCTTTGCGGCGTTCTCGGCTTCAGGTACTTTGTTTATCGTTTCATTCATGCCGTTCACCTCTTCCTCACTCCGTTACGGGATGCCAGCAGCGCACGCTGTGTCCCGATTCGACCTCCATGAGCGGAGGCGCTTCGGTCCTGCACTTCTCATCGCAATACGGGCAGCGGGGGTTGAACCTGCATGCCTTGGAGAAGAAGAGCGGGCTGGGCACCGTACCCTCGATAACATAAAGCTCCTTGTCCTTTTTATCAGCGGACGGAACGGAGTTGAGAAGGCCCACGGAATACGGATGCCACGGATTTTCAAATATCGTTGCAACAGGCGCGGATTCCACGATCTGCCCTGCATACATGACCATTACCCTGTCCGCAACCTCCGCAACGACGCCGAGGTTATGGGTTATGAGGAGCAGCGCCATGTTGCGTTTCCTTTGCTGCTCGGCGATAAGCTCCATTATCTGTGCCTGTATGGTGACGTCAAGCGCCGTCGTCGGCTCGTCCGCAATGAGCAGCCTCGGGTCGCACGAGAGCGCCATAGCGATCATTATTCGCTGCCTCATGCCGCCTGACATCTGGTGCGGATACTCCGTCGCGCGCTTTGCCGCGTCCGGTATGCCCACTGCCGCGATCATATCCACCGCGTAATCATAAGCTTCCTTCTTGCTCATGCCCTTATGGAGCATCAGCGCTTCGGCAATCTGCTCATTCACACGAAAAACGGGATTAAGGCTCGTCATCGGCTCCTGGAAAATCATGGACATTTCATTGCCGCGCACGTGCCGCATATGCTCATGGTCAAGCGCCAGCACGTCCATGCCGTTGAATTCCACCTTGTCCGCCTTAATGACCGCGGGCGGCACGTCGAGAAGACGAATTATCGAAAGCGCCGTGACCGATTTGCCGCATCCGGACTCTCCCACAAGGGCGACGCTTTCGCCCGGCGCGATGTCAAAGGAAACGCCCGACACCGCCTGGATGAGACCGTGCTTACTGCTGAAGCCTGTCGAGAGGTTTTCAACCGTCAAAAGCTTTTCACTCATTTTCATTTACCCCCTCATGACTGCATCGCCCTGGGATCGAAAGCATCCCTAAGGCCGTCAGCAATAAAGTTGAGCGAGAGCGTGACGAGCGTTATCAGCGTGCCCGGGAAAAGGGCCATGCTTGGCACCCAGCGCAGATAACGCGCGGCTGTGTTGAGCATGGAGCCCCATGTCGGCGTTGGCTCAAGAATGCCGAAGCCCAGATACGAAAGGCTCGTTTCCATCATTATGGCGTTCACGATCGACGTTGAAACGATGATGAGAAGCGGCATCGTGACTGCCGGGAACATGTGGCGGAACACGATCTGGATCGGCTTAATGCCCAGCGCCTTTGCCGCCTGCACAAAATCCTGCTCCTTGAGCGAGAGGAAATATGCGCGGATTATACGCACGAAGCTTGGCCAGTAAAACACACCCATGACCCAGATGACGTTCCAGACGCTCCTTTCAAGGCCGGCGGCGATTATTATGATTATCAGGAATGTCGGGATGCTGTTGAACACCTCAAGAAGGCGTTGAAGCAGCGTATCCACCCATCCGCCGAAATAACCCGACACGATGCCGAGCGGCACGCCTATCACAGCCATCATTGCCGTTGCGGCAAAGCCGACAAGCAGCGAGACCCGCCCGCCGTAAAGGCAGCGCGTGAAATAATCGCGTCCGAGAGCATCCGTGCCCCAGATGAACTTTTCGTTCGGCGCAAGCGGCTTGCCCGTCGTCAGTTCCTCGAGGTGACTCTCCTCATAATCATAAGGGGCGATGACCGGCGCCAAAACGCTTGCAAGGATAAGCACGGTCAGCACGGAAAGACCGATCATGCCCAGCACATTGTGCGTGAAACGCTTGAGCACAAGCTTGCCGAAGCTGTCGGAGGTCCTTTCGAAGTAGTCCTCCTCGTTCATCGTATCGATCAGGTTATTAACATTAGGACGCTTTTTGAGCCATCTGAGGAGCTTGCAGTCTTTATTCTTTTGATCAGCCATTTTCACATGCCCTCCTCGTCAATTGTACCGGATGCGCGGATCGACAAGCGCATACAATACATCCGAAAGCAGTATTCCGCCGAGCGTAAGCAGACCGATTATCAGCAGAGAAGCCATTTCCATCGGATAATCACGGCTGGATGCGCCGCTTGTGAGGGCGCTGCCAAGTCCCGCAATGCCGAATATGGATTCGATCATCGTGGAGCCCGTGATCACCGCCGGCAGAGAGCCTGCAATGCTTGTGATCGTCGGCAGAGAAGCGTTTTTGAGCACATGCTTCCATGTGATTGTCTTTTCCGCAAGGCCCTTGCTGCGTGCGGTGCGCACATAATCCTGATTCATCGATTCGAGGAAGGCGCCGCGCTGGAAACGGGCCCAGCTTCCGAAGCCGGGGATTATCATGCACAGCATCGGCAGTATCATGTGCTTCGCAGTATCGATGAAATACTCCCATTTTGTCGGGTTCACAAGCATGAGATCATGCAGCCCTGTGGACGGCAGCCATCCGAGCTTGAGCGTGAACACCGTTATCATCAAAAGACATATCCATGCGTACGGGACAGACATGGTTATGTAACATATAATCTGGATGAAGTTATCCCAGAACTTTCCATGGTTCAAGGCACTTGCAATACCCAGCGCGATTCCTATCAACGCCTGTAATATGGTGGCAAGCAAGCATATAACAAGCGTTATGTTTATCCTTTGGCTGATTTCCCATGTTACAGCGCGCTGAGAAACAAGCGAATAGCCCAGGTTGCCTTGCAGCACGTTCACGAGCCATTTGAAATATCTGACGTAGAAAGGCTTGTCGAGTCCAAGCTTTACCCGCATTTCCTCAACAAATTCCTTGGTAACACGCTGCTTTTCAAAATCGACATAAGCAAGCGTCGGATCGCCCGGAGCGAGGTCCATTATCATATAAGAGATAAACGTTATCACGATAAGCATCGGAATTATCAGCAATAAACGTTTGACAAGATATCTTTTCATGAGATCTTCTCCCCTGTGGCCGTTATGTATGCCCGGGGGGCGGGAATGCGCCCCCCGGACGGCTGTCAGCACTTATATGCCGACGTATGTTTCACTTATGCGTTCGGGTCGATCCAGATACGCTCCATTGCGAAGCCAAGATAGTTGTTGTTCGTGCGCCAGAGGGCCTTGTCTATGCCGCGGATGTTCGCCTGGAAGGCGATACGGCGCTGCATGGTGCCGATGGGGATCTCACTAATTATCTCATTGGTCCAGATCTGCTGGAACGTCTTGAAATACTCTGCGCCGTTATCATGATCGGTTTCCATCGCCTTGAGCGCTTCGTCGCTGCGGGCGACAGAATCCACGATGGCGGGTTCGAAGCAGCGGGCCTTTTCCTCATCGGTATAGAACTCGCCGGTATCCCAGTTCTTGAAAAAGCCCTGATCGCCCCAGCTCGCATACATGTTGTAATAACCATAGGCGTCTGAGCCGTATCCGCCGTAATAATACACGTTGGCGGTGGTTTCAATATCGTTGGGATCAAATGCTTCGTCTGCCGAAACGAAAGTCTCAAGCCAGCTCGTCTGTTCTTCGGTCGTAAGGGCTGAAAGGATACCGCAGTTCTGGCAGTTTTCCGCCATAAGAACGCTCATCCGTTCATTCGCTCCGCCCGCGTCATAGTAGCTCCACTTGATGGAAATGTTGGAGCCGTCCTTCCAGTTGCGGATCCCGTCGCCGTCGGTATCGACATAACCGGCATCGTCAAGGATCTGATTGGCTTTATCAAGATCGTAGTAAGGCTGATTCATGCCTTCCTCGGTATACCACTGGCCGTCCGAGGGAACGATCGAATAGCTCCTTATGCACGCGCCGCGCAGCACCTTGTCGATGATCTCTTCATAGGGGATCATGTAAGAAATCGCTTCACGGATCACGCGATCGCCGGTGTAGAGCGGTTTCTCAAGATCGATATCGGCAAGTTTATAAAGGTGGAAATCAAAGCTCACTTCGGCAACCATCGAAGAGGGGCCGATAAGGAACTGGAACTGATCGCTATCCTTGATCTCCTCGTAATAATCCTCGGTGGTGGTATAGCAGGAGACCTGACCGGATTCAAGAGCGATCTCGGTATACTGTGAGCCGCCGGTGATCTTTATGAAAGCGGCGTCAAGATACGGACGTCCGGCCCAGAAATCATCAAAGGCTTCCATCTTCAGATAATCGCCGACTTTATACTCAACAAACTTGAACGGACCGCAGCCGATGGGCTCATATGCCTGTTTGCAGGAATAGAATTCGGAAGGATCGACGCCCTCATAATAATGCTCGGGCTGGATGTGCAGACCGTCCATCATATTGTAGAGGAGGTTGTTGCTGGGCTCAGTAAGGGTGACGGTGAACGTTGAATCGTCCACGGTCTCCCATGTGCCGGGCAGCTGGAACTGAAGGCTCATGAACCAGTTGGGATCATATTGCACATTGTTTGTCCAAACAACGTCGCTTGCAAGCACCGGGGTGCCGTCATGCCACTTCACGCCGTCGCGGATGTGGAACGTATACACAAGACCGTCGTCGCTTACCGTATAGCTGTCGCAAACACGATACTCTTCGATGTTGCCCTCGGCATCAACGATGAAAAGCTTATCGTTGATGAACGAGCTCATACGGTTTGTCCAGCCGGAGGTCAGCCAAGCATAGAGCAGGGTGTTGGGATCGCCGCTCTGCGCCCAGACAAATGTTCCGCCGTACTGCGGTTCTTCTTCCGGTGCGGTGGTCGGGGTTGTTTCCTCAGCAATGCCTCCCGAAACGGTGGCTTCCGGATTTGTTTCCGGAGCATCGGTTTGTGTGTCGGCCGGCTCAGTCGTTTGGCAGCCTGCAAAAACGCTTACCACCATCATGAGGCCGATCAACAGCGCGATCAGTTTCTTCACTATTATATCCTCCTGTAATATTTATTTTTAAGGGGATCATCCCCTCAAAAACGATCTTCGCTTTTTGCTGTGCTTCAAAGCCGAAGCGTGTTTATCCATGCGCGCAGCTTGTCCAGCGCGTCCTGCACGCATGAAGTCGGGCAGGCGATGTTGACCCGTTCAAAGCCGTTGCCTTCCTCGCCGAAATAGTATCCGTCGTCAAAGAACACATGCGCTTCCTTCATGAGCCCGTTCTCAAGCCCGACATTGTCAAGCCCGAGCGCGCGCATGTCGATCCACATCAGATATGAGCCTTCAAGCTTTGTGACCTTGAGCATAGGCAGATACTTTTCAATATAATCTTTGACGAGCTTTGCGTTTTCTTCTATCTTCAATATGCACTCGTCAAGCCACGCCTCGCCCTCGTTGTATGCGACCTCGACGGCCTTCATTGCCAGCATATCCGGTCTGAATATGCCGCAGCGGCTCTTCTGCTGCTGGAAAGCCTTCCTGAGCGTTTCATCTTCAATTATTACGTTTGATGCAATAAGTCCGGCAAGATTGAATGTTTTGCTTGGCGCCGTGCAGGTGATAAGCTTTGATTTGAATTCATCTGAAACCATGGCAAACGGGATATGCTTGTAACCCGGCATCACAAGATCCGAATGGAGCTCGTCGCTGACGATGGTGACGCCGTTATCGATGCAGATACGGCCGACGCGGCGTATTTCATCCGCGCTCCACACGCGGCCGGCCGGGTTCTGCGGAGAGCAGAAGAGCAGCAATGTATTGTTCGGATCCTTGGCCTTGCGCTCAAGATCCTCATAATCAATATAATAGGTATCTCCTTCATGAATGAGCGGATTGTCAACGCGCACGCAGCCGTTTTCCGTTATGCCGTGGAAGAATCCGGGCCATGTGGGCGGCATCACGATAACGCCGTCCCCTTTTTTGCAGTATGCCTGGATCGCCATACATACAGCGCCGTGTACGCCGGGATAAGGTATTATCCATTCGCGCGGAACATCCCATCCGTGCCTGCGCTTCATCCATCCGCTCACCGCGTCAAAATAGCTTTGTGTGGGCGTGAAATAAGCGAGAACCGTTTTTTCCATGTACTGCTGTACACCGCGAACGACCTCGGGCGCGTTATAGAATTCCATCTCCGCGTTGCTCATCGGGACGATGTGCATTTCAGGCGTTATGCCGTATTTGCGCATTTCCTCCCATTTGGTGGAACCGATGTCGAACCGGTCCAATACGGTCTCGAAATCATACTTCATTTAGTGCCGCTCCATTGTTCAGTTATTCTTTGTGCCGCATGCGCGACTGTCAAGTTGAGATTTATTTGTTTAGAACCTAATTCTTTTGTGGGCATTATAGCAGCATGTATACACAAAATCAACAGTAATTTTACAATTTCTAAACTATTTCGAGAATCGCCTGACCATGAAAAAATACATTCCGCACCAGTATGCGCATAATTTAACAATTATACATAATTCTGGCTTATATTGGGCGTATTGCGCCGCAGGACCTTAGTTTGCGTTTGATCTTCAAAAAACGGCGCTTGCTGAAAGGTTGAGAGAATTTCTCACTTTCGTGTATTGCACGCACCATGCTGCGGTTATATAATGAGTTTACCCGCTAAATAGTTTATTCAGATCTGTATCATCACAAAGGAGGATATCAAATGCTAAACGACATTCTGACTCCGCTTAAATCTCAGTTTACTTACCAAACAGAACTGAGGGCGCAGCAAAACCTCAATTGTCAGGTTCTTGTGAAGGACGGCAAGCTCGTACGCAATCTTTACACGGACCGCAGCGGCGTGTTTGCCCGCGTATTCAAGGGGGGACTTTTCGGCTCAGCGAGTTCGTCGGAATATGATGAAGCGCATTGCAGGGACATACTCGAACACGCGACACGCCTTGCGGAAGAGGCCGATGCGCGCGTGCATATCGGCGAAGACGGCATCCCTCCGATCGAGAACGGCAAGCTCGAGCTTGACCGTGAGCTTCGTGAGCTCGACCAGAAGATGCACATGGACTTTGCCTTTGAGATCGATAACTATATCGCCGCAAAATATCCCGATCTCACCGGGCGCGAGATACGCGTGAGGAGTCAGGTGACGGAAAAGCGCCTTGTCGTGACAAACGGTTGGGACGCGCACACCGCCATAATTCGGGCTTATGTCGATATCGATCTCAAAACGGTCACCAAGGACGGCGAACCCATAAGCCTCGGCAATTATTACGGCCACAACAAATATCTTGACGAAGTTTTCTTCTCGAACCGCGAATGGCTATATGAAAAGATCGACGAGCTTTATCATCAGCTCATGGATTTCCGCGAAGGCGTATATCCGGAAGCCGGCGTTCACGATATAATCCTCTCCCCCGACCTTACCGGCATGCTTTCGCATGAAGCCATGGGCCATACCGTGGAAGCGGACGGCGTGCTCGGCGGTTCGATTTCAGGCCTGTATATGGGGCGTCAGATTGCAAGCGAGATCGTTACCCTCATGGATTATGCAAATACAGTCCCTGACGGGGAAGCTTACTGCCGTATGCTCGTCGACGACGAAGGCACCCCGTGCGAGGATGTGCCAATAATAACGAATGGGATACTTACAGGATATATGCACTCCCGCCAGACGGCGCGCAACTTCGGCCGCGGCGGCAAAGCCCGCGGCAACTGCCGTGCGAGCCAGTATTATGACGAACCGATGATACGCATGCGCAACACGGGCATCGCGCCGGGCAAGAACACGCTTGACGAGATGATCGCCTCCGTGGATCACGGCTATTATCTTGTCGGCAATGAAAACGGATCCGGCGCGACGAACGGCGAATATATCATCGTGAGCTCGCTTGGCTATGAAATAAAGAACGGCAAGATACTCCGCCCGATCCGCGGGACGACGATGAGCGGACTTGCTTTTGAAATGCTCAAGAGCGTTTCCATGATCGGCAACAAACAGGAATGGCGCTTCGGCGGCATGTGCGGCAAGAAGCAGGGCATCGAAACCGCGACGGGCGGTCCCGCGATAAAATGCCGTGCGAATCTAGCCGGAAGGTGAGGCGCGCGTATGATCGATAAAGAGTATTATGCTTCAATACCCGACAGGGTCCTCTCCGCATTTTGCGCCGCCGGTGCCGACATGGCCGAATGCACGCTCAATCTGCTCGATCAGATCGAAACCAATTGCCTCGGCCACGAGGAGTATCTGCTCAGGGAGTTTCAGGAGCTTTCGGTGGACGTTAAGCTGTATTGCGGCCGCAGAAGCGCTTCCGTGCGTTTCAATCAGCTCGACGAGGCTTCCGTTTCCCGTGCGGCGAAACGCGCCGTGATGATGGCGATGTGCGCAAGCGAAGAAGAGAAGCCCGTGATAGGCTTCCGCGGCAATCCCGCGCCTGACAATCACATCGATCGTCCTGCCCCCGAAAGGCTTTATGAGCGTTTTGAAGAAATGATGACTCAGTTCAAGCGCGAGTATCCCGACGTCGGCATGGACGGCATGGCATGGCACGGACGTCAGATAATGTTTTATAAGAACACTGACGCCCAGCAGGTGTCTTCGGACAACTGCACCATGATGTGCGGCTTTCAGGCCTCGGCAAACGACGGGAAGGATTCCACCACGGACTGCGTGAGCTATTTCGTTGAAATCGATGATATGGACACGCCGTTCATGGAGCTTGGCTTGATGCGCGAAAAGCTTTCACATGTAAGGCGTATGCTGCATCCCAAGAAGCTTTCAGGCGAAAAATTCGAAGGCACGCTCCTTTTTGAGCCCGACGGGGTCATGTATTATCTCAATCAGCTCCTTACAAGGAGAGAGAATATGAAGGAAGGCGACGGGTATCCCGCGCCCGAATGCAGCCGCGGATTTTCCGTTTACGAGGCGCGTTCCGACAAAAAGTACATTCAAGGCGACGGCGCCGTCAACAGCGCCCTTGCCGAAAAGCGTTATCTCATCGCCGACGGAACGCCAATACGTCCTGCCGCCGCCGGGCTTGAGGGCAGCGCGCTCGACGCGCATCTTGAAACGGAGCGCAACCGCGCAGCAAGGCTGCCATTCGGCGTTACAGGCGTTGAATATGCGTCGGAGACGCCTTATGCCCAGCTCATCGGCTCCGTGAAGCGCGGCATTCTCGTTGGCTATATAAGCGGAACAATGCCCGCGCCAAACGGAGATTTTTCCGGCGCTGTCAAAGACGGGTTCTATATTGAAAACGGAGAGATCAAATACCCTGTCGTCGAATGTATGGTGAGCGGCAACGTGTTCGAAATGTTCAGGCGCATCCGGGGCGTCTCAAGCGAGCGCATCCTCCAGCGCGGCCTGTCCATGCCGTATATAGCCCTCGACGGCGCAACGATAATTTGAGCGAAAGGAGCACCAATGGATAAAGTCAGAAAGATCGCACTCGACGTGCTGTATGCGCTTCGAAGTGCCGGCGCTGAAAAAGCGGAATGCACCGTGACATATCAGGACACGGACGAGAGCAACATGCTCGGCCATGATGAATACCTTCTGCGCGAATTCGAAAGCTGCGATGCGGAATTCACGGCATATCAAAACGGACGCTCGGCGACCCTTCGCATCAATCATTTCGATCCGCAAAGCCTTGAATCTTATACGAAGCGCGCAATGGATATGCTCGCCTGCTCCGCCCCCGCAAAAAGCACTGCGATGGGCTTCCGCGGCTACATGCCGCGGGGCGTCGAATCGCCGGTCGAACGCAATCCCCTCATGCTGTATACGCGCTTCGAGGAGATGTGCGCGGATATGAAGCGTGAATTCCCGAACGTGGATCTTGACGGTTCTACCCGCTTCGCGATCATGAAAACGCTTTATATGAATACGGAAGGCGCGGAACTTGCTTCCAAAGGCTCCGCGGCGGATTTCGGCTGGCAGGGGGCTGCCTCGGACAGGCGCAACAATGTTTCGGATATCGGTTTTTCGCAGGGAACGATCACGGACTGGGAGGAGCGCTTCATCGACGAAGACAGGAAAATGCGAAAAAATGCCAGAAAACTGACGGCGCTTCTCGGGGCGAAGCCCATAGGACGCGGCAAGTTTACCGGTACGCTGGTGCTGCCCCCCGATTTCGTCGGCGCTTATACGCAGCAAATCGTCAGCCGCGTTGAATTGATGGAAGACGGCGACGGACTGCCTTCGCCTGAATGCTCCGGCATCATCTCGCTTTACACAGTAAGGAGCGACAAGCCCTTCGCACAGGGCGAGCCCGCGCTGAACAGTCCCGCCGCGCGCGCCGTTTACTCAATAAAGGACGGCGCCGTAATACCCCCGGAGACAAAGGGCATGGATGAAAAGGACAGGCTCAAATGCGAAAACAAACGCCTTCTTGAGGAAAAGGAGCTGCCTTATCGGGCAAGCGTGATCGAGCCCGGCGCTAAACCGTTTGCAGAGCTCATCAAAGGCGTGAAGCAGGGCCTGCTCGTCGGCTTTATCAGCGGAACCGAGCCGAATGCGAACGGCGACTTTTCAGGCGCGGCAAAAGGCAGCTTCTATATTGAAAACGGCGAGATCAAGCACCCTGTCACAGAGTGCATGGTGTGCGGCAATGTGTTTGACATGTTCAAACATGTTGAATGGGTATCATCTGACGCGGAAACGGATGACTATTCAATAAGTCCGTATGTAGCCGTCAGCGGCGCAACAATAATATAAAGCGGAGGATATATGGAAAGATACAGGGAAGCGGCTGATTACGCCGTAAAAGCGCTCAAAAAAGCAGGGGCGGCCGACGCTTCATGCTATATCCGCAGCGATGAATATACGGAAGCGAACGTGGAATGCGGGGATTTCTCGCTTCTGCGCACATATTCGGATACGTCTGCGGAGCTTACGGCCATCGTCGGGAAAAAATGCGGCACGGCAAGGCTCTCCCAGCTTGACCGTGTCTCGATCGACGAGAGCGTTTCGGCCTGCATGGAAGCGATGCGCGGCGCTGCGGACGACGAGTATGCCGCCGTTGCCGACGACACATCCGTGAACGGAAGCTATACCGAAGGCGAACTTGTCTGCGACAGCGACGGTCTTTTGTCAAGAACAGCCGAGCTGATCGACGCAAAAGTCGCCAAGGGCGACAAAGCTGAGGAGCTGATCACATCGCATGTGCGCTCAAAGCGCGTGTATGAAAGCAGCCGCGGCGTGATGGCAGACAGCGATCAGGGCTATTATCAGAACGGCCCGCGCGCAGGCTCCGCTTACTACCGCGATATGAAATCGCCAATAACCGGCATAGGCGAATTTGACTATCCTTTTGATAAAAAGCTTTTGAAGGAGCCGTTTGAACCGATCGGCGACACCTTTGAAGGCACGATCGTGCTTGGCCCGCGCATGGTTAAGCATATGTGGTGGCTTGCGATGTTCGTTTGCTTCGGCGAGAACAACCTGACCGGTGAAAACGGAGCACCCATAAACCTGTGGGCCGACAAGATAGGTCAACAGGTGGCAAGTCCGCTGTATAATCTTTCCAACTGCCCGCGCGACCCGCGCTTCTGCGGCGCGCCGTTTTTCACAAAGGATGGCTGCAAGGCCGAAAACGCCGATTTTATCGTGAACGGCATGCTGAAAAATCTGCCGGCGGACGCGCATACCGCGCGCAGGCTCGGCGTCGCGCGCACGATGAGTCCTTTGGATTATTTGACCGATGAAGTCGTCAAATGCAACTTTATCATTAAGCCCGGCGAAGAATCCATAAATGACATTATCTCCGGCGTTGAGCGCGGCATCGTTGCCTTCGGCCTGCCCGGATGCTGTCCGCACGATCCGTCTGACGGTGATTTTTCAAGCGTCGTGCGCGGCGCGGCGCTCATTGAAGACGGCAAGATCACGCGCCATGTGAGCGAGCTTATGGTAACGCACAATTTCTTCGAGATGTTCAGGCGCATCTCGGCCGTGTCGAGCGAGCATTATTTCACGGGCGGCGATATCGCGCCGTGGGTGGCGTTCGACGGATTCACCATCAAGGGTTGAGGAGGTCAGGTCAATGCTCTGCGATTATATTTCTCCCCTGCGCGGCGGGCTTTGTGAATATACGGAGCTTCGTGCGCAGGAAAACATCGAATATACCGCGTCCTATTGTGAAGAGACGGGGCTTACGTTCCGCAGAACAGCCCTTTCAGGCGTTTGCGCCAGGGCTTACAGGGACGGCGTCTACGGCTTCTCCTCAAGCGACGTTTACGACGAGGCTTCTGCGCGCCGCGTGCTCGGCGAGGCGGAAGCAAACGCCCGCGTGCTTTCAAAATACGCAAAGAACAAGAAGGTACGTCCGCCGGAGCTTCCCGACGGTTATATGGGTGTGAACAGCTTCCCCCACGATATAAGCAGGGCGGAACTTGCCGCCGTGCTTGATGAAGCCGCGCGCTTCGCGCACTGCAGATATCCGGGGATGATGTTCTCCGCGTCTTTCCACTTCACCTCAAGCGAAAAGCTGCTTGCCGTGCACTCCGGCCTCTCCGGTAGGAGCAATATTGTGCTTGGCTCGCTTAGCGTAACGCTCAAAAAAACGGCGGCGGACGGCAGCGAGGTTTCCGGCATGCAGCAGGAATATATGGATCTTTATCCCGCAGCGTGGTTCGGCTGCGCAAAGAAGCTCTATGCGCTCATCGATCGCGCGGCGGAAGCTGTCGGCGAGAAAGCGAGCGAGGTCGAACGCGAGCTTCCGATGCCGGAAGGCGGCGCGCAGGTCTGTATCCTTTCCCCTGATTTCACAGGGCTTCTTGCCCACGAATCAGTAGGTCACACATGCGAAGCGGACTCCGTCATGCAGGAGGGATCGGTCGCGGCGCAGTATATGGGGCAGCAGGTCGCAAGTCCTCTCGTCTCCCTGACGGATTTTGCGCGCGAAGCCTACGGCGAACATCTTCCGATAAACATGTATATCGACGACGAAGGCGTGCGCTGCATCGACGCGCAGATAATCAGGGACGGCGTGCTCGTCGGCTGCATGACCAACCGCGACGCCGCTGAGAAACTGCATGTTGTCAACACCGGCAATGCAAGGGCGAGCGACTATTTTGACGAGCCCATCATTCGTATGCGCAATACCTGTTTCCATAAGGGCGAAAGCAAGCTTGACGATATGATCGCTTCCGTCGATCACGGATATTTCCTGACTAAGGGCGGCGGCGGCAACGGCGGCGTTAAGGGCGAATTCAACATGTTCATCGGCGAAGCGTTTGAGATCGTCAACGGCAAAGTGGGCAGGAAGATGAAGCCGACAATGGTTTCCGGCATCGCATGGGATGCGCTCAAAACCGTGACCATGGTTTCAGATGTGTTTGAATGTTCGAAGAATACCGGTATCTGCGGCAAGAAGCAGTCGATCCCGACTGCACAGGGCGGCCCGCATATGAAGCTCATCATGAATATGGGCGGAAAGTGAGCGAATACCCGATGCAGGATGATATAGTTGCAAAATACGCAGGCGCTTTTGAAGAACGCACCGAGCTGCGCGCGCATGAGAACAACCGCCTCAGCGTCTCGATAGGCAAGGACGGAGGTTTATCCGTTTCAAAGTTAACCAAATCCGGCGTGTTTGCCCGCGTATACAAAGGCGGCGCATTCGGCTGCGCCTCCGCGCAGGGCTTTGATGCGCAATCGATAACGCGCGTGCTTGCCGAAGCGGCAAAAAACGCCGATTCGCTGCGCCCGTTTGTAAGGAATGCCCCTCCGGTGCTGCACGTCAACGCCAACGGCACATGCCGTTCGCATTATGCCGCTATGCGGCTTGACGCGGGTCTTCTCAAAAGCATGGCGCAGGCGCTGTATGCTTACGCCTCGGCAAAATATCCCGGCCTTTCATGCACGGTGAGCATAGAAAACAGCGACACGCAAAAGCAGCTTGCCGTATCCTCCGGTATATCGGGTTTCTATAACATCGTGCTCGGTACGATAACGGTCGACTTCACCGGTCTCAACAAGACCGACATGGGCAGACCTGTCAGCGGAACGAAGGCGCTTTCCGTTGACAGATACATCGAGGAGCAATTCGGCGGCGATCCGGATGCGCTCCTCAGCATCGCGGACGAAGCTTACGCCGACTATGAAGAAAACCTGAAAGCCGCGTGCAGCGAATGCGTCAGCGCAAGCGGCGGGTATCATGAATGTATACTCTCGCCGCAGTTCAACGGCATACTTGCGCATGAAGCCGTCGGCCATACCTGTGAAGGCGACCTCGCGCTCATGGAAGGCTCCGTCGCGCGTGCGTGCATGGGTCAGACGGTGGCAAGTCCGCTCGTTTCGCTCACCGATTTCGCGCGCAACGCATACGGCGTTCATTTTCCCATAAACTTGCCCTTTGACGACGAGGGCACGCCGGCCGTGGACGCGCCGATAATCCGCGAAGGCCGCCTTGTCGGCTACATGACGAACCTTGTCAGCGCGGCAAAGCTCGGCGTCGCGCCCACAGGCAACGCGCGCGCAGCCGAGTATTCCGACGAACCGATCGTGCGCATGCGCAACACCTGTTTCCATCCGGGTACGAGCAGGCTTGAGGACATGCTCGCTTCCATCGACAACGGTTATTACTTCACAGAGTGCGGCGGCGGCAACGCAACTGCAAAGGGTGAATTCGCGCTCAACGTCGCGAAAGGGTTCGAGATCGTGAACGGACGCATCGGAAAGAGGATCAGGCCCACTGTAGCGGCAGGTCTTGCTTGGGATGCGCTCAAAACCGTCACCATGGTTTCAAACGGTTTTTCTTCAGACAAGCACTGCGGCATCTGCGGCAAAAAGCAGTCGATCGAAACATATTCCGGCGGCGCCGAAATGAAGCTTTCGCTCAATATCGGAGGCAAATAAACAAGTAAGGTAATAAACAATGCGCCGCCCCCGCCAAAAAAGACGTCCTTTGAAAATTGACCGATTTACACGAGTTCGAAACTGTGCTATCCTTATGTTATCTGTGATACCAGTTAAACAACTGACACGGAAAGGACGGGACTAACATTGGAGGATATTACGGTCATCAACTCAATGAACGACATATTTCAAAAGCTGAACGACAAGGCGAATCTTCTTTACAAATTCGTCATGCTTTACAGTGATTATGTCGCGGAAAATCAGGACTACGGCACTGGTGAGCTGATAAACATGGTCGAGGTTCACACCCTTACCGCCATTGAGGACAATCCCGGCATCAATGTGAGCGAACTTGCCCTTATGTGGAACAGAACCAAGGGCGCCATCTCACAAACCGTGACAAAGCTTGAAAAGAAAGGTTATATCGAGCGGCGCAAACAGGAAGGCAACGCGAAAACCGTTATGCTTTTCCCCACGGAAAAGGGCGTTCGCCTTTCCCAGGCACATAAACGTTATGATTCCGTCGAGGTCTCCAAGACCATGAACGAGCTGCTGCGCGCCGGCTGCACAATGGAAGAGATAGACGCTTTCTTCTCCGTAATCGTCAAGTATATCGGCATACTCACATAATCAGCGACAGGTTTTTTCTGCACAGGAACGCAGGTCATCCTCCGTTCCTGTGTTTTGTGCGCCAAATGCCGCGCGGGGATTGACATTTCAAGCGCCTTAACATAAAATATTCATTGGCTGTGAAACGGAAAAGTAGGTTGTTGCGTTTTCAAGAGAGCCGCCGTACCGGTGCAAGGCGGTAAACGCAGTATCCGAAGCTCGCCGCGGAGCCTCCGCGAGGAAATGCGCGGCGCATCCCCTGCGTTATTCGGGGCTCGAGAGGACGGCGCGGCTGCGCCCGTCAACAGGAGTGGTACCGCGGATGTTTCCGTCTCCCTTATAAGGAGACGGTTTTTTATTTCAACAAAACGGATGGAGGTCAAAATGTCCGAAAGATACGATCATGAGCAAATTGAGCTCAAATGGCAGAAAAAATGGGAACAGGCCCATTGCTTTGAGGCGTCGGAGGATCATTCCGGGAAGAAGTTCTTCGGCCTTATAGAGTTCCCCTATCCCTCCGGTCAGGGGCTGCATGTCGGCCACCCGCGTCCCTTCACGGCGATGGACGTCATCTGCCGCAAGCGCCGCCTTGAAGGCTACAACGTGCTTTTCCCCATCGGATACGACGCATTCGGCCTGCCGACGGAAAACTATGCCATTAAGACCGGCATACATCCCGCCAAGGTCACAGCCGAGAATATCGCGCGCTTCCGCAGCCAGCTCAAGCGGCTGGGCTATTCCTTCGACTGGAGCCGCGAGGTGAACACGACCGATCCCGAATATTACAAGTGGACGCAGTGGATCTTCCTCAAGCTTTATGAGCACGGCCTTGCTTACAAAGCCGAGATCCCCATCAACTTCTGCACGTCATGCAAGGTCGGCCTTGCGAACGAGGAAGTCGTCGAGGGCCATTGCGAGCGCTGCGGCGGCGAGGTCATCCAGATGGTGAGGAGCCAGTGGATGCTCAAGATCACGGATTATGCCCAGAAGCTCATCGACGGGCTGGATGAAGTGGATTTCATCGAGCGCGTGAAGATACAGCAGCGCAACTGGATCGGCCGCAGCGAAGGCGCAGAGGTCGCGTTCCGCCTTACAGGCGCGGACGACGCGCTGCGCGTTT
>CAZARN010000019.1:0-28378 GCA_964487565.1 uncultured Clostridium sp.
ACAAAGCCCGCATCACAAATTGGGACGCCGTGCAGGCATACCGCGAAGCCGCCGCCCATAAAAGCGAGTTTGAGCGCACGGAGCTTGCAAAGGATAAAACCGGCGTCGCGCTTGAAGGGCTGACGGCGATAAATCCGGTCAACGGCAAGGAGATACCCATCTGGATATCCGATTATGTGCTCATGGGCTACGGCACGGGCGCAATAATGGCCGTGCCTGCGCACGATACGCGCGACTATGATTTTGCGCGCGTGTTCAAGCTGCCTATCGTCGAGGTCGTTGCCGGCGGAGATGTCGAGAAGGAAGCGTATACCGAGTGCGAACACGGTAAAATGGTCAACTCCGGCTTCCTTGACGGCATGGAGGTCGCCGAGGCGAAGAAGGCCATAATCGACTGGCTCGTCAAAAACGGCGTGGGCGAGCGCAAGATAAATTACAAGCTGCGCGACTGGGTGTTTGCCCGTCAGCGTTACTGGGGCGAGCCGATACCCCTCGTCAAGTGCGACAAGTGCGGCTGGGTCCCCCTGCCTGAAAGCGAGCTGCCGCTCAAGCTGCCGATGCTGGAGGATTTCTCCCCCACGGACGACGGTTCCTCCTGCCTTGCGCGCGCGAAGGACTGGCTGCACACCACCTGTCCCAAATGCGGCGGGCCGGCCATGCGCGAGGCGGACACGATGCCCAACTGGGCAGGCTCAAGCTGGTATTTCCTGCGTTACACCGATCCGCATGACAATAAAGCCCTCGCTTCCCCCGAGGAGCTCAAATACTGGCTGCCGGTCGACTGGTATAACGGAGGCATGGAGCATACCACGCTGCATCTGCTCTATTCCCGCTTCTGGCACAGGTTCCTTTACGATATCGGCGTCGTGCCCACGAAGGAACCGTATATGAAGCGCACAAGCCACGGGATGGTGCTCGGCGAAAACGGTGAGAAGATGAGCAAGTCCCGCGGGAACGTCGTCAATCCCGATGATTATGTGAACGAATACGGTGCGGACGCATTTCGCATGTACATCATGTTCATGGGCGCGTTCGATCAGCCCATACCCTGGAACACGCAGGGCACGAAGGGCTGCCGCCGCTTCCTTGAGCGCGTATGGCGTCTGCAGGACATGATAAGCGAAGAGCACGGCGAGCGCGAATGCCTCGCTTCCTCCCTGCATGCCACGATCAAGAAGGTGGGCGAGGATATCGAGCGCATGAAATTCAACACGGCCATCGCCGCCCTGATGAGCTTTGTGAACGATGTTTACGCCGCAGGCTCCATCACAAGGGAAGAGCTTCGCACGCTCCTTATTCTGCTCGATCCCTTCGCGCCGCACATCGCGGAGGAAATGAACGAGCTTCTCGCGCTCGGCAGCCCGCTCTATGAGGCCGCATGGCCTGAGTTTGACGAAGGCGCGCTGGTCGAGAACATGATCGAGCTCGGCGTGCAGGTGAACGGCAGGGTCCGCGCCCGCGTGAGCGTCCCCTCGGATATGCCGGCGGATGAAATTCAAAAAACCGTCATGGCAAACGCAGAGGTCGCGCCGTTCCTTGAAGGCAAGACCGTGCGCAAGGTGATCGTCGTAAAGAACATCGTGAACATCGTCGTCGCGTAAAAGCGCGGTCATAGGTTTTACTGCAAACATCAAAAACGGACGGGAAGCGTTTCACTTCCCGTCCGTTCGTTTTATATGTGCCGAAGCCATGCCGCGTCCCCGGCCGGGGTTTATTTCACGAGCAGAGCGGAGCTTGTCATGAGAAGCTCAGGGCCGTATATGAAAAGCGTGTCCGTCGCGCCGGCAAGATCCACATAATCCGCGATCAGAGGGCTTGCGATATATCGAAGATCCACAAGCGTTATCTTTTTGAAGCTGCCCGAAAGGAGCGGCGCAAGGCTCGACGAGAACGAATCGCGAAATACGATAAGCTCCCTGTCGGTCGAAGCGTTCGCGTTTTCAAGTATCACAACGGGCTTCGCGCCGCCGAGAAATGCGTCATAGCCGTCGATCCCCTCAAGCGCTGCGTCGTTATATACCGGAAGCTCCCTGAAAACGAGCGTCTTTTCGTCAAGATACGTCGCCTTCACGCCGTCGATGAAGCCTCCAGTGAGTACGCGAAGCCCGTCCTTGTCCTGTCCGAGGGCAAGCTGACCGAGATACGCACCGGCAAAATCGCCGAGATATTCCTCATGAAGGCCGGAAAGGTCAGCGTCGAAGTCCATCGCGTCCGCAAGCGCCGCCACGGTTTTTTCAAGCTTCACCTGATCCCAGTGCAGATCCGTCCTGTAATAGTCCGAAAGCGAAAGGGCGTCCGCAAGCTCGATATATTCGACGCCCTCCATATCGGAAAAGATCCGCCTCATATACCCGTAATCATAGCCGGGATGACCCTTCGCATAATACCCCTTGTCCGGCACAAGCGCGAAATACGCATCCGTGTCGGAAAGATACTGCGCGCGCAGCCTGAGGAATTTTTGCGCCGTGTCGGCGATGGAAGCCTCGTCCGTATCGCCGAATTTGCATATGCTGCCGTCATACACATAAATGCCGCCCTTGTCCCACTGACGGAAAAGGTTGAACACGGCGAAGGATTTTATGCTGCGCCACATCTCGCGCAAGCTGAACTGATCGAGGGACGCGGTTTCAAATTTCGACATGAAGCCGCCGTCCAGCACGGAAGCAACCGTGAGCGCGGGATATTGGGCGAGCTTGCGCCTTTCGGATTCTGAAACCTCGCCCTTGGGACGAATGATATTCGCCGCCATCACGGCAAAAAGCGAAAGCGCGAACGCCGCCGCGGTTATAATTGCCATCGTTTTGCTTTTCAAGATCATCCCTCCCCCTTAAAATCTGAAATAGATGAACGGATTGAAGGAACCGTCCACCAGATACGCCGTGACGAGCGACAGCAGCGCAAGCATAACGACTATCCTCAGTATTCCCGCAGCCTTCGCGCATGCGTCGTTTCTGCCCGCAAATTTCACAGCAAGGTTTTTGACAAGCGGCGTCGCCCCGACAATGCCCAGGATCATTATCACCGCATAGCTTTTCAAATAATACAGGGACTGCGCGCTCCACAGCGCGTTCACACCGGCCCCGCCGAAAAGCCCTGCGATGCGCGTGAACGCCGTTCCCATCGAAGGCGCGTCAAAAACGATAAAGCTCAAAAGCACCATCAGCATCGTATAAATGTGCGCAAACGCCGCCGGGAGTTTTTTGAGATACTTCGCAAGGAACAGCTTTTCCGCCGCAAGCAGCAGGGCAAACATCAGTCCCCAAACGATGAACGTCCAGCCCGCGCCGTGCCACAGCCCCGTCAGCAGCCATACGATGAGCACGTTGAGCATCCAGCGCGGCAGCTTCACCCTGTTGCCGCCAAGCGGGATATAAACATAATCCCTGAACCAGGAGCCGAGCGTCATGTGCCAGCGCCGCCAAAACTCCGACACACTTTTTGAGACGAACGGATAATTGAAGTTTTCCGGGAAGCTGAAGCCGAATATGCGGCCGAGCCCGATCGCCATATCCGAATAACCCGAAAAATCAAAGTAAAGGTGCAGCGCAAAGGCCGCGATATACAGCCAGTACCAAAGCGCGTCCGCAGCGGGCGCCGCCTTGAATATCTCGCACAGCTCGCCGAGGGCGTTGGTGATCAGCACCTTTTTTGCAAGGCCCACGGTGAAGCGGAACGCGCCCGACGCAAACCCCTCCGCCGTATGCTCCCTGTGTGAAAGCTCGCGTTCCACCTCCGCATAGCGCACGATCGGCCCCGCGATGAGCTGCGGGAAAAGCGCCACATATGTCGCGAGCGTCAGCGGATCGCGCTGAACGGCGATCCCGCCGCGATAAAGATCGATGAGATAACTCAATATCTGAAATGTATAAAAGCTTATGCCGATGGGCAGCGCAAGCGCCGGCAGAGGCAACTTCGCACCCGTGACGGAATTCACCGTGCCGATGAAAAAATCAGCGTATTTGAACACCGCAAGCAGACCGATGCTGATCACCGTTCCAGAGATGAGCGCCGCCCTCGCGCCCGGTCTGCCGCGGAAACGCTCGATCAAAAGCCCGTGTACATACCCTGAAAGCACCGACGCTATGAGAAGGAGCGTATACTTCGGCTCGCCCCAGAAATAGAACAGCAGGCTCGCCGCGAGCAGCACAAGGTTTTTGCCGCGCACCGGACGCACCGGAAAGTACACGGCGATAAGCGCCGGAAAAAACCAATACAAAAAAGTTACGCTTGAGAAAAGCATCGCGATTCACCTCAAAACGGGATCTTCAGGCATGGCAACGGGCCGATGCACGCATCGGCCCGGCGCATGTTTCAACCTTTATTCGGTTATATCGGTGCGCCCGATTGAATCGTTGCCCGCGAGCGTGGTGAAGCTCGTCCAAAGCGCCTCAGCATAGTCGGAGAACGACGCCGCGAAATACACATATTCGCCGTCCGCTGCGACAAAGGCCGTTTCAGGCGTCACGCAAACCCAGCGCTGCATATCGAAGCCGCCCGCGACGGCTTCCTTCACGGCGGCCGCCGCAGTGCTGTCCTTGCACTTGAGCACGGCCGTCATGTGGGCGACGGAGCTTATCATGGCATAGCTGACGGTGCCGTCGGTCACGTTGGCGTTGAACTCGTCCGCGGTGAGGCCGAGCGTGCTTTCGCAGTTATCTGCGGAAAGCGCTTCCTCGCCGAGCATCGGCTGATCCGCATAATCCGCACCTTCGTTTATCGCAGTCATCACCTCTGCGGACGTGCCCGTGAGCTTGCCGGTTTCACCCGTGGCGCCGCCGCCGTCGGAACAGGCCGCGAGGGAAAGCGCCAAAGCGAGCGCAAGTGTGATGGAAAGAGTCTTTTTCATTGTCATACATCCTTTCGATTCTGCTTGCGGAGCTCATGTCCGCGCAAATATAACGCGATATTTTCTCTCCATGTTCCCGCAAAATCATGAATATATTATAGATTTTCCTGAATCGTGGATATTATTCCATCAAAACGCGCCTGCGCCGCCTCCCGCGTCCCGGCGGACGCGATGAGCGTTGCGCACATCTCCGCGTCGTCCGGCTTCCAGTCCGTTATAACCTCGTCAGCGCCGAAAAGACTGTCGTACACGCAAACCGGCGCGCGCGAGGCCATGATATGCTCTCCGGGGAAGCAAACGCTCCCTGTACAGGCCTTCACATGAGCGAACACCGTATGCTTTTCCCGTTTTGAAGGCGAATAGTCCGCGCGCGGCAGCCTGCCCGTGAAAAGGGCCGCAAGCTCCGCCACGAAGTTTATCCCCGTGGAATGATATATCGCCGTGGGCGTCTGACTCGGAAGCCGCGCGTCGATCTCAAGCACCTTCAAAACGCCGTTGTGCAAAATCGTTTCAACATCCATTATGCCGTGGAGCGAAACAAGCTCCGCAAGCCGCACCGCGATCGCGGAAAACCGGCTTTCAAGCTCCCTTGAGAGACCGCACGGGCAGGTGACGCGGTTACAGTCATATATTTCGTCCGTATGTATCTGCGTTATCTCATATGTCCGGTAGTCGCCCGGAACGCCGATCACCTCGATCGAATACGACGGGCCTTCAACATATTCCTGCGCGACAAACTGTGTTTGAGGCGGAAGGGACGCTATATGCCCTTCGATATCCGCCCTGGATGCAAAGCGCAGCACGCCCGCGCTCCCGCTTTCGCAAGAAGGTTTCAAAATATAAGGCGGCTCGCAATCCGGATAATACGCGGGCGCCGGTATGCCGTTTTTATGGAAAAGCGCGTCCGAACGACGCTTGGAGCGCGTGATATCATATGAATCGAAATCGAACGCCGTGTTGAGCCGGTATTTTTCCGTCAGTCCGCGCAGCGCGTCCAGCGCCTCCTGATTTTCGTTTGCAGGCAGCACCATATCGGCCGCGCGCAGCGTTTCAACAAGCGCTGCGGACGGCTCGCGCACGTCGCCCACGATCAGCTCGTCCGCAAGCCCCGCCGCGGGGCACGTCGCCCGCGCGTCGACGAGCACGCTTGTGAAGCCCGCCTTTTTCGCAAGATAACACGCTTCCATGCCCTGAAGCTTCCCGCCGATGACAGCGATCCTCATTCTTCCGCTCCATCCGCTTCGCACATCACACGAAGCCGCGCAAGCTCTTTTTTGAATTCCTTCGCCGTGCCGGGCACAAGGCCCATTTCCCGCAATATCGCCGCCGCCTCTGCCGCGGTCCTGCCGCCCTCTTCAACGTCGCACCCGCCCTGCGCAACGCCCCGAAGGCCCGTATGCGGCGGGATTATCGAGGTCACCACGTTCGCGCCTGCGTTTATGCGCGCGCGCAGACCTTCGATCCCGTCCACATCGAGGGACGCCGGGATTAGCGCGTTCGGAAAATATATCCTCAGCACCGCGATGGTCTTTTCTTCAAGCGCGCGGGGCGGCGTCGGCATGTTTTCCATGGGGCTCCCCTTTTGCGGCACAAAGCTCATCACGCGCACCTGTGCGGCGGCTTCCTTTTCCATTTCGAGTATCGAATCCGCGATATCCGCGGGGCTTTCGCCCACGCCCGCAAGCAGTCCTTCCTCGATGAGCATACCGTGCGCCGCGGCGCAGCGCTTTGCGTTCATCCGCTCGTCGAAGCTCTGCCCAATACGAAGCTTTTCAAACAGCTCCCTGTTGTGCGTTTCCTGATAAAGGGCAAAAAAATCCACCCCTGCCTGCGCGAAATCGGCGATGAGCCAGTCCGGTATTACCCCGGGCGAGAGCATAACGCCCGTTTCAAGCTCCGCCTTTATGCCGCGCACCATCTCAAGCACGTCGGCAAAACCGTCCTCATGGCAGGCGGGATCCTCGCCCATAGTGAGATCTATGAGCGAAACGCCGTCCTTCGCGAGAGCGCGCGCGACGTCAAGCACATCCTCAGGCGTTTTGCGATAGCGCGGGATCGGGTTGTCCTTCCTGTAATAGCAAAAGGCGCAGTCGTTGCGGCAATAGGTCGAAAAATACACGAATCCGTAAAGAAAAACGCGATCCCCGAACCGTCTTTCCCTCGCGTCGCGCGCGATAGCGTAAAGATCCTCGATATCGCGCGGATCCTCAAGCGTCAGCAGTTCGATAATGTCCTCTTTTGTCAGCTTTTCTTCGAATTGTGCCTTTGTGAGCGCGTGCATGGCGTCCTCCCTCCCGAAGATACATCAAGGACGTTCCTCCCGTCCTTCCGTCTCTTTCAAGATAGTCTGAACCTGAGTTCCGTCCCGTGTGTGATAAGCCGTCCGAGCGGCGTTTTTCATCTGGCGAGGAGCCGGGGAGTTTCACCCCGCTGCATAGATTTAGAGTCTATGTGATCCATCCGATCGGCCCCCCATGTTGACTTCATCCGGCAAAAAGCGCGCCAAGCATGGCGGCTGTTCCCGTCTCAAGGTCATCGTGCATTATGCGCGCGCCGTAAAGCGCTGCCGCCGCCTCATCCGCAAGATTCGGCACACCGGGCGCCGCGACCAGCGCGTCTGGCATAAGCATCCCCGCGTGCAGCCACCGGCCTGTGTTCGTCGCGTCAAAGATAAGCCCGAACCTGCCGATCGAGGATATGTCGCGACAGGTTTTTGCCCCGTCGCGCGCCATACGGTCAAGCCGTGCGGCGTCAATATCATAATATACCGGATACGCGCCCTTTGCAACAAGGCATTTGCCGGCCATGCGCCCGATGATTCCGCATCCGCACACGAGCACTTCCCTTGACGCGAGGCCGCCGGCCGCCGCCTCAAGCGCCGTCACGAACCCGCGCGCGGTGCATATGTTGTTGTCCGCAACAACGCGGCGATCAAGCCTCATGCCGATATAGCGCGCGTCGTCCGCCATGAACACGACGTCGTCGCCCGCGGTGTGCGCTTCATATATGCCGTCCACATCCGTCGCGTCAGTCACGCGCGCCGTGAAGCCCGCCTTGTGAAGTATCAAAGCGACGCCCGCGGCAAAATCCTCTATGAGGCCCTGTCCCTGTGTCACCGGCACGACCGCCGCCGTGTGCCTCGCGGCCGCGCCGAGGATATCCTCACGCGAAAGGCCATTCGCCGCCGCCGCCATGCCGGTATAATCAAGCCCTGTTGCGGCCTTGAGCGCGCGCTCATGCTCATCCATCGCGCTTATCATCACGCGCATCCATTCACCGCGAAGTCTCGTCATCTGCTCTTATCCTCCGCCGCGTTGAGATCCTTCCCGTAATGCTCCGAAAAGAAGGTCTTCGCGTATTTTTCAAGCTTCCACGCCGGTATTTTGCATTCCGGACAGGGATGCGCCGCCCATTTGTTGCGTATCCAGCGCGCCGCGCGCGACTTTCTGCTGTTGAACACGCGGAACACCTTGCCGCAATGGGTGGTGATCTCAATATAATCGCCCAGAAGCCTCGCGCTTTTCACGCCGTGCAGCGTGCCTGAGCGGGAAGGCCACAGCTTCATCCTGTCAACGATCGCAAAAAGGTCGCTCCTCTTGCGATAGTATATCTTCTTCTCCATCCTGCGCTCCCCCCCTCAAAGCCGAAGCGGCACTCCGTCAAAATAGCCCGTGCTGCGGGCGACGCGCTTCACGCCGTCAAAGCCCTCGACGATCGCGGCCGCGCGCTCAAGCCCCATGCCGAGGCCGACCCACGTTGTGAACACGCCCCATTTGCCGTCGAGCGGATGCGGCCCGAAGGAACCGGAAGCAAGCTCCACGCCGTCCTTTTCTATATCGAGCGTCTCTATATAAACATCGGATTTTTCTTTGACAAGCTCATATCCGGTGATCCCAAGCGCGTTCATCACGCCGTGGGCGAGCGCTTCGAGACGCCCGGCTTGTTCGCCTTCTTTCACCGTTGAATACTCGACGAGGTTGAGCATCGTGAACTCCGAAAGATGCTGCGCGCTGTTCGAATCCTTCCTGAAGCAGGAGCCTATCTCGAATATGCGCACGGGCTTTTTCACCGCGCGCGAAAGGTCGCGCATGACGATATAAAGGTTCGGCGCGAGCATGGGCCTCAGACAACGGTTCTTGTCTATCCAGTATACCTGCTCGCGAAGGGGATTATCTTCGGTTATGGTCATGCGATCGAGCATGTCCCCCGTGATGACGCTCGGCGTCACGACCTGCGTGAAGCCCTCCTCCTCGATGAGATAACGCTCGAGCCGCTCCCTCGTCCTTATGAGGGCGGGCTTTCTCACATTATCAACACAGTTCACGAGCCTTTGCCTGCCCGCTTCCGCAAGGGTGCGTTCCAGGGTGCGAAAACAGGCGTCGCGCTCCTCTGCGGAGGCAAACTTTTCCTCGGTTCTGTCTTTTTGTGCGCCAAGCTCACCCAGGCGCTGAAGCTGTGTTTGAGTATAGCTTTCCATATCATCAAAACCCCATCGCGTTTATGAATTCATTCTGGAAATCCGGATGCGCCGCAAGCTCTATATGTATGGCTTTCGCGGCAAGCGTCTGCGCGCGCAGCTCCTCCGCGCCGCTCATGAGCGCCATGCATGCGCCCGCCCCCGCGGCGTTGCCGAGCTGCTCGACGAGCGATAGCGGCACGACCGGTATAAGCCCTATGCGCATTGCGCTCCGAGGACGTATATGGCTCCCGAACGCCCCCGCGAGCATCACGCGGCGAAGGCTTCCGTCCTCTATCCCAAGCTCCCGCATGACGAGCTTTCTTCCCGCCGTTATCGCGGCCTTCGCAAGCTGTATCTCGCGCACGTCCCGCTGGGTGAGCACTATCTCATCCCCGGTACCGCCTGACGTCAGCGCGAAAGCATTAACGCGCCCGTCCTGCCTTATGCGCGCGACAAGCTTTGCGCAAACGCCCGCCTTGACAGCCTTGTCCGGCGCGATGATCCTGCCCGTCCTGTCGATGACGCCGGCGTCCGCAAGCGACGCCGCGGCGTCGATAAGACCTGAACCGCATATGCCGCACGGCGCCGCGCCGGCGACCGTTTCAAGCTCGATATCGCCGTCAGGGCCTATGCCCGCCCGCGTTATCGCGCCAGGCGCAGCCCTCATGCCGCAGCTTATTGCGGCGCCCTCAAACGCCGGTCCCGCCGCGGTTGAGCACACGGCGAGGCGGCCTTTCGCATAAAACGCCATTTCGCCGTTGGTGCCGATGTCGATGAGCATCGATGGCTCCGCCCCGTCGCACATGCGCGAGGCCAGAATCGCGCCCGTGATATCCGCGCCCACATGGGACGCGATGTTGGGCAGCATGGAAAGCTTCGCCCCCGGCGCGATGTGAAGTCCCGCTGCGTTCGCGTCCGCCGGTTCGTGCAAAATGAAGCGCGGTTCGAACGGCGCGCGGGCCAGACTTGAAGGATCCGTGTTGAAAAGGATATGGGTCATTGTGGTGTTGCCAACGGCAAGCGCCGAGCATATCTCGTTTTTTTCTATGCCCGCCGTCGCGGCAAGCTCCCCCGCGATATCGTCAAGGCAGGCGATGATGAGCGCGTTGAGCCGCACAAGGCCTTCCTTATCGTTCATGCAATATTCAATGCGGCTTATAACGTCAGCGCCGTGCGCCCCTTCAGGGTTCGCGCGCGCGACGGCCGCGCTTACCGCGCCTGTCGCCATGTCGCAAAGCATACCGGCCACGGTCGTCGTGCCGATATCGAAAGCGACCGAATATCTGCCGGATCCCATTGCATCCGGTATGAAATCCGCGCTGAGGCGCACGTTGCCCTTCGCGGTGCTCTCCGCTGAAGAAACAAGCGCGATCACACAGTCGGAAACGGGTACCGCACGGCACGCAAGGCGCACGCCGCGCTTAAGCTCCTCCTTCGGGATAAGAAAGCGCTCATCCACGGACGCCGGCGTCAGCTCGCCCGATACGATGCGCACGCGGCAGCCGCCGCAGCTTCCGTTGCCGCGGCAGTCCGCAGGGATATACGCCCCGGCCTTCGCCGCGGCTTCCATTATCGTCGTGTCCGGCGGGCACAAAACGCTTGCGCCCCCGGGCATAAAGGTAACCTTCAGCATATCACTCCTCTGTAACAAAGCGCACATAGCGCGAATTGGTCGTATACATCATCGTTGCATAGCGCGTGTCGAACGTGAGCACGTCGCCGGGCTTTATATCGCGTTTGCAATCCTCTATGTCGAGGATCAGATGGTCGCTGCTGCCGCCCAGCACCTCAACGCCCTCGTCGCGCGGCACAAGCATATCGCAGAAGGCAAAATCCTCCTTGCCTATGCCGACGAGCGCGCGCTTTCTCATGCCGCGGTTTGGATATTCCGGCGTGAAGCCGTATGCGTCCACGAATATTTTGCCCACGGGATGACTTGGCTTGACCTTCACCTCAAGCACCTCCGCCCGGACGGTGAAAACATCGAGATCGAGGAACGACATGTCAAGCTTGAACAGATCGTTGAGATCCTTGCCCTGCAATATCCCCTCGCCTACGCGCAGGTGGTTTATGCGTTTTGGCATCGTCCCGTCGAGCACGAGCGGCAGCGACGTCGTCGCCCCGCCTGAGATCACCTCGAGCCGCCGTCCGATGCGCGATTCTATGCGCTCCGCGATCGAGATCAGCTCGCCGAGATTCTCCGGCGTCGGCACGATCGCGCCGTAACAGCCAAGGTTCACCCCGACGCCCAGAAGATGCACATGGCCCATCTTTTCGGTTTCCACGGCGGCTTCCACCATCTCGTCCTTATCCCAGAAGCCCTCGCGCAGATCGCCGAGATCCGCCATGATTATTATGCCCGTGCGCCTGTTCTGCCTTTTGCACTCCTCATCGAGCAGGCGTATTGTCGAAAGCTCGCTCACAAGTGTGCTGTCCGCATAGCGCACGATATCCCGCACCTCGCCCGGCATGGGCACGCGGATCATCATATACGGGCCGGGAATGCCCGCCTGCCTGCAGGAGATTATCTGCTCCGTGCGGGAGGTCGCAAGCCCGTTCACCCCGCACCCGCGATAAGCGCCGGAAACGCGCGTGTCGCCGTTGAAGCCCTTGATGACGCCCGTCACCTCAATGCCCAGGGCGTTGCAGCGCGAAACCACCGCCCGCGCGTTGTGCCGAAGCTTAGTGAGGTTGCATACCACCTCGGGATACCGTCTTGTGGGTTGTTCCATGTGTCCCCTCCTTGCTGGTGAATATGAATAGCGAGGGGCGGCCGATAAAGGCCGCCCCGATGAATCATTTCATGCCGGCCCTTTGTTTGAACCGTTCAACGGAATTGATCCTGATCCCGAGAATTTCTGCAATGCGGAATTTCGCCTCCATGCCGCCGTTCGCCTCTGCGCACGGCTCAACGTGGGCGAGACCGAGCCCAAGCTCCTCGCGCTTCTCACTCATGGTGACCACATCGCACAATTCTTCAAGGGTAACACCGAGCTTTTCCGCCACATAGGCCTTTGCCTTGTCGATTTTCATCTTCTTGGCGAGCATCACGCGCATAACAAGATCTCCTGCTGTACGCATTCCGCCCATGCCCGCGGCGATATTATGCACGGCTTCCGCACCAAGCGGGTCGCCGACGCCGATCTACAATCCGTCGATCTTGCATATCTCGACGAGCGCCTTGTCCGCGCGCGAAACCGCGTCGGCAGGCAGATTCTCACACATCGGTATGCCGCACACGCCCATGCCCGCGTTCGCGTGGACAGGTATGTCCGCCGCGGCCACGCAAGCCTTGATGAAGGTGCACACGCGCGCCATGTTCCATGCGAAGGACGCATTGCAGTTGGTGTTCACGACCGCGCCGAATATGCTGACCCCCGCCTTCTCGGCAACCTTGACCTGCTTGTGCGGATAAAGGCCCGCGAGACGATCGTCCTGATACTTGAGCTTGCCGTGCATGCCGAGCACGAATTCGCCCGCCATACCCATCTCAACCGGCATATCCGGGAATTTTTCGGTTATTTTTTCGGTCGCCGTCAGCGCCGCGAGAAAATCCGCGTCACCGGCAGCGCCCGAGGTGTCGAGCATGAAACCGTCCGCGCCCACGTCGTTCATCTGTTCGGCGACATACACCATGTCGCCCACGCTGTGAGAAACGGCCTCCTCCTGCGCCGCCATGGCCTCCTTTATCTTGCCCTCCGGCAGCAGCACCGCCCAGTTCGGCACGGGGCCGTCAGGCTGTGTATAAAAGCCGAGGTTCGGCATCGCGCCGTAAAACAGCGGCATCGTGGTGTGGTTGAGCGCCTGCTTCAAAACCGTGGCCTCGCGCTTGGCGACGCCCTTCACGGTTTTATAGTTGTAATCGCTGTAACCTATATCCACGCTGTCGCATCCGAGCGCGCGTTCGTGTATCATGGCGTTGATGTCGCGTGAAACGGGTATCCCGCACTTGGTTGAAAGCTTGTCCGATCCGGAATCGCTCGAGGTGACGACCTGCATCCCCGGCTCCACGCCCACGATGGTTCCCGGCATGGTGATTATATCGAAAAGATGCTGCTTTTCTTCCTCTGTGATGGGTTCGATCTTGCCGCGCTTCACGGCGTCCGCCACGCCCGCTTCGATATCCGCGCGTATTTCGTCGGCGCTCATGTAAACGATCGAGCCGTCGCCCATACGGGTGAAGTATTTTTTATCGTTTGCCATTCATCAGTCTCCTTTCTTTTTTATTTCAACAGTTCAAAGCCCCTGCCTTATTTTTCGGCAAGCCAGCCAAGAATGTAGTTTACGGTATCCGTCGCATCCTCGCAGTAAGCGTCGGCGCCGATCCTCTCGGCCCAGCGCTTTGTGACGGGCGCGCCGCCGATGAGCGTTTTGACCTTGCCCTTGAGGCCTTCTGCCGCAAGCAGCTCCTCGATCTTCTTCTGCTCGGTCATGGTGGTTGTGAGCAGCGCGGAGCTTCCGAGGAAATCCGCGTTCACTTCCTTGACCTTCTCGATGAAGTTCTCCGCCGGGACCTCGCGCCCGAGGTCGTAGACCATGATGCCGTTTGTCTTGACGATGGACGCGACAATGCCCTTGCCGATGTCGTGTACGTCGCCCGCGACCGTGCCTATCACCATCGTCGCGCGGGATTCGGTCTCTTCGGCTGGCATATTCTTTTCAAGCTCCGCCGTGGCAGTCTTCATCACCTCTGTCGCGAACATCAGCTCAGGCAGGAAAACCTCGCCCATGCCAAACATGTCGCCAAGCTCCTTCATGCCGGCGCTGTAACCCTTTGCAAGCATCTCCATCGGCGGAATGCCCGCGTCCTCGCTCTCTTTGAGCGCTTCCATCGCCATGTCCTCATCGGCCTCGATGATGGATTGTTTGGCTTTCTCAAAGATCTCTTCGTTTGTCATTTTTGCCTCCCGTTAAAAATGATTGATCGCCTCAAATACCGATATGTTCTGTTATATTGATTATATCATACGAAAGGCCTTCAAAACGCGCGAAGGGATGGAGCGATTACAAATATCAAGGAAATTCTTTTGTACCGTCAAACAGAAGGCGGCCTGTAATTTGCGCAGAAGCGGCAGCCTCCCGCGCCGCCCAGGCAGCTTTCGCAATCCCTTGTCGGCAGCGCCCACTCGTCAAGCAGCGAGATGAAAAACCCCGCGCAGGACTTGAGCGGTAAAAGCAGGCTCGAGGATTTCAGCGTCACGCCTATCGCCCCGGGATCGAGCGCCTCAAAAAAGCGCCGCATCATGCTTATATCCATGCCGAAAAAGCCCGGCCCGAAGGATGATGAGAGCGTAAAACCCGGATTGAGCTTTTCAAGCCTGCCCTCGAGCAGCTCAATGCCGGCGTCCGTAAAGCTCGTGCCCCATATATCGGCAAAAAGCTGATCCGATACATTTTCGGTATCCATGAATATATCGCCCGCCGTGAGCACATACGGATACACCGCGCGCACGCGCGAGGGCGTAAGCCTGGCGAACGCGCGGCAGACGAAGCGCGTGCCGTATGCGTCAAGCGTTTCCCCGTCAAGGCAGTTTCCGGGCAGCTCCGCCGTCACGGCGCGAAGGTTGAGCTGCGGCAGCACCGTGTCGAGCACGGCCGTGCTGCGCGCGAGCATGCGCGCGTGCTTGGGAGAATCCGGCTTTTCCTCAAGGCCGCAGGTTTTAAGATAGTATCTCCACGCGCCGGGCATCGCGTCCGCCGCTTTGAACGTGTACAGCGTTTGTTCGAGCTTCATCGTCCGCCTCCGCTTCTTCTCAGTAATCCATCTGCTCGAGCGCAAACATATTGCACTTGCGCGTGAGACGCATATCCTCTTTCGTCAGCAGAAGCCGCGCGATAAGCGCGTCATCCTCGGTAAGCGCGGTTTCAGAAAGGACGCATTTGGCGGAGACCGGCAGCATCGTGCGCGAGGAAAGGCCGGAAAGCATCCCCGTTTCCTGTCCTGCGTAATCGAGGGGCTTGGTCACGCAAATGAACATATGCTCTATCCCGTTCGACTGATTCTCCATCAGATAATTCGTCACAAAATCGTGCTTCTGCTTTTTGCCGTAATACAGCGCACGGCACCGCGAAGGCTCCGAAAAAGAAGCGATGTTATAAAAAAGGGTTACGGCCGGCTCGTCCTGCTGCGCCGTATCCGTCACAAGAAGGCTGCGCACCGTGCGTCCGGTTCTCCCGTCATAATAATAAAGGTACTTGCGCGCGCCGTCCGCCGCGGCGCCTTTCAGGGCGCCGGCCTGTGCCGGCACGATATCCGAAAGCAGCTGCGAGGGACGCACGCAAAGCGCCGCCGCCGCGTCGAAAAGCGTGTCCACATCCATCGCTATCGCGCCCTGCTCGTATTTTCCGGCGGTGGCTTTGCTCTTGTGCAGTTTTTCAGCCATCTGCTCAAGCGTCATCCGCCGCGCGCGCCGCAGTATTCTTATGTTGCGCCCTATAAGCGCGTCAAGCCCGCTCATTCAGCCTCCGTCGTTCACGTCTCGTGAGAATATGCTTTTTCGTGCCGCATACCGCGCGGACAAAGCGATTCGCATACATTATATCAGCGCTAAAGTATCGTGTAAAGAGATTATTCACGGTTCATTCTCATTCAACGCGTCTGTACAGCGTTTGCCTGTATGCGCTGCGCGGTATATGCTTTGCATATTCTTGCGGTGATGGCCGCATATCGCGGGAGGAATGCCTGTGGACAAGAAGACTGACGGTAAAAACATACTCACGCTTGGTTTTGCGCTTTTTGCGATGTTTTTCGGCGCCGGTAACCTGATTTTTCCGCCGTATCTGGGTCTCACCGGGGGCGATAACTGGGTATTCGGCTTCCTGTGCTTCATCGCGGTGGACGCGGGGCTTGCAGTGCTCGCGCTGCTCGCCGTGTTCCGCAGCGGCATGGGTCTTGCAGGCGTCACAGGCAAGCTCGGGCGCGTGCTTTCGGGCGCGCTTATCGTCATCAACGCGGTTTGTCTCGGCCCGCTCGTCTGTATACCGCGCACCGCGGCGACCACGTTTGAGCTTGCTGTGGCGCCGCTCGTCCCTGGCGCCGGCTCATGGATAAGCTCCGCTGTATTCTTCGCCCTTGTGCTGGCGCTTTGCCTTCGTCCCGCGAAGGTCGTTGATATCGTTGGCAGGATCCTCGCGCCCGTGATGCTCGCCGCAATCGCCGTGCTCGTCGTCAAGGGCATAGCGACGCCTATCGGCACGCCCGTGCATACGTCGGACGTCGCCGCCTCCGTCAAAAGCGGGCTTGAGGCGGGATATCAAACGATGGATATGATGGGCGCGCTCCTTCTTTCGATGGTGGTTTACACGAGCATCGCCCAATACGGCTATTCGGACGTTAAGTCGCAGCTTCGCGTGACAGGGATCGCGGGCGTAATGAGCTCCGTCGGTCTTTTTGCGGTGTACGGCGGGCTTGCGTATCTCGGCGCGTCCGCGTCGGGCGTATTTTCATCCGATCTCACCCAGGCGCAGCTTCTGCTTGCCGTGACGGACGCGCTGCTTGGCCCGGCGGGTCAGATCCTCCTCGGCGTGATCGTCGCCGCCGCGTGCCTCACGACGGCCATCGGCCTTGCGACCTCCTGCGCCGAATGCTTCGTGAGCCTGTCAAACGGCAAGCTGCGTTACAAACCGCTCATCATAATCGTCTGCCTTGTCAGCTTTCTTGTTTCCAACGTCGGACTTTCCGAGATAATAAGCTTTGCTGCGCCCGTGCTCGACCTCATATATCCCGTGCTCATGACGCTTGTGATACTCTCGTTTTTCGACAGCCGCCTCAGGAACGCGAACATATGCCGCGGGGCGGCGCTTGCGGCCTTCATGGTATCGGCCTATGCGCTTGCGGACAAATACGCGGCTTTGGATCTCGGCTCCTCGCTTCTGCCGCTTTCCGGCGTCGGCCTTGCCTGGCTGCTGCCCGCAATACTCGGCGCGCTTGCGGGCGCGCTGATAAAGCCGCGCGGGCGTATGCCCGAAAACAGCGTGGCGGTCGGAGGCAAATGAGGGATTTGTAAACCGGCATTGAAACGGGGCCGCGGCAAACGCCGCGGCCCCTTGATGTTCATATCGTTCGGTTTATTCGTACATGGGGTATTTCCTGGTAAGCTCCAAAACGCCTTCCTTGACTTCGCCCACTGCTTCTTCGCCCTTTGTCACGATCTTCGCGAGGAAGTCGGCGACCTGCACCATATCCTTCGCGTTGAGGCCGCGCGTGGTGACGGCGGGCGTGCCAAGACGTATACCGCTTGTCACAAAAGGACTCCTGGTCTCCGTGGGGACGGTGTTCTTGTTTGCGGTGATGTTGGCGGAATCGAGCAGCGCCTCGACCTCCTTGCCGGTACGGCCGTCGGGACCGAGGTCGATGAGCATGAGGTGATTGTCCGTGCCGCCGGAAACTAGCTTCACGCCGCGCGCGGTAAGCTCCCGCGCAAGTACCTGCGCGTTGTTGGCCACGTTCTTCTGATACTCGATGAAGGAAGGCTGGAGCGCTTCCTCAAGGCATACCGCCTTTGCGGCGATGATGTGCATGAGGGGGCCGCCCTGGGTGCCCGGGAATATGCCCTTGTCGATCTGCTTCGCATACTGCTCACGGCAGAGGATCATGCCTCCGCGCGGCCCGCGAAGGGTCTTATGGGTGGTCGTGGTCACGATATCGGCATAGGGCACGGGGTTCATGTGCAGACCCGCCGCAACAAGGCCCGCGATGTGCGCCATATCGACCATCAGCAGCGCGCCGACCTCGTCCGCGATCTCGCGGAACTTGGCAAAATCGATCGCGCGCGGATAAGCGGAAGCGCCGGCAACGATCATTTTGGGCTTGTGCTCGCGCGCAAGATCGCGCACCTGATCGTAATCGATCTGCTCGGTGTCCGCACGCACGCCGTAAGGCACGAAGTTATAGTATTTGCCGCTCATGTTCACGGGGCTTCCGTGGGTGAGATGGCCGCCGTTTGAAAGGCTCATGCCAAGGATCGTATCACCGTAATTGAGCATGGTGAAATATACGGAAAGGTTGGCCTGCGCGCCGGAATGGGGCTGCACGTTCGCATGTTCCGCGCCGAAAAGCCTGCAGGCGCGCTCACGCGCGATATTTTCGACTATATCCACGCACTCGCAGCCGCCGTAATAGCGCTTGCCGGGATAGCCTTCGGCATATTTGTTGGTCAGATGGCTGCCCATTGCGGCCATAACGGCCTCGGAAACGAAATTCTCCGAAGCGATAAGCTCAAGATGGTCGCGCTGACGCTGGAGCTCAAGCTCCATGGCGTGCGCTATTTCCGGATCCGTCTTGCGGATAACATCAAACTGTATCATGTGTGCCTCCGTATATAGATTTTCTTTCATACCGTGGATATTATAGTTTAGCCGCGCGCGTTTTTCAACCGCGGAA
The DNA here is from genome assembly GCA_964487565.1 of uncultured Clostridium sp. Lineage (GTDB taxonomy): Bacteria > Bacillota > Clostridia > Christensenellales > CAG-138 > Phil1. The sequence goes on from CAZARN010000019.1 coordinate 18,688, forward strand.
AGTAAACTTTCAAAATATATGAAAAGGGGCGCACATCTGTATGCGTCCCATGAACACTTTTTACGTTATTTGCAAAGGTATGCGCGGCAAACATCATTCGCGCGGCGCGCGAGCTTTTCCTCGTCCACGCCCGTAAGCTGTCCGTGGCGCACGGCCACCTTGCCGCCGACGATCGTGAAATCAACGCCCTGCGCAATGCCGACCGTGCCGAGGACGTTCTTCGGGTCATAGCACGCGCCCACAAGCGAAAGCCTGCGGCTGTCTATCATGAACATGTCCGCGCACTTGCCGGGCTGGATCGAGCCGATATCGTTCCGGCCGAGGACCGACGCGCTGCCGCGTGTGGCCATCTTCAGCATATCATAGCCGGAGGGCGCGCGGTCGCCCGAACAGAGCCTGTGCAGCAGATAACCCGTGCGAAGCTCCTCGAGCAGGTTTGAAGCGTCGTTGCTGGCGCTTCCGTCCACGGCAAGACCCACCCTGACCCCCGCGGCGAGCATATCGGGTATCCTTGCGACCCCAGATGAAAGCTTCATGTTCGAGATCGGGCAATGGGCGACGCCAGTGCCGCTTTGGGCAAGACGGGCGATCTCCGAATCGTTGAAATGGATGCCGTGCGCGAACCACACATCAGGCCCCGTCCAGCCGAGCGATTCAAGATAATCATACGGCCTCATGCCGAAGCGCGAAAGCGTGTAGTTTTCCTCGTCGCGAGTTTCCGCAAGATGGGTATGCAGCCTCACGCCCAGGGAACGCGCAAGCTTTGCGCTTTCGCTGAGAAGCTCCGTCGAAACGGAAAACGGCGAGCACGGGGCAAGCGCCACCTGACGCATCGAACCCGCGGAAGGATCGTGATATTCCTTCACGATTCGCTCCGAATCCGCGATTATCTCATCCACGGTCTCGACGACGGAATCCGGCGGCAGGCCGCCGTCCTTTTTGGAAAGATCCATGCTCCCGCGCGAGGCGTGGAAGCGGATGCCCAGCTCCTCCGCCGCGGCAAACTGTTCGTCGATAAAAAGATGGCCCGCGTTTTTGGGGAAAACATAGTGATGGTCAAAACAGGTCGTGCAGCCGTTTTTCATAAGCTCGCCCATCGCGCAAAGCGCGCTTGTGCGCACGGCGTTTCTGTCGAGCTTTTTCCATATTTCATAAAGGGCGGTGAGCCAGTCGAAAAGTTCCATGCCCTGCACCTCGGGCAAATTGCGCGAAAAATACTGGTAAAGATGATGGTGCGTGTTTATGAGCCCCGGATAACACAGCATATGGCTGCCGCAGAGCACCTCGCACCCGTCCGGCACGGGTATGTCGCGGGCGATGCTCCGTATCACGCCGTTCTCGACGAGTATGTCGCAATCGTTGAGCACGCGGTCTTCATCATCGCATGTGACCACCGAGGAAATGTTTCGTATTACAAGGTTATCCATATCACCATGGCCTCCTGCCGCAATAAAAATGCTTTTTCCAGTAGTTGGTGAGGTAATCCCTGCGCACGACCTTTCCGTTCGAGGATGAAGCGTCGATCATCTCTCCGCTGTTGTTGATGACGATGCCCACATGGCCGATCTTTGAAAAGTCATCGCTGTAGAAGAATATCAGATCGCCTTTTTTAAGATCGTATATACTTGTTATCTTTTCCCAGTCCGACACCGCGGAATAGCCAGCCGCGCTGAGTCTTCTGCGGTTACTGCCCGCCTCGTGCAGGCAGTAATAGACGAGGCCTGAGCAGTCGAACTTGGACGGGCCCTTCGCGCCCAGCACATACGGATCGCCGAGCTGGGATTTTGCGACGGATATCATCGTGTCCACGTTGGCTTTTGTGCGGGCTTCCTTTGCCTTGGTCGCGCTCTCCCTCGCGCTGTCGCTGTAAAGGAGCGAGAACGTCTTTTCGCCGCACAGACCGTCGGCCGACAGACCGTTCCTGTCCTGGAAATCCTTGAGCGCGGCGACAGTCGTTTCGCCGTAATAGCCCGTGACGGCCTTCATATAGCCGAGATCCTTGAGCTGCTCCTGCATGTCGGTTATATCATCGCCCTCCATGCCGAATATGACGCAGTATTTCGGCGCGTCGGAACCGAACAGTATGTCCTGCGTCCTTATGCCGGCAACGCCGTCCGCATCGAGCGTTACGCCGAGGCTTTCCGTAAAGTTGACCTGCCGCTGGAACCGCTCCACGGCGCTTTCCGTGGCCGGGCCGTATTTCTGCGTCGGCTCGTCAAGATCAAGATAACCAAGCTCCATCAAACGCCGCTGGAGCACCTCCACCTCCGCGCATTCCATGCCGCGCCTGAGCGTGGGATCAGGCGTGGGCGTGGGCGTCGGCTGAGGGGTGGGTGTGGGCGTGGGCGTGGGCGAAGGCGTAATATCGATCGATATCACGGAAGCGGCGTCGCCGTTTTTCACGTCGGCGCCCTCAAGCACGGTCGTCCCGTTGAGGCTGTTGAGCGCAGAAACCTCTTCATCCCGGTTTTTTGCGCCTGAAACCAGAAGTATCACCGCGAGCGCGACCGCCGCCCCCGCGATGCCGAATGTCGCGCCCGCAAGCGCTATGCGCTTCTTTTTCGGCGCGCGCATATAGGCCGAGCGCAGCTTTCTCCACTCGAGGCCGGCCTTCTTGAATGCAAGCGCCGTTTTTTTCACGGCGCGTCGGATCGCTTTTCTTATACGGTTAATCAAATCAAATTCCTCCGGTGATCGACCTATTTATGCCGGATCGGATGTTGCAATTTTTAATTATTGTAACTTTCAGCGGGCTTTTTTGCAATGCGAACGGGCATTTCGTCAATGAATATTAACAATATTGCCGCATGTGATATAATTATGCGAAAGCTTGTTTATCGATCCGGAGGCTGAAAAATGACAGATCGCGATATAAGGCGCTGGTGCGCGCAGCACGCTGCGGAGCAAAAGGCGCTGCTCATGCGCCTTGCCTGCATACCCGCGCCCTCGCATCATGAGGAAAAGCGCGCGGCTTTCATCATGGATTGGCTCTCGTCACGCGGGATAGCCGCCACGCTTGACGTCGCGGGTAACGTTGTCGTCATGATAAATTGCGGCGATGGCGACAGGCTCACCCTGTATGCCGCCCATATGGACGTCGTTTTTCCCGACACGGACCCGCTGCCCGTGCATGAAGCCGGCGGCAGGCTGTTCGCGCCGGGCGTCGGCGACGACACGGCAAACGTCGCGACGTTGATGCTGGCCCTCGATTTTATGTTCTCAAACGGTATCATGCCGTCGGGCCCCTGCGTCGTTTCGTTCAACGTATGCGAGGAGGGACTCGGCAACCTCAAGGGCATAAAGCAGCTCATGCGCGATCACGGCGATCAAACGGACAGGTTCATATCATTTGACGGCACGCTCGATCACATCGTGAACAGGGCCGTCGGTTCCGAGCGTTACCGTGTGGAGGCGCGCACGGAGGGCGGACATTCGTATTCCGCATTCGGCAACCGCAACGCGATCCACGCGCTTTCATCGCTCATATGCGCGCTTTACACCATGAAAGCGCCTGATTTCAACGGAGGCCGCAGCACATATAACGTCGGCGTCATATCCGGCGGCACCTCCGTCAACACCATCGCCCAAAACGCCTCCATGCTTTTTGAATACCGTTCGGATGACGCGCAATGCCTCGAATTCATGCGCGGCGCTTTCACCGCCTGCGTCAACGGCTTTGCCGCAACGGGCGTGGAGCTTACATATGAGCTCATCGGCGACAGGCCCTGCGGCGTTTGCGCAGACAGGGCGGCGCAGGAGACGCTCGACGCACGCGCGATCGGGGCGATAAGCGCCGTCACCGGCAAAACGCCCGGCACGGGATCCGGCTCCACGGATGCAAACATACCGCTTTCCCTGGGTATACCAAGCGTTGTGTTCGGGCTCTACGCCGGCGATCTCGCCCACACGCGCGAGGAATGGGTGGACGTTTCCTCGCTCACGGACGGACTGATCACAGCCATCTCCTTCATGCTGCAATGATTCGTATAACAGGCAGGGCCGCGGCGATCGCCGCGGCCCTGCCGTTATTACCGTGTGCGTTCATTTAACCGTCAACTGCGACAAGGCTTTTGAACAGGTCGGCGTTCGCCCTGAGCTTTTCCTCGTTTCCGTAAACGCATATGCAGCCCTTTGCCGTTACAGCGTCAAAAAGCGGGGCAAACGCGCGCATATCTTCCGCAGTCGACGCGATAAGCTCGTCGCGTTCGCGCTGCTTTTGACCGATCGTTTTGCCCGATATCCTGTTCGCAAACGCGAGCACGCCCGCGCTATGCGGCATAAGCGGCGTATCGAGCGAAGATATCGCGCTTATTATGCTGTTTGTCACATCGCTGTCGGATATTTTCACATCGCAAAGATATTCGCCGATGCCGCGATATACAGCGAGCGTCTCCGCAAGTTTGGGATCGCGATAGCTCGATATGTCGAGCACGCCGTCGTCCGATATCGCGATGTTGAAGCCGTACGCGCCGCCCTGCTCGCGCACGCGCTGCCACATATAACCGCTGTAAAGGAAGCTGTTGAGCGCAAGCGCGCTGCCGTTGTACGCAAAGCCGAGCTTCGTATAGTCGTAAGCCTCGCAGACATATTGCACCATTGAAGCGCTCATCATGCCCTCGTTGCGTATTTCCTCGCTGAAAACGCATTTTTCTCCGGCCTTCCACCCGTCCGGCAAAGCGCGCATGAGTATATCGGCATTTTTTGCAAACGCGGCTTTCTCAATCGGCGAGCCTGTGACGAGCAGCGTCAGATTGGCGCGTGTGAACAGCTTCTGCGCGACATGCTCAAGCGCTTTGTAAAGCGTATCCCCGCCGTGCTGCACAGTGCGCGCGATGTTCTTTATGAACTCATACCAGCCTAACCCGGTCATGTCGTCGGTCGCCTGCGCCTCTTCCCTGAAATATGACCGGCAGCGCAGGATGGCAAGCTCGTATGCGTTCTCCTCAAGCTCGCTTTGGACGCCTGTGAATATCTGTTTTACGACCTGCTCAAGCCTTGCGGACGCCGAATAATCCGTCTGCGCGATCGTCTCGCCCATCAGCGAGAGCGCCCGGTCAAGCTTTTGCGTGAGTGCGCGCGCGGAAACGCACATATACGGATACGCGCTCCCGTCCTTTTTCCGCTGTGCGAGACAGCACGCGCTTATGCCGCCGGTTTCGATGTCCGTTTCGATCGCAAGCTCTTCGTATCCGCGTTTTTTGGTGGGAAGCTTGCCAAGCGCAGCGGCGATAAGGGCCGCGTATTTGCGCTCCTCCCGCGTCAGCGCGCTCATGTCGAACATCGCGTCCGCGTATGTTATGCCCGACGTGAATCTTTCATGATACAGGAAGCTTGCGTCCCCCGCGGTTTCCTCGGTGAGGTCGCAGAATGTCGCTTTCGTGTCAACGTCCGCGAGCGTAAGGCGCGGCATGGTCGCCAGCGCTTCCGGAGCGTCCGGCGTCTGCTGGCGGATTTTCAGCTTTTCGGCGTTGAGGCGGATCTTTTCGATATCCTCCCCGCTCATTTCCGCCATTATCCCCGCGAGACGCTCGCGCTCAGCCGCTTCGGCGCGCTCGGAAAGGCCCTCGGAGGGTTTTAGCGTCACATATACCGTATGGGGATTGCCGATGAGATATTTTTCGATAAGCCCCTCGAAATAGCCGTCTGCGGCCATTCGGCGGATATCGTCGATCGCATCCGAATAACCGAGCGCCCCCATGAGGTCGCCGTCGGCGTTCCAGGCGTCGAGCAGCGTCAAAGCCCGCATCACGCGGGAAAACACGCCCGCATCCTGCGACTGCCGCTTGCGGAAATCGAATTTGTTCACCGCGCCCTCAACGAGCTTGCTGTCGAGTCCGTCGCGCACGAGCGAACGCAGCGTGCCGTCCAGCACGGTTTTGAGCCTTTGCATGTCAGACGGCTCCGCGCCGCTCACCTCGATAATGAACTCGCCGTCCTTGCCGCCCTCGCATGATGCGTCGACCTCGCGCCCTATCCCGGCATCGAGTATCGCACGCTTCACGGGCGAAGCTTCACCTGCAAAAAGGATATCGCCGAGTATTCTCATCGCCATGTCAAGCCTGTTCGAAGGGCCTGCATAGGTCAGCATCGCCACGGCAAGATACGTCATCGCCGCGGTATCCTGCCCGCCCGGCACCGCATACTCAAGCTCCGCCTCGCTGGGGGCGTCCATGCGCGGCTGCTGCGGGATGTGCATCCCCTGCTGCCGCGTGTAATGCGAAAAGTAGTTCCTGTCTATATGCTCAAGCACGGGTTCGATGTCGAGCGTGCCCGAAACGACGGTTATGGAGTTTGACGGATGATAATACTTCTTGTGAAATGCGACGAATTTTTCCTGCGTGAGGGTGGGTATCGCCGCGGGATCGCCGCCTGAGTTGAAACGGTAAAACGTTGTGTGGAGCTCCTTCGCCACGGCGGCGCTCAACTGTCTTTGCGCGTCGCTCATCGCGCCCTTCATCTCGTTGTAAACGACGCCGTTTATCATCAGCCGCCCTTGCGCGTCAAGCTCATAATGCCAGCCCTCCTGCATGAGCACCTCAGGATTCTCATACAGAAGCGGATTCATCACCGCGTCGAGATATACGTCCATCAGGTTGTAAAAGTCCTTGAGGTTCGGGCTCATCACCGGATAACAGGTCCAGTCGTTGTTGGTCATGGCGTTGAGGAAGGTGTTGAGCGAACCCTTCATCAGTTCCACAAACGGGGCCTTCACGGGATAATGCCGCGATCCGTTGAGGACGCTGTGCTCCATAATATGCGCGACGCCGCTGTCATCCTCGGGCATCGTGCGAAAACCGATCATGAAAAGCTTCTGCGCGTCCGCATTATCGATATGCACAAGCTTCGCACCCGTTTTCTCATGCTCATATATTGCAAGCGCACCGTCGATCTCTTTGATATTTTCCCGGGAAATAAGTCTGAAAGCCGCCATTGATGATGCCCCTTTCGATTTTGATATATCTGAATTTGCAGTATTTTATTATGATTATATTACCGCATCTGATCCCGGCGCAATAAACGCCGATGAGAACGCGCTAACCGATATCGAGAGTGCGCTGAGGCCGGTTTTCGGGGTTCTGCGCGCAATTGAAGAACACCCTGGCCGTGAACAGGCCGTCCGCGGACGTGAACGTTGCGTCCCCGCCGTATTTGCGCGCGATGGCGCGCACTATGCCGCAGCCGCTGCCGTGCTGCGCTGCATCGGCCTTGTTCGTTTTCGGAAGTCCTTTGTCGTTCATTGCTATATCGTCCCGGCAGGGATTCGTGCATGTGAGCATGAACACATCGCTGCGCAATGACGAGCGCAGCTCAATGCGCTTCGCCGCGTTTTCATCGGCGAGAAGGCAACCGTCAGTCGCGTTGTCGATAAGGTTCGCCATAACGCTCATGAGATCCGCGTCCCTTATCATGCTCATACACGGCGGAAACGATATTATTATATCCGTCTCGGCGCCGAGCTTCTCCGCCTGCGCGCATTTTATGCCGAGCACGGCGTCCGCGGTTGTGTTGCCCGTGTCAAATATGCGCACGGCGGCATTATCCACGCCCGATTCCGAAAGCTCCCTAACGTATTTTTCCGCGCGCCCGGTCTCCCCGCGCTCAAGCAGGCCGGCTATCGCCGCCATATGGTTTTTGAAATCATGCGCAAGCCGCGCCTGACGTCTGTTGTGTTCATTCAGCTCCAAATAATAAAGCTGCTGCAGCTCCTGACGGCGTTCAAGCTCCTCGTTTTGCTTTTCGAGCACGCTCGCCTTTATCATTCGTGAGAAAAGGTGAAAAACCCTTATGTCGGCATAAACGCACAGCGCATACGCAAACCCCGCCGCCAGGAACGCATATGCCCGGTTTTCGGCCCCGATGCAAAAGAACGCGACGAGCAGCATCATCAGAAGCTGCGCGAGAATGAGTATCGCGAAACCGCGCTCATCGGCGCTTTTCATTTCGCTTCCGCCGGATTTTTTCCACAGTGCGGCGCTTATTATAAGAAGCAAAGCGTTTGACATCGTGCACATTATATAATAAACGGGCATCAGGACCGCGTTCCCGCCCGTCGCGACAGGCTGCACCGCTGTGAGGAGCTTCAGCACTATGCTCATGAGCAGCGATGACGCGAGCGACATGATATACATGTTTATATACAGTATTATCTTGCGCCAGAAGCCCCCTTTGAAGAGCAGCGCCACGGCGGCGATATATATGCAGTCAACGGAAAAGTTTATCACCCCGTCCCAGAAAAGGCTTTCCGGCGATTGAAAAAGCGACGGGAAGATGGTCGCGGACATGCTGTTATATATGGTCAAAGCAAGCCCAATGCAGAAAAGCGCCGCCATTGCGACGCCCTGTTTGTATTTGGCGCGAAGGAGCGTACTCATGAACATCGTCTGAACGCATACGTCGACGATGCCTGTTGCGATGCACATGAACGATGTCACTCGCCGTTATCCTTCCTTCCGAGGGCTGCAAAAAACGCCTCTCTGAACTCCGTGCTGTTGCGGCGGCTGACAGGGATCGCCTGTCCCGTTTTCATTTCCACCGAAGTACGCCCGAGCCTGCGTATCGCGTTGAGATTGACAATATAGCTGTTGTGCGGTCTTGCAAAGCACCCGTCCGGAAGGATCGACTCGATATCGGACAGCTTCAGGGAAGTGTCGAAGTGCATGTCGGCGCAATGGATGGTCGTCGTTCGCTTTATCCGCTCGCAAAATATTATCTCCGACGGGAGAAGACGCACGATATCCTTCCGCAAGTTTATGATGACCGGCGTTTCGGCCTTTCTCCTGATGTTTGACGCCGCGCGCCTGAGCGCGAGCGACAGCTTTTCTTCCGTTATGGGCTTTGTGAGAAAATAGGCAAATTTCGCTTCGCTTATATCGGCTGAATACTGAAGAAAGCTCGTCATGAATATGATCTGCGTGCGGGGGTCGCGTATATTGATCAGTTTTGCCGTCTCTATGCCGTTTCCCTCGCCAAGCACGATATCCATGAGTATCACATCATATCTTGCATCGGCAAGCGCACGCAAAAGATCGTCGGCGGTGCTGTAGATATCCGTCCTCAAGCACGAAGGTTCCAGTATCACCCGGATCATTTCCATTAGCCTTTGCGCCTGAACGGTTGAATCATCGCACACGGCGATGCTTAGCATATAATCCCCTCCCGGTTAAGCCCGCCTTTACGGCAGGCGGCGTTAAATCAAGCATTTCAATATTATCCTTTTTTGAGCATTATATCAAGTATATGGTGTCCCAAAACCGGGTCTCGGTGCAATTTTCTTTTAGATTTATATAGAAAATCTTGTAATATTGCGTAAATAATTATATTCTGTTTTTCCGACCGCGGTCGTGATGCGCGTTTTGTCGCGGCATTTTCACAATTATTACTTTGCCAAACGCAGACGATGTGGTAATATTATAAGGATTGTTATTCTGGCATTGTATGCTTTGCCTTGCACGGCATACGGGAGGGAAAATTTGAAAAAGAAGATAGCAACACCGCTGATCTATCTTGCCATAGTGCTCGTGATCGTCATTCTGATCACCCGGCTGCAGTCCGGCTCCGGCGAGGACAAATATCTGGGTTATGAGGATTTCATCACTGCTGTGCGCAGCGCCAAGGTTGATGCGGTCGAATATACCGACGGAGAGCTTGTCGGTATATACAAAGATTCAAAGAACAAGGATCTTTTCCCCGA
>CAZARN010000020.1:0-27887 GCA_964487565.1 uncultured Clostridium sp.
TGGATATCATCACGGGCACTCTCGGCAAAGCCCTCGGCGGAGCGAGCGGCGGCTATACGGCAGCGCGCAGGGAGATAATCGATCTGCTGCGTCAGCGTTCGCGTCCGTATCTTTTCTCAAATACGCTTGCGCCTTCAATCTGCGCGGCGAGCATAAAGGTTCTCGACATGCTTGAAAGCTCGACGGCCCTTCGCGACAAGGTGCATGAGAACACAAGGTATTTCCGTACTGAGCTTGCAAAACTCGGCTTTGACGTACCGGAGGGCACGCATCCGATAGTGCCGGTCATGCTGTATGACGCGCGCGTCGCGCAGGAATTTGCTTCCCGCATGCTCGAAAAGGGCGTTTATGTGATCGGATTCTGCTATCCTGTCGTTCCCATGGGAAAGGCCAGAATACGCACGCAGGTCTCCGCGGGACACAGCAAAGAAGATCTTGATTTCGCGATCAAATGCTTCGGGGAAGTCAAAGAGGAAATGGGCATTTGAAAGCAAAAACAGTGATTCTAACAAAATGGCCGGCGAATGCCGGCCATTTTTCAAGCAGGATGCAAAATCACTCGGTTTTGCTTTCGCCCAAAACGATTTGAATGAAGCGTTCAGCCGCGGGTGAAAGGGGTACGCCCTCAAGGGAAATAAGACCGATACAGCGTGACGGCATGGGCGGCGTGAGCTGGACCTCAAAAAGTTCGCCGCTGTTTATGGCGCCTGCCGCAAATTCATATGTAACGCACGCAATGCCAAGCCCTATACGGGCAAACTCAACAAGCAGGCTGTGCGCGCCGAGTTCGATTTCGGGACGGAGCGTGACGCCGCAGACCGAAGCAAAATCATCAAGGTATTTTCGCGAATTGGACGCTTTTTCCAAAAGGACGAGCGGTTCGCGCGAAAGTTCATCCATGGTGACCGGGCGCTCAAGAAGGCGGGAAAACCGTGCGGAAGCAACAAACACATCGTGGACCTTGAGCACCTCGCGCACGGAAAGCGCGCTGTCGATAACGGGAAGATTGACGAGCGCTATATCGACTTTGCCGACCTTGAGAAGCTCGACTGTATCAGGCGTTGTACGGTTTGTGACCTGAAGCTGTACGTCGGGGTATTCCGAATGGAACTTTTCAAGATAAGGAAGAAGGAAAAACTGGCACAGCGTATCGGATGCGCCGATCATCAGGCCGCCGGACTGGAGAGTACGCATACGGTTGAGCTTGTCCTCCGCGGCAGTGATAAGGCTCACGGCCTTGTCGGCATAGCTGTAAAGCATACGCCCTTCGCTTGTTAAGGCGATACCGCGACTGGTGCGGGTGAAAAGGGTGCAGCCGAGCGAATCTTCAAGCCTGTGCATGGATTGGCTTATGGCGGGCTGGCTCACATACAGCTCCCGCGCTGCATGCGACAAGCTGCCGCAGCGCGCCACGGTACAGAATATACTGTACAGGTCCAGATCGATTGCCATTGGAGAGCCTCCGTTTATAATCATGAGTTATAGGTAATTATATGTGTTCGCTGCGAATAATGCAATAAGCCATATCGATAAGTAGTGCAAAAAGGTTGCCATAATGTTATAATTTTTAAATAAAATCATTTTGCATGGAGGTTTTCAGGATGAATCATTTCGATATTGAGTCTGCAACAGGACTTTCAAAACTCAACATAAGAATTTGGGAACCTAAATGCGAGCCTTGGGCGATTATGCAGATCGTTCACGGCATGGCAGAGCATATAGACAGATATGACGAATTTGCAGGATTCTTTGCCGACAATGGCATAATCGTCGTCGGAGCGGATATAGCTTCGCACGGTAAAAGCCGCGCGGAAGGCGGAGTGAAGGGCTATTTCGGTGAAAATGACGGTTGGGGCTCGCTTATTGAGGATATTCGCTCGATCCACAACAATATAACCACGGTTTATGACAAACTTCCATGCGTACTTTTCGGGCACAGCATGGGTTCATTCCTCACAATGACATATGCGTCGCGTTTCGGCAACGATATGGACGGTTTCATACTCAGCGGCGTGGCAGGCAGCAATCCCGCCATACCCATCGCAAAACTTATCGCGAAACACGAAATAAAAAAGAACGGCGCAACAACGCCCAGCAACTTGCTCAACAGCCTTTCCTTCGGCTCGTATAACAAGGCGTTCAGACCAAACCGCACCGATTTCGATTGGCTTTCAACAAACGAGGACAGTGTTGATGCCTATGTAAAAGACGACGAATGCGGTTATGTTTTCACCGCCGGCGGGTTCAGGGACCTTTTCAACGGACTTTCGGAAATAAGTTCCGCGAGGTGGGCTGAAAAGGTTGCGAAAAAGCCTATAATGATAGTTTCCGGCGATAAGGATCCCGTTGGTGCAAACGGAAAAGGGCCGAAGCAGGTGGCTTCATGGCTTATGGAAACGGGTCACGACGTGACGCTGAAGCTCTATGAAGGCATGCGGCATGAGGTGCATAACGAGATAGGCCGCGAGACGGTATATATGGACATTCTTTCATTCATGACGATGTATTTCAGGAAGGATTGACTTATGCCGCATTATGAATGGGGCGAGCTTTATAAAGAGCTTTATGCCTGTGAGGAATGCGATCTTGCGAAAACGCGCAACAACGTCGTTATCGGCACAGGCAAGGCGGACGCCGAGGTGATGTTTATCGGCGAAGGCCCCGGAAGGGATGAAGACCTTCAGGGACTGCCGTTTGTCGGCGCAGCAGGTCAACTGCTGGATAAAATGCTTGCTTCGATAGAGCTTGACAGGAGCCGTGTCTACATCGCAAATATCGTGAAATGCCGGCCGCCCGGCAACCGCACGCCGGTCGAGGATGAAGCGCAGGCGTGTCTGCCGTATCTGCGCGCGCAGGTCGCGCTTGTACGCCCGAAGATAATCGTATGCCTCGGACGGACGGCAGCGAGGTATGTTTTTGATGAGGAAGTGCATATCACGCGCGACCGCGGAATATGGAGATGCAAGAAAAGCATATGGATGATCGCAACATATCATCCCGCGGCGCTTTTGAGGGATGAAGGTAAAAAGCCCGAAGCATGGGCGGATATGCAGGCTATACGCGCGAAGCTTGACGAACTGAACGGTAAAAAGTGAACGGGTACACTTGTAACGCACGCGGAGTAATGATATAATCAATTGTTACTTTTATTCGGAGGATACTGATAATGTCTGGACATTCCAAGTGGGCAAACATCAAGAACAAGAAAGAAAAGACCGATTCTCAGCGCGGCAAGATATTCACCAAGATCGGCCGTGAGATTGCGATAGCCGTCAAGGAGGGCGGAAGCGACCCGAACAACAACTCCAAGCTCAGGGATGTTGTGGCCAAAGCCAAGGCCGCCAACATGCCAAACGACAATATCGCCCGCTCCATCAAAAAGGCTGCCGGCGAGATGGGCAGCGTCAATTATGAAGAGATCACTTATGAAGGTTACGGCCCGAACGGCATAGCGCTCATCGTTGAAGTCGTTACAGACAACCGCAATCGCACAGCCGCCGAGGTCCGTCATCTCTTCGACAAGAGCGGCGGCGCGCTCGGCGCGTCAGGCTGCGTGTCATGGATGTTCAGCAAGCGCGGGCTTCTCGTCATAGAGAAAAGCGCTTCCATCGATGAGGATGAGCTTATGATGCAGTCGCTCGACGCGGGCGCAGAGGACTTCGTTCCCCTTGAAGACGTATACGAAGTCTATACCGCCTTCACCGATTTTACAAAAGTGAGAGAGGCGCTTGAGGCCGCGGGATACGAATTCATCTCCGCCGAGGTTTCGATGATACCGCAGACGACGGTCGACGCGACGGATGAGGAACTTGCCGAAAAGGTGGAGCGCATGATCGACCGGTTTGAGGATGACGACGACGTGCAGGAGGTCTATCACAACGCCGTGCTTCCCGAGGAAGAGGAAGAGGACTGATACAGATATTGCAAGCGGGCTTCGGCCCGCTTTTTTACTTTATTTTGTCCTGATTTCGTCGGAATTCTGTACAATTATGACAAAAGACGAAAACGCTTGAAAGGAACAAAAGCAAATAATATAATCGCGGTATAAGTTATAGGGGGTATCATTCAATGTCAGCACAAAAAATACTCATTTGCGACGATCAACCGATTTTGCATGAGACGCTCGGCGTTTATCTTGAAAACGAGGGCTTCGAGCATTATTCCGCAATGGACGGCCAGGAAGCGCTTGATAAATTCAACTCAATAAAACCCGACCTCATAATACTCGACATCATGATGCCGAAAAAATCAGGCACCGATGTTTGCCGGGAGATCCGTTCCGTAAGCAGAGTGCCTATAATAATGCTTACTGCAAAGGGCGAGGAAATAGACAGGATCGTAGGTCTGGAGCTTGGCGCCGACGATTATATCGTGAAACCGTACAGCGCAAGAGAGGTCGTCGCGCGCATCAAAGCCGTGCTTCGCCGCTTCAGCGCCGCCAAGGAGCAACCCCAGAAGGTGCTTGAATTTGACGACCTCATAATAAACATAAACAGCTATGACGTTCGGGTGAAGGGCGAAAGGATTCCGTTCACGCCAAAGGAAGTCGAGATATTCCAGCTTCTTGCCTCCCATCCGGGCCGCGTGTTCGAGCGCGAACAGATACTCACGCAGGTGTGGGGATATAATGACTTTTTCGGCGATACGCGCGCCGTTGACACCCAGATAAAACGCATACGGCAGAAGCTGCCGCAGGAAGGCGTGAACTGGGCTATAAAAACGGTATACGGGGTGGGCTATAAATTCGAGGCCGGCAAATAATGAACTCCCTTCTGAAGAAAACGCTTTGCCTTATACTGATCACGGTTTTGCTCAGCGCCGGATTGACGATGATCGTTTTTCGCGTGACAGGAACGAAAGCATACGCCGATATAAAGCTTGACGAGCTTCTGCCGAGAGCCATATTCCTCGCCGACAGGACAGCCGAATTCATGCAGGGCATGATAACAAAAACAGAATACGAGCAAACAATAAATTCCGACAGAAAAATATGGGACGCGGAGCCGTATATCTATAATTCGGACGGAACGCTCATCGCATATTCAACGCGGGGCGACTATGAAAACGACACGGCGCTCATATCAAAAAAGCTTTCAAGCGTGCTTGCCGGAACCTCGATAGGCTCGTTTACGATAAAAAACGGTTCCGGCGTGATGGTCGGAACGCCTGTAATAAGCGTATACGGCACAACGATAGGCGCGGTGTTCCTCGTTAAGCCGCTCAGGGAACTGAACACGACGCTCAGCTCGCTCGTTTGGGCGCTTGCGATCGCGATGCTGCTTTCTGTTCTCATAATGATCGTGCCGTCCTATATTATTTCACGCAGGCTGACGGGGCCTCTGAAAACAATGAACACGGCGGCGCTTGCCATGGCGCAGGGCAATTTCGGCGTGCGGGCGCATGAAAAGGGTAAGGATGAGATCGCGCAGCTCGGCCGCTCGCTCAACGCGCTGTCAGGCGCTCTGTCATCAACGATAGGTGAGCTTACATTTGAGCGCAACAGGTTGAGACGTGTGCTCAACGGACTCGGAGAGGGTGTTGTGGCCGTGAATGAACACGGCGCGGTAATGCAATATAACCCGGCCGCTTTGACCCTGATGGGCTGTGACGGCGACAAGCCGGAAACCTCCGAGGTGTATCGTTCCATACATGATGAGATAAACAGGGTTCTCGGCGGCGAAGAAACCGAAACGGCGCAACGCGCGAAGGGTGAAAGAACGCTGCGCTTCACGATAAGCGCGCTGCGTGATTCCGACGGCGTCGGCGAAGGCGCGCTCGTCCTAGTGCAGGATGTGACGGAATCGGTTCGTCTTGAGCAAACGAGGCGGGATTATGTGGCTAACGTTTCACACGAGCTGCGTACTCCGCTTGCTTCCATAAGGAGCCTTTCCGACGCGCTGTGCGACGGACTGATAAAAAAGGACGAAGACCGGCTGAGATATTACGGATATATCCAGAAGGAGACCATACGGCTATCAAGGCTGATAGACGATCTGCTTGAACTTTCGCGGCTTCAATCCGGCGCGATCGCGCTCACAAAGCAGAAGATGGCCGCAGACGAGCTGATATACGACGTTGCGGAACGCTTCGGGCGCATGGCAAAGGAACACGGCATTGAGATAAAGCTTCAGGTTCCGGAAGATCTGCCCGAGGTATACAGCAATCCGGACAGGGCTGAGCAGGTGCTTGTCGCCCTCATAGACAATGCCATAAAGCACAGTGGTCAATCCGGCAGCATCGTCGCGGTGAAAGCGAAAGCCGAAGATGATCGCGTGGTGATTTCGGTTGAAAACGCTGGCGAGATCGCCGAGACTGATATAGAGCATATTTTCGAAAGGTTTTACAAGGCCGATAAATCCCATTCAGGCGAGGGGACAGGCCTCGGCCTTTCGATCTCAAAGGAGATCATGGAGCTACTCGGAGAAAAAATATGGGCGCAAAGCGCCGGCGGTACTGTAACTTTCGGTTTCACGCTCAAAAAGTTGCATCCTTGTGTCGAAACAGGAAATTAAACGTAAAACAGTACAAGCGCCTATTCAAACGAAGGCAGGGAAGTGTTATAATCAAAACAGTAGATTCAGGGGGGTAGCACTATGAGCACAGTAAAGATTTTGATAGCGGATGATGATCCAAACGTTCATGAGTCGCTTGGCATTTACATCAGAGACGCCGGATATGAAACGGTTGATGTTTTTGACGGAGCCGCCGCTGTAACCGCTGTCGGCGAGCCGGATGTCGCTTTATGCGTGCTTGACATAATGATGCCCGTGATGTCGGGCATCGACGCATGCAAGGAGATCCGCAAAACGTCGAGGATCCCGATAATCATGCTTACCGCAAAGGGCGAGGAGATCGATCGGATACTCGGGCTTGAGCTGGGCGCCGACGATTATATCGTGAAGCCGTTCAGCCCGCGCGAGGTGGTCACGCGCATAAAAGCCGTGCTTCGCCGAACAAACGACCAGAAACAGACGCAGGATGACGGCTGCGTAACTTTTGACCAGCTTGTTATCGACATAAAGAGTTATACTGTCACGCTCAGGGGACAGCCAATAATCTGCACTCCAAAGGAAATCGAAATACTTTTTATGCTGGCGTCCAATCCGGGCCAGGTTTTCACGAGGGAACAGCTTCTCAACAAGGTTTGGGGTTATGATTTTGCCGGTGAAACACGCACGGTTGACACGCACATCAAGCGTATCCGCGCAAAGCTTGACAACACTGGGCTCAATTGGTCGATAAAGACCATATATGGCGTCGGGTATAAATTCGAGGTCGAGTGACCAATGCAAAGCGTATTCTTCAGGCGGCTTGTGCTGGCGCTTGCGGTGGCGATGCTCATCGCCGCCGTCGTCATGTTCGGGGGTTATGTTTTTCTCAGCCGGGATGTTTATACAGATATAAAACTTGACGAGCTGCAGCCGACGGTGGATGCAGCTTGTCAGCTTGCTTATGAATACCTTGAAGGCAATATCGACGACGGTATCTTCATGAGACTTGCCGAGAAAATGCTTTCACAGGAAAACAGCACGGCATTTTTTGTTGATTCGAGCGGCAAAACACTGTTTTACAGCGATATGCTGCTCGGACTGAGCGCGCAGCAGGCGGAAGGGTTTATCGACGAGCAAATTCAGCTTTTGCTTTCCGGTGAAAACGTCAAGGATGACAAGCTCAGATCCCCTGTCGGCGGGATGATGATCGCGCTCGGTTCGCCGGTATGCGACGGAAACGGTAATATCTGCGGTGCGATTTTGCTGCTGAAATCCGTCAAGGTAATAACCGGTACGACCACACGCATGTCCATTATATTCCTTTGGATGGCTGCCTTTGCGATCCCCGTTGGCATGATAAGCGCGGCATGGAGGGTCAAAACCGTAACCGAACCCATAAACCGTATGTCCGAGGCCGCGATGGAAATGAGCCGCGGCAATTTTGAGATACGCGTCAACGAGGATGAAGCCGGAGAGGTCGGCGAGCTTGCGCACGCGCTTAATACGCTTTGCGCGGAGCTTTCAAAATCAATAAAACAACTGGGCTCCGAAAAAGGTCAGCTCGATCAAATACTTCAAAGCCTGACGGACGGCGTTGCTGCAACCGATGAAAGCGGAAAACTTACGCATTACAACACGTCGCTTATGCGCATGTTCGGCGCCGTGAGCGTCACGAAGCGCGAGGACCTGATATCCGACGACAATATCTGGAAAGAATTCGACGAGGTGTTTGTTTCGGGCGAAGCGAGGACGATAACTTACCCCATGCCCGGAGACCGCGTCCTTTGGATAACGATATCGCCCGTTACAACAGAAAACTGTGAGAAGGTCGGCGTTGTCGCGCTCTTTAAGGATATGACCGAGATGGAACGAGTCGAGAGCATGCGAAGGGAATACGTCGCCAACGTTTCGCATGAGCTGCGCACGCCGCTTACGGCGCTTCGCGGTCTGCTTGAGCCTCTCGCCGACGGAATGGTAAAGAAGGAAGAGGATCGCGAGCGCTATTATAAGATAATGCTGCACGAGGTCATGCGCCTTTCGCGGCTCATCACGGATATGATGACGCTCAGCCGCCTCCAGTCCGGAACCGAATATATGGAGCTTGCGCGCGTCGATCTTTTCGACCTTGTGAACGATATCGCCGGCGGTTACACTTCGACCGTCGCGCAGAAGGGCGTTCATCTTGTTGTTGACTGTCCGCGCCCGGTGCCTGATTGCATGACCGATCCCGACAGGATCGAGCAGGTGATCGTCATATTGCTCGATAACGCCGTTCGTTATACGCCCGAGGGCGGAAGTATAACGATCGCTCTGCGCAACAGGCAAAAATACGTTGAGCTTACGGTTTCCGATACGGGCTGCGGCATACCGGAAAAGGATATCGCGCATATATTCGAGCGCTTTTACAAGGTCGATAAATCACGCGGCGAAGGCGGCACGGGCCTTGGCCTTTCGATCGCGCAGTTCATCATGGAGAAGCTCGGCGAATCGATAACCGTTGAAAGCGAGCTTGGCCACGGCACGCGCTTTACGCTCACCGTCAAGCATTATGTCAAAAACGCGATCGCGCTCGGGCCTGCCGGGGAGAAGATCGACCGTTACGGCGACAAGCCCGCTGCCGAAGAAAAAGCGCCGGATGAAGATAAAGACGCTGAAGGCGACAAAAACGATGCGCTTGACGCGCACTATGAGGTCATTGAACCTCCCAAGAAGCAATGAGCGGCTGTGTCCTTTGCCCGCGCGAGTGCAATGCGGACAGAACAGAGCATGTCGGCTTTTGCGGGGCGTATGAAACGCCGAATATCGCAAGAGCGGCGCTCCATTTTTGGGAGGAGCCGCCGATAAGCGGAACCAAAGGTTCGGGCGCGGTGTTTTTTTCAGGCTGTAATCTTGGCTGCATCTTTTGCCAGAACAACGCCATCAATCATACTCTCGTCGGCGAAAGCGCCGATGCACAACAGCTTTCAGACATCATGCTCTCGCTTGAGCGTCACGGCGCGCACAATATCAATCTCGTATCGCCGGCGCCTTTTGTCCGTGTTTTGTGTGACGCGATACCGCTGGCGCGATCAAAGGGCCTTTCGGTGCCGATCGTGTACAACACGAACGCTTATGAAAAAGTTGAGACGCTGCGCCTTCTTGAAGGGATGATAGAGATATATCTTCCGGATCTTAAGTATATGACGGCGGCGATCGCGCAAAAATACAGCCGAGCGGCTGATTATGCGGATTATGCCGTTCCGTGTATCGACGAGATGGCCAGACAGTGCGGTATGCTTGAAACAGACCGGCAGGGGATCGCCGTGCGCGGATTGTTGATCCGTCATCTTGTTTTGCCTGGTTCTGTCGATGAAACAAGGAGAGTTATAGATCATGTCTCGCAGAACTTCCCGCACAACGTAGCCTTTTCACTTATGGGTCAATATGTGCCGAACGGTGAAGATCTGCCGGATCCGCTTAAGAGAAAACTTTTGAAGCGGGAATATGAGCGGGCGATTGATTATGCAATTATGCACGATCTGACGAATGTTTTTATACAGGATTTAAGCTCGGCCGACAAAGGCTATACCCCTGAATTTGACGGAAGCGTAATATAATTTGCCTGCATAACGGCGGTTGCTTGGCGATTTAGAGCCTAAAATATGAACGAAATATTAAATATAACAAAAACAGATGGTTTTGTGTATAAGGTCATTGCAAAATGCAAAATATAGTGTTAGCATGATGTCAGTGGTTGATTTGAGATCGTCCGGATCGACTGCAGTCGTCTTCATTATTGTTTTCCTCCAAACTATATGAGAATGCGGAACGGGGCAATCCGCGGACTCACCCACACCAAAAGGACGATCAATCGAAGCTTCGCTTTGCGGGGCTTCGTTTTTCATATGCGCGCTTGTGAATGAGCATATAATGAAGTAAAATATATATTAAGGGGATTATGTTATTTAAGGGGGATCCGGTATTGGACGAACGCTATCGGGCGCTTTTTGAAAGGCTCGCCTCAAATTACATAAAGGCTGATGCGGACATGAGCTCATATACTTCCTTCCGCACGGGCGGCAGGGCGGCAGCGCTCATCGAGGCGCGCAGCTCCGCTGATGTTTGCGAAGCAATTCGTGCCGCTGATGAAAACGGCATCGAATATCATGTGATCGGCCGCGGAACAAACCTCCTCGTTTCAGACAATGGCGTCGATGCGCTCGTCATATGTATATCTGATAAAATGGGCGCCGTTGAAAAGAACGGGCTGAATTATACTGTGGAAGCGGGCGCTTCATATGCTGCGTTTGCAAAACGGACTGTTGACGAAGGCTGTACAGGGCTTGAATGGGCGGCGGGAATACCCGGCAGCACTGGCGGCGCCGTGGCGATGAATGCAGGCGCGTATATCGGTGAAACAAAGAATGTGCTCAAAGAAGTCGAATATATAGAAAACGGAGAAACGGTGCGAAGAGCCGTTGAAAGCTCCGACATGGAATATAGAAAAAGCGTTTTTTGCGCGCCGCAAAAGATAGTAACAAAGGCTTATTTTTCACTTTCGGCGGATGAGGACGGACAGGCCGCGAAACGCATGAGGGAGTTCAATATGGCGAGGCGCGAGAAGCAGCCATTGAATTATCCGAGCGCCGGGAGCACCTTCAAGCGTCCGCAGGGATATTTTGCGGGCAAGCTTATTGAAGACGCGGGCCTTAAGGGAGAAACCGTCGGCGGCGCGCAGGTGAGCATGCTTCACGCGGGCTTTATCATCAACAGAGGAAAAGCGACAAGCGCCGACGTATACAAATTGATAAAGCTTGTTCAAAAGCGAGTTTATGATAAGAGCGGAGTGACGCTGGAACCCGAAGTCCGGTTCATCGGATGTTTTGACTGATTGGGGTGATTATATGGAACTGCTTATTATGACCGGCATGTCAGGCGCAGGAAAATCACAGGCGCTGCGAAAGCTTGAGGATATGGGATACTTCTGTGTGGACAACCTTCCGTGCGAAATGCTTGAAGGCTTTGTGAAGCTTTGCCTCAAGGCGCAGCCTGAGGTGAGCCGCGCGGCGGTCGTCATCGACAGCCGCGAGCGAATATTCAAAGCCGATATGGAACGCTCGCTCAACGCGCTTGACGCAATCGAAACGCATTACAGCATACTTTTCCTTGAATGCAGGGATGATGTGCTTGAAAGGCGTTATAACGAAACGCGACGCCGCCATCCTATGGCAGCGGATATAGACGAGGGCATACGCTCTGAAAGGGAGTTGCTCGGTTTCTTCCGCGACCGGGCAAACTGTATAATCGACACGAGCGACATGAAGCCGCTTGAGCTTGCCGCAAAGATAGAATCGCTGTACTCGGAAGGCAATTCCGTTGAATTCAGGCTCGTGATCGAAAGCTTCGGATACAAGC
The DNA here is from genome assembly GCA_964487565.1 of uncultured Clostridium sp. Lineage (GTDB taxonomy): Bacteria > Bacillota > Clostridia > Christensenellales > CAG-138 > Phil1. Next base: position 11,886 of record CAZARN010000020.1, read on the forward strand.
GTGGCGTGCCGTTTGAAGCTGATTTCGTGTTCGACATGCGCTTCCTGCCAAACCCGTTTTATGAGCCGGAGCTTCGCTCGCTTTCAGGCAAAAACGAAGCCGTGCGCAACTACATCAGACAGGACGGGGCGTTTGATGATTTCATCGACGATGTTAAGGAAATGCTGGACAAGCTGATACCGAAATTCCGCGCGCAGGGCAAGCAACGGCTGCTGGTCGCGTTCGGATGCACCGGCGGAAGACATCGTTCGGTCTGCGCCGCGGAGGAGCTGTATGCAAGGCTGAAGGATCAATACAGCACAAGGCTCATCCACAGGGATACGCGCACGGAAGCAGACGATATAATCAGGCGCACGGGCGCGTGAAAGGGGAATAAGGATGTCGTTTTCCTCGGAGCTCAAGATCGAGCTTACACAAGTCAAAACAGCCGACAGGTATGAGCGCTGCGCGCTGCTTTGTGCGCTGACGCATACCTCTGCCTATATGAAGCTCGGCCGTGGAGGCCTTTCGGTTGAATATATAACCGAACTGAGGCAGACGGCGGAGCTTACTTCAAAACTTGTTGCGGAGCTTTATCCAAGGCTTGAAATATCCTCGAGCATGAAGGAACAGGAAGGCTTGAAATCCAAAAACTATGTGGTCGAGGTACGCGGTGAAGGCTGCAAGAAACTGCTTGTTGATTTCGGCTGCCTGCCTGAGGACGGGGAATTTGAACAGGGAAGCATACCTTTTCGGTTCGCGGAAAGCGAACGGCTTGAGAAAGCGTTCCTGAGAGGGGCTTTCCTCGGCGCCGGCTCGATGAGCGATCCGGGCAAGGGCTATCATCTTGAGATCGTATGCCGCCACGAGAGATTCGCGCAAAGTATATGCGCAATGCTGACGGGCTTTGGCATAAACGCAAAGACGAGCGTCCGGAAGAACAGCTTTATCGTCTATATGAAGGATGGCGAAAGCATATCGGATATGCTTTGCCTTGCGGGCGCTGTTGATAAAATGCTCGGCTTTGAAAATATTCGCGTTATGCGCTTCATGTCCAACGACGTGAACAGGCGATCCAACTTCGACATGGCAAACATAGAAAAAACCGCCCGCGCCAGCGCACAGCAGCTCATCGATATAACCCTGATCGCGGATTCAAAGGGGCTTGATTCGCTGCCGCAGGCGCTGCGCCAAACCGCCGAAGCGCGGCTGAACAACCCCGAGGCAACGCTCGGCGAGCTTGCGCAGGAGCTTGACATAGGCAAATCGGGCGCCAATCACAGATTGGCAAAGCTTGCGGCGATAGCCGACGATATAAGACTGCACGGATCGGGTCGCGCCATAAAGGAGAAGGAACTGTAATGGGATTTGTGCATCTGCATGTTCACAGCGTATACAGCCTGCTCGACGGAGCGGCGCCAATAAAAAAACTTGTCGCCCGCGCGAAAGAGCTCGGGATGGATTCGCTTGCCATAACCGACCACGGTGCGATGTACGGCGTGATCGATTTTTATAAAGAATGCAAAAATCAGGGCATAAAGCCGATCATCGGCATGGAGGCATATGTCGCCCCCGGCTCGCTTTATGACAGGGAAGGCGTGCGCGAATACGCGCATCTGATCCTGCTTTCAAAAAACGAAACAGGATACAGGAATCTTATAAAGCTTTCCTCGATCGCTTTTGTCGACGGATTTTATTATAAACCGCGGATCGATTACGATATTCTCGGGCAATACAGCGAAGGGCTCATCTGCCTTTCGGCCTGCATAGCAGGCGACATCCCGCATAGCTTGCTTGAGGGGAACGATAAACGCGCTTATGACATTGCGCGAAAATTGAAGGCGATGTTCGGCGACGATTTCTATATCGAACTGCAAAATCACGGTCTGCCAGAGGAGCTTGAGGTGCTGCCTAAGCTTTCCGCACTTGCCCGCGAACTTGAAATAAAGACCGCCGCGACCAACGACATACACTATGTTGACCGGGATGACGCGGAAGCGCAGGATATGCTGCTTTGCATACAAACGCTGCGCTATGTGGATGAAGAAAACCGCATGCGCATGAGCGCCGATGAGTTTTACATGAAAAGCGGGGAGCAAATGCTTCAAGCGCTTTTTGATTATCCGGAAGCGGTGCAAAACACGCAGACCATCGCGGACAAATGCTCGCTTGAGCTGCACTTTGGCGAACGGCATCTGCCCGGTTTTGCCGCGCCTCAGGGATTTGCGGATAATCAGGATTATCTGAGGAGCCTTGCATACGAAGGCCTTGTCAGGAAGATGCCCGAAGCCGGAGATGTCGAGCATACGCGGCTTGAAACAGAGCTTTCCATCATCAAAAACATGGGGTTCACGGACTATTTCCTCATTGTGTGGGATTTCGTGAATTTCGCGCATAAAAAAGGCATTTTCGTCGGCCCCGGACGCGGCAGCGGCGCTGCGAGTCTCGTTGCCTATTCGCTTGATATAACCGACGTTGATCCGATCAAATACGATCTGCCGTTTGAACGCTTCTTGAACCCCGAACGAATATCAATGCCTGATTTTGACATCGATTTTTGCGAGGAAAGACGGCCGGAGGTCATTGATTACGTCATTGAAAAATACGGCAAGGATAACGTCGCGCAGATAATTACTTTTTCAACGCTTGCGGCAAAAGCCGTCGTGAACGACGTCGGACGCGCGATGAGAATGCCCGCGGAGGCAAAGAAGGTCGCGGCGCTTGTGCCCGCGACGATAGGCATGACGCTCAAAAAGGCAATGGAGGTTTCAAGCGAGCTTCAGGCGCTTTACGAGGGCGATCCGGCGATAAAGAAGCTTGTTGACATATCGATGAAGCTTGAAGGTTTCCCGCGAAACGCCGGCACGCATGCTGCGGGCGTCGTGATATGCGCAAGGCCGATTAGCGAATACGTGCCGCTTCAGCGCAACGGCGATACCATAACAACGCAGTTCCACAAGGATCAGATCGAGGAACTGGGCCTTCTTAAAATGGACTTTCTGGGTCTTCGCACGCTCACTGTCATCCGCGACGCGCTCATGTTCATTGAAGAAGGCGGCAAAAAGCTGCCTGAGGGGGCGCTGACGCATTATGACGATCCCAAAGTATATGATATGATATCTGCCGCCGACACGGACGGCGTGTTCCAGCTTGAATCGGCGGGCATGAGGCAGTTCATGCTCCAGCTCAGGCCAAATACATTTGAGGATATAATTGCAGGAATATCGCTTTTCAGGCCCGGTCCTATGGATCAAATACCTAAATACATAGCGGGGAAAAACGATCCGGAGCATGTAACTTATCTGCATGACAAGCTCAGGCCCGCGCTTTGCGCGACCTATGGCTGCATGGTATATCAGGAGCAGGTGATGCGCATCGTGCGCGACGTTGCAGGCTATTCAATGGGCAGAAGCGACCTTGTGCGCCGCGCGATGGCAAAAAAGAAACACGATGTGATGCAGAAGGAACGCGAGCATTTTGTGAACGGCATAGTTGAAGACGGCGTTGTGAAAGTCCCTGGCGCGGTAAGAAACGGCGTCGACGAGCAGACCGCAAACAAAATATTCGACGCCATGACCGATTTCGCCTCATATGCCTTCAATAAGCCGCATGCGGCCGGTTACGCCGTGCTTGCTTACAGAACGGCATATTTAAGGCTGTATTATCCCGTTGAATTCATGACTGCGATGCTCAACAGCTATATCAGCGTGATAAACCGTCTTGTCGCATACATAAGCTCGGCAACGCGCATGGGCATAAAGGTGCTCCGCCCGGATATCAACATGAGCCGCGAAAAATTCTCCGTCGAAAACGGTTCGATCAGATTCGGTCTCGCCGCGATAAAAAATGTCGGTGAGGGCGCAATGAAGGACATAATAAACGAGAGGGAGAAAAACGGTCCCTTCAGCGATTTTGACGACTTCATAAAGCGTGCCGGCGATCTTAACAAGCGCATGCTTGAAGCGATGATAAAGGTGGGCTGCTTCGACAGCCTCGGTGCAAAGCGCGCGCAGCTTCTTGCCGTATACGAACGCTCTCTTGCTGCGGCTGCGGGCGAACGCAAACAGTCCGAAATGGGCCAGATCTCGCTTTTTGACATGGGCGGGGGTGAAAGCCTGAAAACAGCCCTTGTGCCGATGCCGAATATCGATGAATATCCCCTTTCAAAGCTGCTCGAGCTTGAGCATGAAACGCTCGGCATATACCTTTCCGGTCATCCGCTCAATGATTATGCGGACGTGCTTTCCTCTATACCGGACAGGGCGGGTGCGCTGCTTGAAAACGAGGATGATGAAAAGCAGGAGGGCGACAGAGTTCGCCTTGGCGGGATAATTACGCACGTTTCAAAAAAGATGGTACGAAACGGCAGCGGCGTCATGGCTTACTGCACGCTTGAGGACATGACGGGTTCTATCGAATGTCTTGCGTTCCCGTCTGTTTACACGAAATACGGGAGCTTGCTTTCTGGCGATATGAGGGTTATTATAAACGGCAGGCTCAATGTGCGGGACGGGCAAAGCAACATGGTGCTCATCGACGATGCAGCGCCGCTTTTGAAGCGAAGCGCTGACAGAAAGCTTTATCTTCGCATGGATACCGGCGATCAGAAGCTCATGGACCGGGTGTCGGCGGTTCTCAGACGCTTCCCGGGGAACGTCCCTGTGGTAATGTTTGACCCGGCGCTCAAAAAGGCCCGCCTTGCCCCGCAGGATATGTTCATCAACCTGACGGGTGCGGTAGAGGACGTGCTTACAGAAATCCTCGGCGAAGACAACGTGAAGTTAAAAAGGGAGGTTTAATATAATATGAAAACAATTGGAGTGCTTACAAGCGGCGGGGATACGCCGGGCATGAACTCCGCAATACGTTCGGTTTTCAAGGAAGGCACAGACCGCGGCATGAAGGTAATGGGTATTTACCATGGCTTCAAAGGCCTTATTGCCGGTCTGGTGCGTCAATTGACACATGAAGATGTTGCAAATGTCATGCACAAGGGAGGAACCGTGCTGCGCACGGCGCGCAGCGAGGAATTCAAACAGGAAGACGGCTTCAACAAGGCCATGGACATGCTCCATGCCTATGATATTGAAGGGCTTATCGTGATAGGCGGAGACGGAAGCTATCACGGGGCAAAGCTTATCTCCGATCACGGAATACCGACGATCGGTATGCCTGGCACGATCGACAACGATATCGGTTATACCGATTTCACGATCGGCTTTGATACGGCCGTAAATACCATCACGAGCGAGATCTATAAGATCCGCGATACCATGCGCGCGCATGACCGCGTTGGGGTGATCGAGGTAATGGGCCGTCATTGCGGCGATATCGCGCTTTGGAGCGGCGTTGCCGGCGCAGCGGATATGATCCTTGTTCCCGAAATACCTGTTCCGTGGGAGGAAGCCGCAAAAAAGCTTGCCAACAACAAGCTTCGCGGACAGCTTACCAGCATCGTTATAATCGCTGAAGGCGCAGGGAAGGCGGAGGATTTCGCACAGTATGTGAGGGAGCATACCGATGTTGAGATCAAAGCCATTGTACCCGGCTATATTCAGCGCGGCGGAAATCCGACGGCATTTGACCGCGTGCTTGCGGCCAGACTCGGACAGCGCGCTGTCGACTTGCTTGCAAACGACATCGGCGGAAGGGCTGTCGGAGTTCATGACAATCAGATCATTGACGTGAGCCTTGAAGATGCGCTCACGATCCCGGACAAATTCGACGACAAGCTTTACCGTTTCAACGCGGTAATGGCTAAATTTTGATGCTTATGCTTGATAGAAACGCCGATATCGAACTTAGAATCGACGCCATGGGCTCGCAAGGCCAGGGCATCGGAAGACTTGACGGGTTTGCGGTATTCGTACCGTACACGCTGCCGGGTGAACTCGTGCGCGCGCATGTGATAAAACCTGGCAAATCCTTTGCGGTTGCGAAGCTTACGAAAATCATTGAAAAAAGCGACGACAGATGCGAAGCGCCGTGCCGTGTTTTCGGAAAATGCGGCGGCTGTGCGATGATGGAGATGGCATATAAAGCTCAGCTTGAAACAAAAACGCGGCAGGTCAGGGACGCGCTTGAGCGTATAGGCGGCTTTCGCGGCATTGAAGTGCCGATGGCTATCGGCATGGATGATCCCTTCCGCTATCGCAACAAGGCAAGCTTCCCGATCTGCGCCGATGTTGACGGAACGGCTCATTTCGGATTTTATGCGCCGCGAAGCCACAGGCTTATAAATCTTGACGACTGCCCGATCGAGCGTGAAGAGCTTGTCCTGTGCGCAAAAACCGTAACAGACTGGGCGCGGAAGTATAAAATCTCCTGTTATGATGAAACGACAGGCAGGGGAGTGCTGCGCCATGTCGTCGGACGAATAACAAGCACAGGCGATGTGATGACTGTTGTTGTCACCTCAGGCCAGCTTCCGCATAAGGATGAGCTTATTGCGCTTCTTCGTGAGCGCGTGCCGGGCATCGTTTCGATCGTACACAACGTCAACGCACAGGACACGAACGTCATTTTCGGAGAAAAATTTGAGACGGTTTACGGGGCGGATCATATTTGCGAAAAAATCGCCGGGCTTTCGTTTGAGGTCAGCGCCGCATCGTTTTTGCAGGTGAATCCTTCGCAAACCGAAAAGCTTTACGCGCTTGTCAAAAATGCGCTCCCTGACGGAGAATTCACCGCAGTTGATGTTTACTGCGGAACGGGTACGCTGACGTTGATCGCGGCGCAAAAAGCAAAAAAAGCAGTCGGCATAGAATATATCAAGCCGGCGGTACAGGATGCGCTTAGAAACGCCGGAAACAACGGTATAAGCAATGCTGAGTTTATATGCGGCGACGCTGCCGATGAGCTGCCGAAGCTGATCGCAGGCGGCTTCAAGCCTGATGTTATCATAGTCGATCCGCCGCGCAAAGGCTGCGACGACGCAGTCACTGCCGCAATGGCCGAGTCCGGCGTTGAACGCATAATATATGTATCCTGCGATCCGGCAACGCTCGCGCGCGACGCGAAGAAGCTCGCACAGGCAGGCTATGCTTTCGCTTCGATCCAAAGCGTGGATATGTTCCCACACACGAGTCACGTCGAGACGGTTGCGGTGCTGGAAAGGAAAAAATGACATTTGCCAGAGTGCAAAAAGTCGATACCGGAAAGTATCGGCGCATAATAGCGGTATCCGATATCCACGGAAACGGTCATCTGTTGACGAGGCTTCTTGAAAGGCTTGATTTTTGCAGCAATGACGCGCTCATCCTGCTTGGAGATTATATCGAGCGTGGCAAGGACAGTCTTTCAACCGTGCGGTCGATAATGGCTTTATGCGCGCAAGGCAACGTTTTTGCGCTGATGGGCAACTGTGACACGCTTTGGGACGATATAAAATCCGGACTTTATTGTGTGGACATCAACGCCTACATAGACTGGAGACATAATACGATACTTGCCGATATGTGCGGAGAGCTTGATATCGACCGGCACAAAATCGGTTCGAATGAGGTCGAACGGATCCTTCTTGAACGATACGGAGAAGTATTCGATTGGCTGCGCTCCCTGCCGCATATCATCGATACGCCTGAAGCCGTGTTTGTGCATGCCGGTATCGATCCTGATATTCCGCTCACGGCGCAGGATGCCGGGCGCTGTCTTAAGCGCACGGCCTTTCTTGAAGAAGAGCATGTTTTTTCAAAAAAAGTTATATGCGGCCATATACCCACAAGCAATTACTTCATGATGAGAAACAACGTGCTTTCATACGCGCCTGTGACAAGCGGTCAGGTCACATGTATCGACGGAGGAAATGCCGTCAAGCATGACGGGCAGCTCAATGCGCTTGTGCTCGAGGATGGGACAACAAGATATATTGCGGAAGACGATCTTGACGAAGCGACCATTTGCGGCGAACAGCGCGGATCAAAGGACGTTTCTTCTGTTGCATGGAATCACCGGGAAGTTGAAGTTATGTGCAAGATCGACGGATACACACTTTTTCGCGTAATTAGCACGGGTCTGCCGCTTTGGGCGCCCGATAATCTCATCTACAAGACAAAGAGAGGCATCGTTTGCTGCGAGGATTTTACTGATTACAGGCCTTGCCTAAAACAAGGCGACCGTGTAAAACTGGTAAAATCAGGTGAAAAATACAGTATAATCAAAAAAAACAGCGAGATAGGCTGGATAAATACCTCAATATTAACACTTACTTAAAATACTATCGCTAAGAAAGTGGTATAATCTCATCAAGAAAACCGCATAGGCGGGATGGAGGTTGTTTGTTTTGAGAACAAGAAGGATCATTGCCGTGATTATGTGCGCACTTATGGCTATGGGCGCGTTTGCTTCCACAGCGCTTGCATATGAAGAGGGCGACGCCCGCGTCACGATCGGCGCGGATCTCACGGATGAACAGAAGGCACAGATATACAAGGATTTCGGCATCGAGCAAGGTTCTGTAACAGAACTTATTGTAACGAACGCGGATGAACGCGCTTATCTTGAGGGCATCGCGCCCGAAAAGAAGATCGGCAGCGTCGCGCTTTCCTGCATATACATAACCATACTTGCCGAAGGCTCAGGACTTCAGATATCCACCAACAACATCAACTGGTGCACGTCCGAAATGTATACAAACGCCCTCACAACGGCCGGCATAACCGATGCAAAGGTAATGGTCAGCGCGCCTTTTGCCGTTTCGGGCACGGCGGCTCTCACCGGCATTTACAAGGCTTATGAGGATATAACAGGCCAAACGCTTTCCGAGCTTGCAAAAACCATAGGCGTTGAAGAGCTTGTGACAACGGGCGAGCTTGCCGAATATATCGGCAGCGAGGAAGCCGCACAGATTGTCAACGAGCTCAAGAAGATACTCGATCAGACGCAGACCATGACCGACGACGAGGTTCGCGCTGAGATCAGACGCATCGCGGCCCAGTATAACGTCAAAATAAGCGACGCGCAGGTCGATCAGCTTTTGAACCTTTGCCGCAGCCTTGAGAAGCTTGATGTGGACGAGCTGCGCCAGAAGCTTGTGAACCTTGCAGAAACCGTGGACAAGGCCAGCAAAGCCAAGGAAACGATCACCAAGATAGGAGAAGGCATAAAGAGCTTTTTCGCCTCCGTGGGCGCGTTCTTCACCAAACTTTTCGGCGGAAAATAAGAGATATTCCCAATGTGAATGCGCATCCTTGCGGGTGCGCTTTTTCTATTTGCTTCGTCGCCTTTGATTGACCAAACCTCATTGTGGTGATAAACTTAAAACACTAATATCTTGGAGGAAAGATGAGTTTCGTTAACATACCCGACAGGCTCCTTATGGGGGTCGAAAAGCCTTCACGCTATACCGGCGCGGAGCCGAATATGACGGATAAAAAAGATGCAAAGCTTCGCTTTGCACTCTGTTTCCCCGATGTATATGAGATCGGCATGTCCCATCTCGGATCAAGAATACTGTATAACGTTCTCAACAGCCGTGAAGATACGATCTGCGAGCGCGTTTACGCCCCGTGGCCGGATATGGAAAAGGCCATGAGGGAAAACGATATTCCGCTTTTCACGCTTGAAACCAAACGCCCTGTTTCTGAATGCCATATTCTGGGCTTCTCTCTGCTTTATGAGATGTGCTATACGAACATATTCACAATGCTTTCGCTTGCGGGTATTCCTCCGCGCGCATCTGAGCGTGATGAAAATGCGCCGCTCATCGTCTGCGGCGGTCCGTGCGTTTGCAATCCGGAACCGATAGCGCCGTTCATGGACGCGGTGATGATAGGCGACGGGGAAGAGCTTATATGCGACGTCGCAGATACGGTGCTCGAATGCAGAAACCGCGGCGCCGGCAAGCACGAAACGCTCCTTACGCTTTCAAAGATCGAGGGGATATACATTCCTTCGTTTTATGAGCCGCGCTATGATGAAAACGGTCTTTTTGCGGGCGTCGACAGGCTTGAAGCCGAAGCGCCGGAAAAGCCCGTCCGCCGCGTTCTTCGTGACCTTGACGCGGCGCAGTATATCGGTAAGCCAATTGTGCCTTATATGTCAATCGTGCACGACAGGATCGCGCTTGAGATATTTCGCGGCTGTACGCGCGGTTGCCGCTTTTGCCAGGCGGGCTTCATATATCGCCCCGTGCGTGAACGCAGGCTTGAAACAGTTATGCAACAGGCGCGCGAGCTTGTTGCCTGCACAGGCTATGACGAAGTTTCGCTGTTCTCTTTGAGTTCCGGCGACTATTCTCATATACACGAGCTTGTGCCTGAGATCATCGATGAGTTTTCGGATGAGCATGTTTCCGTTTCTCTTCCGTCGCTGCGCATCGATTCGTTCCTTAAGGACGATCTTGAGCGCATGCAAAGCGTGAGGAAAGCCGGTCTGACCTTCGCGCCCGAAGCCGGAACGCAGCGTCTGCGTGACACTATAAACAAAGGCGTTGACGAGGAAGACCTTCTTCGCACCGTGGGCGACGCCTTCGAGGCAGGCTGGAGCGGCGTCAAGCTGTACTTCATGATCGGTTTGCCGACCGAGACAGATGAGGATATTTTGGGCATTGCGGAGCTTGCGCGCAAAGTGAGCGCCAGGTTCTATCAAATGCCGAAAGAGAAACGCGGAAAGGGTCTGAGACTTTCCGTGAGCGCGTCTTCGTTCGTACCCAAGCCGTTCACCCCGTTTCAATGGGAGCCGCAGGATACGAAGGATGAACTTGTGAGGAAGCAAAGACTGCTGCGCGATGCGCTTCGCGGCATACGCGGGGTGGAGTTTGCTTATCACGCTCCTGACGTGAGCGTTCTTGAAGGTGTTTTTGCAAGAGGCGACAGGCGTTTGGGCGATGTGCTTGAGGGCGCGTGGAACCGCGGGGCAAGGTTTGACTCATGGGACGACTGCTTTTCGGTTGAAGCGTGGCAGCAGTCTTTTGAAGCTTGCGGACTTGATCCTGCTCAATATGCACACCGTCGCAGAGCGCTTGAAGAGCATCTCCCGTGGGAACATATTGACGAGCTTGTAACTTCAGATTATCTCAAAAAAGAACTTGAAGCCGCATACGGCGCTTCCAGGACTAAAGATTGCAGAAAGGGCTGTAACGGCTGCTTCGGTGAAAGATATGCGGATTATTGCAAGATTCAGTAAACTGAGCGAGACGCGCTTTGTCTCACATCTTGACATACAGCGCCTTTTCGGCCGTGTGTTCAGGCGTGCCGGCATACCCGTCGCTTATTCGCAGGGCTTCAATCCGCATCCCGTGCTGTCGTTTGCAACGGCGCTTTCAACAGGCGTCACTAGCAGCGCGGAATGGCTTGACGTCAGGCTGGACGCCCCTGTTGAATGCAGCGCTTTTATAAGAGAGCTGAATACGTCGCTGCCGTACGGATTCAAGGTTACGGAAGCGTATGAAGCGGATGACAGGCTGCCCGCGCTGACCGCGCTTTTGAAAAGCGCCGATTATTCAGTGGTTTTTGACCGCAATACAGCGTCGGCGCGTCTTTCGGACGCGCTTGAAAGGCTTCTTTCCGGCCCGATAAATATCATGAAGCACACAAAGGGCGGCGTTAAGCCGTTCGACATGCGCCCGCAGGTCAAAAATGCCCGTATAAGTGAGGAAAACGGCTTTACCGTGCTGCACGTCGAGGGCGTACTTGATGCAACGGGGAGTCTCAATGCGGATTCATTCACCAAAGAATTGCTCAAAACGGCAGAGATCGATGCGGATTACAGCATAAACCGCGATGCTGTATATTTTGAAAACGGCACACAAAAGCCGTTTTGAATCGAGGAGGAACGATGAAGAAAGAGATTTTCGTCGATATCAACCCGTATCAGACGCGCGTCGTACTAACAGAGGACAGCGCGCCAAGCGAAATATATATAGAAAGACGCGGACGTGAAAGGCTTGTCGGAAACATATACAAGGGAAAGGTGCAAAACGTATTGCCGGGGATGCAAGCCGCTTTCGTTGACATAGGACTTGAACGCAACGCTTTCCTGTATGCAGGCGATATACTGACGGACAGCTCTGAATTCACATTTGACGGCGAAACGACCAAAATATCAAATCGAATACCCAACATAAAGGACATCGTGCATATAGGTCAGGAGATAATGGTGCAGATCGTGAAAGAACCGGTCGGCACAAAAGGCGCCCGCGTAACGACAAATATTACGCTGCCGGGACGCACCCTTGTTCTTATGCCGGCGATGAAGTATGTCGGCGTTTCCAGAAGAATAGAAGACGAGAGCGAACGAACCCGCCTTAAGGAGACCTTCGAAATGGTATCAGGGCCTTACGGGATGGGGGCAATCGTGCGCACTGCAGCCGCAGGGAAATGCGAGGCTGAGTTTCAATCGGATTATACATTTCTCACGAGAATGTGGGAAAGGATCAAAAGCAAAAGCGAGCTTGTGAGCGCGCCAAGGCTCCTCCACGCCGAAGAACAGCTCGTTTTTCGCACGATAAGAGATATTTTCACGCCTGATATTGACAGACTGCTCATCAATGATGCGGAGTTTTTCGACCGTGTACAGATCGTAGCCGGCATATTGTCGCCGACATTGCGCGAGCGCGTGGAATTGTATAACGGTGCGGAGGATATGTTCGGCCTGCTCGGGCTTGACAGCGCGATTGCAAAAGCCCTCGAACGCAAGGTGTTCATGAAAAACGGAGGCTATATCATCATTGATCAGACCGAGGCGCTGACAACCATCGATGTGAACACCGGTAAATATGTCGGCAATTCAGACAACCTTCAGGAAACGATAACCGAAACGAATTGTGAAGCCGCGCGGGAAATCGCGCGTCAGCTCAGGCTTCGCGATATAAGCGGCATAATCATTGTCGATTTCATCGATATGGACGAGATCTGCGACAAAGAGCGCGTCCTGTCAACCTTAAGAACCGAGCTTTCAAGGGACAGGACAAAATCAAACGTGCTCGGCATAACGCAGCTTGGTCTTGTTGAAATGACACGCAAAAAAACGCGCCAGTGCATATCAAATACGCTGCAATCAACATGCCCGTACTGCGGAGGGGACGGTAAGGTGCTTTCATGTGAGACGATGCTCCTGAGGATTCGCCGCAACTTGCAGAAGCGAATAAGCGAGGGCAGCGCGAACGAGTATATTGTCAGCGTGAATGAAGAGGTTGCACGGGCCATAGACGAGAACACCACGCCAAAATGCTGTATTTTACCAATACCTGAAAACGGTGCGATCTATATTGAAGCCGTTCACGATATGCACATAGAACATTTTGACATCAAAGCCATAGCCTCCAGGGAAGAGGCTGCGGAAGCTGCAAAAGTCTGCAAGGAATACAGGTGAGCGTCATGAAATACAACATCGTTCAGCTTCCAAAGGAAAAATGGCAGGGTACGATACTGCCGATTGGCTATTCAACAGAAGAATATTATGACGTTGATATGCACAAATGCGCGGAAGCGTTCAGTATAAAATTCGAAAAAAAGCGTCTTGATTCAATGGTGATTCATTCGCCCGAAGAGTATGATTTTCCGGACAGACTTTATGCCAAATGGTGGCCTGATGCTTACGCATGGGGCGTGGTTGATGCAAAAGGATCTCTTCTTGCCGCAATTGAGACTTGTCCCGAAGAATGGTCGAACAGACTCAGGATAACCGAACTTTGGGTGCATGAAAGCCTGAGGCGTCAGGGCGTAGGCCGTGCATTGATCGATACGGCAAAGGAACAGGCGCGCATTGAACGCAGGCGCGCGATAATACTTGAAACGCAATCTTCAAATGTAAATGCAATTGGGTTTTATCTTTCACAGGGCTTTGCGCTTTCCGGATTTGATAACTGCTGCTATTCAAATGATGATATCGCGCGTCATGAAGTACGCATGGAGCTTGCGCACGTCATTAAGAAGCCCCTGCGCATTGCACCCGAAAAGATAGATATACGCACAGAGCGATCGGATGACATGTTTGAGATCGAGCATCTGACCCAGCGCGCTTTCTGGAACAAACATAATCCCGGATGCAACGAGCATCTTCTTGTGAACAGACTGAGAGAGGATCCGTCATATCTTCCTGATATAAGCCGTATTGCGGTCGTCTGCGGAAAGCCCGTGGGCTGCATAATGTACTCGGCGGCAAATATAATTCAGCCTGACGGCCGAAATATTCCCGTAATAACATTCGGCCCTCTGTGTGTTGATCCCGGGTATCAGGGTATGGGGATCGGCGGAGCGCTCCTTGAGCACACGCTGCAGCTTGCCGCGGACGCGGGGCATAGAGGGGTTATTATATACGGCGAGCCCGATTATTACCCCAGATTCGGTTTCAGGACATGCGACAAATTCGGTATAACCACTCCTGACGGCAAAAATTTTGACGCCTTCATGGGGTATGAGCTGACGCCGCACGGACTTGATATACCAAACGGAAAATTCTATGAATCTCAGGTTTTCGAAAGCATTGAAGAAGCGGATGTTGAAACCTTCAACTCTCGTTTTCCGAAGCTTATCAAGCAGAAATTCCCAACGCAATGGGGTTGAAAAAATCATCTTTGAGTATCCAAAATAACTAGTGACAGAAATAGTATTCTGTGTTATAATTCTTAATCGTTGACGCGGCGTCAATTTGCCAATGTAGCTCAGTTGGTAGAGCAGCGCATTCGTAATGCGCAGGTCCAGAGTTCGAGTCTCTGCATTGGCTCCAGCCGGGGCGTAGCGCAGCTTGGTAGCGCGTTTGGTTCGGGACCAAAAGGCCGGGTGTTCGAATCACCTCGCCCCGACCATCGAAAAAGCCTGAATCCGTAGGGATTCGGGCTTTTTTGTGCCCTTGGGGGCCGAAAACCATAATGGCGCGAAATGGTCTGAAGTTGAAATACATGGCTATTGCACCGTCACAGCCCGTCTCGGATCGTTACACGATCTGTTTGCTTCATCCGAACATACATTATTGCATTGACACTTCTCAAAATCCGTTTTGTTCAACGCCATAAACAGCCTGGTCATGTGTAAATCCTTCAAATTCAAGTTGACTTATGAGAGATGAACGGGAAAATGATGAGTATTGTAAATAGCTCGCAGCTTTTTTAACGGCTTGTTCCATCCAGTCTGCGCCACAGCTATCCACTCCATAGACGGCCTGATCGTGGGTGAACCCTTCAAACTCCAGTTGATCAACTAATCCGCTGTAAGAAAACGACGTATACTCCAAATAGCTGATCGCTTTCATAACTGCCTGAACAGTCCAATCCGCTCCGCAATTATCAGCGCCAAAAACCGACTCGTCATGCGTAAAACCCTCAAACTCTAGCTGCTCCACCAATCCATCATACGAAAAAGATGTATAGTTCAAATAACTCAAGGCTTTACTGAGCGCGTTTTTTTCACCCGTTGTCATTTGATTTGTGGCCGTGTCGGGAGTTGATACAGGAACTGCAGCGCCTGAAGTGTATGACGGTTCGCTTCCGGTATACGGCTTAACAGTTGCCGATTGCTGATTCTCAGCTGTTGCAGTTGCCTGTATATTAGCGTTTGCATTTGCATCTCTGCCTTTATCAAGCTGGCTGGACACGCCAATAATCAATACAACAATAATTATCCAAAACCATACACGTTTATATATTGGTTTTTTGGGTTTTGAACTCTGCTCCTGGCCTCCATTCTGCGCAACGTAAGCGGCCTGCGAAAATTCTGCCTGTTGAGCCGGATTCTCCGTTGTAAGCTGCTGCATAACAGACGCACCGCAATTCGGACAGAATTTGGTATTTGAATCGATTTCATTCCCGCATTTCGTACAATAGGGCATAATGAACAAACCTCCATACATATTTAGTTACAATGTATTTGCTGCTTCTATAGCACAAATGCCCCAAATGGGGCAAAACCGATCTGTTAATGCTTATTACTCATATTAAGGCGCACCGGCGCTTCGAAATGCGATATGGTCACCGTTGTGCATTTGAGCGTATCCACATGCTCTTTCTGCATCAGACCAACTTTATCACCGGCTGGAGGGATATCATAGAAGTGCAGAGGGCAAACACCCCAAAATGTGATAAAATCA
>CAZARN010000021.1:0-26726 GCA_964487565.1 uncultured Clostridium sp.
ATATTGAAGCCGCAGACGCATATACCAAAGGCGTGCAGGAGCATGACGGCGAATCGGCTGTGACAGTGAACGGCAGCGCCGAGATAACCTTTGAAGGCGACAACAAGCTCAGCGGCGGCGCGGGTCTTGACGTGCTCGGCAGCGGTGCAGGCGGCAGCGAAACAGGCAAGGGCGGCGCCGGCATAGAAGTCGGCGATGGCGACAGTCTGACGCTTAACGCGGCGGATGAAGACGCGACGCTCACCGCAAACGGCGGCAATTATGCAGCCGGCATAGGCTCGACGATGGGCGAGGACGCGGGCAGCGTCACGGTGGAAGACGGCACAGTCACCGCAAACGGCGGCTACGGCGCAGCCGGCATAGGCGCAGGCCAGGGCGGGAACGGCGGCAGCGTCACGATAGAAGACGGCACAGTCACCGCAAACGGTGGCGAGCACGGCGCGGGCATCGGCGGCGGTGAGCAGATTTGGCTCGAGGGCGGCAACGGCGGTGATATAACAATAAACGGCGGCGACGTGACCGCAAACGGCGGCGAGTACGCGGCGGGCATAGGTTCCGGCGACAACAGCGCCAATTACGGTGAGGAAGGCGGCATGAACGAGAACGTCACCGGCGGAAATATCACGATAAACGGCGGCGATGTGAAAGCCAAGGGCGGTTATCAGGGCGCGGGCATCGGCGGCGGCAATCACGGCGACGGCGGCGTAATCATCATCAACGACGGCAAGGTTTACGCGACGACGACAACGGACGAATGGGGATACAGCTTCGGCGCGGGCATCGGCGGCGGCAGCTTCGCCGATGGCGGCACCGTGACGATATACGGCGGCGATGTGACGGCGCTCGGCGGAATGTACAGCGCGGGCGTCGGCGGCGGATACGACGGCGTATACGGTTTCGGCCACGGCGGAATATTCATCATATACGGCGGTAAGCTTTATGCCGTGGGCGGCGCGTATGCCGCTGCGATAGGCGGTGCTTATCTTGGCAACGGCGGTTCCATAACGCTTGCGGGCGGCGAAACGCATGCCGTCGCGGGCTATGGCGCGTCGGCGCTTGGCGGAGGCCTTGGTGGCCTTGGCGGAGATATCTCGATCTATGACGGCAACCGCGAAGCGCAGACAATGCTTGAAGCATATGCTTACGGCAACAAGTGGGCTATCGATATAACAGGCGATACCACCGGCGTGGAAAACGTGATAAACGGCAGGTTCCGCGGCAAAGTGCCGGGACTTGATGTCGCGAACAAGACCCAGCTCACCCAGCTTGAGATCGTGGACGCAAACGGCAATGTCATCTCCGTGATGATGCTTCCGCTCGTGACCATTTCAGAGACCCAGATACTGTATCGCGCGTTTGCCTCCACCGTGTTCAGCGGCGGCAGCTATCGCGTGCGCAACAGCGACGGACTTTACGGAAACCTTTATACCGAATATGACGAACTCGAGAACGGCACGCTTGCCGCGCAAAGGGACAGGGTATATACGGTGAAAAATGACGAGATGCTCAACGCGGACGATATAATCTTCGTTGAACCGGAGCCTGAGCCGGCTGTTCCGGATGACGAGCCTTCGGGCGGCGATTCGGACGGGCTACCGCTCGGCACGCCGGAGATACCGCTGG
This sequence comes from uncultured Clostridium sp., assembly GCA_964487565.1. Classification (GTDB taxonomy): domain Bacteria; phylum Bacillota; class Clostridia; order Christensenellales; family CAG-138; genus Phil1. The sequence continues at coordinate 1,624 of CAZARN010000021.1, forward strand.
GCACCCCGGCCACGGGCGACGGCGGCAGCATCGTGTATGCGATCCTCATCGCGGGCGCAGCGGTCGAATTCATAAAGATCGCGCGCAGAAAGCAGACCGAAGAATAAGCAGAGCAAAGGTTTGACAGGCGGGACGGAAATCTTTCCGTCCCGCTTTTTGGCCGCTGCGACAAAGAAATTGCACACGAAGATGTAGAATATACAAATTAAGACGTCAAATTGGGGTCATAGTCTGTTTACAATTCGGTTTTTATTTGATAGAATGTTCACACGGTAACATCTTTATAAAGAATATATAAAATCACGGCGCAAATGTATAATGCACACGCAAAAACAATAAATCAAGTTTCCCGTTCAGGGAATTAAAGCGGCAGAGCTTTCGCCGCAAAATAAAATAGGAGGCATATTCCATGAAACATCTGTCCACAAAGAGGAAGGTACTCGCGATAGTACTTGTTCTGGCGCTTGTCTTCATCGCAGCAAACGTGTTTGCAGAGGGTGAAGAGGGCGGCGACAACGCATTCATCGGCACATTCTGGTCCCTGGTACCGCCGATCGTCGCCATCGTGCTTGCACTTATCACAAAGGAAGTTTATTCTTCCCTCTTCGCCGGCATCGTGGTCGGCGCGTTCTTTGTTTCAAACGGCAGCGTGATCGGCACGCTTCATGCCGTGACGGACGGCGGCCTTGTGGCCGTTCTTACCGACAGCTGGAACGTCGGCATACTGATCTTCACGATACTGCTCGGCGTTGTGAGCGCGCTCTGCTTCAAGGCAGGCGGCACCGTGGCATACGGCGATTGGGCAACCAAGCATATCACGACCCGCAAAGGCGCGCAGCTTGCCACCATGGCGCTCGGCTGCCTGATCTTTGTTGACGACTATTTCAACTGCCTCACCGTCGGCAACGTCATGCGTCCTGTGACCGACAGCCACCAGATCTCCCGTGCGAAGCTCGCGTATTTCGTTGATGCTACCGCGGCGCCTATCTGCATAATCGCGCCGATAAGCTCCTGGGCGGCAGCCGTCACCGGTTTCGCGCAGGGTTACGGCGACAGCCCGTACTCCCTCTTCCTCGATTCCATCGGCTTCAACTTCTATGCGCTCTTCACGATCACCATGATGCTGTGCATCTGCCTCATGGACATCGACTACGGCCCGATGAGGACCCACGAGATCAACGCCAGGAAGGGCGACATTTACACCACGCCCGACAGGCCGTATGAGAATGCCGCCAATGAAATACCCAACTCCAAGGGCAAGGTCATCGACCTCATCCTCCCGATCTTCGCGATCCTTATCCCCTGCTGCATACTCGGCCTTGTTTACACAGGCGGTCTGTTTGATGGTGCGAGCTTCGTTGATTCGTTCGCAAATTGCGACGCTTCAATGGGCCTTGTGTACGGCTCCCTAGTTGGCGTGATAATCATGCTGATCTACTTCCTGCTGCGCCGCGTGATGAACTTCAAGGAGTTCATGGATTGCGTACCGCAGGGCTTCCGCAACATGGTCCCGGCGACCCTGATCCTCATCTTCGCATGGACGCTTTCCACAATGACCAGCAACCTCGGCGCTGCTGAATACGTTGCGGGTCTCGTCAACAACGCGGCCGGCAGCCTCGCGAACTTCCTGCCCGCCATCATATTCCTGATCGCGTCCGGACTCTCCTTCGCGACCGGCACCTCCTGGGGCACCTTCGGCATACTGCTGCCGATAGTCATCAACGTGTTCCCGATCGGCAATCCGCTGCTCGTCGTCGGCGTCGGCGCGTGCCTTGCGGGCGCTGTTGTCGGCGATCACTGCTCGCCCATCTCGGATACCACCATCATGGCTTCCGCCGGTGCGCAGTCCAACCACATCAACCACGTTTCCACGCAGCTCCCGTATGCGCTCACCTGCGCCGGCGTCTGCTTCGTGTTCTACATCATCGCGGGCTTCTGGCAGAGCATTATCGTCACCATCCTCGGCATTGCGGCGATGGTCGGCCTTATGTTCATCATCAAGTCCAGGCTCACCAAGGTTGACGATCATATCGCCAACGAGAAGGCGAAGGAAGCGTAATATCCCGATCATTAAAACAAAACGGGGGGCTGTCCGCAAGGACGGCCTCCTTTTTGAAAGGATCGGAAGACTTCGGCTTTCATACGCCGACAAAATATACTATAATAATTGAAATTACCTGGTAACAAACATGAAACGGGGACGGAAACATGCTCAATGCTCTCCTTATAATCGCAGCGATCGTTCTGATACCGCGCGTAATGGTGCTGTTGTGCGACAGATATGGCTTTTTCAATCTGCTGGGGCCGGTTTTCCTGAGCTATCTTGCCGGTTTCGGCTTGAGCTTTCTTTTCAGCGACACGTCTATGGCGGCCACGCTCTCGGAGGTATGCGTGCCGATAGCGATACCGATGATACTGTTTTCGGCCGATCTCACCTCACTCAAAAAGCTTGCAAAGCCGGCCTTGAAATCATTTTTGCTCATGATCGTATCGGTTGCGCTCATGTGCACGGCGGCGACTCTGATATTCACGAACACGGTCGGGGACGCGGCGAAGGTGAACGGCATGCTGATGGGCCTTTATACGGGCGGCACGCCGAACCTTATAGCGATCGGACTTGCGCTCGGCGTGAGCGAGGATACCATCGTGCTTGCGAACACGGCCGACCTTATCGCGGGCGGCGTGTATTTTCTGCTGCTCATCTCAGTCATGCCGAGGCTTTTCCGCAGGTTTCTGCCCAAGTTCAACATTGAAGACAACAGGTATGAGGAAGCCGGTCTTGAAACATCGCTTGAAACGAAGTTCATCGCCAAAAAGACGCCGTTCACGTTCAAGATGCTCGTCAGCCGCCTGCCGGTTTTTCTGCTTGCGGCGGCGTCGGTCGGCGTATCGCTCGCGGCGTCGTGGCTCATCACAGGCAAAGCCACGGACGTCATGATCGTGATGCTTGGCGTTACCACCTGCGGCGTTGGGCTGTCTTTCGTCAATAAAGTGCGCGCGATACCCGGCTCCTATGTTGCGGGGCAGTATTTCATTTACATGTTTTCCGTGGCGATCGGACTTACCTTCGATATTTCCATGATAACGAAATCTACCCTCATGCTGCTTCTGATGTTGCTTTTTGTTCAGTTCGGCTCCGTCGCCGTGCATTTTTTCCTCGCGAAGCTTGCCGGGATCGACGCGGATACAACGCTTATCACCTCAACGGCCGGCATATACGGCCCGGCGTTCATCCCGTCGGTCGCGGGCGCGCTCAAAAACCGCGACGTGGTGCTCACCGGCCTCATCTGCGGTATTCTGGGATATGCCATGGGCAACTATCTGGGCATAGGCATCGCCGAGCTTTTCATGCTCTTCGCGTGAAGCGGGACGAGGGGTTGACAAAGACCGTACAAGGTGAAATAATATACCCACAACCGAACAGCGTGCGTTTATGTTGTAAAACACCGGCGCTTTGCGCCGAGGGAAGCGGGTGAGATTCCCGCGCTATCCCAGTAACCGTGATGCGGACGAAAGGGCAAAAGTCACTGCCGTAAAGGTGGGAAGACGCCTGTGTAGGATGAAGCTAAGCCGGGAGACCTGTTTCCGCACGAAGAAAACTTCTGGGATTGAGTGAAAACGCGCGGGGCATGGGATTCCGCGCATATCAAAGTTGCTCCTCAATCTGAGGGAGCAGCTTTTTTTCTTGCTCCTTCTTCTGTGCGGTTAAAATAGAAAGGGGCAAAAAGCCAATGAAAACCATCAAAACCATGGCGTCGGTCCTGCTTGCGGCACTAATGATTGCTTCGCTTGCAGGCTGCGCCGCACCCGCGGAAAACGTCACCCCGACAGAGGCGCCCGCCGTGACGACAGAACCCGCCGCAGCACCGACGCCCGAGGCGACGGAGAACGCCGGCGTGAGTGTTGTTGACATGACAGGCCGCGAAATAACCCTTGAAAAGCCCGCGGAGCGCATCGTCGCGCTGACGGCGTCCGACTGCGAGATACTGTACGCGATCGGCGCGGGCGACAAGCTTGTGGGCAGGGGAGAATACTGCGATTATCCCGCGCAGGTCACCGAGGTCGAAAGCGTTCAGTCAGGCGCGGATACGAACATCGAACAGATAATCGCGCTGGAGCCGGACGTGCTTTTGATGAGCACGATGTCCCAGACGGAGGAGCAGATCGCGCAGCTTGAAGCGGCGGGCATCGCCGTTGTTGTCAGCGACGCACAGGATATAGAGGGCGTGTATACGGCGATCACGCTCATCGGGGCGCTGATGGGCAAGGACGCCGAGGCTGCCGCGGTGATCGACGGGATGAAGACAACGTTCGAGTCCGTTAAGGCGGACGCAGCCGCGGCCAACGAGGGTCAGACGGAGAAGAAGACCGTGTATTTTGAGGTGAGTCCCCTCCAGTACGGGCTTTGGACGGCGGGCTCCGGCACGTTCATGAACGAGGTGGCGGAGATGCTGGGCCTTGAGAACTGCTTTGCGGACGTGACCGGCTGGGGCGAAATATCCGAGGAGCAGGTGCTTGAACGCAATCCGGATTATATCGTGACGATAAGCATGTATTTCGGCGAAGGACCCACGCCTGAGGAAGAGATAATGTCCCGCGCGGGTTGGGAGAATGTGACGGCCGTCGCAAACGGCGCGATCCTCAACCTGCAGAACAACGAGCTTTCGCGCCCCGCGCCGCGGCTTGCGGACGGAGCGAAGATGCTCTATGAATTCGTTTACGTCACAATGGCGGAAGATAAGGCCGCATAAATTGCCAAAAGACGGGGATGGGGTTTGCCTCCCGGCCCCCCTCCCCGCCTTTTTGCCGAAAGGATAATATCGCATTGAAGCAAAGGAGCGAAAACTTCCGCATATATGAATATCTGCTTTTCGGCGCCGCCACGCTTGCAACGCTGATCGCGTGCGTTTGCATGGGCAGCGTCAACATCCCCGTCGCGGACACGGCAAGGGTAATATGGAACGGGATATGGGGCCTCCCGATGCCGGAGGGCATATCCGATTCTATAATACTTTCCGTGCGCCTGCCGCGGGTGTTGTGCGTGGCGCTTGTGGGCGCGTCGCTTTCCGTATGCGGCGCGGGCATGCAGGGCCTTCTGAAGAACCCCCTTGCGGACGGGTCTACGCTCGGCGTGTCAAGCGGGGCCGCGCTCGGCGCTGTGATCGCCATCGCGTTTAACATAACGTTTGTGAAGCTTCCCTTTGCGGGCACGATGATAATGGCGATCGTATTCGCGTTTGCGTCCCTGGTCATCATACTGAGCCTTGCCTACAAGCTCGATTTTTCGCTTTCAACAAACACGATAATACTCATCGGCGTGATATACTCGATGTTCGTTTCCGCAATAATGACGCTCGTCGTCACGTTTGCTTCGGACAAGCTCAAGCATATAACATTCTGGACGATGGGCAGCCTTCAGGGTTCAAGTTACGCGAATGCGCTGGTGCTGCTGGCGGCGTTTGCGCTGTGCGGGGGCGTGATATTCGCGCTTGCGCGGGAGCTCAACGCATTTTCCATCGGCGAGGACAACGCGCGCAACGTGGGCGTCAACGTGCGCCGCGTGAAGCTCGTGATATTGATAAGCGTTTCGGCCCTCATCGGCGTTTGCGTTTCCATCGGCGGCACGATCGGCTTTGTCGGGCTTGTCACGCCGCACATGGTGCGCATGATCGTCGGGCCAAACCACAAACGGCTTTTGCCGGCTTCTGCGTTTGCGGGCGCGATATTCCTTATGTTCGCGGATCTCGTGGCGCGGGTGCTGCTATCCCCGCTGGAGCTTCCGATAGGCGTCGTCACAAGCCTTGTGGGCGCCGTGGTATTCATTTTTATATTTTACCGGTCAAGGAAAGCGAGGTAAAGCGCATGGCGTTGATCGAAGTGAAAAACCTCACCGTGCGCTACGGGAGTCTCACCATCGTGGACGACGTCAGCTTTTCGCTTTCTTCGGGCGAATGGCTGATGATCGTCGGCCCAAACGGCGCCGGCAAATCCACCGTCGTGAACGCGATCACGCAGGGCGCGCCATACACGGGCGAGGTGCTTTATAACGGGGCGGATGTGAAGCGCATGAAGCCAAACGAGCTTGCGCGCAGGATGGGCGTGCTTACGCAGAACCACTATGTCGGCTATTCGTTCACGGTCGAAGAGGTGGTTCGCATGGGCAGGTATTCATATGCTCCCGGTATATTTGCCCAAAGGCACGATGAGGATGCGATCGCCGTGGAGCGCGCGCTCAAAAAGACCGGCATGGAGGCGTTCAGGAAGCAATCCGTGCTGACCCTTTCCGGCGGAGAGCTTCAGCGCGCTTTTCTCGCGCAGCTTTTCGCGCAGGATCCGGAGCTTCTTATCCTCGACGAGCCGACCAATCATCTTGATCTTGTTTATCAAAAGCAGGTCTTCGGCCTCATCAGGGATTGGATCGCGGAGACCGGACGCAGCGTGATATCGGTCGTGCACGATCTTTCGCTCGCGCGCGCATATGCAACGTCCGCGCTGCTCATAAACGGCGGCCATGCCGTCGCTCTCGGCCGCGTTGAGGATGTGCTCACGCGCGAACGCCTGCAAGAAGTATATTCCATGGATGTATATGCCTGGATGAGGGAAATGCTTTCCCAATGGGAGTGAGAGCTCCCCGTCAGTTGCGGCGCGAGTTTCTCGCGATCAGGAACAGCCTCAAAAACGAAACGAGCGCGGAAAGCACGGCCACGACGTAAGTCATTGCCGCGGCGCGCAGCACGCGGCGCGCGCCCTGTTCCTCGTCCGATGACGATATATAGCCGCCGGAACTGAGCATGTCGAGCGCGCGGCGGGAAGCGTTCAGCTCCACGGGCAGCGTCACAAGCTGGAAAAGCAAGATCGCGCCGAAAAGATACGCGCCGACGAGCGCAAGGTCGCCGAAGCCCATTATTGCGCCGATGACGACGAGCCACGGCGCGACGCTTGAGCATATCTGGGCGACTGGAAGTATACTGTTGCGCAGCTTTATGGGGCCGTATCCTTCCTGATACTGCATCACATGGCCGATCTCGTGCGCGGCCACGGCGAGCGCCGCGACTGAACTTTCGTCATAAACGGCTTCGGAAAGGCCGACCGTGTTGTTCCTCGGATCGTAATGATCGGTGAGGCGGCCGGACACGCGCGTCAGCGCCGCACCGCTGCCCCCGCTGTAAAGCAGACGCTGCGCGACGTCCGCCGCCGTAAGGCCGGAGGAGGCGCGCAAACGCGAATATTTGTTGTATGTGCTTTGTACCTTTGCCTGCGCGGCAAAGCCTATCACGGCAACGGCAAGCATCGCAAAAAGCAATATGCCGTTATAGCCGCTCAATCCGTTATAATATGAACCGTACATGATATTTCAGCTCCTTTAGGCGATTATAACAAAAAAATATCCGCTTGTGAACGGGCTTGGGCATATTGTCGCACTAAGTCCACTTTTTTTATGTGTCCAAATCATGAATTTATTGATAAACGATAAAAATTTATTGAACAACAATAATTAACGTGATATAGTTGTCGCATCAGAATATCGGCCGGAGGTGTCGGAGAATGAAAAACAAACCAATTGTGCTGATCACGCAGATCATGCTTTATGCGCTTGCCGCGGCGGTGGTATGCTGCCTCGTGCTTGTGTTCACATGGCCCAAGGCAGAGGCGTTTTTTGCCGAGTATTACGGCGCGGGCGAAAGGATGCTGCTCTTCGATGCGTTTCTGGCGATCGCGGGACTTCTCGTGCTGTGGATACTTCTGGAGCTTATCGCGGTCGTGCGCACGGTGACGGGCGATCCCTTCACGCCGCGCAATGTTGCGGCGTTCATACGCATGGGTGCTGCGGCGGAGGCGGCGGGGGCGCTGTTTGCCGTGAAGTGCTTCGTGTTCTTCACGCCCATGACGGCGGTTTGCGCCATCGTCATGCTGCTTGCAGGTCTATTCGCGCTGGTGCTTGCCGGGGTGTTCCGCAAGGCCGTCGAATACAAGCGTGAAAACGACCTCACCATATAGGAGGCGGACATGATAAGGGTAAATCTGGACTTGATGCTTGCAAAGCGCCGCATGAGCTCGGGCGAGCTTGCGGAGGCGCTTGGCATAACGCAGGCGAATCTTTCCATACTCAAAACAAACAAGGGACGCGCAATACGCTTTGCGACGCTTGACGCGCTTTGCAAAATACTTGATTGTCAGGTGTCCGACATACTTGAATATGTTCCGGAGGATGAAAATTGATGGAATACAACAATGAAAACATGGAAAACCGGGTCGGTAACGCCGCCGAAGGGCAGCAAGCCGCCGCGCGGATATATACGACGGCTGAGAAGCTGCTCATCGCCGCGGCGCTTTTGCTGGGGGTGATATTTTCATGGGTGGTGTTCGGCAAAAACCTTGAAAGCTCCACCCTTGGACAGGCGGGGCTGAGATACTCGGCGTTCTGGCTCGTTTATCTCATCGCGTTTTATGCCGCGACCTGGCGGCGCTCGAAATCGAAGCCCTTCGGCTGGGCGCTCGCGGCTCTCGCGCTGTGGCTGATGGCGCGATATGCGGTTTATGCCGAGCGCAGCCTCAACACGCTCAACTTCATCGCGATACCTCTCGTAATGATGCTCCATGCCGTGGAATGCACGGCCGAGGTGCCGTCCACACGACAGGGCGGCTATATACGGGCATATTTCGCAGGCTGGTTCGTTTCGCCGTTCGTGCGCATCACATGCTTTTTCGGCGCGATGGGCAGTCTTTTCAAGGCAAAGCCCAACGATGCGCGCAGCCGTGCCGTGCGCCTTGGCATAATCGCGGGCGCGGCGCTCGCGCTCGTCGTCGTGCCGCTGCTTTTCGCGTCTGACGCGGCCATGCAGAAGATCGCCGACGGTATGTTTGACGGCGTGAACATCGGGCCTGCCGCGATAAGGACGGTATTCGCGCTGATCGTCGCAATGCTGTTCTACTCGTTCATATACCGCACGGCGTTTGAGCCTGGCGAATACTCGAAGGCGCCATACAGACGCGCCATGCCGGGGGCGGGGGTATGCGCGGCGCTGGGCGTGCTTATTGCGATCTATGCGGCGTTCGCTGTTTTCCAGTTCACATATCTAACGGGGCTTGCGGGCCTGCCGGACGGCCTTACATATTCGGAGTATGCTGTTCACGGTTTTGCGGAGCTTTGCGCGGTCGCGGCCATAAACCTTGCCGTGTTTGCAGTTTGCGTGACGTTTGCCGAGGATACGAAGGCCGTGCGCGCGCTGCTTGCGGCGCTCCTCGTGATGACGGCGCTTCTCATCGCAAGCGCGGCGGTGCGCCTTTTCATGTATACCGAAGCTTACGGCCTCACGGTCAAACGCATACTCTCCTTCTGGTTCATGGCATGTCTCGCGCTCACCTGCGCGCTTTGCGCGGCGAAGATATTCCGTCCGGGGCTGAGGCTGCTGCGCGCAGCGGCGGGCGTATTCTGCGTGATGTATCTCGCGCTTTCGCTTTTGAACCTAGACGGAATGATCGCCGAAAGCGTACTTGTGAAGGCCGAGGCTGCCGGGAACATATCGGTTGAGGATGCGGATTATCTGCGCTATACGCTCTCCGCGGACGCAAAGCCCGCGATTGAGCGAAGTCCGCTTGCCCCGAAGGTATATTATGACGTCGATCCTGCGGATCTGAAAAAATGAAAGCAAAAGCCCCCGGCGACGGGGGCTTTTTTCATGAGCGTCATATTCTCGCGACGCCGCTTTTCCTCGCGGCGTCCGCCACGGCCTTCGAGACCGCCTCGCCCACGCGGGGATCGAACGCCTCCGGGATGATGCGCCCGGCGCAAAGCTCATCCCCGGGGATCACCGCGCTCAAAGCGTAAGCGGCGGCAAGCTTCATCTCGTCGTTGATATCGGAGGCGCGCACGTCGAACGCGCCGCGGAACATGCCCGGGAACACGAGAACGTTGTTTATCTGATTGGGATAATCGCTCCTGCCCGAGGCTGTGACGGCGGCGCCGCCCGCGGCCGCTTCTTCGGGGAAGATCTCCGGCGTGGGGTTGGCGCAGGCAAAAACGATCGCGTTCCCGGCCATCGTGGATACCATGTCCCGCGTGACAAGCCCCGGCGCGGAAACGCCGATGAATGCGTCCGCACCCTTAAGCGCGTCGGCAAGCTTTCCGCGGACGCCCGCGCGGTTGACGCTTTTGGCGATCTCGCGGTGCGCGTCGTTCAGGCAGCCGCCGCCGTCGCGGGTGAGGACGCCCTCCCTGTCGCAAAGGGTCACGTCGCCGAAGCCGGCCTTGAGGAGCAGCTTTGTTATCGCGATGCCCGCCGCGCCGGCGCCGTTGAGAACAAGGCGCACATTTTCCTTCTTTTTGCCCACGACGCGCAGCGCGTTGAGCATACCCGCAAGCATGATGACGGCCGTGCCGTGCTGATCGTCGTGGAAAACGGGTATGTCGCACTTCTCCTTGAGCTTTCTTTCGATCTCAAAGCAGCGGGGCGCGGCAATATCCTCAAGATTTATGCCGCCGAAGCTGCCGGAAATGAGATATACGGCGTTCACGATCTCATCCACATCGTGGCTTTTTATGCAAAGGGGAAACGCATCCACGTCGCCGAACGCCTTGAAAAGCACGCATTTGCCCTCCATCACGGGCATGCCTGCCTCAGGCCCTATGTCGCCGAGGCCGAGCACCGCGCTCCCGTCGGTCACGACAAGGCAAAGGTTCCAGCGGCGGGTGAGGTCATAGGATCTGTTGATATCCTTCTGTATCTCAAGGCAGGGCTGCGCGACGCCCGGCGTATAGGCAAGCGAAAGCGCCTTCCTGCTGTCGACCGCGGTGCGCGCCGCGATCTCTATCTTGCCGCGCAGCTTTTCGTGCAGCGCGAGCGATTCACTGTATGCGTCCATCGATATCCACCTCAAAAAAACAATATCGGGAACGGAATGTTTCCGGTCCCGATATGGATTATATATGTATTTGCGCCTTCGTGCAAGGAGCTTATCTGCGCCCGCCCGCGGCGCTTGCAAGATACACTGTGTAAAGCTCCGCCGCGCGCATCATGCTTTCTATCGACGTACGCTCGTCCTCCATATGCGCGGGGCTTATTTCGCCGGGGAACACAGGCCCGAACGATACGCAGTTTTTCATGGACGCGGCATAGCTTGCGCCGCCCGCGACCAGAAACTCGCCCGCGGGGTCATAGCGTCTGTATACCTCCATCATCTCATGCATGAACGGCAGGCGCGGATCGACCATCATCGGCGCGGTGAATTCATGGAAAACATAGGTGTAGCCGTATTCCTTCGCGTGGCGGGCAAACGCCTCGTCGATCCAGTTTTTATCAACGCCGTACCGGCTGCGGATGTTCACGTTGAGGAATATGCCATCGTCGTTCCTGCGCATCACGGTGGGGCAGGATATCGTGCGGCTTACGTAAATGCCGTTGAATTTATCCGTGCCGTCGTCGAGGACAAGACCTGAGGCGAATTCATCCGGGAACATGCGCAGGATGAATTTGCCGAAAAGAAAGCCCTTGTCCGCCGCGGCGCGGGCAAGCTTCAATATGGCGTTGTCGCCGTTTTGCGGCTCGCTGGAATGGACGGCACGGCCGGAAAACACCTGCTCTTTTTCCCCTTCAAGGCGCAGCACCGCGCGGCTTGGCACGCTGTTCGGGCTTTCTCCGGCGCGGGCTTCAAGTATTTCGGCCAGGCGGCCGTTTTCAGAAAACGTCATGTGTATGTCACAATAGCCCTTTTCGATGTTGTATATCGGGAAATCCCCGTCCGGTGAAAAGCCGAAATCAGGCATGCCGAATTCTTCAACATAGTGTTCCATATCGGTCCAGACATCCTCTTCGCTTGTGCCGACGATAAGGCGTATCCTGCGCCTGAGGGGTATGTTTTCTTCAAGGAGCGATTTCAAAACATAAAGGCTCACGATCACGGGGCCTTTATCGTCCACGATGCCGCGTCCGTGGACGAAACCGTCCTCCGTCACGACCATCTCATAGGGATCGTTGGGCCATTTTTCGATATCGCCGGGATCGACGACGTCAACGTGCGCAAGGATGCCTATGGTCTCGCTGCCCTCGCCGATCTCGATCCAGCCGCAGTCCGACGCCTTTCCGTAACAGGTGCGCATACCCATGCCTTTGGCCTTTTCGATCACAAAGCGAAGCGCTTCAAGCGTGGTTTGCCTGTCGCAGGTGCGGCTTTTGAAGGCGATCAGCGTGCCGGTGTCGCGCAGTATGTCGTCGCGGTGTGATGCGATCCTCTTTTTGAGCGCTTCCATGTCAGACATTGATTTATGCTCCTTTTATATTGATTGACTGTTATCGACGTGTCGTCAGAGTGTTGTTATACCTGATTATATCAGCTTGAGAAGCGCAAGGTCAAGGTTGAAGGCGCGTCGGGAGCCTCCTGTCGCGCATAAAAAAGCCCCGCCGTGAAGCGGGGCTTTCGATCAACTGATACGGGTTCGTCAGTTCGCTTTGGCATAATCGGCCGCGGCGTTGACAGCGCGGCAGACAGCGCCGGAGCTTCTTGAGGCTGCGGTCACGGAATCGACATCGCCGCCGTCCTTTGTGAGCGCCACGGGGGCGGTCATGCCGGCGAACTGCTCGGTGAAGGCGGCTTCCTTGACCTTTGCGCCGAGGCCTGCGGTTTCGGCAAAATTGCCGCCGCCGCAGCTTATGCCGGTTATGGTGCCGTCCGCGGCAACGCCGACTGTGACTTCGATATCGCCGCCGTAACCCTTGACGGAAACGAGCACGACCTCGTCGCAATCGGTGGCGGCAGCATCCGATTTATAGAATGAAAGTATCGTCACATCACCGATCACGGTGTTTTCGGGCACGGCAACCTCGCCGAAGTTTTCAGCTCCGGTCATGACGGCCGTGCGGGCCGAGGCGGCGTCGGCTGCATTCTGTTCGGCGATGGCGGTCTCGGTGAAAGCGTTCGTAAGTCCGAGCGCAAGACCTGCGACAAGAGCTATGACACACAGAATCACCCAGGCGGGAACTTTCTTCATTTCGGTTTTGACCTCACAATCAATTATAATGGTTATTGTCCAACGAGCCGTTACAACTGTGCATTATAACACGTTGCATTCGCGTTTTCAACTCATCATCCGAGGCGTGAGCCGAGTATGACGCCCGCAAGGGAAAAATACACGAGTATCGAGCAGGCGTCCGTTATGGTGGTCAGGATGGGCGTCGCCATCAGGGCCGGGTCGAGCTTGAGCTTGAGCGCGAGCATGGGCAGCAGGCAGCCCATGGACTTGGCGATGCAGATGGTCGCAATAAGCGTTATGGAAACCGTTGCGGCCACCTGGAGGTCGCCGTACTGTATCCATATGCGGGCAAAATTGATGAGCGCGAGCCCTATGCTAACCAACAGCGCAACGCGGATCTCCTTGAACCAGACGCGGAAAAAGTCCGAAAGATCGATCTCGTCGAGCGCCATGCCGCGGATGATCATGGTGGAAGCCTGCGTGCCGCTGTTTCCGCCGGTATCCATCAGCATGGGTATGAAGGAAACGAGCAGCGGGATCGCGGCGATCGCAGCCTCGAATTTTTCGAGCATCGCGCCCGTGACCATCGCGGAAACCATCAGCACGAGAAGCCACACGATGCGGTTCTTTGCAAGCTTCCATACAGGGGTTTTGAGGTATGTGTCCTCGGAGGGCGCCATACCGGCCATCTTTTCAAAGTCCTCTGTGTTCTCATCCTGCATGACGTCCACGGCGTCATCCACGGTGATTATGCCGACAAGCCGTTCTTCCTTGTCCACAACGGGCAGGGAGAGCATGTCATATCTGGAAAATATCTTCGCGACCTCTTCCTTGTCGTCGAGCGTATGTACATAGATCACGTTCGTGCTCATTATATCGCCGATTTCCGCTGAGGGGTCGGCAAGGAGCAGCTCGCGGATGGTAACGACGCCTTCAAGCTTGCGCTCTGTGCTTATCACATAACAGGTGTATATCGTTTCCTTGTCAACGCCGTTCTTGCGTATCACGTCGAATGCCTGATGCACCGTCAGCCTCTTTTTGAGGTAGACGTATTCGTTGGTCATTATGCTTCCGGCGCTGTCCTCCGGATATTGCAGATATTCGTTTATGAGGCTTCTGTTCTCCGCGCTGGAGTTTGAAAGCAGGCGCTTGACCACGTTTGCCGGCATTTCCTCGACAAGGTCCACATAGTCGTCCATGGACATATCGTCGATGATGTAGGCAAGCTCGCGATCTGAAAGCGCAACAATGAGGCTTTCCTGCACATCGCTGTCGATATAGGCGAACGTCTCTGCGGCGATCTCCTTTGGCAGCAGGCGGAAAAGCATGAGAAGGAGTTCAGGCTCCTCCCGTTCATACAGTTCTTCAAAGACCTCCGCGATATCGACCTCGTTCATATCGATGACGAGCGCCTTGACGGAGGAATACTTCTTCTCCCGAAGAAGAGAGAGGATCATTTCCTGTTCATGGGTCATTGCGAACCTCCTTTTGGGGATGATCCGCAAAGGAGCGGCCATCCCGTTTTTATGATGTTTTACTCGGATCCGGCCCTGCGTCCATAACGCAAAAACTCCTTTACCCTTTATTATGCGCATTTGAGCGCAATGTCATTTTACTTCGCACACATGTTCATTTCAAGCCTTTTTTTGATGCTTTTGCGACATTTGACGATAATATGCTTGACAGCTTTTTATCATTGCTTGAGTTAATGTATTAAAGCGTGGTATCATTGCGTTGTTATGACGAAGCCGTTTGAAAATGCGCCGGCGGAAAAGCTTGAAGCGCTCAAATACATAATGTTCGACGTGGACGATACGGTGACCAACGGCGGCAAGCTGACGGACACGGCATATCGCGCCATGTGGGCGCTTTTTCGCGCGGGATATGCGCTCATACCGGTCACGGGAAGACCCGCGGGCTGGTGCGACATGATGCTGCGCGAGTGGCCGGTCGAGGCCGTAATATGCGAAAACGGAGCCTTCGCGCTGTACATGCAAAACGGCAGGGTGCGCACGCTGCTCCATCCAAACGCCGCGGCGGATCCGGCGCCTGCACTTGAAGCGCTTCGCGCGCGCGTGCTCGACGCCGTGCCGGGCGCAAGGCTTGCGCGGGATCAGGCGTTTCGCATTTATGACGCGGCGTTCGACTTCGCGGAGGATGAACCGCGCCTTGACGACGCCACAGTGAACGCCGTGATGCGCGTCTGCGCGGACGCGGGCGCTCAGGTGAAGCTTTCCTCCATCCATGTGAACGCATGGTTCGGCGTATATGACAAGCTTTCAATGGCGCTGCGTTATTTTGAAAGCGTGAAAGGGCTTGACGACGCCCGCGACAGCGTGCTCTTCTTCGGCGATTCGCCGAACGACGAGCCGATGTTCTCATATTTCCCGCTGTCCTGCGGGGTGGAAAACGTTTCCGATTATCTTGCGCTAATGCGCAATCCGCCATCCTATATCGCGCGCGGGCGCGGCGGAGAGGGATTTGCGCGGGCGGCGCGCACGCTGCTTGAAAAAACCTTCCGGGGTGAGGACAGATGATATCAGGATATGCGTTCGGCGATTGCGCCGCGGGGCGCGTGACGCGCTTCAGGCTCGAAAACCGCAGCGGCGCGTATGCCGATATACTCAGTCTCGGCTGCACGGTGCAGGCGCTTGCCGTGCCGGACAAGGCCGGCAGACTCACGGACGTGGCGCTGGGATATGACTGCGCGAAGGATTATATTTCCCGCTCGCCTTATATGGGCGCGGTGTGCGCGAGGGTGGCAAACCGCATTGGCGGCGCGCGCTTCACCTTGGGCGCGGACGAATACGCGCTCGTCAAAAACGACGGGGAAAACTGCCTTCACGGCGGAGGGCGCGCGTTCAGCTTCGGCATATGGGACGCCGGGACGCAAGGGGATGCGCTCATCCTCTCGCGCGTGTCGCCGGACGGGGAATACGGTTTCCCGGGGGAGCTTGAACTGAGCGTGACATACCGCATGACGGACGACAACGCGCTCACGATCGAGTATGAGGCGCAAAGCGCCGCCGATACGCCGGTCAATCCCACCAACCACACCTATTTTTGCCTCGACGGGCAAAAGAACGTTTCAAAAACGAGGCTCATGCTTGAATCTGATGAGTATCTTGAAACGGATAGCGCGCTTATCCCCACAGGGCGGCGCATACCGGTCGAGGGGACGGAATTCGATTTCAAAGAGGCGAGGGATATCGGCCGCACGCCCTATGACCACTGCTTTGTGCTGCGCGGCGCGGGATACAGGCGTTTTGCGCGCGCGCAAAGCCCGTTTTCCGGCATCGTGATGAGCGCCTTTACCGACAGGCCTGCGGTGCAGCTTTACACGGCCGCGTCCCTCGACGAAGCGCACGGCAAGCGCGGCGCGCGATACGGTTCCATGAGCGGTTTTTGCCTTGAAACGCAGTGCTTCACGGACGCCGTGAATCATGCGGGATTCCCGACGTGCATACTAAAGGCGGGCGAAAAATTCAAAAGCCGCACCTCATATGCTTTTGATGTTATTTGAAACCTATGCGCTTGAAAGAGCGTGGGCGGAGATATATACTATAAAATGACTTGGTTTTTGTACCCACCCAAGAAGGAGGACGTTCATTTTGCCAACGATGATTGAAAAGATCGCCGCCGCAGAGGCGGAAGCCGCAAAGATACGCCGCGACGCAGCAGCGGAGGGACGCGCGAGGATCGCCGGGGCAGGTGCCGCGGCCGCGGCGGACACGGCGTCCGCGCGTGAAAAAGCCCGCGCAGAGCTTGATTGCGCACGCGCCCTCTACGAAAAAGAAGGCGAAGCGCAGGCTGTCGCCATCCTTGCGGAAAAATCCGCTGAGGCCGACGCGAATTGCGCCGACGCGCGCAAAAACCTGGATAAAGCCGCTCAGTTTATCCTTGAGAGGGCCATGAACGCATGATAGTGCGCATGAAGCGGCTTTCCCTCATCGCGCTCAAATCCGATGAGGAGAAGATATTGCAGGAGCTGCAAAAGCTTTCGGCCGTGCAGGTGCTTTCGACCGGCGAGGCCAAAGGTTCGGAAAAGCTCGATGCGCTGCGCCGCGAGGTGGAGCGTGTCGGCTCCGCGCGCGCGGCAATAAAACCGTATTATAAGAAGCCCAAGTTCGCGCCCACGCCGCAGTGCAGCGCCGATGAGCTTGCAAAGAGCCGCGAAAAATCGCGCGAGCTTTGCGCGGGGATCGAGCGGCTTGAGGGCAAGCTCGCTTCAACGCGCGCGGAAGCCGAGCGTCATACGTCGACTGCGGATTCGCTGATCCCCTTCTGCGGGCTTGAAACGCCAATCGAGAACATCGTGCCGACGCGCACGATACGCTATATCACGGGCGTTGCGGACGCGAAAGCGCTCGAGCGCGTGGATGAGCTCGGCGATATCGTGAATACCGAGCTTGCGGTGGAAAAATATCCCTCCCCGGCCGGCACGGGCGTGATCATCGCCTGCTATGCGCTCGACAGGGAAGCGATAGCGCGCGCGCTTAAGGAGACTACGTTCGTCGAATATAACTTCCCGAAGCTCACCGGCACGCCCGCAAAGGCGATCGAAGCCGAGCGCGGCGAGGCGGCGCGACTTTATGAGCAGTGCGAGGGCATAGAGGACGAGCTGCGCGCGCTTGCGAAGGATCGGGCTGATCTTCTGCTTGCGGAGGATGCGGCCGCGATAGCGCGCGAGCGCGAGGAAAACCGCTGCGCGATGGATGAAACGGATTACGCATTCATAATGGACGCATGGGCGCGCGCGGACAAGCTCGAGGAGATAGAGCGCGCGGTAGCGTCCGTGACGGACGCATATCACATCGAAACGCGCGATCCGCTGCCCGAAGAGGTCCCGCCGACGGTGATGAAGAACAAAAAGCTCATCGAGCCTTATGAGTCGATCGTTGAGATGTACGCGCTGCCGTCATACAGGGGCGTGGACGCGACGGCCGCGATGGCGCCGTTTTATTTCCTGTTTTTCGGCATGATGCTTTCCGATATGGGTTACGGACTTGCGCTGTTCATCGGCGGGCTTCTTTATCTGAAGCTGCTGCGTCCGCGTCCCGGCGCGGCGAAGCTTGTGCGGGTGCTCGCATACGGCGGTCTTTCCGCGATACTTGTTTCCCCGTTCATAGGCACGTTCTTCGGAATGGATTTTGACGCCGTCCTCGGCACGGCGAATATTTTCCCGCTGCTTTTCGATCCCATGATCGACGTCATGCAGATGATGATACTCTCCTGCGGACTGGGCCTCGTCCACATGTTCACGGGCATAGGCATAAAGATGTATATGTGCTTCCGCGAGGGGGACTGGCAAAGCGCGATATTCGATCAGTTTTCATGGATGCTGCTGCTTGTCGGCCTCATCGGGATATTCGCCTTCCCGCAGCTCAAAACCGCGGCGACCGTCCTTGCGCTTGTGGGCGCGGGCATACTGCTGATCTTCTCCGGACGCTCGCAGAAGAATCCGATCAAGCGCGTCACGAAGGGCCTTTCCACGCTTTATAACATCACGGGTTATCTTTCGGACATACTTTCATATGTGCGAATATTCGCCCTTGGCCTTGTTTCGGGCGCGATGGGCATGGTGTTCAACCTGATCGGCAGCCTTGTGTATGACGCGCTGGGCGGCCTCGGGATAATCGGCGTGATAATCGGCGTGATACTTGCCGCCGGCATACTGCTGCTGCTGCACGTGTTCAGCCTGTTCATCAATACGCTCGGCGCCTTCGCCCACACGGCGAGGCTTCAGTTCATAGAGTTCTTCGGCAAGTTTTACGAGTCCGACGGCGTGGCGTTCAAGCCGCTTGCCGAAAAGACCAAAAACGTTGAGCTCGTCCGCGATGCGGACACGAAAACCGCTTGATCCGGCGAAGCCGGTGCAATATAAAAAACAAACGACCATCATATTTTCAGGAGGAATTCATCTAAATGGAAAACTCAGCAGGTATCTTCTCCAGCCTTTCCGGCAATGAGCTCGGCATCATCTTCACGGCTTTGGGCGTGGTGTTCGCGGCGCTGTTCGCGGGCATAGGTTCCGCAATCGGCGTCGGCAAGGCCGGTCAGGCCGGTTCCGGCGTTGTGGCGGATCAGCCCGAACGCTTCGGCAACATCCTCGTGCTCGAGCTGCTGCCGGGTTCACAGGGCATATACGGCTTCGCCGTATCCATCCTCATCCTCATTTTCTCCGGCCTGCTTGCCGGCAACACCGAAGCGCTCACCCTCCAGAAGGGCATATCGTACTTCGTGGCCTCGCTGCCGGTCGGCTTCGGCGGTTTGCTTTCCGCAATACATCAGGGCAAGGTCTCCGCGAGCGCGATCCAGATGCTTGCGAAGCGCTCTGACGGCTTCGGTAACGGCATGATGTTCGCGCTGATGGTCGAGACGTACGCGCTGCTTTCCCTCATCGTCAGCGTGTTCCTCGTGCTCTTCGCGTAAGAAGCGCCGGGGTGGCTGAGATGGCGCAAACAGAAAACAATGCGGACAGGCTGATCGGAAGGATAACGGACGCCGCGCGCGGCGAGGCGGCCGAGACCCTTGCGGGAGCGGACGCGGAATGCAAGAAGATCGCCCTCATCGCCGAAAACGATCTTTTCGACATCGAGAGCGACATGAACGCACGCAAAAAGCGCGCGCATGACGAGATTATCGAACGCAGCCGCACGAACGCTTCCCTCGATGCGAGAAAGTACGCCCTTGCGGCGCGCCGCGCCGTTGTGGACGAGGCGTTCGAAAGGGCCGCGCAGAAGCTTGAAGCGCTTGGCGAGCAGGAGAGGCGCGGCCTCATCGAAAAGCTGATGCTCAGTGAAGCGGAGGGCGGAGAGTGCGTGATCCTCGCCGGCGCGGATGAAAAAAGCGTGCGCGGCAGCGGCCTTATTGCCGCCGTGAACGAAAAGCTCGCGGCTGAGGGCAAGAAGCCACTCGTGCTTGGCGGCGTGACGGAAACGATCGCGGGCGGGTTCATCCTGCGCGCGAGCGGATATGAAAAGAACTGTTCCTTCGAGGCGATGCTGCGCGACGCGCGCACGGCGTGCGAAAGCGAAGTTGCCGCGATACTGTTCGGATAAGGGGATCGAAGATGCCACAGACAAGCGCCCTGTACGGCGTTGCGAGGATAAGGAGCGCGGAAAGAACGCTCATCAACCGGGAACGGCTGCGCCGTTTTCTGGAGATGAGCGCCGATGAGATGCTCCGTCAGCTCGTCGAGAGCGGATACGGCGCGATGCCGGACGCCACGCCCGACGACACCGAGGCGCTTATTGCCTCGGAGCTCGTGCGCGCATACGACCTCGTGCGCGAGGTGACAACAGATCCCGCCATGACGGATATATTCCTTATGGATGCGGACATACATAATCTGAAGCTTCTCATCAAGCTTCGCATGACCGGAAGCCGCGATGAACCCGCGCTTATGCACGGCGGCGTTTTCGATGAGAAAATGCTCAAAAAATGCGTGGAGGAGGGCGAGTATTCCCCCCTGCCGGAGCTTCTTCGCGAAGCGCTCGCGTCGATCGAGGAAAGCCTCATCGGCTCGGCGCCGGATCCCGCGCGCGTGTCCACCGTGCTTGACGACGCATACATACGCTACGCCTATAAATACGGCAACGCATTCGTGAAGGAGTATTTTGCGGCATTCGCGGATTTCACGAACATCGCGACCCTCATGCGCGTGCGCGCCATGAAGGGCGAGCGGGGGCGCTTCGCCTCCCTCATCATCGCGCCGGGCGAGATATCGCGCGAAACGCTGATGCGCGCGTTCGAGCTGCCGTATGACGCCGTTTCGCGCCTCGTATGCTCCGGCAAGACGAAGGACGCGATGGCGCGCGGCATCGAAGCCGCGGCAAAAACCGGACATATCGCCAATGTGGAGCGCGAAAGGGACGATTATCTCATCCGTCTCGCCTCCGCGGGCAAGGACGACACGGATACCGTGCGCCCTATCGTCGGGTATCTCATCGCAAAACGCCAGGAAGCGCGCGACGTGAGGCTCGTGCTCACAACAAAGCGCAACGGCCTCCCCGATGAAGTTATAAACGAAAGGATGAGGCTGCTCTATGGCGAATGAAAAATCCACGGACAAAGCGCAGCTCGCCATGATCGGCGACCGCGACAGCGTGCTTATCGCGAAGGCTGCGGGCCTTGCCGTTTATGACGAAACAACGCCTGAAAACGCTTCAAGGCTTATACACAGGCTCGCCCGGGAGGGCGTTAAGGTGATCTTTATCACGGAACCGCTGTTTGAACGGTGCGGCGAGGCCGTGGAAAGATACAAGACGGAGTCCTTCCCGGCGATAATACCTATACCGGATTCAAAGGGCGGCACGGGCGCCGCGATGGCGCAGATCAAGGCCAACGTTGAGAAGGCGATCGGCGCGGATATACTGTTCAATAACGATTGAGGAGCGGCAAATGGCAAGCAAAGGAACGATAGTAAAGGTCTCCGGCCCGCTGATAGTCGCAAGCGGCATGGCGGACGTACAGATGTATGACGTGGTGCGCGTCAGCGAAAAGCATCTGATCGGCGAAGTCATAGAGCTTCGCGGCGACAAGGCCTCCATTCAGGTATATGAAGAAACGGGCGGTATAGGCCCCGGCGAACCCGTGGAGTCCACGGGCGCGCCGCTTTCCGTGGAGCTGGCGCCTGGCCTCATTGAATCGATATACGACGGCATCCAGCGCCCGCTGAACGTCA
Source organism: uncultured Clostridium sp. (assembly GCA_964487565.1). GTDB lineage: Bacteria > Bacillota > Clostridia > Christensenellales > CAG-138 > Phil1. The sequence continues at coordinate 23,277 of CAZARN010000021.1, forward strand.
TCCGCGAGAAGGCGGGCGACAGGATAACCCGCGGCATATCGGTCGCGGCGCTCGACCATGCGAAAAAATGGTCCTTCGCGCCTGCGGTGAAGGTGGGCGACGAGGTCGCGGGCGGCGACATAATCGGCACAGTGCAGGAAACCGAAGCCGTGGAGCATCGCGTGATGGTACCCCCCGCGCTCAGCGGCAGGGTAACATGGGTGTTCAACGGCGAAGCGACGATCGACGACACGGTCGTTAAGCTTGAGACAAAGGACGGCGAGCGCGAGCTTTCAATGCTCCAGCGCTGGCCTGTGCGTCGCGGCCGTCCCTATAAGACAAAGATGGCGCCGACCGAGCCGATGATAACCGGCCAGCGAGTGATCGACACGCTTTTCCCCGTGGCAAAGGGCGGCGTGGCGGCAGTCCCCGGCCCCTTCGGCAGCGGCAAGACGGTCGTGCAGCATCAGCTTGCAAAGTGGGCTGACGCGGACATAATCGTATATGTCGGCTGCGGAGAGCGCGGCAACGAGATGACGGACGTGCTTATGGAGTTCCCGGAGCTCAAGGACCCGCGCACCGGCCTTTCGCTGATGAAGCGCACGGTGCTTATCGCGAACACCTCGGATATGCCTGTGGCGGCGCGTGAAGCGAGTATCTATACGGGCATTACCATCGCCGAGTATTTCCGCGACATGGGCTATAAGGTCGCAATAATGGCGGATTCCACATCCCGCTGGGCGGAAGCGCTGCGCGAGATGAGCGGCCGCCTCGAGGAGATGCCGGGCGAGGAAGGCTATCCGGCGTATCTGGGCAGCCGCCTTGCTGAGTTCTATGAGCGCGCGGGCGTTGTGAAGACCATCTGCTCGACAGGGGAGCGCGTGGGCGCGGTCACGGCCATAGGCGCCGTGTCGCCTCCGGGCGGCGATATATCGGAGCCTGTTTCGCAGGCAACGCTTCGTATAGTCAAGGTGTACTGGGGCCTTTCCTCAAAGCTTGCCTATGCGCGTCACTTCCCGGCGATCGACTGGCTTTCCAGCTATTCGCTTTATCTTGACCGGCTCGAGGGCTGGTTCGACAGGAACGTGTCAGAGTCATGGGCCGCGCTCGTGCAAAAGACGATGACGCTGCTGCAGGAGGAGAGCGAGCTTGACGAGATCGTCCGCCTTGTCGGTATCGACGCGCTGAGCTTTTCAGACAGGCTCACGCTTGAAGCCGCCCGCTCCGTGCGCGAGGATTATCTGCATCAGAACGCCTTCCATGAGGTCGACACATACACCTCGCCCGAAAAGCAGTTCATGCTGCTTTCCATGATAATGGACTGGTATGCAAAGGGCACTGCGGCGCTTGAAAACGGCGCTTCGTTCCAGACGCTCACAACGCTGCCCGTAAGGGAAGCGATCGGCCGCTTCAAATATGTGCCCGAGGCCGAGTGCCGCGCGCGCTATAACGAGATAATGAAGGACATGGACGCCGAAATGCGCGCTCTGACAGAAGGAGGCGAGGACGATGCGTAAGGAATACCGCACGATAAAAGAGGTCGTAGGGCCTCTGATGATGGTTGAAAACGTCGAGGGCGTCAAGTATGACGAGCTTGTCGAGATCGAGCAGGCCAACGGCGAGCTGCGCCGCGGCCGCGTGCTTGAGATCAACGGCGACAAGGCGCTGCTCCAGCTTTTTGAAGGCTCCCAGGGACTGCGCATTTCCGATGCGAAGGCGCGCTTCCTCGGCCACTCGATCGAGCTTCCAGTGGCGCCGGATATGCTGGGCCGCGTTTTCGACGGCATGGGCCGTCCGAAGGACGACGGTCCCGCCCTCATACCTGAAAAGCGCCTCGACATCAACGGCAACCCGATCAACCCCGCCGCACGCGACTATCCTTCCGAGTTCATCGAGACGGGAATTTCCGCCATCGACGGCCTCAACACGCTGGTGCGCGGCCAGAAGCTGCCGGTGTTCTCCGGCTCCGGCCTTCCGCATGCCCAGCTTGCCGCGCAGATCGCGCGTCAGGCCAAGGTGCGCGGCACGGGCGAAAGCTTCGCCGTGGTGTTCGCAGCCGTCGGCATAACGTTTGAGGAAGCCGATTTCTTCATCAACGACTTTCGCAAGACGGGCGCGATCGACCGCACGGTGACGTTTGTCAACCTTGCGAACGATCCTGCGATCGAGCGTATCGCGACCCCGCGTATGGCGATAACCGCCGCGGAGTATCTTGCATACGACCTCGGGATGCACGTTCTTGTCATAATCACGGATATAACCAACTATGCCGAAGCCCTGCGCGAGGTTTCAGCCGCGCGCAAGGAAGTCCCGGGCCGCCGCGGTTATCCCGGATACCTTTATACGGACCTTGCCACCATGTATGAGCGCGCGGGCCGCATAAAGGGCAGCAAGGGCTCCATCACGATGATCCCGATACTTTCAATGCCCGAGGACGACATAACCCACCCGATACCCGACCTTACGGGCTACATCACGGAAGGTCAGATAATCCTTTCGCGCGAGCTGCACCGCCGCGGCATAACGCCGCCGATCAACGTGCTGCCCTCGCTTTCGCGTTTGAAGGATAAGGGCATAGGCGCGGGCAAGACGCGCGAGGATCACGCGGACACGATGAACCAGCTCTTCGCCGCGTATTCCCGCGGCAAGGACGCAAAGGAGCTTGCTGTCATTCTGGGCGACGCCGCCCTTTCGGACACGGATAAGCTTTATGCACAGTTTGCGGATGAATTCGAGCGTGAATATGTGTCGCAGGGCTACTATACCAACCGTCCCATCGAGGAAACGCTCGATATCGGCTGGAAGCTGCTTTCGATACTGCCGCGCACGGAGCTTAAGCGCATAAAGGACGTGTACCTCGACAAGTACCTTCCCAAAAAGGAAGAGGAACAATGAGGGCGTTCCCCTCAAGCGTGAGCGCGCGGAGAACGGCACGGATAACGACGACTGAGGTATGATAAATGGCAACACTTAACGTAAAACCCACCCGCATGGAGCTTTCGAATCTCAAGAAGAAGAAGAAGACGGCCGTGCGCGGTCACAAGCTGATGAAGGATAAGCGCGACGAAATGGTGCGCCGCTTCATCATCTATATCCGCCGCAACAGGGAGCTGCGCGAGGAAGTCGAAAAGAAGCTCGCCGGCGCGATGCAAAGCTTTGTCCTTGCGCGCGCCACAATGAGCAGCGAGGCCGTGGAGGAGGCGCTTTCATATCCCGCCCGCCCGGCCGAGATCGAGGTTTCAAGCCAGCATGTGCTTTCCGTGGTCGTACCGAAGCTTGATCTGAAGGATACCGGCGTTTCCGACCTGCCTTACGGCATGGCCACCACGAGCGCCGAGCTTGACGAGGCCGTGCAGGCCTTCTCGGCGCTGCTGCCGCTGCTCATCGAGCTTGCGGAGGTGGCGAAAATATGCAACCGCCTTGCGGACGAGATCGAAAAGACGCGCCGCCGCGTGGCCGGGCTCGAGTATG
>CAZARN010000022.1:0-23341 GCA_964487565.1 uncultured Clostridium sp.
TTGACGGCAAACTCCATCGCCCGGCGGCAGTTGAGCACACTGGCCTCCGGGTCGATCAAGAAGATTTTCTCCGCAGAAACCGCAACGTCCGCGAAGGACGCAAACTGCTGGTCGGCGGTAAAAATGTCAAAGTTGGTCATGGCACTTTTACTGCTCCTCTTCAATAGAAACTTTTACTTTGCGCGCATTTTCGGTGAACTTTTTCATGTCGTTCAAAAGGCTTTTGTAGAATTCTTTTACATCAATGTCGCCCAAAACATAATAAACCTGACTGTTTTCAATAGCAATTTTAAACAGGAGCTCCTTCTCTTCCGCTGTCCAATTAGTACATTGACACAATTCTTTAATAACTGAGTGAGTACTGGCGAAACTCCTGCTATTTTCCAATGCAATCATTAGGTTGGATTTCATTCGTCCTTCTTCGCTATTTCTTTTATCTGCTTCAATGTTTTCTTTTTTGCAACGATAGTAAATACCTTCAAGGACTTCGTTTGTTGCCGTTCGGTCAATAATGGACTTGACTAAAATATCCAACTCGGTTCCTTCAGAATAGTCTGCCGGTGCAAAGTACTTAATTCTATTGTCACGCATCATTTTATAAACTTTTGCTTTTTCTTTCGTCTCACAATTATATACCCCGATAGAATGTCCCCCATAAGAGTTGATGAGCTTCATACACGGGATATCCGTATCACTGTCTCCGATATATACCATGTTACGGAAGGGTACGCGAAGTTCTTCGGGCATAAATGATTCATTGACGCCATCATCGTTCACATCCAACACGCCCTTCTCAATGCGAAACAGAAACTGCGTTTTGTTTGTATAGTTTATAACTTGAGCTGGCCATTTTGCCAAACCTGTTTTTGGGTCATAATAGAATGAACTTGCATAAATTTTCTTAAAAGCGCCTTCTTTAGCAACCGATGTTCCTTCGATCATTTCTTTCAGGCCTGAAGAAATAATATAATGTTCAACAATAACGCCTTTTGCTACCCCGTATGCACAAATTCTTTTAAACCAACCAGACACTCCAGGAAACAAACCAACCTTAGCCCCATAATCTGCTAAAGTTTTCTTATTGAAAATCAAGGTTCCTTCTGCTTCCTGAACCATTTTAAACATATACGCCAAATTTTGATCCATTTCATTGTTTTCGGCAAGCTCATTGGATTCCGTCCAAAAATCGCCGACGTCATAGCCCACAGATTGGATATAACCCTGTGCTTGCATGTCGTCGGGTGATAAGGTCTTATCAAAATCATAGCAAATTGCAAGCACAGGAATATCTTCTTTTAATTCTCTTGCATATTCTTTTTTGCTCATGTTTCACACCTCATACAAATATTTCTCAAATATTTTGGACATAAAACATTGAAAACTCATCCGAAATATTTCTGCATCAGCGCTTTTTCAGCGGTTTCTGCTTTTCAAGACTCTGTTGAATTTCAAATTTTGATTTGTCGACATGTTGCTTAAACGCCACGAAGTTCTTTTGCATAGTAATCGGTGGAACATATAGCTCGATATTTTGCAACTCTTGCGCATTGATGTTTGCTTGTCCTATTGCAGCTTTACACATTCCCAAAAGCATCTGCTTTGAAAAATCAGTATTGAGGAAAGCTGATAGGAACTCTGGAAGCATTTTCTCATTCACTCTGACCCTGATAACAAAGCCCGCAAGAACCATCATTTCATCACGATTGTAAACGCAGGTTTTCCCGACAAGCTCTTTGCTGTTCGTACGATTAAAAAGCACATCTCCACGGCGCACAGTACATTTTTGCAATTCGTTTTCCGGAATATCAATTTGTTTAATGTCACTTAAATCCAATTCTCCGCTATACGTAATATTATTCATACGTAGATATGGATACCTGCCACCGTCAACAGCTGGTCTGCTGGAACCATATCGCACTTCAGTTGTAACGTCGCGAACTGTTGCGATTTCCCACTGCTTTTCATTTGTTGGTAATGAGCCGAACATCTCGATAAATCGGGATTTGACGAGCTGGTCGAGCTTGTCAAGTTGCTGTTGGCGGAGAGAAATGAGCATAGTGACTTTATTCAGGGTACTTCCAATTTTCACTTGATCTTTCAGCGGTAGAACCGGGACTGATATTTTATTCAATTCCTTTGCAGAAAGATGCTTTACCGTTGCAAAGGGCGTTCTATCTTCAATTTCTTTTAAAATGCCATGCATGAAATAGAAAATGAATTCTTTGTCAATTTCTTTTTTAGGAAGAAGTCTGCAAACACGTTGATTTAATAACGCTTCATTATCGCCCCATTTTGCAATATTAAATTCTCCATCCATACCGATCAACAGGTCATCACGAAGAACCAAATATGAACTGTCACATGATTCCGAAGTAAAGGTCTCTGAAAAGCCTCTTTGAACATCCCGTATGCGGATAACCGGCATTTTGCCCGCATCAGAAAATAGTGCCGAATCAAATGGATAGCCATATTGGATATTGCAGACTTCAGGTAAGAATTTTTCCATCACAGCATCCCCTCCAGCTCTTTCAGCCCCTTGGCGATCTCCGTCTCCATCTGATTCAGCTCGGCCATGATCTCCTTCGTGGAGGGGTACTCCACCGGCTTGTACTCGGTTTTCTTGTACTTGTTGAGGGAAAGGTCATAGTCGTTTTCCACGATCTCCGCCTTCGGCACAAAGAAGGATTTTTCCGTGCGGGCGCGGTCCTGCTCCGCCTCACGGTGATGGAAGCGGGCGACGATATCGGGAATATCGTTTTCTGCGACGGGTGTGCGCTTGTCGTCGAGGCTCATGCCGTCAGCCTGCATGTCATAAAACCAGACGTTGTCCGTGCCGCCGTGGCCGGTCTTGGTGAACACCAGAATGCCGGTGGAAACGCCGGCGTAGGGCTTGAACACGCCGGAGGGCATGGAGATGACGGCCTCCAGACGGTTGTTCTCGATCAGCTCTTTGCGGATCGCCTTATGCGCCGCGCTGGAGCCGAACAGCACGCCGTCCGGCACGATGCAGGCGCAGCGGCCGCCGGTTTTGAGCATTTTCAGGAACAACGCCAGAAACAGCAATTCGGTCTTTTTCGTTTTGCAGACCTTTAGCAGATCGGTGGACACCGTGTCGGCGTCCAGACTGCCCTTAAACGGCGGATTGGCAAGGATCAGCGAATACTTTTCCCGGTCGGGGTTCTGGTCGGAAAGGCTGTCGCGGTACTCGATGAACGGGTTGTCGACGCCGTGGGTCATCATGTTCATGGCGCCGATGCGCAGCATGGTGCGGTCCATGTCGTAGCCGTGGAACATGTGGTTCATGTAGTGATCTTTTTTCTGCTTATTGAAGAAAATTTCCTCTTTGTGGTGCTCTTTCAGATAATCGCCGGCAGTGATGAGAAATCCTGATGTGCCGCAGGCGGGGTCGCAGATCACATCGTCCGGCCGGGGCGCCATCAGTTCCACCATCATACGGATGATGTGACGCGGCGTGCGGAACTGGCCGTTCAGGCCGGACTGCGAAATCTTGGAAAGCAGGTACTCGTAGACATCGCCCCGAATATCCGTGTTGTGAAGCTGCGCCATCTGGCTGTAAATATTGTCAAGGCTGTCCACCACCTTGGAGAGCAGCAGCGGTGTCGGCAGCTTGAAAATGGCGTCGTCCATATATTTGGAATAGGCGCTTTCCTTGTTGCCGTGCAGGTTCTTGATGAACGGGAACACCAGCTCCTGCACGACGGAATACATCTTGCCCGCCGGGTAGTCGTGGAAAACAGACCATTTGAGCTGGCTGCCCTCTACCTGGCGGTCGCCAATCTGTACGTCGCCCGCGAAAATGCTCTTGTAGGGCAGTCCCAGCATCGCGCTTTCCTTGGCGCGCAGATTATCCGTATCATCCAGATCGCGGATGAACATCAGGTAGGTAATCTGCTCAATGACGTCGAGCGGGTTGACGAGGCCGCCCGCCGCAAATATATCCCACAAGCTGTCGATTTTATTTTTCAGTTCGCCTGTAATCATCTTATTCTCTCTCCCTGTTCCAAATATAAGAGGTATAGCGCCCGCCGCTGAGCTTGAGAATCTCACCGGATTTCACCAGCTCATTCAGCGCCCGCTGGACAGTGACCTGGCTAATATCCGGGCATTTCTGCAGAATCTCCGTTTTAGTGATCTTTCCAAGCGTACCTTTGATGATCTCTCGGACTCTGTCCGGTTTCGACAGGCTGCCGGTCGACAGCAATTTCACACGGTTAGAGAAGTCGCGGTATGCAGCCACAACCACGCCCAGCATATAGCGTACGAACGGCACATATTCGTTCTTACCTTCGTGCCATCCCACTGAGCTTTGCTGCAGCGTTTCATAATAAGTGTCTTTTGTTTGCTCGATAATCTTTTCAAGGCTGATATACTTTCCGACGATGTACCCAGCACGATAAAACAGCAGGAGCGTCAGCAGTCGACTCATGCGGCCGTTCCCGTCGTTGAAAGGATGAATGCAAAGAAAATCCAAAACAAACATGGGGATCAGCAAAAGAGAATCGTATTCCGGGTTCTTGCAGGCTTCATCAAACGCAGCGCAGACGCGCTCCATGGCCTCCGGCGTTTCCCAGGCAGGTACCGGTTGAAAGCGGACAAATTTGTTGCCCTGCGCATCTTCTTCCTCGATCACGTTATCCGCGCTCTTATAAGAACCCCCAATGCTCGCACCGCTGAATTTATACAGGTCGCGATGAAGCTGGAGAATAAGAGAAGGTTTTGGCGGAATGAAATCATAATTCTCATGAATGGTTGCCAAAACATCGCGGTAACCGGCGATTTCTTTTTCACTTCGGGTTTTGGGCATGGTCTTATCCCGAACAATTTTTTTCAGACGTTCGTCTGATGTATAGATTCCTTCAATTTTATTTGAGGCCTCTGTACTTTGAATTTTTGCAACATCCATGAGTTGTGTCAGCATATCCGCCTTTGCTTCAATAAAAAGCGTTTGCTCACCTTTATACTCATGAATCTGCGCGACGAGAGCCACAACATCCGGCTGCAGCAGAGCACCATATTCCCGATTATAAGCGTAGTCTCTCATCCAATTCCCTCATTTTGAAATTCAATTTAATCATTGTAGCGTGATTTGATTTAATTAAAGTGTACAATGTTCTGCCTGAAAAGTCAATGCTTAATTTTATCATTATAATGAAAATGATCAAGTTAAGCCATCGGATGATAATTTGGCGTTGTACCGCCTACGCTTCCAGGCAGAGACATCCAAATGGTGACTTTTCCGTTGGGACGTCTCCGCCGGGGTAGATCTTTTTCACTGTCTCAAGGCACAGTTATCGTTCTGCGTGCTCATATTGACGTTGCGCGACGTGCAATTGTCGTCTCCTCGTTTCTTCCTGCTGTCTGACGGCTTCGACAGTGGCTTCAACACGTTCCGGTCCGTAAGCGCGGCAGACGCGGTCGTAGTTTTCTGCGACTGCATGCAAGGACTTGTTTTCCTCCTGGGCGGCGGTCAACTGATTCGTTAGCGTCGGCACTTCATAATCATATTTCTTTTGCAAACGCTCAAATCTTTGCAGAAGATCAAGATAAGAATGATAAATTGAACGCAGTACCTTGACAATACCGGCCAAGAGTGGCTTGGCTTTTTTCTCACGGTAAATCTTTGCTGTTTCCAGTGCACCGGCTTCCGGCAGCAGTTCTTCCGGGTCGGCTGAAAATTGCGCCGCGAGCTTTTCCACGCTTTTCAGCTTCGGAGCCAGCTCATTCATCCGGGCTCTTGCATCCTCCGCGTCTTTCTGTGCATCGGCTCTTTCATCTTGCAGACCGGCAATCTCTGACCGCGTAGTTTCCTTGGCTGCTTCCAACATCTCCAGCCGCCGCTGCTCCTGCGCCACCTTGAATTGCGTCACGGTCAGGTGCTCCTCCGAGCTGCCACGTTCTCCGCGCTCCACATCATCGTATCCGGATTTGCGCATGAAATCATAAAAATCATCCTGCAAAACGCTGTAGGATTTTCGCAGGACCGGCTTGCCATTCTTCTGCAAAATCGGATTGCCGCTCTCGTCAAGGGCCGGTTTCGACAGCCATTTTTTGCTGCTGCTGACCTGCATGATCGTCTCCTTAACGGTGCCGACCAGCGCCGGGTCCCTGCAGCGCTTCGACCATAAAATCTGTTTCTCCACGACAGGGATATAAACGACGTGCATGTGGTAGTGAAAGACATCCTGGCCGAGTGCATCCGACATGGCGCGGTTTCGCTCGTCTGCGTGCATAACTGCCGACAGAATATACTGCTCACCGCCGACAATTTGAATCGCCGCCTTGTAGGCGTCGGCGAAAAACTTCTTTGCAAATTCATAGCCGCCGTGGTTGTGGAAATAGGCGGAGTTCACGTCAAAGATCAGTTCTCCGTACAGGTTGGCTCCGTCCTTCAGACCACGGGTGGAGATCATTCCATCCGCCTCCATCTTAGTGAAAACTTTCTCATAATCATCGGCGGCTTTGAAATGGATGTTATATCCTGAGCGCTCCGGCACGATGTCCGGATTCGTATAGGATTCTTTTTCGCGCTCGTTGTGTCTTTGCATGTTGCTGATTTTCGCATTCGACAGGTTGACATTCCTGACGCTGATGCGGTCAACTCCATCGCCTCTTGCCATAGGCCTAATACCTCCGTTATTCAAAATGTATTGATACCGCAAGCCCGGGGATTCACTTCATCTCCGTGCTAAGTGCCGCCTGCGGCGGTTGCACTCCGAAACACGCCTGCGGGCGTAGTGCGGAAGTGTAATAACCCACTATGATACTTTCATCCTTCGGCTGCAAAGTATCGTGGGCTCTCCGAGGGGGTGCGGAGATGCGGCTCCTGCGAAAGCCTCTGCTGTGGTTTGCAAATGGTCCCCACTTTGCAAATCCGCAGCATGAACGGCTCGCGATCTTCGACGCACTCGCCGTCCGGCCGCCTCAAAATCTGCGGATTTTTCTGCGGGGACGAAAGGCACTGTAACGGTTGTGACGATGGTGACGGTGTTCTTGACACCGCACCCTGTCTCATTTTAATCGTCACAACCGTCACCATCGTCACGCCTCCTTGCCCTCGAGCGCCAGCCTGATTCTGCTGCCGCTCCGGCCGTGGCTGTTTTCATACTTCACATGGAAAGTCTGGAACAGCTGGCCGGCAAGAACATTGAGCTTTTTTGCGAGAACATTCGGCTGAATTTCAAGATGGAGCTTGTTGATCAGCTCGGTTGCGCTGCCTTGCCATTCCGGTGCATCCTCCGTGAGCATCCCGGCGACGGCTTCCAGCAGCGGGTCGGCCGGAGCTTTCCATAGCTCAGCCTCCGCGTGATCCAGGTTCCAGCAAAGATGTTCCTGATCTCGGGTCAGATAAAGCCGCTGGTCAGCCTGGTCACGCCCCACAATATCCAGCGTGGCCGAAAGATCCGTTCGGTTTTCTTTTTGAAGCAGGAACGCGCCGTCGGCGCAGCCGAGCAACCCTGTGGTACCGGAGATCATCTCAAATTTATCTCCGGCAGGCTGCTTCCGCGTGTGATGGACCAGCAGCAGACAGATGTTATGCTTGTCTGCAAACTGCTTGAATTTCCCGACGCTTTCATAGTCGTTGGCATAGCTGTAGGCGTCGCCGCCGACTTCGCGCACCTTTTGCAGTGTGTCGATGATGACAAGATTGGTGTTGGGATGCTCGCGCAGAAATTTTTCGAGCTGTTCGTCCAGCCCGTTCCCAATTTGTTTGGCATAGACCGCAAAGTGGAGATCGTCAGTCCCTTCGATGCCGAACATACGGAACATCCGCTCCTGCAGACGCTGGTAATTGTCCTCGAGCGCCAGATAGAGTACGGTGCCCTTGTGGACCTCGTAATCCCACAGCTTCAGGCCCGTACTGACATGGTAGGCGAGCTGGGCGACCAGAAATGATTTCCCTACCTTCGGCGCTCCGGCCAGAAGATACGTTCCGGCACAGAGCAGGCCGTCAACAATGGGCGGTCTGCTCTGATAAACGTTCTCATAAAGATCATTCATGGATACCGTGGGAAGATATGCAGGGTCATTCAGACGGCGCATCAGCTTTTGCATATCAGCGAAATTTCTCGTCGGCTCATTGCATTCTGCGTTTTCTTCTGCTATACTCAGTTCAGGTTTTTGAGAGAGCGGCTGTCCCGCATCTGCGCCAACAGATGCATAAGGGACGGCCGCCGCTTCATTTTCAGGGTTCATTTGCTCTCCTCCTTCATTCCATTCATAATGACGGCGATCATATCAATCGTATCCGTCAGATCACCGTCGATTTTCTGCCCGGCTTCGATTCGCCGCAGTTCGTCCAGCACAGCGGCGAGTTGGTCGCGCAGAGCTTTGTAGACACGGGGATTGCCCTGTACAACAACATCCTTACAGAGCAGCCGCCGGGTGATGTAGTCCTGCTTGGTGAGGCCGGATAGTTTCACGGCAATCTCGAGCTGCGAATCCTCCTCCGGTGAAAGGCGGAAAGCAAAGGTTTTATTTCTCCAGCGGTTGTGTTCATCCCGATTTTTCAGTGACATGATTAAACCCCTTTCGACGTACGTTCAAAGTCCAGCTTCTGTGCCATTTCTGTCTGCCGTGAAGGAAACAGGTGAGCATAATTATAGGTGATGTCTATGCTCTCATGCCCTACGCGGTCGGCAATGGCGATTGCGGAAAAGCCCATATCGATCAGCAGCGAAATCGCGCTGTGACGGATATCATGGATTCGGATACGCTTGACTCCGGCCTGCTTGGAGCCTCTGTCCATTTCGTGATGCAGGTAGTATTTTGTTATCGGAAACATTCTCTCGGTAGGCTCGACGCCATACAGCGTCTTAATATATTCCTGCATTTCCTCGCCGGGGAATTGCGGCATTTGGATGGTACGATTGCTTTTTTCAGTTTTGGGCGGGGTGATGACATCTCTGCCCTTGAGCCTCTGATAAGATTTGTTGATGGACACTGTACCCCTTTCAAAATCGAAATCTGCGGGCGTAAGGGCAAGCAGTTCACCTTCCCGGATACCGCACCAATAGAGCATCTCAAAGGCGTAAAATGACAGCGGCTTGTCCATCATGGCGTCGGCAAATTTCAGGTATTCGTCCTTCGTCCAAAAAAGCATCTCGCGGTTTTTAGCCTTTCCCATATTGCCGACCTTTGCCGCGGGATTCTCGTGCAGGCCATAGAATTTCACGGCATGATTGAAGATGGCGCTGAGCTGATTGTGAAGTGTCTTCAGGTATACCGGCGAATATGCTTTGCCGTTTTCATCCCGATGGTTGATCATCTCATTTTGCCAGGCAATGACATCCTGTGCGCTGATGTCGCAGAGCTTCCGCTTGCCGAAATAGGGAACCAGCTTTGACTGGATAATGTGCTCCTTGGTCATCCATGTGTTTTCCTTGATGCGGCTCTTCATATCCCCGGTGTATTTCTCAATAAAGCTGTCAAAAGTCATGTCTATGTCGGCAGTTGTTTTATTGAGTTGCTCCCGTTCCCACGCGAGTGCATCGCGCTTTGTGGAAAAGCCTCGCTTCTGTGTCTGTTTGCGCTCTCCCTTCCAATCTGTGTACCGGTAGATCACCCGCCAGGTGTTTGTCTTTGACTCCTTGTAAACCGCCATTACATTTCCTCCTCCCTGCCGCCATAGCAGGCTTTTTCAAGAAAACTCTTTTTGTTCACCCGGCCGGAAATCGTCAGAAACCCTTTGGCATCGAGCTCCGCATTGAGTTTTTGGACGATTTTGTAGGCGCATGATTTTGATACCCCCAGGAGTTCCGCAACCTCGTCAACCTTCAGATACGTTTTTTCCACCATTTGTTCTCCTCCTTAATTTATGGCACTAAGCTTATTAGCTTAGTGTATTACCATTATACTAAGCTTTAATGTTAAAGTCAATAGGACAGCCGGAAAAATATTAAACAAATTTGCTTTATTTCTCTTGACTATTCCTAAGCATTTATGCTATAGTGATTATGCAATTAAAATTGCAGACAAGGGGACGATGATTATGGCAATCGGTGAACGCATCCATTTCATCCGCAATCTGCGCGGCATGACGCAGAAATATCTTGGCATGGCGGTCGGCTTCCCGGAAAAGAGCGCCGATGTGCGCCTGGCCCAATATGAAACCGGAACACGGACACCCAAAGAGGATCTGACAGCCGCGCTGGCACAAGTGCTGGAGGTCTCGCCGGAAGCGTTGAACGTACCAAACATTGACAGTTACACCGGTTTGATGCACACACTTTTCGCACTGGAAGATATTTATGGTCTCACGGTCAAGGAACTGGACGGCGAGGTCTGCCTTTGCGTCGATCAGTCCAAAGGCAAAGAGGCCATCGAGCTTCACAAAATGCTGTGCGCATGGAATCAGGCGGCTGCAATGCAGAACGCAGGTGAAATCTCGAAAGAAAAGTACGATGAATGGCGCTACCGCTACCCTGAATTTGATACCACACAGAAATGGGCGAAGGTTCCCTCACAAGGCCTCAGCGATTTGCTGACAGAGGACTTGAAGAAGCAAGCTGACCAGGGCTGACCCGAACCAAAGAGAAATAAAAAAAGAGCTAACTGACTTAATCAAAATCAGTTAGCTCTCTTTTTATGAATAATGAAAAAATGTTGCCATTTCGTTGCCGCAAAAGGCTTTAATCCTCAAAAAGTCCAGTGTTTACGGGCTTTTTCAGACCTCTGAAATTACTCCCACTCCACCGTTCCCGGCGGCTTGCTGGTTATGTCGTAAACGACCCGGTTCACATGCGGGACCTCGTTTATAATGCGGTTTGAAACGCGCCCGAGGATCTCATACGGGATATGCGCCCAGTCCGCGGTCATGAAATCGACCGTTGTGACGGCGCGTATCGCGATAAGCTCGTCATATGTGCGCGCGTCGCCCATGACGCCGACGGTTTTGACGCCGGGCAGCACGGCGAAGAACTGGCTCATCTCCTCGGCGTATCCGCAGCGTTCCATCTCGTCGCGCAGCACGAAGTCAGCCTCCTGAAGGATCTTCACGCGCTCCTGCGTTACCTCGCCGATTATGCGAACGCCGAGGCCGGGTCCCGGGAAAGGCTGCCGCCAGACAAGCTCATGCGGGATGCCGAGCATCTCGCCGACGCGGCGCACCTCATCCTTGAAAAGATCGCGCAGCGGTTCGATCGTGCCCAGAAAATGTATGTCGTCAGGCTGCTTAACCTGATTGTGATGCGTTTTTATCACGGCGGCGTGGCCCTTGCCGCTCTCTATCCTGTCCGGATAGATCGTGCCCTGCGCGAAGAAGCCGTCGCCGAAGCTCTCGCGTATCCTGTCCCAGAAAACGCGGTAAAACTCCGTGCCTATCACCTTGCGTTTAGCCTCTGGATCGGTTATGCCGGCAAGCTTATCGTAAAAATGCTGCTTTGCGTCTATGCGCACGAAGTTCATGTCAAAAAGCCCCGTGAAGGTCTTCTCCACAATGTCGCCCTCGTCCTTGCGCATGAGGCCCTGATCCACGAACACGCATGTGAGCTGACGGCCCACGGCGCGGGAAATGAGCGCGGCCGCAACGGAGGAATCAACGCCGCCGGAAAGCCCCAGCACGACGCCCTTGTCCCCGATCTCGCGGCGAAGCTCCGCCACGGTGCTGTCGATGAAGCTCTCCATGCGCCACTCCCCCCGGCAATGGCACACATCAAAGAGGAAGCGACGCAGGATATCGCGTCCGAACTCTGTATGGTTGACCTCGGGATGGAACTGCACGCCGTAAAGTCCGCGCGAAGGGCATTCCATCGCAGCGACAGGGCAAACATCCGTGGAAGCCGTGATCCTGAAATCGGCCGGCGGCTGCTCTATATAGTCGCCGTGGCTCATCCATGATATGCCCTGTTCCTGTTCAAAAAGGACCGAGGACGTATCATAGCTCGTCCGGGTCTTTCCGTATTCGCGCGCGGTGGCTTCGTTTGCGCTTGCGACGCGGCCGCCGAGGGTATATGCCATGAGCTGACAGCCATAGCAGATGCCGAGCACCGGTATGCCAAGGTCGAATATCTCCGCCCCTATGTGCGGCGACGCAGGATCATACACGCTGTTCGGCCCTCCGGTGAATATCAGTCCGACGGGCGCGCTTTCCCTGATGCGCTCGATGGGCGTATCAAAGGGCAGTATCTCGCAATAAACGTTGTTCTCGCGCACGCGGCGGGCGATGAGCTGGTTGTACTGCCCGCCGAAGTCGAGGACGATGACCTTTTCCATTATTTGTTACTCCTCGCGGAATATTATGCCGTTTTCATCGGCTTTTTCAATTATGGCAAGCGAATGCAGGTTGACCCCGTTCTCGCGCAGTCTTGCGCCGCCGGGCTGGAAGCCCTTTTCGATGGCAACGCCCATGCCGATGAGGGACGCGCCCGCCTGCTCCACGATCTCGACAAGCCCGCGCAGCGCTTCGCCGTTTGCAAGGAAGTCGTCGATGATAAGAACGCGATCCGTGGGCCCGAGCCATTGCTTGCTCATGAGCAGCGTGACCTTTTTCTTATATGTGTAAGAAAAGATATCGCTGTGGTAAAGTCCGCCCTCGATATTGTCGCTTTTGGCCTTTTTGGCGAAGATCAGCGGCACGCCGAATTCCTCTGCGCACGTTGCGGCAAGCGCGATGCCCGAAGCTTCCACAGTCAGCACTGCGGTTATCCCCGTCAAATCAAAAAGGCGTCCGAACTCTTTGGCCATCTCACGCATGAGCTTCATGTCCACGCGATGATTCAAAAATCCGTCCACCTTTATTATGTTCCCGGGGAGCACTTTTCCTTCCTTGCGGATACGTTCCTGAAGTACATTCATGGCAATATATCTCCCGTCAAAAATAATAGCATGCAATATATAGTGATTATTACAGAAATATAGCCCCGAATCAAGAGCTTTCGGGGCTAAATATTTTTATTGTCTTATAATGTATTTTATGCTTTTTTGCTTTCCCTGGCAAATATGGCGTTTGAGACCTGTTCTATCGTGATCTCCTCAAGCTTTTTGCGGCAGCTGTCGTTGAGCTGATCGTATATCGCGTCCATCACGCCCGCCATTCCGGAGGACACAAGGCAGTCCATCTCTTCAGAGCCGGGACGCCATGTGCTTTCCACGCAGCGCTCGCCGATTGCGTCGAGAACATCGGAAAGCCGTATTGACGGCGCTTCCTTTATGCTGGTATATCCGCCGTCAAACTTGCCTTCGCGCGCTTCGACAAGTCCCGCACGCCTGAGCCTGGCCATCACCTTGCGCACACGCGCGGGGTTCGTGCATATGTTCTTTGCAAGTATATCGCTTGCAAGCGTTTCTCCCCTGTGGTTGAGGAAGACGAGCGCGTGCACGGCAACCGCAAAGTCGCCTGTCATCCCTCCGCACCGTTTGATGAAAGCTTCAGCATGTCGTCTATCACGCCTTTCCAGCCCGCTTTATCTTTTGAGCCGACATATTCTTCACCAAGCTGCACTCCGTTTTCATCCACAAAAACCGTCGTCGGCACGGCGTATACATCCTTGAGGAATTTCGCCGTCAGCGTTTGCGAAGGCAATATGTGCAGATAATTCGCGCCCGTATTTTCCACGAGGCTCTTTGCGTAATCGATCGCCCCGTCATATGCGTTGCCGTTTCCGTCCGCAGCGTCGACCACTATGCCGATTATCTGCAAGCCGCTGTCCGCATACTCCTTGGCAAGCTCCCCAAGCTCCGGCATCTCGTTGAGGCACGGCCCGCAGTATGTGGCCCAAACGTTTATCATGGTAACATCGTGTCCCGTGAACACAGAGCTGTCGATCTCGTTCCCGTCGAGATCATACGCCGTGAAATCGCCGAAAAGCGGCTGTGATGCCGATGCGTCCGCCGTCGGCGCCGCGGTTGGCGCCGCCGTTTCCTGCTCTGGCGCGGCGCTTGCCTGCTCTGTGGCTCCCGTTTCGGCGCTCATCTCAGGCTCATCCGTCGCCGCCGTGTCCGGCGCAACGGTGCAGCCCGAAAACAGCAGTGCCGCCGAAAGCGCAAATGCCGCTGCGGTCACGATCAGGGATTTGAGATTTATCATATTCATTACCTCCGGTTTGTTATACTGTAATTATATCTGTTACAGTATAGCGTGTCAATCGGGTATAATGAACAGTGTGTGAATTAGTTTTTTCTCATTCCGGCCTTTACCTCGTCGAACACGCGGGTAATGCTCTCGTCCGGGGCCTTCGTGCAAAGGCTGACCGCGATGTTCACGGCGAGGGAGAGCAAAAACGCAGGCAGCAGCTCATATATGTTCCAGGCTCCGCCCATCGGCCGCACGAGGAATTTCCACGCGAACACCGCCCCGCCGCCGACGATCATGCCGGCAAGAGCGCCGTATTTGTTGGAACGGCGGCAGAAGAGCGCAAGCAGCACTGCGGGGCCGAACGCCGCGCCGAAGCCCGCCCATGCGAATGAAACGATTTTGAAAACGGAGCTTGCGGGATCCCTCGCAAGGAAAACGGCGATCGCGGCGACCGCTATCACGGTGCCGCGCGCGATCCACATAGAGGCCTTGACCGAAAGCTTCTTTTTGAAAAACGCGCCGAAAATGTTTTCGGAAACGGATGAGGCCGAGGCAAGAAGCTGCGAATCGGCAGTCGACATCGTGGCGGCAAGTATGCCGGCGATAACAACGCCCGCAAAGATCGCCGCGATCAAACCGTTGCGGCTCAGAAGATCCGCGATCTTTACGATTATGTTTTCCGAGGCCGTACCGTCAAGCGCTTCTATCGCGCCGGACTTGCTCATCGCAAGGCCAACGATCCCGATAAATATCGCCGCCGCCATCGATACTACCACCCACACGCTCGCGACGCGGCGGGAAAGGCGCAGCTTGCTGTCATCCTTGATCGCCATGAAGCGCAGCAGTATGTGCGGCATTCCGAAATAGCCCAAACCCCACGCGAGCGTTGAAATTATCGTTATCGGTCCGTATGCGGCCGCCGTGCCCGTGCCGGCGTCATATATCTCCGTGAGGGACAGGAAGCCGGGGAGCGAAGCCGCGTTGCCCGCGACTGCCGATAAGCCTCCCGCGGCGCTCACGCCGAACACCAGCACCACAACAAGCGCCGCGCTCATCACAATGCTTTGCACAAGATCCGTGGTGCTTGCGGCAAGAAAACCGCCGAGCGCCGTATAACCCACGATAACAAGCGCGCTTATCACCATCGAAAGCGTGTAATCCACGCCGAAAAGGCTCGAAAACAGTTTTCCGCAGGCCGCGAAACCGGAGGCCGTATACGGCACGAAGAAAACGATTATCACAAGCGCCGCGATAAGCTTCAGCGCGCCCGTGTTCTCGCCGTATCTGTTGGAGAGGAAATCAGGCACGGTTATCGCGTTCCCCGCCGCTTCGGAATACCTCCTCAGCCGCTTTGCGACAAGCAGCCAGTTGAGATACGTGCCTATCGCAAGCCCGAACCCCGTCCAGAAAGCGTCGGCAACGCCCGTCAGATACGCAACGCCGGGAAGGCCCATCAGCAGCCAGCTGCTCATGTCCGAAGCCTCCGCGCTCATCGCCGTCACAAACGGCCCGAGCTGCCTGCCGCCAAGATAAAAATCCTCCGGGCTGCTGCTTTTTTTCGAGTACTTCGCGCCGAGATAGAGCATACCGGCAAGGTATACCGCTATCGCTGCGATAATACATATCTCCGCCCCTGTCATGCCGTCTTTACCTCCCTGAGCTCCGCTTTGCCGTCCTTTTCAACCGCAAGCCCGCGCGCCACGCCGGAAAGGAAGTCCTGCACGTTTGTGACGAGCGTCTTGACGCTGAGGCTGCCGCGGTCATGCAGCTTGTTCACCGCAAACTCCGAAACATCAACGCTGTAAATATAAACGGGACGTATTTCATCGCCGACCTTTTGCCATGTGGGGGTCATGTTGCCCGTCGCAATGGAATGGAGCTGCGTTGCAAGCGTGATGACGGTCGTGGCCTTCATCGTGTGCTCACGCATTGCGGCCTGCGCGTCATACACGTCCGATATCACGCCGGGCAGCGGGCCGTCATCCCTTATGGAGCCCGCAAGCACATATGGAACGTTGCGCGCCGTACAGGCGGCAAGTATGCCGTCGGTTATGCCCTCGCCGCGGATGAGGTTTTCGATCGAACCCGCCCGACGGGCGCGGTTGATCGCCTCAAGATGGTGATAATGGCCGTTATAAACGGATTCCCTCGTGTATATATCCTGACCGAGCGCCGTGTGGAACAGCGCCGCCTCAAGGTCGTGCGTGCCGAGCGCGTTTCCGGCGAATATCGCGTCCGCATAACCCTCCCTTATGAGCGCGGCCATCGCGGCACGGCCGTTGCGGTCGAAATCCACCGCCGGCCCCAGCACCCACACCACATAACCGTGTTCCCTTTCATGCGAAAGGAGCGCGCAAAGCTCGTCATAGTCCCTTGAGCTTGCGGTTTCGCGCGAGCGGACGGAACGGAACGCGAACGCCTGCGATGCGTCCTTTTCTTCCTGCCTGAACGTATCGTAATTGACGAATATCCCCTCGGAGCAATCGTCCGTCCTGCCGATCACCACCATGTCGCCGCGGCGCACACGGCGCGCTTCAACGGCGCGCACGCAGCCGTTTTTCACCACGGCGACGCAGTCCATGCGCGCCGCGCCGATGAGCGTCCAGCCGGAGGCAAGCTTGAAGTATTCCGGATATATTGTCGTCGCGTAGAACCCTTCCGGCACGACGCCATCCGCCTCAGCGGCGGCTGTGCGCACAAAGGGCGCGGACGTGAATACGCTGTTTGAAAAATCAGGCTGATTGTACGCGGGCATTTTGAAAGCTGTCATTTTATCCTCCAGAGTTTAACCGTATCAATATTGAGATGATAGCATACACAAAAATAGGATGAAACACAGAACCAAATCTGTACATCATCCTGTTGATAACTTAATATTCAATTTATTTTTCTATGTTTTTTAGCTGTACACTTGATTAAACCATTTTTGATATATTTATTTATTTACTGCCAATACGCATCCGAAGAGCATCGGCAGCACGCGCATCGAATAATTCTTGAGCGAATAACCGCCGCCCGAAATGCACCAGTCGTAAATGAGCGCGCGCTCGAGCATGGCATACAGATTCACGATCTCGTTCGCGGTGAACGTCCCCGCAAACTCGCCGTTGCCGAGCCCCTCAAGCGCGATCTGCCTCAAAAGTCTGTAATAAAGGCGGTTGTGATCGAGCAGATGCTTGTCTCCGCGCGTGATGAGCTGCGATGAATACAGCCTTGCGGCAAGATCGAGCGGAACGCTGTTTTCGATCATGCCGAAAAGCTCCGAATTGAGATACATCAGCTTTTCAAACGCGCTCATGCCCGCGGAAAGCGACTCCGTAAGCTCCTCGTATTTTTCGTCAAAGAGATATGAAAGGGATGACAGAAGCGCGTCCTTGCCTTCAAAATAATGATAGAAGGAACCGCGCGAGGTGCCCGACGCTTCGATTATCTCCTCGACTGTCGTGTCGTCATATCCCTGCTCATAGAAGAGCTTCCATGCCGCGGCAACGATGCGGCTCTTTGTGTTTCGCGTTTTTTTCTTTGTCATGCGCGGCGCTCCATCCGTACGGTTCAGATTGAAAAGGTCCCTCCGCAATAAAGCGGAGGGGCCGTTGCTTCACGCGATCTCGAGCGCAAGCTCCATCATGGCGGTGAAGGTGTTCTGCCGCTCCTCGCTTGTGCACTCCTCGCCAGTTACGAGGCTGTCTGATATGGTGCATACGGCGAGCGCGTTTTTCCCTGCGCGAGCCGCCGTAAGATACAGCGCGGCGGCCTCCATTTCGACCGCAAGCGCGCCCATGCGCTGCCACTGCATCGTGCTTGCCGCATCGTCATAGAAGGTATCGCTTGAGAATATGTTGCCGACCATATAGGTGAGGCCCATCTTTTCCGCCTGATCCACAGCCTTTCTGACAAGCGTCCAGCTTGCCGTCGGCGCGGGCGTGCCTGGCATACGGTATTGCGCGGCAAAATCGGAATTGGTGGAAGCGCTCATGCCGATAACTATGCTCCTCAGCGGAAGCTGCGGGCTTATGGCGCCCGCGGAACCGACGCGGATTATATTCTCGACGCCGTAAAAGTTGAAAAGCTCATAGGAATATATGCCTATCGCGGGCATTCCCATGCCGCTTGCCATAACGGATACGCGCTTGCCCTTGTAATCGCCGGTATAGCCCTGAACGCCGCGCACGTTGTTTACGAGCCGCGGGGCTTCAAGGAAGTTCTCCGCGATGAATTTTGCGCGCAGCGGGTCGCCCGGCATGAGCACGGTTTGTGCGAAATCGCCCTCCCGGGCGGCGATATGCGGTGTGGGTACTGGCATTTTGACGGTCTCCTTTTCGTGTTATGCGCCGCGTCCGCGCAGCGCTTTCGGCTTGCCGAATATCTCCGAATAAAGCATGCCCCTCACGACCTCGTCCTTATCCGAGAAGGTCAGTCCGTAGGGAATGATATGCTCCTTGCCCTCCATTGAGTATGCGTTGAGGTGAATGTCCTCATCGTAGTCCTCGGTACACGGTTCTCCGCCGCCTGTCATGCTCTCCTCGGTGTGCGCATGGTTCGACTCCGTGACGGGCTTCACCGCGTGCCGCAGCGATGATTTGGGCGTATGCGACGGCTCGCCTTCATAGCTGCCCGTTCCCTCGCCCGAAGTTCCGCCGAGGCTTCCGACGCCGCCGCCGCCTTCGCTTGAAGCATAGGCAAGACTTCCGCTTTCGGCTTGCGCGCGGGGCCTGCCGCAGTGGGTGCAGAACGCGGAGGATACGGTATTATCCGCACCGCAGGCGCAATGCCACGCGCCGGCCGAAACGCGCCCTGAGACCGTGGGCCGCATGACGGGTCGCGGCGCATTCGCCTGCTGCCTGGCCCGTTCGGCCTGCTGCTGCTCGAATTTTGCGCGCTGCGCGGCTTCATGCGCCTGCTGCTCATGCTGCTTTTTCCCCGCGTTGCTCTTTGCAACGCTTGACATCACGATGAACGCCACAACGATGATTATAAAGAATACCTGCATGGTTTACCCCCTTTCAGCATTCTTTGCATGAGGGGTGTTTACGCCTTCTTTTCCGGCTGCGCGCCGCCGGCGATCGACTCGCGCATCTTCGTGTCCGAAATGACGTTCTGCATGTTGTAATAATCCATCACGCCGAGCTTGCCTTCGCGGAAAGCGGCTGCGATGGCCTTGGGCACCTCTGCCTCCGCCTCGATGACGCGCGCGCGCATTCCCTGCACATCCGCCTTGTTCTCCTGCTCCTGCGCGACGGCCATCGCGCGGCGTTCCTCGGCCTTTGCCTGGGCGATGCGCTTATCCGCTTCCGCCTGATCGATCTGGAGCTGTGCGCCGACGTTGCGGCCGACGTCCACATCCGCGATATCGATGGAAAGGATCTCAAACGCGGTACCGGCGTCAAGGCCCTTGTTGAGCACGGTCTGGCTGATAAGGTCCGGGTTCTCCAAAACGTCCTTGTGGCTGTCGGAGGAACCGACTGTCGTGACGATGCCCTCGCCGATACGGGCGATTATCGTTTCCTCGCCCGAGCCGCCGACAAGACGGTCTATGTTGGCGCGCACCGTGACCCTCGCCTTTGCGCGAAGCTCGATGCCGTCCTTTGCGATGGCTGCGATGACAGGCGTTTCAATGACCTTGGGGTTGACGCTCATCTGCACGGCGTTGAGCACGTCGCGCCCCGCGAGATCGATCGCGCACGCGCGCTCGAAGTCAAGCGGTATACCGGCGCGCTGCGCCGCGATGAGCGCGTTCACCACGCGGTCGACGTTGCCGCCCGCAAGGTAATGCGCCTCAAGCTTGTTGAGCGATATCACGAGGCCGGCCTTCGTGGCCTTTATCATCGGATTGATGATGCGGCTCGGGACGACCTTCCTGATCCTCATTGCGACGAGCTGGAATATGCCGACCTTCACGCCGGACGCCGTCGCGGATATCCAAAGTCCTATGGGCACAAAGCTGAAGAATATCGCGAGAAAAACTATCGCGGCAACGATGATGATGAGCGGTATTATAATACCTTCCATTGGAAACCTCCGCAGATGTATTTTTTCGCCTCACCGCGAGGCGATAAGTTTCATAAGGTATACGAGGATGTATATTATCCCGATGAGAAGCGGCACGCCGATGCCTATCGATATCCATGCGCTGCGGCGTGCGCGCGCCGCCTGCTCGGGCGTCATTCGGCCGTTCACCGCGTGCGCGTCCGGATCCTCTTCGAGTATGCGCTTTTCCTCGCATTTCGGACAGGGACCGAACGAATCGTCATAAAGCGTCCCGCAGTTTTTGCAGAAGCGGATCATTTTGCCTGCGCCGCGCGCGCCACAAGCACGCGAAGCCCTTCCACGCGGATCACGCGCACCCGCTCGCCCTTGCCGATAAATTCGCCTTCGGTCATCACGTCGAGCCGCCTGTCGCCGATCATCGCGTTGCCCGACGGGCGCAGCGCGCTCAGCGTTTCGCCCTCAAGACCCACAAGCGCCTGCATCCCCTCGTCGGAAAGCGAGGTGGACTTTTCCTCGATCTTATCGTTCAGCACGATGGGCGAATGCGATATCGCGCCCTTTTTGAACGAGCGGAAGATGAAAAACCCCGCCGCGCCGAGGAGCACGAGGATTATCGCAAGGGTCAGCAGCGCGTTTGCAAGCGTGTCCGCGCGCAGCACCACCGCCGCGATCAGGGCGATAAGGCCGAGTATGCCCGGCACGCCCATGCCCGGCGTGAACATCTCAAACACCATCAGCGCGAGGCCGACGACGAGGCAGATGATCGCCGCCACGTTCCAGCCCATTATATATTGAGAAAGAAAATCCATTTGACGCGCCCTCCTTGACTTTGTTGATATTATATCATGCCCGGGGCTTCCAATTGCGTGCTGAGTGTAAAAAACTCAGTATAGCATGAAAACATTGGTGTTGAACCACTGCGCAAAGCCGAAGTCGAACTTGGGTATCAGCCCGATGTACATAAGCTTCACCAGCAGCACCCAGACGAGCGCCACGGTCACGAGCGAAAGCATGAAGATCAGCACCACGAGCAGCGGCCCCGGCTTTTTTACGCCCTCGTCCTCAGCGGCGTCGTCATTCTCGACGTCGTCCTCGTCAAACAGATCCGGAAGCTCCTGTTTGCCGTATTTTTCCCCGCCGCGGGCGCGTATATCCACAAAGGCGTCGGTGAAGGGCTTGTCCTTCTCCTCCTTGGGGAGCGCGTACAGCGGCGGCGCGGCTTCCGTCTGCGCGGCGGCGTGCTTTTTGGGCGCATCCGCGCTCACCGCGCCGGTTTTTGCCTGAACCGCCGGCGTGCCCAGCTCATTCATCGTATCGTCCACAAGCTTTTCAAAGAAAAGATCCTCGCTGCAGCAAGCGTCCGTAAGCGACATGAGCTGCTCGTCCACATCGTCCTCAAGCGCGCCCTTCGCGGCAAGAAGCGCGGTCTCCGTTATGGTTCTTCGCGTAACGCGCTTCGCATCCGCGTCGTTGCCGGTTATGGCAAGCGCGCGTTCATATATCGGCCGCGCATACAGCTTCAGGAACGCATGCAGCTCTTTTTTATCGCCGGTGTTGAGCAGTTTTATCATCTCGGGAGATATATTGTTTGTCATGTTCCCCTCCATGCCTTCACATATCTGTTATCATTATACATTTATATCGGGTGCTTTCGCAACTTTACGCGCAATATGTTACAAATTATTCAGTTGCGGCAAAGACCGTATTGTGATAAGTTGTTTGCATGAAAAAGATAGCTTTCATTCTGGCGTTTACGCTTGTACTCTCCTGCGGCTGCACGGCTGCGCCCGCGGCCGTCACGCCCACGCCCGATGCGGAAGTATCAGCGCCGGCGTCCTATGCTTCGGCCGCGCCCGAAGCCACGGCCGCGCATGCGGCGGAAGCCTCCGTTTCCGTCGACGGGGTGAGCGTGAACGAGCGCACCGTTTATTATCCTGACGGCGCAGACGAAGCGAACGCGCAGTTCCGCCTCGTATACGCGCTGCCTGTGTTCGACGACACGCTTGCGCTCCACGCGGCGTTCAACGCGGAGGTCTCGCTCTACGAGGAGGAGTTGCTCGAGCGCATATCCTCCGAAAGGCTGCCTTACGCGGACGCGGCGGACGGCTTCGTGCCCTACACGCGCGTGACCTGCAGCGTTGAAGAATGTCGCGGCTTTATCAACGTTTATCTTTATGAATATACCTCGTTCGACGCGGCGGAGGGCGAAGAGCTTCTGCCGCGCATACTTGTGCTTTCGCCCGACGGCGAGCGCGCCTCGCTTTATTCGG
This sequence comes from uncultured Clostridium sp., assembly GCA_964487565.1. Taxonomy (GTDB): domain Bacteria; phylum Bacillota; class Clostridia; order Christensenellales; family CAG-138; genus Phil1. The sequence continues at coordinate 22,291 of CAZARN010000022.1, forward strand.
CGTCCGGCTGCTATGACGCAGAGGCCGTCGCCGCGCAGCAGGTGTTCAACCTTATCGACGCGAACCGCGCGGCGTATTACGGCGATATCACCCTCGACGACATCCCGTCTGCCATCGATCTGTATTCGGGCTTCTTCATGACCGAGGACGGTTATGCGCTCGTCGCCGCGCCGGGTACGCTCGCGCCCGAGGACGAGGCCGAATCCACTTTTTTCATCGACCGCAGCGCGTTTTATCCCGCCACCGTCGGCGACGTGATATCGAGCGCGGAATACGAGGCGCTGTCCGCCCCGCTGGGTCTCCTCGCCGCGGCATGCGGGCTTGATTACTCCGGCTTTTCAAACGGCGCGCCGAACGCCTTCACTGCGACCACGTTCATGACGCTGCTGCTCACCACAGGGCATGAGGACGGCCTTTATTCCCCCGTCGACACGGCAGAATACGAAGCCGCATACCTTTCGTATTTCTCAGTTCTGCCTTCGGATCTGACCGCTTCCGACCTCAACGACGGCACCTTCGAGGACAACGGCTGTTATATGTTGCCCGTTTATCCCCATTCGTACTGGTCGTTGCGCGTGGATGACGCGGTGCGCACACAGACCGGTCTCGTGCTTTACGGTATGATACTTTACGGTATTCCCGGCACGTCGGACGCGGGCGAGCTTTGCGCCGTGACCGTAACGCTTGAGTCGTTCGCCTCCTCGCCGATGGGTTATCGCTTCACGGACGTCGAAATAAGATGATCGCGATATGCAATTGGGGCCGCGGCATTTGCCGCGGCCCCGTTGTTTTGTTTTGTCGTTTCGTCAGTTCGCGCTCTTCGCGGCAAGCATATCCTTCGTCTTCATCAGGCGTGTCAGGTTGCCGCGCTCGTTCTCGTCGAGCTTCATGGTTATCGTGTGTATCGCAGCGTCAAACTGCGGGATCATGACATACTCGAGCGCGTTCACGCGGCGGCGGGTCTTTTCGATCTCGTCCGCAAGGCGGTTGCATATTTTCTCCACCTCCGCAAGCTCGATGAGCAGCGGCAGCAGCGCCGAGAAGGCCTGCA
>CAZARN010000023.1:0-23268 GCA_964487565.1 uncultured Clostridium sp.
AAGCGGGAAACAACCATCGAGCAAAGAAACCATCCCAACATCCAAAAATCCCAGAAAACCTAAGCTTTTTCCGCCCTATACAACAAAACCCGCCTTTCTTCAAGACGGGTTTTATTGTATCAACCGGTGTTGATAAGGTGGTGCGGTCAATGAGACTTGAACTCATACGGTTGCCCATACGCCCCTCAAACGTACGCGTCTGCCAATTCCGCCATGGCCGCACGGCAGTTTTTCGCACTGCAAGGGATATTATACGGGATTGACGGCGTGTTGTCAACACCGTTTTCGACCAAATTTCAGCCCAGCGCAATATCCAAAAACATCATCAGCGCAAACCCCACCGCAACGCCTATCGTGCCTATATTGCTGTGTTTTCCCTCCTGCGCTTCCGGGATAAGCTCCTCGACGACGACATATATCATCGCGCCCGCCGCAAAAGAAAGTATATAAGGCAGCAGCGGCGTAACAAGTCCCGTCAGCAATATCGTGAGCACCGCGCCGACAGGCTCGACAACGCCCGAAAGCGCTCCGTATACAAACGCGCGTGTTTTAGACACTCCGCTCGACATGAGCGGCATCGATATGACCGCGCCTTCCGGAAAGTTTTGCAGCGCGATCCCGCACGCAAGCGCGAACGCGCCCGCAAGCGACATCTCAGTCCCGCCGGAAAGCACCCCCGCGAACACAACGCCCACCGCCATGCCTTCAGGCAGGTTATGCAGCGTGACTGCCAGCACGAGCATTATAGAATCCTCAAGGTTGGCCGGTCTGCCCTCCGGATTTTTGCTTCCCGCATGAAGATGGGGAATGATAACGTCAAGCAGCAAAAGAAAACCTATGCCTGCCAGAAAACCCGTCACCGCCGGCAGCCACGAAGGCACGCCCTGGGACGCCGCCATGGATATCGCCGGCGTAAGCAGCGAAAATATGCTCGCCGCGATCATCACGCCCGAAGCGAACCCCATCAGCGCCCGCTGAAGGTTCCTGTTCATTTCCTTCTTCATGCAGAATACCATCGCGCTGCCAAGCACCGTGCCCGCAAGCGGTATCGCAAGTCCGATTATCACATTCATCGTTTCGTTCATCTGCATTCACCCCCACATTAAAGCGCGACAGCGAACAAATATACAGGCGTGTCGGTTTCAAGCCGTTCGCACCCAAAATGCGCCACGGTGTAAACATAGCCTGGCAGAAGCTCCGTTTTTCCGCTCCGGGTCGGCGCCGCGGCCTTTTCATCGGTATAGATATAGTATATGACCTTCGGCTCAAGCATAAATGACGTTGCGCGCTCCATCGCGCCCGCGCATCCGCAAAGCATGAGGTTAAGATCCCTTCCGCTCCCGCGGCACAGCGTGCGCGCGCCGCCGTCAAAGCGAAGAATTTCGTTTTGCGCAAGAAGCGTTTCCTCTCCGTCGATGCAAAGGCGGAAGCTGCCCTCAAGCGGCGAGATGTAGCGCACGACGCCCGGAAGCCGCGTGAACTCGCTCTCATCAAGCTCCACGACAGCGGAGCTTATGCGCGCCGAGAACCTGCGCGAGGCGTATGATGCGTTTTCGGGCAGTATCGCGAACTCCGTTGTCGTCCCGCCCGACCAGCGCGTTATACGGTATTCATCCTTGGGTATTTGCCTGAATTCCATATCAAAGCTTCGGCGAAGAATCAAGATAGCCCTGAAGGATTATCGTGGCCGCCAGCTTGTCCACCACCTTGCGGCGTTTCTTCCAGTCAAGCTCCGCTTCCATCAGCACGCGCTCGGCGGAAACCGTCGTCAGCCGCTCGTCGAAAAAGGCATGTTCACCGTCCCACAGCGCAAGCACCGCGTCCGCGAACGCGCGCACTTTTTCGGACTGGAAGCCGTAACTGCCGTCCATATTGCGCGGCATGCCGAAAAGCAGCCTTACCGGCACGTATTTTTTCGCCGTCGCCACGATATAAGCCGCGTCCGCCGCCTCGTCGCCGGTGCGGGTATAGGTTTCAAGGCCCTGCGCCGTGAATCCCAGAGGATCGCTGACCGCAATGCCTATGCGCCTGTCGCCCACGTCGAGGGCGAGTACTCTCATCATATATGCTCCTTCCAAAATGGCGCGGTATTGCCGCGCCATTCATGTGATATCGGTTTTTTGTTTTTTACTTTTTGCCGCCGGCATTCTCCGGCGGTTCGGTACGCGCGGCGTCCTGCGCGCGCACATAAAAGCGCACAAGCTCCTCGACAAGCTCGTCCCGTTCAAGGCTGCAAATGCGATAACGCGAGTTGTTATAGCTTGTGATGTATGTCGGGTCGCCGGAAATCAGATACCCCACGATCTGATTCACCGGGTCATAGCCTCTTTCGCGCATGGAAGCGTACACGCTCATAAGCACCTCGCCTGCTTTTGTGTCTTCGCGCGGTATCCTGAAAAACATGGTTTCATTTGTATCGTTCGCCATTTTGTGCACCTCCCATCCGCAGTATAAGGTGATTATAACAGAAAGATTTGGGAATTGAAATAGCCGCTGCGGCGAATTTAACACATTTACTCCGTAACGCATAAAGACGGCCTCCTTCACCGGGAGGCCGCTTGATTCGGTTCGCTCAGCCGATCATATCGCCCAGCTTCGCGATCCTGCGTTTACCGCTGCGCATAATGCGCCTTGAGTCGCGCACTACCCTGCGCGGCACGTCGGGATACATCGCCGTCACTGCCGCCGCCGCCATGGCCATACCGGCGGCGATGCCTGCCACGAATGTTATCGCTTTCATGATCCATCGCTCCTTTCGTTCTCTGTATTCTAGCTTGCCCCGAAAGAAGCGATGCGTACATGGAAAATTTTGAAATCAGTCCTTGCGCTCGATGTCGGGCTTCGCGTTTGCAAGCTCCTCCGGGATGGGGATGCCCTTGCGCTTGTAATAATCCTCGATTGCCGCCTTAACGGCTTCCTCGGCAAGGACGGAGCAATGTATCTTCTGCGGGGGAAGTCCTTCAAGCGCTTCAACCACCGCCGCGTTTGAAAGCTTGAGCGCTTCCTCAACACGTTTGCCCTTGATGAGCTCCGTCGCCATGGAAGATGTTGCTATCGCCGCGCCGCAGCCGAAGGTTTTGAAAGAAACGTCCTCGATTATGCCGTCGTCGCTTATTTTCAGGAATATCTGCATGATGTCGCCGCACTTTGCGTTGCCCACCATGCCCACGCCGTTTGCATCCTGCATTTCACCCATGTTGCGGGGATGCGCAAAATGATCCAGAACTTTTTCGGTATACATAGGTTTCTCCTCCTTATTTCGCATTGGGCTCTTTCCAGAGCGGGCTCATGAAACGAAGCTTCTTTGCCACCTCAGGCAGCACGCGAAGCACATAATCTATGTCTTCCTCGGTGGTATCGTCCCCAAGGGTCATGCGCACGGAGCCGTGCGCCGTTTCGTGTGAAAGGCCTATGGCAAGCAGCACATGCGAGGGATCAAGCGAACCGCTCGTGCAGGCCGAGCCGGACGAGGCGGCGATCCCGTTCATGTCCAGCATGAGAAGGATGGATTCGCCCTCGATGAATTTAATGCTGATGTTCGCATTGTTCGGAAGCCTTTTTGTCGGATGACCGTTGAGGCGGGTTTCCGGGATGGTGGTCAGAATGCCGTTGATGAGCTTGTCGCGAAGGCGCGTCATGCGCGCGGCGTTCGCCTCAAGGTTGTCGGTTGCAAGCTTTATCGCCTCGCCGAGGCCCACGATGCCCGAAACGTTCTCCGTACCGGCCCTGCGTCCCTTTTCCTGTTCGCCGCCGATGATATACGACGGCAGACGCAGTCCCTTCCTCACATAAAGCGCGCCGACGCCCTTTGGCCCATGGAACTTATGCGCCGAAAGCGAAAGCATGTCTATGCCCATCTCATGCACGTTCACGGGAACGTGTCCCACCGCCTGGACGGCGTCCGTATGGAAAAGCACGCCGTGTTTGTGGCACACTTCTGCGATCTCCCGTATGGGCATTACGGTGCCGATCTCGTTGTTCGCAAACATCACCGAAACGAGGATGGTCTTGTCCGTGATGGCCTTTTCAACCTGTTCGGCCGTGACAAGGCCGTATTCGTCCACCGGCAGATACGTCACCTCGACGCCCTTCTTTTCAAGCGCCGCGCAGGAGTGCAGAATGGCATGATGCTCCACAGCGGTGGTGATTATATGGTTGCCCTTCGTTTTATACTTGTCCGCAACGCCGAAAAGCACAGTATCGTCGCTTTCCGTGCCGCAGCCGGTGAATATGATCTCCGAAGGATCCGCGCCGAGCGCCGCCGCCACCTTGTCACGCGCTTCCTCAACGCCGCGGCGAGCCTCCTGACCGAAGCTGTGCGGACTTGAAGCATTGCCGTATATATCGGTGAGATATGGCGTCATCGCCTTGAGCACCGCGGGGGACAGCGCCGTTGTTGCAGCATTGTCAAGATAAATCCTTTTCATTGGGTCTCCTTTCCATCTGGGTTTTATAGTCGTCCGCCATGTCTTTCAACGTGGTGGTATCGAGCACTTCATTTATTCGGCTTTGCAGCTTGAGCCACAGCGGCCGCGCGGAGCATGAGCAGGCATTCGCGCAATCCACCTTATCCGTACCAACGCAGTCCACAAGCGTCGTTTCCCCTTCAAGGGCGCGCAGGACCTCGTTCACGTTGATGGAGCCGGGCTCGCGTGCAAGCTCATAGCCGCCCTGCGCGCCCCTTGTGGATACGATCAGCCCGGCGCGCCGTAGCGCGCTCACAAGCTGTTCGAGATAAGTGTCGCTGATGCCCTGACTTGCCGCCAGCGCGGCGGTGCTCAGCCTGCCATCGCCGTAAACGACGGCAAGATCCACCATCGCTTTCAGTCCGTAACGGCCTCTCGTTGAAAGCATCATGACGCTTCACCCCCAATTCCTACTCTAACACTCGGATTTCGGGTATAATATAGCATTTTACTAGGATATTGTCAACGGTCTCTTTTAAAACATGGGAATATATGGCTGAACATCACGCCGGGACTGTCGTCATTTGTCGTGTTTATGCAGCTTTGCCGCGGTGACAACGGATGATACGAGCGCAACGGACGAAAATGCGATGAGGAAAATATCCGTAACATCGCTGTTGAGAAATTCCATCTGCGGGTTGAAGCGGTCGATCACGGTTATGGTGAGGAAAAGCGCCGCAAGTATTATCGTCGCATGCGTCAATAGCTTGTGCCAAATTTGCTTTTTCATCATTCGCCCTTTCCGATATAGATTATATCGCTTGAATATCTTCCCCCGCCGGAGGGCGATGAGATTATGCCTTCGCCGTCATAATACATCATGGCCGTGGCGCCGCCGTCAAGGTTGTATGCGCTGACGCAGCCGAGCTTTTCCATCAGCGCGGCGAGCTGATCGAGCGTCATGCCCGCGGAGTATCCGCTCTGCCTGCCGTCGACCACCACAAGGCAATAATGGCCCGGCTCGTAATAGCCTATCGCGCAGCGCGGATTGGCACGGCCGATCTTGCTTTTGATTTCCGTGAGGGCATGTCCGTCCTCCATCAGGCGCGGGCCGAAGCTCCATGCCTGCCAGGCGCCGTTTGCGACCGCGTCCTCAAGCGAAAACTCATCCGCGGTATAGGTCTGCATCGTTCCGTCGTAATAGATGACGCAAACCTCCTTCGTCCCGTTCGTTTCGCGGTAGAGCACGCCGTTTCGTATCACGACGCCCGAATTGTGCGCCCCGCAAAAATCGCCGGACACGGCGACATAGGCGCCGTTCTCCTCCGCCATGTTGATTACGGAATCGCTTATTCCCGTGCCGAACTGGCCTTTTGCAAATGCCGCGCGCACAAGCTCTATATTGCGCACCCAAACATCCGAAACGAAGTATGTGACGCCGTCCTCCTGCACCATGTTGACGGCTATGCGGGCGTCATCCGATTGATAGCTGTAAAGCGCTCCCTCCCCGGTGTCCTGCGTCGGGAACGTCAAAGTAAAATCGCCCTTCGCATAAACCGTCGGCGTAGGCTCCGGCGTGGGTTCAGGCGTGCTGTCTGCGACGGCGGGCGACTGGGTGACCGGCGCCGCGGTGATCTCCGCCTCAGGCGAAGCGGTCGCTTCTATTATGCTTTTTATCGGGGCATACGTCTGCGGGCGGCCGTGATGCAGCCACGCAAAACCAACAAGCACAACGCCGAAAACGAGTATGTCGGCAAGTATCACAAGAACGCCTTTGCGTTTCATAAGTTTCCCTCTCTCTCAGGAAATATGCTCACACGCAACAGCATATTACTATATTGAGCCGCGCGCAATATACATATTTTGTCTTTTTGATTAAATTTTCGCAGGGATATATTTCTCCGCTTGAAATAATAGTATAATTGTCATGTAATGATGATTTCATATCGTGAAACGGAGGGATCCTGCATCAAGCCCTGGGTACTTATACCTGCATACGAACCGGACGAGCGCCTGTTTGAGCTTACGCAGAAACTTTGCGGCACGTTCCCCGTGCTGATCGTCGACGACGGCAGCCGCGGCGACGGTTGCGGCGATGTGTTCGCGCGCTGTGAGGCGGCCGGCGCTGTCGTGCTGCGCCACAGCGTGAATCTCGGCAAGGGCGCGGCGCTCAAAACAGGCATTGCCCATCTGCAGCAGCTCGACGACGATTCGCCGGGCGTGATAACGGCCGATGCGGACGGTCAGCACACGCCGGAAGACATCGCGAAGCTTGCCGACGCGCTTGCCGCCCATCCCAACGCGCTCATTTTGGGCGCGCGTGATTTTTCAAAGATGCCGCTCCGTTCAAGGGCCGGCAACACGATCACGCGCTTTGTCTATCGCCTTGCGACCGATCTTCCGGTCACGGATACGCAGACCGGTCTTCGCGCGATGCCCAAAAGCCTGTATCCGAAGCTTCTGGATCTTGGCGGGGAGCGTTACGAATATGAGATGAACATGCTCCTTGCGCTCAAAAGCTGGGAAGCGGATTTCTTTGAGGTCAAGATCGCAACGATCTATATCGACAACAACAGCTCCACGCATTTTCACGCCCTCAGGGACGGCATTCGCGTGTTTTCGCGCGTGCTGCGTTACATCGCGTCCTCCCTCATAAGCACCGTCGTCGATTACGCCTTGTATATCGGCCTCATCGCCGTGGGGCTTGAGGCAATGTGGGCGTTCGCCGCTTCGCGCGCGGTGAGTTCCGTCATCAATTACGAGCTTAACTGCCGCGTTGTGTTCAGCACCAAACCCGGTGTTTACAATGCCCTTGCCTACGCGGCGCTCGTCGCCTTCGTGATGCTCGTAGGTTCCCCTGCCGTGCAGCTTTTGTCCCGCGCCGGTATGAACGAGGTGCTTGCCAAGCTCATCGTCGACGTCGTGCTTTTCGCATTCAATTATTTCATGCAGAAATACTTCGTCTTCAAAAAGAAAAAGAGAGCCGCGTAACGCGCCGGGCATCAGGCTGACGCGCCTTGCGGCGCCCGGAGGCCCGCCGTCGGCCGCCGGTTTTTTTACGGCGCAGCGCATTCCCGGGATTGAAGCGCCGGGCATCGGTATGCTATGATATTGCGAACGCACAACGGAAGGAGGATCGGTGTTGGCGCAATATTTCTGGGATCAGCCGATGTTTGTTCTGATCCTTCTCACAGGCGTATACTTCCGGGCAAGAAAGCAGAAAGTCTTTTCCCAGAATCTTCATAACGAATCGGACTTCGGTTTCTTTATAAACCGCTGTGACAGCCATATGCGCTGCCAAATGATCAAAAGCTTCCTCGGCGATCTGCCGGGCGGCGCATGTTTCCTGTCCTTTTCGATACTTTGGATCGCGATAAGGCTCGGCGGGGCTGGAGCCTTGTTGTGGTTCGCGGTTTTTACGGCGTTCACAAAAGGCGCAGCCGGCGCTTCCTCCGCGCTTTTCAGCTATTATTTTGCAAAAAGTCCGAATACTGATCCCGCGATGACGCCCGGCGCCGCCCTGAGAAGGAAGCGTTTTGCCGGCGCGCGCGCAATCACCTTCGCGCTGATTATGCTCGAAAGCGTCATGCTCATCGCCTGTCTGCACCCGCATGTGCTTTTTGCGGATGAAGCAGGCGTCGTATCGGTGTCGTTTCGCGTTTTTGCATGTATCGTCGGCGCGGCGCTGCTGCTTCTGTGCGTGTTTTACAGGTTTCCGGCGGCGGGGCTCATCCTGCCGGGCGCGTTCTGCGTATTCATCGTGTGCGCGATCTTTTTCAACGGACGCGACCTGATGCTTGCCGCGAATATTATCATCACCGACGCCGTGCAGCTCAATCGCTGCGTATTCATATATTCCGGCATGGGATGGACGCGGATGCTCGGCGCCGGCGCTCTTCTGTGCGCAAGTTCGTTCCTTATGCAGACATATTTTCCCAGGGCAGATCACGACTGCAAATTTCCGCACGTCATGTATGATGCGGTTTATGCCGAGCTTCGTTCAACGTTCATGTGCATACTGCAATTTCTCATGGGCATGCTCATCCTTTGTTTTGAGCTTGAACCCATCGGCAACAGGCCGATCCAGCAGATCCTTTATTGCTTTGTCGGCGCCTTGAGCCTGTTCCAGATATACGCCGTGCTCAGACGTTTGAAGCGGAGCCTGTATTCAAGACCGGTTGCCGTTGTGTGCGCGCTTGCGGTATGGTTTGTCACATGGCGCATATGGCCTTCGGCGGCGGGACAGCATGACGTCATTATCGTCGTTACGGCGTTTGCATTCATCGCGCAGATACTCTCCGTATTCTCGGACAGCGGGTGGTATTTTGCGCTGATGGAGGATTACCGCGACCGTTTTGTCTGGCACAGCGCGCCCCATCCGAATCTTTCCGGACACTTCACCGACGAATAAACAGCGATTGTTTCAATTATGTGAATAATCACATCTTTCATTGATATTGTAATGACATTTCTAAATTATAATCGTTAAAGCTACAAATATAACAGCATCAGAAAGGGGGAACTATGTTCAAATATTTCCTGAAAAGGATTGTATCCTCCCTGGTTACGATCTTCATGATCATCACGATCACGTTCTTCTTGATGAAGGCAATTCCCGGCAATCCCTTCACGGATGAAAAGATGCCAAACCCGGAAATACGCGCGGCGATGATGGAGAAATACGGTCTTGACAAACCGTTGGTTTCTCAATATCTGCTTTATCTGAAAAACTTTATCAGAGGTGATTTCGGCGTTTCATACACGCGCGCAGGCATCACCGTGAACAAAGTCATCGCGGACGGCTTCCCCTATTCGCTCACAATCGGATTGTATTCCTCCCTGATCGTCGTGTTTGCGGGAATCGGGTTCGGCGTGATATGCGCCCTCAAGCAAAACAAGTTCATCGACCGGCTTTTCATGGTGCTTGCAACGCTGGGCGCCACGATACCAAGCTTCGTGCTCGCGACGGGGTTCCTCTTCATTTTCAGCAAAACGCTCGGCTTGGTGCCGTCATTCGGCGTTGATACCACCGCGGGATACATCGGGCCGATCCTCGTCATCGGCGCGTTCTCCCTTTCATTCATCACAAGGCTCACCCGGACAAGCCTGCTCGAGGTGCAGCAGCAGGATTACATCCGCACCGCGCGCAGCAAGGGCATTTCGGAATTGAAAGTCACATACAAGCACGCCCTCCGGAACGCTTTGCTGCCCGTCATCACATACGTCGGCCCGATGGTCGCCTCGATCGTGACAGGTTCGTTCGTCATCGAAAAGGTGTTCGGCATACCGGGCGTGGGCAGCCTTTTCACAAACAGCATAATAAACAGGGATTATCCGCTCATCATGGGCATAACCGTGTTCTTTGCGATACTGCTCGTGATCGCGGTGCTTATCGTCGATTTCATATATGTGCTTGTTGATCCGCGGATCAAGCTGGACTAGGAGGAAAAATGGAAAATACTCAACGCTGGCAGCCGGCCAACAAAAGCCTGCTGCAATCGGAACAGATCTCCCGCCCGAGCCTGACCTACTGGCAGGATTGCTGGCAGAGGCTCAAAAAGAACAAGAGCGCGCTGCTTTCGCTCATCGTGATCGTAATAATCGTGCTTTCCGCAATATTCGTACCGATGTTCTGGGATTTTTCATATGAACAGCAGACGCTTGAATTTGCGAACATACCCCCTCAGCTTGAGCTTTACGACCTTGGCGACGGCAATTACATTTACCTCACAAACGAATACAAGTGCATCGATACGGACGCCTCCGGCAATCTGCTTGCGGCATCCAACATGGTCAAGGACGACAAGACCAACCGCACTTATATATATGCCATCAACGACAAGCCGCTCATCGTCGATTACGGCGTGTATTTCAAGGCCAAGACCGAATATATCCAGCAGGAGGCAATCAACGCCTCAAGCGGGACGATCCGCGTTGCGGACGTCGAATACCTCAGGAACTATTTCGGTGAAAATGCGCCCGAAAGCGGCGTCGTCAGCCTTGAGGAAGCCAAGCGCATCCTCGACAAGAAGATCGATCGCTTCGTCGTTACATATGACGGCAATGTTGTGAAGCCCTTCAAGACCGTTTCCAACAAGACCTATATCTGGGGCAGCGATTCGCTCGGGCGCGACGTGTTCATCCGCGTCATGTACGGCGCGAGGATGTCCCTGCTGGTCGGCGTTGTCGCGGCCATCGTGAACTTCGTCATCGGCGTGCTTTACGGCGGCATCGCGGGCTTCTGCGGCGGCAGGGTCGACAACATAATGATGCGTATCGTCGATATCATAAGCTCCATCCCCATGATGCTTTACGTCATTCTGCTCATGGTCGTGCTGGGGCCCGGTCTTCAAAGCATTATCATCGCCATGGGCCTCACATACTGGGTTGGCATGGCGCGCATCGTCCGCTCTCAGGTGCTGAGCATGAGAGAGCAGGAATTTGTGCTGGCGGCAACGCTTCTCGGCGTGCCCTCCAGAAAGATCCTCACCCGCCATCTCATACCCAACGCCATGGGGCCGATAATGGTTTCCATAACCATGCAGATCCCGAGCGCGATGTTCACTGAAGCTTTCCTGAGCTTCATCGGCCTTGGCGTATCCAAGCCTAAGGCATCCTGGGGCGCCCTCGCAAACGCCGCTCTGCCCGGATTGTATACCAATCCGTATCAGCTCTTCTATCCGGCGCTGATAATGAGCATAACGATTCTCGCCCTCAACCTGTTCAGCGACGGTCTTAGGGATTCCCTGGATCCGAGGCTCAGAAAGTGAGTTTGGATATGTCGAAAAAGCTATTATCAGTAAGGAACCTGAAAACCTCGTTCTTCACCCATGTGGGCGAGGTCAAGGCCGTGCGCGGCATAAGTTTTGATGTGAACGAAGGCGAAGTGCTGGGTATCGTCGGCGAGAGCGGAAGCGGAAAAAGCGTGACGAGCCTCAGCATAATGGGTCTGCTGCAATATCCCGGCCGCGTGGTCGACGGTGAAATACTCTTCGGCGGCGACGATCTGCTTGCATACAGCAAGGATCAGATGCGCAAGGTGCGCGGCAAGGAGATCGCCATGATATTCCAGGACCCGATGACCAGTCTCAACCCTGTGTATACCATCGGCAATCAGGTTATGGAAATGATCCTCGAGCACGAAAAGATGAACAAGCATCAGGCGCGTGAACGCGCGATCGAAATGCTCAAGCTCGTCGGCATCCCCGCCGCAGAAAAGCGCATCGACAGCTATCCGCACGAGTTTTCGGGCGGTATGCGGCAGCGCGTTATGATCGCGCTTGCCCTTTCCTGCAACCCGAAGCTGCTCATCGCGGACGAGCCGACGACGGCGCTTGACGTCACCATTCAGGCGCAGATACTCAACCTTATCAAAAAGCTCAACCGTCAGTTCGGCATGACCACCATGCTCATCACCCACGATCTCGGCGTTGTGGCCACCATTTGCGACAAGGTCGCCGTCATGTACGGAGGTCTTATCATGGAAAGCGGCTCCGTCGAGGACATATTCTACCGTCCGCGGCATCCGTACACAATGGGTCTTCTTGGCTCCATCCCGCATGTGGACGGGGGCGAAAAACAGCGCCTCATCCCGATCGACGGGACGCCGCCCGATCTTATCAATCCGCCAAGCGGATGCCCGTTCCACGCAAGGTGCCGTTTCTGCATGAACGTATGCACGGAGGAAATGCCGCCTTATTACGATGAAGACAAGCACCGCGCGATGTGCTGGCTGCTCGACCCGCAGGCGCCGCGCAACAGCGAATATGAAGCGAGGAAAGGAGGCGTGCGCAATGCCAAATGACAAACTGCTCGAGATCAGCGACCTCACAAAATTCTTCTATAAGACGCAGGGCTTCATCGTAAAAAAGAAGCAGATCGTGAAATCCGTGGATCATGTGAGCTTCCACATCCTGCGCAACGAAACCTTCGGCCTCGTCGGTGAATCAGGCTGCGGCAAAACTACCGTCGGCCGCACGATAACAAGGCTTTACGAGCCCACGGAGGGCAAGATCATATTCGAAGGCAACGATATCAGCAGCCTTTCCAAAAAAGACCTGTTGCCATATCGCAAAAAAATGCAGATGATCTTTCAGGATCCGTATGCCTCCCTCAACCCGAGGATGACCGTTATGGATATCGTGCGCGAGGCGCTTGATCTGCATTCGGATCTTGTCACAAAGGATGACAAAAACCGCAGGGTTTACGAGCTTCTCGACCGCGTCGGCCTCATGCGCGAACACGCCAATCGCTATCCGCATGAATTTTCCGGCGGGCAGCGTCAGCGCATAGGCATCGCCAGAGCGCTTGCGGTGGATCCCGAATTCATCGTTTGCGACGAACCTATCTCCGCGCTTGACGTTTCAATACAGGCGCAGGTCGTCAACATGCTCGAGGACCTGCAAAGCGAGTTTGGCCTCACTTATCTGTTCATCGCGCACGACCTTTCCATGGTGCGTCATATTTCGGACAGGATCGGCGTGATGTATCTCGGCAAGCTTGTCGAGATGGGCGAAAGCGAGGAGATATACAAGCATTTCCTCCATCCATATACCGAAGCGCTTCTTTCCTCCGTTCCGCTGCCCGATCCGCAGCTTGCACGCGAAAAGGAACAGATCGTGCTTCAGGGCGATATACCAAGCCCGATCGATCCCCCTTCCGGCTGCCGCTTCCGCACCCGCTGCCCAAAGGCAAGCGCCATCTGCGCGGAGCAGGAACCCGAGATGAGGGACGCCGGTAACAATCATTTTGTTGCGTGTCATTCAGTGAATATCAGTGAATGATAAAAATAACGCATAAAGCAAAGGAGCAACAGCCATGAAAACAAAACGTATTGTCTGCCTTTTGATTGCGGCGGCCATGCTGTTCAGTTTGGCAGCATGTGCCCCCACAACCGGGACGACTGATCCGGAAGCTACCGAGGCGATCACCGGTTCAGAAACGCCCGCCGGCACCGAACCGGAAGCCACTGCGGCTGAAACTGCGGCAATGTCCCCCGATTACCTTGTGTGGAACATCGGCATGGAACCCAAAACCTGGGATCCCCAGCTCAACACTTCCGGCGCAGGCGGACATGTGATAATCAACCTGTATGACGGTCTTGTGCGCGACACCAAGGACGGCATCAAGATGGCTACAGCCGAAAGCTATGAAGTCAGCGCCAATGCAGAGGGCGTTGAGAACACCGTTTATACCTTCACCATCCGCGAGGATGCGAAGTGGTCCGACGGTAAGAGCGTCACCGCGGGTGATTTTGAGTATGCGTGGAAGCGCGCCTGCTCGCCCGAGATGGCTTCCCCGTATGCGTTCCTCGTCACCGATTATGTGAAGGGCGCCTATGAGTATTTTTCCGGCACCGGCAGCCGTGACGACGTGTGCGTCAAGGCGCTTGACGACCGCACGCTCCAGGTCGAGCTGATCCAGCCGACTGCCTACTTCCTCAACCTCGTTTCCTTCTTCACCTATATGCCCTGCCGCGAAGACATGGCTTCCACCGGTGAAGGCTGGGAAAAGGATCCGGCAAAGTGCATCACCAACGGCGCATTCTGCCTTGAAGAGTACAAGATCGGTTCGCACGTTCTTCTCAAAAAGAACGAGAACTTCTGGAACAAGGACAACGTCCATCTGGCCGGTATAAAGGGCCTGTTCATCACTGACGCCACCACGAGCCTCCAGGGTTATGAAGCCGGCGAGATCAACGTCACCAGCACGCTGCCCGGCGAAGAGATCCCCCGCCTGCTCGCAGAGGATCCGAACTTCGTGAGCGAGCCCGCGCTCGGCACGACTTATGTTGAGTTCAATATGGACGCCGACATCGTCAGCGACATCAACGTGCGCAAAGCGCTGAGCCTTGCCATCGACCGCAAGCAGATCTGCGATCAGGTGCTGCGCAACGGCGCTGTGCCCGCGGCTGCCTTCATCGCCCCCTCCTTCAAGCTTTCCACCGGTGAAAGCCTGCGCGCAACGGACGAATACGGCAACGTGACCACCGAGTTCGAGATCGATCCGAACGCCGCCAGCGTCCAGCAGGCCCAGGCTTATCTTGCCGCCGCGGGCTACCCGAACGGCGAGGGCTTCCCGGAAATCGACCTGCTCTATTATGAGAGCGGCAGCATGTCCCAGATCGCCGAAGCGATCCAGCAGATGTGGAAAGAGAACCTCGGCATCACCGTCAACCTCAAGGTTGAGGAGTACGCCGTGTTCGCCAACACCGTAAGCTCCGGCAGCTACACCCTTGCAATGACAGGCTGGAGCGCGGATTACAACGATCCCATGACCATGCTCTCCCTGTTCACCGCCAACGGCCTCAACGATGCCAGGTGGAGGTATAAGGAATATGCGGGCGTGCCTGATGACACCACCCTCAATCCCGACAACCAGGCCTATGACGAAGCCGTCTCAATGGCGAGCAAGACCGAAGGCGCCGAGCGCGACAGCTACCTGATCGCTGCCGAAAAGGTGCTCATGGACAATATGGTCATATGCCCCATCCATTACGCCACTTACACCCAGGTCATCGACTACGGCAAGGTGGCAGGCCCGGGCAGAACGCCTATCGGCCAGTGGGACTTCCAGTATTTCACGGTCCTCGGCAACTGACGATCCTTTATAAACAGCCACCCCCGCATGTTTTTCCATGCGGGGGTGAATGTTACCGGGCATATCGCCCGTCCCGACACAGCCCGAACGCCCGGCACAAGTTTGTGATATAATCATATACGGGCTGCACCGCTGCCCACGAGAGCGATGAAAGGGAAATACAGGTTATGTGGATCAGTGTTCTTGAGGATGAGAATACGCTGAACAGTCTCATCACCAAGTATCTTGAAAAAGAAGGCTATCAGGTGAGAAGCTATTCCACCGGAGAAGCCGCCGTGGGCGCGCTTTCGCTGCCGACGGATCTTTGGGTGATAGATATCATGCTTCCCGACGTGGACGGTTTCAGCGTTTTTAAGGAAGTTAAACAATACAATCCGGATGCCTTTGTGATATTCATCTCCGCAAGGAATCAGGATATCGACCGCGTGGTCGGCCTTGAGCTTGGCTGCGACGACTATATCCCGAAGCCGTTCCTTGTGAGGGAGCTTGTCATCAAGGTCAACAAGCTTCTGCACGCGCCTGAGCACCGCAGTGAGATAATGGAGCTTGGCCCGTACAGGATCGCCGTGGACAAGCACACCGTGTTTGACGCGGATGCGCCTGTAAGCCTCACCGTCAAGGAATACGATCTCCTTTTATACCTTGCCGCCAATCAGGATAACATCCTCAGCCGCTCCGACATACTCAGTCAGGTCTGGGGCTATGATTATTACGGCACGGACCGCGTTGTCGACGACACGGTACGCCGTTTGAGAAGGAAGCTCCCGCTGCTTGCCGTTGAAACGGTATACGGGCTTGGTTATCGCGTGAAGAGGGAAAACAGGTGAGCCGCTTTTCCGGAAGAAACTGGCTTCAGGACAGACCGCTTGCGTTGCAGCTTTTCATACTGCTGTTCATCGGTACTGTCGTCATAGGCACCGCCGCGATGCTGTATCTCATGTTTGCGGTGTTTTCCGCCGCTTCGATGAGCGCGCAGCAATGGATAAAATGCGGCTTCTTTTACGCTATGGCGATCACGGCGGATCTTTTCGTTTCAAAAATCATCTCGGCGCGCATAAGCGAGCCTTTTGAGAAGCTTGCGCAAAGCATGGGCCGCATAAAGAACAAAAACTGGAAAGACAAGATCTGTCAGGTCAACCGCAAGGATGAGATCGGGCAGATAATCAACACGCTCAGCGTGATACAGATGAATGTGACCGAGATCAACGAGGATGAAGAGTTCTTTTATCAAAGCGTGTCCCACGGCCTGAAAACGCCGATAATGGTGATACAGAACTGCTGCACCGCTTATCAGGACGGCATATACGGCAGCGAAGCCATCGATATCATCATGAATGAGAGCGCGGTGCTTGAGGACGGCATAAAAAAACTGCTTTATGTGTCCTCTTTCGACCACATGCTGGGCAGGCAGAGCGATTTTGTGAGCGTCGACGTCAGCGAGCTTTGTTTGGAGTGCGTCAAACGCTTCGGCGTCAACGACAAGGGCGCCGCGGTCGTTTGCAGCGTGCCGTCCGGCAGCTTCGTGAGCGGAAACAAGGCCGCGCTTGAAACGCTTTTCGGCAACATCATTGAAAACGCGATACGCTATGTCCGCACAACGGTGCGCATTTCCATGCGCGAGGATGCGTCGAGTTACACCGTTATTTTCGAAAACGACGGCGATCCCATCCCTGCCCAAACGATGGATATCCTGTTTGATAAATTCTATAAAGGCCCGATGGGCAGTTTCGGTCTCGGGCTTTACATCGCTCGCAAGATCGCCATATTCCACGGCGGCGACATATGGGCGCAAAATGTGGAAAACGGGGTGCAGTTTCTCGTGGAGCTTAAAAAAGCGCCGCAGGCATCCTGAAAAGACAGCGCCTCACGGCGCGGAAAGAAGAACGATATGAATTTTGATCTGTTATACGAAATGCTCAGCACCGAATCCGTGAGCGGCGGCGAGTTCGCCCTCCAGAAAAAGGTCGCGTCATATATGGAAAAGCAGGGACTCGCCGTTGAAAAGGACCTTTCCGGCACGGTCGTCGCCTCCATCAATCAGCAAAGCGGCGTGCGCGTGCTGATGACCGGCCACATCGACGAGATCGGTTTCCGCGTGACCCACATAACCGACAAGGGCGTGATAAAGGTCGGCAAGGCGGGCTTCATCCGTCAGGAGCTCATGCAGGGCAAGCGCGTGACGATCCTCGGCAAGAAGCGCGTAACCGGCGTTTTCGGCGTGCTCCTCAAGGACGGGCAGGTACGCACGGATGTGACCTTCCTCGACATGTATGTCGACTGCGGTTTCAACACGCGCGAGGAAGCGGAAAAATGGATATCGCCGGGCGATTTCGTGACCTACACCTACACATACGATATGCTTGAAAACAACTGCATCGCCGGACGCGGTCTCGACGACAAGCTGGGCGCGTTCACGGTCATGCAGGCGCTTTTGCGCGCAAGGGAGCTCGGCGCGAAAGTCGGCGTCTATGCGGGTACCACCGTCGGCGAGGAAACGACCATGCGCGGCGCGTATTTCGCGGCAGAAAGGGTCAGACCCACCCTTGCCGTCGCCGTTGACGTCATCCACACGTCGGATTATCCCGGCTTTGAGGAAGCAAAATTCGGGCGCATAGAGCTTGGCCGCGGCCCGGTGCTCGTGAGGAGCGCCTGCAGCAACGAGCCTGTCGTGCGCGCGTTTGAAGCGCAGGCAAAAAAGCTCGGCATAGCCGTGCAATACGAAGTGGCCTGCGGCGTGACCGGCACCGATGCCGACAAGATGCACCTGAGCGCGAACGGCGTGCCTATGGCGGTGCTTTCCATCCCCCTGCGCTATATGCACAGCCCAAGCGAGGTCGGCTGCCTCTCGGACGTGGAAAAGAGCGTCGAGCTGCTCGCGGGCTTCCTTGCGGATCTTGACGAAAACTTCCGGCCCGATCCTTTCGAGCTTTGATTTCCGTTCCGAAAGATTTCAAATGGAGTAAAGAATGATGCTTTTTGTTAAAAACGGGCGCATTGCCACAATGAATCCCAAAATGCCGTGGGCGCAGGCGGCGGTCGCCGTCGGCGACAGGTTCGCGTTCGTCGGCGATGAGGCCGGCGCGCGCGCGTTCATGCGCGCTCTGCCCCCCGAGGATACTGAGGCGCTTGATCTTGACGGCAGGCTGATGACGCCCGGCTTCCACGATTCGCATATGCACTATCTCCATTATGTGCGCGCGAAGACGCTTTCGACGGATCTTTCCGGCGCAGGCTCGCTCAATGAAATGCTGGAGCTTCTCGCGGCGGCCGTTAAAAAACGCGATCCCCAAAGCGCGCGCTGGATCGTCGGCGAAGGCTGGAATCAGGAGCGCTTCCGCGACGAAAAACGCTTCCCCACCAGACGCGATCTGGACAGCGTTTCGCGCGACGTGCCCATACTTGCAATGCGCGGCTGTTTCCATGTCGGCGTGCTGAACACGAAAGCCATGGAGCTTATCCGCATTGACGAAAGCACGGCCTCGGCGTTCGGCGAATACGCCGGTCGCGATGAGAACGGCGCTTTGAACGGCGTGTTCAAAGAGCAGGTGATCGACGATATAAAGAAAAACGTACCCGCGCCCGACGTGAACGAGCTGATACGGATGATGTGCAAAGGCGAAACGGAGCTTTTCGCGGCGGGCATAACCTCCGTGCAAAGCGACGATCTCAAATACGTCTGCGACGGCGGAGCGCACGCCCTCATCCGCGGTCTCAGGGAGGCCGCCCTTCACGGCAAGCTGACGCTGAGGCTCGGCGAGCAATGCCTTCTCGACACGCTGTCCGTTCAGCAGGCCTTTTTTGACGAGGGGTTCTGTGAGGGCTTCGGCAACGATACGTTTCGCATAAACTGCGTGAAGCTGCTTTCCGACGGGTCTCTCGGCGCGCGCACGGCGCTGATGCGCGAGCCTTATGCCGACGCGCCCGATACCCGCGGGATCGGCGTTTACACTCAGCGGGAGCTTGACGCGCTCGTTTTCAACGTTCACAAGCGTGCAATGCCCGTTGCCATCCACGCGATCGGCGACGGTGCGATCGAGATGTCCCTCAACGCGATAGAACGCGCCCAGCGCCTCCTGCCGGGCGTTTCGCCGAGGCATGGCATCGTCCACTGCCAGATCACCGATCAGGCTCTCCTTCGCCGTTTTGCGCAGCTTGGCGTGACAGCGTTCATCCAGCCCGTATTCATCGATTCGGATATGGACATCTGCGCCTCGCGCGTCGGGGAGAGACTCACCTCCACCTCGTATGCGTGGAAGGATATGCTGGACATGGGCATATGCGCGCCGTTCGGCACGGATTGCCCGGTCGAATCGTTCGACGTGCGCCGCGGGCTTTGGTGCGCCGTCACCCGCATGAGCGCGGACGGCAAACGCGGCCCCTTCCTGCCCGATCAGGCGATCGACGTTGCGCGCGCGGTATACGCATACACCTACCTCGGCGCCGTGGCCGAAGGGACGGAGCATGTCAAGGGCATGATACGTCCCGGTATGCTTGCCGATTTCGCCGTATGGGATCGCAACATACTCGAGCAGCCCTGTGATTCCATACTTCGCGCAAACGTGACAGACACGTTTGTCGGCGCAAAGCACGTTTTTTGCAGATGACACGGTGAAGCGGATACAAAAAGCCGTCCGGCGTAAGCCGGGCGGCTTTTGCGTTATGCAGCGCGATTTTCGTTTTTTGCCGCCTTTGATCTGAACAGGTTGACGAGCATGAGCGCGATGGCAATAAAGCCTATCCAACCGTAAAACGGATATACCGTGCCGACAAGCGACGCGAAGCCGAGCCTGCTCCCGGCGAGCGCGGCCGCGCATATCACCGGCACGATGAAGCGTCTGTCGCCGAAAAATCCCCTGAGCGCAAAACCCTCAATGCGGTTGAGAAGCGAAAACGATATCCCTGCGGCGGCGGTGAATATGCCCGCAAAAAGCGCCGCGGCGTAAATTATGCCAAGCGCCGGGTCGATCGCGCGGGCGATCGCGAACATGGGCATATCTGCCGTGAAAGCGACGTTTCTGCATGCAAGCATCGCGCAGCATATGACGGCCGCGAAAAGCCCCGGAAGAACGCCGCCCAGTATCGCGCCGAGCGATGCGTCAAACGGGCGTTCGCTCTCCCTGCCAAGCGGCGCGAGCACGCCTATCGTTCCCAATATGTTATACGATATGTAGAGCGCCGCGCTGACAAGAAAATTCGGCGCAACGGTGAGCGACGGTTCAGCCGCCGCCCCGAGCACAGGCGCCGTTCCGTCAAACGCCGCGGCAACCGCCGTGACAAATCCGATGAGCATCATCACAGGAACGACCGCGCCGAGCACGCCGGAAAAGCCGCCCTTGCCGGACAGGTTCACCGCGATGAGGGCAGCCGTCAGGGCCGCGGACGCGATTATCCCGTCAGCGCCCGTAAGCTGCGTGAAAAGTTCGGACGCGGCGGAAAGCATGACCGTCACGATGCCGAAAAGCCAAAACATCATCAGCACGTTGACCGTCACCCTGCATACGCCTGCAAACGGCGATATTATCCTGTCGAAATCATCTGTTTTGAGCCGGCGCGCAAGCGTTATTATCAGTATCCCCATCGCCGCGAAACCCGCGCCCGCGATGAGCGCGCCGATTATTCCGGAACCGCCCCACGCAGCAAAAAAGCGCAGCGTTTCCTGACCGGAGACGAAGCCTGCGCCGAAAAGCGTGCCCGCGTATGCCGCGGCAATGCCGAAAACACATTTGATCCTCTTTTTCATACGATGGAGATTATAGCATATCCGGGCTTCATGTGCTATCATTGTTATCATCCAAAGGAGGATGAGCATATGGCAAAAGTCGTTCCGAGCTTTGATTATACGCTTTGCAAAAAATGCGGCCACTGCGCGAAGTGGTGCCCCATGCGCGCGCTTACGCTCACGCGCGAGGATTCTTCCGATCCTGAACATCCATTCCCCGAAAAAACCGGGGCCGCCTGTCTCGGCTGCGGCCAATGCAGCAAGGAATGCCCCAACGGGGCGATCACAATGGTTCGTTTCGGCGGATAATTTTTTCACGCAGACCTATAAAACGGGTTTGCACGCTTGTGCAATATGCGCGGCGCTTGGTATAATTAAAGAAAATGAACGGAGGGATAATTATGGCTTTTTTTGACAAACTTGGAGAGATGGCCAAATCCACGACCGACAAGGCGGGAGAAAAAATCGAAATCACCCGCATAAACGGCAGGATCAAGGCCGAGCAGCAGCTTATCGAGGGCTTCAAGACCGAGCTTGGCGGAAAATACTGGGAGAAGATCGCCGCGCACACAATAGAGCCTGATCCCGATGCGGCGGAAATAGTCGCGAAGATACGCGCGTCATTTGCGAACATAGAGGGCTTTGAAAACGATATAAAGAAGATCGAGGACGATCGGCGCGCCGCCGATGAAGCCGCAAAGAAGGCTGCCGAAGAAGAAGCCGCGCGCAAACAGGCTGCCGCGCAGGCCGCGCAGGCCGCGCCCGCCGTTGTATACGCGCCGCCCGTGCCGGCAGAGCGCTTTGCGCCGGAACAGCAGGGCGCTGTTTTGGGCGGCAATGAACAGGCGCCCGTACAAGGCGAATACGTATTCGGCGCCGTCAGTCAGCCGCAGCCGGTCAACCAAGCCGCGCAGCAGCCGACCGGGCTAAAATGCGCAAATTGCGGCAAGGCGCTCGATCCCGGCGCAAGGTTCTGCGCGGAATGCGGCGCGCCCGCTCCCAAGCCGGAACCCGCCCCCGCCCCCGCCCCCGCGGTACGCTTCTGCGCAAATTGCGGCGCACAGCTTCTCCCCGATGCAAGATTCTGTCCCGAATGCGGAACGAAAGCGTAATCGGATGAGCAAGGTTTATTTTGGCGACATGCACTGCGATTTCCGTGAGCCGCTGCCCAAAAAGCTCGAGCGTCTCATCGACACGGCGGGTCTTGGCACGATCGATATGAAGGGCAAATTCGTTGCCATAAAAATCCATTTCGGCGAGCCCGGCAACCTTGCCTATCTGCGTCCGAATTATGCGAAGGCAGTCGTCGATTACGTCAAGGCGCACGGCGGAAGGCCCTTCCTCACTGACTGCAACACGCTCTATGTCGGCGGGCGCAGGAACGCGCTCGATCATCTTGACAGCGCGTATGAGAACGGCTTTTCTCCCTTCTCAACAGGCTGCCATGCGATCATCGCGGACGGGCTCAAGGGTACTGACGAAGCCGTCATAGATATCGACGGTGAGGAGATAAAACACGCCAAGATAGGCCGCGCCCTTGCCGACGCCGACATTATCATCAGCCTTTCTCACTTCAAGGGACACATGTCCACGGGCTTCGGCGGCGCGATAAAGAACCTCGGCATGGGCGGAGGCTCGCGCGCCGGCAAGATGGAGATGCACAGCGCCGGCAAACCCGGTATCGACGCGGACAACTGCATCTGCTGCGAAACATGCGCCACGGTCTGCGCGCACGATGCGCTTTCCTTCGACAAAGGCCATGCGGAGATCGATCCGGATCGCTGCGTCGGCTGCAACCGCTGCCTCGGCGTATGCCCGGCGGACGCCGTTGTAACCCTTTGGGACGCGGACATGTCAATACTGAACAAGCGCATGGTCGAATACACCATGGCGGTGCTCAAGGGCAAGCCCAATTTCCACATAAGCCTTGCGATCGACATTTCGCCCGAATGCGACTGCGAGGCGCACAACGATGTGCCCATCGTCGGCGATATCGGCATGTTCGCTTCCTTTGATCCTGTGGCGATAGACAAAGCGTGCGCGGACGCTGTCAATGCGATGCCCGCGGCCCCAGGCAGCGAGCTTGCTCAGCATCCCGACGGGGATCATATCCACGCGCTGCATCCCCAGACAAACTGGAAGGTACAGATCGAACACGGCGAAAAGATGGGCCTCGGTTCGGGCGAATACGAGTTGATAAACATATAAAACGTCAAAATCGCCTTGCGCGGGAGAAGGGAGCAAATCCTTTCTCCCGTTTCACAAAAAGTGATTGACACGGCGTATGTTCATTGTGTATAATGGACAACGCCGTGAGAAAAGTGCTCGGTTCGTCTAGTGGCCTAGGACACCGCCCTCTCACGGCGGGAACATGGGTTCGACTCCCATACCGGGTACCAACAACAACAGCACCGCGAAGCGGTGCTGTTGTTGTTTTTGGACAAAACGGTATGGGAGGCGAAGGGAACGTGCCGAAGCGCAGCGGAGGTGAAAAAGCGTCCTGTGGACGGTTTTTCAGTTCCCCGGGCTGGCGACGGCACTGCC
>CAZARN010000024.1:0-22927 GCA_964487565.1 uncultured Clostridium sp.
CCGCTTCGGTGGCGATCTGATCGGCGGTGAGCGCGGCGCGCGGTATCTCGATCATGGTGCCGACGAGGTAAGGTATCTCCATGCCCTTCTCCTCCATGACCTTCTTGGCGGTCGAAACGACGAAGCTCTTCACATACGCAAGCTCCTTCACTTCGCCCACAAGCGGGATCATGATCTCGGGGATTATCTCAATACCGGTCTCACGGCGCACATTGATGGCGGCTTCCATTATGGCGCGCGCCTGCATCTCCGCGATCTCGGGATAGGTCACGCAAAGACGGCAGCCGCGATGGCCCATCATCGGGTTGAATTCATGCAGGCTCTCGACGGTGGCTTTGAGCTCTTCAAATGTGAGGCCCATATCCTTGGCGAGGGCTGCGATCTCCTCATCCTTGTGGGGGAGGAACTCATGCAGCGGCGGATCGAGCAGACGAACGGTGACCGGACGGCCGCCCATCGCCTTGTATATGCCCTCGAAGTCTCCCCTCTGTATGGGCAGGAGCTTGTCCAACGCCTTGCGGCGGGCTTCTTCGGTTTTGGCGACGATCATCTCGCGCACGGCGGGGATACGATCCTCTTCAAAAAACATATGCTCAGTGCGGCAAAGGCCGATGCCCTCTGCGCCGAAACGGACCGCAACGGCAGCATCGCGCGGATTGTCCGCGTTGGTGCGCACCTTGAGGCGGCGGATACCGTCCGCCCAACCCATCAGACGGCCGAAATCGCCGCCGACGGAGGCTTCAACGGTCTTTATGGCCTGGCCGTAGATATTGCCGGTCGAGCCGTCGAGAGAGAGCCAGTCGCCCTCGTTATAAACCTGGCCGTCGAGGGTGAAGCGCTTGTGATCCGCATCCATCGTGATCGCGCCGCAGCCTGAAACGCAGCAGGTGCCCATGCCGCGGGCAACGACCGCCGCATGGGAGGTCATGCCGCCGCGCACGGTCAGTATGCCCTGGGAGTGAGCCATGCCCTCGATATCCTCGGGGCTGGTCTCAAGACGCACAAGGACGACCTTCTCGCCGCGCTGCGCCCACTCGGTCGCATCCTCAGCGGTGAACACGATACGGCCGCAAGCCGCGCCCGGCGATGCAGGCAGAGCGTTCGCGATGGGCTTGGCCTTCTTGAGCGCTTCCGCGTCAAACTGAGGATGAAGGAGCGCGTCAAGCTGCTTCGGATCAACCATCATCACAGCGTCTTCTTCGCTTATCATGCCTTCGTCAACGAGGTCGCACGCGATCTTGAGCGCGGCGGCCGCGGTACGCTTGCCGTTTCTCGTCTGGAGCATGAAAAGCTTCTTGTTCTCGATCGTGAACTCCATGTCCTGCATGTCGCGGTAATGATCTTCAAGCTTGCCGCAGATATCAACAAACTGCTGATACGCTTCTGGCATAACGCTTGCAAGCTGATCTATCGTCTGCGGGGTGCGCACGCCTGCCACGACGTCCTCGCCCTGCGCGTTCATCAGGAACTCGCCGAAGAGCTTCTTCTCGCCCGTGGCGGGATTGCGCGTGAAGGCAACGCCGGTACCTGAGGTATCGCCCGTGTTGCCGAACACCATCATCTGCACGTTGACCGCGGTACCCCAGGAAGCGGGGATATCGTTCATACGGCGATAGTATATTGCACGGGGGTTGTCCCAGCTGCGGAAAACGGCCTTGATCGCACCGCGAAGCTGTTCCTTGGGATCGGAGGGGAAATCGCAGCCGAGCTTTTTCTTGTATTCAGCCTTGAACTGCTCTGCGAGCGACTTGAGATCGTCCGCATCAAGCTCGGTGTCAAGCTTAACACCCTTTTTGGCCTTAAGCTCGTCGATGAGCTCTTCGAAATACTTCTTGCCGACTTCCATAACAACATCCGAATACATCTGGATGAAGCGGCGATATGAATCGTATGCGAAGCGGGGGTTGTTCGTGAGCTTTGCAAAGCTTGCCGCCACCTCGTCGTTAAGACCGAGGTTGAGTATGGTATCCATCATGCCCGGCATCGAGGCGCGGGCGCCGCTTCTGACGCTAACGAGCAGCGGGTTTGTGGGATCGCCGAATTTCTTGCCGGAAAGCTTTTCAAGCTTGCCGACATATTCCTCGATTTCGGCCATTATTTCATCGTTGATCTGTTCACCGTCTTCATAATACTGGGTGCAGGCTTCGGTCGTGATCGTGAAGCCGTGCGGCACCGGCATACCAAGACCGGTCATCTCCGCAAGGTTGGCTCCCTTTCCGCCCAGCAGGTTGCGCATACCGGCGTTACCTTCGCTGAAAAGGTAGACGTACTTTTTTGACATCTGATTCTCCTCCGTTTATTATTTAACATTTTGTCAACACAAATATAAGCATCCTGTTGCGGACGCACCGATAATTATACTATCTCATGTGCCTCTTCGCAATCTTTTTCTTATAGTATTGCCCTTTTTTCGATCAAACCCGCATCAATTTAACCATTGAGGAAAATAAACTTCAAATGCAATCGAATGCTTTGAGCTTTTTCTCGAGCACATATTCGGCGTAATTGTTGACGGCCGTTTTCAATTCCTGGCGCACGTCGTTTGGAAGCGCCACTTTTTTTATATCATCATCCGAAAGCAACAGCATCCTTCGGAGCGCTTCAAGCGAAAGTGCCGAAAGCCTCATGCACGGCTCGTCGATCGCGCGCGCGCACGAGGGGCAAAGCACGCCGCCGTATTTATCCGAAAACGGCATGCTCGGTTCTCGGCGTATGTCGAGCCCGCACACGGCGCAGCGCGTTATCGCCGGTTTATAGCCCATCAGATTGAGACAGCGCGCCGCAAAGCAAATCGCCATGTCCGCGGGGTCGTTTTGCGTATATGCGGTATAGCTCAAAGAATACAGCAAAAGCGAAAGCATGGCGTCTGCGCGCTCCCCCTCCGTCGCTCCCTCGTTGACGACGGAGAGCATGTATGCGCCCGCGCCAAAGCGCGATATATCCTCGCGGAGCGGATAAAACGTCTCCTTCACTTCGCATGAATCAACCGTATATTTATCATTGCTTTTATAAAGCACAAATTCGCCGTATACGAAAAGCTCGGCCGCGCCCATCAGCGGGCTTTTTGGTCTTCTGCATCCGCGCGCCTTTGCGCTAATCATACCCATATCCGCCGTGAGTATAGTCAGTATCCTGTCGTAATCCTTATAATCGGCATATCGGGTAACGATCCCGTCAAGCGTGTATGAAGGCATGTTGTCCCCTCCGAAAATGACGGCGGCCTGCCGACTTTTCTTATCCTTTATGACATTATAAATGATTGAAAAGAGAAATATAACTTATTTTGAAATATACCTTGACAGGCGAGGTATATATGAATATACTGTATCTGCAAATTGAAAGGGAAAGGAGTTGTTTTGATTGTCCATCGCATCTGATATAATCCGCGGACACACGGACACGATAATTCTTGCGCGGCTCGCCGCCGGCGACAGCTACGGTTATGAGATAAACAAGGCCATCATGCGAAAGACCAACAATCGCTATGAGCTTAAGGAAGCCACGCTTTACACGGCTTTCCGCCGGCTTGAAGAAAACGGCTGCATAAGCTCATACTGGGGCAACGAAACGACAGGCGCAAGGCGCAGGTATTATTCAATCACGCCAACCGGAAAGCGGCAGCTTGCGTTGCTGCGCGCCGACTGGGATGACGCCAGAAAGATGATCGATTCACTTACTTCGCAGGAGGGTTATTGATATGGAAAACAAAATCAGGCAACACATCGAAGCGCTTTTCGCCGCGGCGCCTGACACCGCCAAGACGAAAGAGGTCCGCGAGGACATGATCGTGAATGTGATCGAGCGCTATCACGATTATATTGCACAAGGCAAAAGCCCGGAAGAAGCATACCGTGCGTCCGTCGCCGGTATCGGTGACGTCAGCGAGCTTATTGCCTCGCTGAGGCACGACGCCGACGCAAACGCCTCCGCGCATCGCGCCCAGCCCGAAACGCCGCCCGTTTACACCGCACCGCAGCAAAGCTCTGCGCCGGCTTCAGGCAAAAAAGGATTGTCCACCGGCGCGATAGTCGCGATCGTGATCTGTTCGACGATACTGCTTCTCACCTTGATCGGCGGTTTTATCGCCATCCGCGTCACCGGCGCGATCTTCTCCGGCGACGGTGCGCTTGCCAACCTTTTCGGCTGGGTGAGCGTCAACAATCTTTCGGACAGTTCCTCAGCGTCGTTTGATTTCAACGATGACGACGGTTTTGATAACGCATATGCGGATGCAAGCTCGTATTCGGTCGCCTGTGACGGTGTGAATACTCTCAACATATACTGGATTTCAGGAAGCGTTAGCATTCAGCCCGCACCCGCAGACACGAACGATATCACATTTTCCGAGACCTCCGCTTCCGGCATATCGTCCCAGACGGCGCTCCGTTACAGGCTTACGGACAGCGCTCTTACGATACGCTGCTGCAGCGCGGACATATGGAAGCGGCTTGACTGGTCGGATATCGCGCATTCCGCCGTTTTGCCTTCAAAAGCCCTCACGGTCTATATTCCTCAAAGCATTCTTGAGAGCATGAAAATCACCGTCGGCAGCGTATCCAACACCATCGAAATCAGCGACGTTTCCGTTGACGAGATCAATATTGACACCGTGTCCGGCGATTGCACGCTCAGCGGCGTTCAAGCGGATTCGTTTATATTCAACGGTGTTTCGTGCAATGTTCTGCTGCGCGCCTGCAACGGCGCTTCAGTCAAATGCTCGCTCGTTTCCGGTGATACCGAGCTTGAAGGCGCTTTCGATCAATGCAAGCTCAATTCGGTTTCCGGCGATGTGGTTTTGACATTCGCATCAGCGCCGTCAAACGTTGATATCGGCACGGTCTCGGGCTCAATCACGATGCACGGATGTTCCGCTTTCGGCTTCACCGCCGATTTTGACACCGTGTCCGGCGATGTTGATTCAGGCCTTGCCATGTCCCGGAACGACCAACGCTATATTTACGGCGACGGAAAAGCGAAGCTCGATCTTGAAACCGTAAGCGGCGATCTCGGGATCGACTGAAACAGATACTGATATCAAAAGCGGCCCCCGTCTGAGGAGGCCGCTTGTTTTTGTTTATCCGAATGTTATCAGCCCGCTTCGCCCGAAGGCAGCTTCTGCGGCTGCTGCGTCGCGGATTTGAGCATCATGACCGGTTCCGCCGTCTTGTCGATAACGTCCTTTGTTATCACACAGCGCTTGACATCGTCGCGCGAGGGAATGTCGTACATGATGTTGAGCATCACGTTTTCGAGTATTGCCCTCAGACCGCGCGCGCCTGTCTTGCGTTCGATCGCCTTTTTTGCGACCTCGACAAGCGCATCCTTCTCAAATTCCAGCTCCACCCCGTCAAGCTCGAACAGACGCTTATACTGGCGCGTAAGCGCGTTTTTCGGCTTGGTGAGAATATCGATCAGCGCCTTCTCGGTGAGCTGATCAAGCGTTACGATTATCGGCACACGTCCGACAAACTCCGGTATGAGGCCAAACTTCAGAAGGTCTTCCGGCAGGATGTTTTTAAGTATCTCGCCCACGTCCTTCTGCACGTTGGACTGCACGTCGGCGCCGAAGCCCATCAGCTTTTTGCCGGTTCTTCTTGAAATGATATCCTCGATGCCGGCAAAAGCGCCGCCGCAGATGAAGAGGATGTTCGTTGTGTTTATCTGGATGAACTCCTGATGCGGATGCTTTCTGCCGCCCTGCGGGGGAACGCTTGCGACCGTGCCCTCAAGGATCTTCAAAAGCGCCTGCTGAACGCCCTCGCCCGAAACATCGCGCGTTATCGACGGATTCTCGCTTTTTCTCGCGATCTTATCGATCTCATCGATATACACGATGCCCTTTTCCGCGCGCTCCACATCATAGTCTGCCGCCTGGATGAGCTTGAGAAGGATGTTTTCAACATCCTCGCCCACATAGCCGGCTTCCGTAAGGGATGTGGCGTCCGCGACCGCAAACGGCACGTCGAGTATCTTTGCAAGCGTTTCCGCAAGAAGCGTCTTGCCGGAGCCTGTCGGCCCCAGCATGACGATATTGCTCTTTTGCAGCTCGACGTCATCCTTGGAAGACGATTTGTCGATCCGCTTATAGTGGTTGTATACGGCGACGGCGAGCGCGCGCTTTGCATCGTCCTGCCCGATGACATACTGGTCAAGTGTTGCAACAATGTCATGCGGCTTGGGGATGTCCTTGAGCTCCTTGTGCTCGGTCTCAACGTCGTCTTCGATTATCTCACGGCAAAGCTCGATGCACTCCGTACAGATGTACACCCCGGGTCCCGCGATGATGCGATGCACTTCATCCTGCGATTTGCCGCAGAACGAGCAGCGGATCGTACCTTTATCATCATTTTTTGCCATCAATTACCTCCTCGGAGGGATTATTTCGTCGATTATACCGTAGTTTTTCGCATCATCGGCGCTCATGTAGTTGTCACGCTCAGTATCGGCCGCGACCTTCTCGATCGGCTGTCCGGTGCGCTGCGCAAGTATGCGGTTCATCTTCTGCTTGGTCTTTGCCATCTGTTCCGCCTGTATGGCGATATCCGTGGCCTGACCGCGCGCGCCGCCTGACGGCTGATGGATCATCACTTCGCAGTTCGGCAATGCACGGCGTTTGCCCTTCGCGCCCGCGGCAAGCAGGAAAGCGCCCATGCTTGCAGCCATGCCGATACATATCGTGGACACGTCGCATTTGATATACTGCATCGTGTCGTATATTGCCATGCCGGATGTGATCGCGCCGCCCGGGCTGTTGATATAGAGGCTTATATCCTTGTCGGGATCATCCGCCTCAAGGAAGAGCAGCTGAGCGACGATGAGGTTCGCCATATCGTCCTCGATCTCCCCGCTGAGAAAAATGATCCTGTCCTTGAGCAGACGGGAGTATATGTCGTATGACCGTTCCCCCTTATTGGTCTGCTCTATTACCATCGGTATAAGACTGCTCATTCATGCCTCCCAAAAGCTTTTTTTAACTTCACTCAGCCTTTTCTTCGGCTTTCTTTTCAACCTCGACGGCGCTCGAAACCAGCGCGTCGATGGTCTTGTCGAGCACGACCTGCTCTTCAAAATAAGTCTTGTCGTCATCGGTGAGCTTCGCTTTGAATTCCTCTGCCTTCTCGCCGAACTGTTTCACATATTCATCCATCTTGGCTTCGATCTCGGCGTCCTCGGCCTTGATCCCTTCTGCCGCCGTCACCGCCTCAAGCACGAGCTGGCTCTTCACGCGGGTCGCGGCGTCCGCCTTCATCTCACCGCGCATTGAGTCTATCTCCATGCCGGTATACTTTGCATAATCCTCAAGCGAAATGCCCTGCATACTGAGCCTGTAACGGAAATCGTTGAGCATACGGTCTATCTGATGCTCGACCATCACGTCGGGTATTTCGACGGTAGCATTCTCAACAGCCTGACGTATAACGTCGTTTTCCTTTGCCACTTTTATATTGTTCGCCTCGCGCTCGTCAAGCTCCTTGCGCTTGCGCTCGCGCAGCTCCGCGATCGTTTTGCAGTCTGAAACGTCCTGCGCGAAATCATCGTCTGCCGCGGGCAGCTCCTTCACGCGGATAGCCTTGACCTTGACATGGAACACGGCGTCCTTGCCCTTGAGCTCCTCGCTGTGATATTCTTCAGGGAACTTGACGTTGAGGTCGCGCTCCTCGCTGCAGGTCATGCCGATCATTTGCTCTTCAAAGCCGGGAATGAACGCGCCGGAGCCTATCGTGAGGGTCTGATCCTCGGCGGTGCCGCCTTCAAACAGCTCGCCGTCAACCGTACCGGAATAATTCAGCTCGACTTCGTCGCCGTTTTCGACGGGCCTTTCAACATCGACCATACGGGCGATCTTGTCGCGCTCGCGGTCGATCTCGGCTTCGACCATTTCATCCGTAACATTATACTCGCGCTTTTCAACTTCTATACCCTTGTACCGGCCAAGCGTCACCTCGGGTTTCACAGCGACTGTCGCCGTGAAGATGATGTTCTTGTCCTTGCCGGCATCGACGATCGAAACATCCGGCTGATCGACGGGTTTCACGTCGTGTTCCTTCACGGCCGCGGTGTAAGCGTCCGGATAAACTATATCGAAGGCATCCTCGAAGAAGACTTCCCAGCCGTATGTGTTCTCGATCACCTTGCGCGGGGCGTGACCCTTGCGGAAGCCCGGCACGGTTATGTTCTTTCTCGTCCTGAAATACGCCTTCTCAACGGCTGCTTCAAAATCCTCTGCGCTCACCTCGATGGTCAGCTTTACCTTGCTCCCCTCGAGCTTCTCGATTGTTGCCATAATATCCTCCGTAACAAAAAAATAACTTCCTTCCGGCTGCATGTGCGCATACGCAGACAAACCGCCGTCAGTATAGCTTATCACAATGAGGCGGCGTTTGCAATTGCCGGGGAAGTCCCTTTTTTACTTTTTACCCTCGTTTTTCTTTTCCTTAACAGGTTTTTCTTTTTTCAGCGTGTCCTGCTCGAGCCATTCGTTTATCAACCCCTGGGCAAGCAGCTTGCCGGCAAGCGCCGATATTGCCGCCCGTCCGGCCGTCGCCGCATTGGAATCAAGTCCGCAGGGTTCCTTTTGACTGCCCACGCCCAAAAAGGTTTTGCACATGGCGTTTTCAAGCTCCGCACAGAAAAGATCGTATGCGTCCGAAAGGGGAAATGTTTCTGTAAAAAGGCCGATGAAGCCCGTGATCTCGTTTATGGAAAGCACTCTTTTCAACAGGCATATTACGATAAGCGTCGCCACCTGATCCCTTGCGTATCGTTTGCCGCCTGGCGAGGTTATGACCTTTTGCTTGACATAGTTGTTTATCATGGTCGACGTGACGACGTGTCCGTCGTCCTCTGCGAATATGGAAAGCGATTCCTCAAGCACCAAAATCACCTGATCCATATACAGCGGTATGCCCGGCAGCTCCTTCCAGCGCGGGCAATGAAACTCCTTAACCTTTTCGGCAGTTATTCTCATAATCTCTCCTGTTTGTCATTTTAACACACACTAAGTTCACAGTCAACGGTGTTGACAATCGCCCTTCCGGTTGTTATAATCTATTTAATCTAGTAACGTATACTAGATTATGGCGTTCGTTTGAACGTTTTGTAAAATATTGATGAACAGGGAGGTCAATATATGAAACAGATAATTAAAGCCAAAATATACGGAGACTCAATAATGAAAGGCACGATACTCGACGGCGGGTATCGTTATCACGCTACGTTTGACAGCTATCTTGCGCGCTTTGCAAAGCGTTTCAACATCGAGGCGGAAAACCGCGCGCGTTTCGGCATAACTATCGACAAGGGCTACAAACTTCTGCGTCAGGATATAGAAAGCGGGCTCGACTGCGACTTTGCCCTCATTGAGTTCGGCGGCAACGACAGCAATTTTCGCTGGGACGAGATCAGTCTTCATCCCGAAACAGACCACGAGCCGCTCACCGATTTTGAGCATTTCAAGCAAACGTGCAGGAGCATGATCGCCGATGTTATCAGGGCTGATGTGAAGCCGATACTCATGACCCTTCCCCCGATAGATTCCGAAAAGTATCTCTCATTTCTCACGCGCAACGGCAACAGCCGTGAGCATATACTGCAATGGCTCGGCACGCCCGAAACGATATACAATTTCCATAAGGGCTATTCTGACGCCGTCGCTTCGATCGCGGCCGAAACAGCAACGCCCATAGTTGACGTTCGCCGTCCCTTCATGGAAAGCGGAAATTACAAGGAGCTTCTCTGCATAGACGGCGTGCATCCCAACGAAAAGGGATATGAGCTTATCGCGGGCGTGTTCGACAGGTTTTTGCAGAAGATCCTTGCCGATTACGATACTCCGGTCACCGCATGAGCGGTTTTACCGCATGCGCACCGTATTGCACAGGCCGCGGCATCACATGCCGCGGTTTTCTTGTACGTGAAGGCTCCGGCTGTGGTATAATACCAACGCTTATAATCAAAAACAGAAACGGCGGTGCAAACATTGGACATACTGGCGAAGATCTCAAAAGAGCTCGATATCTCCCCCGCCCGCGTTCAGGCGGCGGTGAAGCTGATGGACGAAGGCTGTACTGTTCCCTTCATCGCGCGCTATCGCAAGGAAATGACCGGCACGCTCAGCGACGAGCAGCTTCGCGATATTTCGTTCAAGCTCGTTTCAATGCGAAAGCTTGAAAAAAGGCGTGAAGAAATCGCCTCTGCCATAAGTGCGCAGGATGCGATGACGGATGAACTTTCCGCCTCCATTGCAAACGCAGAAACGCTCGCGGTGCTTGAAGATTTTTATCTTCCTTATAAGAAAAAGCGCAACACACGCGCATCCTCAGCCAAGGCAAAAGGGCTTGAGCCGCTTGCGCTTGCCATTTATTCAGGTTTTGCGCGCAATACCGAGCCGGCAAGTCTTGCCACGGGGTATGTTGACGCGCAAAAGGGCGTTTCTGATATTGCCGAGGCGCTTTCGGGCGCAAGCGATATAATCGCCGAAATGCTTTCCGATAATGCGGAAATAAGGAGCGTGCTCCGCGCGTTCATCAGGCGGACGGCTTCGATCCATACTGAGGAAGCAAAGGATGAGAACGGCACATATGCGATGTATCACGATATGAGCGAGCGCGCCGCACGCATCGCGCCGCACAGGATACTTGCGATCAACCGCGCTGAAAAGGAAGGTGCGCTTAAGGTCACGCTGGAGCTCAACGAAGAAGAAGCCCTCCGTCTCGTATGCGTCAATTCGATCCGCGACGTCTCTTCCGCGTGCGGAGCG
The DNA here is from genome assembly GCA_964487565.1 of uncultured Clostridium sp. Taxonomy (GTDB): domain Bacteria; phylum Bacillota; class Clostridia; order Christensenellales; family CAG-138; genus Phil1. The sequence continues at coordinate 10,760 of CAZARN010000024.1, forward strand.
TTCGTTGCAAACGCCGCCGCAGACTCCCTCAAGCGGCTTATCCTTCCTTCGCTTGAAAACGAGCTGCGTTCTTCGCTGTTTGACGCTGCCGCCGAGCAGGCGATCCATGTTTTTGCGCTCAATCTCAAGCCGCTTCTCATGCAGCCGCCGCTCAAGGGCCGCGTAACGATGGGTTTCGACCCGGCATACCGCACGGGATGCAAGATCGCCGTCGTGGATGAAACTGGAAAGGTGCTCGACGTCGCGGTCGTATATCCGACGCCGCCGCAAAGCAAAAAGGAGGAAGCCAAAAAAGCCCTCGAAGCGCTCATAAAGAAACACGGTGTGAGCGTGATCGCGATCGGCAACGGCACGGCTTCCAAAGAATCGGAAATATTCGTTTCCGACATGCTCAAGGAACTAGGCGCGAATGTTGAATACGCAATGGTCAGCGAGGCGGGCGCGTCCGTGTATTCCGCGTCAAAGCTCGGCAGCGAAGAATTCCCGCAATATGATGTTTCCCTGCGTTCCGCCGTTTCCATCGCGCGCAGGCTTCAGGACCCGCTTGCGGAGCTTGTGAAGATCGATCCGCAGTCCATCGGCGTGGGTCAGTATCAGCATGACATGCCCGAAAAACGCCTTGACGAAACGCTTGCAGGCGTTGTCGAGGACTGCGTCAACAGCGTCGGCGTTGATGTGAACACCGCTTCCTGTTCCCTTTTGTCATATGTTGCGGGCATCGGCCCGTCGCTTGCGAAGAACATCGTCCTTTACAGGGAAGAGAACGGTGCGTTCTCCTGCAGGAAGGATCTGCTCAACGTGCCCAAGCTCGGCAAAAAAGCGTTTGAACAGTGCGCTGGTTTTCTGCGCGTGCCTGGCGGCAGCGAGCTGCTGGACAACACGGCCGTCCACCCGGAATCGTATTCCGCCGCGAAAAAGCTCATCAAGTCCTGCTGCGGCAGCGCAGCGCCGGACGCGGCTTCGCTCGCCCTCATCCCGCTGCACGTCAAAACCGCCGGCGAGGAAAAAACAGCTGAGGCTCTCGGCGTCGGCGTACCCACGCTTCACGATATGATAAATGAGCTCATGAAGCCCGGACGCGACCCGCGCGACGAGATCGGCGGCGTTAAGCTGCGCACCGACGTCATGGATATCAACGATCTCAAGCCCGGCATGGAGCTTGAAGGAACGGTCAGGAACGTGGTCGATTTCGGCGCGTTCGTCGATATCGGCGTGCATCAGGACGGCCTCGTCCATATTTCGCGGATATGCGAGCGCTACATCAAGCATCCTTCCGAGGTGCTGCATGTCGGCGATATAGTCACGGTCAAGGTGCTTGAGGTGGATGCAAAAAGAAAGCGCATATCCCTCACCATGCGCGAAGCATGACGTCTATATCAAATCGATATACTCTGCGATCACGGGAATGAGCGCGTCCGCCTCCGCAGGCGCATAGCGCGGCGAAAGCGCGAGACTCACGAAGTCATACGCACCGCGCGCGGCAAACAGCCCGTAATCCGTGAATTCCTCATATTCGATCAGCGGCTCGCGTCCGTTCGCGCCCTCAAGAAGACGCGAAGCAAAGGATGTGAGCCGTATTCCGTTTTCTCCCCCGCGCGGGACAAGCTCCTTCGGGAAGTCCTTTCTCGAACGCGGCGCACGGACGTTCTCAAGCCTTGCGATCCATCTGAAAGCAAGTGCGAACAGCAGATAGTTTGCTTCGTCAAGCTGCTCCCTGTCGTAATATCTGTCGTATTCGGCGCGCGTTTTCATGTTCACGGGGAGCACGCCGTCAAGCACCACCCCCGGCCCCGGCGCGCCTATGCCAAGATCGCTGTGCGCGTCAACATGCGTCACCTCAAACGGCACGGCAAGCCTGCCCTTGCCTATCAGCTCACCCCACATGCGAAGCGATCCGTCATGCGTTTGATATATCCGCCCGGGAACGGGTTTTTCGCGGCTAAGTCCGCAGTTCTTTTCCAGAAAAGCGCGTGTCTCGACCTCCCCCCACGGCTCGCATCCGTAAAGCGACGGTCTTTCGCCGGGCGCTGCAAGCGGGCAGCAATCCGCAAGGAAAAAATCAAGATCGATATCGAGCACACGCATCAAAAAGCCTCCGATCTGCTTCAGGCGGCGTCACGTGCGGCAAGATACGCGCCTGCAAGCATCACCGCAAGCGCGCAGTAAAACATCGCGTTGGGATGTTCACCTAAAAACACAAGCGACAGCAGTGTTCCTACAAAAGGCGCCGCGGCATAGAATGTGCTGGTTTTTGCCGCGCCCAGATCGCGCTGTGCATATATGTAAAAGAAAATGCTAAGGCCGTATGCCACAAAGCCGAGCAGCAGCGACAGAAGGACAGCGCCGGCATCTGGAAGCATATTCCCCGCGGCAAGCCCGATCCCCAGCGCGCCTGCGCCCGAACCGAAACCTTTTATGGTCACTATATGGATTGGATTTTTCGCGCTCAGTTTTCGCGTGCAGTTGTTTTCGAGTCCCCAGCAAACGCATGCAAGCAGTATTAGAAGAGAACCCGGCGAAAGTTTTATCGATGATACATCCTCTATGGAAAGCATTATGCTGGACGCCGTGACGAGTATTATTGCGCACCACAGTTTGCCTGTTATTTTTTCCTTGAAAAGGGCAAGCGCGATAAGCGCCGTCGCAACGATCTCAAAATTGTTGAGCAAGGCCGCCGTTGAGGCGTTTGTTCTGTTAAGTCCCGCAAGCAGGCAGATCGGCGCTGCGATGTCAAGCGCTACCATGCCGATTATATACGGCAGATCGCTCCTTTCGAGTTTTCTTTCCTCTTGTCTGTGGCCCAGCCCGTATTCGGCAAGCCCTATGACGAGCATTCCCGCCCCTGCGCCAAGATATAATAGCCCGGCAAGTATCGTCGGATCCATCTCGTTGAGTAAAAGTTTTGATACGGGCGTGCTGATCGCATATAACGCCGCCGCAAGTATCGCAAAAACCATGCCCTTAACTTTTGTTCTGTGTGTCATCATCTGCTCCAATGTGTTTTATCGTTCTCAACCTTACCATAATTTCGTGCAAAATAAAAGGGAGGCCTAAGCCTCCCTTTCCCCGAAACGGTCGTATATCAATCCATATCCCCGCCAAAGCCATCTGACGGCGGCGGAGTTATGTCTCCTCCGTCCCCGCCGGTCGCGGTCGGTGTCGCAGGCGCGGTCGTCGGCGCTGTTGTCGGCGCTGTCGTGGGCTTTGTGGTCGGCGCTGAAGTCGTTGCGGAAGGCTTAACGGTTGGCGTTGCCGTCGCCTTCGGCGTTGCCGTCGCCTTCGGCGTTGTTGTCGCCTTCGGCGTTGTTGTCGCCTTCGGCGTGGCCGTCGCCTTCGGCGTTGTTGTCGCCTTCGGCGTTGCCGTCGCTTTCGGCGTTGCTGTCGGCGTCGGCGTTGCTGCGGGCGTTTGTGCAGGCGATATGCTTTCGCCCGCCGATACGCCTGGCGCAGCGGTCGTTGCCGCAGGCACTGTCTCTATCGGCAAAGCGGAAGCAAGATTGCCGCCGTATTCTTTGAAAAGCTCCTCAAGCGTCACAAGGTCTGCCCATTCTCCGCTCTCCTGCTGATATTTTATCATGCCGCTCTCTATCTTGATCGGCGGCAGAGTATCCTCCTTGGCGTCATAAATGAACTCCCCAAGCGTAAGCTCGCTTCCCCCGCCGCTGCCTCCAAGCAGCATAACAACTATCGTCACGAGCGCCGCAAGCAACGCGATGCCCAATATCGCAACAAGCAATCTCAGTGTTTTTCTTGACTGTCTCATCATATCTCCTTTCAATCGGTTTTGGACTCAACATAATTGATGATTGCGTTGAGAAAGATCCCTTCCTCGGAATCGTTCGTGTAATCCTGTCTGTCCATATAGTATTTGGCTATGGTATATATGTCCCTGCTCATCGGCGGTCCGTAAATGTTGAGCGTTTGCGTTGCGTTTGAAAGTGTGACATACGCGCGGAACGGGTACACGGTGTCATAGTCCTCCTGCATAAGACCCGTCCTTACAGATGCAAACCTGATCCTTCCGTCAACGGTTTCGGTTATAAAATCGTACAAGGTGCCGTTTGATGTGAAATACGATTTACCGTAACCCGTCGGCAGCGTGCCGTCATCACATTTTATGAACGCATACGATCCGTAATACTGCGGAAAATGGAACGACACCGTTCCATATTCAACAAGCTTGTATCCCTCGATGCCGTCTGTGAGCAGCGTGTTGCGGGTCCCTTCTGCAATGCTGCTTTTGAACCTTATTCCGCTTTCGCCCCTGATACGCGCGGAAAATCCGTGGTAAAGCAGCAGATCATTGAATCCCGGAACAAGCTTTGCCGTGTATGATCCGTTTGAATATGAAAGCAGCCAAACGCTCATTCCCTTTGGCGTTGCGCTTGCGTTGTAATAATACATCACCGCGTTTGTCGCCGCGTCTGTATATATCGTGGCTGACAGCGTAGTTCCCGAAAGCGTGCCCTCATACGCGATACCGTCGACCCAAAGCACCGTGTCAGAATAGCCGGAAGGCGGTGTCACGCTCACCGTGTATGTCGCAATTCCATTATCGTCTCCCGCCGCGGACGCCGTGAGCAGGGTTGAATACCTTCCTGAAATATATCCTTCCGTTGAACCGTATTTTATCTTATGGTAACAGCTTCCGGATGTGTTTGCTTCAACAAGCTCATACACTTCGCCGGGATATGCCTTTCCGATATTCTCGCTTGATCCGATTGCGGGGCGTATGTATATGTAATCGTTGATGTTCGAGATACGGATCTTTGTGAAAGCGACGCTGAACTGCCCGACTTTAACATAGCCTGTAATGCCCGAATATTCGATCTGCGCCCATGTTCCCGAAGAGCTGATCTTATTAACTTTGATCGAGGAGCCTGCCTTTGCGACGCCTCTGATGAGAGAATTCGTGTTTGACATAGCATAAACATACGCATCGCTGCCTAAAACGCGGATATCCTGTGCGAATGTCACCTGCGAAATATCACCGAGCGTATCGCGTCCGGCCGAAAGGGCAGTATACGCGCCCACAGTACAAGAAGGAAAATAGAATTCGAGTATCTGCGCCGCGGTCTGTCCCGCCTTCGCGCGCTGTATGGCGCCCTGCTGTGAAAGACCCACGCCGCTGCCGTTGCGCGCATGGCGTATGGTGTAGCTTACAACGTTCGTTCCATTGGTATCGTAGTTTGTGAAAAGCCAGTATCTTTCAAGCGCTGCGTTCGTAAAAAAGCCAAGCGGCCGTCCGTTTTCCGGCGACTTATAAAAGTCTATATCCTTGAGATTGACAGTGTATGCGCCAATATCCGTCCCGCTGACCGTCACGCCCGAAAAGGTGACGTCTATCGAACAAAAATGGCTGCATATCTGGGTCTGATCCGTACCGTCATGATGTGAACACGGAGAAGTTGCCGCGGAATATGTTCCGTCCGCATTTTTGACATAGCATGCGCCCTGAGCGATGGATATCCCCGTTATCGTTATGTCCGCAGCCGTTATCCCTGTATATGTGGCCGAGAGCGCGGGTACGAGCGCGTTTGCGACAAGCGACGCGGAATATGTGTCCGACCCTGAAGTTACTGCGGGTATTGTCACCTCTTCAACATATGCGCTTGCAAGCAGATCATATATATCCTCGCGCACGGACTCCGGCCCGCTTTTTCCCTCGCCGCTCCACTGGTTGCTAGACGTTTCGGTAAAGCCTCCGTTTGTGTTGCCGTAATATGCGCTGATTACGGAGCCGTCGTATGAAAGCACCTTGCCTGCGGTATTATCCACGGCTTCATCGGTGCCGGCGACGCTGTATATGCCGAAATAGACCTGACTGATATTATAATCGTAAACGTCGAACACACGCCCGTCCGTGCGCTTTGACTTGACGGCAAAATTGCGTGCGACGATCGCCTGCGCTTCCTGTGCGGCGGCGCTTTTCGCGCCGATCTCCGCTGACAGCACGCCCTTCAGATAATCCTCGATATAAACCCTGTTAACAAGGTAAATGCCTGTCCAAAGGCGCGATGCCGAATAAAGGCCTGTATTTGTCAGATAGTAACAGTTAAGCTCGCCCCTGTATATCCTGTCGGACGCAGTTTCGCCGTTCGTGACCTTCTCCACCTTGAAATAGTTATATGAAAGTCCTGTCGGCGGTGCATATTCCTTGAAATAGAAACCTGCGCCCGTATACAGCACCGTCCCGTTCGTGTCGCGCAGCTCAAGCGATGTTCCGTTGACGGCAATTGTATACTGATGGTCTGACGCGACCTTGAATACAGCGGCATCCGTATCATCGCACAGCGCGTAATTGCCTGTGAACCAAACCTTCGCCAGCGTATGACTTTGCTGCGAAGCGTCCGCCTGTGAAAGCAGAACGTTGATATATCTCGGATCTGAATTCGCGCCCAGCGCATAGGCACGCAATCCGTACTTTGCCCGTGTTTCATAAACATGACGCTCATCCGAAGGGACGCCGTTGTTTTCGTTTTCAGGCGAGAACGGATCATATGTGCCGTTTGCCTCGCTGTCGCCTCCGTCATCGGCAAGCGCAACGCTGTCAAACGCCGTCATTGCAAGCGCAATTATCAAAATAAAACAAAGCCACTTCTTCATGATTTCATTGTAATCAAAAGAAGCGGCTTTTTCAAGTTAGCATACTCGGTTATACAATTGTTTACAAATGTTCTTAGTTTTCACGCATTGCCTTTGCAATTTCGTATATCATTATGCCCGCGGCGACCGATGCGTTGAGCGATTCCGCGAACCCGTACATGGGCAGACGATATTTCACACATTCCGCGGCCGCGTCATCCGAAACCCCAGCGCCCTCGTTGCCAATCACAAGCGCACATTTATCCCCGGTTTTCGGCAGCTCGCCGCTCCCCTTGAGATGGCCGCACACAAGCGTGAACCCCTGCGCCTTCATACGCTTTAGTTCGCCTGTGATGTCCGCCTGCCATATCGGCACATGATATACGGATCCCATCGCGGCGCGCAGCGGCTTTGGCGCATACGGATCCGCGCAGCCTTCGCCGAGCAGCACGCCGACTGCGCCCATCGCGTCCGCCGTGCGTATTATCGTGCCAAGGTTCCCCGGATCCTGCACGCAGTCAAGCGCAACCACGAGACCGGCGGGATAAAATTCCGGAACGCTTTCGTTTGGCGTGCGCACGGTTGCGCACACCCATTGCGGCGTTTCCGTATGGGTCAGCGTCTCCATGACAGGGCGCTTGACGGCGTATACCGTCGCGCCGCAGCCCTCGAGCACCGCTGTCATCAAATCATGTCCTTCTTCAACAAACGCCTCGACGAGCTGCGCGCCCGACACCACGGCCTCGCGGACGAGCTTGTCCCCCTCGATGAAATGGAGTCCCTGCTCAGTCCTGCTTTTTTTGGCCGCGAGCGCTCTCGCAAGCTTTACCCTGTCGTTGCGCGTGCTTTCTATGAGCATATATCCTCCCGTGTTTCAAGCCGGTCATTTTGCTATTATCATAATATAAAAGGCTCCGGCAGTAAAGCGGAGCCTTTTGAGTCGGCATTATTGTTTTTGCGTCAGGCCCTCGCCTGCTCGGCGACGTTGACAAGCTCACGGAAAGCGTTGATATCGCTCACGGCAAGATCGGCAAGGACCTTGCGGTTCACGTCAACGCCGGCAAGCTTAAGCCCGTTGATCATACGGCTGTAATTGCTGCCGCAGATCCTCGCGCCTGCGTTGATACGGGCGATCCAAAGCCTGCGATACTCGCGCTTTTTGTTCTTGCGGCCCACAAAGGCATAAGCCATGGACTTCATGACCTGCTGGGAAGCTGCGCGATACTGCTTGCTCTTCGCTCCGAAATAGCCCTTGGAGAGCTTGAAAACTTTACGACGTTTTTTAACGGCGTTTACCGCCCTTTTGATTCTAGCCATTTCTCTCTTCCTCCTTACTTATACGGGATGAGCTCGCGGACCTTTTTCTGTTCGCAGGCTGCGATGTAACCGGTCTGACGCAGACCACGGAGCCTCTTGGTTTCCTTCTTGGTGAGGATGTGGCTCTTGTAGGCCTTTGAGCGTTTGATCTTGCCGTTTTTGGTAAGGCTGAATCTCTTTGCTGCACCCCTGTGGGTCTTGATCTTAGGCATGGGGTTTTCTTCCTCCTGTTGTATTAGTTTGCTTTCGGTGCAAGTGTCATAGCCATATTGCGGCCTTCCTGCTTGGCGGGACGTTCCATTGCCGCTGTTTCCTTGACCATCTCATAGAAGGCGTTCATCACATCAAGTCCGATATCTCCGTGCTTGGCCTGGCGGCCGCGGAAGCGGATCGAAACCTTGACCTTATCACCGTTCGAAAGGAATTTGGTGCAGGCCTTCGCTTTGACTTCCATGTCATGCTGATCGATGGTCGCCGAAAGGCGGATTTCCTTTATCTCGATGACTTTCTGGTTCTTGCGCTGTTCCTTTTCACGCTTGGTCTGCTCAAAACGGTATTTACCGTAATCCATTATCTTGCACACCGGCGGAACAGCCTGCGGGGCGATCTTGACGAGATCGAGGTCGGCTTCTTCCGCCATCCTCATCGCAACGTCAATTGCGACCACGCCCTGCTGGGCGCCATTTTCATCGATGAGCCGGACTTCCTTATCGCGGATTTCTTCGTTGATCAAGAGTTCTTGACTGGCTATGATCGGACACCTCCATAAAAAAATTGTGGGCATGAAGCCCACAATCCACATAACAACACCTGTTGATGTTATCCTGTTTGACCGCGTCCGACTGTATCGTCGACGGGTGAGAAGCGGGGCTTCTGCTTGACCTTTGATATTATAACTGCGCCGGCGGCCTTTGTCAACTCAATTTTCCCGCTTTCAGCCTGTTTATAAGATAATTTTCGATCTGAACGCATATTTCTCCAACGTCGCCCCGCGCGCTCGCGCTTCCCTGGGCGCCATCGTCCCTGCCGCCGCCTTTTCCGCCGGTTATCGCGTTCACGGCCGCGCACAGCTCCTTCATTGAAAGCGTCTCAGGCACATTTGTGGTCATGCGGTAATAAAGCTGTTCGCCGCCCTGTGAAAATATGAGCGCGATCGCACTGCCCTTTTTCGTTATCCCATCACAGAGCATCGCAAGCTCAGTCATGCCGAGTTCTTCTTCATTTGCGACGATGACAGCCGTATCGCCTGCCTTGCGCGCTTTTTCAAAAAGCTCCGCTGCAAGATATCCGAACAGCTCCTCGGTTCGCTTTTTTAGCGTCCGCCGCGTCTGTGCAAGCTCGTCGCCCTGCTTGACGAGCGCCGCAAGGGCAAGCTCCTTTTTTGTGCTGAAACGCCTTGCGACGGCCTCTATAAGCTCCGCGTCCTCCGCCATCGCCCTCACGGCCCTCATTCCGCAAACGAACCAAATGCGCGTGCCGCCCTTGTAATTTGCATGAGCGTTGATCTTCAAAAGGCCTATCTCACCGGCATAAGCGCAGTGCGTTCCGCAGCATGTGCAGGAATCGACCCCGCCGACATACACAATTCGTATTTCGCCCGAAAGTCCTTTTGCCTTTTTGCGGATATCGACCGTTTCAAGTTCCCGCGCGTCCACAGTTATATATGTTGTCGGCGCGTTTTTCTGTATCGCTTCGTTGACGGCGTTCTCAAGCGCTTTCACCTGATCGTCGTCAAGCTGTTTGTCAAAATCGACGCTGACATAATCCTCGGCCATATGAAAGCCGACGTTCACGCAGCCGAACATGCTGTACGCCAGGCCAGAAAGCATATGCTCCCCCGAATGCTGCTGGGAATGATCCGTTCTCTGCATCCTGTCAAAACGAACGCGCACGGTTTTGCCCTGCTGTATCGGCCTGTCCGTGCGGTGCCATATGTCCTCGCCGTCCTCAAAAGCGTAAGTCACCTTCGCATCGTCGATATAACCCGTGTCTGAAAGCTGACCGCCCCCCTCGGGAAAGATCACCGTCTTGTCAAGCAATACCTCGCAGCCGTTTTCGGTTTCCCTGCAACGAAGGACCGTGGCTTCGTACTCTGAAAGACCGCTGTCATAAAAGAGCTTTTGTGTCATCGTTCACACCTCTTCACATTTCATGGTATTATAACATATCTCTTGAACCCTTGCGACAATTGGTATAATATTTAAGCAAATATTAACATGGAGGATTGTATGGAAAAATTTTCCGAATTTGAGTACAGGCGTCCGGACATGGGCGCGCTCAAGAAGGAGCTAAACGGATTATCCGCCGCCGTTAAGAACGCCTCCTCTTTTTCAGATGTTGAGAAAGCAATATTTGCTTTTTCGGCGCTTCAAAGCGAGCTTCAAACGCAGATCAGTCTTGCCCACATACGGCACACGATAAACACCGCCGATAAGTTCTATGAAAAGGAACAGGAGTTTTTTGACCGCGCCATACCCGCCGCGACGCCATATCTCATAAAATGGTACAAGGCGATCCTCGGCACAAAATTCCGCACCGATATCGACAGCCGCTTCGGCGTTCAATATCTGCTCGGCGCCGAGAAGGAATACAGCACGATGTCGCCCAAGCTGATGGCCGACATGGTGAAGGAGAACAAGCTCTCAACGCAGTATCAGAAGCTCCTCGCCTCCTGCAAGGTGGAGTTCAACGGCGAGGTCTGCAACCTGTCCGGTCTCAACAAATACCGTCAGGATCCGGATCGTGAAATGCGCCGCAAGGCCGCCGAAGCAACAAGCGATTTCTTTGAAGAGCACGAAAAGGAGCTTGACGCGATATATGACAAGCTCGTGAAGCTTCGCACTAAAATGGGCAAAAAACTCGGTTTTGCCGATTACACCCCGCTTGGATATCTTCGTATGGGGCGCACCTTCACGCCAGAGGACTCAGCCTCGTTCCGCAAACAGGTCGAAGAGTATCTTGTTCCCGTTTGCTCCGATCTTCGCCGCAAGCAGGCCGAACGTATAGGCGTTGACAAGCTCAAGTTCTATGATGAGGCGTATCAGTTCACGAACGGCAACGCAATGCCTGAAGGCGACAGAGCGTTCATGGTCGGATGCGCGCAGCGGATGTATCGCGAGCTTTCACCCGAAACAGGCGAGTTTTTTGACGACATGGTCGCACGCGAGCTGATGGATCTTGAAACAAAGCCGAATAAGCGCGTGGGCGGATACTGCACGGAGCTTCCGCGTTATCACGCTCCTTTCATATTCAGCAATTTCAACGGCACCTCCTCCGATGTTGACGTTCTCACCCATGAAGCCGGCCATGCGTTTGCAGGCGTCACAGCCTCAAAAGCGCAGGAGCTCATCGAGTATGTCACGCCCACGATGGAGGTCGCGGAGATCCACTCCATGAGCATGGAGTTCTTCACCTCCCCCTGGATGGATCTTTTCTTTGGCGACAAGGCCGACAAATACCGTTATTCCCATCTTGCCGAGGCGATCATGTTTGTGCCTTACGGCGTTTGCGTTGATGAATTCCAGCACATAGTTTACGCAAATCCCGACATGACGCCCGCCGAGCGCAAACAGGCATGGGCCAAGCTTGAAAAGAAATACCTGCCTGACCGCGATTATGACGGAAACGAGTTCATGATGAAGGGCTCCTTCTGGCAGAAACAGCACCATATATATTCGATGCCTTTCTATTATATTGATTACACCCTTGCATCCATGGGCGCATTTGAGTTTTTCGGCAGGATGCAGGAAGACCGCGGCGCAGCGTGGCAGGATTATCTCAAGCTTTGCGGCGCCGGAGGCAGTCTGCCTTATCGCGAGCTGCTTGCGCTTGCCAATCTTTCTGATCCCTTCCGCGACGGCGGCGTGGAACGCGCTGCAGCCGCGGCTGTAAAAACGGTTTTTGCCACAGATGATATTGCATTGCAGAAGGATTGAAGATCACCATGAAGCTTACGCTTTTTTATCTTCCGTATTGTCCGCATTGCAGGCTTGCGCTGCGCTTCATCGACGAGCTGCGTGCCAAAGATAAGCGATATGCTTCCGTCGAGGTTGAAATGATCGACGAAAGTCGCGAAAAAGCGCTTGCCGACAGCTATGATTACTGGTATGTTCCCTGTTTCTATCTCGGACGCGAAAAGCTGCATGAAGGTCATGCCGAGCCGGATGACGTTAAGCGCGTGTTTGACAGGGCGCTGGAACAATAAAAACAATGCAAAAATGGCCGCGGCGAAAGCCGCGGCCATTTGTTACTAAATCGGAAGAGCGT
>CAZARN010000025.1:0-20519 GCA_964487565.1 uncultured Clostridium sp.
CTTGACGAGCCGCTTTCAAACCTCGACGCGAAGCTTCGCGTCGAGATGAGGGAGGAGATACTGCGCATACAGCGCGCGTCAAAGGTGACGACGGTGTTCGTCACCCACGATCAGGAGGAAGCGTCCTCAATCGCGGATCAGGTCGTGCTGTTGAAGCTCGGCGTGCTGCAGCAGCAGGATACAGCGCGCAGACTCTATGACGAGCCGGTGAACTTCTTCGTGGCCGACTTCCTCGGCGCGCCGCCGATCAACAAGCTGCGCGGCACCGTGGAAAACGGTAAATTCCGCTTTGAGGATTCCGACGCGACATATGAGCTGCCGCTTCGCCGGGAGGTCGAAAACGGCACGAAGGCGATCATGGCCGTGCGCGCGGAAAGCGTGGTCGTTCCGGCGGGCGGAAAGAAGCTTCCGTGCGAGGTCGTGGAGCGCTATTCGATAGGCAAGGACGAGCTTTCCGTGCTTGACATCCGGGGACAGCACATCCGCGGGTACATAAGCGGCGATTATCCCATCCGCAGGGGCGACGCGCTTGAGATAAGCCTCAAAAACAGGGGCGTGTTCCTCTTTGACGCCGAAACGGGGGAAAGACTGTCATGAAGCTTGCAAGGAAAAAAGAGCGCGACGGCGAACCGCTCACGCTGCGGACTTTCCTGACGCCAGCCGCGTTTCTTGCGCCGTTTCTCATCGGACTCGGCATTTTCACGATATATCCGTTCGTGAACGTGATCCTCATCTCCTTCAAGGAGGATTACAAGATGCTCACGGGCGCGTTTTCGGGCATTGGCTTTGCAAATTACGAAGCCGTCATCGGCGACGCGAACTTTCTCAACGGATTGAAAAACACCGGGCTTTACGTTCTCTTCGTCGTGCCGATAGCCACGGCGATATCGCTTTTCGTCGCATATTTTCTCAATCAGGATATCAAGCTCAAGGGCCTGTTCCAGACATGCTATTTCCTGCCGATGGTCACGTCGATCACGGCGATCGGACTTGTGTGGAAATGGATGTTCAACTATGATTACGGCCTCATAAACTATTTCTTCTCGCTTTTCGGCGCGAAGGCCATAAACTGGCTAAACGATCCGAAATACAATCTGACCGCGCTGATAATCTACGGAATATGGAGCATGCTACCGTTTACGATAATACTGCTGCTCGCGGGCTTCCAGAACGTGAATCCGCAGTATTATACGGCCGCGCGCGCGGACGGTGCGAAAAGCGGAAAGATCTTTTGCAGGATAACGCTGCCGCTGCTTGCGCCGACCATCGGCCTCACGCTCATCATCAACATGATATCGGCCTCCAAGGTTTTCACGGAGCTTTTCCCGCTTTTCAACGGCAAGCCCGGCTCCGCGTATTCGCTTTATACGGTCGTGTATTATCTTTATGACGCCTTCTATGTGCAATGGAAGCTTGGGAAAGCCGCGGCGAGCGCGGTCGTGCTGTTCATAATAGTGCTGGTACTCACAATGATACAGCTTTTCATCCAGCGGAAATGGAAGAATTATTGAGCTTATGAAAAAGACAAGCCGCGTTATCATTTATGTGGTGCTTGGCATCGGCGCTGTGACGATGATATTCCCGTTCTTTTGGATGCTTGTATCCTCGCTCAAGACCGCAGCCGAAGTCAATACCACCCCGCCGACATTCCTGCCGGCGAACCCGACGCTTGACAATTATGTTTATGCGTTTGAAAAAGCGCCGTTCGGGCGGTATTTCGTCAACTCGGTCATCGTCACGGCCGCGTGCGTGGCCTGCACGATGTTCACGACGATACTTGCCGCCTTCGCCTTTTCAAGGCTTAAGTTCCCCGGGCGCGAGGTGCTTTTTTCGGCGCTGCTTTCCCTCATGATGATACCGTTTGAGATGCTCATCATCACAAACTATCAGACGGTGGTTTCATGGAAGCTGACCGATTCGCTGTGGGCGCTCATCGTGCCGTTCACCTCGTCCATATTCTATACTTATATTCTCAGGAATTTCTTCCTCTCCATCCCGGACAGCCTGTATTATTCGGCGCGTGTGGACGGTGCGGGCAACTGGAAATATCTCTGGCGGATAATGGTGCCTATGGCAAAGCCCGCCCTTGCGACGATAGGCCTGCTTAACGCGATCATCTGCTGGAACTCCTTCCTGTGGACGGTGCTTGTCACAAACGTCCCTGAAAACCGCACGCTGCCGTTCGGGCTTTATGCGTTCATGACCTCAAGCGGCATAAGGTATGAAAGGCTCATGGCCGCGGCGACGATAGTCGTCGTTCCCATGGTGATACTGTTCATCTTCTTCCGCAAGAATATCGTCACCGGCGTATCGCGCGGCGGCCTCAAGGGTTAAGGCGATGGAAGAGCTGATACGCATCGATATACTGGCCCATGCGGACTTTTCCGCGAGGCTCAGGCACACCAAACGCACGCCGGGCTATGCCGCGTTTGCGACGCTCGTTTCGAATATCCGGGCGGAGAATCCGGAAAACACCCTTCTGCTTGACGCCGGGGATGAGTTTTCAGACGAACGCTGGGGCGGCGAGTCTATGGTGAGGGCGATCGAGCTTTCCGGAACGGACGCGATGACGCTCGGCAATCACGAATTCGATCACGGGCAGGCTTTCCTCGAAGAGTGCATCAAAAGCGCGTCGTTCCCCGTGCTGTGCGCGAACATTCATGAAAAGGCGACGGGTCTTCCCGTGCGCGGAACAATTCCGTATGTCATCGTCGAGCGCTCGGGCGTGAAGATCGGCATACTGGGGCTTACAACGGAATACACGCCGTACATGGTGACGGCGGCTTCATTCGCGCCGTATGCGGTGCGCTCCTCGGTCGAAGCGTGCAATAAGTTCATCCCGCAGATGCGCGCGCAGGGGGCGGAGATCGTGGTGATACTCGCGCATTTCCCGTTTTATATCAACGATGACGGCGCCATATCGGGAGAGCTTTACGATGTGATGAAGGCGATACCGCCCGTGGATGTTTTCATCGGCGGGCATATACCGGGCGATTTTGCGCAGAACGTTTGCGGCACGGCCGTGCTCAAGGGCGGCTTCGGCGGGAAGAGCCTGCCGCACGCAAGGCTCGTTTTTGACATGAAAAAGCGCCGCGTCGTGAAGAGCGAATGCTTCATGCACCACACGGATCCGAACGCCCCGCGGGAAGAGGTCTTTCAAAGTTATGAGAGCAAGGTCACTTCTCCCTTTGATGCGTTTTTCAACGAGACGCTTGCCGTGGCGACGCAAAGGTATACGCTGCGCCTTTCGGCGGAGTCGAAGCTCGGCAATTTCCTCGCGGACTGCGTGCGGGAAGGCGCGGATACGGATATCGCGTACATGAACGCCACCTCAGGCGGCGGCACGATAGAGCCCGGCAATGTGACGTGCGATGACGTGACGGCCGTGATGGGCTTCAACGACCCGGTATATGTGTCAAAGCTCACAGGCGCGGATGTATACGCCCTCTTTGAGCTTGTTTACGAACCGGAGCGGTTCGGCAACAACGCGGGCCTCATCTATTCGGGCGTGATCGTTTGGGCCGACCACACGAAGCCCGCCGGAAGCAAGATCGAAAAGATCACCTTGAGGGACGGCACGCCTCTTGCGGCGGACGCGCTGTACAGCGTGGCGACATCGGAATACATGGCTTCCGGCGGGAACGATACCTCGGCCGTGGCCGGTAAGCTTGAATGGCGCAGGACTGAACTTCGCGTGCATGAGGCGATATTCGCTTATCTTAGAAAATACGGAACGCTGCGCGTGTCGCCGGAGGTGCGTATGCACGAGATAGGCCGCCCTGAAAACGACAATTCGCCGTTTTAAGCCGAACGGGCGGCGATAAAAGCCGCGTAAAATCAAGCGTCCTGCTTATCGCGGGGCGCTTTTCCGGCTTTCAGAGGGATCTGCGCGCCGATGCGTCCCGGCGGCGTTTCGCCTTTATTATACTCAAGATGCGACCGACCGCCATCGATACGGGGAGAAGCAGTCCGAAATAGCCGCCGATGCTGTATACCCTCTCGACGAGCAGCTCAAACGGCAGAAGGGACAGCGCCGCGGCCGCGCAGACGAGCGCAAGCGAGGTCAGTATACGCTTCACCGTGGAAGCGCCGGGGGCGACGAGCCGCACGAGCGTCCATGCCATGGGGGCCGCGGTCGTGAATATGCCGGCGAAAAGCGCCGCGACGAACGCGACGCCTGCGACGGGCGATATCGCGCGCGCAAGATGGAGGGACGGTATCGCGAGCGGCGACACCGCGCCGAAGTTTTTGATGAAGGCTGCGTTCATCACGCAAAGCGCCGCCGTGACGCCTATCCCGCCGATAAGAGCGCCGCGGACGGCCGCGCGGGGAGAGGGCGCCCCGCTGCCGAGGGAAGTGAAGAACAGCACGCCTGCGACTGTATTATACGAGGCGTAAAGCGCGCCTGAGAACAGCGCGCCCGGAAGATCGCTTTGCGCCGAAGCGCCGTAAACCGCTTCAGGCGCGCGGCAAAGCGTCAGGATACCCGTCGCAATGGTGAGAAGCACGATGAGCGGCCCCGCGCCGCCGAGCGCGGACACGAGGCCGCGAAGACCGTATGCCGCCGCTGCGAATACGAAAAGCGCCATTGCCGCGCAGCCGAGATACCGCGGGCAGCCGCAAAACTCGCGAAGCGCCGCGCCCGCGCCTGAAAGCATGACCGCAAGGCCCGCAAAGCTGTATATTCCGGCAAACACGCGCAAGGCATGCCCGGCGCGCGCACCGAGATAATGCGTATAGATATCGAACCCGCCGCCATGCGCAAGGCCGAGACGCATCGCGTCGGACGCGATCCAAACGATGAGCGCACCGGAAAAGAGCGCGCCGATAAAGCCCGCCGCGCCGTATACGGTGAAAAACTGATAGATCTCCCTTCCGGAAGCGAATCCGGAGCCGATGAGATACGCCGAAAATGCGCCCGCAATGCTGAGGGCGCATGTTGTTTCACGTTTGATGCGCTCACACCCCCGCGCTCACATTATGCGGGGGAACGCGGGATTATTCCCTTTCGTTGAGTATTACGGCGATCAGCTCAAGCGGCGTCCGGCCGATATTCTCCACGCCGTGCGAATGGCCGCTCCTGCATTGCTGCATGTCGCCTGCGCCGAGGGTGTATTCGTCCGCGTCGTCCGTGATCCTGGCCGTGCCGGAGAGAATATAGTATATCTCAAATTCGCCCTCGTGCGTGTGACGGCCGATGGAGCAGCCCGGCGCGATGGTCGTTACGGCGAAAAGCCTGCCGGAACCTGCGGCGTTATCCGCGTCGAGAAAATGGCGAGAGAGTATCTCGCCCTTGCCGCCCATCACGTTTTCGCGTACCGTCAGCTTTTGATCGGCTTTCTTTGTATACATAAGGCAAACATCCTTCCGTTGCTTTTTCAAATATTATAACACAGCATCGGGGAACGCGGGCGCAATTATAAACATGGCATTAACACTTCGCTTCCACCGTTGACGCGGCGGCCCGGCGGGCTATATGATTGACATGTCGGAAAATGGCAGATTTCAGGCTCTCATATTGCCGCAAACGCGGCGGGAGGACGGAAAAAATGAAATTCAAACGGATTGCAGCGGCGCTTGCCGCGTGCGCTATTCTGCTTGCATCGGCGCCGGCGCTTGCCGCGTCGTATCACACGCAGGTGCGCGTTTTGCTTTCCACAGGCAAAAACACCTCGCTCGAGTTCACGCCTGTGGGCGATTTTTACATCGCGGAGGCTGAAAAGCTTACCGTGCCGAACGACGCGCTCACCATCAGCGCGACGGGCGCGCGCGTTGCGCTCACCGTCGGCGGGCAGACGGTGTCCGCCGCGTCGCTCACCCTCGTCAACCGCGATTACGGGGACACAACTTCATATATCAGGCTCAAAAACAGCGAGCACGGAACATGCACATACCTCGGCAATATAACATTCGACGTGGCCAACGGACGTATCCGCGCGATAAACACCCTGCCCATCGAGCAGTATCTTTACGGCGTGGTGCCAAACGAGATGAGCAACGGCTTCCCCGTATCCGCGCTCAAGGCGCAGGCCGTTTGCGCAAGAAGCTACGTCATGGCCAAATGCTCCGTCTATTCCGGACGCTCATATGACATCGGCGACACGTCGAGCGATCAGGTGTACGCCGGTTACGCAAGCAGGAACGCCCGCGCGATCGCGGCAGTGGATGAAACGGCAGGCGTGGTGCTGACATACGAGGGGGAGATCATCGAAGCGTTCTATTCCTCCTCAAACGGCGGCCAGACGGAGCGCACGTCGAACGTATGGAGCGAGGATCACGCTTATTATGTGAACGAGGATGATCCTTACGATCTCATGAACCCATCGAGCCTCGAATATGTCTCCTTCATACCGGAGGTCTTCAACGAGGAAACCGTTGCGGCGATGGATCCCGGCGTGTACGCGGCGCTTGTGCGCGGCGTGTATGAGGCGGCCGGCCCCGGGGCTGATATCGAGGGCGTGATCTCGGTCACGCCCGTTGAGAGGCTTTATGATGAACCGAGCCGGTGCTATACGGCGGCGGACGCAGCGCTCACCGTGCATCTTGAGGACGGCACATACGCCCAGACGACGGTGCGCCTTGATCTTGAAACGCTGACCCTTGGGGATGCGAACAATACAACAGGCTCCCTGACGTCGAACGGATATAAGCTTCGCATGTGGGGCGCGGAGCGCGTGAGGGCGGGCGTGAACGGCGCGGCGTATGACGGCTGGCAGCTCACGCGGCGGCGCTGGGGACACGGCGTCGGCCTTTCACAGCGCGGCGCGCAGCAGCGCGCGCGCATGGGACAGAGCTATCTTGATATACTCGCGTTCTATTATGTCGGCGCGGAGGAGGCCTGCGTAGGCACATGGGAAAGCGCGCCGCGTCCTTCAAGCAAGATATACAGCGTTTCAAACGAGGGCATAACGGGCGTTGCGCCGGGCACAACGCCGTCAGACTTCATCGAAAAGCTCAAATGCGAAGGGGCGACGCTCGGCGTCGTCACGTCGAAGGGCGACGAAAAGAAGGAAAGCGAGCTCACCACCGGCAACTACCTTCGCCTGACTTATACGAACGAGGAGGGCTTCGGCTGCTTCTTTGATCTGCCGATAATAATATACGGCGATCTTGACGGTGAGGCCGGCATAGGCGAGGACGACGTGACGGCGCTTTGCGGGCATCTTTCGCGCAAACAGCTTTTGAGCGCGCCTTTTCGCATCGCGGCGGATCTCGACAGGGACGGGGAGGTCACGGCGAACGATCTGCTCCTTCTCATACGGGCGGTCTGCGGCGACTATAAAATCAAGCAGGGTTAAGCGATTACGGATAAGGGGTATTGTATATGAAACGTAAATTATACACGGGTTTGATCTCTGTTGCCGCGGCGCTGGCGCTGTTGCTTGCGTCATCCTTCGCGCTTGCGGAGGCGACGGCAGCGGCGGAAAACGCATCGGTTGTCGCGGGCGACACCGTATATGTCACATACACGGTAACGGGCGCAGGACTTTCGGTCGCGAGCGGTTCCTTCACATACGATCCGGCGCTTTTGGCCTTCGACGCCGAAAACAGCTCATATGGCGTGACGGACGGTCTTTTCACCTTGTACAGCGCCGCGAAGGGCGGGGCGCAGTCGCTTTCGCTGCGCGCGGCATTCACCGCCTCCGCGGCCGGCGAGGCGAAAATTGATTTCAAAACGGAAAGCCTTGTCGATTACAACGGCAAGACCGTCACGCAGGGTGATGTTTCCGTCACGGTGAGCATTGCCGCGGCGCCGCCGTCGCCGACCGAGCCCGGCGTGGATTACGCCGATCCTGCGCTTACGGTGAAAGCCCTGAATGTGAGCGGCGCTTCCGGCGACATGTATATCTGGCGCAATCTCGACGAGGTCACGGTGCCTTCGCGCTATGCTGCGACGGAGCTTGCCTATCACGGCGAGAACGTGGCGGCGCTCGAGGTGAAGGATTCCAACGCGCCCGTGCTGCTGTACCTGACCGACGCCATGGGCGAAAACGGGGGCTATTATATTTATAACGCCGAGAAGGACAGCCTGTATCCGTACCGCACTGTGGCAAGCGTGAGCAAATCCTATATACTGCTTGAGCCGGACGCTTCCGTTGAGGTGCCGGAGGGCTTTGCGGAAACGACGATAACGCTTGGCGATAACGAGGTGAAGGCATGGTCGATGAAGGACGCGCAGGGCGACGTGTATCTGCTCTATGCGCGAAGCCCCGCCGGAGACATAGGCTTTTATTATTACGATCCTGCGGATGAATCCATGCAGCGCTGCGCGGTCGTGCGCGCGCGTCCTGTCGAGCCGACGCCTTCCGCAACAGCGCAGCCGACTGCGTCACAGGCGCCTGCGACTCAAACGCCTGACGCGGCGCCCGCGGAACCGACGCATACGATAAGCCCGGCTTTATTCTATGCCGTGTCCGGCGCGGCGGCGCTGTTCCTCATCCTGTTCGTCGTGAGCCTTGTCAGCCATGCGGCCGAGGAGAAAAAACGCCGCGAACGTGCGGCTGCGCGGCGTAAAAAGGACAGGGAAGCCATGGACGCGATGGATCCGAAGGACACGGGCGTCTGATATCGTTAAAAAATAAATTTAACAAACCGTGTTGACAAGCCTCATGCGGCGGGTTATAATGCGTCCCAATAAGTCAAAGGCGACGACGCGGAACAAGTAGGAGCGGCAAAGCGTTTTCAGAGAGCTTCCGTTTGGTGCAAGGAAGCAGCGCACCGTATAGCCGAATATTCATCCGCAGAGCCTCGGGTTGAAAGAAAAGTAGACCTGCACGGGCGCGCCCGTTACAGCGCAGAGCGGTTGACTGACCGCTTGACGAGTCCGTTTGCCGCAAGGCGGGCGGAGCACAAAAGGTGGTACCACGGTAATATCCGTCCTTTTCCGAATACGTTCGGGGAAGGACGGTTTTATTTTACAAATTTATTTTTAAGGAGAACAAACATGAAACGCATCGTAACCATCATCGTCACCCTTTTACTGGCCGTCGGCCTTGCGGCGTGTTCCGCCGGGGCAGGCACGGAAGCGAGCACCGCAACGGACGCGGCTTCAACGCCGTCAGGCACCGCCGCCGCGGAGGAGACGCCTGAAACCGCGCAGGACACGACCCCCCAAACGCTCAACATCGGCATAATCCAGCTCATGGAGCACGCAGCGCTCGACGCCGCGCGCGAGGGCTTCGTTCAGGCGCTTGCGGACAACGGCTATGTTGAGGGCGAGAACCTGACCCTTGACGTGCAGAACGCGCAGGGCGATCAATCCAATCTTTCCACGATAAGCGACAGGTTCGTCGCGGCGAACGTGGATCTTGTGCTTGCCATCGCAACGCCTGCGGCGCAGGCCATCGCCGGAAAAACCACCACAATACCGATACTTGCCACGGCAGTCACGGATTACGTTGTCGCAAAGCTTGCCGCGAGCAACGAGGTGCCCGGCGGCAACGTTTCGGGCACGACGGATATGAACCCGATAAAGGAGCAGATTGAGCTTATCATGAAGCTTGCACCGGAAGCAAAAACGATCGGCTGCATATATAACGGCGGCGAGGACAACTCGGTGCTTCAGGCGCAGCTTGCCAAGGAGATAATCGAGGGCATGGGCCTTGCCTATACGGAAGTCACCGTGACCTCCACGAACGATGTTCAGCAGGCGATGCAGACGCTTGTCGGCAAATGCGACGCGATATACATCCCGACAGACAATACCCTCGCCTCATCGATGCCGATCGTCGCGGGCGTGACGGAGGAATCTAAAACGCCCGTCGTTTGCGGCGAAAGCGGAATGGTCAAGGCGGGCGGCCTTGCAACGCTCGGCATCAATTACTATAACCTCGGCTATCAGACCGGCGAGATGGCGATACGCATTCTCGTTGACAAAGAGGATATCGCAGCAATGCCCATCGAGGGTCAGAATCAGTTCGATTACTGCATAAACGGGGACGTCGCGGATGCCATCGGGCTCACGATACCCGACGATCTCAAGGAATATGTCGTCTACGGCGCCGAATAAGGCGCAGCGAGGTTTTTGAAATGCTCAATGAACTCACGGGCGCGATCGCGCTGGGGCTTTTGTGGACGCTGATGACGTTTGGCGTGTACATAAGCTATCGTGTGCTTGATATTGCCGATCTCACGGTCGAAGGCAGCCTTACCCTTGGGGCGTCGGTCGCGGCGGTGGCGATAAGCACGGGCGTCGACCCGTATCTTGCCCTCGCTTTAAGCTTCGCCGCCGGCATGGCGGCCGGTCTTGCGACGGGGCTGCTGCATACGGCGCTGCGCATCCCCGCGCTGCTTTCGGGCATTCTCACGATGATCGCGCTCTGGTCAGTCAACCTTCGCATCATGGGCAAAGCGAACGTTTCGCTTTTGAAAATGCCGACGGTGTTTTCGCCCTTTGTCGAAACGCTCGGCATGAACAAGAACATCGCGATGGTCGCCGTGGGCATTATGTTTGTGGCTGCGGCGTTCGCGATGCTGTACTGGTTCTTCGGCACGGAGACGGGTTGCGCGGTGCGCGCGACCGGCAACAACGCGGGCATGGCGCGCGCGCAGGGCGTCAACACGGACGCGATGAAGATACTGGGGCTTGTGATATCAAACGGGCTTGTTGCCCTTTCGGGCGGCCTTATCGCGCAAAGTCAGACGTTTGCCGACATACAGATGGGCACAGGCGCGATCGTGATCGGCCTCGCCTCGCTCATCATCGGAGAGGTGCTTTTCGGCAAAAAGTCGTTCTTCCGCTCGCTCGTGTCGATGGTGCTTGGCGCGATAACGTACAGGCTCATCATCGCGCTCGTTCTCAAGCTTGGCATGAGCGCGAACGATCTCAAGCTGTTCACGGCGATCATCGTGGCGGCGGCGCTCTCGCTTCCGATGTTCAGCGAACGCCTGAAAAGGGCGGCGAGCGCGCACGGAGGTGAAACGAAATGCAGGAAGGTATGAAGGAAATGCTGCGCATAAGCGATCTCAGGATCGTGTTCAAGCCGGGTACGGTGAATGAGAAGGTCGCGCTCGACAACGTGAGCTTAAGCCTTGCGCCCGGCGAATTCGTCACGGTGATCGGCGGGAACGGGGCCGGCAAATCGACCCTCATGAACTGCGTTTCCGGAGCGTATGCGCCGACCTCGGGCAAGATCGAGATCGACGGCGCGGATGTGACGCAGATGAAGGAATACAGGCGCGCGAAGCTGCTCGGCCGGGTGTTTCAGGATCCGATGATGGGCACGGCCGGCAACATGCGCATCGAGGAAAACCTCGCGCTTGCCTATCGAAGGGGTGAACGACGCACGCTGCGCTGGGGCATAAGCAGGGCGGAGCGCGCGCTTTACAGGGAGCAGCTTGCCGCGCTCGGCCTCGGCCTTGAGGACAGGCTCACCGCAAAGGTGAAGCTCCTTTCAGGCGGGCAGAGACAGGCGCTGACGCTGCTGATGGCCACGCTCAAAAAGCCGAAGCTGCTGCTGCTTGACGAGCATACAGCGGCGCTTGACCCCAAAACGGCCGAGAAGGTGCTTTCGCTTTCCGAAAAGCTCATCGAGGGAAACGGCCTCACAACGATGATGGTCACGCACAACATGCGCGACGCCATACGCTATGGCAACAGGCTCATCATGATGAATGAAGGGCGCGTGCTGATCGACGTTTCCGGCGAGGCGAAGAAGCGCCTCAGCGTGGAAAAACTGCTTGACATGTTCACGCGCGCCTCGGGCAGCGACGAAGTAAGCGACAGGCTGGTACTTTGAATACGTAACAAAAATTTCACCGCATACGGTTTGCAAAGACGGCGTATATATGCAATAATGTTCCTGCGACACGAAAAAGCCCCATCGTGCGGGCAAAATGACGGGAGGTGTTCGCTTGACAGGTTTTTTCGACGTTATCGGAACGTTTTTTGCAGGAAGCACGCTCATTGTGTATCTCACGATCTTTGCGGGCAAGATATTGGAGGTTTCTCTCGGTACGCTGCGCCTCGTGCTCATCAATCGCGGGGAACGCCTTATCGGCGCGTGCATAGCCCTTGTGGAGATCACGCTGTGGCTTGTCATCGCAGGCTCCGTGCTTGCGGATTATAAGTCCGACCCGTGGAAGATGGTCGCATACGCGCTCGCGTACGCGCTGGGCAATTATGTCGGGAGCTGGCTTGAAGAGAAGCTTGCCTTCGGACTTTGCTCCATACAGGCGATCGTCATGGATGAAAAAACGGGGGACGAGATATGCTCCGGCCTTCGCAAAAACGGATTCGGCGTAACGCAGCTCACGACCCACGGCATGGACGGCGAGGACAGATATCTCATCATGTGCACGCTGCGCCGCAAGCTGTCGCATGAAGCGCTCGCGATAATCCAGCAGGCCGACAGCTCGGCCGTCATCACCGTAAGCGACGTGAAAAGTCAGCGCGGCGGTTATCTGCGCCAGGCCGCGTCGCCGCGCAGGCTGCGCAAGAACAAATGATTTTTTCACAATTTTGTGCATATTGCATCATGAGGCTGCGCTTGACGCGCGGCCTCTTTGATTATAGTATATAAAAAAGAATATTAACGCAGTGTGAACGAAAACAGAGGGAACACGATGAACAGAAGGCACGCTTTTTTCTACGGTTTTTTCAGACCGCCGGTAACGGTTTTTTTGAGGTTGAAGTTCGGCTATAAATATAAAATCGCAAAAGACCTGCCGGATACATATATCGTACTGTCAAATCACAACACCGATTATGACCCGCTGCTCGTGGGCGCAAGCTTCCCGCGGCAGATGTATTTTGTGGGCAGCGAACATATCACAAGATGGAAAAACGCATATAAATTCCTTAAATTCGGTTTTGCCCCGATCACGCGCAGCAAGGGAACAAACGCGGCTTCCACCGTTATGGAGGTGCTGCGCACCGTGCGCGGCGGGGCAAACGTATGTATGTTCGCGGAAGGCGCGCGCTCGTATGACGGGGTCACCAACCCTATCCTTCCGGCGACAGGCAAGATGATAAAAAGCGCGAGATGCGCGCTTGTGACATATAGGATCGAAGGGGGCTATTTCGTCAGCCCGAACTGGAGCGGGGCCAACACCCGCCGCGGCAGGCTTTGCGGCGCGCCGGTCAATATATATACGAAGGAACAGCTCGCCCTGATGAGCGTTGACGAGATCAATGAGGTTATCGCGCGCGATCTTCACGAGGACGCATATGCGCGCCAGAAAGCGTCACCCGCGCGCTACCGCGGCAGGAACATCGCCGAAAATATGGAGAATCTGCTTTTCATCTGCCCTGAATGCCGCCGCTGTGACACGATCCGCTCCGCGGGCGATACGGTGCGCTGCACCCGCTGCGGCTATACGTTCAGATATAACGAATACGGGATGCTCGAGGGGGGAAGCTTCGACACCGTGAAGGCGCTCTCCGATTGGCAGAAGGAGCGGGTGACGGAGGACGCAGCCTCAAACGCCGTGTATACCGCAGCTTCAGGCAGCCTTTCGACGCTTGAAAAGCATATACAGACGCCCGTCGCAAACGGCCCGCTGTCTTTCGGCCCGGACGGACTGACCTGCGACGGCGTGCATATCCCGCTTGAGGACATAACCGATATGGCGATGCACGGGCGCAGGGCGCTCGTGTTCTCGGCCGGCGACAAGTATTATGAGCTTACGCCGTCGGCTGAAGCCAACTCGCTCAAATTCATGCTCCTATACCGCGCATACGGACACACAGCCCTTTAAATAACAGAAAGAGGTAACAACATGGACTTTTCTGCCGCGAACACAAGTCTCTGGAACATCGTGATCCAAATCGGAATAATCGCGGGCATTATACTTTTGGCAAATCTGTTGCGCCGCAAGGTACCCTTTGTGAGGAAAAGCCTGATGCCGACGGCGGTGCTGGGCGGTTTCCTGCTGCTCGTGCTGCGCACGCTCGGCGTGTTGGAGGTGGATTCGAACTTCCTGGAGATGCTCACCTATCACGCGCTGGCGCTGGGCTTCATCGCCCTTTCGCTCAGGCGACCGAACAAGGAAAGCGCATCGGGCGCGGCGACTGGCGCCGCAAGCGGCGCGCTGATCGTGAGCACTTATCTCGTGCAGGCGGCGGTGGGACTTGCGATATCGCTTATACTCGCGTACACGCTGATGCCGGATCTTTTCAAGGCGAGCGGCATACTTCTTCCGATGGCATACGGTCAGGGCCCCGGTCAGGCAAACAATGTCGGCACGACATACGAGGCGCTTGGCATGACCGGCGGAAGGAGCTTCGGACTGTCGCTTGCCGCGACGGGTTATCTTTGCGCGTGCGTCGTCGGCGTCATATTCCTCAACGTATACAGCCGCAACGGCAAGCTGAAACGCAAAACGCCCACGGATGAAATTTCCGGCTCCGTCACGGTGGACACCTTCCAGGATGAAAACGAGATCCCCATATCGGAATCCGTCGACAAGCTGAGCGTGCAGGTCGCGCTCGTGGCGCTTGTATACCTGCTCACATATCTCGTCACATGGGGCATAACAAGCCTGCTCGAGGCCGTGGCGCCGGGCGTTGCGGGCACGGTGTCAACGCTCCTTTGGGGCTTCAACTTCATCGTCGGCTCGCTCATCGCGATGGGATGCAGGGCGCTTTTCAAAGGCCTGCGCTCGGCAAAGCTCATGACGCGGCAGTATCAGAACAATTATCTTTTGAGCCGCATATCCGGCCTTGCGTTTGACATGATGATCGTCGCAGGCATTGCGAGCATCAATATCGACGACCTTGCCGGATACTGGCTGCCGTTCCTGCTGATGGCTGTTGCGGGCGGCGTGGTGACGTTCTACTGGCTCATCTATATGTGCAAAAAGATATATCCCAAATATCCGTACGAGGGATTCTTCAGCATGTACGGCATGCTGACGGGCACGATATCCTCCGGCGTGCTGCTGCTGCGCGAGATCGATCCTTCATTTGAAACGCCGGCCGCGAACAATCTCATCACGGGCAGCTCATTCGGTATAGCCTTCGGCGCGCCCGTGCTTCTGCTGGTGAGCCTTGCCGCGA
Organism: uncultured Clostridium sp.; assembly: GCA_964487565.1. Lineage (GTDB taxonomy): Bacteria > Bacillota > Clostridia > Christensenellales > CAG-138 > Phil1. The sequence goes on from CAZARN010000025.1 coordinate 14,999, forward strand.
AAAACGACGTTATGGTGTTCGTTACGCTGGGGCTGATATTCGTGTATTTCGCGGTGCTGATGTTCATCATATCGCGAATAATAAAAAAACAGAAAAACGAAAAGTGAACGCACAGCGTTCCGCCTTCGGGCGGATACGGATAAAAACAAGCGGCGCCGCAAGTGCGGCGCCGCTTTTATCTGCTTTTTGAAGGGTCAGCTGTCGAGATAATACTCGCCGCGCCTGTAATCGTAAACCGCGCCGCGGGTGAACTTATCGATGTTGTCAAGCACCTTGCCGGTGCCTATCGCAACGCACGAGATGGGATCCTCCGCGATATAGCAGGGGACCTTTGTCTGCTCGGCGATGAACTTGTCTATGCCGTAAAGCAGCGCGCCGCCGCCCGTAAGGCAAAGGCCGTCCTCCGCAACGTCGCTCGCAAGCTCCGGCGGCGTTTTTTCGAACATGGAACGCACGCTTTCCAGAATGGCCTGAAGCGGCTCCTCAAGCGCGTCGATCATTTCGTTGCTGCCCACGACACGCGCCTGCGGCAGACCGGAAACGAGGTTGCGTCCCTTGACTTCGATGAAAACCTGCTCCTTGCGCGGATACGCGGAGCCTATGCGGATCTTCATTTCCTCAGCCGTGCGCTCACCGATGAGCAGGCTGTGCTTCTTGCGCATATAACGCAGTATCGCGTCGTCGAACTTGTCGCCGGCGATCTTGATGGAGTCGGAAAGCACCGCCCCGCCGAGCGAAACGAGAGCTATGTCGGTCGTGCCGCCGCCGATATCGACCACCATGTGGCCGCGCGGCTCGGATATATCGATGCCGGCGCCTATTGCCGCGGCGATAGGTTCCTCGATGAGATATGTATGACGGGCGCCCGCTTCCTCCGTGGCGTCGATGACGGAACGCTTTTCGACCTCCGTCACGCCGGATGGAACACAGACCACAACGCGCGGCTTGAAGAACACATGCGTGCCGACGACCTTTTTGAGGAAGTAGTGCAGCAGGCGTTCGGTTATGTCATAATTGGAGATCACGCCGTCCCTCAAAGGCCTGACGGCGGTTATCGTGCCGGGGGTGCGGCCAAGCATACGGCGCGCTTCCTCGCCGATCGCAAGTATACGCCCTGAGACTTTTTCAACTGCGACAACCGAAGGTTCACGAAGTACGATGCCCTTTCCGCGAACATACACGAGGATGCTTGCGGTGCCAAGATCGATTCCAACATCATTAAATTCAAAAAGACCCATTATCTACAACTCCTTATGGGAGATTGGTTCCGGAACGGTACCAGTCACTATCCGTATCATTTTATCATTTTAGCACGACCCGGACAAGACTAACATGGGGCAAATTTGAACAAATTATAAAAATAGGCGGCCGGCTGCGGCGATTCTTGTGCAAAGGGCTTTGATGGTCTATAATTAAGCCGACTGATACCCCAAGATATTGAAAACAGAGGTAAGGCTTTTGATGAAAAAAGAGTATATCCGTACTGCAATATGCACACTGCTTGCGCTCATCCTGTGCGCGTGCGCCGGTTGCTCCGGCGGTGAGGGCGGCATAATCGACATAAACGCGCCTCAGTATACGGACGCGGCTTCCGGCACGGCGCAGCAGGACGGTACCCCGGCTGTCGATGAGAGCACGGCGCCGGACGCGACGCCGTTTGTGCAGAGCGACAACGTCGATCCCTCGAACACGATAGACCCAAGCACCCTTGACGGAACGGATGAAGTCAAGGAGGAACAGAAGCTGTCGTATTCCGAGTATAAAGCGCTCAATTCGGATGTCGTCGGCTGGATAAAGATAAGCAACACCAACGTTGATTATCCTGTCGTCAAAAGCCATGACAATCTTGATTATCTCACGCAGAACGCCAAGCGCGAGACCTCAAAGGCGGGCGCGATTTTCATGGATTACCGCTGCTCGACCGGCGACCAGCATATAATCATATACGGTCACAATATGAGCAAGTCGAAGATCATGTTCGCTCAGGTGACGAATTATTCCAACCGCTCATTCTATGACGCGAACCGCACGTTCGAGCTGACGCTGGGCGATAAGACGTATACATATAAGGTGTTCGCGGTATATTCTGTCGACGTCAACGACGCGGGCTATATGGCGGTGGATTCCGACATACCCTCCGGCGCGGCTTTCGCGGATTACATGAACAACACCCTCGCGGCGCTTTCAATATTCCCGGTGGATACCACCATCGGTGAAAACGACAACGTTGTGACGCTTTCGACCTGCACCCACACGAATTACGCCAACGGCCGCTTTGTCGTGCATGCCGTGCGCGTCGGCTGATGAGGGCGTGGTCAAAAAAACTCAATAAGGGTATTCCGGCGCTGCTGGCATTGATGATTTTGCTTGCAGGGTGCTCCCCTGCGGCTTCTGCGCCGACAAACACGCCGATACAGGCGAAGGCCACGCCAACGGCGCAGCCGACGGTCGCGGCGGAGCAGGTCGAGCCCACGAAGTCGCCTGACGCGGAAGCGACGCAGGATCCGGAGCTTGCGGATGAGTATCGCGCGGATGAGCTGACGGGCATTGCGGAGGCTTCGGACGTGCTGCCGCCGCTTTCCACATACGAGGAGGCAAAGGCGCTCAACGAGGACGTCGTGGGCTGGATCACGATACCCGGCACATCGATCGATTATCCCGTCGTACGCTGCGACAACAACGAGTATTACCTCGGACGGAACGTGGAAAAGCAAAAAAGCCGCTACGGCTCGATATTCATGGATTTTCGCAACGCGGAAAGCGATCAGCAGAAGCACATAATCCTTTACGGGCACAACATGAAGAACGGGACAATGTTCCACGACCTCATGAACTACAAGCAAAAGGATTTCTTCGATGAGTACAAATACATATACTTCCTTTGGGACGGCACGGAGACCGTCTGGGAGGTGTATCTTGCAACGATCGTGCCTTCAACGGACGGTTATACCGTGAACTATATCGCGACGCGCTTTGCGGACGACAACAACTTCGCCACATATATGGCGGAAATGATCGCATATGCAAACACCGTGTCCCCTTCGATAATCGACACCTCCGTGGTGATATCCTCCGCGGATCAGGTGCTGACGCTTTCAACCTGCACCTATGAATATGACAATTCGCGTTTCGCGGTGCAGGCGCGGCGCATAAAGTAAAATCCGGAGCGAATAAACAGCCCCGGGCCGACGACTGGCCCGGGGCTGTTTTGTATGAATGTTCAGCAGCTTTTCCGCTTGAGGAAAGCGGTGCAGCAGTGGATCGCACCATAACCCTTGAGTATCTCGCTGATATCCACGGGGATGACCCTGACGCCGTTCTTTTCGAGAAGCTCCTGCGTCCTTTCGTTGCCGGCGGGCATCACGATGAGGCCGGGCTTTATCGCAACGAAGTTGATCGCAAAGCCTTCCTTCGCCTCGATCCTCGACGGGCACTCGATGAAGCGATAACCCTTTTTGCGCAGCACGTCGCAAACGTCGTAAGGCACCTGCGCGGGATGAAGCACAGCTATATCGTGGCTTGCGAAGTTGAGGTTGCCGTCGATATGCGCATGGCCGTAAGGTATCTGCATATGCAGTATTTCGGTCACGCCCATGCGGCGCAGCTCGTATTCGACCATCTCGTAGCCTTCGCGGTTCGTGCGCACGCCGGAGGCGAGAATGACGGTTTTGCGGTCGACCCACATGGCCATTGCGCCCTCGAAGGTCGCGCTGCCGGTGATGGTGCGAACGATCGGCACGCCGAGATCCGCAAGCGCTTTGGCAACGGCTCTCTCCTCACCGCGGCGGGCTTCCATTGCGGGACGGGTGACGATCGCGCCCTCGGGCGTCATGAAGCAAAGATCGCGCATGAAAAGGGCGTTGGGCTTGTCCTCGCGCTGCTCTTCAACATAATGGACGTTGACGCCGTTCGCGCGATACACGTTGGCAAGCGCGTCGTGCTGGGCGCGCAACTTATCCGGATCGACGGGAGCCTTGAAACGGACGGCTTCCCAGTCGAAATTCTCGATCTCTTTGCCGGGGCGGCGCATGAGCACGTCGCAAAGCTCATCCACCTCGGAGCAGACGCCCCAGTCGCCCCAGTATTTCTTCATATCCTCTTCGATCGAGGTCTCCATCGGGAACCAGCGCTCGCCGGGCAGCGCTTCAATGTCGAACTTCTTTTCGCTCATGTGAAATTCTCCTTATGATATATCGCAGATGATATTTAGATTATACGGCCTGAGATTATTTTTACTCAATAGCGCCGCCGTGTAGAATCCAACACAGCAAGACGGCATAAACCGGAAAAACCCACTGTTGCGTCGGCCTGAGGTCAAGCCGCGGCGGGCGGCACGCAAAAGGCCGTCCCGCAAAAGGGACGGCCCGGGTATTCTGACTGCCGTTATTTATCTTCCGTATTGTCCGTTCCGGTCTTTTCGGCGTCGGTTTTATCGGCGTCGGTTTTATCGGCGTCGGCCATATCGGCTTCGGCCTTATCGGCGTCGGCCTTATCGGCGGCCTCAACGTCGGGATCGGAGGTCTCAAGGCGTGTGCGCTTTGAGGCGAACGTCTCAAGCTCGACTTCCTCGCCCTTGAATATCTTCTCGAATTCCTCGCCGTCTATGCGCTCGTAATCGATGAGGGCTTTGACGACGCGCTCGAGCGCATCCCTGTTGTCCATGATGGCCTTGCGCGCGCGTTCAAACTGCTCGTCGAGAATGCGGCGTATCTCCTCATCCACGCGGGCGGCGACCTCTTCCGAATAATTGCGCTGATGACCCCAGTCCTTGGCGATGAACACCTCTGTCTGTCCGCCCAGGAACACAGGGCCGATAACGTCGCTCATGCCGAATTCGACCACCATCTTGCGGGCAAGATCGCTCGCGCGCTGAAGGTCTGAATAAGCGCCCGTGGATATATCCTCAAGGGTGACGGTCTCGCTCACGCGGCCGCCGAGCAGCTCCGCGATCTTGTCGAGCAGCTTGCCGCGCGTGAGATGATCGTCGTCATGGTCGGGCATTGTCATCGTGTAGCCGGCGGCCTGACCGCGCGGGATGACCGATATTTCATGCACGGGATCGCAGCCCGGCAACACGCGCGCGACGATCGCGTGACCCGCCTCGTGATAGGCTGTTATCTTCTTGTCCTCGGCGGTTATCACATGGCTGCGCTTTTCGGGGCCGACGACCGTGCGTGTTATGGCCTCCTCAAGCTCGAGCATGGTTATCTGCTTTTTCTTGAAGCGGGCGGCGAGGATCGCGGCCTCGTTCAATATGTTCTCAAGATCTGCGCCGGTGAAGCCCACGGTGCGTTTTGCAAGCACGCCGAGGTCGACGTCGGGCCCGAAGGGCTTGCCCTTCGCATGGACCTTCAATATTGCCTCACGACCCTTGACGTCCGGATAATTGACGGTGATCTGCCTGTCGAAACGGCCCGGACGCAGCAGCGCCGGATCGAGGATATCGGGGCGGTTGGTTGCGGCGATCACGATGATGCCCTCGTTGATGGCAAAGCCGTCCATCTCGACAAGGAGCTGGTTG
>CAZARN010000026.1:0-14205 GCA_964487565.1 uncultured Clostridium sp.
ATCGAGTAATTTACTTGACCCACATTCGGGGCTGCCTTACGGCAGCCCCGATTTTTTCGTTATATATTCTGCAACCGATTAAAAAAAGCGTCCATACGGACGCTTTTGAATCAGCGGAATACACGGTGCTCAGAATATCGCGACGACCGCGCCGTTGTAAGTGGCTTCGATGTAGGCTTTGACAGCGTCGCTCTGGAGGGCCGCGATGAGCGCCTTTATCTTGTCGCTGTTCTCGTCGCCGCTGCGCACGGCGATGATGTTCGCATAGGTCTGTGCGGCAGTGCCGGAGGCGTCTTCGATCGCAAGCGCGTCGGCGATCTTCAGACCGGCTTCGAGGGCATAGTTGCCGTTGATGACGGCGATCGTGCCTGCGTCGCTGTTCTTGAGCTGTGCGGGCACGGTGTCGGCCTGAACGGCCTGAATGTCATAACCGCCGTTGTCCACGATATCGAGCGTGGTCACGCCCTTTTCGGCGGAAGCGTCCGCGGGAAGGGTGATGAGACCTTCCTGAGCAAGAAGGAAGAGCGCGCGGGTCTCGTTGCTGTCGTCCGCGGGGATTATGATGGTTGCGCCTTCAGCGAGGTCGGCGATGGCGGTCACGCCGTTGCCATAGATTCCGAAGGGCTCATAATGAATGGAACCCGCGGAAACAAGATCGGTGCCGTTTGAAGCATTGTAGCTGTTGAGATAAGGCGTGTGCTGGAAATAGTTTGCGTCAAGCTCGCCGTCCGCGAGCGCCTTGTTGGGCAGCACATAGTCGTCATAAATGACGATCTCGAGCGTATAGCCCTGCTTGGCAAGCGCATCCTTGACCTGTTCGAGTATTTCCGCGTGGGGGGTGGAGCTTGCGCCGACCTTGATGGTCTTGGCGTCTGAACCCGTGCTTGAGGCACAGCCCGCAAACGCGAGCGTGAGGGCTACGGCCGCGACGATCGCGACGATTGCTTTGATGGTCTTTTTCATTTTCTTTCTCCTTAAAATAATTTTGTTTATATTTGAGGCGCTTACCGCCTTTTTGACATTGATGGCGGGGGTCAGGCGTTGGCGCGCCTGTCTGTTTTATGGGCGATGCGCATCCCGACTTCCTGTATGATCTGAACGATTATGACCGTCAGCACCACACAGATCCAAATGATGTCATCCTGATAACGCTGATAACCGTATGTGATTGCGATCTGACCGAGCCCTGTGCCGCCGATGGTACCGGCCATTGCCGAGTAGCCAAGGATCGTGACGGTGGAAATCACAGAACCTGTGATAAGCGAAGGCTTTGCCTCCGGGATGAGCACCTTTGTGACGATCTTGAGCGAGGGAGTGCCCATCGCCTGTGCGGCCTCGATCACGCCGGCGTTCACCTCGCGCACGGAGGATTCCACCATGCGGGCTATGTACGGCGCGGCCGCGATGATGAGCACGACGATCATCGCTTTGTTGCCCATGCTTGTGCCGACGATCAGCTTGGCCGCGGGCAGCATGGCGACCATAAGAATTACGAAAGGAATGCTGCGCAGTATGTTTACGATTATGCCAAGCGTGCGGTTGAGCCAGCGGATGGGATGAATGCCGTCCCGGTCGGTCACGCGAAGGATCAGCCCGAGCGGAAGACCTATCGCATAGGAAACGGCGGCGGAGATAAGCGTCATGTAAAGCGTTTCAAGCACGCCGAGCTGGATCAGGCCGTTGGCCCAAAGTTTCTGGAACATCTCTGAAAACATGGTTCAAACCTCCTCGCTGTACTTGATGCCGTTGGTGTTCAGATAGCTCAAAAGCTTTTGCGCGAGCCTTTCATCGCCCGGAAGCTCCACGATCATATGGCCGTATGATATCCCGTCCAGATTTCTCGTGTCCGCAAAAAGGATGTTGACGGGCGCCTGACAGGCGAGCACCATATCGGATATGACGGGCTTGTTCGAGGTGCTGCCGTCAAACACGATACGAAGTCTTTTGCCTTCAAAAGTTTCGTCGCCGCTGTCCTTCGGGCGGAGGATAAGCTCCTTTGCGATGTCGGACGAGGGATTCACAAAAACATCGCATACGCGGCCGATCTCGGCGATGCGGCTGTTGTCAATAACGGCAACTCTGTCGCATATCCTGTCGATGACCTTCATTTCGTGGGTGATGACGACGATCGTCACGTTGAGATTTCGGTTGATCTCGCGCAGAAGCTCGAGGATGGAATTTGTGGTGTTGGGATCGAGGGCGCTAGTGGCCTCGTCGCAGAGAAGGTATTTGGGGTTGGTGGCGAGTGCGCGCGCAATAGCAACGCGCTGTTTTTGTCCGCCTGAAAGCTGGGAAGGATAACTTTCGGCTTTGTCTGAAAGGCCGACAAGGGAAAGAAGCTCCAATGCTCGCGCATGTGCGTCATCGCGTTTCAAACCTGCGATCTCAAGCGGAAAGCAAACGTTCCTTATCACATTGCGCTGTTCGAGAAGGTTGAAGCCCTGAAATATCATGCCGATCTGCCTTCTGGTTTCAAGCAGTTCCCTGTGCGGGAGGGCGGTGAGCTCACGTCCGTCAACAAGGACGATTCCCGACGTCGGCCGTTCAAGCAGATTGATGCAGCGCACGAGCGTGCTTTTTCCTGCCCCTGAAAGGCCGATGATGCCGAATATCTCACCGTCGTTTATTGTGAGGTCGATATCCGAAAGTGCGGTCACTTCGTTCCCCGCGGAACCGAAGATTTTTGTCAGATGTTTGAGTTCGATCATTTTTTATCCCCTTGAAAACATAATAAAAAGGCCGGAAGCCCGCTTGCTTCCGGCCCGAAAAACCGCATAAAGATACGGCTATTGAGCGACGGCTTGAGATATGCAAGACGGGCAGATTTTTTGAGTGCAGCCATACATGCGCATGCTGCACATGCACATCATCATCGCCATCATAGCTTTTGTGGAAAGCGTGAATTCCATCTGCGCGTCTCCCTTCCCCGTTAATGTTGGGTATGATAGCATAAAACATGCTCCCGTGTCAACCATTGATTTATAGATATGCGGAAGATATGCGGGCAAATGCGTCGATCACGGTGTTATATTGAAAGAGGACGGGCGGCGTATGCGAATAGTGCCGCCCGTCTGGTTTGCACTCAGGCTTCCCGCGCGGAAAGCGGAATAACTCCCTCCGGCCATATGCTGCCTTCGGGTATGTCAAAGGCCGTGCGTATGACGGATACGATGTCCGAAACGCAGATTATTTCCGCTTCAAGCGTGCTGAAAGCGTCCTCCCAATTGGTTTCGGGTATTATCAGCGTCTGCGCGCCGGCTTCGACGGCGGCCGCAAGCTTGTCCGCAACGCCGCCGACGGGACGCACCTCGCCGCGTGGCGTTATCTCCCCCGTGAGGGCGAGAAGCGCTATCGGAGGCTTTCCGGTTATTGCGCTCACGATGGCGACGCACAGCGCAATGCCCGCGCTTGGCCCGTCAACAGGCATTCCGCCGGGTACGGAGAACGAAATGTCATAATCGCGGCAGTCGAGATTGAAACAGCGGAGCAGCGCTTCGCATGCGTTTTCGGCGGATACGCGCGCCGTGCCCTTGCGGCGCAGTTTTCTTCCGCGAAGTTCGATCTCTTCCTCTTCAACCATACCGCCAAGCGACAGCGTGCCGGTCTTTCGCACGGTACGCACCGCGCTGCATTCGATCTCGATCACGACGCCCTGACCCGCGCCCGCAACGGCAAGTCCGGCGCATACGCCTGCGCGCGGCACGGGGTCGATATGCTGCGAGATGTGTCTGCTGTGGCGGCATACCTGCGCCACCCACATCACATCTTTTTCGGTGATGCTTGTCCGCTTTTCTTCCATAGCCTCGCCTCCGGCAAGCTGAACGATGTTCACGGCGTCCCGGCCGGAGGCGCTGTATTGCGCGCACGCCTCAAGCGCATCGGCTTCTATGCCTATGCCGAGCCGTTCCGCGGCGCCTCGCGCGATCTGTATAAGCTCGCTTTGACCGAGAGGGCGGAAGAAAAGCTCAACACAGCGGGAACGCAGCGCCGGCGGAAGCTCGTCCGGGCTTCGCGTCGTTGCGCCGACAAGACGAAAATCCGCAGGCAGACCGTTTTTGAATATGTCGTGGATATGGGGCGGTATAGCGGCGTTGTCCGGGGAATAATATGCGCTGTCAAAGAAGACGCGCCTGTCCTCGAGCACCTTCAAAAGCTTGTTCATCTGTATTGGATGCAGCTCGCCGATCTCGTCGAGAAACAGCACTCCGCAATGCGCGCGCGTAACGGCGCCGGGCTTTGGCTGGGGCACGCCCTGCGTGCCGAGCATACCCGCGCCCTGGTATATGGGATCATGCACTGAGCCTATGAGCGGATCGGCGATGGAGCGCTCGTCAAAACGGACGCATGTCGCATCCATTTCAACAAACTTGCTCGCCGCGTCAAACGGTGAATCAGGCCTCTTTTTTGCCTCCTCGAGCACGAGGCGCGCGGCGCAGGTCTTGCCTATGCCCGGGGGGCCGTATATGATCACATGCTGGGGATTGGGACCGCACATTGCCGCGCGCAACGCCCGGATGCCCTCTTCCTGGCCGATTATATCCTCCATGCGCACGGGGCGCGCTTTTTCCGAAAGCGGCATGTTGAGGGCGCGCGCGCGCATGGCGCGAAGCTCATTGAGCTCCCTGTCGTCATCCCGCGCTTTTGCGACCGGTCTGCGGGTGAGCGTCCCCTCGGCTTTTTTGCGTTTGTATGATACGAACCAGTAAATGAGCGCGAACACGATAAGCTGCACGGCGATCCAAACAAAAATTTCCATCCTCTTTGCGCCTCCATAAGCGTTTTCAGAGGATAGTATGCGCAGCATTGCCAACTTAAAGGCCAGTCAAAAGCTGTAAAAAAGGCTTCCGGAAGCGTCGCATATTCGCGCGCTTTGCGATATAATACTCAGGGTTTGAAAAAAGGAGGCTGAACATGACAAAGATTGCGATAATGGAGTCGCTCGGCGTATCGCGCGAAGAGCTGCTCAGGCTTGAAGAACCTTTTTTGGACAGGAACTGCATATTCGAAAGCTTTGACAGAACCGCGGACGCTGAAAAGCTCATCGAGGAAGCCCGCGATGCGGACGCGATGATAATCGCCAATATGCCGCTGAACGCACAGGTGATCGAAGGCTGCAAAAAGCTCAAATTCATCGACATCGCGTTCACGGGCGTGGATCACGTTGCCATGGACGCCGTGCGCGCGCAAAACATAATCGCGAGCAACGCTTCGGGTTATTCAAACGAGGCTGTGGCGGAGCTTGCGCTTGGTATGGCTATCGCGCTCATGCGGAACATTACGGCCGTGGAGCGCCGCTGCAGGGAAGGCAAAACGAAGGAAGGCCTTGTCGGTTTTGAGCTTGCCGGAAAGACCGTGGGCATAATCGGCCTTGGCAGAATAGGCAGACGCAGCGCGCAGCTTTTTCATGCCATGGGATGCGACGTGATTTCCCACAGCAGGACCATCCATCCTGATCGTCCGGAATATGTGCGCGAGGTGGAGCTTGAAGAGCTGCTTCGCGATTCGGATATAGTGGCGCTGCATTGCCCGCTCAACGCTTCGACGCGCGGGATGATCAACGCAGACGCGATCAAAAAGATGAAAAGAACGGCGCTGCTCATCAACGTCGCGCGCGGGCCGGTCGTCGTGTCAAGCGATCTTAAGCAGGCGCTCAACGACGGCGTTATCGCGGGCGCCGGGATAGACGTTTTCGACGCGGAACCGCCGCTTTCACGGGAAGAGCCGCTTTTGGACGCGAAAAACACGCTCCTCACGCCGCATGTGGCCTTTGCAACGCATGAATCGATGAGCCTTCGCGCAAGGATCGTGTTTGACAATCTTGCCGCATGGCTTGACGGAAAACCGATAAACGTGGTCAGATAGTACAGGCCGGTAAAATCACAGAATAAAAAAGGCTTGCGCCCGTCTCGGCGCAGGCCTTTATTTTGTTATATCAAACCGTAATGTTTGGCTTTAGAATTCGAACCCGAACGCGGCGGATTTGTATGACGCGACCTTTGCGGCAAGCCCGTCGATCGGCAGCTCCTGCATGTTGATGACAAAGTTCTTCGGATCACCGTGCTCGATGACGGCGTTCTTTGAAAAATACCACGCGCCGAGAAACGCGCCTGAAGCGTCATAGAAGCCGATGTAAACGAGGTTCGCCGAACAGCCCGTTTCCGAGGAGCAGCTTATCCTGCCGGAGAGGGTAGAAAATCCGGGATAATTATCGGCGGTATAAAGATTGTCCACCTCAAGCGAAACGCGCGGCGCAGGCGCTTCAACCGCCGTGAGGGAGGCGCGAAGAGATATCTCGGAATCCGCGCCGGCCTGTCTGCCGGTCAGCCAAACCGCCTCATAGGAGATACAACCGGGCAAAACGACCGTGTATTCCGAAAGGGCAGGCTCGAAATCATAAACGGTGTCCGTACCGTCAATTGTGAAGGTGAAGCTTGCCCCTGAAATGTAAATGGGGCAGTCGCCTGTGTTTTCGTATTCGACCGCGCCGTAAACCGTGACGCCTTCAAGCCCTTCATAGGCGAAAGCGACCGAAGCGTTTATCTTTACGCCGGCACTGTGGCCGTATGCCGTTTGCGTGGCGACGCCTTCACTCGACGGCGCGGGCGTTTCAAGCACGTCGACCGCGTCCTGAAGGTCGGCGCTTTTGCTCCCGCATGAGGAAAGCGGGATAAGCGCAAAAAACAATATCAATATGACAGCGACAGTCTTTTTCATGTTTTGATTATATCATGCCGCGCCCAAACCGTCCATAATGGCGGCGGCTTATGCTCATAATTTAACGAATTTGCAATATGCGCAGGATATGTTAAAATGATAACGGTTGAAATTCGGAAAAATACGGAAACTACATGGATAAAAATGATTTAATCATAGGAGGACATCTTTATGGCAAAGAAAACGGTTGAGGATATCGATGTCAACGGTCGCCGCGTGCTCGTGCGCGTGGATTACAACGTGCCTCTCACGCAGGAGGGCGAGGTCGCAGACGACAAACGCATAACCGCCTCGCTGCCGACGGTCAATTATCTTCTTGAGCACGGGGCAAAGGTGATTCTCTGCTCGCATCTCGGACGACCGAAGGGACAACCGGATCCGCAATTCTCACTCAAGCCCGTTGCGAAGCGCCTCGGGCAGCTTTTGCCCGACGTGCATATAACGTTCGCGCCGGATTGCATCGGGCCGGAAACAGAAAAGCTTGCAAACGAACTCAAGGCGGGGGAGATACTGCTGCTTGAGAACCTTCGCTTCCATAAAGAGGAGGAGGAGAACGATCCAGAATTCGCGAAGAAGCTTGCTTCCCTCGCAGAAGTCTATGTTTCTGATGCGTTTGGCACGGTGCATCGCGCACATGCGTCAACGGCCGGCGTCGCCGCATATCTTCCTGCGGTCGCGGGTTTCCTCATCGGGCGCGAGCTGTCCGTGATGGGCGGCGCGCTTGAAAATCCCCAAAGACCGTTTGTCGCCATCCTCGGCGGCGCAAAGGTCGCGGATAAGATCGGCGTGATCACGAACCTTCTCTCAAAGTGCGATACGCTTCTCATCGGAGGCGGTATGGCTTATACCTTCTTCAAGGCAAAAGGATATGAGATCGGCACATCCCTGCTCGACAAGGAGAGCGTCGGTCTTGCAGGCGAGCTGATCAGGAAGGCCGACGAAATGGGCGTCAGGCTTATGCTGCCGGTAGACAACGTCGTCGCCGACAGGTTTGATGCGCAAGCCGAGCATAAGACGGTTGCGTCAAACGCGATACCCGAGGGATGGATGGGCATGGATATCGGCGAGAAGACGCGCGAGATGTACGCAAAAGAGATTAAGAACGCGAAAACCGTGATATGGAACGGGCCGATGGGCGTGTTTGAGTTCCCGGAATTCGCAAAAGGCACGGCGGCCGTGGCTGAGGCCTGCGCCGAGTGCGGCGGCACGACGATAATCGGCGGCGGGGATTCCGCGTCAGCCGTCAAGAAGCTCGGTTATGCCAAGAAAATGACCCATATTTCGACCGGCGGGGGCGCGAGCCTTGAATTCCTCGAAGGCAAGGTGCTTCCGGGCGTCGCCGCGCTCAACGACAAATAATCACATTATCATTAAGGAGATTTCATATGCGTAAACCCATAATCGCAGGAAACTGGAAAATGAACATGACCCCGTCGGAGTGCGTGAAGCTCATATCTGAGCTGCGCGCGCAGGCCGGCGAAGCAAAATGCGACGTTGTAATATGCCCGCCTTATGTTGATCTGCAGGCGGCGCATGAGGCGCTTGCGGGCAGTAACATAAAACTCGGCGCGCAGAACATCCATTGGGCGGCAAAGGGCGCTTTCACGGGCGAGGTGTCCGCCGATATGCTCAAGGAACTTGGCGTTGAATATGCGATCATCGGTCACAGCGAACGCAGACAGTATTTCGGCGAGACGGACGACGGCGTGAACCGCCGCGCAAAAGCCGCAATAGAAGCCGGAATCACGCCCATCATCTGCGTGGGCGAAAGCCTTGAGCAGCGCGAAAGCGGCGAGACCTCCGCGGTCGTATCATCCCAGACCGCGGCTGCGCTTCAGGATATCGAGGGCGCGGATGTTGCAAAAGTCGTCATCGCATATGAACCTATCTGGGCGATAGGCACCGGTCGCACCGCAACCAGCCAGCAGGCGGACGAGACGATCGGCATAATCAGAAACGTTGTGAAAAATCTTTACGGCGAAGCCGTTTCTTCAAAGCTGCGCATACAGTACGGCGGCAGCATGAACCCCAAAAACGTCGCCGAACTGATGGCGATGGAGAACATCGACGGCGGCCTTATCGGCGGGGCAAGCCTCAAGGCGCCGGACTTTGCGGCGGTCGTCAAGGCCGGCTCGGATGCGGCGAAATAAGGTGCTCAGATGAAAAAACTCACGGCATTGATAATCCTCGACGGCTTCGGCTGCAGCGATGAATCTTCGGGCAACGCCATAAAGGCCGACGGCGCGCATAATTTCACCCGTCTCATGAACGAATATCCCCATACGCATATAGAGGCTTCGGGCCTTGCGGTGGGACTGCCGGAAGGGCAGATGGGCAATTCCGAGGTCGGACATCTCAACCTCGGCGCGGGCAGGATAGTCTATCAGGAGCTTACGCGCATAACGAAGTCCATTGCCGACGGTGATTTTTTCCGCAAGCCGGAATTCCTCGCGGCAATTGAAAACTGCAAGGCGCACGGCAGCGCGCTGCATCTGTTGGGACTGGTAAGCGACGGCGGAGTTCACAGCCATCTCACGCATCTTTACGCGCTTGTTAAGCTTGCGCGCGACAACGGCCTGAAGAAGGTTTATATCCACTGCTTCATGGACGGACGCGACGTGCCGCCCGAAAGCGGCAAGGGCTATATACACGAGCTCAACGGGAAACTTGCGGAGCTTGGCTGTGGCGAGATCGCAACGGTTATGGGACGTTATTACGCGATGGATCGCGATAACCGTTTTGGGCGCGTTGAGAAGGCGTATGCGGCCATGGTTTATGGCGAAGGAGCGCGCGCAAAGGACGCCGAGGAAGCCATGCAGGCTTCATATGATGCGGGCGTGACGGATGAATTTGTCGTGCCGGCCGTTATTGAAAAAGACGGCAGACCCACGGCGACGATCGGCGCGAACGACAGCATCATCTTCTTCAATTTCCGGCCGGACAGGGCGAGGGAGATCACCCGCGCGTTCATATTCGGCGATTTTGACGGATTTGAGAGAAAACACGGATTCTTCCCCGTGAAATACGTTTCGATGACCCAGTATGACAAGACCTTCGGGAACAGACTCGAGGTCGCTTTCAAGCCGGAAACGCTGTCGAATACGCTGGGCGAGTATCTTGCGGCTTGCGGTAAAACACAGCTTCGCATCGCTGAAACCGAAAAATACGCGCACGTCACCTTTTTCTTCAACGGCGGCGTCGAAGCGCCGAACGCGGGAGAGGACCGCGCGCTCATACCTTCGCCAAAGGTGGCAACATATGATCTTCAGCCTGAAATGAGCGCTTATGAGGTCGCGGCGGAAGCGGTTGAACGCATTGAAAGCGGCAAATATGACGTGATGATACTCAACTTCGCAAATCCCGATATGGTCGGCCATACAGGAGTAATGGAAGCTGCTGTCAAGGCCGTGCATGCCGTTGACGAATGCCTCGGCCGTGTGACGGACGCGATATTCGCCGCAGGCGGACGCGCGCTAATCACCGCGGATCATGGCAATTGCGAAAAAATGTTCGACGATAACGGCGAGCCGTTCACCGCGCACACCACAAATCCCGTGCCTTTGATACTAGCCGATCCGGCGCGCAGGGATGCGGCGCTCAGAAGCGGAGGGAAGCTTTCCGACGTCGCGCCGACGCTTCTTGATCTCATGGGCATTGAGAAGCCCGCTGAAATGACAGGCGCCACCCTCATCGAAAAATGAAGGATATTTGATGAAGGTAATCCGCAACTGCAACCTCAGACCCGAGCTTTCGGGAGGCACTGATATCGCCGGCGCCGATATCGCGCTGTTTGAGGGCGATCCGGGGGCAGATGTCTGCGTGACGGCAAAGTATCCGAAGCTCGTGGTCGCGCGGGGAAAGGCATATGGCCCTTGCGCGCTTTGAAAAAGGGAATGTGCCGAAAAACAGGCGATATTTGTGCTTGCGTTATCCGGCCGCGCATGATATAATACCGCTTGCAGTCGTTTAGGAGGTATATATAATGGAAACTGTCGGGATAATCGTTAATATAGTCCTCATCATCGTATCGGCGGTGCTTGTCACTGTGGTATTGATGCAGCAGACGAAGAGCGCAGGCCTCGGCGGGGCATTTGGCGGCGACAGCGCCTCCTTCACACCGTCCCGCGGCAGAGCTGCCAGCAAGGAAGCGAAGCTTCAGAAGTTGACCCTTATCCTCGCGATAGTTATCGGCGTTCTCGCCCTCGCGATGATGATCCTTTACTGAGAAGATAAAAGCTCTTGCAGGGGTGCGCTCACGGCGCATCCCTTTTTTGCGTATATTGCGTCTGCGCTGTAAAAGAAAGAGAAAGTGAGAAAATATGGAAACAAGAATTATTGAAGCGCTGCGCAGAGAGGGCAAACCGATGACGCCTGAGGCGCTGATGGAATGCTTCAGCGAAAAGGATGAGGCGGCAGCCGCGATTGAAAAGCTCATGCGCGACGGCAGACTCATACTGACAAAGAAAAAGAAATTCGCACTGCCTGAGCAGACCGGCCTCGTGTACGGCCGGATACAGGGCAGCGCGAAGGGCTACGGCTTTTTTATACCGGAGGACGGCAGCCCGGATATGTTTATCCAGACGGAAGGTATGCACGGCGCGATGAACAACGATATGGTCTGGGCGCGCGCCGCTGACTCCGTGAGCCGCAACGGCACGCCCGAGGCGGAAGTCGCCTTGATCGCCGTGCGCGCGGCGACCGAGATCGTGGGCACGTTTGAGGCGGACGCCGCCGGCGGCGGTTACGTCGTGCCGGATGAAAGCCGAATAAGCTTTGACATGCTCATCACGCCCGAGCGCGCAGGCCGCGCGAAAAACGGGGATAAAGTCGTTGCGAAGGTACTGACCTACCCTGACGCAAGGCGTCCGATGACGGGTGAAATATCCGAGATACTCGGCGCAAAGGACGACGCGCGCGCGGATATTCTCAGCATAATCCGCCGCATGGAGCTGCCTGAAACATTCCCCAAAGCGGCGCTCAGACAGGCGAAAAGCCTGAACAAGCCCGTGAGCCGGGATGAAGCGCTCATGAGGGAGGACCTCAGGGCGTTGAAGATAGTAACCATCGACGGGGCGGACGCAAAGGATCTCGACGACGCGGTATCGCTTGCAAGGCTTTCCGACGGGTGGTTGCTGGGCGTGCATATCGCGGACGTTTCGGCGTATGTTGCGGAAGGTACTCCGCTCGACGAGGAAGCAAGGAAGCGCGGCACGAGCGTATATTTCCCCGACAGGGTACTGCCGATGTTCCCGAAGGAAATATCAAACGGCGCGTGCTCGCTCAACGAGGGACAGGATAAGCTGACCCTGTCATGCCTGATGCGCATGGATGACAGCGGAAAAATCGTATCCCACAGGCTCTCGGAAAGCGTGATACATACTGCGCATCGCATGACTTATGACGATGTTAACGCTATACTTGCCGGTGATGAAGCGCTTTGCGCCAAATATGCGGACGTGGTTGAGATGCTGCGTTCCATGAATGAGCTTGCGGTCAAGCTTCGCGAAAGACGGGTTAAACGCGGCAGTATAGATTTCGATCTTGATGAAGCGGAGATCGTTCTTGACAAGCACGGCCGCGCGGTGGATGTGAAGACCGCCGTCCGCGGGGAAGCGAACAGGATGATCGAAGACTTTATGCTTGCCGCGAACGAGACTGTGGCGGCGCATGCTGCCGCGGCCGATATACCGATGATATACCGCGTGCATGAAACGCCCGACAAGGAGAAGCTCAACGAGCTGAACGTTTTTCTCAATACCCTGGGCCTCGGTGCGAAAAGCCTTGCCGGCGCAAAGCCTGCGACGCTTCAGCGCATACTGCTCAAGGCAAAGGGCACGCCCGAAGAGGCGCTTGTTAACAGGGTGGTGCTGCGTTCCATGAGGAAAGCGCGCTACGCGCCGCAATGCCTTGGCCATTACGGACTGGCGGCGGAATACTACTGCCACTTCACATCGCCTATACGCAGATATCCGGATCTCACCGTCCACAGGATGATGAAGCTGCTGATTTCAGGCGAGATGACAAAGGAACTCGCCGCGAAATACAATTCCGGCATGGAGGAGCTTGCAAAGCTTTGCTCTGAACGCGAGGTCGCGGCAATGGAGGCTGAACGCGCTGCTGATGACCTGAAAAAGTGTGAATACATGGCTTCGCGTGTGGGCAGCGTTGAAAACGGAATAATTTCCGGGGTGGCACAGTACGGTTTTTTCGTGCGCTTCGGCAATACGGTGGAGGGGATGGTGCGTGTGGGCTCCCTCCGGGATGACTTCTATACATTGGATGAGAAGCGTTACCGTTTTGTCGGCAAAAACTCCGGCCGCATGTTCCGCCTCGGCGACGAGGTCCGCGTGAAGGTGGCGGTGGTGGACGTGGGGGCATGCACGATCGACCTGGAGCTTGCGCGTTCGACCCATGCAAAGGACGCCAAGGAACACAGCGCGGAAAAGGACGGGCAGAAAAAGCCGGGCAACGG
Source organism: uncultured Clostridium sp. (assembly GCA_964487565.1). Lineage (GTDB taxonomy): Bacteria > Bacillota > Clostridia > Christensenellales > CAG-138 > Phil1. The sequence continues at coordinate 13,187 of CAZARN010000026.1, forward strand.
GCAGAAACGTCATGTTGCCCGAAAGAAAAAATAGTAGTAATATATAAAAACAACCTATGGAAGAAGGGAGGCGGGGGATATATGCCCATCACAAAGGGAGTGCGTCAGCTTGCGGAAAACCGTAAGGCCTGGCATGACTATTTCATTGAGGACACATACGAATGCGGCATTTCGCTTGCAGGTACGGAAGTGAAAAGCATCCGCGCGGGACACGCCAACCTAAAGGATTGCTACGCGATTGTTAAAAACGGCGAGGTGTTCGTCGTCGGCATGCACATAAGTCCGTATGAGCAGGGCAACATATTCAACCGCGATCCGTTCCGGAACAGGAAGCTGCTTCTCCATAAATCGGAGATACTGAAGCTGCAGGCGCTCTCACAGGCGGACGGGTACAGCCTTATCCCGACCAAGCTGTATCTGAAGGACGGCCTTGTGAAGGTGGAACTGGCGGTCGCCAAGGGCAAGAAGCTGTTTGACAAACGCCATGCGATCGCGGAGCGCGATTCAAAGCGCGATATCGAGCGCCGCATGAAGAATGTGGACTGATAGCGCAGAACATAGTATAATAAACATAACGGCAGCAATGCCGTTCATGGGGCCGTAACTGGTTTCGACGGGGATCATGGAGGCCGGATAAGCGAGTCGAAGCCCCGAGCTTCGCTAAAATCGGGAATTAAACACTAACTGACGAAGATAGTTTCGTACCCGTCGCTGCGTAAGCAGTGACCGTCCGCCCGGCGGTGCCCACGCCGTCGGATACGGGCGTCATCAATGTGGGGAACCAGCCTGCGTAAGCTTTGCCGCAGGTGGGATCAATGAAGCTACTGAAGTCCTGAGCCTGCTTACGGGCGCCTGACGGAGGGAATGTCAAAACATAAGATACACTCGTAGAAAGTCTTGTTGACAGGTTTTCGGACAGGGGTTCGACTCCCCTCGGCTCCACCATATAAGAACGCTAATATTGATACGGTGAGTGTCAACATTAGCGTTCTTATTTTATGCCCGAAAAGCCTGTATTT
>CAZARN010000027.1:0-13721 GCA_964487565.1 uncultured Clostridium sp.
TATCGGCGCTGGCAACAACCCGATGGTCGGCATGACCGTCGCGGTGGCCGTTGCCGTGAGCGAAGCAAAATAAACGCCTGAACCAAAAGGGAGCCGTAGGCCGGCTCCCTTTTTTGTTATCGCTGCGTATCAGCTTTGCGCAAGATATGCGTTGATGAAGCTTTCGATATCGCCGTCCATGACGGCCTGGATGTTGCCGTTTTCAACGCCCGTGCGGTGATCCTTGACGAGGGTGTAAGGCTGGAACACATAGGAGCGGATCTGACTGCCCCATTCTATGCGCTTCATTTCGCCCTTGATCTCCGCCATCTGCTCCATGCGCTCGCGCTCGGCGACCTCGATGAGCTTGCCGCGCAGTATCCTCATCGCCATCTCCTTGTTCTGGAGCTGACTGCGCTCGTTCTGACACTGGACGACTATGCCCGTGGGGATGTGCGTGATGCGGATGGCGGAGCTTACCTTGTTGACGTTCTGTCCGCCAGCGCCGCCGCTGCGGTAGGTATCCACGCGGATGTCGTCCGGATCGATCTCGACCTGATTGCTGTCGTCGTCGAATATCGGCGTAACGTCGAGGGAGGCAAAGGAGGTATGCCGCCTGCCCGCCGCGTCGAAGGGGGAGATGCGCACGAGCCTGTGCACGCCCTTTTCGGCTTTCAGATAGCCGTATGCGTTGTCGCCGTCGACCTCGAAGGTGACGCTTTTTATGCCGGCCTCGTCGCCGTCAAGCAGGTCAAGCTCGCGCACGGTAAAACCGCTGCGTTCGCAATAACGGGTGTACATGCGGTAAAGCATGGAGACCCAGTCCTGCGCTTCCGTGCCGCCGGCGCCGGCGTGCAGCGAAAGGATCGCGTTGTTGGCGTCATAAGGGCCTTTAAGCAGCGCTTCCAGCTTAAGGGCTGTCACAGCCTTGTCGAGGTCTTCAAATTCCTCCGTGATCTCGGGGATAAGGCCTTCATCGTTTTCCTCGTCGGCCATATCCATGAGCACCTCAAGGTCGTCGGAACGCGCTATCAGTTTGTTGTACTTGTCAAGCTTGTTGGATATGGCCTTCATGCGTTGGTTCACCTTGTTGGCGTTGTCAACGTCATCCCAAAAACCGGGTTTGCCCATATCTTCTTCAAGCTGCTTCTTCTCCCCGCTCAGCTTGGCGAGGTCAAAGGGACCCACCTGCCTCTTTGAGTGTTACGACCGTGTCGCTCAGCTTCTGCCGGATCTCATCCGTTTCGATCACTCTTGCTCACATCCTTCTGTTATTATTTAATATGCGTTGATTGATGGCGAACGGTGTTCGCCGCTGCATTTAACGGTGTTACGGGAACGGCTACTCGTTCCTGCCACAGCAGTTCTTGTATTTTTTGCCGCTGCCGCAGGGGCAGGGATCGTTGCGGCCGGGCTTTTTGTCCGTGCGCTTGGGCTGGGGCTTCTCCTCGGCGGAGGTCGTGATCGGATTGGCGAGCTGCTCGCGCTTCTGCGGCGCCTGACGGACGGAAACGTGGAAGAGCGTGCGCACGGTGCGCTCGCGTATGCCCATGACCATCTCGTCGAACATGTCAAAGCCCATGTTGCGGTACGCGACGACGGGATCCTTCTGGCCGATCGCCTGAAGGCCTATGCCCTGACGGAGCTGATCCATGGCGTCGATATGATCCATCCAGTGGGAATCAACGGCGCGCAGCAAAAGCACGCGCTCGACCTCGCGCATGTCAACGCCCGCGGCGCTTATGTCCGCTTCGCGTTTCGCATATGTCGCGTCGACAAGCTGCTGCGTTTTTTCCTCAAGCTCGGCGCGCTCCGAAACATCGTGGAGCCTGCCCGTGTAATCTTCGCCCGTTATCTGATAGAGTTCCTTGTAAAGCCCCATCATATCCCAGTCCGCGGCTTTTGCGTGGATGGGCGCGAATATCGCAAGCCTTGCGTTTATCGTTTCGCGCACCATCTCCATCACGGAATCGTGTATATCCTCGCCCATGAGCACCTTGCGGCGCTGGGAATAGATTATCTCGCGCTGCTTGTTCATCACGTCGTCGTATTGCAGCACGTTTTTGCGGATGTCAAAGTTGTGCGATTCGACGCGCTTCTGCGCCGTTTCGATCTGGTTGGAGAGGATCTTCATGTCAAGCGGGATGTCGTCGTCGGGTGAGAGACGGTCCATGATCGTCTTCACGCGCTCCCCGCCGAAGCGGAGCATAAGATCATCCTCAAGCGAAACATAAAAGCGGGAGCTGCCCGGGTCGCCCTGACGGCCGGAACGGCCGCGGAGCTGATTGTCGATACGGCGTGATTCGTGGCGCTCCGTGCCGAGAATGTGAAGCCCGCCCGCCGCGACGACACGCTCATGTTCCTCGTCGGTAATCGTTTTGTATTTCTGATAAGCCGCCTCATATGCTTCGCGCGCGGCCAGTATGTCGGGATCGTCGGTCTCGGCATGGCCGGTGGCTTCCTCGATGAGGTCGTCCTCAAGTCCGTTTTGTCTCAGCTCGCGCCTTGCGAGGAATTCGGGGTTGCCGCCGAGGATTATATCCGTGCCGCGGCCGGCCATGTTTGTGGCGATGGTGACGGCGCCGTACTTGCCCGCCTGCGCGACTATCTCAGCTTCCTTCTGATGCAGCTTTGCGTTGAGCACCTGATGCTCTATACCGCGCTTTTTGAGCATGGAGGAAAGCATTTCGCTCTTTTCAACGGATATCGTGCCGACGAGGATCGGCTGACCCGTCGCGTGTATCTTGATTATTTCATCAACGACCGCGCGGAACTTGCCCTGAATTCCGGCGTACACGATATCGTTCGCGTCCTTGCGCACGAGGGGCTTGTTGGTGGGTATCTCGATAACGTCAAGCCCGTAAATGGACTGGAACTCCGCTTCCTCGGTTTTCGCCGTGCCGGTCATGCCGGCAAGCTTTTTGAACATGCGGAAGTAATTCTGGAAGGTTATCGTCGCAAGGGTCTTGTTTTCGCGTTCGACCTTCACGTTTTCCTTTGCTTCAAGCGCCTGATGCAGACCGTCGCTGTATCTTCTGCCGAACATCAGGCGGCCCGTGAATTCGTCCACGATGAGCACCTGCCCGTCCTGCACGACATAATCCTTGTCGCGCGTGAAAAGAGCGTTCGCCTTGAGCGCCTGTATGATGTGGTGGTTGAGCTCCTGATTCTCGGTGGAGGCGATATCGTCAATGCCGAAATAGCTTTCGGCCTTCTCCATGCCGCGGGCGGTCAGGGCGACGGTGCGCGCCTTTATGTCGCACATATAATCGCCTGATTCGGGCTGATCCTCGCCCATCATAGCCTCCGTTTTGGAAAGCTTTTCGATGTTTTCGCCGCGTTCGAGCCGCTTGACGAAACGATCCGCCTTTGAATACAGATCGGTGGATTTTTCACCGGAGCCGGAAATGATAAGCGGGGTCCTCGCTTCATCGATGAGGATGGAGTCGACCTCGTCCACGATGGCGTAATTCAGCTCACGCTGCACCATCTGCTCCCTGTAGACGACCATGTTGTCACGCAGATAGTCAAAGCCGAACTCGTTGTTCGTGCCGTATGTTATGTCGCAGTTATATGCCTTCCTGCGCTCGTCGTTGTCGAGATCATGCACGATGCAGCCCACGGAAAGCCCGAGGAAACGGTATATCTTGCCCATCCACTGCGCGTCGCGCTTGGCGAGATAATCGTTGACCGTGACGATGTGCACGCCGTGGCCTGTGAGGGCGTTGAGGTAAGCGGGCAATGTTTCGGTGATGGTTTTGCCTTCGCCGGTCTTCATCTCGGCTATGCGGCCCTGATGGAGGGTTATGCCGCCGAGGAGCTGAACGTCAAAATGCCTTTGGCCGATGGTGCGCACCGCCGCTTCACGCACGAGCGCAAACGCTTCGGGCAGGATATCGTCCGTCGTTTCGCCTTTTTCAAGGCGCGCGCGCAGCTCGTTCGTCTTCTCGCGCATCTCGTCATCCGTGAGCTTTTGCATCGCGTTTTCGAGCGCGTTTATCTGTTTCACGATAGGATCAAGCTTTTTCAGTTTGCTTTCGCTGGTGTTGCCCAGCAGCTTATCGATAAAACCCATTGAAAGTACCTTCTTTCCATAATACAACAGCATGATTTTAGCACGAAAAAGCAACCCTTTGCAACGGGGTTGCCGCTTGTTGACAAAATAGTCACATGAAGGGCAAAATGACCGTCGGTTTGCGGGCGTGGACATACGCCCTGCGGGCGATCGGGCAAATGCCAGTTCCTGACGCGACAGCCGCATGTTTTTACAATGAAACGGGAAAAAACGCCGTGTCTGCAAATGCCCGCGGCGCGAAAAGAAGCAATTCTTCCTGCTGTACAAACGCCCGCTTTGTGTTATAATCCGAATCATGAAGAAGAGCAATGAGACCGTAGGGGTGCTTTGCGGGATATTCTCGCATGTATTGTTTGCGCTGAGCTTCCTTTTTACAAAGGAAGCCGTCAATGTTTACAGCGCGCTCACCGTGCTGTCGTGGCGCTTTATTTTTGCGTTCGCGGCGCTCGGCATCTGCGCCCTCACGGGCATAATCAAGGTCAATTTCAAAGGCAGAAGCATAAAGCCGCTGCTTTTCATTGCTCTGTTCCAGCCTGTGCTGTATTTCATCGGTGAAACCATAGGCATCGATCTCACTACGGCGTCTGAAAGCGGCACGCTGACCACGATGCTTCCGATCGTGACGATCGTGCTTTGCAGCATCATAATAAAAGAAAAACCAACCAGACCGCAGGTGGCGGGCATCGTGGTATCGATCCTCGGCGTGCTGATGATCGTGCTCGTCAAGGGACTTGACGCCTCGCTAAATATCCTGGGCTATGCGATGCTTGTGCTTGCGATGGTCAGCGACGCGCTCTGCGTCACATTCCAGCGCAAGGCGAAGGATTATTCCGCGGGCGAAAAGACGCTTGTCATGGCAGGCGTGGGCGCCGTCGTTTTCACGGGCATGGCATGCGTGGAACACGGCGTCGCGGGTACGATGAACGAATTCATTACCCTTCCTTTCCGCGACACGGACTTCCTCATCGCGGTGCTGTATCTTGCGGTCGGCTGCCAAACGCTTGCCTTCCTCATGGCAAACCATGCTATCCTCGATATCGGGCCTGCGCGCTGCACCTCGTTCGCCGGCGTCACAACGGTGGTTTCGGTGCTTGCGGGCGTCATATTCCTCAAGGAATCGTTCTCGCTTCTGCAGGGCGTAGGCACGGCGCTGGTGCTTGCGGGCGTGTATACGGCAAACATAAACATCGCGAAGCTTGCCCCGCATTTGCATAACCGCCGCAAGCCAAAAAGCGAGCCTGAAGACGCGAACGGGGGAGCGCAGGCGTGAGCGCTCTGCGATTCGTGTTCATTGCGCTCGGGATACTGGGCGTCGGGGACACGCTTGTGATATCCACCGTATCAAACATAAATGCCGGTACGGTTCTGCCCGGCATTTTGGGGCTGCCGCTGCTTGTCATCGGCATATTTTATCCCGCGGCGCAGCGCTTTTTCGCGGCGGGCTTCGGGGCGTTCGTCAGGTGGCTGCTCATCGCGGGCTATGCCGCGTATGCGCTCATACTGCTCGTCATGGTGCCGTGGATATACGCTGAAGGCCACCGCGCGCCTGATGCGGGCGCCGATGCGGTGATCGTGCTCGGATGCGGCGTGCGCGGCGAGCGCGTTTCGCTGACACTTAAAAGACGCATGGACGCGGCAATCGAATACGCCAATGATAACCCTGAAACGCTCGTTATACTCTCCGGCGGCCGGGGACAGGGGGAGGACATATCGGAGGCTGAGGCCATGCGGCGTTATGCCGTGGCGCACGGCCTTGATGAGGACAGGATACGGCTTGAGGACAAATCGGACAGCACGTATACGAACTTTTTGAATTCCAAACGCATCATCGATGAGGAGCTTGGCGAAAACGCAAGCGCGGTGTTTGTCACAACGCGCTTCCACGTCCTTCGGGCGGAGCGCGTGGCGCGTCAGGTGGGCCTTGACGCGCAGGGCCTCGGCGTGCGCGGCGTGAGCTATATCACGCCGAATGATTATATGCGCGAATCCCTTGTCATCATTTATTATTATCTCACAGGGAGGATATGAAAATGGAACAGATGAAACGCGAGCCTCTCACGGAGGAGCAGCAGAAGGAAAAGATCGTGCGAAGCTTTTTCAAAAACGGAAAGCTTGAATCGATCCCGTCCAAGGCCTCAAAACGCGAGGTCATACTCGAGTACATCGCAAAAACCTATTTTGAAAAGGATCGCGTCTATTCGGAGATGGACGTGAACTCGATCCTTCGCGGCTTTTATGAGGACAACTGCACGTTGAGGCGCGATCTTGTGGACGCGGGATACCTTTCACGCACGAAGAACGCAAGCGAATATTTGAAGACGGATAAAGCGTAAATGGAAAACGGCGTTAAAAACACTCTCGAAAAGACCCTGCGCGTGCCGATAAGCGGCTGCGACTGCGGGGCGCGCCTCGGCGTTGCCGATACGTTTTCGCTTTTCATGGATATGGCGGCGGAGCACGCGGAGCTTCTCGGCTGCGGCGGCGCGGCGATGGCCGCGCGCGGGCTGTTCTGGCTGACCGTGCGCACGCGCGTGCGCTTCTTTGAGCGTCCCGCCCTGATGGATGAGGTTACGGCTGCAACGTGGCCCGGCAAACCGGGCCATGTGCGCTGCGAAAGGTTTTATACGCTTTCAAACAAGGATATGATGCTTGCACAGGGCCGCACGGAATGGGCCGTGCTCGACAGCGCTTCGGGCAAATTATCCGTGATATCGGACATATACCCCGAAGGGCTGCTCTTTCGGGAAGATGCCGTGTGCGAGGAGCCGTTCGTCCGCATGAACGAGGATTTTGACGGCGCGCAAAAGCTTGGCGAGTATACCGTGCGCTCGACCGATATCGATCTGGGCGGTCATATGAACAATGCCGCCTATGTTCATGCGCTCATGGGCGTGTTCACGGCACAACAGCTCAGCGCCATGCGCGTGAGCGAGCTTGAGGTGTGTTTCCGCGCCCCCTGCTTTGAGGGGGAGACGCTCACGGTGTTCTCAAGACCGTGCGCGCAGGCGACGGAGTTCGCCATGCTGAGGCCTGACGCGAAGGTCGCGCTCGTTGCGAGGATGAGCTTTCACTGAGCGCCCGCTATGCGCAGGATCACCCTTTCGCACCGCGCCCTGTCGTATATGACAGGCGTGGGATAAACGGGGTCGGCTTCCATGACGGCAAGCGAAGCCAGACGTCCGACGTCCGCGCCTTTGATGCAATCGAGCTTATCGCCTATACCTATACGCGCGTTCATGGAACGGATCGCGGCAATGAAGCACGCTGCGGCTGTTGCGTCGGAAGCGTCTGCGCTTATGCAGGCGACCCTCGCAAGCCTTGCGAGCTTTTTTTGTGCCGCAGCGCCGTAATCCTCAAGCACATAAGGCAGTATGACGGCGTTCGCGCGCCCGTGCGGGATGCGGTATGCGGCGCCGACGGCATGTGAGATCGCGTGGACATAGCCAAGCCCCGTGCGCGTGAAGGCTTTGCCGGCAAAAAAAGACGCCTGAAGAAGTTCGCTGCGCGCTTCAATATCGCTTCCCTGTGCATATGCGACAGGCAGAAAGCTGAATATCGCTTTGACGGCCGCTTCGCAAAGGGCGTATGTTTCGCGCGTATTGGTCAGCACGCAAAGGTACGCTTCGACGGCGTGCGTGAGCGCGTCCATGCCCGTATCGGCTGTTACGGACGGCGTCAGGCTTAGCGTGAGCCGCGCGTCGAGCACCGCGTACATAGGGAACAGGCACGGATCCGTGATCGCGTATTTGCCGCTGCCGCCGGTGAGCACCGCGGCGAATGTGGTTTCGCTTCCCGTGCCGGCGGTCGTCGGCACGGCGATGAGCGGAGGCAGCCTTCGCCTGACATTCAACAGACCGCGGAGCCTGAACGCGGGCTTGTCCGGACGCGCCGCAAGCGCAAGCGCGGCTTTCGCGGCGTCGATCGGCGAACCTCCGCCGAAAGCTATCATGCTGTCGCAGGCGTTTTGGGTGAAAAGCGCCGCGATATCGGCGGCCATCTGCTCCGTAGGCTCCGAGGACACGCCGGAAAATACGGTGAAGTCCGCAAAACTGCCGCGCAGCGCGTCCAAAACGCCGTCCGCCAGTCCGCGCTCATAAAGCTTCGGCCCTGTGACGAGCATCGGTTTTTTTGCGCCGCTTGCGGCAAGCAGCGATGGTATTTCCCTTATGGCGTCCACGCCGCGCACGGGCGTCGGCCCGCCGAGGGGATATACGCGCAGCGCCAATCCCTCGAGCACCTGGAATGCCCTGGCTTTTACGATGCTAAAGCAATGCGTTTTGCATTTCCTCCTTATGTATATAAAAGCAGCCGACCGTGAATTGCGGCGGCTGCCCGAGCGATGGTCTTGACAATATTATATCCGGATATTCGTTTTTACTGCAATACGCCGTCCATGAGCATGACAAGCTCCAAAACGCTCCTGAACTGCGCTTCGCTCCTTTTCTCTATCCAGACGAGCCGACCTTGCCAGCTTGCGTTTTGACGGAAGAGCACGTTGAGCTTGAATGTTGCAAGCACCTTTTCATCGGGGCCGTCCTGACGGGGCGCGGCGTCCTTCTTTGCCGCCGCAGGCTTGAAGCTTCTGCTTTCCATGGCCTTCTGCGGACAGCGGAGCGCGTCGAGCATCTCCTCCACAAGGCGTAAAAATTGAACCACGTTGGAAAAACGCATTTCGGCAGGAAAATATGGGTTCGAAAGCGTACCCTCAAGAGCACCGTCGTCATATGAAGTGATCTTGACGAGACTCGTTTTCATTTCGTACGGAATGAATCCGTTTGCTGAAATATCCATATACACCACCCCTTGTGCCTGCATCTTTGTTTACAATACGAATTATACAATTCAACGGTTACAGCACAGTTACAAACAAGGTTAAATTGTCTCTTGTTTTGAAATATGTCGATAAAAATACGGAAAAAAATAAATGCCGCGTCCGATATGCGCTTCTATTGCCTAAAAGCTCCCGATGAGTTAAAATACGATATAAGTATATCTATATTTCGTATGAACGCTGTTTTCAGGGGGAGGTCTCTACATGAAATCGGACGGAAGCACTCTCAACATAAATATGCTTGGGGAGTTCTCTTTTGTAAGTTCGCTTTGCCGTGTGGACGACCAGAGCAGCCGGTCAAAAAAGGTGTGGACGCTCCTCCAATATCTTATCGCGAACCGCTTCCGCGACATTTCACAAAACGATATTATCGATACGCTTTGGCCCGAAGGGGAAGAGATCGGCGATCCCGCCAACACGCTCAAAACCATCGTTCACAGGGCGCGCACCGCGATGGAACCGCTCGGCGTTGCCGATCCGAAGGATATTCTGCTTTATCGCGGCGGCACATACTCATGGAACAACGATATACCTGTTTTGATCGACGCGGAGGAGTTTTCCCGCTGCTGCGACGCGGCGGAGCGCACCTCTGGCGATGAAAAGCTTAAGCTTCTTATGGGCGCGATCGAGCTTTATCACGGCGATTTCCTGCCGAAGTCGTCGCTCGAACAATGGGCGATGCCGCTCACCTCGCTTTATCGCACGAAGTATATTCAGGCGGTACACAGCGCGGTTGAGATGCTGCGTGAAGACGGCAATTATGAAAAGCTGATCGCAGTCTGCCGCAAGGCGGCCGTGATCGATTCATATGATGAATCCATCCATTTTGCCCTCATCCAGGCGCTTGTGGCCACCGGCGACCAGCAGGAGGCAATGAATCATTATAACTATGTGACGGAGATGTTCTTCACCCATTTCGGCGTGACCCCGTCCGAGGAGCTGACGCAGCTTTATAAAGAGATCGTGCGCACGAGCAAAAGCACGCAGATGGATCTCGGCGTGATACGCGACGGACTTGAGGAAAGGGAACGCGCGCAGGGGGCGTTTTATTGCGAATACGAATTTTTCAAGGATATATACAGGCTTGAAGCGCGGAGCGCGAGCCGCAACGGCCAGGCCATACATATCGCGCTTGTGACGGTGCTTGACGGATACGGCAAAAAACTGACCACGGCAAAGCTCAACACCGCCATGCTGAGGCTTCGTGAGATCATCACCGCGTCATTGCGCAGGGGGGACGTGTTCACGCGATACAGCGTGTCTCAGTTTATGGTGATGCTTCCGTCGGCAAGCTTCGAAAATGCGGACATGGTGCTCAACCGTATAACGCGCAACTTCCGTCATACATATCCAAAGATGGAGATACTGCTTCATTTCAGCATACTGCCGCTCAACCCCCTGATGTGAGGGATGGCGTATGATTCGTGTTAGGGAGCTGCTTCAACTTGATGCGTTTGCCGAATTTGAACTGATTGCAGGCGTTGCCGGGCTTGACAGGAGCGTGACGAGTTTCGCCGTACTCGATTACGAGATCGAGTCCGGCGATTTTTCTGCGTTCATACAGGGCGAGTTTGTGCTTTCGAGCCTCCTGCTCATGCACGGACTTGCGGATCGGGCGATGAACGCGGTTGAACGGCTCATCGGGCGCGGCGTTGCGGCGATCGCGGTGCGCGTGTTCGACGAGGCGGAAGTGCCGCACGAGATGATCGATCTTTGCGAGCAGAACGACACGGCGCTTTTTGTTTTTCGCAAAGCATATGTGAATGACATTTTCATCGCGGCAGACAATTATGCCCGCACGCGGGAAAAGCACGAGCTTTCCGCGCGTAAGCTCAGCGAGCTTCTTTGCCGCCCGGGAACGGGCACCTCGCCCGCTTCGCTCATACGCGAGATAGATCCCATGCTGCTGCCGTGCTGCACGGCCGCGTTTGCGCTTTGCGCCGCCGGGGGCGGCGAGGCGTCGCAAAAGCCCGCGATGCAGCGGCTTATGGAGCGTTACAGCGGCACTTTCGGCACATGCAGACGTCTGTTCCTTCCATATGAAAACGGCGTGCTTCTCATTATAAGCGCGTCCGAACACAAGGACGCCGCCGCTGCGGCGGAGGCCGTGCAGACGTCATTCGCGGATATCGGCCTCGTACGGGCGTCTTATTCGGTGGGCGTCGGTTCAACGGCTTCGGGCTATGAGGAATATGCCCTTTCGATAGCCGAGGCCATGCGCGCCGCGCGCGCCGCGCGCATAATGGGCAGGGATATCATGCAATTTGCCGACGCGGGGGTTTACAGGTATATCGCCGCGGCGGCGGAGGATCCTTGCGCGGCAAGGCTTTGCAGGCAGGCTGCCGGCGCGCTTGCCGAGTATGACCGGGCAAATTCGACAGAGCTTCTTGTTACCCTCACGGAATACGTCAAAAGAAGGGGCGATGTGCGCGCCGCTGCGGAAGCCCTGTTCCAGCACCCGAATACGGTGCGTTACCGTCTGCGCAAGGCGGCTTCGCTTATCGGGATAGAAGACGACATTTACGAGCAGCTTTTCATGATGATGAGCGCTTATCTATACAGCGTTAAATAAATAGTTTTTTGCAGACCCGCATCTTTATATCCGTTAAATTATAAGACAAATATTGCCTTGTAACATTTACTGTGCAATAATATGATCGAATCAGGGGCATTTATGCGCCATCGGCGCAAGATGAGTGAACAGGCGGTGTATAGCATGGATATTATCGATGTTTTGACGCGCATGAGCCGCAATGACACAGGCGCGTTCAGGGAGCTTATGCAAACCTACGGCAAGGGGGTATATCTTGCGCTTTTTGAGCGTTCAGGCGACAGGCAGCTTGCCGTTGCGGCGACAAAGCGCGCGTTCATCACCCTGTACGCCGAGCTCAACGCGAGACCCGGCGTGGATCCCACGGAGAATCTTCTCACGCTTCGCGCGCTGACGGAGCAGGAGCGCGCGCTTGAGGCAGAGCGAAACGCCATTGCCGAAGACGTGCTGTGCGCGCACGATATGAAGCGCGAGAAGAAGCCATCCGCGCGCTTTGCGGCGGATGAAGAACGCGCGGCGGCCATTGATTTTTCCGGCGCAGACGAAGAGGAGTCTTGTGGAAAGACCGTTCGTCAAAAGCGTCCGGGCGCCGGCAGGATAGCGGCGGCGGTTGCGCTGTCTTTGGGCGTCGTGGCGGTGTTGTGGGTGATCGCGGGTCTTCTGATGAGCATGGATCTGATCCCGCGGCTGCCGCTCGGCTACGCATGGTTCAACGCGAATATCGCGCAATGGTTCTGAAGGCAGGCAAATGGGCTTGAAACGGGCGGTCACGGTTTGCTGATCATATTTCTTGTTTTGGCGCTGCTGGCGGCGGCGCTGATATTTTCGCGGCCGACGATAGAGGATATGCAGCGCGAAAAGACGGAAAGGCCGTTTTCAATGGCATAAGGGTCGGCACATATTATGTTTGTGAGGCGAGCGCGCCTGAGAGCTATTTACGGACGAAGAATATCACGCGGTGAGCGGGGGGCCTTGGCGAAGCGGGAAGCCGCGTTGCGGTACTTATCACCATATATCTCGATAGGCGCAGCGTTCTCAATGTTTCGTCAGAACATGACGGCATTTTGCCAAATGCCGCACAGTCGGCAGCGCGCTGCATTCTGTTCGTAGATGCTCTTATCAAACCCCATGCCAGAAAAGGTAAACTCAATATCGGCGTTTCGGTTTTCATAACGTTTGCCGACGCCGAATTTATCAAACAGGGTTTTGGCATATCCACGTGCATCCCGACGCGTGGCATCTTCTAACCGCGTTACCTCCGCGGGCGTCAGCTTGTTCGGTTTGACCTGCATATATCGGAACACTGTTTTTTTATTGCGCAAAACGCCCGCCCCGCGCACGTCATCCATATCGCTGGTTATGGCGGTCTCGCGTTCGTCCTGCATGGAGAACTTGACCTCCTGCGAGACCGGGGATGCATACTTTTTGCCAGATTCGCGCGTACTTGGCTTGACGGAATCAAAAAAAGGTGTATCATTCTTATAGAACCGTATTTGGTTCCCCCGAACGGCACATCGTGCCCTATGGCTTGGAACCAATCATCGGTTCTATTTTTGTCTTCGTCCAAATACAGGATGTTATCATCCATCAATAGTTTATCAATATCGTGCGTCCGAAACTGTGCGCTTCTAACTTTATTAGCAAGAATAATCCTCGGTTCAATTGTAGAACCGCGTTGGTTTGAATGCACGCGAATCATTACACCAATGGGCAGATTTAATAGATATCCCCGAAAACATACGCATTCCCTTCGATGAACTCAGCTATTACCACAGGGCTTTCGAGCATTGCCGGGATTGCTTTGAGGACAAGCGAATTTATTTCATCAGGATGTTTGCGCATCATATTTACAGCTTTACTCTGATGCAACTGTATTGGCGCGTCCGGGATGCCGACGCTTTTCAGGATATTTGATGGTCTGCCAAGCGTAAAGAACCCATTGCGGTCCTTCTTCCGACTGCCCTCTCCCTTCGCACGCATCTTCAAAGTATTGCTGAAAAAGCTCACTTAAATTGATGGGCTTTTTTTGCTTGCGTTGCCGGAAAAATAAAAATAAGTTGCCAAAAAGTTGCCGGAACGGTTTTTAGTAATGCGATTTACCTATTTCGGACAAAGAAAAAAGCTAGATGTTATCTAGCTTTTTGTTTGGTACACCCTCAGGGGCTCGAACCCTGGACACCCTGATTAAGAGTCAGGTGCTCTACCAACTGAGCTAAGGGTGCGATTTTATTGGAGCGGGAGACGGGGCTCGAACCCGCCACCTCTGCCTTGGCAAGGCAGCGCTC
>CAZARN010000028.1:0-12317 GCA_964487565.1 uncultured Clostridium sp.
TGGCCTTAACGGCAACGCATGTGAAGGTGCCGCGCAGCTTGTTGACGATGAGGGTCGCAAGGGCTTCGCCCTCCACGTCCTCAGCGATGATAAGGAGCTTCTTGCCCTGCTGCACAACAGCTTCAAGCACGGGCAGGACTTCCTGAATGTTGCTGATCTTCTTGTCGGTGATCAGGATGTACGGATTGTCGAGGATGGCTTCCATCTTGTCGGTATCGGTGACCATGTAGGCGGAAGCATAGCCGCGGTCGAACTGCATACCTTCAACGATCTTAAGCTCGGTCTTCATGGTCTTGGATTCCTCGACCGTGATGACGCCGTCGTTGCCGACCTTCTCCATCGCGTCGCTTATAAGCTCGCCGACTTTTTCGTCGCTCGCGGAAATTGCCGCGACCTGCGCGATCGCCTGCTTGTTCTCAACGGGCTTTGAAAGCTCCTTGAGGCCCGCGACTGCTTCTTCAACGGCCGCTTCAATGCCGTGCTTGAGGCCCATCGGGTTCGCGCCGGCGGCGAGGTTCTTCATGCCCTCATGGATGATGCTTTGCGCGAGCAGTGTGGCTGTGGTGGTGCCGTCGCCCGCGACGTCGTTGGTCTTGGTGGCGACTTCCTTGACGAGCTGCGCGCCCATGTTTTCAAACGGGTCCTCAAGCTCGATCTCCTTGGCGATGGTCACGCCGTCGTTGGTGATAAGGGGAGCGCCGTACTTTTTGTCAAGGACGACGTTGCGGCCTTTCGGCCCCAGGGTTATCTTCACGGTATCCGCGAGAGCGTTCATGCCGGTCTCAAGGGAGCGGCGGGCTTCTTCACCGTATTTGAGCTGCTTTGCCATTGTTGTTTTCCTCCTTATTCGACTACCGCCAGTATGTCGCTCTGGCGTACTATCACAAATTCATCACCGTCAAGCTTGACTTCGGTGCCCGCATACTTGGAGAATATGACCTTGTCGCCGGCCTTGACGTACATCTTGACTTCCTTGCCGTCCACGGTGCCGCCCGGGCCGACCGCGATGACCTCGCTGACGACCGGCTTTTCTTTTGCGCTGCCGGTAAGTATGATACCGCTCTTTGTGGTCTCCTCGGCCTCCACGCTCTTGAGAACGACTCTGTCAGCTAAGGGTTTGAGTTTCATAATGTGTGTCCTCCTTATGTATGAATGATTTATCAGCTTTATATTGTTAGCACTCGTCATTCCTGAGTGCTAAACGACTATTGTATGATAGCGCAACCTTTTTCCCTTTTCAAGCGGATAGTCCAGATTTCACAATTACTCCCCATTTTTGAAAAAAAGCCGGTCAAAACGGCTTCCCACGGGACGCATTATCTGATAATATACGAAAAAAGCGTAAAGGGGTGCATGATATGGCAGAATGGACCAAATGGGACAGGCGTTTCATGGAACTTGCGAAGACGATCGGTTCATGGTCGAGCTGTTTTCAGGCAAACCGCAAGATCGGCGCCGTGATAGTGCTCAACAAGCGTATACTCACAACGGGCTATAACGGAGCGCCCGCAGGCGTGACAAGCTGTATGGAGCGGGGCGAGTGTATGCGGCGCAAGCTCGACATCCCCTCGGGCACCAGGCAGGAGCTTTGTTATGCCATCCATGCGGAGCAAAACGCCATCATACAGGCGGCAAAGCTCGGCGTTTCCATCGAAGGCGCGACGATGTACTGCACGCATCAGCCGTGCGTCATATGCGCAAAGATGATCGTCAACTCCGGCATCGCGCGCGTCGTATACGGCGAGGGCTATCCTGATGAATTTGCCGTGAAGATGTTTGATATGGCGGGCGTTGCCCTTGAAAAATTCGAGGGCTGACAGGCCCCGCTGTTTATTCCGTCAACCCTTTGATAACGGGCACGGCCAGAACGAATTTCTGCACTTCGCGCGGATTTACCGGGCGGATGGACGTATAGCGCACGGGATTCGGCACGTCGAACTGCATACCGATGCAAAACGGCAGCTTCACGAACGATGAAAGCGGATACATGAGGCGCACGTCCTCTCCGTTGCACGTTCCTTCATAAACCAGCTCGTTCCTGTCAAGCGATACCGTGCCGCAGCCCACGTCCGTGCTTTTTACGGTGTTGCTCTCGTCGTGGAATTGCAGATAGGCACGGCTTGCGATACGGTGATCCTTTGCACACGCGAACTCGCGTCTGATGCTTTCCCGCTCGATATCCACCCATTCGGGCACTGTGCCCGGTATAATATCGTCCGGCCCCGCGGGATGGAGAAAGCCGAACTCGTCCATGCGTCCGCGGTTGCCGCAGCTTTCGCAGAATATTTCCGCTCCCTTGCTGTTCATCACATATTCCCTGCCGCAGCGCGGGCACATATAAAGCAGATTGTGCAGCCCCTCCGCCGCGTTTATGTGCGTGAACGGGACCCGCGCGCTCCGTTGCCAGTCATAATCGTTCACCGCGAGCGCGGCGCATATGCGCCCGTACAGCTCCGCATCGCAAAGCCCGTGCAGCTCGTCGCAGGTCACGGCAACGGGAACGACTTCCGCCTCCACGCGCCCGCGGCGTATCACCGGCCCCCACTTGGGCCGCGTGAAATAGCTTCCGTGCGTGCGTATCGCGTATATGGGCACATCCATCATCCTGCAAAGGCGCGTTATGTTCTTTTCAGGAGGCTCCGTGCGTCCTGTGCCGTTCACTTCCCCTTCGGGATACACCAAAACGCTCGCGCCGTTCTTTATTGAAGCGCGCATGTCGCGTATCGCGGCGACGTCCGCGCGGAACTGTTCCTTTTCGATGCAATGGAAAAAGCGCAGAAGCTTCGCAAGTCGTTTATTGTTGAAAAAATAGCTCGTGACGACTATGTTGAAACGCTTTTTTCTCAAAACCGGCAGCGCGAAAAGAAAATCCAGGTTCGACGAATGGGAGCCCAGCACCAGCACAGGCCCGTCAGGCAGCTCCGGCCGATCCTCAGGTATCGAATAATTATATAGAAGCTTGAGATACGGCCTCAAAAGCGCGCAGATAAGCCCGTAAAGCACCGGATTCTGTTTTTTCGTGCTCGCCTGTTTTCGCATTTACCTTCTCCATAACTTTTTTTGCCGCGCCGTCAGCCCAGCACTAGCATCAGCACAGGTACCGCCACAAGGCACAGAAGCGTTGTAAAGCTCATGCCCAAAGCGTTGTATTTTTCATCCGCCCCCGCGATGCCCGATACCACAACGGACTGCGTCATCACAGGCATGGCGGATTCCACCGCGAACACGCTGCGCGCGGCGGCCGGCACGTTGAATATAAGGCACATCGCGAATATGAGCGCCGGACAAACGAGGAACCTCATGCCTGTTGCCGCCCATATTCCCCTGTCCGGGCGGAGGTTTTTCAATCCCGTTTCATATATCACGAAGCCCACGTAAAGCAGCGCAAGCGGCGTTACCGTCGCCCCCATATACGAGCAGAAGGACGACACGAGATGCGGCAGCGTGACGCCGCAAAGCAGCAGCACGATCGCCGCGGCCAGCGCGACGAGCGGCGGCGAAACGAGCTTTTTCAAGCCGTCAAGCAGCGTGAATTTCTTCTGCGAATTGCCGGAGCGATATATCACTAAGCAGCCGAGCGACCAGAACGCCGCCGTGTTCACCACATAATAGAACACGAGATAAGGTATTCCCGCGTCGCCGAAAAGCTCATAGCATATCGGATATCCGACAAAAAGCGAATTTGAAAACGCGCACATCACCACAAAACCGCCGAAACGCTTTTGCGGTATTTTGAGCAGCTTGCCCATACCGTATGCAAGCGCGAAGGTTATGAGGTTGAAAAGCACGGGCACCGTGAGCAGCACGCCCGCGTTTTGCAGCATCTCCCGCGTGAAGTTTGAGAATACATTGCCTATGCACATGCACGGCACCGCGATATTGATGAGGAACTTCGTCACAAGCGACTTTTGCTCGCTCTTCATCCATCCCGCGCGTCCGAACACATAGCCTACCGTTATCATCATCAGTATCAGCAGCACCGCCGATATCGAATTCCACAGTTCTTCCATTACAGTCGTTATCCCCGTCCATATGCCGCGGGGCGGACTCGCATCCGCCCCGCAGCCTGTTCATGTTGTGTTTTATCTTGATATTTTTCTGCACTCAAGGTAAAAACGCTTCTCGTTTGCTTCGCCCATCGAGAAGGTCTTGCGCGGAAGCGCCCCGTCGAATATCACGGTGCGGAAGAACGCGCTCTTCTCCATCGGAGGCAGCAGGAAGCCCATGTTGCCCTGCTTGCGGCCAAGCTCGAGCACAACGTCCTCGCCGTGGATATAGTCTATCTCCGCGCCCTGCATTTCCTTGAGCATCACGTCGAGCGCGCTTTGCAGCGTGCCAACCTCAAGCTGCGCCGCGGGTGCGGTGACCTTGAAGAAGCCAAAGCCTTCCTTTATCACGAAGGGCAGCACATGCACGTTCGCGCCGCAGGCGGTCTTTGCCGCGGCGTCGCACTCCGCCTTGGAGGCAAAAAGCTCCATCGTGCAGCCGCCGTTGTCCGCGCCGAGCTTTTTCTCAAGCCACGCGGCGGCCTTTTTCGCGTCAAGGCCAAACAGCACGCGGTGTATGGGTTCAAACACGATGCCCTCGTCATGCACGTTCTCAAGCTCGACCAGCGCGAAGCGCGCGGGATGATCCTCGCGCTCCTCGGGCGTAAGCGTCGCCTTGAGGTTTTCCCAGTTGGCCTTTGCCGTCGCAAAGGAATGGTTGCCGTCGCCCATCGCAAAAAGGAGAGGCGCCTTGTCGCAGCCGTATTTCCTGTTGAAGGCCGCGGGATCCGCAAGCGCTTCAAGCGCGCGTAGCGCGGCGTTGATCTTCGCCTCGTTGGAGACGAACCAGCCCTCGATATGGCCGCCGTTCTGCATCAGCTCGAAATCATACGCCTTGCACTTCGGGCAGACCGAGTCCGCTATCGGTTCGATCACGGTACGCTCCGGATCGTCGATGAGCACGAGGATATGCGGAAGCTCAAGGGGAGCGTCCTTCCTGATGCGAAGACGAGGGGGTATGCGCTCGACGATCGTGCCTTCCGTCGCGCGGATAAGCGTGGTCGAGCCCTTTGAATAGTCGTAGTTTTCAAGATCAAGCGCGACGATGAGACCGTTGCGGCTCCTTCCGCCCACGCTGCGGCGCACGAACATCAGTCCGCGGCCTTTGCTTTCAAGCACGCCGCTTTTCATGTATTCCTTCATGGTGGCGTTGATCTTCTCGATGCGCTCCGCTTCGCCCGGCTTGTTGAGATACATTTCCGGCAGCATCAGGCGCAGCGTCGAGGGCGCGTCGCCCACGATCTGTTCCGTCTTTTCCCAGTAATCCGGCTGAGAGGTATACTGGTCGCACGCAACGACCGCCCACTTGGTCATGTCCGTGCCCTCGCGGGGCAGCAGCACCTCGGGCACCTCGACGCCCGCGGTATTACGATAGTCGCTCATGGTCTCCTCCGTATCTTTTGTTGTTATGTTATTCCAGCGTGGTGCCGGCGCGGCCTTCAAGCGCGTCGACCGCCTTGTCCAGCGATGTTATGATGGCCTTCCTGCCGGGCTTGCTTTCAACGAACTTGAGCGCGGCCTCGATCTTGGGAAGCATGGAACCGGGCGCGAAATGCCCCTCGGCCATATAGCGTTTGGCGTCCGCCACAGAAAGAACGTCCAGATCCTTCTGATCCGGCTTTTTGAAGTTGATGCTGACCTTTTCCACGGCTGTCAGTATGACGAGAGCGTCCGCGTCGATATCCTCGGCAAGGCGTTCGCTTGCAAGGTCCTTGTCGATGACTGCCGCGGTACCCTCAAGCTCGCCCGCGTCGTTGCGCACGACAGGTATGCCGCCGCCGCCGACCGTGACCACGATGAAGCCCGCCTTTATGAGCGTCTTCACGGCGTCAAGCTCGATGATCTCCTCCGGCATGGGGGAAGCGACCACGCGCCTCCAGCCGCGGCCGGCGTCTTCCTTCATGATATAGCCCTTCTCCGCGGCGATGCGTTTGGCCTGTTCTTCGGTGTAGAATGGGCCGATGGGCTTGCTGGGATTCTTGAATTTGGGGTCGTTTTTGTCGACCACGACCTGCGTCACAACGGTGACGACCTTCTTGTCGATACCGCGCGCGCGCAGCACCTTCGAAAGGCCCTGCTGTATATGATATCCGATCATGCCCTGGCTCATCGCGCCGCAGACGTCAAAGGGCATGGCGGGCGTTGACTCGCTGTCAGAAGCTTCGTTTTGAAGCACAATGCGGCCAACCTGCGGCCCGTTGCCGTGGGCGATGGTCACGTTGTAGCCTTTTTTGACTATGTCCGCGATATACTCGCTCGTTTTTTCAACCACATTAAGCTGCGCCGCCGCGGTTGCGGGCTTGCCCGCCTCCTGCAATGCGTTTCCGCCCAGCGCGATCACGATCTTGTTCATTCGGTTTCTCCTTAAATAATGATCTTTCTGCATATATTCAACCCATATGCAGTCTATGATGATAGTATATCCGCGCCTTTTGTGCGCGTCAACACCGCGACGCAAATTATCCGTTTTGATCCCGGCGCCGATTGACCGTTCGCCCGCGAGGGTTTATAATGCAGATAACGTTATTCTTTTAAAAATATAACGCATGTTTTTGGGAGCGGGTCAACTGATGAAAACATCGGGCTCAGGCAAAAAGCGCAGCGCGGCGGCAATGCTTGCACTCCTTTGGGGAGTGCTTGTCGCCTCGTTCCTCATATCCTTCACCATCGGGCGTTACGGGGTGAGCGTGCAAAACGTCGTCAGAATTCTCCTTTCGCGCATATTCCCGATCGAGCAGACATGGACCGACAGGATGGAGACCGCAGTCATCAACATACGCCTTCCCCGGATACTTCTCGCGTGTTTTGTCGGCTGTTCGCTCTCCGCGGCCGGCGCCGCGTATCAGGGCGTGTTCCAGAACCCCATGGCCTCGCCCGATATACTCGGCGCGTCAAGCGGGGCGGCCTTCGGCGCGGCGCTTGCGATACTTTACGGCGCATCCGCGCGCATGATAACGGTCTCGGCCTTCATTTCAAGCCTCGTCGCAGTCACGGCGGTATTTCTCATCGCGGGCAAAGCCCCCGGCAGCAGGGTGATGAACCTCATCCTCGCCGGCATAATGCTGGGCTCCCTCTTCACCGCCGGCACGTCATACATAAAGCTCGTCGCCGATCCCTCAAATCAGCTTCCGCAGATAACCTACTGGCTGATGGGCAGCCTTTCCGGTGTGAAAAAGCAGGATGTTCTCTTCGCGGCGATACCCATGGCCGTCGGACTCGTGCCGCTCATCGCGCTTCGCTGGCGGCTCAACATACTTTCACTTGGCGACGACGAGGCGCGCGCCCTCGGCGTCAACGCGGACGTGCTTCGCCTTATCGTGATCCTTTCCTCAACGCTCGTCACCGCCGCAAGCGTGTCCATATCCGGCATGATCGGCTGGGTGGGGCTTGTGATGCCGCATCTTTGCCGCAAGCTTGTCGGCGCGGATTACAGGTTCCTCATGAGCGCATCCTGCATCGCGGGCGCGGCGTTTCTGCTGATCGTGGATGATGTTTCGCGCAATCTTCTTGCCGTTGAGATCCCCATCGGGATACTCACCGCCCTGATCGGCGCGCCGTTCTTCATATATCTCATATTCAGGAAGGAGAAGACGCTTTGAGCATCTCATGCGAGGACCTCACCTTCTCCTACGGCGGCGCTCCCGTGCTTTCCGGCGTAAGCTTCAGTGTGCGCGACGGGGAATTCGCGGCCGTGCTCGGCCCGAACGGCGCGGGCAAGACCACGCTTTTCCGCTGCATACTCGGCCTTTCCCGCAGATACGGCGGCAAAGTGCTTATCGATTCGCGTGACGCGAGGACGCTCTCCGCGCGCTCTCTTGCCTCATCTGTCGCATACATTCCCCAGCGGAGGGAGCAGCCCTTTGGCTACACCGTGTTTGAAACGGTGCTCATGGGTACTACGCACGCGCTTGCGGCCCTTTCCCAGCCGGGCGCGAGGGAGCGCGCGAAGGCCGCGGACGCGCTGTGCCGGCTCGGTATCGAAGCGCTCGGCGACAAGTATTTTTCGCGCATATCCGGCGGGGAGCAGCAGCTCGCGCTCATCGCCCGTGCCCTGGCCCAGAACGCGAAAACGCTCGTCATGGATGAACCCACCTCGTCGCTCGATTACGGCAACGAGGCGCGCGTGCTTTCGGCCGCGCGCTCCCTTGCGGATTCGGGCTATACAGTGCTTATGTCCACCCATTCGCCCCAGCAGGCCGTGTCTTATGCGGATACCGCCGTCGCGCTCCAGGGCGGGCATATCATCGGCGCGGGCGCGCCGCGGAGCGTGCTTACCTCCGCCATGCTCAAGACCCTGTATGGGGTTGAAGCGGCGCTTGTGGATACCGACGCCGGCCTTATCATCGCGCCTTGGTCGGCAGGGAGGCAGCGCTGATGTTCGAATGGAATGAAACGACGCTGCGCATGCGCCGCGACGCGGCGGAATACCTTCATTTTGACGACGCGATAGCGCAGCGCATCCTTGAGCATGTGCCCGCGGCGGCGCATATGTGCGACGCCGGTTGCGGCACGGGCTTCATCGCGGCCGCCTTCGCAGAAAAATGCGCCCGCGTCACGGCGGTGGACGTTTCGGACGCCGCGCTTGACGTGCTGCGCCAAACGGCGGCTTCGCGCGGGCTTTCAAACATAAACACCGTGTGTGCGGACGTTTTCGCCGCAAACCCTTCGGAAAAATACGACGCCATGACCTTCTGCTTTTTCGGCCGGACGCGGGAATGTCTGCGCGCGGCCGCCGTCCAGTGCGACGGACGCATATTCCTTGTGCGCAAGGACTGGAGCACGCGCCGCTTCACCTCCCCAGGCTCTCCCCTTACGCATCCGAACTTCGAGGCCGTAAGGCGCGAGCTTGACGCGCTTGGCGTGCGGCACACGGCGGTTTCCTTCGTCCTCGACATGGGTCAGCCATTCCGCAGCGTCGAAGACGCGGCTCTTTTCTTCAAAGAGTACGGCGGGAAGGAAGCTCCGGCGGCAGGATCGTCGTTCATGGCCAAGCTTACGCGCACCGGGCGCGAGGATTTCCCATATCTGCTTTCCGAAGCGCGTCCCGTTGGCATAATCACGATAGACACGGGGGATATTCCCTCGATGCTATATGAATAACGGAGGTAAAAAAATGAAAAAGACCGTCGCATCGTTGCTTGCATTGTTAATGCTCCTCTCCTTCGCCGCGTGCGCGTCCGTTGAAACTCCAGCCGCGAACGGGACTCCCGTTCCCGAAACGCGGACATTCACGGATTCCGCGGGACGCACTGTGGAGATCCCTTATGAAATAACAAAGGTCGCCGTGTCCGGCCCGCTCGCGCAGATCGTGCTGTTCGCGCTCGCGCCCGACAAGCTCGTCGGCATCGCGAACGAATGGGACGAATCGGCCAAAGAATATCTCGACGCCAAATACTTTGACCTGCCAGTCCTCGGTCAGCTTTACGGCGGGAAGGGCGAGCTTAACCTCGAAACGCTGCTCGCTTCCGGCGCTGAGGTCGTGATAGACGTCGGCGAGCCGAAGGATACCATCGTTGAAGACATGGATTCCCTTTCCGAGCAGACAGGCATCCCCTTCGTGCATATAACGGCGACCCTTTCGACGATGGGAGATGCGTACAGGATGCTCGGCGAGCTTCTCGGCATGCAGCTTGAAGCGCAGACGCTCGCCGCCTTCTGCGAGGAGGTGTATTCGAGGACGCAAAGCATAATGGATTCCGTTGAAAAGACCGATATCCTCTATATCACCGGCGACACGGGGCTGAACGTCATCGCCTCTGGCAGCTACCACGCGGAGGTGATCGACATGACGGGCAACAACCTTGCCGTTGTGGACGATCCTTCAAGCAAGGGCACAGGCAACGAGGTGGATATGGAGCAGTTGCTCCTGTGGGATCCCGACGTGATAATTTTCGCGCCCGGCAGCATATACGCTACCGTCGGTTCGGACGAGACCTGGCAGCAGCTCACCGCCATAAAAAACGGCAGGTATTACGAGGTCCCCATGGGCCCGTACAACTGGATGGGCTTCCCTCCCTCCGTGCAGCGGCTGCTTGGCATGATGTGGATGACGGAGCTGCTTTACGGCGAATCATACGGTGAAAGCCTTTATGCTTCAGTCGCCGAATACTTCGATCTGTTCTATCACGCGGACCTTTCTCAGGATCAGTTCGACGCGCTCGTCGCGAACTCCATCGGCGTGAAGGACGCGGCCCAAACGCCCGCTGCGTGACATGAAAGCGCTGTTTCAAAAAATACACGCAGCTTTATCGCTCGGGGAAGGCGTTGTGCTCATGAGCATAATCGCAAGCTCCGGCTCCACGCCGCGCGGCAGCGGGGCGAAGATGGCGCTGTTTGAAAACGGCGACACCGTCGGCACAATCGGCGGAGGCGCCGTTGAATATGAAAGCCTGAAGCTCGCCCGGCAGGCGCTCGTTTCACGCAGGGCCTTCACGCACGGCTTCAGCCTGACCCATAACGAGACCGCCGATATAGGCATGATCTGCGGCGGTGAGGTGACTGTTTATTTCCAGTATCTTGCCGGACTGGACGCCGCCAGGCTCGTTGCCCGCATACTCGAATCGTTCGACTCGCATGTGCGCTCATGGCTCATCACCCGCATAACGGATGGCACTGTGCGCTCGATGGCCGTTTACGCCGCGGGTGAGCTGTATCCGGAGGATGCGTTTTCAACAAGCGACGTCCTCCCGCTGCTCAAGCCGCGCGCAGTGCTCCGCACGGGCGACGTCACATATTACGCGGAACCGCTTTCCACGCCGGAAACGGTTTATGTTTTCGGCGGAGGTCACGTTTCCAAGGAGCTTGTGCCCGTCCTCGCGCACGTCGGTTTTTCCTGCGTCGTGTTTGAGGACAGGCCGCAGTTTGCGGACATCTCGCTTTTCCCCGGCGCGCTTCGCACGCTCGAGGGCGATTTTACAAATATCGCCCGCGATATCAGCGTGACAGGCGATGATTACTGCGTCATAATGACGCGCGGACACGAGTATGATTACGAGCTGCTTGCGCAGGTGCTGCGCACGGACGCCGTTTACATCGGCGTCATAGGCAGCCGCCGCAAGATCGCCGCGACCAACGCGCGCCTCATCGAAGCCGGCTTGCCCGAAGCCGAGCTTTCACGCATACACACGCCCATAGGTCTTCCAATCGGAGCGGAAACGCCTGCCGAGATCGCGATAAGCATCGCGGCGGAGCTCATCGGCGTGAGGGCCGGCCTTTTGAAGGAGGACGCATGAACGCTCCCCGGCACATACTCATCACGGGCGAACGCGGCGCGGGCAAGAGCACGCTCATCGAAAAGCTCCTGCTTGAAAGCGCGAAGCCCGTATACGGCTTCGTGACAAAGCGTCTCGCGCCTGACGGCTCCGGCTTTCACCCGATCTATATGCACCCCGCTTGGGAAAGCCCCGCGCAGCGCCGCTGCACGCCGGAAAACCTCGTCGGCACGTGCGACGCGAAAACCCACAACGTCTCCCCCGGCGTGTTTGAAACGCTCGGCGTGCGCCTGATCGAGGCGGCAAAGCCCGGCGGTATCATCGTGATGGATGAGCTTGGCTTCATGGAGGCGCAGGCGACGCGATTCACGTCGGCCGTGCTTCGCGCCCTTGACGGCAGCATACCCGTGCTCGCCGCCGTCAAAGCCCGTTACGACGTTGATTTTCTGAACGCCGTGCGCGCGCATGAAAACTGCGACGTATTCACGCTGACAAAGGAAAACCGCGACGTGATATACGCCGTGGCGCTCAAGGCCCTTTACGCCTGGGATGAACGCTGAAAGCATAACGAAAGGGCCGCGGTTTTCGCCGCGGCCCTTTGAATGGCGGCCTTAAGGCCGTTTTTTCAACGCATTTGCATATCGTTTTTTTCGCAATGCTCTTACTGCACATACCGCAGCCAGAATCGGTCGTTCTCGACCACCTCAATATGCGGGTCGCTTTCATTAAATTTAATTTCCACATGATCACGCGCCATAAATATATCGGGCGATTTTGTATCCCCCAGCGCCTCTGTACCGTTTATTTGTAGTCCTGTAATATCCACCGTCGCCGTGCCGGTGCTGTCATCGTGCAGCTCGAAGCCGTAATTCCCGCCGTCAAAGGTAACGCTGCCCGTCAGGACAAGCGTCATCCCTGCATCCAGCCTTACTCCTATCACCTCAGTGATTGTCGGGTTGTCAAGCTCAACTTCAAGAACGCCATCAGTGAGGAACTCCGCGCGTATTCCAACTCCGCCGGGAAAATCCACGCCCGAAAGATATTGCGTCATGTCCTCCTG
>CAZARN010000029.1:0-10409 GCA_964487565.1 uncultured Clostridium sp.
ATATAGTTTTCAAGGTGCGTGTGCTCGCTTGTTTCCGGCCGCTTCGCAGTGGCTTTCCGCAGCGCGCTTGATAATAATATCAAACCATCGGGGAGAATGCAAGCCCTTTTATCAAATTTCTCAAAGTTTTTTTGCAAAGCTCAAAAAACACCTATATATTGTATAACAAAGCGTTCATATACCATCATGTTGTAAATTGCGCTTTCTCTTTTCATTCCTGCCCATGCGGGCCTTCCATATATATGTCGTAGCGGCGTAAATAAAAAGGCCGGCCGTTCCGGCCGGCTTTTACATTTCGATTCTCAGGCAACAGGTATGCCGCCATCGTTGATGACCTGCATGGCTTCAAGCACCTGCGAAACTTCGCACTCCGCCACGACCGCGCCGCCAAGCTGTTCGCCGAGGTCAAGATACCATGAACCGTCGTCGAGCTGGTAGACCGAGAAGGTCAGCGTGAGGCCGCTGGTTTCGTCCGAAACGGTCAGGCTGCCGTCGCCGTTATCCGTGCAGGGGCCCACGAAGCTCGCGGTTTCGCGCGTCTCGGGGTTCGCAAAGAGCACGATCGCAAATGAAAGATCGGAAGCGCCGGCATAATACATGCCTTCGCCCGCTTCGGTAATGCCCATGTACGCGACGTCGACCATGCTTTCAAGATCGGTGAGCTGTACGGTTTCGCCTTCAGCCTGTGTGCCTTCAGCAGACTCTTCCGAACCGCCGCAGGCGGTAAGGGCGAACATGCTGAATACGAGTATAAGCGCAAGCAGTGTGGCAAACAGTTTCTTCATAAGTATTGTATATCCCCCATTATTTTATTATGCGGCTCCGGCCGCTTGGATGATTCTATCATCATTACCTCATAATTGCAATATGCATGTTACATCACAATATTTATGTGACTGGAAGGCCCGAATAAAGGCCGTCCCGCAAGGGACGGCCCGGGAGGCATACGCGCAAAAGCATTATTCGTCGACCATCTTGAAGAAGTAATACAGCCTCGCCCAATCGCTGGAATCGTCGTGCTCGTTGCCGCAGGTGAACACGGTAAGATATTTGTCCTCAAGGGTCACCTTTGTATCGAACTGTATCTGCGAAAGGCTGATCTGCCTGTCGATCCAGGCCTGTATCTCTTCATCCGTCTCGTTCTTATACTCATCTTCTCCGTAAGGCCACCAGATATTATCAAGGAAGGTATTGTAATCCTCCTTGCCGTTGCCCTCCGTCTCATACATCGAGAATATCTCCCAGCGCTGTTCCTTGCCATAAAGATAAACAGTCCACACGCGGTTTGAATATATGGAAAGATCCGGCAGGTTCGTCAGCTCTTTGCCGCAGTATTTTGTCTGCGCGCAGTTGGTGCTGCCGAGATTGAACTCCTGTATGTGATGCAGCTGATGGAACATGCTGCCCGAGGGACGGGAATTATGGCCTGTGAACACGGTGTTCTTGCGTTCCGGCGCTCCGTAATAATACGCATATATGGAGCCGGAGTCCGCCGCTTCCTTCTCAAAGGTGTGGTCGTTATAGTACCATTTGCCCGTGGCGTCAAACATTATGGGGTAGCTTATGTTGGTTTTGGGTATCGTTACATAGCCCACAGTATCCTTGTTCGCGCTCACGGCCGCAGCATAAGCCTCATTATAATAGCCGGTCGTCTTGTCGGGCCACTGCGATATGCTGCCCGTGCCTGCGATATAGTTTTCCACAAGCGCCATCGTGGCGTCCGAGCATACAGCCTCGCCCTTGACGTCCGTTTCGATCTTACCCGCGCGCGCCGCCGCGCCGGTATATTTGCCGGCCGCGATGTTGGGCAGCGCGTCGTAATCCGCCTGTTCCACAGCGCCGTTGCCGTCAACGTCGCCGAACAGTACCACCGCGCCATACGGCTGATTGTCGCAGGTCACGCGCATATCGGTCGCGATTATATCCGTATCGGCCGCAGCGGCCGTCGTACCCTCCGCGCCTTCGGCGCCGGGGGTGTATTTTGCAAACTGCACATCGGCTGCGCCTGTCGCCGCCGCAACAAGCGCCTTGGCCTCGGCAACCGTCATGTTGAGCTGAAGCCCGTATATCACGCTTGTGCCGTCCGTAAGCTGCTCCACATAGGGACGCAGCGTAAATCTGCCGACATCGCACTGAAGATCGTCTGTTGAGCCGTATGCTACGGCGCTTCCGTCGCGCAGCATCACCACGACATGCTTTGTGCCGACGCTTATGCCGACCGCGTTGGTCACCGACGCAAGATCCACAATGCCGTATGAATAATCGGGATCGGGCACGATGTCGCTTGAGAGCGCCGATACGACCGTGCCATCGGCCCTGATGCAGGCCACGCCGATATCATCCACGCCCACGGCCACAAGATCCGTATAAGCGTCAAGTCCCGTCATATCGCATGTCGCGACAAGCTTCCCTTCGTCGGTTATTCCGGCAACGCCGGATGCGCCGCCGGCGGCAAGCTTAACAATGCCCGTCCACGCAAGGACGTCCGCGGGCGCGCCCGCAGTACCGACAAGCGTGCCGTCGCTCTTGAGGCCAACTGTGAAAGTATCGCCGCAGGCGATCGCCACGATATCGTTCCAGGCTGAAACGTCGCACTGGGAAGCGCTGTTGTCGCCCACGGCGACCACGGTGCCGTCGTTGAGCAGCGCCGCGATGAAGTCGCCGCCGGCATCGGCGGTGAACACGTTCGTCCATGCAAGCGCCGCGTCAAACGCCGCCGTATCCGTGAGTGAACCCGCAAGCGCGATTGTGCCGTCCTTCTTCACGCCCACGGAGACCGACTTTCCGGCCGCGACATATACGATGTCCGACCAGTCGTTCACCTTGCGCTGTCCGTAATAATCGTGACCCGCGCTTTGAACGCTGCCGTCGGTCCTGAGGCCTACGCTGTGGATATATCCCGCGGCAACCATGCCCATCGTGTCCGTGTATTCCCTCGTCATGGCAAGCACGCCGGGTTCCTGTGTGGCTTCGGGTGCGGGCGTGCTTTCGCCCACTTCGACCACAGGCGGTTCCTGCGTGCCTGTGCAGCCCGCCACGGCAAGGAGCATAAGCGCCGCCATCAGCGCGGCAAACAGTTTCTTCATTTAACGTACCCCTCCAAATTAAATAACTCATCAATCCGTTATCGCGTAAATCAACACCGTTATCATATCATACAACGGCAGCTTGGGCAAACCGGCCGCAACGGATTTACAAGTATTTCACATGTTATATAACGAAAGTCTCCGCGTAAAGGTTGCACAGAGGGACGCCGTGCGAATCCTTTATGAACAAAGAAGGCTTCGCGTTGCGAAAACGCCCTCGCTATGGTATTATTTATTGGAAACGGAGGCATGCCCATGGCGCGCAACAGATTCAGGATCGCCCGGCGATCCATATGGTATGTGCTGAGAACCCTCATCATCGTGGCGGCGATCGTGGCGCTGTGTTTCGGCATATTCGTCGAGGGGATGCACCTGAGCAATCTTTATATTCTCGTGACGGAAGGGCTTGAAGCCCGTGCGGACACGATCATAAACAACGGCGACCCGGTGGAGCTGACAACGTATTTTACCGAGGAATTCATCGCAAACGACGCGGATTTATATTCCGGGGCGTATGAAGGCTTCACGGTCACGAGCTTCGATTACCGTGTGGATGTGAAAAGCTTCTTTGTTTTACCATGGAGCGTGCGCGCGACGCTCACCATTGACGACAAGCTGGCCGCGATCAACGCCGCCGCCGATGAAGGCGACGCGCAGCCGCCGGAATGGACGCCCGGACGCTATCAGGTCGTTTTCACAAAAGTCGGTTCCCGCTGGTATATAAGCGGTCTTGTGCTCATAAAGGAAAACCCGGAGTCAAAGCCCCACGCGACGCCCAACATGAGCCTCATGCCGACGCAGTCCCCGTCAGATGAATAATTCACTTTTTTTCACACCCGGGGCAGAAGTCCCGGTCATACTTGCGCCCATGGCGGGCGTAACCGACGCCGTATTCCGCGGCGTTTGCCGCGCTTACGGGGCGGATTTTTCCTTCACGGAGATGGTCTCTGCGAAGGGTCTTCATTATAACAACGCAAACACCGGCGCGCTGCTTGAAACAGCGCCAGAGGAGCGCGCATCATACGGCGTGCAGCTTTTCGGCAGCGATCCGGATATATTGGCGGAATCCGCGCATACTCTCTCAATGGGAAATAATACCGGGCTTGCGCTCATAGATATCAACATGGGCTGTCCCGCGCGCAAGATCGTCAAAAACGGCGAAGGCAGCGCGCTTATGCTCAACGAGCCGCTCGCCTTTCGCGTGATAGAGGCCGTCGTGCGCGCTTCGCGCGTGCCGGTGAGCGTGAAGTTCCGCAAGGGGTTCGACGATGCGCACCTGAACGCTGTATCATTTGCCGTCATGGCTGAACAGGCCGGCGCTTCCATGATAACGCTGCATCCGCGCACCCGTGAGCAAATGTACGAAGGCAGGGCTGACTGGGATGTGATCGCCGCAGTCAAGCAGGCGGTGCATATTCCCGTGATCGGTAACGGCGACATACTGTGCGCCGGCGACGCGCTGCGGATGCTATCGCATACAGGATGCGACGGCGTGATGGTCGCCCGCGGCGCGGAAGGCAATCCCTTTATATTTGAAGAAATACGCGCGGCGCTTGACAAAAAGCCTTATTCCCCGCCCTCTCCCGCGCAGCGCATCGAGGCCGCCATTGCCCATGTGCGCCGTTACGGCGATGAAAAGGGCTGCGGGCCGGCCGGAGAGATGCGCAAACATATCGCATGGTATATCGCCGGTATGCGCGGCGCGGGCGAAATGCGCCGCCTTGTGATGAGCGCCCGCGGGGCTGAAGAAATGCTTGCTCTGCTTGAGGATTTTTACAATTCGCTGCTTCCTTGACAAAGCCGCGCTCCTTACATATAATTACATAAACATGGGAAGAGTTGAGGTCGATTCTTCCTATTATAATAAGATAATCGGGAATGATAATCTATCGGAGGAATGATAAACGATGGCACAGCAGCAGGTTCACCTTACCGCAGAAGGCGTGAAGAAATACGAAGAGAGGCTTGAATACCTCAAAACGACCGCCCGCACCGAAAACACGGAGCAGATAAGGATCGCAAGGGCGTTTGGCGATCTGAGTGAGAACGCCGAATATGACGCCGCAAAGACCGAGCAGGCCCGCATCGAATATGAGATCGCGGAGATCGAAGCGATGCTCAAAAACGTTTCCATAATCGATGAGGACACGATCAACACCAACATAATCGAGGTCGGTGCGATCATCAAGGTGAAGCTCCTTTCAAAGGGCGGCAAAGAAATTTCGTATCAGCTTGTGGGCAGCGCGGAGGCGGACCCGTATCAGGGCAGGATATCGAACGAATCGCCTGTCGGTCATGCGCTCATCGGCCACAGGAAGGGCGACGTGATCGACGTTGCGACGCCCGGCGGCATCAACCGCATAGAAATACTCGACATAGGCAAATAACAGCCGGGGAGACATAAATGGACGAAACCAATATCACAAACAATGCGGAGCATGAGCTTTCCGAAGCGGATATCAACGAGCTGCTTCAGGTCAGGCGGGACAAGCTGCGCGCGCTCCAGGAGGAAGGACACGATCCTTTTGAGATCGTCAAGTTCGACAGGGATCATTACAGCGCCGAAATAATCGAAGGATTCGACGCGCTTGAAGGCAAGGCCGTGACCGTTGCCGGGCGCATGATGAGCAAGCGCATAATGGGCAAGGCAAGCTTCGCGCACATCCTCGACTATAAGGGCGACATCCAGATCTACGTCAAAAAGGACGATGTCGGCGAGGAAGCTTACGCCGCCTTCAAAACGATGGATATCGGCGATATTCTGGGCGTTACCGGCGCGGTGTTCAAAACGCGCACCGGCGAGGTGTCGATCCACGCAACGCGCGTAACGCTCCTTTCAAAGTCCCTGCGTCCGCTGCCGGAGAAATTCCACGGTCTTCGCGATCCGGAGCTTCGTTACCGTCAGCGTTATGTGGATCTCATCGTCAACCCCGAGGTGCGCGATACCTTCATCAAGCGCGCGAAGATAGAAGCGGAGATCAGGCGCTATCTGAATTCGGAGGATTTCATCGAGGTGGAAACTCCGGTTTTGAGCGCGACCGCCTCCGGCGCTTCCGCGCGTCCGTTCATAACCCATCACAACACGCTCGATATCGACATGTACCTTCGCATCGCGACGGAGCTTCATCTCAAGCGCTGCATCGTCGGCGGACTTGAGCGCGTGTATGAGATCGGCCGCCTTTTCCGCAACGAAGGGATGGACGCGACCCACAATCCGGAGTTCACAACCATCGAAATATATCAGGCGTATACCGATTATCACGGCATGATGGCGCTTTGCGAAGAGATCTTCGCCCGCTGCTGCCGTCTTGTCAACGACGGCAAGACCGTTGTGCAATACGCCGGCCTTGAGATCGACCTTACGCCCCCGTTTGCCCGCCTCACCATGAACGACGCCGTGAAGCAATACGCGAACGCGGATTTCATGGGCTGCAAAACCGATGAGGAGGCTCGCGCGCTCGCAAAATCCATCCATGTGGATTGCGATGACAAAACGGCCACAAAGGGCAAGCTGCTCGCCCTCGCCTTCGATCAGTTCGTTGAAGACCGGCTCGTTCAGCCCACCTTTGTGATAGACTACCCCGTGGAAAACTCCCCGCTCACCAAGCGTAAGCCCGGCGTTCCCGGCATAACCGAGCGCTTTGAGCTTTTCATCGCCGGTCATGAGTATGCAAACGCCTTCTCGGAGCTCAACGATCCCATCGACCAGCGCGGCCGCTTCATGCAGCAGGCAAGCGAGCGCGCCAAGGGCGACGACGAGGCCATGATGATCGACGAGGATTTCTGTATGGCGCTTGAATACGGTATGCCCCCGACGGGCGGTATAGGCATCGGCATAGACCGCATGGTCATGCTCCTCACGGGCGAAACCAGCATACGCGACGTGCTGCTCTTCCCCACGATGAAGCCGATAGACTGAAATCCGCGCAAGTTAGCATGAGTCGACAGCCCGCTGAGAAATCAGTGGGCTTTTTTTGTTGCCGGAATGAATTATGCCTGCCGTTTCCCGCGCGCCGCGACGCTTATTCCCATGCGCTCTGCTGTCGTGTCCACGGTTGTAAAACATTTGTCCATATAAGAAAAATTGTATGTGATACATATGATTTTTAGTGGATCACGGCTTTATAAAACGCTCGTATTGCGATATAATGTACGCGGTATGGAAACACATTAAATCGGAGGTGCCAAAATTGGAAGAGCTAAAAAAAACGCCGCTTTATGAAACGCATATCGCGCTGGGCGGCCGCATGGTCGATTTCGGCGGCTGGGCGCTGCCCGTGCAGTACAAAAGCATTGTTGAAGAACACAAGGCCGTGCGTGAGAACGCCGGACTGTTCGATGTTTCACACATGGGCGAGGCCCGCATAACCGGCAAGGATGCGTTCGCCTATCTTCAGAAGATCCTCACAAACGATATCACCACCATGACGCCCGGCCGCTGCCGCTATTCCATGATGTGCTATGAAAACGGCGGCACCGTGGACGACGTACTCGTTTATAAGTATTCGGACGAGGATTATCTTCTCGTCATCAACGCCGGCAACACCGCGAAGGATATCGACTGGTTCAACAAGAACAAGTTCGGCGACGTCGTCGTCACCGATGAAAGCCCCCTCTGGGCGCAGCTCGCGCTCCAGGGACCGAAGTTCACCGATGTGCTGGAGCGCGCAGGCGTTGCGGGCGAGCTTCCGCAGAAGAACTATACTTTCGTTGCGCAAACCTCCGTTGCCGGGATCAAGTGCACGGTCTCCCGCACGGGTTATACGGGTGAGGACGGCGTCGAGCTTTACTGCAAGGCGTCCGACGGCCCCGCCCTGCATGCCGCGCTCGTCAAGGCCGGCGCGCTGCCCTGCGCCCTCGGCGCGCGCGACACGCTGCGTTTTGAAGCCGGTATGCCGCTTTACGGGCACGAGATGAACGAAACCGTTACCCCGATGGAAGTCGGCATAGGATTCGCCGTCAAAATGAACAAGCCTGATTTCATCGGCAAGGCCGCGCTTGCGGAACGTGTGAAACGCGCCCGCATCGGTCTTAAGCTGACGGAGCGCGGCATAATGCGCGAGCATTGCGACGTGTTCTGCGACGGCAGGCTTGTCGGACATGTCACCTCCGGAATGCCCGTTCCCACGCTCGACGGAAGCTGGGCCATGGCGCTCGTTGATATCGAGTACGCCGAAAAGCCGGAGTTTGAGGTGGATGTGCGCGGCAAGAAGCTCAAGGCCATGCGCGTTGAAATACCTTTTTACAAGAGAAGCTGAAAAACATATAAACAATATTTTAGGAGGATATCCGTTATGACACCCAATGACCGTAAATATTCACGCGACCACGAGTGGGTACTCATGGATGGCAAGCTTGCCCGTATAGGCATCACCGACCACGCGCAGGACGCGCTTGGCGACATCGTGTTCGTGGATCTGCCCAATGTGGGGGACAGCTTCAGCGCCGGCGATTCTTTTGCCGCGGTTGAAAGCGTCAAGGCCGCAAGCGACATATATACCCCCGTCGGCGGCAAGGTGACCGAGGTCAACGAAGCGCTGGCCGACGCGCCGGAATCCATCAATGCCGATCCTTACGGCGCGTTCATCGCCGTCATCGAGGTCAGCGAGATCGACGAGGCTTCCCTCATGAGCGCCGCCGAATATGATGCGTTCGTTGCAAGCGAAGGCTGAGGCGCAGATATGAGGACCTATGTTCCCAACACTCCGGAAGAACAGGAGGCCATGCTCGACGCCCTTGGGCTCGACTGCATGGAAGACCTGTATTCCGACATACCCGAGCAGGTTCGCTTCAAAAAGCTCATCGATCTGCCGGAAGGTATGAGTGAAACCGAAGTGCGCCGCGTGTTCGCCTCCCTCGCCGGACAGAACAACACCGCGCTTTCCGTTTTCCGCGGCGCGGGCGCGTATAACCATTATATCCCCTCCGCGGTGCCTCAGCTTGCCATGCGCAGCGAGTTTTATACCGCCTACACCCCGTATCAGGCGGAAATGAGCCAGGGCATGCTGCAAAGCATATTCGAGTTTCAAAGCATGATCTGCGCCCTCACCGGGCTTGATGTTTCAAACGCCTCCGTATACGACGGGCCTTCCGCCGCGGCCGAGGCCATGCACATGATCGCCGATGTGAAGCGCAAAAACAAAGTGCTTTACAGCGCGGGGCTCCATCCTGATGTTGTGGCGGTGCTCAAAACCTACGCCCGCTTCTCAAATACGGAGCTTTGCGAGATACCTCTCACCCAAAGCGGCACGACAGATGCAGCGGCGCTTGCCGCCGCGATGGTAAACGCCGCGGGCTTCATCGCGCCCGAAACCAATTTCTTCGGCTGCGTTGAGGATATAAAGGCGCTTGCGGACGCCACCCATGCCGCAGGCGGTCTGTTTGTCGCCTATGTTTATCCGCACTCTCTCGGCGTGCTTGCGCGTCCGGGCGACCTCGGCGCGGATGTGGCCGTCGGCGACGGACAGTCCCTGGGTCTGCCGCTCGCGTTCGGCGGCCCGTATGTGGGCTTCATGGCCGCAACGCAAAAGCTCATGCGCAATCTGCCGGGCCGCATCGTCGGCGAAACGGCCGATACCGAGGGCAACCGCGTTTTCGTGCTTACCCTTCAGGCGCGCGAGCAGCATATACGCCGCGAAAAGGCAAGCTCGAACATCTGCTCGAACCAATCCCTCTGCGCGGTGATGAACACGATCTACCTCTCCCTCATGGGCCCCGCGGGTATAAGGGAAGCCGCCGAGCAATCCATGCAGAAGGCGCATTATCTCGCCGACGGCATGGCGCAAATAAAGGGCATTCGTCTGCGCTATCCTCAAACGCCGTTCTTCAACGAGTTCACCGTGGATTACGACAAGGATGCTTCCGTCGTCAACGCGATACTGAAGGATCGCGGGATAATGGGCGGACTGAGGCTCAATCGCCTTATCGACGGCGACGCGGGCGCGCTTTGGTGCGCGACGGAGATGAACACGCGCGAGGAGATCGATACCGTCCTTGCCGTGCTTGAGGAGGTGTTCAAATGAGCCGTTCAAGTTATCCGCTTATATTTGAGCGCACGAAGCCCGGCCGCCGCGGCTATGACCTGCCGAAGATGGATGTGCCCGTGCTCGACGCGCTTTTGCCGAAAAACCTTATGGCCACGGCTGCGCTTCCGCTGCCCGAGGTCGCGGAGGTTGACGTCGTGCGCCATTATGTGAACCTTTCACGCCGCAATTTCGGCGTGGACAACGGATTTTATCCGCTTGGTTCCTGCACGATGAAATACAACCCCAAGATCAACGAGGAGATCGCGACGATTTTTGACGATTTGCATCCTTACCTGCC
>CAZARN010000030.1:0-7539 GCA_964487565.1 uncultured Clostridium sp.
TGCTTCACGAGCCGGGTTCAACGCCTGAATCCGCAAAAGAACGCTCATTGGAAATGCTCAAGCTTGTCGGTATAGCTATGGTCGACAAGGTCTACGCAAGCTATCCGCACGAGCTTTCGGGCGGTATGAGGCAGAGGGTCATGATAGCGATGGCGCTCTCCTGCAACCCGCGCCTTATCATCGCCGATGAGCCGACGACCGCGCTGGACGTGACGATCCAGGCCCAGATACTCGATCTTCTGCGCGACATAAAGTACAAGATCAACGGCAGCATAATGCTCATCACGCACGATCTCGGCGTCATTGCGGAAATGGCCGATTATGTCGTCGTCATGTACGCGGGACGCATCGTCGAGAAGGGTACGGTGGAGGAGATATTCTTCCATCCGAAACATCCGTATACTGTTGGCCTTATGCGCAGCAAGCCAAGCGTGAACAAGCGCGTGGAGCGACTTTACAGCATACCCGGACAGGTGCCGAACCCGATAAACATGCCGGACAGCTGTTATTTCCGTAACAGGTGCGAAAAGTGCATTCAGCGCTGCAACGGCGAGTATCCGCCGATGCTGCAGTTCTCGGACACGCATTTCGCTGCATGTTATCTTTATGAAAACGACCGCGACGCCGATATTTTCGGCTCCTTCGCGGAAGGCGGAAAGGAGTGACGGCAATGGCAGACAACATACTTGAAGTAAGCCACCTCAAAAAGTATTATCCCATCAGCAAGGGTATACTTAACAAGGCTAAAGACTATGTCAAGGCCGTTGACGACGTTTCCTTCAGCATTGAACGCGGCACAACAATGGGTCTTGTCGGCGAATCAGGCTGCGGCAAGACCACCGTCGGCCGCACGATCCTGCGTTTGCACGATGTGACGGACGGCACTGTGACGTTCGACGGGCGTGATCTTTCAAAGATCAGCCATGAGGAGCTTCGCAGGCTGCGCCCGCAGATGCAGATGATCTTTCAGGATCCTTATTCGAGCCTTTCGCCGCGTATGCCGGTCGGTGAGATCATCGGCGAGGCTGTGAAGGAACACAAGATCGTGCCATCCGATCAATACAGGGCGTATATCGTCAAGGTCATGCGTGACTGCGGCCTCCAGCCCCAGTATTTCTATCGTTATCCGCATGAGTTTTCAGGCGGGCAGAGGCAGAGGATATGTATCGCGCGCGCCGTGGCGCTCAACCCGAAGCTCATCATATGCGACGAGCCGGTTTCGGCGTTGGACGTTTCGATACAGGCGCAGATAATCAACCTGATGATGGATCTTCAGAGGGAGTTCGGATACACATATCTGTTCATCTCGCACGATCTTTCCGTGGTTGAGCATATATCAAAGACCATCGGCGTCATGTATCTCGGTTCAATGGTTGAAATGGGCGACAAGGAGAAGATATTCTCAAATCCGATGCATCCGTATACGAAGGCGCTGCTTTCGGCCGTTCCGATGCCCGATCCGTCATACAAGATGAACAGGATCATACTTTCGGGCGATATACCAAGCCCCGCAAATCCGCCCTCCGGATGCAAATTCCGCA
This sequence comes from uncultured Clostridium sp., assembly GCA_964487565.1. Classification (GTDB taxonomy): domain Bacteria; phylum Bacillota; class Clostridia; order Christensenellales; family CAG-138; genus Phil1. The sequence goes on from CAZARN010000030.1 coordinate 1,542, forward strand.
CCCGCTGCAAGGATTGCATGGATATCTGCTCTGAGGTTGCGCCTGTGTTCAAGGAGTATGAGCCGGGCCACATGGTGGCATGCCACCTGTACAATCAGGACTGAGGCTGAATGGAGAAAAAGCGTAAGAACAAGAAGGACGACTGGGTGGACGACGGCAGGGTGATCGCCAACATGAATGTTGACGGCATGCCGCATACCATCTATTCAAAGCGCGCGCGCAGGGGTTTTGATGAGTTCGGAGAGAAAAAACAAAAAGCCGAGCCATTGACCCTTTCCAAAAAGGAAAAGCGCGCCATCGGACGCGGAGTGTTCATTGCATATGCGATCGTTGCGCTCGTGTTTGTCGCGGTGTTTGCGCTATTCCTTGTGTTCTGCTCAAAGGTTTGGTTCAGATGATACGAACGGAGCCGGCAATGCCGGCTCCGTTTTTTTCAGTCGCAGTAAAGCCTGGCCGCCGCAGCGACGCGATCGCGCATGGCGTCGCGCACGTCCTGCGGCGCGATTATTTCCGCCCTTGCGCCCCATTGTCCGACCCAGGCGAGAAAACCGTCCCCGGCGGCGACATTGAGCTGCGCCGTGAAACGGGTCTCATCCTCGCGTGTAAGGATGATGTCGGTACCGAAACGGTCATAAAGCTCGCCCGCGAGGCTGTTGTCGCATCGAAGCGTAACGATCCTTGCGCGGTCGCCGAACATGTTCACGCACTTTTTCACATAATCCGCCTGATCGAACGTGCGCTTGTAATCCGATACTTCATTGAAATGCCGCCACGGGCCTTGTTCCAGACGGACACGCTGCATCCTGTCAAGACGAAAATGCGTGAGATCGTCCCTTTCATCCATGTTGCAAACAAGATAATATCTGTCCATCATCCATATGAGCGCGTAAGGGCTCACGGTGAACCGCTTGCCGCCGCGCTGCGCGACGCTTCGCCGGTCGACATCCTGCTTGAAATAAAGGAAGCTTATCTGCCTGTGCATGGCAATGGCGAGGTTGAGGGCGTCTATCGCGCGTAAAACCTCGTCGTTGGAGCATTTGACGCCGCCCATGTTGCACTGGGCGCGAAGCTCGTCCGCACAGTATGCGCTTTGCGAAGTGAAAAGCTTGTTCACAAGCTCGCGGCTGCGCTTTTCGGTGATGAAATAGGCCGCCTGAACGGCGGAGGCAAGCACGCGGGTCTCGGATACGTCAAACGCGCGGCGGCCGAGATAATAGCCGGTCGGCGTCTGAATTATATCCTCGCCGTGCTCGCGCAGCGCTTCAAGATCACGGTATATGCCCTTGCGTTCGGAAGGTATGTCGCGCGCGGCGAGCGCCGCAACAAGATCGGGTACGCTCATGCGGTGCTGCTCGTCCGTTTCCTCGCGCAGTACGTCGAGAAGATATAGGGTTTTAAGCTTGCTTGATATCATGTCAAATCAAACGGCATGTCACGCCGCCGGTATCCGCTGATCGCAGAACGCCGCGAAGCTCAACGGCCGAGGGTCTGTATGAAGCGGCCTGCGCGCGCGTCGAGCGTCTGATCGTTGAGGACAGCGATGCGCCCGCCGACGATCACGGCGGCGAAGCCCGTCGCCGGCAGCGAAGGCTCGGCAAAGGTGGCGTTGTCGCGGATGTTTTCCGGATCGAATACGGTTATGTCCGCGTCGCAGCCGGGCGCGATCCTGCCCTTTGCGCCAAGACCGAGACGCTTTGCGGGACGAAGCGTCATCTTTTCGAGCGCGCTCATCATTGAAAGACGGCCTTCCTCGCGCACATACTTTGCGATCAGCCTCGGGAAAGTGCCGGTCGCCCGCGGGTGGCCGTCCCCGTTTGTAAGGACGCCGTCGCTGCCGAGCATACCGTATTGCGATGTGAGCGCCATTGCGATCTCGTCTTCCTTCATCGCGAATACGATCACGTTTTCATGCGGTTCGGCGCTTCTTATTTCATCGAACAGCTTCTTGTCGGTGATATATTCGCCCCGGTGCGAGCCGCTGCCCATGAGCACGTCCGCCCCCGTCGCGCGCCACATCGTGAAGCTGTCGTTGTCAAACACGGCGGAGCCTATATCCGTGCAGAAAGCATTATACGGATAGGTGTCGTAATCGAGGAGCGGATTGCGTTCGATCGCGGGCCCGAGCAGCGCCAGCGCGTCCTTCATCTGTCCCATCGCGGAACATGAGGAAAGGTGAGAAACCTGAAAACGGACGTTTGTCGCCTCGGCGATGCGTATCATTTCGCGTATGGAATCGAGCGAGCGCGAGGAGTCCGCGCGGTAGTGCATGGAAACGAAAATGCCCTGCTCTTTCTGCAGCCTCAGCGCGCGCACGATCTCAGCCTCGGTGATGCCGGGGTCATATTCAACGCCGAATGATATGCCGGAAGCGCCGTCCGCGATCTCCCGCGCGGCCGCAGCGGCAATGGCCTCGATATCCCCCGGGGACGCCGCGTCGTATTCGCCGAGATGCGCGACGCTGTGCCGCAGGGTATTGTAGCCCGCAAGCATGATATAATTTACCGGCGCGCCGCCGAGCCTGTCGAGCGTTTGACGGAAGACTGACGTCGGCTGATATGTATCGCCGCAGTTGCCGCCAAGGCATGTGGTGACGCCCATGCGAAGCATCCGCTGCGCGATGACATAGCGCTCGCCCTCAATGCGGAAGTTTTCCTCGTGCATGTGTATATCGATGAAGCCGGGGGAGACGATCATGCCGTCGGCGTCGATCACGTTGCTTGCGGCTTCATCCGTCTCACCTGCGGAGACGATTTTACCGCCGCGCACGCCGATGTCGCCGTGCACGAGAAGCCCGCGCGCGAAGTCGGGATAGCGTCCGTTTTTGATGAGAATATCAAGCATTGTATGCGCCTCCTTTTTCGGTTTCGATAAGATTTAAACGGATTGAATGAATACGCCGGCCGTCGGGCATACGAGCGCGTCGTCAAGCACGGCGAGTTTGCCGTTGACGATCACGGCCTTCATGCCGACGGGCGGCAGATTGGGCCTAGCATAGGTGGCACGGTCGGCGATCTTCTTCGGATCGAACACGGTGACGTCCGCGTCAAGTCCCGGCGCGAGCTTGCCCTTCATATCAAGGCCAAGCCGTTTTGCGGGGCGCAGCGTCATCCTTTCAAGGGCAGCATCAAGAGAAATAAGACCCTCCTCGCGCACATATTTTGCGAGCACGCGCGGGAACGTGCCGGCGGCGCGCGGGTGACCGAAGCCGCCCGAAAGTATGCCGTCGCTTGCAACCATCCCGCAGGGGCTGTTGGTGACAGCCGCCGCGATCTCCTCTTCCTTCATTTCGAATATGACGGCAAGCGTGTCCGGCGCGTCGCGGCGCACGGCTTCAAACGTTGCCCTGTCGAAATATTTGCCGGAAAGCGGGCCGGAGCCTGCCATTATGCGCGCGCCCTTTGCGGCGCGCACGTCGAAAGTCTTTTTGTCAAAGCACGCGGAGCCGATGGATGTGCAAGCCGCGTCATACGGATAAGTGTCGTAGTCAAGCAGAGGGTTCTCCGCGTTGGCGGCGTTGATGAGCCGGAGGGATTCAGCCATCTGTCCGCGCGCGGAGCATGACGAAAGATGGGATATCTGGAACCGCGTGCCCATAGCGCGCGCCATCGCGATCATTTCCTTTATCGAGTCGATGCAGCCGTCGCAGTCTGCGCGGTAGTGCATGGAAACGAAAATATTGCGCTCCTTTTGCATGGTGACGGCGGCGACCGCCTCCTCAAATGAAATGCCGGGCGCGTATTCCACGCCGAATGATATTCCCGATGCGCCGTCCTCGATTTCCCGGGCAATATGCTCTGCAATGTCGCGCATCTGCGCGGATGTTGCCGTATCGTAACGCCCGAGTCCGGCGACGGTGCGGCGCGCGCGGTTATAGCCCGCAAGCGTCATGTAGTTCACCGGACTTCCGGCTTCAACTTTTTTGCGGAAAACGGTCGTCGGCTGGTTTTGATCCCCGCAGTTGCCGGCAAGGCAGGTGGTGACGCCCATGCGCAGCATCTGCACGGCGATCACATAATCCCTGTCCTGCGAAAAGTCCTCTTCGTGCATGTGTATGTCTATGAAGCCGGGGGAAACGATCATGCCCCCGGCATCTATTGTTTGGGCCGCGGCGCCGTCCGCGCAGCCGATATATGCGATTTTTTTGTCCCGTATACAGACGTCCGCACGGACGAGTCCTTTGCCGTCAACGGCCGCAATGCCGTTTTTGATTATAATATCATACATCGATCTACCTCCGATTTGCTCTTCTAAAAGTATAACAGAATAGTAAAGCCCGGGCAATCATCAAATATTATCGCACAGGCGGCTTTGCATCAGGCTTTTTTATGGTATACTATATTTGTGAAAAAACGGGCTTGTCCCTTATCAGTCAAGGAGGTTATGTTCATGCAGTATTCGCGTGAAGTTGAAGAGATGTTCTGCGTCGCAAAGGGCGCAAAGCATGATCCCGCCCCGATACCCGAGGAGGGCAAATGGGTCAAGGCAAAGGAGATAAAGGATATCTCCGGCCTTACGCACGGCGTCGGCTGGTGCGCACCGCAGCAGGGCGCGTGCAAGCTCACGCTCAACATAAAGGACGGTATAATCGAAGAAGCGCTCGTGGAAACGCTGGGCTGCTCCGGCATGACGCATTCCGCGGCAATGGCGAGCGAGATACTTCCCGGCAAGACGATCCTTGAGGCGCTCAATTCCGACCTTGTCTGCGACGCGATCAACACCGCAATGAGGGAGCTTTTCCTTCAGATCGTATACGGCCGCAGCCAGACCGCGTTCTCCGAAGGCGGATTGCCTATCGGCGGCGGGCTTGAGGATCTCGGCAAGGGCCAGCGCAGCCAGATCGGCACGATGTACGGCACGCACGCCAAAGGGCCGCGCTATCTTGAAATGGCGGAAGGTTATGTGCTGGGTATCGGCCTTGACAGGAACAACGAGATCATAGGTTATAAGTTCGTCAATCTTGGCAAGATGATGGAAGCCATCAAGAAGGGGACGGACGCCAACGAGGCTTTCACAAAGAACACCGGCACCTACGGTCGCTTCGCGGAGGCCGTGAAGGTCATCGACCCGCGTCACGAGTGAGAGGAGGACGAACATGGTAACGTTTGAAGGATATGAAAGAAGAATAGCCACCATTAAGCCCGTTATGGACGCATACGGCATAGAGAGCTTCGAGCAGGCGGATGAGATGCTTAAGGCGAAGGGCGTGGACGTGCGCTCCATCGTGACGAGCATTCAGCCCATCGCGTTTGAGAACGCCGTTTGGGCATATACCCTCGGCGCGGCGATCGCCGTGAAAAAGGGCGCGAAGAGCGCGGCTGAGGCTGCGGAGGCGATAGGCGTGGGCTTGCAGGCCTTCTGCATACCCGGCTCCGTCGCCGATCAGCGCAAGGTCGGTCTCGGCCACGGCAACCTTGGCGCGATGCTCCTTCGTGAAGAAACGCATTGCTTCGCTTTCCTCGCAGGGCACGAAAGCTTTGCCGCCGCGGAAGGCGCGATAGGTATCGCCCGCACGGCCAACAAGGTGAGGAAGGAACCCCTTCAGGTCATATTGAACGGCCTTGGCAAGGACGCCGCTTATATCATCAGCCGCATAAACGGTTTCACTTATGTTGAGACCGATTATAATCAGTATACCGGCGAGCTGAGCATCGTCAAAACCGTCGCCTATTCCGATGGGGACCGCGCGAAGGTGCGCTGCTACGGCGCGGACGACGTCAACGAGGGCGTTGCGATCATGCGCCATGAGAACGTGGATGTTTCCATCACGGGCAACTCCACCAACCCCACGCGCTTCCAGCATCCCGTCGCCGGCACATACAAAAAATGGTGCGTCGAGAACGGCAAGAAGTATTTCTCCGTTGCTTCCGGCGGCGGCACGGGCCGCACGCTCCATCCGGACAACATGGCTGCCGGCCCCGCGAGCTATGGCCTCACGGATACGATGGGCCGCATGCACTCAGATGCGCAGTTCGCGGGTTCGTCCTCCGTCCCGGCGCAT
>CAZARN010000031.1:0-4481 GCA_964487565.1 uncultured Clostridium sp.
TGATCCGCGTCCGAGAGGATGATGATCTTGTCGTACTTGAGCGACGAGATATCGAAGTCCTCGCCGATGCCGGTGCCGACCGCGGTGATGATCGAGCGGAATTCCTCGTTTTGCAGCACCTGGTCGATGCGCTTTTTCTCTACGTTGAGCGGCTTGCCGCGCAGCGGCAGTATCGCTTGAAAGCGTCTGTCCCTTCCCTGTTTCGCGCTTCCGCCCGCGCTGTCTCCCTCGACGATGAAAAGCTCGTTCAGGCTTGCGTCGCGCCCCGTGCAGCTTGAAAGCTTGCCCACAAGCGGTGCGTTTTCAAGCTTGTTCTTCTCCCGCGCCATGTTTTTCGCCTTGCGCGCGGTCTCGCGCACCTTGGCGGCTTTGAGCGCTTTATCAGCGATGCCGTTCACCTTGTCCGCATTTTTCAGGTCCTCAAGCAGCGGCGCCAGCAGATCGTTCATCACGCCCTCCACCGCGGGCTTTGCTTCCGTGTTGCCAAGGCGGGTCTTTGTTTGCCCCTCAAACTGTATCGAACGCATTTTGAGCGAAAGCACAGCCGTCAGTCCCTCGCGGAAATCCTCGCCGGTGAGCGATGCGTCTTTATCCTTCAAAAGGCCGTGCTTGCGGCAGTAATCGTTCATGATCTTCGTGAAGGCGGTCTTGAAGCCCGTTTCATGCGTTCCGCCCTCGGTCGTAGGTATGTTGTTCACATAGCTGAAAAGGCTTTCGGTATAGCCGTCGTTATGCTGAAGCGCGATATCGACGATGATCCCGTCCTTTTCTCCGCATATGCAGATCGGTTCCTCATAAAGCGGGGTTTTATCCGCGTTGAGATATTTCACAAAATCCGAAAGTCCGCCTTCGAACATGAATTCACGCTCTTTCCTGCCCCCGCGTTCATCAGAAAGCGTGAAGGTTATATCGCGGTTGAGATATGCAAGCTCCCTCAGGCGCTTCGATATGATCTCATAATTCATCTCAAGCGTTTCAAAAACGCGCGCGTCCGGCAGGAACGTCACCTTTGTGCCGCGTTTTCTTGTGCGTCCCGTCTCCGCAAGCGCCTCGACGGGCTTTCCGGAGTGCATCCGGCCCTCATCATCCTCAAAGCTTCTGAATTTCTGCTCATATATGCGGCCTTCCGTATAAACCTCAACATCGAGATATTCCGACAGCGCGTTGACCACGCTCGCGCCCACGCCGTGCAGACCGCCCGAAAAGCCGTATGAATCATTGTCGAATTTGCCGCCGGCATGGAGCTGTGTGTAGACCACCTCAACGCCGCTCACGCCGAGCTTTTCATGTATGCCCACGGGAATCCCGCGGCCGTTGTCTTCGACCGTCACGGAATTATCCTTGTGCAGCGTAACCCTGATAGTGTCGGCATAACCGTTTGCGGCTTCGTCAACGGCGTTGTCCACGATTTCCCAAAGCATGTGATGGAGACCGCGCGAACCGGTGCTGCCTATATACATGCCCGGCCGCATACGCACGGCTTCAAGTCCTTCGATAACTTTTATGTCGTCAACGGTATATTCCTTTGACATTCTTCCTCCAATGACCACCATATAATGTATTTGCGCTCAATCTTAACCACATTACAGTATAATACAACCATGCTTTCCCGACAAGTACGAGAATATTGTGCACATCGAATCCGAAAACTATCAGCGGAGGTGTTTTTAACATGGATCACGATAAAGAGCTGCTCAACGAAGTGCATCGGAGCGCTGAGCTTGCAAAAGACATTTCCGGCAGGCTTATCAAGCTGTGCCGGGATGCGACGTTCCGCTGCGTAATGGCGTCGCAGTTCGCGGAATACCACGCGATTCTGCTTGAAGCCGGCGACAGGCTCGCCGCTATGGGCGAGGCGGCGGATGAATACGGCCTTATTCAAAGAGGGCCGATCTACTGCGGCATATACATGAACGCGAAGCTTGACAACACAAGCTCGCACCTTGCCGAGATGCTCATTCAGGGCAGCTCGATGGGGCTTGTGGACGTTGCGAGGGCGCTCAACGAGTACACCGAGGCCGAAAAAGCAAACCGTGCGCTTGCCGAAAGGCTGCGCACGGCTGAGGAAGCGAATATCAGACAGCTTCTTGCATTTGTGTGAATTTCATTTGCCCGAAAGCTCGGAGAGGACGGATGCGTATATCGCCTCCGCCCTTTCCGGCCAAACGGAGACAGCGCGTTTTGCGCTGGTTTCATCAGGCAGGAGAATTTCGACCCTCAGCAATTCCCCGTTTTGTTCCATCGCGCGCATCCTCACACGGTAAGCGCCCCTCGTTGTGCGCTCCATTATCGCGGAATAGCGCGTCTCCCTGCGCAGTTTTTCACGGTAGCCGTCCGCGCACTCGTCAATGCGCGTGCGCTGCGACTGCGGCACGCGCTCAATGAACATATCAAGCGTTTCGCGCCCGTGGGGCGTGAGGCAGTACGCCTGACCGTATGGTCTCGGCACGGCGGCGATAAAGCCATCCTCCTCAAGCTCATAAACAGCGCTTTGCATATCAAAATACGGCATAAGGTCAAACGAACCGAAAAACGTCGTGAGCTGTTCCTTCGTCGGCTCGGACGCAAGCTTCATGAGCGCATACATTATGATGATTTTATCCTTTGTGAATCCGTCCGCAAAAAAAGGCATATGCGTCACCTCCTCCGGTGTTCTTTTTGATTATACACCAGCGGCGCGCATTAAGTCCACAGCGGACAGGGCGGCTTATTTGCCCGGCCTCTGCTCAAATCCGTGCAGCCAGTCCGAGCGCAGATAGTAAATGAGATATACAACGGAGCTCATTGCCCATGTTATAGGATAAGCCCAGTAAATGAGCTGTATATCGTGCGCGAAATACATGGCCGCGGTTATGTAGATTATTCTGAACACGCACCATATTGAAAGCATGATGAACATAGGCACGAACGCCTTCCCCGCGCCGCGGCAAACCGCCGCCACAGCATGTGAGAACGACAGCAGGAAGAAGAACAGCGATTCCGTGCGCCCCTGCTTGACCGCCATCGCAATAACGGCGGCGTCATCCGAAAAAGCCCTTATGAACAACGGGGTGAAAGCGAATATGATCGCGCCTATCACGGCTGAAAGCGCCATAGACGCCAGTATGCCGAAACGCGCGCCTGTTTTCGTGCGCTCATACTCGCGCGCGCCAAGGTTCTGTCCGACATATGTTGTGATCGCCATCGTGAAACTCGTTATCGGTAAAAACGCGAATCCTTCGATCTTCGTATACGAGCCGTAAGCGGCGGTGGCCGCCTTGCCGAACGAATTGATATTGGTCTGCACGATGACGTTTGCAAGCGATATCACGGAGCTTTGTATCCCCGAAGGCAGCCCGTATTTGAGTATTTCGCCAAGCATTTCCCTGTCAAAGCCGATGTCCTTTCTCCTCACCTGATAAACCGTCCCCGGCTTGCACAGATGGATGAAGCAAAGCACGGCGCTGAGCGCCTGGGATATGGTTGTCGCCACTGCCGCAGACCATACGCCCCAGCGGAACACGCCGATGAAGAGCAGATCGAGCGCGATGTTCAAAAGCGATGAGAATATCAGATAATACAGCGGCCGTTTGCTGTCGCCAAGGGCGTTCATTATCCCCTTGCATATGTTATACATTACGACGGCGATCGCGCCCGTGAAATAATACCTGAAATACGCGATCGCATCTGGCAGCACGTCCGGATCCGTGTCCATCCAGCGAAGCAGCGTCGGCGTGAAAAACACGCCCGCAACGGTGAGGAGCACGCCGCAGACGATGCCGAACGCAATATTCGTGTGAATCGCCTTTGAAACCCTGTCCTCGTCGCCAGCGCCGAAATAGCGTGAAATGACAACGCCAGCGCCCATAGATGTTCCCGTGAAAAAGCTGACGAGGAACATGATGAGCGTGCCCGACGAGCTTACCGCGGCAAGGGCTTCCGTGCCGAGAAAACGGCCGACGATAAGCGAATCCGCGGTGTTGTAAAGCTGTTGAAAAAGCTGGCTGAGCAGCACGGGGAATGCAAACTCGACGATGAGCTTCCACGGCGTGCCTTTTGTCATGTCGCGCGTTGCAGCAGCGGACGCCATTTGCGTTGCCCCTCTCTGTCAGCATGATATGGATCAGTCTTCAGACGAAAGAAAAAAGCCGGACTTCGTCTGGCTTTTTGTGGCTGCGGAACTAGGATTCGAACCTAGACAATACGAGTCAGAGTCACAAAAAGCGTCTTGTCACGTCCCGGATAAATGCCTATTTATCTACATTTTTCGGACATGCCGTGTCATGCTCGGTCAAATAAAAGTTGCCCAAAAGTTGCCGGTGAATCCGATCACGCCTAATTTTAGCTGCCGAAAAAACGGCTGCAAAATAACTAGCGCTTGTTAAGCATACTACGTCAGCATGGCAATGGCAACATGTATATCTATTATATATTTTCGTAAAAAAATATGAACTGAACCCCAAGAATAGGACATTGAGAAAAAGGACCTCCTGTCGTAGGAT
>CAZARN010000032.1:0-3846 GCA_964487565.1 uncultured Clostridium sp.
GCACGCCTCGTGCGTGCCGCGGCCATGTTCGCCCATGAAGCCCACGGCATGGCTGTCATCCACCATAACGAGCGCGTCGTATTCCTCCGCAAGATCGCATATCTCGGGAAGTTTCGCGATGAAGCCGTCCATGGAGAAAACACCGTCGGTCGCGATTATCTTTATGCGGCAGTCCTTTGCAGCCTCAAGCTGGGCGCGAAGGTCGTCCATGTCGCTGTTTTTATAACGGAAACGCTTTGCCTTGCAAAGCCTCACGCCGTCGATTATGCTCGCGTGGTTCAGCTCATCCGAGATCACCGCATCGTCCGCGCCGAGCAGCGTTTCAAAAAGACCGCCGTTCGCGTCGAAGCATGACGAATACAGTATAGCGTCGTCCATTTTGAGAAAATCCGCGATCTTGCGCTCGAGCTGCTTGTGTATCTGCTGCGTGCCGCAGATGAAGCGCACGGAAGAAAGGCCGAAGCCCCATCTGTCATATCCCGCTTTTGCCGCCTCGATTATCTCCTTGTTGTTCGAAAGACCGAGGTAGTTGTTTGCGCACATATTGAGCACGCCTTTTGTTTTCGTCGTGTCGATTCGCGCCTTCTGCTCGGTGGTTATTATGCGTTCTTCCTTGAAGGTGCCGGCATTTTTGATGCTCTCAAGTTCGTCTGCAAATATCCCGTATGCCTTTTTCATAAAACCCTCCTTTATTTTGACCAGTCGAGTATTACTTTACCTGAAAGACCGCTGTTCATCGCGGCAAAGCCTTTTTCAAAATCCGTATAATGGAACCTGTGCGTGATTATCGGCGTAAGGTCAAGTCCGGCTTCTATCATTGCGATCATCTTATACCAGGTTTCATACATCTTGCGCCCGTAAATCCCCTGAAGCGTAAGCCCCTTGAATATGACGTCGTTCCAATCGATCACGGTGCCCGGTCCCGATATGCCAAGCAGCGACACCTTGCCGCCGTTGCGCATCGACTTGAGGAGCTGGTTGAGCGCAGCGCCGTTGCCGCTCATTTCAAGACCGACGTCAAACCCTTCGACCATGTCGGAGGCCTTCATGGCGTCTTCAAGCTTCTGCGTCCTGAGGTTGACGGTCATCGTCGCGCCCATCTGTTTCGCGATGCCGAGCCTGTAATCGTTGACGTCTGTTATTATCACACGGCGCGCCCCGTTTTTGCGGACGATGCCGGCCGCCATCATGCCGATCGGACCCGCGCCGGTTATCAGCACGTCCTCGCCCACAACGTCGAACATCGTCGCCGTGTGCGTCGCGTTGCCGTAAGCGTCGAAAAATGAGATTATGTCCTCGGGAATGTTCTTGTTGATGAGTATAACGTTTGTTTCGGGGATGCAGAGATACTCGGCAAAGGCGCCGTCTCTGTCCACGCCAACCCCGCGCGTGAATTTGCACCACTGACCGTTGCCGGCGCGGCAATTGCGGCAATGCCCGCAAACGATGTGACCTTCGCCGGAAACGAGCTGACCCACTTTATAATCGTTCACGCCGGGGCCAAGCTCCGCGATCTCACCGACGTATTCATGCCCTATCACCATAGGCGGCTTTATATGCTGCTGGCTCCATGGATCCCAATTGTAGATATGCACATCCGTTCCGCAAATGGCCGTTTTGTGTATCTTTATCAGCACCTCGCCGATACCCGGTTCGGGGATGGGGACCTTTGTCAGTATGAGGCCCTTGCCCGCCTCGCTTTTCACAAGCGCATCCATCATACCCTGCATTGTTGATCGCCTCGTATATCATAGATTTGTCGGATCGTGTGTCCACGAATCACAAACACATTATATACCTACGATCTCGCGTTTACAATGCTGTATGCTCAATATTGTCAGTTTATATTTGAAATCATGGATATTTTCGTTCGGGTTGGAAAAACAAAAGTCCGCGTATTGCGGACATTAGTATAAAAGCGTCTCCTTGCCCGTATTGTCGATCAGATAGTGCGCCCCGTCGCGCGCGACAACGGCGGTTCCCTGTTCGAATGGTTCCGCGCTCTCATAAAGCGGCTTGATGATATAAACGCCGGCAGTATTGATGTAGCCCCAAAGTCCGTTCGCGCTGTCCCTGACTGCGGCCAGATTGTTTGAAAAGGAAGCCGCATCGGAATATATGCACTGGATTTCAAGCGAGCCTCTGTTGTTGATGAATCCCCAAAGACCGTCTTTTTTTACAGCGGCATATCCGCCGGAAAAAGGGAGCGCGCTTTCGTATCGCGTCTTGAATGCCGTTTTTGCGCACGAATTGAAGAAATAGCATTCGTCGCCTTCGCTTATGAGCGCGAAATCCTCCGAATAAGCGCTGCCATACTGGCGTGAACTGAGCGTCGCTATCTTGTCGCCGATCTTATTGATTATATAGCTGTTGCCGTTCGTGGAGCGCGTAAACGCAACGTCGTTTGCAAAATCAGTGCCCTCAGCCCATTTTTCGGCGATCACGACAGTGCCCTGTATGTCGATATAACCAAATTCGGATGCGTTTCGCACGATAGCCCTTCCGCAGTGGAAAGCGCCTGCCTCGCGGAACAGATAATCTATCACAAGCTTGCCGTCGTCAGTTATGTAGCCCCATTTTCCGCCCGATTCGACAGCGGCTTTTCCCTCCGAAAACTCATTTACCGCCGTCCACATAGGCTCCGCGATCCATACAAAATTGCGCGACAGCAATCCGTAAAATCCGTCCACGGCGGCAAAAGCCGTGTTGCCGTCAAATTCCAGAGCGGATGAATAGACAGGTTCAGCCACTATCTGCCCGCTTGCGTTTTTGTATCCCCAAAGGCCGTTTTCCCCGAGAAACGGTATAAGGCGCCCCTTGGTTGAAGGCTCAGGCGTATCCGTAGGCGAGGGCTCGGGCGTCGAGGCAACGTCGACCGCGCTGTCGGGCGAAGCTGAAACGCCGTTTCCATCCGTGTCTGCGGTCGACGCTTCGTTTGATTGCGGATCGGACGTTTCCTCCGCCTGTGTTATGAGCACGTTTGCTCCGCCCCCGCTGTAGAGCAACGCAAAAAGCGCCGCACCGACGACAAGCGACGCCGCAAGGATGAGATAAATCCTTATAAAGGGGACCTTTTTGTTCTTCATATCATATCACCGGGCCTTAGTTTATCAAAATATCACAAATACCACCTTGATTCTAGCAAAAGTCGTGTATAAAATAAAGTATGTTTATATTGAGTTAACATTTTGAAAGGAATTTTTATGAATAACTTTGTGATCACCACGGACAGCACCGTCGATCTCGGACGCGACCGGATGGAGGAGCTTGGCGTCAAATATGTTCAGCTGTTCTATATCCGCGACGGCGTTGCGAAGCGCGATAATATGACCGATCAATGCGCGCTTGAAATCTATGACAACATGCGCAACGGCGTTGTTTATAAATCATCTCAGGCGAATCCCGAAGATTTTGTCGAGATCTGGACTCCTATGCTTGAAGAGGGTAAGGATATCCTTTATATCGGCTTCTCATCCGGCCTGTCGGGCGTTGTGAACAGCGGGTTCCTTGCCCGCGGCGAGCTTGGCCCCAAATATCCCGATCGCAAGATATATATCGTTGATTCCCTTTGCGCGTCCGGCGGTGAAGGCATGTTCCTCGAGCATGTTATCGCCAAAAAGGATGAGGGCGCAACGATCGAGGAATGCCGCGATTATGCGGAAGCGCTCAAGCTGCGTCTGAACCACTGGTATACCGTGTCCGAGCTTTCCTATCTCCGCCGCGGAGGGCGCGTGAGTGCCGCCGCTGCGGTTTTCGCCGACATACTCAACATCAAGCCCGTCATGGATATGAACGACGAGGGCAAGCTTATCCCGCGTGAAAAGGCAAAAGGACGCAAGGCGGCCA